>NZ_ATZF01000035.1 GCF_000428065.1 Shimazuella kribbensis DSM 45090
TTGCCATGCATCCGTTTCGACTGAAAACATCACTTGGAACAGCGGAGAGTGGCTCAAGTGACGATCAGGGGCGACTTCTTCGACCACCCGTTCAAACGGAACAGTCGCATGGGCATAAGCTTCGATTGCTCCTTGTTTCACGCGTTGCAATACGTCGTTCCATGTAGGTTCTCCCGACAAATCGTTGCGGAACACCAGCGTATTGACAAAGAAACCAATAAGTGATTCCCATTCTGCGTGAGATCGGCCTGCTACAGGGCTTCCTACTGCAATATCGGTACTTCCCGTATAACGAGCCAATAGTGTTTGGAAAACGGCCAACGTGGTCATATAAAACGTTGTTCCCTGCTCCTTGGACCATCTCGCTACTCCCGCTCGCAGTTCTTCCGATAACATGACCGAATAGGTTGCCCCAGCAAAGGTTTGCTCACTGCCGCGAGGATGATCTGTCGGTAAATCGAGTACAGGAAGATCGGCCAACTTCGTCTTCCAATATCCCAGCTCTTGCTGCATACTTTCGTTTTCCATCCATGCTTGCTCTTGCCATGCATAATCCGCATACTGCATTGTCAGAGGCGGAAGTTGATGTTCTTCTTGTTTGGTAATTGCACTATATCCTGTCCATAGTTCATGTAACAACTGTTGGATAGACCAACCATCGGCAATAATGTGATGCACATTTACATAAAAAACAAATTTCTGATGATCTACATGATAAAGATGAGCTCGATAAAGTACATCATGGACAAGATTGAATGGAGTTTCGGCGTCTTGTTTTATACTTTGAAGTGCCGCTTCATAAGCACATGTTTCTACTTCCAACTCATGACCATCTTCTCGAATCGTTTGATATACCTTTCCTTCCTCTTCGTAAAAAGAAGTCCGCAACGATTCATGGCGATGGACAATAGTTGCAAATGCTTTCTTCATTGCGAAGATATCTAGGTCTCCTATCAACTGAACCGCTAATGGGATATGATAGGCTACACTATTTGGTTGCAATTGATGAAAAATCCATAATCGTTCTTGAGCAGAAGATAGAGGCAGTTTTGCTGGTCTATCTTTTTGCTGGAATACCAACAATGTGTTATTTGAAGTTGTGTTTGTTAACAACTCAGCTATCGTTGGCGATTCAAACATTTGTCTTAGTGTAATAGGAAACGGCAGGACGTGATTCATCCGTGCAATCACTTTCGCAGCCAATAAGGAATGTCCACCTAAATAAAAGAAGTTATCCTCAACACCGACTGGTACACCTAGCACTTCTTCCCAAATCATAGCCACTTGCTTTTCTTCCTTTGTCTGTGGAGCTATGAAGGAATCGGCTGATGAGAATATAACAGCATCTGGTAATTTGCTGCGATCTATTTTCCCATTTGCAGTAAGCGGGATAAAATCCAATGGTACAAAATGAGCAGGCACCATATATCCTGGCAGCTTCTCCTGTACGTGTTTTCGCCATACAAGAGAATCAGTTGTTCGTCCTTTTGATACAACATAAGCCACAAGCTGTCCTGCTTGTTCCAAAACAACAGCTTCTGCCACTGATCCATGTTGTCGAAGAACTGCTTCAATTTCTCCTAACTCAACACGGAATCCACGAATTTGTACCTGCCGATCCAGACGTCCCAAAAATTGAAGATTGCCATCCTCTAAACTCTTTACCACATCTCCCGTTTGGTATAAGCGTCCGAATATTGGGTGTTGGATAAATTTCTCTTCCGTCAATGCTGGACGATTGTAATACCCTGCTGCAAGTCCAGCACCACCTACATACAACTCCCCAACAACTCCGATCGTCACTGGATTTCCATACTCATCCAAAACAAACGCATGAACATGAGGAATTGATTTTCCAATAGGTGGAGTTGTATGTCTTCCACTACTACTCAGTTCAATCGCAGTGGAGACAACCGTATTTTCTGAAGGCCCATAGTGATTCACTACCGAAACAGGGAAATCGGTTGGTGGATAAATGCGTAAAGAATCTCCCCCTGTCAACATATACCGCAAAGGAACTTGTGCTGGCCAATCCAAAACCAATAAACTTTCTAATAATGGAGTGGGCAAAAAACTAACAGATATTTGCTTTGTAAGCAAAAATCGTTGGAGTTTTTCCACATCTATTTTTTCTTCTTCCGTTGGTATAACCAAAGTTCCCCCACTTGCCAACGTAGGCCACATTTCCCACACGGAAGCGTCAAATGCTGGTCCTGCTATCAATGTAGTCCGATCCAAAGGAGTAAGTGCATATGTGTCCACGTGCCATTCCACTAAATGTAAGAGTGATTCGTGAGAAACCATCACGCCCTTTGGCAATCCCGTAGACCCTGAAGTATAAACCATATAAGCTAAGTCCGTAACAGGAGTAATAACTTCTACTTCTTCTACTGGATACTGTTTGATGGATGTCCATTCTTGATCCAAATAACAACCAATTGATCCTAATTTCAGATGCTGATCATAATGAGAGAGTACAAGACGTAACTCTGCGTCCTCCACTAAATACGTAATTCTTGCTTCTGGATAAGCTGGATCAATCGGAACATAAATAGCACCAAGTTTTAAAATAGCAAGAGCAGAGGTAACGAGATCACCAGAACGTCCCATACAAATTCCAACAATGTCTCCTGCCATAATCCCTTGATGACGTAAGTAATGAGCAAGTTGGTTTGCTTTCTGATTTAACTCCTTATACGTCACAAATGTATCTTCTGACTCGATAGCACTAGATGTAGGGGTAGCAATTGCTTGGTACAATATGCGCTCTTGAATAGACAGAACCGATTTTAGCCTTGATGGAATAGATTCATTTGTGAGTGCTGCAGCTTCTTGTGTAGTAAGAAAATGTACTTCTCCGATTTTCTGATCAGGATTCACGAGCAACTCGCTAGCTAGATTGGCCAGATGAGCAAATAGTCGTTCGATTGTTTCTGGTATAAACAAATCCGTGTTATATTCACAGACAACCTCTGCACCTGTCTCGCCTTCTCCAATCGACAAAGCAAGATCATACTTTGATGTTGTAATCGGCAAATTTTTCGCTACAAAACCCATCTGCTCTTTTTTTCTATTTTCTTGAAGGGTAAACATCACTTGAAACAACGGCGAATGGTCCATGCTACGAGCTGGATCTACTTCTTCTACCACTTTTTCAAAAGGTATCGATTGATGGCGATACGCATCGAGTGCTGTCTGTCGAACTTGCTGAATAAACGAGCGGAAAATCGGATTACCGGACAAATCTCCCCTCATGACAAGTGTATTGGCGAAGAAACCGATCATCTCTTCTGTCTCTAACTGTGCACGATTTGCTACTGGTGTGCCTACGGCAATATCTTTTTGACCACTGTAACGATGCAATAAAACTTGGAACACTGCTAGTAATGTCATATACATAGTAGAATTTGTTTCTTTCGCCAAATCTTTGAGTCCTTGCCACAGCTCTGCATCCCAAGTAACGACTCGAACGGAACCACGGGAAGATTGTACTTTTGGTCTTGGATAATCTGTAGGCAAAGCCAGCACAGGTAAATCTGCCAATTGTTTTTTCCAGTAACTTGCATCAAGCGTCTGTGTCTCCTGCCATGCTGCATAATCGGCGTATTGAAGAGAATTGTTTTTTGTCTCTGTCCAATCATGGCCCAGTTTCGCTTGATAAATATCACATAACTCCGTAAAAAATAGGTCAAATGACCAACCATCCGTAATGATGTGGTGCATGACGATTAAGCATTGTTTTAAATCTTTTGTCACCGCTACTCTCCAAAGCGGTCCAGAGGAAAGATCGAAATGATATTTCCTTTCCAAAAGCAAACTTTCTTCATCATCCACCAAATAAAGAGGAACCGTTATTTCCTCGGAAATAACCCTTTCTGGTGTTCCTTCTTTCTCAACAAAACAGGTACGTAAAATTTCATGTCGAGCCATCATCTGTTCCAGACTAGACTTCCAAACATTCATGTCTAGCGGCTCCTCGCGTTCAAAGGCGAGAGGAATGTTATAAACATCTTTTTCTTCTAGCAATTGATCCATTAACCAAAGTCTTTTTTCTGCAAAAGAAAGAGAGAGTGTAGTGGAACGATCTACGGTTTGCATCGATTGTTCCGTCTGCTTCGTTGGCAGATTACTAGCCAAATCCCGAACTGTTGGATTTTCAAACACTACTTGAAGCGGTAGTTTCACCCCAAATGCACGATTAATCTGCGATATAGCACGTGTCACTATCAGGGAATGAGCGCCTAATAGAAAAACATTTTCTGTTACTCCTATTTGATCCAATCCTAAAATGCCAGACCATATCGTACACAATTTTTCTTCGCTTTCATTTTGTGGAGCTTCATAAACTTTTGTTCGATCTTCTGGAACAGGTAGTGCGGAACGATCTAACTTACCATTCACAGTTAACGGTAAAGCTTCTAATGTAACAAAAACTTGTGGCACCATATATGCGGGCAAATGGCCAGATAAAAAAGAACTCCAAAGGAATTGTTCGTCTTGATCTGCAACCACAAAAGCTACCAACAGCTTCCCATACTCTTTGTCTACTGCAAGAACTACTGCATCTTGAATAGTTGGATAAGTGGTGAGTACAGCTTCTATTTCACCTAACTCTAATCGAAAACCATTGATTTTTACTTGGGAATCATTTCGTCCAAGAAAAGCCAAGTTCCCATCTTCTTGCCATTTCACCATATCTCCGGATCGATAAATACGACCAAATATGGGATGGTGAACAAATCGTTCCTCTGTGATACTTGGTTGATTCCAATATTCCTTAGCTAAACCACTACCACCAATCCATAATTCACCTGCAACACCTAAGGGTGCAAGTTGTTGATTGCTATCCAATACATAAACTTTCCTTCCAACAATGGGGCGACCAATGGAAGGTAAGTATTCTTGCGGGCCATCAATCAAAGTAGTTGTCGTAACAACGGTACTCTCCGTTGGACCATAATGATTAAATACTTTAGCTGGAAATTCAGCTGGTGGATAACGCCGGAGTTGGTCTCCCCCTGTCCAAACTGCCTTTAATTTGCTGTTAGTCGACCAATCGAAATCCATCAATTGTTCTAACAACGGAGTAGGCAGAAAACATTGGGTAATTGCTTTTGCTACTAACCAATCTTTTAACTTTTCTGCATCCAAACGAATGGATTCTTTTGGGATAGAAATCGTGGACCCAGCAGCTAATGCAGACCAAATTTCCCACACGGAAGCGTCAAATGCTACTCCTGCAATCATAGCGGTGCGATCCAAAATCCCTAATTGATACTGTGAAATATGCCATTGGATCAACTCACTAAGTGCTCGATGTTCGATTACTACTCCTTTCGGAACACCAGTCGATCCGGAAGTATAAATCATATATGCTGCTTGATCAGCTGAAATCGTAACATCAGGCGCAGAAGCAGGCATATTCTTCCAATGATAGTCATCTCGCCCCATTATGATTTTGTTTGCAGAATGGAAAGCATGTTGTTTTTCACCATCTATACTTGTAATGATCATACCGACTTGAGCATCATCGATTTGATAAAGAATTCGATCTGCTGGGTTTGCTGGATCAAGAGGAACATACGCAGCTCCTGTTTTTAAGATGGCAAGTTGAGCGATTACCATCGAAATCGAACGTTCCATAAAGACAGCTACACGCGACTCTGCATTTATACCCTGCTCAATCAAATAATGTGCGAGTTGATTTGCTCTTATTTCTAGAGTTTGGTACGAAATATGTGTATTCTCATCTTCCAATGCTGCTTGGTGCCCTGCATTAGAAACTTGTTTTTGAATGCTATTGATTATGGAGACAAAAGATTGTTGTTCTCTATCTTCCCCAGCCCATAAGAGTAGCAATTGTTGTTCTTCCGGACTATGAAAGCTGAGTTCTCCTATCTTCTGCTGATGATTCGAAATAATTTGTTTCAATAATAAGATATAGCAACGCTGTAATTGTTGAATGACAGAAAAAGTAAACTGATCAGTATGATACATCCATTTGAAATGTAACTTCTCCCCTAATGCTGCAACCAATGTAAGTGGATAGTGTACCTCTTCTTTTCCATGAGTAAATCGAATGGATAATCCTGCTTCTTTTGCTTGTTCACTAGCAGGATAATTTTCAAATACAAATAGATAATCAAATAAACTTTGATTCGCTGTTCCATCACTCCACTGTTGAATGTCAATTAAGGAACAATACTCATATTGTCTCATTTCTTGGAATGATTTTTGCAGATCATGTAGCCATATGGAAATAGCTTGATCAGATGGTATCGTTATACGTACTGGCAAGGTGTTTATCATCATCCCTACCATCGTTTCTACTCCTCGTAAATCTGCTGGTCTCCCAGATACGGTTGTTCCATAAACTACATCTGTTTCTCCACTAAATGCTTGAAGTAACAAGGACCAAGTTCCTTGAAGTAACGTATGCAACGTGAGGTGATGTTCCCGACAAAAAGCAGTAAGTTCAGCAGTTTGTTCCACTGAAAGAGAAGTAAAAGATTCTACAGATTCTCGTTGACCGTCTTTTTTCGATTTTAGAACGCCAAGTTGAATCGGATTTTCATAACCCGCTAATTGATTTTGCCAATATTGCTTTGCTTCTTCCTGGTTTTGATTTGCTATCCAATGCATGTAATCTGCAAATGGACGCACACTTGGAAGTGCTGCTTTTACACCTGTAATCCATGCTTCATACACTGTCATGAGCTCATTTAGCAGCAATGGCATACTCCATCCATCAATAAGCAAATGGTGATAACTCCAAATTACTTGATAAGAATCCTCTGTTAAACGTATGAGATGAATACGAGATAACATACTGTCTTCCAGATCAAAACCGCGTTCTCGATCTTTCCGTACATATTCTTCTATCCATTTCTGTTGATCAAATGATGTTATGTCTCGCCAATCTTCTTCTGTCCAAGTCAACTTACCTGAACGATGCACCAACTGATGCGGTATATCCAATCCTTCCCATAGGAAGGTAGTACGTAAAACAGCATTTCTATCTATGATGGTTTGCCATGCTTTTTTGTAGGCTGCTAAATCTAGTTCTCCTTTCAATTCAAAACCGATCTGAACCACATATTCGCTTCCTCCATGCTGATACAGTGAATGGAAAAGCATACCACTCTGTAAAGGAGAAAGGGGATAAACAGCTTCCAACTGTTTGCCATTTATCTCATCAAGCTCATGTTTTTGTAAGTGAGCGAGTGGAAAATCCGAAAGAGCATACTGATCCATGTTCATATTTCGCAACTCATACAAGGAACTGCTTATCTTGTTCAATAATCCAACCATTGTAGCCTTATGGAAAATTTCACTGCTGTACAACAACGTGAGTTGAAGCTTGTCTTCCAACAATACTGCTACTACATCGATCAAATGCGGACGAACCGCGTCTGGTGCAGTTGGATTACCTGCGTTTTCTTTCGATATTCCTCGAAGAAATCCAATTTCTTGATTATGCACAGATGAAAATTGCCCCAAATAATTAAAACTTATGGGAGCATTAACCGTTTTTAGTGAATCTGGATGTAAATGGCAAAGAAGCCCATAACTTAGTCCATGCTCACTTGCCTCTCGCAATGAATCTTTGGTCGCTTGTAACACTTTGGCTATATGGTCAGACTTAGCTTCTAATATAACCGGATAGAGAGAAGTGAACCAGCCAACCGTACGAGATAAATCGATTCCTTCCTGTTCCTCACGGCCATGACTTTCCAAATGTATCGCATGAGTCTGTTCAGCCGTCCACTGATATACGGAATGGGCTAATGCTGTCACTATCAATTCCTCTACTGATGCATGCGTTTTTTTCGTCGCTTCAGACAGCAACTGAGCTGTTTCCTCAGGAGTTAGAACGATTTGTACTTGCTTAGTGAATCCTTCTGTGTTTAACCCCTGTTTGTCCAAAGGCAAGGTAGTAGGCTGGATATTTCTCCATCTATTCCGCTGTTCTTCAATCTCAGCTGAAGTGGCTCGCTCCTGCAAATGTTTCGCCCATTGGCGATACGAACTGGTCTTAGCTGGAAGTGAGACAGGTTTTCCTGCTGTAAGCTGCTGGTAAATCGTCTCTACATCTTCGAGCACAATTCGCCACGACACCCCATCCATAATCAAGTGGTGGACGACAAATAATAATCTTCCCTCCTCTTGGGATAAACGGAACCAAATCGCCCGGAACAAAGGACCATCTGTCAGGTGCAGACTGGCTTGTGCTTCCTCTGCTTGTTGTTCCAATGCAGCAATTAGATCGGACTCTGCTTGCAGGTCAACAACTTCCAGTATGATATTGTTTTCTGCTTGGTATGTTTGCTTCCATCCCTTATCTGTTGGCACAAAACGCATCCGCAACGCATCGTGATGACCAGTCAAGGCTTCGATCGTCTCTTGCAACTTCGTTTCGTTGACTTTATCTGTGATAACCATCATGCTCTGATTGAAGTGATGGGGATGTTTGGTCTCTCCTAAGAACCATTGTTGGATCGGGAGCAATGGCACTTCTCCCACCAAGGTTCCTTGTTCTCCTACTACTTGGGCTTCGGTCTCAGCCACACTGGCTAAAGTGGCAATCGTCTGATGGGCAAAGAGTTGTTTGGGCTTGAGTATCATTCCTTTTTCCCGTGCTCGGGANACCACTTGAATACTNAGAATCGAATCCCCTCCNAAGTGGAAGAAATTATCGTGAATCCCAATCGGCGATTTCCCCAATAACGACTCCCAGATCGCTATCAATGTTGCTTCGATTTCGGTTTCCGCTGCGGTATAGCTTTCTTCTGGTGTTTCTTCTGGTGCTGGCAAAGCTTTGCGATCGATTTTGCCATTGGCTGTCAATGGGAAGTGCTCAATGGTTTGGAATACGGACGGTACCATGTAATCAGGCAGTTTGTTTGCCAGCCAACTACGCCATTGTTTGGATTCTCCCGTGCCTTGGATGTAGGCAATCAAGCGACCTGCTTGTGCAATCACCACCGCTTGCTCAATCAATGGATGCGATTGCAAGTGACTTTCGATCTCTCCGAGCTCCACTCGGAATCCACGAATACTCACTTGGGTATCTTTTCGTCCCAAGAAATGCAATTGTCCCTTCGCATCCCAGCGAACGATGTCGCCTGTGGCATAAAGTCTGCCCCATTTGGGATGCGTAATAAAGCGTTCTTCGGTCCAATC
>NZ_ATZF01000036.1 GCF_000428065.1 Shimazuella kribbensis DSM 45090
TATACAACATCAATAGTGTAACAACACCTACCAGCCAAAACGTTACAGACTTTGGCCCCCAATAGGATGGACTCATTTTGTTGATCTCCTTTTTCAGCTCTACTATATTTTTAAAATAATGGAAATATAACGTGAAATACCGCATTGTAAAGTACGGTACTTCTATGAAGGAATTTTTTTCGTCAACGCTTATTTCGATCTACTTAATGATAGACTTCAACCGTAAAATTACCTGGTACTTCAACATAAAACGTCCATGTATGCAATTGTGTTGGAGGTTTTACTGAAAATCCATCTTCTTTTAAGCGTTGATTGATCTGATTCACTTGCTCTTTGTTTTCTTGACCGAACCTCACATGAAAGTTTTTGGATAGGGAACCGATGACTCACCCGATAGAGTGAGGGGAAGGATAAACTATTGATTCTTTTGATTGGCTCTTAACTGAGCGACATAAACATGGAATTCAGGAAGATTAGCAAAATCAAATGCTGCATACCGTTTGGACAGAGTTGCTACCACTTCCTCTTTGGTTGTTTCTGCTAAAGCGAAGACAGGCGGTTTTGTTGGTACGCGAAACTGTGTATGATCATGTGGCAAAACAGTGACGATGGTTCCAAGTGGTTCATCAGTTTCATGTTCGTACAATGTACTCCACAAGCAGCGATACTGATCTGTTTCCTCTGGGTTTGTTCCCCATTCTCTCGAAATTTCCATATCACCAGGGAGTCGGGTAGAAACTCGTAGCCCAGCATCTTTCAACTGGGAATGGATATTTTGGTAGAGGAAGTTTAAATAGGTTCCATACGAAGGTTCACCTACGGTTGCAAATGCATGGTCCAACTGTGCTTTCTTCTCTGTTAAGATAACATCCCAGTTTGCAGATACATGATCTTCTAGAAATTGGCCAACAGCAAAAATCTTGGCTCTATTTTGATTTTTTTCGAGATAGGAAACAAGTGTTGCAGTCATGTCACATCACTCCTGTAAGGTATTGGCGTTTCCGCCTCTTCTGTCTACCAATGGATGATAGAGACAAGAGACAGCAGGAATAAATGATAGTTATTAGTCACTAACATTTCTAAACAAAAAAAATTAAGTGATACCGCGGCAATAGGTTTGCACACAATGTTGGATAAAATCTTCCTTTGAATCCGTAATAAATTGGTTTCCTAGGAATGTGAGAGAAGCAAAATATCCAAAAAAGAAAGTCAAGAAAGAGATTGCTTGTTTATCTGGGGATTCGATCTTTGCTTTCTTTTTTTCACTCATCACTTGAAAATAGTGAGCTAAGGATTGTTTTAGTTTTTTTGGACTATGTGAGACATGATGACTTAACTCTGGCATTGTCGTTCGCTCTTGGACAGAAATAAGGAAAATAGAACGATTTGCTTCCATTTGATCCAAATAAGTCGAAGCGATGAGATACAAATCTTTTTCCAGCTCCCACGTAATTTGGGTTTCAAAAAGATTTTGGAAGGACGTAACAATGGAGTGTTTTTCAATTGCGGTCTCCAATAACCTTTTTTTCGTCTCAAAATGCCGGAAAATCGTCATTTCGCTTACTTGTGCACCTTGTGCAATTTCTTTAATGGTAACTGCTTTAAAACCTTTGTCCTTCATCAGTTGTATGGCCGTCTGTAAAATGCGGTCTGCGGTTCCTGTTTCTGATTTCTGCATCATTTCACCACTCATTAATGTTAGTTATTAGTAACTATCATTATCATAGCACAATATGGCGAGAAGTCAAGATATTGAATTCAATGTGGCTGCCAGAACCATTCTACATTCTCTTTTATATCTTCTAAAGCTCCAACACAGCAGATACCACAATATTCAAACCCAATCTTTTTCCATGATAGAGATTCATCTTGCACAGTTTCAGAATAAAATTGTGATGCTTTGGGAGGAAAACCGAGTGTAATTCCTAGTAGCTTGTGAAACTCTGGGGAATGAGGATCAGGTGTATCTTTTGATTGATAGAAATAATCCTGCTTGAGTTGTTCATTTTGAAAATAGAGTACTTGTCCTGCTGAGGCAAACACTTGTATATTCTCAACGAAAGGATACCCAATAAGAGAGCGTATATCATTTTCATCATCATGATTCGGGTTCATGAGTACCGCAGGTTTGTAGCCTTTCAAAAAGGATTCGAAACAATACATAGTACCTCCAATGTAAAACCACCTCACATATATCTAAGAGGTGGCTTCTTTTATCCTATTTTCCGTTGTAGGTCTTTCACGTCGTCATCTAGATCGTTAACCTTATCGGCCAATGATTTATTGAGTATATAGATTTCCTGCAAGGTATCTGCGGTTGTTTGGAATCCTTCTGCCATTGTAGCTCCTAATTCATTAACTGTAGTTTTTAATTCATTGACTGTATTCTCTAAGCTGGTATGCTGAGAATTCAACAATACATATCCTGTTTCGGATCGATCTTCCACACTCACCGCTGTTTGTTGTACTGCTAAGAGTTCCTCACGTGTAGGTAGTTGATCCATTCGTTCATTCATATTCTGAACCTGTTCCAACACTAAACGCATCATCTGCATTAAATTATCGTTTTCGTTCATTCGTATCACCTCTGATGAGTCTATTATACAATTATTCGGACTCATCAAGGTATTTCCCTTTCTCCAATAAAAAAAGCCCCTCATTGGGGCTATGTTCTAACCAACACTGGGATCACCCATCAGGTCAGTGCGTGGTTCTCCACCCATTACGATCATAGTGCTTCCCCTCCTCTCATCTGAGCCTCTAACAGATCGCGCTGAATAACAAAATCATTTTGTTGTTCTGGGAATGGATCAAGTTGTTTCAAACTTTACAATCCACGTAGTCCATATAAAACAGGCCGGTTGCAAGTAAGTAGCTATCAGAACAGCGAAGGACGCACAGTGTGGACCACGGAAGTCGTAGCGGATCATGTTAAATTCTTGGATTCGAGAAAGAATGAGGATGACGGGGACGATCCATTCCAGAAGATAGGAAAGCCGATTGATATCGATGCTGAAATGGATTTACCGTTCTAAAGATGGGAGGCCAGCCCTCCCAAATCTTAATCTTTTTTAGATTGCAAAGCCTTAAGAATCTCAGCAAGTATTTTCTCTTGACGATCTTGCCCAGCTCTCAACCATTCAAGATTACGCTCTATTTTGTTGATACTTTCAAGCAATCGCCTTGTATCATATTGGTCCATTGTTGATCAACCTTTCGTTGTTGAGTTATCTATCAATGTTTCTATTGTGCCTAGTAGGGATTTGCGTTGCTCTGGTGATAGCTTTTCACCAACACGTTGCCAGCTTCGGAGTTCTGTAGGAACTGAAGACAAGGAGCTTTCCTCGTTAAAAAACTCACTAGGAGTAATATTGAGAGTTTCACAAATCTTCATGAGTGATTGAACAGAATGGTTCCAATTCTCAGAGAAGGCGACAATATTCAATTGAAAGGGGCAGAACCAGCATCCGTGTCATGAAACGCAATTTGAACAATAAATGGAAAAACGACTTGAGGTGTGATCTGGACTCAAGTCGTTTTTGTTATGTGAATGAAAGAACTTTATAATTTGATTTGGGGTCCATTCCAAGAGTGGAACAAGGTTGATATCTACTTCTTCAACTGAAATATGGGGTATAAAACAATTTACTATTACGAAACCAATCCATGGCTCCTTCGCATCTACCCTGTTTGGATGGATGCGAGGGGCCAAGACGACCTCAGAGTGGGTCACTGGAGCGATTGTTCACGGCTTTAGGCTTCGAGTCCTAGAACTCTGGGATTCGGCCTGCCGCTCAAATCCTTCACTGATGAGTACGATCAGGAGAAGAACCCCTCCAGCAGCGAACATCTGGTATCCCAGACCGATTCGTTCGATGCCGTTGATTCGATCCTCCGTCGTTTCGGAGTCGTATTCGATCACAGAACGAATCACTCCGAATAGCATCAAGGAGATGCCACTCAGAGTTAGAACACCACCGAGAATTCCGAGGACGAGCGAAATCACCTTGAACAGCTTCTTTGGCATGACTTTCCCTAGGTTGTCCTTTATTGTTGCTGTAATTACTATACTCACAGGTGAATGGAGATAGCAAGTATATTTGGTCAAATTACGCTTCGTGAAACGGATGCTGGTTCTAGGCTCTTTTGGAGTTATCTCGGATTGCTATGACAGGGTTGCTGCCATAGACTGCAAATTAAGTTACCACGAGAGAGAACAGTACAGAAAACTGCCTCCTCTTCATAAATTTAATTTTTGTAATAAAGTAACCGTTTTGGAATAAGAGAATGTATCAAAAAAAGGCAAGAAAAACAATTGAGGGAGTGAAAGTGAATGAAAAGGAAAGTCGCGATAATCGCACGTATTGTATTTGGTGTTTTTCTGTTAGGTGTTGGTTTATCCAATTTATTAGGCTTGATGCCTACTATGCAATATCCAGAAGCTGCTAACAGATTTATGACCGCTCTTACAGGTACAGGATATATGATGGGAATCGTGAGTATATTGAATGTTCTTGTGGGTGTATCGATGTTGCTTAATCGCTTTGTTCCATTAGCACTTGTAGTATTCACGCCCATTTCAGTGAATATGGTATTATTTCATCTATTTCTGGATATCAAATCCATCCTCCCTGCATGGTTCAGAAGGGGGACGAATTGGATTCCGCCATCAGCCCATCTCAGCGATTTTCCGGTGCCCATCGAAGAGGGTCAAGATCAGCAGACTCTTCAGACCGTCGCTGTCGCCGGACAGGTACTCCAGCTCCTTGCGTACCCGCAGCTGCCAACCGAGTTCTTCGGTCAGCTCACAGCCGGCGATGTTAACGCCATTGTCCCTGCGCGCTGCCTCCGTGATGGAGTGAGGGGGGCGACGTCGCAGAGCCGCATCGCCGTACCGGAAAAATCGGTAACCTTGATGCGGTCGATCCTGAGTCGCTTTCCTTCCTCCGTGTTACCACCATAGGTGGTAGCGGCGATCAGGAAGTTGATGAACAGCCGCGCTGGTGTGGAGAAGTCAAGTTCCTTGGCCAGGCTTGTCAGCTGCCACCATATTACTGAAAGCGACTTTTTAAATCGCACTGGGCAAAAACACCCTTTTTGATATGATAAAGACAGTAGATAACAAAGGGAGAGAGGAAACTTGAAGATTGGATACGCACGCGTTAGTACAGTCGATCAGATTCTTGATTTACAGATTGATGCATTAACAGAAGCAGGGTGTGAAAAGATCTTTCAAGAAAAGATCAGTAGAACGAAAGATGATCGACCTGAGTTGAACAAGATGCTAGAACAACTACGCTCTGGCGATACTCTTGTTGTTTACAAATTGGATCGCCTTGGTTGGAGTACCAGGAAGCTGATTGAACTAGTAGACGAACTAGAACAAGGAGGAGTCGAATTTGTTTCCATTCGTGACAGCATTGACACCACTACAGCCGTAGGGAAAGCCATGTTCCGTATGTTAGCTGTATTGGCAGAAATGGAACGTGGCTTGATTGCCGAGCGTACCAAAGAAACAAAAGTAGAGAATCAACCAGAACTTCCACAAAAAGAACCTCAGGAGTTGATTTCTTTCCCTGCCGATCGCAATCGCTTCAAGTGGATTTCGCTTGTGATTTTAATTCCACTTGTGATTTCATTGATACCGGTTGTATTTGAAAAGTTTATAGTGGACCCGGTTGTCAATCCGCTTAAAAAAGTAGTAGAAGTGCCTGCTGAACAATTACTGAAAGATTTGTCGGGACCTGAACAGGTGAAGAAAATGATTCAACTCTTTAAGCAAGGCCATCTTCCTGAATCTCCCTGTACCTTTTCATCTGAATATACACCCAAAAAGGTTGCAGAAACCTGTGGTCAAGATTTCAAGGAACAGGTCGGCACGGACAATTCGAATGTCAAATTTATGATTTACCAGTATTCAGATGGGAAAAAACTATATTTTCAATTTGATGACAATTCAGATCTCTTCGCTGTTATCGTCCATGCTGCACCTTCCTTTAAAATGACTAAAGAGATGATTGAAAAGGAGCTGGGTCCATTATTTTATGATGGGGACGTTTATTTAGCAAAAAAAGGGAATCGAAAAACTTTACTCGGTTTTCGCTTTGACGAGCATGGGAAAGTGGCGAATGTTTCCTTCTTTTATAGGATTCCTCTTCCCAGGATGATTAATCATGTTCCTTCTGAACGTTCGTTGGAAGGATTGACGGAAGAACAACAAATACAACGAGTTAAAGAGTTATTCGCCAAGTTACAGCTTCCAGAAGCAGGGTGCGAATTGAAAAAGGGTTATACATACTATCAAATAAAGGAGGCTTGCGGCTATAATAGTAGAGAATATGGCGATTGGGGAAATACAGATGGAAGGTCATATAACTATCCAGATGGGAAAATCTTGAGTGTCATACTCCAAGGAAATGAGGGGTTCCTAAGTGGAATGTGGGTCAGTAATGCCCCTTCGTTTAACATGACGAAACAAGGAATTGAAAAGGAATTTGGATCTCTATACCAAACAACGGACGGGTATGCCTATCCTCATCCAGATAACCCTCCACCTTATTTACTTTTCCATTTTGACAAAAAGGGAAAAATGACACAGATGGGACTTCGATTCATAAGAATATATTGATAATTGGGTATTTTTGCCCATACCAGAATTTTCTGATCAAATATCTCTTGGCTAATTGCTGTTCGTATACTGGAATAAATTCAATTTCCTCTTTATAGAGCTTAATCACATGTTGAATTGTATAATCATCTAGTATATGTGGTTTCGATTTGGCTTGTAATAAATTTTGATATTGTTCTTCTGCTGTTTCTAGTTGACCATCCATCATATTTGCTATCAAAGGCAAACTGGCTTATGGGTTGCCAATTGGGTTGTTGTTTCTTTTTTCGGTCTTTAGCAGTTCCTTATAGCCATCAAGCTAAGTGATTTGCCAATTGCTTAGCTTGATGGCTATTGGGTCCCTGTATCATTTTGGGGAAATTATACATTTTGACATATTTTAGACACGATTTAACCGACTACCTACACGGGGTAATACCAGCATAGCTGTCAGTTAATGATAGGAACCTTGTCACTGGGCCCAATAGTATATGAGGAAACTAGGAATGTACATAATATTGGTTTCCTTTCATACTATTGACTTTTCCTACTCTTTTGATATAATTTTGTTAGTTATTAATAACTAACAAAATTGAACAAGTGGTGGAATCATGACAAAAACAGAACAAGGGACCGCAGATCGCATTTTACAAACTGCTATACAACTTATGAAAGATAAAGGCTTTAAATCAGTTACCATCAAAGAAATTGCAAAGGCTGCACAAGTGAGTGAGATGACGATCTTTCGTCATTTTGAAACGAAAAAAAATTTACTGGAAGCAGCAATTGAAAAACATTCCATCGTTTCTTCTTTTCAACATATATTTGAGAATCAATTGGTTTGGGATTTGGAACAAGATTTGACTTTGATTGCTACTACTTATTTAGAACTTATGGAAGCAAATCGTCCAATTTTCTTAATTGCTACCCAAGAACGAACGACAATGCCGGAATTAAGTAAATTGATCTCCACTAATCCAAAACAATTAAAGCAGTCTTTATCGCAGTATTTTCAAGTAATGAGCAAGAAAAAGAAAGCAAATATAGTCAACCCAGATCAACAAGCGACTTCTTTTTTAACTTTTTTATTTGGCTATTTCTGTTCCCTTACCTTTCTTGGTGATCAATTTATTACAGAGACAAGAGAAAATTTTATTCGACATTGTGTGCAAACGTATTGCCACGGTATTATCTAATTTTTTTTGCGTATAAATGTTAGTGACTAATAACTAACTCCTACCGCCTCTTTTGCTTATCAGTCGATGATAGGCAAAAGAGGCGGAAAACGCCTAAAAACTTATAGGAGTGGTGATAAAATGGCTACAACTCTAGCTTCTTACCTCGAGAATAATCAAAATGAACACAAAATATTTGCTGTTGGTGAATATATAGAAGAACATGTGACAAAAAACTGGGATGTCATCTTAACGGAGAAAAAGCAACAACTGGAACATGCTTTTGCAACAGTTGGAGAACCTTCCTATGGAACCTACTTGAATTTCCTCTATATGCCTTTGCATACACAGTTGGAAGAGGCGGGACTATCTGTTTCTTCGAGACTTCCAGGTAACATGGACATCTCCAGAGAATGGGGCACAAATCCAGAAGAGACGGATCAACATCGCTGCCTATGGAGCACTTTATATGAAAAAGAATCCGGTCAAGCAATCGGGACGATCGGTGTTGTTTTACCACACGATCATACAAAATTTCGCGTCCCTTCCAAACCTCCTATTTTTGCTTTAACAGAAACAGAAAAAGATGACGTTGTAACTGTCCTTTCCAAGCGTTATGAAGAATATGACTTTGCTAACCTAATGGAGTTTCATGAGTATGTTTCTAAGTTACGTACAAATCAATAATCCATATCCCTCACTCTTAGGAGTGGGGTTTTTTGCACAGTACATGCTGAATAAAATCCAATCGATGCTGTAAATTAGTAAAATGTTTCAATTCCTCATATGGCAAAAAGGTTCTGCCGTTCGTTTCTTCATCTCCAATAAACTCATCGATTTGTTTTACTTGAGCATGAAAATGAACCTGATAACTTTCTGGATATGGATATCGATAGTTATCAGGTTTCTCTGCATATACTTCTAACTTTTGATATCCTATTAGGGGTAATACCAGCGTAGCTGTCACCAAGTACAATTTGACTTCCAAATAATAAGAATCAAATTTTTTTGAATTATTATTAAGTAAACAACGGAAACAAGAAAGTTCGTGATAAATTGAAAAAATGGCTCCTAAAAAAAGAAGAGACATTAATAAGTGCAATTATCTTTCCGACTTTCCTTTTCGT
>NZ_ATZF01000037.1 GCF_000428065.1 Shimazuella kribbensis DSM 45090
AATGGTAGGCAGCCACTCTCACAAAGGAAACTGCCTAGACAATGCGTGCATTGAGTCTTTCTTCTCTCATTTGAAGACAGAAACGTTGTACTTTTCCCAGTGTAAAACAGAACAGGAGCTTCTTCAAGCTGTCCAAGATTACATTGGCTTCTATAACCATGAACGTTTCCAGAAAAGATTAAACCAATGTTCTCCAGTAGAGTACCAGAGAACATTGGTCGCTTAGGCTTTTTTCTTACTGTCTACTTGACAGGGTAAGTTCATGACAAAGGTCTTTTTTATTTATTCCATTGGCATACTTGTTCTTCTTCGTTTCGAACCTCCATGCCGTACTGATCGAGAAGGAATAGGTTCTTGTTGAGCAGGAGGTGCTTTGGGGGGAACATTGGAAAACGGCTGTATATTTGGGTTTACGGATTGTTTCACTTGTTGATTTACTTGCGAACTCACCTGCTGGAGTGTACTGCTGATGGGATTTTTTTTAACCCCTTCTGTCGGAAACATCTGTTGCATCATTGGCATCATATCATGTAATTTTGATACCGTTTGCACAAACTCTCGATACTCCTTATACTGGGAGAGCACTTTCATGATAAAGGTCGACCCATTTTCAGCATGCTCGTTGCACCATTCGTAAATTTCACGCTCGGTTTCATCTGTCAAATTAAAGGTGAGCGTGACATTACGTTTTCGGGTACCAAGCATCTCCCGTGTATCTTGTTCGCTCATCTTATCTTACCACCCTTCGGGGACCCACTCTAGAGCAGCAGCATGAAGCATTCCTAAGCAATCGCTATACAATGGGTTTGGCGCAACTTGTACATTTGGAAAGAACTTACGAATTTCAGGGAGCAATAACTCAGCGGCCCCACCAGAAACATAAAACATCTTTTCTCGAACATCTCCATATTCGTCTTCATATGGCAAATCCCAATGATATCCACCAACTTCAGAAAAAATAGCTTTAGCAATAGCTTCTGCACGAGTGTCTTTGGAAAAATTACGAAACTTTTCCCAAGAAATGTTAGAAGAAGAGCCAGATTGATTGTGCACATATCGTCCGTTGTGGTCATAGGTAGCAAAATTTGATTTCTCTGAACCAATCGCCATGATGTGCACGACTTTTTCTTCTGTTTCCTCTTCTGGAGTCACATAATAAGTAGCTCCACCCTCCACTCCTACAAGGACATCCAGGATTTGAATTCTCCGCTCCACACCATTTACGGTAACAAAGTGCTCTCCCAATAACATCTGTTTCAATTTTTTAGCATCCGAACGATGGTTTTCTATTGGTACAACTGTACCTACCTTTACATTACCTGCTACTCCTAGACGATGTAACATGGTTAAAGTAAAAATAATATTCTGTTCATGTGCTTTTGAATCCTGCTTCGCTTTTTTCGCATGGTTACCCGCTCTACGTGCCAAATCACCTACAAAAAAAGTCCCTTTTTCTCCCTTTCTACCAATTTGAACAATCATATCTTCATCTGAATTAGCGTGAAAATCCAAATCTACGTATTCCCCAATGTAACTAAAAAAATCATCTGTATGTACATGTTTTCCTTGAATTAAAGCCCCTTTTACTTTATGGCGTCCATTATCGGTTACTGCAATGGCAAACTCATTTTTTCCATCAAAATAACTCATGCCGTCACTCCTTATGTATATTCCTCTTAATTATGATAAGCCATTAACAGATGTTTTGCTATATTTCTTTGCTATTACCGCAAAGTTTCTTTTAATGAACGCACTATTTTCTTCTCTAGAACAAAAAAGGGAACGGAAAAGTCCTAATTTGGTATAGTAAACTGCATCATTTTTAAGAGAATATACCTTGGAGCCTCTAACTAACTTAACCAACTAGACTTTATGTTTATGTAATAAGACAAAACTGAAATAATTAAAATATTATTGGGCAAATCCAATGATTGCCCAATATGTAATACTCCCTTAAACTCAAACCATTTTACTTCTCTGTAAGAACTACTTACTATTTTCTATATTTTTGTCTTTTCCCCCACGGTTTTAAGTAAGTAATGGTGGTGAGAAAGAATAAGATTGCAAACACGATTATTATCCCGATAAAAATCATTTTTTGACTTTCGACATATACTGGATTTTGCAAAGGATCGATTCCTTTTTTATTTAACTCAACTTGAGATGTTTGGATCCAAGAACCTATAAAAGTACTTCCAAATAGAATTGTGGTCATATTACCGATCCACTTAGCTATAACCCAGTAGTAGGTGGTCAAGCCCCATGTACCTATTGCTAACCATATCCCTGTCGTCAAAGACCCCAGTGCACCCGGAACAATCAAAAACAAATCAAAGTTATGCATAAAATAGTGAGCTGCGTACATTAATTCATTGTCTGTTGTATTCAAGGAGAAAATCGAAAAGAACAAAATTCCTAACACTCCTGTGAAATAAACAATTACAAACGTTACATGGGAAATGACCCACCATCTTTTTTGTTTTGCATTAATCTTGATCCATTTTTTTTTGCCAAAAATCAAGATGGGTACAGTCAAAATAGTTATAGATAATAAAGTCCATAAAAGTCCCATTAATACCTCTATCATTGTTCTCACTCCATCACTAAATTTTGTTCTCTGATATATGAATTCATTATAAAAAAACTCCACTGACACTTACCGTCAGGGAATATTGGGAAACAAATAATTCTAATTAAGGGAAAAGATGAATAGAAAAATACTCTTGATCCGAAATCAACCAAGAGTACACTTTCACTTTACTTAGACTACATGAATATCTTTTTTCGCCGTTTTCTTGCTACATAGTAATGAATAGAGGAATCAGGGTCTTCATTTTTGATGAGGTTAAACACCTCCCACCCTTGATTGAAAAGTTGGAAAAATAGGGAACGTGTAAAAGTCCTCCATCCATGTAACTCTGTTCGAGAACGAATTGTTTTTAAATTAGAAGGTACAGGTATGAGAACATACGGATACCTCTCTAAAACGGCAAAATTCAACTTTGATAAATCATTTCTATCGATCTTATAAGATTGATCAAGGTAATTATCTGGTATTTCCGAAGATTCTTGACCAGAATCATTCAGATCCCAACGAGTTAGAAAACGATCTACTGATAATCCATCTTCATCACACTCGTAACAATTTTTTAGATACTCTGAAGATACTGCACCCATTTTATGAAGATACACATAGGCATTCACGCTTTCCAGCGGTTCATAGGTCCATATAATCTCGTTATAGCCTAAATTTTTAGCCTCTTCTTTAACAGATTGCATCAAAGACTCTCCAATTTTCTGATGCTGATATGCAGGGAGAATACCAATATTTTGCAAGATCAGATAAACTTTATTTGGTTGATAGCCCGGAAAACCATAAGCATAACCAACCATCTGATCATCTCGGTAAGCTCCTAAAATAATTCCACCATGATTGGATATAAATTTCATATGATCCAAAGCTACTTCACCATCATTTGGCCAAAGTTCATGTCGAATGACAGCAACTTCTTTTAATTCTTCATATGTATGAATTCTTTTAATCAATACTTGATTATCTGTCAACAAAAAAACACCTGCGCTCATTAGAAGGTATGAATATACTGATCCCGGTCGACCCATCTGTATCGATGGGTCGACCGGGCAGTCTGAACGGTAGAAGATCAGATGTAGGGGATGAAGATGAAAAAGATCAGGAAGATCAACCCCATCGCCTTCATTACCCAGCCGCTGACCATCTCGAAGGTGCCGGTCCCGAACTTCAGGTCGACCTCCTTCTCCATCCAATCCATCAACTCCACCATCAGAAAGTAGAGAAAGGGGAAGGAAGACAGGAAGAGAAGAAGAGCAGGATCCATACCAAGGTGGTAGAGAATCCCGTAGGTCGCTCCGATCAGCAGGATGACCGAGATGAGACGAAAGAGGAACTTCGTGTACCACGTGTGCTTGATGACAAAGGTAGCCCAGCCAACGTTCAGCCAGTACTTGGTCATCAGCTTCTGTCCCTTCAGCTGCACGATGGTGTAGATGGACAGCATGTACTGCACAAAAGAGCCCATCTTCTGCACAAGGGTGTTAGCCGGCATGTACTTACTCCTGATCCTAGCCATTCAGACTTATGATGATATCTCTATTATAATTCGAATTAATAATCTATGCTATCCGAAAACAAAACTTTAAGTTTGGTCATCATGCCGCTTTTTATTATTTCTTTTTTTGAAACAAACAACCACTCCCTTTTTTATAAGAAAGTGGCTTACTAAGCAAAAAAATTAACCGAATTAGGCTATATTACTAGCAAATCGTATTTGGATGGTGAAGGAGACAGACTCGAACCTGCGATCCCTTCATTACGAAGGTAATGCGCCAGTGTTATTTCGTTAACCTTAATGCAGGAAACCCAATCGGGATTTCAAAGTTTTTCACTGTTCCTTCATTTACCCTTAGTTCTCATTAGTGCGTGGTCCATTTGTTTGTCAACCTTGTCTGCTGTTTGTGTTTTTTATGCACTCAAGGCAAGCAAAAACAAAGAACATCGGTTTGATTGAAAACTCCGGATTTCCTTCTCAATACGGAAGTTGATTTAAACAAAATTCTCTAACACAATTTTTCCAATCGTACGGCCAGATTCTACTGTTCTATGAGCTAAACGCAAATTACTAGCATTGATCGGTTCCAAGGTATCCATTACAGTAGGTTTGATCTTATCATCGTCAACTAATTGTGCTTGTAGCTGGGCGTTTTAAATTTTCCGGAATATTTTTGGAATATATCTAAATTACTAATTCACGGCTCTATCTAAATGATAGAGTCTTTTTATTAGCCTTAATATACGGCAGTGCGTAATCAAAATGTGGTCCATTGACATTCTGGTGGGCAGCTTGATTTCTCTCTCCTAAAAACGAAGAAAACCCCTGTAAACACAAGGGTTTTAGATGGTGCTGGAGACAGGACTCGAACCTGCGACCCCTTCATTACGAGTGAAGTGCTCTACCAACTGAGCTACACCAGCATATTTTTTTACAATACTACAAATTATAAAAGGGAATAAGAAAGTTGTCAAGAAGTGAGTAGTGAAGTTTTTTTAAAAATATATAAAACGAAAAGAGTGAGTGAATTGGCCAAAAAGCACAACTCACCAGAAGTATTGTCTCGTGAGTTACAAAGCCGACATATCGAATTAATTGCTTTAGGTGGAGCTATAGGTGTTGGTTTATTTCTTGGATCGGCAACAGCAATCAAATCAGCCGGCCCCGCTATTATTGTTAATTATATCATTGCAGGAGTTATCATCTTTCTTATTATGCGAGCTCTTGGGGAACTGGTAATGTATAAACCTGTATCTGGATCCTTTAGTACCTATGCCGCCGAATTTATTGGTGATTGGGCTGGGTTCTTCACAGGTTGGACCTATTGGTTTATGTGGATTGTCATAGGAATGGCCGAAATAACCGCTATTGGTAAATATGTGAATCTATGGTTTCCAAAGATAGATACTTGGATTCCAGCTCTAATCTCATTAGTGGTAATTTATCTAATCAATATGATCGCTGTAAAAGTTTTTGGTGAAGTAGAATTTTGGTTTGCTATCATTAAGGTTGTTACCATCCTTGTGTTAATTCTTGTTGGATTACTCATCATCTTTACAGGATTTGGGAACAATGGACACGCGACAGGATTCTCTAATCTATGGTCTCATGGCGGTTTTTTCGCCCAAGGTTTGAATGGATTGCTTCTATCGCTGCAAATGGTCATGTTTGCTTTTATAGGTGTAGAACTCATTGGGATAACAGCTGGAGAAGCAAAAGACCCCGAAAAAACGATTCCAAAAGCAATTGATAGTGTGATTTGGCGTATTTTGATTTTTTATGTTGGTTCTCTAACCGTGATCTTGGCCATTTATCCTTGGACACAACTACAAGAAAACGTAAGCCCATTTGTACTGACTTTTGAAAAAGTCGGGATCGTTGGGGCAGCAATGATCATCAATATGGTTGTTTTAACCGCTGCTTTATCTTCTTGTAACAGTGGGGTTTTCAGTTCTGGACGAATGCTATTCAATTTATCAACGCTGGGACAAGCACCTTACGGATTCCAAAAGGTGAATCATCGAAGCATCCCTTCCAAAGCGATTACTGTTTCTACCCTTTTTCTACTGATCGGTGTTGCATTAAACTATTTTATACCGCAAAAAGCATTTACCTACATTACCAGCATTGGAACAGTAGGCGCAGTGTGGACATGGATTATTATCATGTTTGCACATCTCAAATACCATCAAAAAGTAAAAGAAGGAAAGATCAAAAGAAGTCATTTCCGCATGCCAGGTGCTCCTGTAACTAACTGGATTGTCATTCTTTTCTTGATTGGTGTACTGATATTGATGGCATTTGATGCAGGAACAAGAATTGCTCTAATTGTTGGCCCTATCTGGTTTATCATCCTAACAATAGGTTATCAAGTAGTAAAACGAAAAAAGCTTGCACAATAGAAAAACTGGCGTTCTTACGAGAATGCCAGTTCTTTTGTTTTGACTATTAGAGAAAATCATATAACATTAACAAGATTGCTACTAAAATAACAGAAAAAGTATGTCATAATAGTACATATAGTAAAGAAGAGGTGAAAGAATGACGATTTTACAAAACGACTGGTCAGAAGTATTAGGAACTGAATTCGAAAAAGCCTATTACAAACAACTCAGACAATACCTAGTAGACGAGTATAATACGCAAGTTATCTATCCTTTAAAAGATGATATTTATAATGCACTTCATCTGACTCCTTATGCAAACACCAAAGTAGTCATTTTGGGTCAAGACCCTTATCATGGTGAAGGACAAGCGCATGGTCTTAGCTTTTCTGTTAAGCCAGGGGTTAAACAACCACCGTCCCTAAAAAATATTTTTAAAGAACTTCAATCTGATCTAGGACATTCGATTCCAAATCATGGATTTCTAGAATCGTGGGCTAAACAGGGTGTTCTTTTATTAAATGCTGTCTTGACGGTCCGAGAAAAAACCCCCAATGCGCATAAAGGACAAGGTTGGGAAAACTTCACAGATGAAGTAATACATAAACTAAATGAACGCGACAAACCGATTGTATTTATTTTATGGGGAAAGTATGCACAAGCTAAAAAAGCGTTTATTACCAATAACCATCACCATATCATTGAATCTGCTCATCCTAGCCCATTGTCTGCACGAAATGGATTCTTTGGTAGTAGACCATTTAGCAAAACCAATGAATTTTTACGTAGCATTGAAGAACAAGAAATCGATTGGTCCATTGCTAATCTTTAAAAAAACATTTTTTTGTTTAGAGGGAGATTAAAGAAAACCGATATATCCACATATCGGTTTTCTTATTTTCTACTTCTATTGAATTCAAATGCCAATTGCAAAAAGGGTTCTAGGAGTACATTCATGCTGTACATAAAAGCATCTAATGTTTCCGTCTTCATTCAAAATAAGTCTAGGCTATCCAAATCAACAATTTCGATAATTTCTCCTTCTTCTGCCTTTTTCTCAATCCATTTCGGAGCGTAAATCACTTTTTCTTGAGCAATATAACTAGCTATTTGAGCATTTTCCTCAGAGAGGGCTGTAATCATCTTGGTTATAGCGATTCCTTCTTCAGAACTAAGGATATCTCTCATCACTTCTACCGATTCAAAATAGGTCTCAGTCATAACATGAATATCATTCAGACCTTCTGGTTGTTTGTCAGATGAATGATACAAATTGGTGTAATGCATTTTTATGATACCAGGTATACTTAATATCTTAGGAACAAGTACTTTTGTATAATACTTTTCAAACTCATCCAAATCCCACACATTTTTATATAAACCCTGTATTTTGATCATCGATAATCCTCCCACAAAGCCATATGTAAAATAACAGAACTTATCTTCACAGTTACTTGGTTGTCATTTGCTGAGTAAGTTTTAAGTTGTTCTCCAATATTTATGTAATCGGGATAATATCAATCTATTTCCATTTTTATTTGTGTAATTAATAATGTATATTCACTAATTATATAATACTAGTATATTACATACTCGTTAATTATTGTATAAATATTATAAAATTATAAATTTAGGGCATCTAGTATTTCTTTGTTAACTATCGATATAAAAAAGAAATATAGATTTGATTTCCATAAACAAAAAAGCCTACCAAGTCACCATTTCTCAAAACTTGTTAAACAAGTCCTGTTTCTTTCCACCATTCCCCTTACAAAACTTCGTAAACAAAAAAGCCTACCAAATGGTAGGCTTTCGTTTGCTGCCTGGCAATTACTTACTCTCCCAGGACCCTGCGGTCCAAGTACCATCAGCGTGAGAGGGCTTAACGGTCGTGTTCGGGATGGGAACGAGTGGAACCCCTCTGCTATGATTACCAGACGTATTTACTTTTTGTAAGGAATGCTTTCGCACTTCCAAAATCGGATAGGAAATGATGTTGTTGCGTAGGAGAAGCCCTCGACCGATTCGTATCTGTCAGCTAAACACATTGCTGTGCTTACACCTC
>NZ_ATZF01000038.1 GCF_000428065.1 Shimazuella kribbensis DSM 45090
TAAGTAGGTAAGACCCCTTGTAGATGACGAGGTAGATCGGTCTGAGGTGTAAGCACAGCAATGTGTTTAGCTGACAGATACGAATCGGTCGAGGGCTTCTCCTACGCAACAACATCATTTCCTATCCGATTTTGGAAGTGCGAAAGCATTCCTTACAAAAAGTAAATACGTCTGGTAATCATAGCAGAGGGGTTCCACTCGTTCCCATCCCGAACACGACCGTTAAGCCCTCTCACGCTGATGGTACTTGGACCGCAGGGTCCTGGGAGAGTAAGTAATTGCCAGGCANCAAACGAAAGCCTACCATTTGGTAGGTTTTTTTGTTTATGGAGTTTTGTAAGGGGAATGGTGGAAAGAAACAGGACTTGTTTAACAAGTTTTGAGAAATGGTGGTTGGCTATCTGTGAGTCCTCTTTTTGATCTCACTATGTTTGGATGGAGAGAGATGGAGGGTTAATGTTTCCGGTGAATTTTGGGAGTTTATTATTGAACGTGCACAATTTCAGGTTCCACCAATACCTTTTAAATGTATAAACTTTTTCCTGAACTCTTCTTTGCGTAGGGATATGAGCCAATTTTTCATCCCAATATTAAGAGGTAAGCTCCGAAAGAAAGGTGAGACGGGAGACGTCTCATAGGCCAAACTAAATTTTTTTATGATGTTTCATAATAGTGAAAGGTCAGGTTCCCTATAATAAACCTGACCTTTTTTATATTTAAATTTCTTTATCTGAGTTTATTTGTTTTTCATGAAACGCTTTTCTTTTCCTTTCCTCTCTATCATTAGAAATCCCCAATTGCCCATAGGATTCTAAAATAGATTGGCTTACTGGTTCATTGGTATCACCTTGTTCATACATTTCAAAAGTCGAATTTGTAACAAATTTTTCTTCTTTTTTCTTTCCTTCACTTAAACCCACCATATCACCTTCTATCTTTTTTGTATTTTGTTTCGTTAAAGGTACAAAAATACATTCTATATAATGGCAATGCGTTACCAATTTTGTTGGGGATGTATCAACTGACAAGAACAAATTTGAATCAATGAAGTTTCTATTCAAAAATTATACATATAAAATTCCGTAATGAGGCATAAATCATTCCGATTTAATGTTTCGTGTGGTGTAGTTACTATTTTCTTGTTATGATAGACAAATGACTGTTGGAGCATTGTCATATTTTTATAGGTCTTTTTTCGTTAAGATGGAATAATAAATACTTTTTATTTAGAGGGTTCTACATATAGATATTTACCTTAATTGAATGAGGAAGGGACTTATGCAATGGATAAAGTGTTGATTTATTTTCCCTTTGAACTTGCTAAAAAAGCAGATAGTGGATCAAAAGTTCGCCCCCTTAAGATGATAGAAGCTTTTGAGAAATGGGGAAGGGATCGAGATTTAGACGTAATCGTGGTATCTGGAGAGTCCAAAGTAAGAGAGGAAAGATGGAATGAATTATTGCGCCAAAAGTCTTTAACGAATGTTCGGTTTTGCTATGTAGAAAATCAGACCATCCCTATCTGGCTAACAGATAAAAATCACATTCCAAGTAAACCATTTATTGATCGTAAAGTGTTCCAATATCTAAAACAAAATCAAATTCCTATGGGTATTTTTTATCGTGATGTATATTGGAAATTCGATGATTTATATCCACTGAAGGGACTTAAAAAGAACCTTATGCAGTGGCTTTATCGAAGAGAAGAAAAGTTTTATGAGAAGTATGCAGATGCAATTTTTCTTCCCAGCTTAGAAATGGGGAAATATGTAGATATCAATCGAACAAAAGTTGCCCTTCCTCCTGGTGGAAAAGAAGTAGTATTTCGGAAAGTAGATCGAGGAGACAATCAAGTTCGGGCCATCTATGTAGGTGCTGTAAAACATGCTGATAATGGTTTGCCTTTGATGCTGGAAACGCTGGAACGTATCAGATTAGAAGGATTGCCATTATCCCTTACTGTTGTCTGCCGAGAAGCGGAGTATCAAGGACTAGCAGAAACCCAGAAAGAACAGATGAAAAAACTGCAAGTAGAGGTAAAACATATATCTGGTGACGAACTTGATACGTTGTATGAAGAGATAGATTTTGCATACCTGCCAAGGACCAAAAGTACATATAATGACTTCTCTGTCCCTGTGAAATTAGTAGAATATCTCTCGAACTATCTACCTGTATTAGCTAGTAACTGTACTGCTCAACAACGTTTTGTAGAAAGCGGACCTTATGGTGTTGTTGCAGGAGCTACAGTCGATGAAATGGTATCTGCAACGAAAACGATGATGGATCAACATCAAACGTACTTAAACACGATTCAAGAAAAGTTTTTAACAGATAATTCGTGGATGGCTCGAGTACAAACAGTTAATCACACATTAAACAAAATAAAAACGGAGTTATAGCTATGAAAATCGCCTTATTTGCCCCTAGTTCATCTACACATACCCAAAAATGGGCACTAGGATTAAAACGAAAAGGCTTAGAAGTTTGTGTCATTACCTTTGCCAATCATTACTCAAAGGGGCACGCTGAAAAAATTGAAACTTATGCATTGCCGCAGTATTTGCCAGGTAAACTTTCTTATCTGACAACTGTTTTTGCTCTCCGCAGCTTACTTACTCAAATAAAGCCTGATATTGTTCATGCCCATTATGCATCTAGCTATGGTTTTGTTGCAGGACTTGCTCGGATACATCCACTCTTTTTATCTGTATGGGGGAGTGATGTTTTTCAGTTTCCTAAAAAGGCATTGAATAAACGGATATTATCTTTTTCCCTTTCTTCGGCAGATGTATTGTGTTCTACTAGCCAAGCGATGTTGGAGGAGACAAAAAAATATACAGATAAAGAGATTGAATTGGTTCCATTTGGTGTAGATACGGATCATTTCAAACCTAATTCGATGCATAAATCAAGCGGCGAGTTTCATATTGGTATTGCCAAGAGTCTGAAAGATATTTATGGCTTCCCAAAATTGATTGAAGCATTTGCAAAACTAGTAAAAGAAGAAGATAATGTTCACTTGGTACTCATTGGTGATGGACCAGAAAAAGAACGATATCAGAAAATGGTGGATGATTTTGGGATGCACGAAATGGTAACATTCGTTGGCTTTGTACCACAAGATGATTTGCCACAACTCCTTACACAACTGGACTTGTTTATCCTTCCATCAGAAAGTGAAAGTTTTGGTGTTTCTGCTTTAGAAGCACAAGCATGTGGGGTTCCAGTAATCGTAAATAATGTGGGTGGGTTACCCGAAGTTGTCAAACATGGAGAAACAGGTATTATTATTCCCAACAATGATCCAGAAGAGATTTATAAAGGAATCAAAACATTATTAAACGATGATTACAATCGTCATCAAATGGAAATAAATGCAGCCAAGTTTGTCAGAGGAAATTATCAATGGGATGATTGTGTTCAGAAAATGATTGATCTATATGAAAAAAAGATGTCCAAATGAAAACCAAACCGAAATAAGGTAAAGGATGGAATAAATAATGAATGAAGAAGCGAAAAAATCGTATGCATTTTACGATTATCTAGCTTTTATGTGGCAAAAGAAGCTTTGGTTAATTGCGATTCCGTTGGTTGCGATTATCGTTGCGATAATCATAAGTTCGTTAACAAAACCGACCTATCAAGGATCTGTATTGTTTAATATTGCAGATGCGACAGATGATAAAGTAGCAGTACCAGATATCATCATGTCTAACTATCAAGATTTGTTACCGAAAGAAATCCAACCTTCTCTGCAAGTGATTGTCCCAAAATACAAGCAGATACAACTTCAGCTCAGTGGAAAAGATAAAGAGCAAGTGACAAAGGGATTTCAAGATGTGACAAAAGCTTACTACGCAGATCTGCAAAAAGTGTTTCAACAAAAAAGAGACTTATCCTCAAAGTATATGGAAACTTTACAACGACGTGTAAATTCCCTAGAACAAGCAGCTAAAGTAATTAAGCCTTCTTCCGTTAATATACAGACACTTGAAGCCTATACGAATTTGCATGAAGAGTTAGCAACGAATCAAGAACAGTTACAATCCAGTAAGTTGGATTTAGCTAGCTTGCAAGCTCCTGTCATTGTTCCGCCTAGTTCTCTGGATAATCTTACAGTTACGGAGAAGGCGTCTCCTTGGAAAGCGAATATTGCCATTGCATTACTTGCTGGTATCATCGTTGCCATTGTTGTTGTTGCACTTTGGAAATATATACTTGATGCCAAATCATCTCGAAACCAACAATTATAGGAGATGTAGCCTGTGTTGGCCCAATTAAAAAGATTAGCAGGAGACTCGTTTTTATATGCGTTGATGAGTGTAAGTACCAAATTAATTGCATTTGTTATGTTTCCGATCTACACACATTATTTGTTGCCTTCGGAGTATGGTGTTTTGGGGATTATTGATGGAACCGTAGCTATTCTTAGTTATTTTGTGATTTTTGGTACGGACACAGCATTAGCTTTTTATTATTTTGAAGAAAAAGATCAAGATAAGAAATTGCAATATGTACAAAATGTAATGGCTTTTCGACTACTGGTGGCTCTAGTAATTACGGTGATAGTACTATTAGCAGGCAATAATTTAGTACCATGGTTAAATATTGGCAGCAGTCTCATGCCGTTTTTTTATCTATCCTTGATGACTTTGGTGCTGGATTCAATCAATATACTGGCACTTACGGTTTATCGATATGAAATGAGAACACTACGGGTGGTATTACTCACTGTAGCCAAGATGTTATTTATCGCGATTTTGTCCTATATCCTGTTAATTTATTGGTCTGAATCGATCGGAAGTATCATTTGGGGAAGAATCATTAGTATAACGATTGTTATTCTTTTGTCAGGTAGGCAGATGTTGAAATATCTCAGGTTACGCTTTGATAAAGACATATGGATGAAAGTATTAAAATATGGTGCACCTCTCGTACCGGCATCTCTCTCTTTCTGGGTAATGGGTACTTCTAATCGTTATATTATTGCAACAATGGATAGTACTACCTCTGTTGGGATTTATGTTGCAGCCTTTCAATTTGCAACGATGATTAGTTTACTTACCTATGGAATACAGATGGCATGGCGTCCCTATTCGATGCAAATGAAAGATCATCCAGATGGTAAAGTATTCTTTTCTAAAGCGTATACGATTATTTTTACAGTGGGTATGGTTGGTATTGTAGCGGTGACAAGTGTAATGCCATTGGTCATTCTTATGCTAGATCCTAAGTATCAAGCTTCTTATCAATATGTTGGTTTTTTATCATTAGCATCATTTTTAAATTTTTTCTATATTATTGTGTCTTCGGGTTTATTGTTTGCCAAAAAAACGAAGTCAATCTCAGGCATACTGGTGCTTGCAGCACTCTTAAACATCGCTCTTAATATTGTGATGTATATACCTTTTGGGCTTTGGGGAATTGTTATATCTAATGTTATTGCATATTTACTTACTTGTATTTTGGTCTTTTTTCAGAGTCAAAAATACTATCATGTTCCTATTCAGACTGGTAAGATGTTGTTTTTGTTTATTCAAAGTGTAATTACAATATCTGCTATGGTTTATTTGCAAGTACACGATTTTGCTGGCTGGTATCAAATTTTCCCTTGGTTGTACTTTATCGCAACACTTGCAATATGTCGGATTGATCTTGTATTTAAAGGTTTAAAAACCAAGTAGTCATCAGGAGGAAGTTCTAGTGATCTGGATTCTTGTGTGGATTCTTACTCTTATCATCGGTGTTACATTACTTCATAAAAGTTCAGGTGGGCTGTCTTTCAACAAGCCTAATTTACACCTGGTGATCTTTGGGTATGTCTACCTAATTTCTAGTTTAATAGGCTCTTTGCTGATTGTACTAGAAATCGATCGTTCCTATATCATTAATAAACTTATGTTTCCTGAATCTAGACAACTTGGTTTTCTTTTAGTATGTGGTTCCTTCTTACTGTTTGCTTTTACCACTGTCATTGTCTCAAAAATCGTAGGGTTTAAGCCTGACCTTGAGTTCAATCGTTACTGGCATGCACCTGTAAATGAAGTTTTCTCATCGGAGAAAAATAAAAAATTATTTTTCCGTATTTTTTTAGGTTTGAGTGTTGTTAGTTTGTTATCTATCATTTACACATTGTTGCACACCAGTACCATCCCTTTGTTTTCTGCTATTTTGGGTAATACCGCAGATTTAGCCAAAGGTAGGATAGACGCTAAAGAAGGATATACAGGAATTGTCTATGTGAAAAATATACTAGCTATAGGACTGACTCCTTTATTATCTATAATATCCTTTGCTTATGCGTTAAAGACACACAGGTGGGCTTGGCGTGTACTTTTTGGTTTCTTATTTGTTGGTGCAATGATCATTCAACTCTACAACTTTGAAAAAGCTCCTGCAATGTTCTACATGATTATGCTTGTCTTAACTAGTATTTTTGTAGGAAAACTAAAACTTAATTTGCGGATCGTCTTGTTGTTTACCGCGATTGGAGTAGCCTATATAGTTGTAATGTATACTTTATTGGGTGCTACTGGAAGTTCCACTTTTCTCAATTATTCACAGGGACCGATAGGACGTATTATCTTGACACAGATTGCTCCTATGTACATATTTGTAGATCGCTTTGGTGAAGTTTATCCTTTTCTTCATTTATATGGACTTCCCGAATCTATCCTTAAATTGTATGATGTAGATCAAATGAGAGGTGCCAGAGTAATCATGATGGACTTGTTCCCTGATAAAGTACAAGAAGGGACTGCCGGGGTACTAAATACATTGTATGTTGGGGAAGCATATGCGACATATGGTGTTTGGAGTGTAGTATTTGCATCTGTTTATTTAGGAGTATTTGTTCAATTGCTGTATATTTTGTTTATCCGATTACCTAAACACCCAATCTTTATCAGTTTATTTGTCTACTTTATCATCAGTGTTCCACGAGCCATGGTGGGTGGTTTCTCCGATTTAGTGATAAACCCTATTTGGATTATATTATTTACGATGACCGTTCTTCCCTATGCTATTGTTCGTTTAAAAGAAACATGGCCAAAATCAATAAAAAAAATGAATAAAAGTAGTTGACTTTAAATTTTATACGTGCTATATTATTACTTGTCGCCGCGACAATGCGGATGACGCAAGAAAAAAGAAGTTGTTCCTTGAAAACTGAAGAGTGAGATCACAAACCTGTTAATTTTTTTAACAAGCTAGCAATAGCAAATGAGCAAGACAAGCTTTCTAACATGGAGAGTTTGATCCTGGCTCAGGACGAACGCTGGCGGCGTGCCTAATACATGCAAGTCGAGCGAGGAACTTCGGTTCCTAGCGGCGAACGGGTGAGTAACACGTGGGCAACCTGCCCTCAAGCCTGGGATAACTCCGGGAAACCGGGGCTAACACCAGATAATCTTTTCTTTCGCATGAAAGAGAA
>NZ_ATZF01000039.1 GCF_000428065.1 Shimazuella kribbensis DSM 45090
GTGAATCCCTTTTATAAAAAGCAAAAGAGCCACCAAACGGCGGCTCTATGCACAACCATATGCTCTATGTATTTGATAGAACGTATGATCTTTATTGTATCAAATGTGGCCATGTGCCCCATCCGGTAAAATCAACCATGTGAGTTTATTCAAACAATAACTGTAACAATGGTGTAAATATCCATGTTAAAAAGAGGTAGAATGCAGGAAAGAAGAAAAAGGCGTTGATCATCTGTCTACTTCTACCTCTTATTCTTTTGGAAAAAGTAGATAGAAAAAGAAACAGAACTATCATCATACCAGAAATTACAACGACACCAATGGACAACCATATATGAAATGACATGTTTTCATCTCTCCAGTCGGAATATTCATTAATTCACTTAATATAGCATGCCAAAGTCTAGAGAAATAAAAAAAGACCTCAATAGTGGTATTATCCCCTCAAGATGGTGGCTATTTAATGATTGATGGAGAGAAAGCTAATCAGGGAGAACAGGATTATTTGTTGTGGTGGGAGTCTAGTATTGTAGAAGATGCAAAAAATCTTAACATGAACTTTGTGACTTGGTTAGATCAATTTTTCCTTGCTCAAGGAAAGAAATTTTGGGATGAGCCTAAGAGGATGCTATAGAACAGCAAACGGTTCCTAAGAGACAACTGAACCATATAGTAAAATCTTATTTGATGGACTAGAGCACGAATGGTTCTCCAAAAGGTTAGTGGTGAAAATCCTACATTTGTACTCATTCTCCCGAAGGTGAAATAAAGGGTTACAATCAGTGTACCTATCTAACAGTGTGGTTTTATTTAAAAGGGAGACATAATAATGGAAAAAAACTTTAAAAAAGCACATCGTTTTAGTAGTCATAATAGAAAAAACTTAGAGAAGGATAGAAAATGTGGATGCTTTTATTGTTTGAAAATATTTAACCCAGATGAAATAGATAAATGGTGGGATGACGATGATACAGCGGTTTGTCCTTATTGTGGAATTGATTCTGTTATAGGCGAGAGTTCTGGATTTTTCATCACAGACCAGTTTCTAAAAGGGATGCATAAGGTGTGGTTTTAGTATAAAAAGTAATTAATTAGAACAATCAGCAACTCTATCACCACAAACTCAACTGTTGACCATCAAGTTTCAGATTTCCTTCTGTTGGAACTTGAAAGTCACCATCCAAGGGATCACGTAGAAAAGAAGGTATTAAATGGTGGATCGGTTGTTTATCTTCGAATAAACAGCCAGAGAAAGAAAAGGATGTGATTTCATGCAAGTTATTTTGGCTGAAAAGCCAGATCAGGCTAGAAAGTTATCTGCGCCTTTTCAGGGGAGGAAACAGAAGGATCATATTAAAATTGAACCCTGTTCTCTTTTTCCAAAAGGAGCAATAGTAGTATGGGCGATTGGTCATCTAATTGAGCTCAAATCCCCTGAAGAATACAAGGATAACTGGAAGAAATGGGACCTGAAGCACCTGCCTATTATTCCAGAAGGCTTTCAATATAAAACCATCAAAGATAAAGTCTCTCATTTTAAAAATATCAAGGGACATCTTTCTCAAGCAGATGAGATTGTAATAGCTACGGATCCTGCTAGAGAAGGGGAATATATTGCACGACTAATTCTTCAGTTATCTGGGGCATCCAAAAAACCGATAAAACGATTATGGTGTTCATCTCTTACGGAAAGTGCCATTCAGAAGGCTTTTAGAAATCTTTTGGATGGAGAAGAAACTAAATCTTTGTATTTTGAAGCCTTGGCCAGGGCTCAAAGTGATTGGTTAGTAGGTATGAATACAAGTCGATTATATACACTCCTTATGCGTGAAAAAGGAGTGAAAGAGGTATTTTCTGCAGGTAGAGTTCAAACTCCGCTTCTTTGTCTCATTAGAAATAGGGAGATCGAAATTGAACAGTTCCAATCAAAGCCATTTTGGGAACTGGAAGGTATTTTTCGTACCGAAGAGGGACAAGAGTACCAAGGAAAGTACATAGAAAAGTTTTTTGAAAAGGAAAAAGCAGAAGCTATTTTGCTGGATGTACAAAATCACGAAGGTACTGTATCAGAAATTCAAACCGAAGAAAAAGCGGTTAAACCTCCACTGCTTCATAGTCTTTCGACACTTCAGGCTAAGATAAATCGCAAGTATAAAATATCGCCTAGTGATGTACTAGTAAATGTTCAGACCTTGTATGAAAAAGGCTATATATCTTATCCTAGATCAGATAGTCAACATGTACCAACCGCAGAAGCAGAGACATTTCCATCTATCCTTAATGCTTTACGTAAATATTTTTCCATTCCTAGTGGGGTAAGGAATATACTTTCTGATAAACGATTCGTCAATGACAAGAAGGTTTCAGATCACTATGCAATCATTCCTACAGAAGAGATCCCATCAAACCTAGATGATTTATCCAAATCCGAAAAGCTTATCTATGATGAAATCGCTCGTTCCTTGATTTCCGCACATATGGCTGATTATAGATATGAGCAAACGGTTATTATGACGAATGTTCATAATTATGATTTTAAGACCATTGGAAATCGCATCTTGGATTATGGTTGGAAAAACATGTTTCGTGATGAAAAAGAGTCAGAAAAAGAGGAAATAGCCCTTTTGCCTGCGTTGAAAATTGATCAGAAAGTCAAATCAAGTATCGTTTTAAAAGAAGGTATTACCAAGCCTCCAAAAGCGTATACAGAGGGACAATTGGTTACTCTGATGAAAACCGCTGGAAAGTATATTGATGACGATGACTTGCAAGCCGATATGAAAGGAATGGGACTTGGAACAGAAGCTACACGAAGCGGTATCATTCAAACTTTAAAAAATCGGAACTATATTGAAGTCAAGAAGAATGTGGCATATGTAACGGAAAAAGGGAAACTACTAGCTTCTGCGGTTCAAGGAACCGTTTTAGCCAAACCTGATTTAACAGCTCGTTGGGAACAGTATCTCTATCAGATTGGACAGAAAAAGAAAGAGGCTCAGCCCTTTATCGAAAGGTCCAAGGAATTAGTTCAGAATTTGATCAAGGAATCCATAGATAGCTACCAATCATGGGATGTATCAAGTTGTAAAGAAATTGTCTCTGAAACTTATATTTCCCATTGTCCCATCTGTAAAAGCGGTATTGTAGATCGTAAGACGTTTTATGGTTGTACAGGATATAAAAATGGTTGCAAATTCACTCTACCAAAGAAGCTATTAGGAAAAAAATTGTCCGAAGCTATTGTTAAGAAACTAATAGAAGGAAAGACAACTCAGTTAGTGAAAGGATTTACTTCATCGAAGGGGAAAAAATTTGATGCTAAACTAATTTTGAAAGATGGTAAGATTAGCTTTATTTTTTCTGATAACTTTAAATGAGAAAATTCACATAGTGAATCGCTTATAGGGGTAGAACCAGCAAACGGCTACTGAGTGGCAACGTAACCATATAATGGATTCTATCTGACGGACTAGAACAGGAACCTTGTCACCGGGCTAGAAAGAGGAGCTCTTATTGCAGTAATCATTGGAATAATACATCTTGTTGATGAGACAATATCATTTATAATGACAAATAGCTTAGATAAGGAAATGATTATGATTATGAATGAAAGAGAATTTGATAAAATCTTCGCACTTATGAAAGCATCATTTCCAGAAAATGAACGAAGAACTTATGCGAACCAGAAGAATTTGCTGACAGATCCTCATTACCGTCTCATTACGGAAACGAATAGCAGTAACCAAATTATTGCCTTTTTGGCTTCATGGGAATTCCCATTGTTCCGATTTGTGGAACATATTGCGGTCAATCCAGCTATGCGTGGAAGTGGTGTAGGTAGAAAAATAATGGCTGCGTATATCGAAGAGTCAATAAAGCCCATTCTATTGGAGGTGGAACATCCTGAAACGGAATTGGCGAAACGGAGAATAGGCTTTTATGAGCGATTGGGGTTTCAACTCAATCCTTTTGAATATGTGCAGCCTCCTCTTCAGAAAGGGCAGGCTAATTTACCACTCAAAATTATGAGCTATCCTCGCGTTCTCATAGAAAAAGAGTTTGCCCTTTACAAAGAAATCTTGTATACAAATGTGTATAGGGCCCAATGACAGGGTTCCTACCATAAAACCCCAAAGTAGAATTGTATTTATAGAGAGTCGTTGTGAAGTAGAAAGTCAGGCGTCAAGGACAACAACAACTCTCTACTCCCGTAGGGGATTTTTCGATGCATATAAGGCTCTTCAGAGCCTTGAACCAGCAACTGAACGACTTTATCTTTTGCATACCTAAAAAACAGGGTAGAAGATTGTGTTATGATGATCAAAGGTTAAAAAATTTGTTTCAGAACGAGGTTACTTAATTATGATCATCCAATTCATCCGTTTTCGGTAATGTGAGGTACAGAAAATTTTAAACTCAACTATTTTTAATTTGTAAATAGGGTGGGTTTATTTATCTGTTCCTTTTTTTGTTCTCCGATTATGAATGAATGGGGTGCTTTTTTATGTCTAAATACAAAAAAAAGACTTTACTAGCAAATCTTATAGCAGGGTATCAGAACATTTTTAGATGCCCACTATGTTCCAATCCAATGAAAATAGTTCACCTTACAAGTTTAATATGCTCAAGAAAACATTGTTTTGATCTGTCAAGAAGGGGATACGTGAATTTTTTGAAACATCCCCCCAAAACAAAATATGATAAATCCTTGTTTGAGTCTAGAAGGATGATATGGGGAAATGGATTTTTTGACCAATTAGGGGAAGTACCAGCGTAGCTGTCACCAAGTGCGAAAAAGTGGCTTCCTACACAATCAGGCCGTATTTGAAACGCAGTGTGATTCCCAGCGGTTTAGCCTTTTTTCACAGAGCATACAACGGCATTTCTATCTAAATCCGAACATGGGTGTTTTGGACATCTTCAAGAAAAGGTACCTTTGTATTATAAAATGTGCAATTTTCTATTAGAAAGAGATATCTTACATTTTATCTAGAACATCCAACCGAAGAAAGCAGAAACCCTTTCTTTTTTAATGCCAAGAGGCTTCTTCAATAATACGAGAAATTAGAAACATAGTTTGAGGAAATTGCAAAGACTTATGCAAGGCAAATTGGCGGGTTTCATCAAATGTATCAAGATATTCGCTACAGTTTTGAGGCTTACTATCTTGAAATACCATATAAGCTCCTTCAATTGATATATAGGTGTATCCATTAAAAGGTAATTTCCGAACACGCTGATTGATTTGAGAATTATATTGCTCTAGAGAATCTTCTTCCCATTCTTTTAGAGGCTCTCCATTTTGAAAAATAGACAACTTTTGTAGTAATAGCATGTCAGTACGGCTTAACTATAAAATTTTTGTGAACATACTCATTGCTTTTGGGATGAATATTTTTCTGGATATCAACTGTCCCACAACAAAGAGAAGATTGATAGTAGACTATAAATTGTGGTATAAGACATTTGATATCAAAGGGGTCTAGATCTTTATATTTATAATATCGAAACCACTGTTCTCTTTTTCTAATATCCATTTTTCCATCAACATTCTTTCTAGTAATTGAGTGAAAGCCAAGTAAGTTTTTGTCCAACCTTGAATAGTCGGAGTAAGGCATTCCTTTCCTAATATTTAAGAATTTCAGAGGGGGATTTTGTTAAAATTAGTTTTTCATAACAACCAAATCGAATGTTTCACTCCATATAATCAAGTTTGTTCATAGAAATCATGATAGATTACAAATAATGTAAGCTTTTGTGTTCAGTAAAAAGATGAAGCTGATTTAATTGGTCTTGGAAAAAAAGTTAATTTTAGAGTTTAATTGTTTTTGTTTAGAAACTCCTACTTTCTGAACAAAACTGTTCTGCAATCTGTTTAATACGATCCATCGTAATTCCTTTTCTTTGTTCAACTGACAATGGGTGTTCAGTCGGCTCTAACTCGATAAAGGGTCTAACACCAACTCTCCGCATATGCACCATTGTTTTCAAATTTAAAGTCTCTGGATAACAAGGTATGGAAGTTGAAAGCCATCCAAACATTGGTTTTACTTTTTCTTCTCTTCCTTTTATATCCCATACTTCTATAGTTTTTTTTATATTAGATTCATTTAATGAAACCCATACATCCCATATAAAAGGCTCTAACATTCCTGCTACAGGAATTTCTATACAACCCCTAATAAAAAAGTATCTGTCATCAATAACACATATATCAGAATTAATTTCACATCGTGTTTCCTTTTCTTCAAGGCTAATTTGATACCAATGATAAGGAGCTTGATTACCATAACTCATAGGAAGTTTATCATGGTATTTACCACAACAAGAACATATATATCCTTTTATATTATTCATAATTCAATTCTCCTAGTTATTTTTATTAAAATGGTTATAACATTATAAACAAAAAAGCACCTTACTAGGGCTAATACCAGCAAATTTGTTATTTATACAATAGTGATTACAATTGACTAGAAAAGGTGGTTTTAGCTAGATGTTTAAATGCGAAAGATGCTGGAAATCTGGTATTGAAAATGATGTATGGAGAAAGGATATAGGGTATTTTTGCACATCTCCCCGAAAAGGTATATTAGGGGTCACCGTACATACCCATCAAGCTAAGCCAAAAGAATCCCTAAGCTGAAAAAAGCTATTCTTTTTTAGGGAATAAAAGGAAGGATTGCGTATGATAATGATTGCGAACACATGCAGAAAAGCAGGAGATTATCCTCCTGCTTTCTTATTCATTGGAATGTTTTGCTTTTTTCTCTTGTTGGTACAACATCCAACTCACGATCAACATGTATACTACTGTTACGATATGAACCCATGCTGGTGTTTTATCTACTGCATTTTGCAATACGATAATCGCATCGAATACAGGTGAACCTGTTGTAGCTAATAAAAATACCAAGGATGCTTTTCTCATTCGAAGCACCATCAAAGCTAGCATAAATACTCCGATGAATAAATCTCGATCTGCTTTAACCCAAACAATTGTTTTGTCAGCAGTATCTTTCAATGGTAAACCATAACCTTGTATTGAGGCTTCTGGTTGAAGAAATCCCATTACTCCTATATACAACATCAATAGTGTAACAACACCTACCAGCCAAAACGTTACAGACTTTGGCCCCCAAT
>NZ_ATZF01000040.1 GCF_000428065.1 Shimazuella kribbensis DSM 45090
TCAAAGCTCACTTACAGCTCCCCGGAGCATATCGGTGTTCGTCCCGTCCTTCATCGGCTCCTAGCGCCAAGGCATCCACCGTGTGCCCTTAGTAGCTTCTCCTACTATTCTTACTTGGTGATACAAATTTTCATCTCTATCACCCGGTGTTCGCAACTTGACGGAAAAGACACACATGTCTTTTCTCTATCATCATTTCCTATCCAATTTTCAAAGTGCGACTTGGCGCTTCTGCGCCTTAGCGCAACTTGTCATTGTAATGGTGGTAAGTGAGAAGTGCTTATCTCAACTTGTCCCAACAAGAATCAAGTTTTGCTTTTTTGTTGTTGTGTCAGCCGTTTGTGTGTTGCTCGCGGCGACAAGAAATAATATAACATGGCTAAAAAAAGATTGCAACCCCTTTTTGAAATCTTTTTTTCGTTATATCTAACAAAGTCATTGCACTTGGTATAAATGAAGGCTATAACCATATTATTTCTTTTTGTTATAATAAATATATCGACCATTCTAATGAAATTCTTTTGCTATTACTTTCTTTTCTGTAGTGTTCCCTCTATAGAATTACGAGTAGACATTTCTGATGATTTCTTTTTTATGATGTTTTATTTTTTTATAGTAAAAACTCTTATTATTATTAAAAATGGGTATAGATCAAAATTTGGTTGTAGATTTTTTTATTTTTATTTTTTATTATAAGGATTAGACTTCACAAAAATTTCAATAATCTATTTCTGTGGTCGAAATAAAACGGAGGAGGTTTCCTGCATAACATAATCACGATATAAAATCATGTTCATAACCTCAGGAGGTAAGCAGATGAAAAAAGTATTTGCACTTGGTTTATCGTTAAGTCTTCTTTCTATTAGTATTATCGGTTGTAGCAATAATTCCAGTGGCAACGTAATTAAAATTGCAACACAAACACCTCTTTCCGGTAATCAAGCAACTGTTGGTGAAGCAATTAAAAATGGTGCCCAACTAGCGATAGATGACCATGCAGAGGCTTTCAAAAAACTTGGTTTTGATTTAAAACTAGCACCTTATGATGATCAAGCAGACCCGAAAAAAGGAGTTGCAAATGCGCAACAAATCGGGGCAGATCAATCTATTCTTGGTGTAGTAGGTCATTATAACTCGGGTGTTGCTATTCCTTCTGCTTCTACTTATCAAAAAAATAAATTAGTTATGGTATCTCCAGCTAACACTGCTGTAGAGCTAACTGAAAGCGGTAACAAATCCGTACATCGTATCGTAGCACGTGATGATGTGCAAGGTTCAGCCGATGCAAACTATGCAACCAAAAAATTGAATGCAAAATCGATTTTTATCATTACGGATAAAACAGCTTATGGTGAAGGTATTGCGAGCAACTTCCAAAAACAAGCGGAACAAAATGGAGCTAAAATCACAGGTCATGAAGGTATCACTCCTGGAGAAAAAGATTTCAATGGTGTATTAAATCGAGTTTCATCAGCAAAACCTGATTTCATCTTCTTTGGCGGCATTTACTCAGAATTCGGAATACTCGTCAAACAAGCTCGTGAAAAAGGAATTATGGCCCCAATGATGGGTGGAGATGGCGTTGACTCCTCTGATATGTACAAAATTGCTGGTGACGCAATTAAAGATGTTTATTATAGTACAACTGCCGCAGATGTCAGTAAATCTGAAGAAGGAAAGAAATGGGCAGAGAGATACAAAGCTAAATTTAATAAAGACCCTCAATCCTATGCGTTTTATGGTTATGATGCAATGAACGTTTTACTAAAAGGATTGGAAGATGCAATCAAGAAAAACGGAAGCAAAAAACCAACCCGTGAACAAGTACTAGATGCTGTTCATTTAATCAAAGATTACCAAGGTATCGCATCAAAGGTATCCTTTGATGATAAAGGCGATAATGATTTTGCTAAAGTCTTTATTCATAAATTTGAGAACAATCAATATCCCGGGCCACTAGTAGGCGAAGAAGGCAAACAATAACCATTTCAATCAAAAAAGAAGTGGGACAAGCTTCCCGCTTTCCCACCTCTTTCTACTCTATAAATCAAAGAAAGGAAGAGTTACTTCATGAGCCACATTTTTACCGCTCTTCCCCAAGTTTTAGTTGATGGCCTTACACTTGGTGCAATATACGCTGTCGTCGCTCTTGGTTATACAATGGTTTACGGCATATTAGAGTTAATTAACTTCGCTCACGGTGAAGTATTTATGACAGGTGCATTTATTGGAACAGGTCTTCTACTCTCCCTTGGAATGTTTGGCATAGATATGCCTGCTTGGATCACACTCATTCTTATCCTTATTATGACTGCCCTCTTAACTGGATTACTTGGAATTGGTATCGAAAGACTTGCTTATCGTCCACTTCGAAAAGCACCTAAACTGATTCCTTTGATCTCCGCAATTGGTATTTCCTTTATCTTACAAGATCTAGTACGGTTCGTTGCAGAAATGAAAACTGGTAACTATATCGTTACAGGAACTACTTTATTTGAAGGAAAGTTCACCATTCCCTTCTCTTCGATTATTGGATCATTTCAAAACGCTACGATCAAAACGAACACTATTATTTTAATTGGTATCACCATTGTCATCATGATTTTACTTGATATCTTTGTAAACCGAACCAAGTGGGGAACTGCTATGCGTGCGGTTGCACAAGATCAAGAAACTGCTTCCCTGATGTCTATCAATGTAAACAAAGTGATTAGTCTCACCTTTTTTATCGGATCAGCTATTGGTGGAGCTACTGGATTTCTATTTGCTCAACAATATGCAACCATTGATCCTTACATTGGATTTATCCTTGGATTAAAGGCATTTACTGCTGCTGTTCTAGGTGGGATTGGAAACATTCGAGGAGCAATGTTTGGCGGTCTTATGTTGGGAGTATTAGAAGTATTCGCGGCGGCAAATCTTAGCACGCTAACGGGTGGAGTCTTAGGTTCAGAGTACAAAGATGTTTTCGCTTTCGCTATTTTGATTCTCGTTCTTATCTTCAAACCAGAAGGCCTATTTGGAAAATCAGTCAAGGAGAAAGTGTAGGTGATCAGGATGGATAAATGGATAGATACATTCCAGAAAAACCGCACTTCACAATTTATAGTGCTTGGATTGTTTATTTTGGTGAGTAGTGCAAGCGTTTACTTCTTGGAACGATCTGTAACTGCATTCTTGTTGTTACTAGGTTCTTTATTGCTTCTACACTATACTCACTTGACCAATCGAACCAAGTGGATTGTTGGATTGCTTTTATTAGTTGTTATTATTCCATTGGCCACTTCAGGAGGAACTTCGCAACAAGATTATATGGAAGTAGCCGTACAAACAGGGATCTATGTAGCAATGGCATTGGGACTTAATATTGTAGTCGGTTTTGCTGGACTTTTGGATCTTGGTTTCGTTGCCTTCTTTGCCATTGGAGCTTATACATATGGGATATTTGCTTCCCCACAAGCTACGCAATTATTCCATAGTGACTTTTTTCCTCTCGCAGGTACATGGTTTTGGCCATTTATTTTGATCGGCGGTTTCATGGCAGCTATATTCGGTATATTACTTGGTATTCCAGTACTGAGAGTAAAAGGCGACTACTTAGCCATTGTTACACTCGGTTTTGGAGAAATCATCCGCATTGTTTTTAACAATATGGATAAACCAGTCAATATCACAAATGGCGCTCAAGGGCTATCCCAAATACAGCAACCTGAGATATTTGGTTTTACGTTTAGCCTCGCCAGTCAGTTTTATTACATTGTAATTGTCATTCTTTTAGTCATCATTATTGGAGTACAAAGATTAGAGCACTCCAAACTGGGACGTTCCTGGAAAGCAATCCGAGAAGATGAGATTGCTGCTCAATCCATGGGAATTCCTTTAGTAAAAACAAAGCTTTGGGCATTCGCATTGGGTGCTTCTTTCTCTGGAATGATGGGTGTAGTATTCTCTGCTAAAAATATGTTTGTTGATCCTTCTAGTTTTACCCTGATTGAATCTATCACCATCTTAGTGATGGTCATTTTAGGAGGAATGGGCAGTATTCCTGGTGTTATCTTAGGAGCTGCTGTCATATCCGTTCTCAACCTTCAAATTCTAACAGAGGTTACCAACTTTTTAACACAAAATATCAGCATACCTGATACTCTCTCTCCAACCAAAATGCAACGCCTTATATTTGGAGTAATTCTTGTTTTGATTGCTGTGTACCGTCCAAAAGGTTTGATCACTGCGAAAGCAAAACAGTATGATCCAGCAAAGCTCGCAGAACAACCCATTTCAGACAAATAGAAAGGAGGATTTCGATGTCTTTATTACAGATAAAAGGGCTGACCAAACAATTTGGAGGGTTAACCGCAGTGAATCAAGTGGATATATCCATCAGGCCCAAATCTATCACCGCAATTATTGGCCCAAATGGAGCTGGAAAAACAACACTATTCAACTTGATAACAGGAATTTATAAGCCCGACAAAGGTAGCATTTCATTAGCTGGTACTTCATTATTAAATAGAAAACCTAATCAAATCGCAGGTCTGGGTATCGCACGCACCTTTCAAAATATCCGCTTATTTAAAGAAATGACTGCATTAGAAAATATACTCGTTGGGATGCATAACCACCTTACTTCTAATTTATTTGGTACTTTATTTCGTCTCCCACGAGTTCGTTTGGAAGAGCAAAATGCCGCCAAACACGCATACCAGTTACTAGAGACTGTTCATCTCGCTGATAAATGCAATGAGCTTTCAAAAAACCTTTCCTATGGAGAACAACGCAGATTAGAAATCGCACGTGCACTTGCAACAAAACCCAAAATACTTTTTCTCGATGAACCAGCTGCTGGAATGAATCCAAAAGAAACAAAGGAATTAACAGATCTGATAACCCAAATAAGAAACGATTTTGACTTAACTATTATTTTGATCGAACATGACATGAAATTGGTAATGAAAATTTCCGAGGAAATAATTGTCCTAGACTATGGACAAAGAATTGCTTCAGGGAATCCAGACGAAATACGAACAAACCCAAGAGTTATTGAAGCATATCTGGGAAAAGGAGCTGTATCTTGATGACGAAACGCGCACTTTTAGAGATGTCCCAAGTATCAGCATACTACGATCAGATCCAAGCACTACAAGATATTTCACTTGAGGTAAATATGGGAGAAATCGTAACGCTTGTCGGTTCGAACGGTGCTGGAAAATCGAGTACTTTAAAGGCGATCTGTGGACAGATTAAAACATCAGGGACAATCTCCTTTCTAGGAAATGATATTTCCAAACTCCCCCCACACCAAACAGCAAAATTAGGAGTAGCACATGTACCTGAAGGAAGGCGAATATTTCCTAAATTGACGGTAAAAGAAAATCTAGAAATGGGCGCTTTTCAACTAAAGAGTAAAAAAGATATAGAACAACAAATGGAGTTAGTCTATCAATACTTCCCTCGAGTCAAAGAACGTCTACATCAAAAAGGAGGGACAATGAGCGGGGGAGAACAGCAAATGCTCGCAATTGGAAGAGCATTGATGAGTAAACCGAGCATCCTGCTTTTAGATGAACCTTCTATGGGATTAGCCCCAATTATTGTCGAGCAAATTTTCGAGATCATCCAAGAGTTGAATCAAACTGGTATGACCATCCTATTGGTAGAGCAAAATGCTTACCAAGCTCTCTCGATTGCACATCGCGGATATGTGATTCAAACAGGTAAAATCATTCTTACTGATAGCGCTCAGAACTTACTCGAAAACAAGCAAGTTACGGAGGCATATTTAGCTTAAATTTAGTTCCCTTCTTTTCGAAGCGTATAAAAAAGACCTTTTTTGATGGTATTATCCCCTCTAAGTAGACAGTGTAAAAAGCCCACGCCGTTAGGCGTGGGCTTTTTACACTCTACTTGGAGGGGATTTTTTATGGCAAGAAAAGGTCAAAAGTTTCAACGTTATTCGGAAGTATTCAAACGAAAAGCAGTGAAAATGTATGAAGAACAAGGAAAAAGTTATCGTGCTATTGCAGATGAGTTGGGTATACGAAGTAGCACACAAGTGAAAACATGGGTAAAAAAGTACCGAAATAAGGAACCTTTCACAGACAAGAGAGGAAAAACAACACAAGAGGACAACCCATTCTTGGGTCGACCACGTACGAAATTTCAAAGTGTAGAAGAAGAAAGAGATTACTTGAAAGCACAGGTCGAATACTTAAAAAAGCGTTATCCCAATCTACTGGAGGAGCGTGGATCCCAAAAATAACTCGTTTTGAAATTATTCAAGAGCTGAAAAACAAGTACCCTATCGTGTGGTTGGTGGCTATTGCAAAAGTCTCTCGTTCTGGTTATTACAAGTGGGAAACAACACGACAGAAAAGAAAAATAGCTAGCCAAAAGGATCAACTGTTGAAAGAGAAGATCATGGAAATCCATCATCTTCGTCCCTTTTTTGGCTATCCACGAATGCTTGTTGCATTACGAAAAGCTGGCTTTCTGGTTAATCATAAGCGAGTATACCGACTCATGAAGGAATTACACATTCAGTCTGCCATTCGGAAAAAGCGTCGTTATTTTGGCAAAATAACATCTGTTGTTCATCCAAATCGGTTGAATCGACAATTCTTACCTGAGCAACCAAACCGCTCGTATGCTACAGATATTACCTATCTGCCAATGAATGGCCGTTTTTACTATTTGTCCGCTGTTCAAGATCTTTTCAACAATGAGATAGTTGCTTGGAAATTATCTCCTCGAAATGACCTAAAACTAGTGATGGATACGGTGGAAGAACTGCAAACAAAAAGAGACTTGCAAGGAGCCTTACTCCATTCGGATCAAGGCTTCCAATACACGTCTCGACAGTACAACAAACGACTCCAACANCTGGNAATGGTAGGCAGCCACTCTCACAAAGGAAACTGCCTAGACAATGCGTGCATTGAGTCTTTCTTCTCTCATTTGAAGACAGAAACGTTGTACTTTTCCCAGTGTAAAACAGAACAGGAGCTTCTTCAAGCTGTCCAAGATT
>NZ_ATZF01000041.1 GCF_000428065.1 Shimazuella kribbensis DSM 45090
AGCTCACTTACAGCTCCCCGGAGCATATCGGTGTTCGTCCCGTCCTTCATCGGCTCCTAGCGCCAAGGCATCCACCGTGTGCCCTTAGTAGCTTCTCCTACTATTCTTACTTGGTGATACAAATTTTCATCTCTATCACCCGGTGTTCGCAACTTGACGGAAAAGACACACATGTCTTTTCTCTATCATCATTTCCTATCCAATTTTCAAAGTGCGACTTGGCGCTTCTGCGCCTTAGCGCAACTTGTCATTGTAATGGTGGTAAGTGAGAAGTATTTATCTCAACTTGTCCCAACAAGAATCAAGTTTTGCTTTTTTGTTTGTGTCAGCCGTTTGTGTGTTGCTCGCGGCGACAAGAAATAATATAACATGGCTAAAAAAAGATTGCAACCCCTTTTTGAAATCTTTTTTAGTGATATTTTTTCTTTCTCTTCTATATTGCTTATAAACCTTGTTTTTATTGCGCCTTTTTATGTTCTTTCTTAGATATCTATCGATCAAAAAAAGAACCTTCTACTTATCACATTTATTACTTGAATACACCTTCATAGTTCCTTTTGCAATTTTAGTTTTACCATTGAAAGAAACATTTACACTCTTTCCAACCATTACCTTACACCAAATTGACACGAGTTGTTTAATTATGGTATTGTTTGTACATACAACAAAAGGTGAAAGGGAGGTTCTTTCTACATGATCAAAGAGCTTTTGAATGAATGTCTTTATTTCACTTCCAATCAACTTGCTCGTGAAGCAGGTAAAATAGCAGAAGAAGAATTCTCCTCTATCGGTCTTTCTCCTACATACGCTTTTCTTATATTAGTCGTAAAAGTAGAACCTAACATTACGTTATCGGATCTATGTAAGATTCTGCATATAGCACCTTCCACAGGAACTCGTTTTGTTGATAAGTTAATTCAAAAAGGGTTGGTCGAACGACATACGGAAGGGAAACTAGCAAAAATCTTACTCACCGAAAAAGGAGCCATCTTACATGATGAGATCCAAAAGTGTTGGGATCGATTATATGAACGATATTCCTTGATATTTGGTAAAGAAGAGGGAGATCAACTTACAAAAACGGTACTGGCAGCAAGTCATGTGCTGAGAAACAATTGACACTCCACATGGCTGAAGCCATGGGATTCTTGGGACGGTAGTCTGATGACTACTTCATTACCAAGCTAGCCCCGTGAGCCCCACGGTTAAACAAAATTCTTGTTGCTATGTTATAGCATAGACTTATTGCTTGGTTTTCGCATTCCAGTCTAGCCATTTTTCGGTACGCATAGCATTTTACGTGCAAAACGATTGGTTTGCACAACCCTATATCCTATCCACTTTTCAAAGAGCAACTGTCGATAGTTTAACAACAGAATGTATGTTTGTAAATTATTTTTTGGAAAATTTGTAAAATCTACGGGAGATAGAAACCTCCCTCATCTGCAAAGGGAGACTTGCCGTTTTAGTGGTTTAGCGAAACTTGTGCTCCCGTTGTAGTGACGCTCGCTATCATCCCGCGATTCAAACCACGGGTTTTCTCACTCGCAAGACTATAATTTTCAAATCAAAAAAAGTCCTCTTCATAAAGGAGGACTTTTTGCTTGTTTCTAATTTTTTTCCCCATACTTCATACTTACCGTGAATGTTGTACCTACTCCCGCTTCGCTTTTAACCTTTATTTCGCCATGATGGGCTTCTACATACTCTTTTGCGATTGCTAAACCTAAACCCATACCACCATGTTCACGAGATCGATCTTGGTCAGCACGGTAAAAACGATCAAATATAAATGGAATATGCTCGGCGGAAATACCACTCCCAGAATCTTTTATATGAACCAATACCGCATCTTCTTGAGCTTCCAGTTGTACAACAACTTTTCCTTTTGAAGATGTATGACTGAGCGCATTTGTGATCAAGTTTACAAATACTTGTGTGATTCGGTGAGGGTCAATAAAAAGAGTTGGAATTTGATTGTTATCTATCCGCTGATAATGTAGCGCTATACCTCTTTCGGATGCCTCTAGTTCATACATATTTACAATATTGACTAGTAAACTCTCCATATCTGTCTCCATTTTCTTCAATGGTAATTGACCTACTTCTGCTAAAGATAGTTGATGCAAGTCTTGTACCAAATGAATCAATCGAGCAACTTCGTCTTGAATAGGCAATAAAGTTTCTGGTTCAGCTTTTTTAATACCTTGTTGAATTAATTCCATCTGACCTTGAATAATCGTCAATGGTGTCCGCAATTCATGGGCTACATCTGCTACCAAATGACTTCGTGCTTGTTCTGTCCGATACAAACGATCAGTCATTAAATTGAATGTTTCCCCAACTTTTCCAAACTCATCATCTGTATCGATACTCATTTTTACTTGCAAATCCCCATCTTTGATTTTTTTCATACTATGTATCATTGATTGCAATGGATTTGTAATTAATCGAGATAACCAAACCCCTACAAGCAATGCAATAAGGGAGGTAATGATCATCCCTATAAAAGTACCCATCGTCATGGAATGAAAAACAGTTTGTTGCATGATTTCCAATCGGTTAGAAATTTTATTAGACAACTGCAACATTCCAACTCGCTTATTATTCACCACAATTGCAACTGTGATAGCTTCCCCTTGGTGGATTTCTGAACCCACTTGAGATAAGATCTCTCCATCTACATCACGTAATATTAAATTGTCCAGGCGATCTTGATCCCTGCTCTGATTAGCCAAAAAATGAACAAAGCTGTCGACACCATACCAAGAAGAACCATTTTCTTGATAATAATAGGACAACTGACTAGACCACTGCTCTGCGCTTACTTGTCTTATATTTCTAGCATAACTTTGTAGCATTTGTTGTGTATATAAATAGGTAATAGCATAGTAGGCAGAACCTAAAAAAACGATCAAAATGATTAAACTTAGAATCAGTTTGTTTCGGAATTTCATTTCATGTCTCCAAATCGATAACCAACACCATGCACCGTTTGGATATATTGAGGATTTGAAAGATCTGTTTCTATTTTTTTTCTCAAGTGACTGATATGACTATCTATACTCCGTTCATAAGTGAGATACGTATCTCCTGTAATAACTTGTAACAACTGCAACCTGCTATATACAATCCCTGGTCGAGATGCTAATGTCAATAAAATCTGAAACTCTGCAGGTGTTAAAGCAACTTCTTGATCACCTTTGAGTACGACATGTTTATCTTCATCAATGGTAATATCTCCTCTTTGAATCACTTTAGAATTCAAAGAAGAGGGATTGGTTCTCCTCAAAACAGATCGAATGCGAGCAGATAGTTCACGGAGACTAAATGGTTTAGTCATATAGTCATCGGCCCCTACTTCTAAACCAACAACCCGATCCATTTCTTCCGTTTTTGCTGTCAACATAATAATTGCCACACTTGATTTTTTGCGAATATCTCGACAAACGTCTAAGCCGCTTTTTTCTGGCAACATCCAATCTAATATAACAATATCAGGTTTCTTTTCTGCAACTTCTTGGAGTGCACGATTCCCTGTTTTTGCAGTCAACACGTCGAAACCTTCTTGAATCAGATAAGGCTGAATCACATCTAATACTTTTTGTTCATCATCTACTACTAATACTGACGTTTTCATTCTCTTCACATCCTCTAAAGCATACTCCGTAACCCAATTCTCAGCTTACTCTTCCTAAATGACCTAGGAAGATGTAGTCTTTTCTTGGATATTATCCTACTTGCTCCATAGAATCATTATAAAGAGGTGATTTGGAGAAATTGTGGTAATTTAAACTCAATCTTCAGTGCACTGAAGAAATGGAGAGAAATTTCGTTTTTGTTCACAAATAGAAACAAGATCATCAGTCTCCCAATCGATCCATTTTGATTATTTCTATCTTTTATACTCACACGATAGGCATAAAATAGTCTCTCTATTATCCATTTCCTATATTTCACATAAATGAAACTTCACAGAATCAAAATAAAAAAATGTTTCCATATGGAAACATTCATGTGATTTATTGAAATAAAGATAGAAGTTTACCATAACCCTCTTTTTCTAAATCTTTTTTTGCAATAAAGCGCAATGCAGCAGAATTGATACAATACCGCAATCCTGCTGGCCCTGGTCCATCTGGAAAAACATGACCCAAATGTGAATCCGCGTCTTTACTTCTAACTTCTGTCCGCAGCATGCCATGAGTATGGTCTGCTTTCTCTATGACCTGTTCTTCTTCAATCGGTTTGGTAAAACTCGGCCAACCACACCCTGCATCATATTTGTCTTTCGAACTAAAAAGAGGTTTACCAGAAACGATATCTACATAAATTCCCTCTTCTTCATGATCCCAAAATTCGTTTTGAAATGGCCGCTCTGTTCCATTGTTCTGTGTTACTTCGTACTGCAAAGGTGTTAACTTCGATTTCAAATTATCTTTCAATGGAAAAACCTCCTTCATACTGTAGTATAACAATATCAAAAAGAACTCATTAGAAATAACGCTTTTTCAAAAACTAGGGGGATCACTCGAACATATTACAAACTTTTGCTGACTGAAAGCCTACAGTTTGAATCATGGGATGAAAGCAAGCGTTGGACGAGAAAGGGTTCAGCCCTCTCACAAGTCCAACACTCTTTTCAGAAAATATATTTACAAACATACATTCCGATGATAAATTACCATTAATTATATTTCTTAGATAGTCTGAAATGCGAAAACCAAGCAGTAGGACTATTCTGTTGTAATGAACCGTGGGGCTCACGGGGTTAGCTTGGTAATGAAGTAGTCATGAGACTACCGTCCCAAGAATTCTACGGATTTAGCCGTATGGAGCGTCAAAACTAGAAGTTTATATGTCTGTTATAGGATTGACAAATTCAAAAAACCAGTACCTCTTAAAAAGGTACTGGTTAAAATTTTATTCCCTGAAAACCGAAGAGTGAGTAACACGCCTGATTATTTGGTAACCGAATTTGTACCAAAAGGTACTCCATAGAAAGGAGGTGATCCATCCCCNCCTTCCGGTAGGGATACCTTGTTACGACTTCACCCCAATCATCTGTCCCACCTTCGGCAGCTCAGTCCCCTAAGGGTTCTGTCACCGACTTCGGGTGTTACAAACTCTCGTGGTGTGACGGGCGGTGTGTACAAGGCCCGGGAACGTATTCACCGCGGCATGCTGATCCGCGATTACTAGCGATTCCAGCTTCA
>NZ_ATZF01000042.1 GCF_000428065.1 Shimazuella kribbensis DSM 45090
AGTGTAAAACAGAACAGGAGCTTCTTCAAGCTGTCCAAGATTACATTGGCTTCTATAACCATGAACGTTTCCAGAAAAGATTAAACCAATGTTCTTCAGTAGAGTACCGGAGAACATTGGTCGCTTAGGCTTTTTTCTTACTGTCTACTTGACAGGGGTAAGTTCAAAGATCAGGTCCTTTTTTATGCCCAAAAAATGAAAAGAGGGATTTTCACATGAAATTGAATTGGTACAATAAAAATCAAAATTGGACGAAAAAAGTCAAATTTGATTTTCAAAAACCTATACATGACCTGCAAACGTGCGTCCACCAACCTATTCTTTAAAGTGAATTACTACCACAGAATCGTCAATTGTGTCTGTAGATTCCATCTAGCGTACTTGCTTCTAGTGTAATCAAGAGAGATAGTTGAGTTTAAAAGAATGTTTGGGATCGTTATCTTGAATCCGTTATTAACAAACCTAGGAATTAACTCCTAGGTTTTGAAAAAATATGTCCAAAGAAAGCTCCTGTTAAAGCAAGGATAGAAGTAAGGATTAAGGCTACTATACATATGACCAATGGAATCGGATTTAGTAACAATCCACATAACATATTGAAAACACACAAGATGATTGCAGCTATGACTGCATTACGAAAGGGATGATTGCCCTGTCGAAAGGCTGCGAAAAATCCGGTTGCCAAATAAGCTATAAACAAACCTGCTAAAAAGCTCCTGAATTCTCTAAGTACCGCCTAGAATACCCATACCAATGCCAAGCAACGCTATGATGATGACTCCAGACAAAACACCTATCCATATGCCTTTCATTACAAAACCTCTTCCTTTATGAATATTACAAATTCACAAATTATAACAGAAAATTGTGAAAATTAGAGATAATTCTCATTGGGAGATCAGTGGATCTTTTTCAGCTAGTATTGATTGTTCTCATAGAGAAACTTCTTGAGCCATCAAGGTATTCCATACAAGCCGAGAACCAGCAACCGAGCAATGAACCAATTCTTTTAGCAATCATCTATTTACGAAAACTTGTTTGTTTCACAAACAAGTAAATTAATAACGAAAAATCATGATCCAAATATGCTTGTCATCTCGGGGGAGATACATGTAATTTTAGGAAAGTTTAAAGGAGATTAGACAATGAGCAAACAATACCGCAGAACACTACTGGAAGAGTACCTTTTGTTAGCTGGAACAAATGAAAATGCAGAATTTTACCGAGAGGAAATAGGTGACTTTGTTATTCGTTATCACTTAGAACATAATAAAATCCTTTCGTTTTCTAGAATCGTTGATGAATGTATATCATCTAATGAACTCTATATGTTGGACACCATACACGATACTTTTTTACAACTTCAAAATGATGAAATTACATATGATGAATACGAGTTAATAGTAGCAGAATTACTTGGTTAACAATAAAATTGGCGACGAGGATACACTTGTAGACAAATGAGGAAACCTATATGCACAAGTGGGAAGATCGCAGAGGAAGGGGGCTATGGTTAGTCAATTATGCAACAGGCTCTATACATCTTGTGATTCACTTTAATCCAGTCATTTATCTGATTTTGAAGATCAAGTGACGAATATTTCTCAAAGATTAGAACTTGTTCCATGTCTGATTCCCTCCTATCTGACCTAGTGACAAGGTATCAATTTGTGTCCTTATTCCACCATTTCGTGGGGATGGGCAAAAATACCCTACTTGCAAAACTATTTTGCACCCCCTCCATTTCGTAGAAGGAGGAGATGCTTTTGGACCTCTTTCACGGTTAGTGGCGACGTTTTTTCTTTCTCCACCATCCAGTGAAAAAACATCCGGTCACGAGAGACCCCCTCGTCATATCGAATGCGACGTAGGAGATGAGGAGGGCGGTCACACCCCATTGCATCTGTTGGATAAGAATCACGGATCCCATCCAGACGACAGATGTGAGGATACCGATAACCATGCTGGCACTCAGTTCTTCGACTGACCTAAGTACGCCATTCAGCACACAGAAACAGGTAAACGGAGGGAGCCAGAAGGCACTTGTAAGGAACATCTGCTTTGCGATGACTGCTGTGGTGGGATCGTCAGTATAGAAACCGATGATCCAGTCCGACCCAGCCCACATCAGGAGACCCAAACTGCCCATCACTCCAACGACACAGAGTGTCATCCGAGTCACAAGTCTCACCAGTTTCCGATCCTCCTCCTTATTGTTCTTCCCGTACAAAGTGCTAACGAGGGGACTCAGTGCGAAGACGAAGGCGTCCAAGAACACATATGACCGATGGACAAACTGCTCATGGATGCGGAATGCCTCATAGGCTTTTGGTCCATACAAGAAGAATGCGCTCGCGTAGTACACAAGTGTTACACGAAGAATCGCACCCCGAACGATTTCCCTCCATGAGAGGGTGATCAGCATTCGTTGAACGGACCAGTTCCACTTCCATGGGATCTTGCCTAGATAGGACCTCCGAAGAGGACGCAGCAGGAGTAGCAAGCCAATGGATTGGCTCAACACAGTTGCCCATCCTGCTCCCTTGAGGCCCGCATTCAGCCCGTAAAGAGCCACAGGTGCCAGTACGAAATGAACGACATTCATCCAGACTGCTGACCACACTGGCGCATTGAATTCCTTCACAGCCCTTAGGCTGCATGCTGCCTGAATCCGTAGTGCATCGAGGAGATAGAGTCCTCCCACGATGCAGAGATATACAGACCCTTGTTCTACAGTTTCTGGGTCTGCTCTACAGATCTCGAGCAGTTGTGGGGCGAAATAAAGTGTCATGACACCTAGAACCAAGCTGATTTTGCTTGTTAGGTAAAACGCCTGAACGACAACTGCCTCTTTTTGCAATTCTGTACTCCTGTTCTCGCCAACAATCTTGCCAACTTTGTTGGCGGAGGCGATAGCAATGGAATACACGATAATGCCATAGGACAGTAGCAGCATACTGGTCACTCCTACAGCATTGATGGACACCAGACCCAACGATGCAACCAGCAATCCATCTACGAAAAGTAGCAGCTGACCGAAAAACATTTCGATCACCGTTTTACTCACAGGGTGTTTCCACACCTGCTGCAAACTACTTCGCAATTGCATGATTTTTCTTTCTACTAAGAAGGATCTCTCGGGACTCTTCCATTATAGCTTAGATTTGCGAATTTTATATATATAGAGGGGTCGGGTAACAGGGGTTCAGGGGAGATACAAGTAATTTCAGGAAATAATCTGTTGATTATTTCCCTCTCTCAATTCACGCAAAGGAAACAGACCTCTGCCCCTTGCAGGGGTGGAGGTAACGAAGCTCAATTTTGCCGCCATCTGTCCAAATGAGTGCAACAACCATACGAAATAATAACAATAGAAGGATTAAAATACATAAAGTCCAAAATCTAATTTAAAAATCGGAACTTATAAACAGAACTAAATAACGATGTCTAAAATCAATTGTGGGATACAATTAGTACGACCTGTCCTAACAGAGCACAAAATGACAGGATTTAGTTAATGGAAACCGTTAGAATTCTATTAGGGAGTGAGCGATATGGAATGGGTGGGGTCATTGCAAAAGGCTATAGACTACATGGAACAACATTTATTGGAAGATCTGAGTATAGAAAGTATAGCAAGGCAAGTAAATACATCATCCTTTTACTTTCAAAGAACCTTTACGATACTGACTGATATAAATGTTGGTGAATATCTTCGAAGACGTCGTTTAACTTTAGCTGCTGAAGAATTGACTAGAACCAATTGCAAAATTATTGACCTTGCCTTCAAATATGGCTATGAAACCCCTGAGGCATTCTCAAAAGCTTTTCGCAGACAACATGGAGTCACCCCCACTGAAGTACGAAATGGAGTTGGAAAGTTACAATCCTATAATCGCTTGATTATACAGGTAAGTTTGAAAGGGGCAGAACCAATGAGGTATAGAATTACAGAAAGAGATACATTCCAAGTAATTGGTGTTAAACGGGGATTTTCATTAGTAAATGAAGAAAATTTAGTAGGTATTCCAAAACTTTGGAATGAAGTCCATCAGGACGGAACCAACGGTTTACTTTTCCGATTAAACAATGGAAAAATTAAGGGCATACTAGGTGTATGTGTGGATAAAAGTCATGTGCAACCAAATCAAATGGATTATTGGATAGCTACAGAATACGATGGTGATGTGCCTAAAGGATTATTAAGCTTAAATATTCCTGCGTCCAAATGGGCTGTTTTTGAAGTTCATGGACCAATGCCAGATGCCATGCCGAAAATTTGGAAACAAATTTTTTCAGAGTGGTTCCCATCTAGTGGCTATGAGCATGCGGGTACACCTGAACTAGAAGTGTATTCAGACGATGATCCTTCCAACCCGAATTTATATTCTGAAATCTGGATTCCAATAAAATAAATAGGAATTTGTGATAGATGATCAACTACTTAAAAAACTCTGGGTTAGTTTCTAAGAATATATGAGAGCAGGTTGGATAGGCTGGAACGCTATGCAGCCTGTTTATGGCAAATATAATATTAATAAAATTCTATCGAGACCCGTATATAGCCTCAGTTTCGATTCTAAGGGATCTCCACAGCTTTTGAATTCTGAAAATGATAATCCATCACAAAGCATAAATATAGTGATAGAAGCAAAATTTCGAGCAAAGCAAAAGAGCCACCAAACGGCGACGGATTCACCATATTGACTGGTGGATACCAGAATACAGTGAATCCGTCTTGATGCTCTAGAGAGGTCAGTTCAGACCCTGGGCACCCTTCTCGGCAGCTTCAGCGAGATTGAGCGCGGTGTGCTCACGAAGAGCATCTTCCGCATATTCATGCGTTGTCCTGCCTTCGGGGGTGTCCGGAAGCGGGTAGTTCGCCAGAAGATGCCGGAGATCATCAGCAGCTTCCTTGGCTTCGTTCTCCCAGGCTTCCTTTTCATCCTTTGCGGACATCTGATTTCTCCTTCGTGTAGAGCGAAAGTACATGATAACATAGAAAAATAAAACGCAAAAGAGCCTCAAAATAGAGGCTCCCATGCTTACAGACATACGATTAATGAAATGCTCATATATGTATCCCTCCTGATTTTTTCCAATATGAAGAATACGACAAAAACATGTGAATCCCTTTTATAAAAAGCAAAAGAGCCACC
>NZ_ATZF01000043.1 GCF_000428065.1 Shimazuella kribbensis DSM 45090
ATAAAATAATAAGTGACAGATAACCCTTCTGTCACTACATAAGGAGATGATCATGCGATCGATCATTGCATTCATCTGTAACCTCATGGGATCTTGCGGACATGCTGCAAGTTCCACGTGTGGTATCTGTGGTAAGTGTACCTCTTGCTGTGACGGACTTGCTTCCAGTCACTGATGAGCTACTTCTTACACATGTCTGCTGGGGGTTCTATTCACAAGATAGTCTCCAGCAGGCAACCAATGAAATAAAGAAGCGTGGGTTTCCCCACACTTGTGATATACTCTGTTCTAACATCAAAACTCTCTCAATATCCTGACTGGCTATCGCTGGTCAGGCTTTTTTTATTTATCATCAAGTAATCCCTGAGCCTTCATATTGTAATAAAGCTTAAGGGCATCATTTACAACCTCAGTAATATTCCCATCGTTTTCTAACTCTAGATTCAACAATCCATTCAAATCATTTCTGATCCATAGAGTACGACGAGTGTACTTTTCCTCAAACGGAACTTTCTTTTTGCGAGATTTCATTTGTTTGCTGATCTTATTTACGTCAAAATCATCGAATGTTATCTCATCTAAACCTATAGTCTCGTCTTGGTTGTCATTGTTCTCGATTAAAACTTTGTCATTCTGCCCTAACTTGATGATTTTCATTTCTTTTTTCTCCTCCATCAATCCCCATACTTTTTCAAAAACTCCTCAATAGCAATCTCTCCATAGAACGACTTAATCTTAGCATTATTTTTAAGCTTTTGTTTCTTGATCTGATCCCGAACAAACTTGTCAAATCGCTCTGCTAAGCCTTTTGGTAAATACAGTGATACATATTTCTTTTCTTCAGTCTCAACCTTTGGAAGTTCACTGATACCAGTACTATTGATTTTACTTGTACTTCCATTGATACCTTTATCAGTATCATTACCGATATTATTGATGATACTCTTATCATCATCAATACTGTTATCTTTATCCTTAATGACATCAGTAACATTACTTGTATTTTCATCAATATCTTTATCGATATCATTACTTGTGTTTGTACTGATAATATTACCATTGTTATTATCTTTACTCTTATCCTCATCATTAACAATATCAATAACATTGATTGTATCTTCATCAGTAGTGATACTGTTATTAATACCATCACCTTTAATGATATCATTGTCTTTACTTGTATTGATACTTGTATCATTATTTAAAACGCTAAGATGATAGCCGATATTTTAGCTGAGGTAATGAATTGCAAGACGTTAGAACTCAAAGGCATGTGAACGATTCGCACATTGAGGGGCCACACTGGAAAATATATGTATCTATCGTTGACCAGGTAAATTATTGTTCGTTTTTGAAGTTTGGCGGTCCTAAAAACAGCGTGGTAAATAGGTATAGTTGACGGAGGATGCTATGATTTGGTTTTTATTGCTTGTTTTTGTTTTTGCTTCAGTATTGGGATATTTCCAGGCTCCGATTTGGTTCATGTATGGCGTATTGGCGGTCATGATTATTTTCTTTTTAATCCGAAACCCGCTTGTGTTTGGAAAAGATCCCGAAAAGATGATGGTATACCTAAAAAAATCAAAAGCGCCGCATTTACAATTTCTGTTCTATTTTCTTCATGGGGATCTATCGGCGGCGGAAGATGCGATGGGGAATATCCGCTCGAAAAAAGCGAAACAAGGCTCCAAATTGATGATCTTAATGGAACGAAAAGAATACAGAAAGGCAAAAGATCTTCTTGCGAAAATGAGTGGACATAAGACAAAGTGGTACGCTTTGTCGGATATCGCGATTCAGGAAGAGGACGTTGATTCATTCAAACAATATAAAGAGAAGCTAAATGACACATTCCTTTTAAACTTGTTAGAAGTCGATCAAGCCGTTTTTGACGGGAAAAGGGAAGAGGCGGTTGCACTGCTCGAGAACATGATTCCTAAGTTAAGAGGTTATAAATTACTGACAGCCGTACAAGTCCGGAAGCAAATACTTGAAGGAAAAGTCTGAAAGTCCGAAGCATATTTTCGGACTTTCATTTTGGGTATTATTGCACATCCCACCGAAAAGGGGTAGAACCAGCAAACGGCTACTGAGGGGCAATGGAACCATATAATGGAATCTATCTGACGGACTAGAGCACAAACCGTCTCATAGAATGGATGGTGAAAATACAGCATTTTTGCATATTCCCCGAAAATGTTCATTAGGGATCAGTGGAACAGAAAACCGGAATAAGGCTTATCGGACATCACGTAAACCCTTAAGTCAAGGTGATTACTCGTTTCTAGTACGCTTCCTTTCTTTATTCGATAAGTAGAATTAGCGGATATGATATGATTAAATATAGTCACTTAACATCTGATAAGGTAGCTAAAATATATTGAAACCGATGTCCGCTAAGATCTATTCCAGTCTTCTGTTCGTTTGCTCCCCAAACACCAATATTTCATCTTCTTCAGTGAAACTGACTTGTGCAAATCAAAATCAAAAATAAACTACCGAATAAAATAACCAAAGAATCAAAATTCATATGTTCTTCCTCTTTTCCCCCTTCATCAGCATAGAAAATGAAATATTATTAAGTAAACAAAGGAAACAAGAAAGTTCGTGATAAATTGAAAAAATGGCTCCTAAAAAAAGAAGAGACATTAATAAGTGCAATTATCTTTCCGACTTTCCTTTTCGTTAACCATCTCATCATGGATCTTTCCCCTGCGTTACCCTGGTACTTTCAATTTCCTCTGGCTCTCTTTGTATGCTTTTGTATTCTCATTGTCCCGCTTATTACGATTCCTCAATTAGAGAAGAAGAAGGTTGCCAATTGACTCTTTATCGTAAGTATTCTCATTGCTCTTATCCTTTTGT
>NZ_ATZF01000044.1 GCF_000428065.1 Shimazuella kribbensis DSM 45090
AGCGAGACTAGGCGCAAAGCGTCGTAGCGAGACTTGTGCCCTAATCTGAGGTGCAAAGCGAGACTAGGCGCAAAGCATCGTAGCGAGACTTGTGCCCTAGTCTGAGATGTATAAGTACAACTATACCACTGCTTGCGCCTAAGGCTAGCCAATCGGTAAGTTTTCTTTCGCAGATTGGCTAGATGTGGAGATAGATTATCCAATCTGCATAAGTGCAACTAAACCTCTGTCTGCGCCTAAAGCTAGCCAATCGGTAAGTTTTCTTTACTTGCTTTGAAAAAAACTCCTCGTTATAATCACGGTGATGCCTAAATTCAAGAAGCGAGAGGAGTGAGCTGTAATGAAAGTGTTTGCTCACGGTAGCAATGTTAATTTCCAAACTTCAACACGAGAGATGTTTTTTACTGATTTGGAAGCTTTAATACAACACCAAAAAGATAAAAGTGATCAATTTATCATGGGCCATTTAAAGCATGCGAAAGAACAACTTGCAGTTTATGGTCTCCTGTTAAAGAGCTCATTAAACGATTCGATACATATTTTTGAGACAGAAGAAGAGACAATAGAATGGAAGCAAGAACAATTTTATATTAGTCAAGAAGCTGTATTTACGATTGAAGATGAGCGGGAAGGAAAAAAAGATTTTACCGTTATCTACTTAACTTATGAAGATGACGAGGGAGAATCGGTCTTATTTTTTATGGATGAAACTGCTGTTACTCATCCATTGGCTTGTGTAGTTCAATTTTATGAGCAAGTAAAAGAAATAGGTCGAGATGTTGATTTCTCCCTTATTGGCTGTACAGCCAATGAATGGAAACCCTCAAAAAAATAATAAAAAAAATCCTCCTTTCATAGGGGGATTTTTTTTGCCTTGAAAAAGGGCACTTTTTTAGGTGACTACATATACCCTTGTGATTGCCTTTCCATATCCTATGTTAACAAGCTCACTACTTTTTTTTCTTGCTATAGTGCTCTTTGATGATTGACATCATAGCAGGTGAATTGAACAAATCATACATGAAATCACCTTTTTGGCTATTCGTATTTGGTGTTGATGTGGATGGGCCACTAGGTGTAGCGGATGGTGGTGCATTTGGTTTTGGTTTGTTAAATTTCGCCATGTGATTAATCAATTTCATCATTTTATCTCGATCACCAATGGAGAGGTTTACATTATAAAGCGCTTGCATCATCTCGTCTAGCTGACTTGTTCTTTTGGATAAATCATTTGCTAATTTTGCCAATTCCGCAAAATAATCGTCACTCATGTTCTCACACCACCCTAAGGAGATTCAGGTGTTTATAGTCTATTCTCCATACAGCTTATGAGTGAGGAGGAAAAAATATGGGACCAGAGAATGAGAACCCTCAGAATATTAAAAATAGAAGGATTTTTTATTTAAAAGAGGGGACAGATTTCAATCGATGTTCCAGGGAGTTAAAGAATAGAGGTATACTACCAATCGAGTATCTTCCTCATTTGGGAATGGTGATTGGAGAATCTGTAAATCACCAGTTATGGGTAGATAATCATCCTTATGTAGAGCATGCAGAACCAGATATTCGGGTAAACATAACAGAACCATCCTATCGCGGTTCTACGTATGCGGTTAAACCTACCTTTCCATGGGGAGTGGAGCGTATTGGAGCTCCAATGGTTTGGACAAAAGTAAAGGGACAAGGAATTCGGATTGCTGTCATCGATACAGGAATTGATGCTAGCCATCCAGCTATTTATCGCAATTACAAAGGTGGAATAAATATATTGGCAAGAAGTTTTCCGCCAATGGATTACAATGGACATGGAACGCATGTTGCTGGAATTATTGCAGGACGATCACGTAATGCAGGTTTATTAGGAGTTGCACCATGGGCAAGTTTGTATGCAGTAAAAGCATTTAATAAAAACGGCAGTGCAAATTTATCTGATTTATTAAGTGCAATTAATTGGTGTATTGAAAACAAAATCCATGTTATTAATATGAGTTTTGGGATGGAAATGGTGAGTGAATCCCTTAAAAAGGCGATTATGATTGCACATCGAAAAAAAATTGTAATGGTAGCTGCTACTGGAAATCAAGGTTTAAAAAACACCATTGATTTTCCAGCTAGGTTTCCAGAAACAATAGCAGTGACCTCAATTGGAGTAAACAATCGGATTTCATCCTTTGGTAATCGTGGAAAAGGAGTAGATATTGCTGCTCCTGGAGAAAAAATTCCATCCGCCTGGTTGGGGCAAACTACAAAAGAAATGAGCGGTACATCTATGGCTGTACCTCATGTTTCAGGAACAATTGCCCTTATGTTGCAGTTGAATCCTAATTTGAATCCTGAGCAAATTCGTTACTTGCTACTGTACACTGGAAATAAAATAGATCGTGAATTTATTCGTACTGTAAATACGGATCGTGCAATACGCTATCTTTTAAAAAACAGAAGAAAATAATATAACTATTCCCACTTCTACTCTCTACTGTGTTTGAACATTTTGTGTTACACTGTAACAGGTAAAAGGTGAAAATCCCAACCTTAGGATTGGGATTTTCATTATTACTTCTTATTACTGTTGGTTTTGGCTTTTTTTGTTTTGAGAACGAGTGTTTTGAGCTTTTACTTGCTGTGCATTAGTAGCAGATTCAGAAGC
>NZ_ATZF01000005.1 GCF_000428065.1 Shimazuella kribbensis DSM 45090
ACATGAAGCTGGAATCGCTAGTAATCGCGGATCAGCATGCCGCGGTGAATACGTTCCCGGGCCTTGTACACACCGCCCGTCACACCACGAGAGTTTGTAACACCCGAAGTCGGTGACAGAACCCTTAGGGGACTGAGCTGCCGAAGGTGGGACAGATGATTGGGGTGAAGTCGTAACAAGGTATCCCTACCGGAAGGTGGGGATGGATCACCTCCTTTCTATGGAGTACCTTTTGGTACAAATTCGGTTACCAAATAATCAGGCGTGTTACTCACTCTTCGGTTTTCAGGGAATAATTAAACCCTAGTACAAGATGTACTAGGGTTTTTTGGTGTTTTATAGATTATACAGTAAGTTCCGACCTCCATCCAAAATTCATTCGTTCTGTGGATTGCAACGATGTATAGTCGTTCCAAAAATAAACCAGCCATTATCCTAACTACTTTCTTTGAAAATCGATTCCTCAGCTAAATTTATCGTTACAATTTTCTGCTATAATTTGCCGGTATTCCTTTCTCCTTGTCTTACTCTAGTTTGCGAGATCTTTGTTTTGATCAGCTCAAATATAGTGAAAACATTTAAGGAAGATGGTTTATTCCGCTGGACTATTTGATTCATCATCTGGTTCATTATTCTTTTCACATTTTGTTTCGGCTGACCTACACATACATAATATAAAGAGGTATAATTTACATAATCTGACCGAACCTGAACATTTCGATGGGAGAACGCCATGAGCACGGACTACCCGGAGTGGAACGCGTACGTCGAGAAGCAGAAGGCTGATGAGGCTGCTAAGGTTGCCGCTGAACTGGCGAAGGACTTCATCACGCCGGAGGAGGAGATTCCTCCTGCTGAGTGGGAAGCCATGATGGATCTCCTCGATGAGGCCTCTGCTTCTCATGCTCGCCTCTGTGCTGCTCACAAGCCTTCGTGAGCACATAAGGAACCACCTTCAGGATCAGGCTCATGTCTTGAGCTCCGCAGGATCGGGAGTCGAGCGGCAACTATTGCCCGCCTCGACACCAATTGTAATCCATAACAACACATACTGCTCATTTTGTCTCCAGTTTCCTATCCCCATTTATTATTCTCCGATAAAATTCTGATCCCATTTACTTTGACGACTACCACTATTTTCATTGAATCTGTCAGGCACCTAGTCTTTAACTATTAATAAGAATAATTCCTATTAACAACAAACTAAATGAAAGAAATTGAAATTTGGAAAATTTCTCTTTATAAACCAGATAAGATAAAACAGCAACGATAATACCATTAGCAGAAGCGATTGGCGAAATGATGCTTGCTGGGCCGATTGCCAGAGCAGCTGCTAAAGACTGCATCATGGCAAAGGAGAGAACTCCTGCAAATAATCCATTAACGATCCCTGTTGTTGATTTTTCTTCATTTCGTTTAGTCCATAATGTGACAGTAAACCAGACGAAACCAAATACATAGGAAATAAAGATAATAGGACTGTTGTTCAGATTCATTTCCTCCGTTATTTTCAAGCCACCATTTCGGATAAAAAATCCAATAAAAGCAACTCCCACAAATAGATACCATAGCTTATTGCTGATTCGTAGTTTCTGATTTGGATCAAATGGTAGTAATAAGACTGCTAAAATAATGAAAAAGATAGCTATACCTTCTAGCCAATTCAGATTTTCAGCATATAGAAAGACAGACATGATAACGATCAAGATGACATGGCTGTGAGAAACAGTAGCTGTTAAGCCAGCAGGTCCGATGTATACAGATTTGCTATACAGTAAGTTTCCTAATGTTGCTGCTAGCCCAATGATGATGCCAGCGATTATGATCTTCACATCCCATACCCATGTTTGGGTATACCAGACATATAGTCCCGATCCTAACGAGCCAGCTAAATAGAAACCAAAGAGTAACTTTTCTGATGTACCACCTTTCATCGTATTGATTTTGAAGAAAAATGCACTCAGTCCATTAAACAGAAAACAAAGAAATGCGAGTAGTAACCACAAGATGCTGAGCCTCCTATAAATAACATGAAGTGTTTAAAAGTTAAAGACTATTTTTTATTTTATCAATTCTAAATTCCAACTGTACAACAGATGTGGAAGACGTTCATAACAAGTGCATTTGGAACAGAATGTTAGTATATCTACTCATATGGAGTTCTAATTGTCATGAGATATAGAATGATATTTGTAGATGAATTACCTCTCCTGATTATTTTGTGTTAACATAAAAAAGGATCAAAAGCATATGCGATTTTTTCTATAGATGATGTGATGGGGATCATTTGGCCCTTGTTTAAAGAGGAAGGATGACAAAATTGAAAACAAGCACACATATAGCATTGCGAGATTGGGCAGTGACATTAGATGAACTCGGAAAAGGTACACAAATCCTTCTCATGCGAAAAGGCGGAATTCATGAAGAGACTCGTCACTTTGAAGTGACGAGCGATAGTTTTTTCTTATTTCCCGCTTACGAGCATCAAAAGCCAGAATTGCTAAAAGAAGAATACCAAGAAAACATTGCAAAAAGTATCGAAAATTGGTCTCCTGAAGATCAGACGATCACGATAAAATATTATGCGCAACTTCATGAAGATATAGAGTTGTTGGATGAAGAGAAGTTAAAGTCGCTTTACCCTCACCACATTTGGACCAATGAGTTTGCAGCAGAACGGCTCAAATGGAAAAAGAAATTACCATTGCACGTACTCTTATTACGTGTATACCAACTGGAACAACCTGTTGAAATTCCCATGTTAGGCGAATATGGCGGCTGTAAGTCATGGATGTCACTACCAGATCTAGTAAAAGGAGTGGTAGCTCATCCTGTACTTACTGATGAAGTTTTTGCTCAAAAAGTGATGGATATTAAACAATCATTAGAAATAGGTGAGTAAATATTCTTTCTCTGGAAGAATTACTATCAAGGGCTAACGATTTATAATCATAAAAAATAAAAACCAGCCTAATTTATTTATATTAGAGCTGGTTTAACTTATTTACATTGCTTTTTGACTATAGACGTGTCTTCTTGACTGTACTTAAAACTATCAATTGTTTTTTACCTCTTGATGTGTCACTTTGCCAAAGAAGTAGCTGCTGATTCAGCTTCTTGAAGGGCCTTCTCCAAAATTTCAACTCTATCGAGAATAGCATTTCCTTGTGCCCGAATGATTTGATAGTTCTTAACTCCAAGAAAATGGAACATGGATTTCAAGTATTTATGTGAGTATTCTACTTCCGTATACCAGTCGTTGTTGGTATATATACCATCACTTGCTTGAATAACGAGGAGGCTACGGCCGTCATTGAGCAAACCGACTGATCCATTTGGAGTATAGGCAAATGTCTCTTTGGCGATCAGTACGTTATCCATATAGTCTTTGAGCTTTGAGGGAATGTTGAAGTTATGCAGCGGCATCGCAATTACATACTTCTTCGCGCTCTTAAACTGCTGAAGGATATCCGACATACGAGAAGTTAACCATAACTCTTCCTCGTTTAATGTCTCTTCTTTGCCGATTTTTTCCCATGCTTTTAAAACGACATGATCAATGGTCGGTACAATATCACGATATAGATCGATTTGTTCCATTGGATAATCGGGATGAAGTGTTTTGTATGTTTCCATAAAGCGCTGAAGCACTTGCAAGCTGACGGATGATGTATCATCCACTTTTGGGTGCGCATTAATAATAAGTATTTTTTCCATTTTCTTTCTCTCCCTGTATTATCTTATAATTTAATTGAAATGAAACTTGCAATGCATTTATAGAAGCTTGGTTGTTTAGTTTTCAAATGAAGATGGGCTGCATAAGCTATACATTTTTCAAAAAGGTAGAAACGTGTTCCGTAAATAATTCAGGATACTGGAATAGGAACCCGTGCCCAGCATCTGGATAGATGATTAGTTGAGCATTTTTAATATGCTGTGACATGATATAGGAGTTAATAGCAGGTATCATAATGTCATCATTTCCATTCATGATCAGTACAGGTTGTTTTATCTCTCCTAACCTAGGGAAAAGGAAATTCTTTTCTCTTACATTCATGAGGGCCTGAGCTTGCGCTTTTACGGAAGCCTCTGACACGAAAGGAGAGCGATCTTCTTTTCTTTTTTGAAGACGTTCCAGATATACTTTTCCTTTTACTTGACTCGTCTCTGTCTGCTCAAAAAAGAGATATAGAAAATCCTCAGGTACATTTACAGGCTTCATGGCAACTTGAAACACTTCTGGTGCAGCGCTTTGTATACCCTCTCCCCCACCAGGCCCAGTACCAGCCAAGATTAGAGAACGAACGAGATCAGGTCGTTCCAATGTCACTTGTTGCGCTATGCATCCACCCATAGAAAAGCCAAGTAAATCGACTTGATCGAATCCCAACGACTCCATAAAGATTACAGCATGGTTTGCCATTTCTGGGATGTTATTTGGTGTTACACCAGTCGATAGCCCTACACCTGCATTATCGAACAAGATCACGGTTCTTTCTTTGGATAACAAGTCTACAATAGCTGGATCCCAGTCATCCATTGTCCCGCGAAATCGATGGCAAAGAACAAGTGGTACATCGGATTTTTTTCCTAATAATCGGTAGGCGTATGTAACCTCATTTACTTTGACAAATGATGTCTCAACCTTTTCAGCCAAAGTAATTTCCATCTTTATCACTCCAATCGGTCTCGTTTATATTTCTAAATCAAATAGCTCTTTATAAATATTTATCGTTTGCTCCGGCCCAAAGGTATGCTTTGTTTTTTTCAATCCTTCTACAATAGTTAAGGAGTGATCATGTAATGTAATCCTTCCTTTGTCCGTAACTTTCATGATTACAGGGGTTTTATTAAAAGTAGATTGTTCACTGTATTGAGTAAAGTCACACACACTTTTAAAATCGTCTAAAACCTTCTCTTCTTCTGAGAACTTATATAGCATAATCCAATCTGCATCCTCCTTTTTTTCTAAAACCCACGTTCTTTGTTCTTCTGCATAAGGTTTCACTCGATAATAAGCATTTACTGCGAAAATTTTTTCACCTGTTAAAGGAATGGGTATACTTGGGGTATTTCCACCAAATCCAACGTCAACTAAATACTCCTCTCCGTTTAATAGAACAATGTTTGTTAAATGTGTACCCTCTTTAAACCATGAACCATTTAAATTTACTGTTGCGGCACGCATGGATACATCGAAGTTAAGTTCTCGGAGTAAAACATGAAAGAAACCATTTAATTCATAGCAAACTCCCCCTCTTTGACGGATCGCAATTTTTTCATAAAGATAATTTGGATCAAAGGATAAAGGAATGCTTTTTAAAATATCTAAGTTCTCAAAAGGAACTTGAGTGACATGGTTTTGCTGTAAATGTGTTAAATCGTCCAAATTGTTTTTTAGTTCTTGAGTTATACCGATTCGAGCTAAATAATTTTTGATATCCATTGATTGATCCCCCTGTTTCTTATTTAGGTGAGTGAAAGAGCTGCTGAAATCTTCCTTTTGAAAAATTTTGATTATGTAATAGAGTAGTGTTGTGATAGAAGAAGAATTTTATTACGTATTAGAAATATTAAGACGCTTACCTCTTTCCGCATACCAATCGTCTAACTTCATCATGTCGAAATATTTTTCAACGTCCAGTTCTATCGGAGCAATGAATTCAAGTAAATTTCCATCAGGGTCCTCAAAATAAATAGCTGCATGCGCTTGAGGATGGTGAGGAAGAACCAGTGGTTGGCGAGCAGGTTCGAAATCATAAAAATCAACCACTTCTATCCCTTTTTCCTTCAACCATTGCTTTGTTTTCTCCATATCTTCGAGCTCAATAGTAAAAGCTACATGGCGAATTGATACATGATAAGGAATCTTCACTTGTTCGCAATCCCATAATCCCAACCAACTTTTCCCTTTTTCAATCCATAGAAAAGCTCGTCTTTCTCCTCTACAAGCAAATTCGAGCCCTAAGTTTTCATAAAATTGAATAGATCTATCGAGATCACTTACAGGCAAATGCCCTTCATATAAACCTTTGATCATCATCCTATACCTCCAAGTTTTATTGATCTCATACGATGGGGCCTTTTCGACGTCCATCCATATATGGATTATTTGTTGCTTAGTATTAAACGAGTGATTACGCCTACATGTGCTTTGCCAAGTCTTTTTTTACGGGCATCTACGAAAATCCATGAAGTTGAGAGAAGCGTATTATCGATTTGTGTTTTCCAGATACTTTTCAATTTAAAAAGAACTTCATATGATTTGGGGTTCTACATTTTTGCATTAACATACAAACTTTCATAGTAATCACCATTAATAGATCTATTAAATATATATGTTATCTACGATTAGATCAAAAAAAGAGGCTGCATTTAACAATTTAGCATTTGGCAAAAAAGTCACTTATTTTTTCTAGAACTGATGGAGCGAGCTCTTTTTCTAGTGTGTCTTTTAACCAAGCAAGGTTTTTTTGTTTTAAATAGTCATTTTTCATCTGTTCTGCTTCTAGCATAGTCAAATTGATTCGACAAGGAACAGTGGGATCATTTGTGTCCTGAGACTGAGCAGGTAGCCCTTTAGCGACGATATTTTTACATTGAAATGCAGGTTGTACACCTTCAATCGCCGTAACTACATCATAAAATGTAATCTGTTCAGGAGGTCTAGAGAGAAGATAACCTCCTTTTACCCCTGGGGTAGATTGAACAATTCCCGCTTTGGCAAGTTTCGTAAAGACTTTTGATAGATAAGAAACAGAGACTCCTTGAAATTCAGCCAAATCTTTAATCCCGATTGGTTTATGAACCGAAGAGACCAAATACACAAGACAGTGGAGAGCATATTCCACACCAATGCTATAATACATAACTTTACACCTCTAGATTGTTCTATCGTAGTTATTAAGTATATATCTTATCTTTAATATAAAGAGTAAAAATTGTTGTGTCAAGAAAGAAAAAATATTTTTGATTAGAATTTCCCTCCTTTACAAGCATTCTGCGATGAAAATTACGTGGACTCTGCTTATACCTCTCAGACTTGTCCAAAGTGTAAACACACAGTAAAGGAGAACCGAAACAAGAAAAAGCATATCTTACAATGCAAAACTTGTGGGTATACCTTCAATGATGATCGGATTGGAGCAATGAATCTGCATCGAAAGGGGATAGAGTACCTTGTTGCAGCAACAACATCAGTATGACTGATGTTGGATGGGTAGATGGTCAGCCTGCCCTGAGATGTATCGTCACGCTAAGGTCAGAGATTCTTAGAATCACATGTATGACTGGACAGATGCAAGCCATCACCTCTTAGCGTTAGCGTAGGTGGTGGCTTGTTGACGAGAGGATCTTCTTATTCCATCTATTTAGAGAGATGTGTTAAACGCTCAATTGTATAAATATATGTATAACTTGAATATGGAAAATCCGTTTTCTTGAATAAACAAGTGAATCTATGGTAAATCCCTAACTTACAAAAATTTAAAGATTAGTGATCTTGGGCCTAAAAAGAGAAAACCAAATCATATGATTTGGTTTTCTTTTATCTTATGCATTTTGTGTAGTTAATTCTTCTAGTTCGATAACAATCTCGTCTGCTGTCATGTCACCTTCTAAGTAAATGCCAACAAGTGTAGAAACCAATACAGACTCTTCTCCTGATATATTTAGGAGTTCTAATAATTCTTTTAAAGGATCATAATTTTTTGGTAATATATGTATGCTTTGCGATCCAAATGCCTCTTCTAGTTGCAATGTTTTCTTATAGACTTGTTTAATCATGATTAAGATCATTTTAATTAATTCTTTTTTTTGTGTCTCCAAATATAAAATCCTCTCTTCGAAAAATAACAATTTCATTATACCAAACTTTTCGAACATATTTTAGAAAGTGAATAAATTGCTAGATATAGAAGAGACTAATGGTGATATTTTAAATGGAGGTAGATGGAATGGAAGGAAATTCTATTCAAGAATCGCTTATGGATTATAAAGAAGGTTTAGGAGAGTTATCCAAACATCTTCCTGAAGTTGTTAGTCAATATAATAAATTTACAGAAGCTTGTTTCGAAGAAGGAGATTTATCCAAAAAAATGAAACATCTGATAGCACTAGGGTTAGGAGTATATAGCAAAGATGAATATTGTATTATTTATCATACGAAAGGTGCTATTGAAAATGGAGCAACAAAACAAGAAATAATGGAAGCATCAGCGGTTACAACTGCATTTGGTGGAGGTATGGCAATGTCTCAAGCAGTAACACTTGTGCAAGATGCATGTTCATCATTTGTGCAGAATACACATTAGAGAAAGGAGATGGCCCCTATAAGGGCTTTTTTTGTGGTTTACACATCAAGCGTTTGTATTTATTCATAATAGGGAATTTTGATTTTAGTAGCCGAAATAGTTAAAAAAAAGCGTAGATTTAAGGATGCAATATTGTAATTTTACAGAAAATGTATTGACAATCAACAGAAGAAAGCGGTACCATAAATGAGTAGGACTGTTTATTCCCTCAAACAACGGATGGATGTACAGGAGATTAACCCGGTTAAGGGAAGTGGGAGTACTATGATTTATGAATAAAAATGCTGATCTTTTGTTTACAAAAGAGATTACTCCGTTAATTATTCCGAAAGAAAAAGTAGTGGTATTGGAGCCCGATTGGTCCTTGGAGCGAGCTTTGATCGTGTTGACTCGTAAAGGTACAACTTCAGTACCAGTTATTCATCCAGATGGTCGGGTAGAAGGAATTATAAGTAAAACCAATATTTTGGATTTCCTAATTAACCCAAATAAAACTCAAGAATTGGATTTTTCGAAATTAAAAGAGTACCGTGTGCTGGATGCCATGGATCGGAATCACATGGGTATTATGGCCAACTCCATTTTTTCATTTGCTTTTGAAGTATTGGTAAATCGATCGTATATACCAATAATTGATATACGTCATCAGTTTGTCGGGATCTTAACTAGAAAAGTAATGATGGAAAAAGTAATTGAGTACTTTCATGAGGAATATTTACAGACAGTAACAACAGAATTTTAAAGAAAACTTGCCGATTGGCAAGCTTAATGGAGCGCAGACAGAGGCTTAGTATCCTTTATGCACTTCAGACTAAGCCACAGGTCTCGCTATGTCGTTTTGCTTCAAGACTCACTTGGCAGACAAGATAAACTTAGCGGCAAAGAAAAAGCCAGTCATTATCCCTAAAACATAGGGATAATGACTGGCTTTTTTAGAATTAAAAGAATTGCCTTTTTATAAATGAAAAGGAATAATTATACAGTATAGGAGTGCCGAATTGGTTAAATATAGTGAGAAGATTATTTCGTCAAATGAGTTCACAAAATAGGCTGTACCTATTTATTAGGAAGTAAAAGTAATGGAGAGGATGAAGAAAGCCATTGATTACATATTAGTGTCCTTTCGAACAACGCTTAAATGACTCGTTAAGTATTTGTAGGGAAAAACAGGTTTGGAAAAAATCAGTAAGTTCAGACCAGTAATCTGCATCTAATTCACGATTTAAAAGAAGAGATATTTCTTTCATTTTGGAAAACAATTGTTGTATAGTTCGGGAATTAATGGATGAAGTGCAACTTTCTTGATGTGATTGAATAACAAGTTTTTCTAGGTCATCAAATGTGTTTTCATAAATTATTACTTTGATAATCTCAGGTAGGTGTGGAGCAACCTTTACTTGAGATCTGCATTTTTCCCAAGTTCGAAGCAATCTGCGGTTATTTAAGCTATTCAAATAGTCATGCTCTGTGTATGCTTTATAATTACCATTATCTTCATGTATTTGGTATTTATTCTTGTTTTGTGTGCGTAAATAGATTACGTTTTTAGATTGAATATAATGGTTAACTTTAGCATCAGCTGTATTTAAATTATACTTCTTCATCCTTTCTGCCCCCAGTTGTTACAAAATTTCCCCCAATAAAAAGAATAATGAAGAGAGAATCTTTCAAAAGATACTTTCTATTGTACACTATTCTCATAAAAAGTGGGCATAAAATAATGTGATCAATGCGTGAATATAAAGCTGGAATTTATTATAATTAGCGTGGTTTTTATATATGATATATCTATCATCTTTTTTTAATTAAAAAGATAATCGCTATATTAAAATAGGAAATATTTTACTTTTATTAGTTAAATTTTTTTTTTTGAGTTCAATGGAAATCAATATCACCTTGATCTCTTGAAATGTCTAAGTTAGAATAAAATGAGAATCACATGATAATCAATCTAATTTAGGCTTTACCAACTTATTGATAATACTACCTAGTTTCTATATACAGGTGGAAAGTCCGTGGAGGAATGTTACAATGTCAACACCGAACCTCAATATTCGGGATTTACAAGTATCGATTGAAGATAAACAAATCTTGAAAGGTGTAAATCTTTCAGTGAATGGCGGAGAAATCCATGCCATCATGGGACCTAATGGTACCGGAAAAAGTACATTGGCATCTGCTTTGATGGGACATCCAAAATATGAAGTTACTGCTGGTGATGTCTCCATTAATGGAGAAGATTTGCTAGAGATGGAAGTAGATGAACGAGCTCGTGCAGGGCTTTTCTTGGCGATGCAGTATCCAAGTGAAGTAAGTGGAGTTACCAACTCTGATTTTTTACGTAGTGCGATTAATGCCAAACGTGGAGAAGGTAATGAGATTTCTTTGATGAAATTTATTCGTCAAATGGATAAACAAATGAATGTGCTTGATATGGATGAATCTTTTGCTACCCGTTACCTTAATGAAGGTTTTTCTGGAGGAGAAAAGAAGCGCAATGAAATTTTGCAAATGATGATGTTAAAACCTCAATTTGCTATTCTAGATGAGATCGATTCTGGTCTTGATATTGATGCGCTTAAAATTGTTGCAGCAGGTGTAAACGAAATGAGAAGCCCTGAAATGGGCGTTATTATCATCACTCACTATCAACGTTTGTTGAATTATATAAAACCTGACTTTGTTCATGTATTTATGCAAGGTCGTATTGTGAAATCAGGTGGACCAGAGTTAGCTGAGCGTTTGGAGCAAGAGGGATATGACTGGGTAAAAGAAGAGTTAGGTATTGTAGACGAGACTGTTGGACATAAGGTGTAAAGGAAGATGCCAACAATGAGTGTATGGAGCCGCGAACAAATCACCCAATTATCCCTAGCTCAGCATGAACCAAAATGGGCATTAGAAAAAAGACTAGAAGCATTTGATGCTATTGATTCTTTACCATTGCCTAAATTGGAGAAAACCAATCTTGATCGTTGGAATTTCTCTTCTTTCCAACTGCAAAAAGCAAATACTACTTACCAACAAATCGATCAGTTACCAAATGAAATTAGCCGTCTTCTCTTAGATGAAAACAGCAATGTATTGATACAGAAAAATGATTCTGTAGTATATCAAACTGAAAATACGTTGGAGCAGGGCGTCATTTTTACTAGTTTAGCTAGTGCGTTTCAACAACATGAAACGCTATTAAAAAAATATTTGTATGGACAAGACGTATCCCATCGCGTAGCTGCTATTCACCAAGCATTTGTACATGGTGGTGCTTTTATCTATGTCCCTCGCAATGTAACACTTAAGCTGCCTTTGCAAACCATTTTCTGGTTAGATGGTAAGGAAGCAGCGATGTTTCCACATGTCTTAATTGTTGCTGAAGACAACAGCAAAGTGGAGATTGTAGCTAATTTCTTGAGTACCAGTTCTGAAGCTGCCATCAGCAATAGTGTTGTGCAAGCATACGTAGGACAAGGTGCCAATGTTCAAGTTGCAACCGTAAGTCAGTTTCCTCATTCTGTAGTAGATGTGATGGAACGTTTTGCAACTGTTGGGCAGGATGGCAACATGGAATGGATTGTAGCTGATCTTAGTGATGGCCGTATCATTTCTAAAAGCACAACCCATTTAAAAGAAAATGGCGGACACGTGGATGTAAAGTCAGTTGCCTTTGGTGCGGGTGAGATGCGTTCCAATATTACGGCTGAGGTTTTTCATGAAGGTACACATACGACCAGTGATATACAAGCTAGGTCAGTTATGAAAGACAAGGCCACCAGTATTCTAAATAGTATTACCAAGATTGAAAAAGGTGCGAGTAAATCCGATGGACAGCAAACGGGGAAAGTATTGATGCTTGATCCAGAGGCACGCGGTGATGCCAATCCTATCTTGTTAATTGATGAGAATGATGTAACAGCAGGACATGCCGCTAGTGTAGGTCGTATTGATCCGTTGACGTTGTTTTATTTGATGTCGCGTGGTATTTCCAAGAATGAAGCGTCCAAATTAATTATTCGTGGTTTCTTAGATACAATTATATCTGATATCCCATCAGCAGCACTGCGTGCAAGTATTCATGAGACTATCGAAGGGAAATTCACATCATGAATCCATGGAAAAAAGATTTTCCTATTCTTTTCCAACAAGTAAACGAGCATCCTCTTGTTTATTTGGATAGTGCAGCAACTTCACAAAAACCAAATCGTGTCATTGAACAAGTAGCAGCTTATTACCAAGGCTATAATTCAAATGTACATCGTGGTGTGCATACACTAGGTACAAAAGCAACTGATGCGTATGAAGGTGCACGGGATAAAGTACAGCGTTTTATTCATGCGAAAAAGCGTGAGGAAATCATTTTTACGCGTGGTACTACTACAAGTCTTAATATTGTTGCTCGTAGCTATGCTTTGGTGAATTGTAAAGCTGGGGATGAGATTTTACTGAGTCCAACCGAACATCATGCCAATTTGATCCCTTGGCAGCAAGTAGCAAAGCAAACAGGTGCAAAATTAATTTATATGCCACTCGAATCAGACAGTACCATTTTGCTTGAAAAAGTCCGCCCACTTATTACGAATAAAACCAAGATCGTAGCTATCCAACATGTATCAAATGTATTGGGAACGATTAACCCTGTAGCAGAACTCGCAAAATTAGTTCATGAAGTAGGCGGGATCATTACAGTGGATGGAGCACAAAGTGTTCCACATATGAAAGTAGATGTTCAAGAGTTAGATATCGATTTTCTTGCTTTCTCTGGACATAAAATGATGGGACCTACAGGTATTGGGGTATTATACGGGAAAGAACACTTGTTAAATGCAATGGAGCCAGTCGAATTTGGTGGCGAAATGATTGATCACGTAGATTTGGAAAATGCTACGTGGAAAGAGTTGCCTTGGAAATTTGAAGGCGGTACACCGATTATCGCTGGTGCAATTGGTTTAGGTGCTGCTATTGATTATTTGCAAGAAATTGGGATGGATCAAGTAGAAGCACACGATCGAAAGCTAACAACTTATGCACTCTCTAAACTTCAAGAGATGGATGGAATCCGTATTTTTGGTCCTTTAGAAAATCGAATGGGTGCAGTCACCTTTAATCTGGATAATATCCATCCACACGATGTAGCTACTGTTCTGGATTCCCAAGGAATTGCAGTTCGTGCGGGTCATCATTGTTGCCAGCCTTTGATGCGTTTGTTAGGAGAGACTGCAACTGCTAGGGCTAGTTTTTATCTCTATAATGATGAGGAAGATATTGATCAGCTTGTAAAAGGTTTACAAAAGACGAAGGAGTATTTCGGACATGTCTTCCTTGGATGATTTATATCGCCGTGTGATAATGGATCATTATCAACGGCCTCGTAATAAAGGCGAACTAGATAATGGTGATATCTCGATCGAATTAAATAACCCTACTTGTGGGGATCGGATATCCCTGCAAATGAACGTGGAACATGGTATGATAAAGGATGCGAAGTTTCTAGGCGAAGGATGTTCCATTAGCTTAGCTTCTGCATCTATGATGACGGAGTCGGTGAAGGGTTTGACCATTGACCAATCACTCCATTTAGTGGACCTATTTTCGCGTATGATGCAAGGGGAAGAAATAGATACGGAAGAATTTCCGATTGAAGATATTGAAGCGTTGACCGGGGTAGCTAAATTCCCAGCACGAATCAAGTGTGCAACATTAGCTTGGAAAGCACTTGAAAAGGGTGTAAAACAATAAAGAAGGAGGCTTCATTTCATGACTACGATACCAGAACTATCGGAGTATAAATATGGATTTCGTGATAAAGACGTTTCTGTGTTTCGTGCTAAACGAGGTCTTACACGTGAAATCGTAGAAGAAATCTCCAAGATGAAAGGTGAGCCAGAATGGATGCTGGAGTTTCGCCTGAAGTCTTTGGAGCAGTTTTATAAAATGCCTATGCCAAGTAACTTGAATAGCAAATGGTTTTCTTTGTTACCTGGTAAATTGGATGAGCTGAATTTTGATGATATCACTTACTATGTAAAACCTTCCGAACGTCAAGGGAAGACTTGGGAAGAAGTACCTGATGAAATCAAACAAACATTTGATAAATTAGGAATTCCAGAAGCGGAGCAAAAGTTTCTTGCTGGTGTATCTGCTCAATATGAATCCGAAGTAGTGTATCACAACATGCAGAAAGAACTCGAAGACCAAGGAGTTATTTTCTGCGATACGGATACAGCTGTACGTGAGTATCCTGAGCTGTTAAAAGAATACTTTGGTACGATAATTCCACCTGCTGACAACAAGTTTGCAGCACTTAACAGTGCAGTATGGAGTGGTGGCAGCTTCATTTATGTGCCAAAAGGTGTAAAGTGTGAAGTGCCATTGCAAGCATATTTCCGGATTAATTCCGAAAACATGGGTCAATTTGAGCGTACATTGATCATTGCTGACGAAGGAAGCTTTGTACACTATGTAGAGGGTTGTACTGCTCCAGTATACAGCACAAACTCCTTACACAGTGCGGTAGTGGAAATCATCGTAAAAGACAATGCTCGCTGCCGTTACACCACCATCCAAAACTGGGCACCAAACATTTATAACTTGGTTACCAAACGTGCAGTTGCAGAACGTGGAGCACATATGGAATGGGTAGATGGAAACATCGGAAGTAAACTTACGATGAAATATCCAGCTGTTGTGATGAAAGGCGAAGGCGCAAAAGCAGATATCCTTTCCATCGCAGTAGCAGGGAAAGATCAACACCAAGATGCAGGAGCGAAAGTAACTGCCTTAGCACCAAACTGTACTTCTACCATCATTTCCAAATCGATCAGTAAACAAGGCGGAAAAGTAACATACCGTGGACTTTCAAGCTTTGGCCGTAACTCAGAAGGCTCCAAAGCAAACATCAAATGTGACACCTTGATCTTGGATAACGAATCCACATCGGATACCATTCCTTACAATGAGATCAAAAACGATAATATCATCTTGGAGCACGAAGCTACTGTTTCCAAAGTGAGTGAAGATCAACTCTTCTACTTGATGAGTCGTGGTCTTACAGAAAACGAAGCAACCCAGATGATTATCATGGGCTTTATTGAACCATTTACAAAAGAATTACCAATGGAATATGCAGTTGAAATGAACCGCTTGATCAAGTTCGAAATGGAAGGTTCCATTGGTTAATGTTAAAGATCCCTTTGCTTAGGCAGAGGGATTTTTTTATGAAAATATATTTAGTGATTGATAAATGAGCTAGGGATAAAGTATTTATTTATTTATTTAGACATCTTTATTATAATCGTAGTAGACAATGTAAGCGTCACGGCGAGACGGAGCAATCATGCCCAAGATGCGCGAAACCCACTCCCTCCTCACCATGGTCGAAGCGAGGGAGCTGGTTGGTCAGAACAAGGGACAGAGCTGGTACGCCCACGAGCTCAGCTACGCACCGTGCAAGGAACTCCAGGCGGTGATCGACGCACTCGCCGCTCAGGACGCTCCCGCCATCGACGACTGGTGGTGGAGCTACTGCGTGGATGAGCTGGTAGGGAACCTGCAGCGTATCAGGGACTACACCCTGAAGACGAGCAGCAAGGTTCCGACGATCAGGAAGCTGTACAAGCTGGGCACCGAGGACCGCACCGAGGACCCGATCTACAACCGTCTGCTGCTGTCCTTCGAAGAGGACAAGCAGGCGGAAGTGCACAAGTTCGTGTCTGTGTTCGGCGGCCCTGGTGACTTGAGTCTCGACCTGTGGTACGCGTGCCTCGACCTGATGAACTACCTGTCCATCGAGGGTCTGGAGAACACACGAGTGTTCTCGGCACTCGGGAATCTGTTCCCGGAAGAGAGGGGACAGGCGGCGTGACGCATCCCCGTGGGTGAGTGGATCTTCGGATCCGCCCACTTCACGGGGCGCGATTATAAATGATTTTGTTGATATAAAAGAAAAATAGAAAACCATGCATTTTTAATGTGTGGTTTTTGTTTGTATAAAGTAACAGTTTTCAAAGTGAATGGAGCAGTGAAGATTAACGCTTCTAATTTACAGAAAGGTTCTTATTCTATATTCCTTTGAATAATGGAAATCAACGGTCACAAGATGGGTGAGGCGGAGCTGTTGTCCGTGCTTGATGAGCGCATCCCGAACAGAGGGAAGCACCGTGCGGTGATCAGTTTCCTCACCAAGTTCTGGAAGCTGAGGTTCAACGCGTGGTGGCGAATCACGGATGTCCGTACCAACACGGAGGTCCTCGGCAACATGCACGACCTGAGCGAAATCGTGCCGTGTGAACTCTTCCCCTCACTCGAGGTTGTCCTCGGTAAGAGGTGAACACCATCGTCTAAGGTGGTGCAGGAGGCGTGACGCAATCCCGTGGGGTGAGTGGATCGATCCGCACACTTCATGGGACGCGATAATCAATGTTGTGTTTCTATAGAGCAAGAAGAGAAAGCCACACATTTTATATGTGTGGTTGTTTTTTTGTACAAGGGTACCCTTTTCAAAGTAAGTGAAGATCACCTTTTTAATTGATGAGTCGTAGACTTACAGATAACAAAGCACCCCACATGATTAATATGGGCTTTATTGAACCATCTACAAAAGAATTGCCAAAGAAATATACGATGGAAATGAACCGTTTTATCAAGTTTGAGATGGAAGATTCGATGGTTCATATTTGTTGAATTTCCTTGTTTAGGCAAAGGATTATATTCATTGAGATGATGGAGTAAATGTTGTTAGGAGTTGTTTATTTATAAGGAATATTCCATGATAATCAAAGTAGGATATTCAACGTGTCACGTTAGGAGCAGTTATGTCGAATCCCGTCGGGGAATTCATTCTCAAGCTTCCGGTTCCTCTGTCTCCCAACCTTGGTGAGTATTGTGATGCATGTCCTCTGCTGCCCAGGGCTGATGTTTTCAAGATCCTGAATGAGGAAACCAACGCCAGCACGCATCTGACTGAGTACATCGAGGCTCTGGATGAGGACACCAGGGCCCGCATGCGGCTGGCCTGAGTACATTAAGGCCTGCATGCGGAATACGTTACGGTCAGAGTGACGCATTCTCGTGTGGTGAGTGAATCGCTGGATCTACACACCACACAGGGCACAACTATTATTGATTTAGTTAAAATAGAGAAAGTAAGGAAAACCACCACCCATTTCTTATGAGTGGTGGTTGCTTATTTTTTAGGAATGGATACATTAGAGAAATATGGTACCGTTCTACCTATTGAAGCCTTGTCTACATACTGAGGAATATTTACCTGATCAATATACAAGATACCATCATATTGTTGTTTGAAAACGACTTGTTCTTCCCAAGCCCCCCAATCTAGAATCGCTCGCTTGGAAAACATCCAAGAAGTTCCTTCGTGTTTTTTTGCTTGGGATAGATCAACAAAAAAGTTTGGATATCCCGTTTTACTAAGGATTGATTCCATCCTTCCTGTAGGATGTGGAAATCGAACTGCGATTGGTTTGCGATCGTTTAATGCAGATATCCCACGGTTCATATAAAGTCCCAATATATAAGATTGTTTTTTGATTTTAGGTAGTAACAGTTCGCCTAAGTTAATGACGGAACTTCGATTGGGGTTTTCTGTTTTGGTGTTGGCTTTACGTATATGAAGATTATGGGCCCACACGATAATTTTCTGCTTAGGATATAGTTTTTCGGTAATCCAAACCATATGTTTTGCCATGGCTTGATCGCGGGCAATATTGTATTGATCATATGCTTCATTAGATAATGATTTATTTCCCTCTTGAAAGTAGTAATTATAGGTTACATAGTGAGGGATTACATTTGTAATAGAATGAATACGATCTTGTAAAACATATTGTGTTACTTTCATTAACTGGTTGGAATCAGGATGAATCTTAGCTAACTCTTTTTCGTTTTCTTTTGTAAACTGATAGAGCTTTTGATAGGCATAAATCATCTGTTTCTGTTCTTGCTGAAAACTCTTTATATCAGAATGATAAAGAGACGCAGTAAATTTGTCTTCTGTTCGTTTTGCTAGATTTCCCATCTGCGGATTAATATTTTGGAACCATTCTTTTAAAAATATGCCATAAGAGCCTACTGGCTGCATATCTATTCCAGCTGTTTGGAGAGGGTTGTTGGTTGTTTTGCTTTTTTTGATGTACTCAAAAAGAGGCAATATTTCTTTGGTTTGCCAAATCTCAAATAGACTATTTTTCATAGATTCTGTGGGTGATTGTTTGTAAATTTGTGTATTTAAAGCAAATAATTCACCCAGACCGGATTCAAAAGCAAGTACTTGATATCCTAACTTTTCATGCAAATATTTTACAAGTCGTACTTTTGAAGAATTAAATTGTGCAGCACCATGAGAACTTTCTCCTAAAAAAATAATTCGTTTGTTTTTTAGGAGAGGATCGAAAAAGCGTAGATCCCGATAAACATCTCCTACTGCTGGTCGAATACTTTCTATCGGCTGAGCATTTTCTTTTAGCCACTGATGCCATTTTGGATTTTCTGTGCTCTCTGCTTGAGCATGCGAAATAGCAAGAAAGGGAGAAATAGCTACACAGATAATCATCATCCATAAACACCTTTTGGATAATGGAATGGTGTTGAGAAGTTTTCTTTTTGACTGAATCAATATATCTCCTCCAATAATTGTCAGTAGATTTATATTTTTGTAATATGAGGAGTTTCATAATAATCATATAGTTACAGTATATTATTTTGTGAGTAAATAACTATTATCTGATTGATTATTAAATTTATTGTAAAATATGTTATCTTTATCGGTGATGATCTTGATAGGGTGAAGGATATGGATGTAAACAATCGCTTTTCGCACTCATTGGTGATTTATTACAGGATGAATGTTCCAAGGTAAATCGAATAAAGAGGAGAAAAAGATGTCTACAAAAAAAGTTCGAGGTTTAAAGCGAAAAACAAAGGAAATGATTTTACGTTTAGAAGAGAGTACCATGGTATTTCCAACAGATTTTTATAATGGATACTGTCATTTTCGTTTACCTGTTGCTCAAGGATTTATTGATAGCTGTAAGACTCCTATCGGTATAAAACGACTCTGCATCCAAACTCTTATTGATAGAGCCCATCATTTGATGAACATAAAGCCTCATAATGAAGAAGAATATCGAGTTGTAGTTTCGGTTGATTTATCTGGTTTATGGTATTCCCAGATTATTATATTTAAAGGAGAATCTTATTTTAATGGATTCTTTGATCGGAATAATCATTATCAAAAATGGATACCTCTTTCAAAAGAAAGGGACATAGAAAAGGAATGGAGATTATCTGTTTCGAATGATATGGACAAGAAAGGTTATAAAGAAGAAATAAAAGATGAAGATGGATCGGAGTATAACGGAGAAATTTGGTTCATAGGAGAATTGGTGTAAAAAAGGATTGTAATTATTGCAAACAGAAGAAGTCTTACGGCATATTGAGATATAAAAAAAGGCAAAATCTTTTCGAATTTGCCTTTTTCCTGTGTTTATGTGATATTAACGGCAGGGAAGTCCATATCCACCATCCGAACCAGTATAAATATAAGTATCAGAGACATAACCATAGATAGGATATCCAGCATGATCTGTTCCGATTTGAATTTTATCCCAAATGTTGCTCGTTCCAAAGTAACCACTGACGGTAGAACCTGTTTTATAGCAGCGATAGTTTACAACTTGTCCATCATATACCCTACCGATCACCTTTCCTGTAGTGGTATTTGGATAATCTCGCACATAAATATAATTACCAGACGAACTTGTAACGACTTCATACCGTTGGTAAGCAAAAGCTTGTGATGTAAAGCCAAATACTGTTAAGACTAGGGCAAACATGGCTGTCATAGGAAATTTCTTCATGATGATACCCCTTTCATTTGGTCTAGTTCTAATATAATTTAAATTCTAAATGATAGAAAGAGGCTGACGAAGAAAATGATAAGATGGTTGGGTAAAAATTTTTATTTTGTGTTGTTATTTGTTTTGATTATTGTCTTTTTGGTTGTAATGGGCAGTCGATTTTTTTAAGTAGATGAAGTTTGCTAGATGGACTTTGGAAAATAGTGTTGCTTTAAAAAATGTATTCCGGCAACTAAAAAATACAGGTTTTCATGTTATGTTACAGCTTTCATTTTTTCTGAGCTTATTTCCTTTTGCCGATAGTAGCTGAAGCGATAGTATTTTCACTAGAATCAATAGGTTAGGAAGGTGATTGTGAATAACCTCTCGTGATAAAAACCACCTAGCTAGTAGAACTGGTTAACAACCATGTACACTTTACTAGTTAGGTGGTTTTTTAGAGCAGTTTCGCAGATATTTTATCCTTTAATTGCCTTTTATCTTTTGACAATCCAGTATGTAGGGGCACCGCCAACATTCTGTAAAAATCCTACGCTAAGATATTCTGCGGTGAAAATTGAACCGATCGAAAAAAGGAATGGTTCATTTTATTAGGTCTATAAAGCTAAACACTGATCGAGATCCATGCGAAATTCACTGTATGGATTGATATGGTTGTAAATAAGAGGAGTGAGAGCACGGTAGTCTTCATCTGTCCGTTATGGGTTAAATGGTTCTACCTTAATTGAATCAATGACAGATGATTTCCCATTTTTCTTATAGTGAAAGATCAATGCATATTTCTTCGCTTTGTAGACATCCCTTATGACAACATCACCATCGGTTTCGCTATTTATACTCTCACCCAATACCTTATGTACTTCATCAGAGGTTATTTTTTTATAAGCATCAATATTAGACACTTGCTTTCCATCCTCTGCTAATGATTTCGCTTCTTTTAAAAGTTGTTCATGATTTTGTTTTTCAGAAACTTGAGTCGCAGAAGTATCATTTGCAAAGCTGTCGTTATTTGAAATAACGCATCCTCCAAGTATGGCTCCAACTGCTAGTGTGGTTACCATCAAAATTTTTACTCGTCAATTGTTCTGCCATCTTGTATATCTCACTATTTCTAGAATTTGTTTTTTCTCTTTTGTCAAAGTGCTCAGATTCATCTGTGGTCGCCCAAGATGTTTCCCTTTGGATTTTGCAACTGTGATCCCTTCGACTTGACGTATTTTAATCGTCCCCCTTTCCTGTTGAGCCAAAGTAGTATAAACCTCGATGATAATATTATTAATTATATCGATTACCCAATCTTGACATTCGGCTTTTTCGGATGATTATTTTTTGATTCTAATCATTTCTTACAAAAAGGAAATTAGTATAAGGAGAATTGTTTATTTAGTTCTCCTATTTATTAAAAAAGCCCAATAGTAGAATGTACGTGGTTTCTTAACCAGTTCTTCTATCCAGTTTGGATTTTTAAGAGCAGTTTAGCCGTTACACGATACTCTGTCTTCCATTACCTTTATCTTTTGACAATCCAGTATGTAGTGCTCTTTCATTTGTTTCTTTTATTTTTTCCCAAGTGGAACGCGTATCAATTTCTTCAAGGGACAAATTTTCAAAGATAGGAACAGGAATTTATAATTTATTTTATTCGGAATATTTTATTGAAAATGTGCACTATTTACTTTAATATATAACTAGATAGTCCTCAGCCAGAGGAACCTAGAGAAAAGAGAAAAAGAACAATGAGGTGCGCACTGGAAACTTCAGGTGCGGTGTCTTTGATCACCCCTGAGAGGGTGACCGAGGAGACTGCAAGTGAGTTGACGGAGGCAACCGACACGGAGGAGATGGCGAAGGTGGCCTGTGTTGGCCCCTTCTGCTACATTCCGCCGTGGTGCAAGATGATGGGAGAGTGTGCCCGGGCTGTATAAGCTCGAAACTTTCTCCTGAAAAGATCCCCGTCCTATTGCAGGACGGGGATCTGTCATTTCTGATGAATGAATTAGTATGATCTGAAAAATTTAGTTATACATACGCCACTAATTTGTTCTTATTCATTTTCATGTGTGATAACCTCTGAAAATCCATGATTACTCTTTAAAAAGCCCAAATAGTAGACAATATTTATTGTCCATTACTTGGGCTTTTTTTATTAGATATTGTTTTCACTTCTGCGATTTACTCCATCTACATAAATAGGTTGAACAAAATGTTTGATCCTCTCCATGATCCGTTTCCCTTTTATTGGTTCGTCTCCTCCTTTGGGAGTATTAGAAAAGTATTCTTCTAATTCGTCCAAAGTAAGGTTAGAAGTAAAGATAATGGGTAGTTTTTCCGTCATACGATATTGCAAGATAACGCCTAAAATATCGTCACGAATCCATGGAGTCAAAGACTCTGCACCAATGTCATCTAAAATAAGCAGAGGTACAGTTTTAACAGTTTCTAACTTGTCCGAGATCAGTTGTCCATTTTGTGAGATGGCATTTTTCATTTCAGAAAAGAGAGCTGAAGTATGGATCATCAAGGTAGAGACACCATAGAAGGCTAGTTCATTCATAATAGCCCCTGCTAAGTAACTTTTCCCTACACCAAAGGGACCATATAAATAAAGTCCTTTAGTAGTTTTACCTTCTCGAAAAGGAATACAAAAATGAAGGGCTGCTTGAAAGGCTTTTGCTCGTTTTGCTTCCAGTGCAAATGTCTCAAATGTTGCTTCTCGAATATCGGAAGGGATTTGTTGGCATTGAATAAGAGAGCTGCGTCTTTTGGCTTCTTCATCCGCCAATTGAAAGCGACATGGCTTCATCTGTAAGTCAAGATAGCCATTGTATTCCATTAGTTCTGGAGAGTGACCTTTGATCAAGTTGCTACAACCTTCTAATCCCCGGCAACTGTCACAAGCTGTTTTTTCTGTAACATATTGTCCCACATTGGAAAGAGATCGCCAATAAGTGGATAGTGGAATATGGGGATTTTCTTGCATAAAGGATTGGAGACGTTTGTTTTGTTTCAATCGACCAAAGACAGCTCGTTTTGCTTTCTCTGCACCACTGCTAGAGAAAGGAGAAACTTGTTTTAATGCTTTCATCCAATGCATCCCTCCTATCCGTTAATTTCCGATTTCCTCCAGATAACGGATCATCGTGTCTATACCTACTCCGATCGCATTTTCATCAGGAGTAATTTTGGAATGATGTAACCCATAGGGGGTATTTGCACCAAGCCAAAATAAAAATCCTGGAATTTCTTTTAAGAAATAACCAAAGTCTTCACCAGTCATTGCTGCTTGACATTCAACTAATTGGTAACCAGTGTTTTCTTTTACCCAGTCCATGAATTGGGTTGTGACTGCAGCATGGTTTGTAACGTCGACATATTGCACGCCCCAATTTAAAACAGCTTCACATTGAAAACTTGTACCGATTCCTGCGACAATTTCTTTCACTCGCTGCTGGATTTTTTTCATCGTCTCTAACGAAAGGGTGCGTATGGTGCCTTTTAACTCCGCAACACCCGCTATGATGTTTTCTTTGGTGCCTGCTGTCAATTTGCCAACAGTAACGACAGCGGAGTCCAAAGGATTGATATTACGAGAGACGATAGTTTGAAGTTGAGTGAACAATTGAGTAGCAGCTACGACCATATCATTTGTTTGATGAGGGTAGGCGGCATGACCAGATTTCCCGATTAATTGGATGTTGATCTCAGACGTATTCGCAAATAAAATACCAGGACGTGTAGCGATTGTGCCTACAGGATATTCTGGAGCGATATGCAGGGCAAAAATCATATCTGGTCTCCATGTTTGGAATTCGATGCTTTGCATCATGGGTTCTGCTCCGCCAGGACCTTCTTCCGCTGGTTGGAACATAAAAATGAGATCATCTTGTACAGGATGATGCGCAAAATGATGAATCAAACCTAAAGCAATCGTCATATGGAGATCATGTCCACATGCATGCATGAACCCTGGGTGTTTGGATTGAAAATCATAACCTGTCTCTTCTTGTACTGGGAGGCCATCTATATCGGTTCGATAACCGATCCGTTTACGTGGATTGGTTCCTGCGACTTTGACAATAATCCCAGTTCTCCACGTTTGTAGTTCTATATTTGGCAGGTCTTGCAGTTGTGATAAAAGAAATGCTTGTGTTTTTTCTTCTAGGAAACCTGGTTCTGGTATTTGATGAAGCTGTCGTCTGATTTGTATCCATTTATCCAAAGAAACAGTCATTTTCGTTACTCCATTTTCGTTAATAATTGATGGAAAGTATTCATAAAGATTTTTACTTCTTCTTTCGTCAAAGTCAAAGGCGGTAATAAGCGAATAACAGTTCCAGCTGTAATATTAATCAGAATGCCTTTTTCTAAAAATGCTTTTTGTAGATTTTGAATGGATGATTTGTCTAGTGTAGTAATGATTCCAATCATCATACCACGACCATTAATTTGTTCCACAAGAGCCGGAAATTTCCTCTGAAGTACTTGTAATTCACTCCATAAAAAATCTGCGACTTCTTTTCCTTTTTCCATCTGTTTTTGATCAATGAGTACATCTAGAACAGCATTTCCAAGAGCTGTAGATAGGGGAGATGGAGAGAAGGTTGTACCATGATCACCAGGCTGAAAACTATCTTTTAGTTTTGATCCAGCGAGAATCCCACCAAGAGGTAGACCGCCGCCGATTCCTTTGGCAAATAGAACTAAATCAGGTTTTAGGTCATAAGCTTGGTAAGCAAATAAGGAACCTGTTCTACCCACTCCTGTTTGGATTTCGTCCAAACAAAGTAAGATATCTTTTTCAAGACAGAGAGATTGGGCCGTTTGCAGAAATTCCTCAGTGAGTGGTAAAATCCCGCCTGCACCGAGGATGGGTTCTACTAGTATCGCAGCAGGATTGTTTTGCTCACAAATTTCTTTTAAGGCTTTTGTGTCATTCATTTCTACTTCGTAAATCGTAATTGGTAGTGTTGGAAAGTCTTGATAAATACCAGATTGTCGCGTTAGACGTAAAGCTCCTAGCGTTCTACCATGAAAACTATTTCTTAGAACGATGATTCCATCTTTCCCATCGTTGCGTTTTGCCGTCCACTTGTGAATGCTCTTAATGGCCGCTTCCGTCGCTTCCGCACCAGTACTGCAAAAATAAACTTTGCCATCTCCAATGGTATGCTGGATCAACCGTTTTGCTAGCTGAATAGCTGGTGGATTGTAGAAAAAATTGGAGATATGAAGGAAGCGCTCAGCTTGTGTAGCCAGCGCATTCATTAAGTACGGATGGGAGTGTCCGAGTATATTTACTGCAAGTCCAGTAAATAGATCCAAATATCGTTTTTGATTGGTGTCATAAAGATAATTGCCTTTGGCATGATCAATCACGATGGGTAAACGGCTATAAGTGGACATGATATATTCATGATCCAGTGAGGCCCAATCCGCCATGTTCTTATTGACCTCCTATAGGTTACGAAGATCTGCTAAGATTTCCGTTTTGGATTTCGTTTTTTCATCGATTTCCTTGATAACTCGAGCAGGAGTCCCAGCTACGACTACATTTGGTGGTACATCTTGAGTTACAACGGCACCTGCAGCTACTACCGAGCCGTGTCCTACCGTAACTCCTTCTAAAATAACGGCATTTGCTCCGATCAAGACTTCATCTTCGATCGTTACCGGAGCAGCAGAAGGAGGTTCAATTACTCCAGCGATAACCGCTCCTGCACCGATATGGCAGTTTTTTCCGATATGTCCACGTCCGCCAACTACAGCATTCATGTCAATCATGGTACCTTCACCAATCACGGCTCCAATATTAATGACAGCACCCATCATAATAATTGCTTGTTTTTCGATTTGCACATGTTCGCGAATAATTGCACCAGGTTCAATACGCGCTTCTACGTCTTTTAAGTCTAGCAAAGGAACACCAGAGTTACGGCGGTCGTTTTCTACGACATAATCTTCTATATCAGCTTTATGATCAGCTAGAACAGGCTCAATATCAGTCCAGTTGCCAAATAGGACGCCAGAGTTAGCAGAGAAGAAAGTTTGTACTTCTTCTGGAAAGGAAAGTTTCTCAAGGTTACCCTTTATGTACACTTTAACAGGTGTTTTCTTTGTAGATTTTGCTATATATTGGACAAGCTCCTCAGAGTTTAAATGTTGCATGTATCTTCATCCTTTCAATCAATCTTAAGTCAAAAGTATAACATAACACAGGAGGCAGTGACTGCCTCGAATCAGAAAATACATTTTACATATGTTGGACAATGGTATATCTCTGTACACTCTTTCTTGTTAGATTTTTCATACTTATCATCCGAGTTAAATTAGAATGAAGACAAGGTGAGGTGGATAAAAAAGACATGCATAATCTGATACTTGAAAAGATAGAAAACAATTTCTCGCAATTTTGGATGAAGTTTAAAATGAATGATGGTATTCGTTTTGAGGAAAGATCTCAATTGAGATGGATTGCATTACCAAGTATGCAACGAGTGCTTTATTCTCAGATAGAATGCGAAAAAGAATTAACGGAAACGATGAGTATTTTGAAGCAAGTAGGTGGAAAATGGGAATGGATTTTAAATCCATCCACTCAAACCAAAAGTTTAGCTTCTTTTTTAAAGAGACAATCTTTTTCCAAGACGAAGATACTCACTTGTATGGCTTTAGAGCGATCAAGATTAAAAGAAATACGTTTTCAACCTAATTTTGCATACAGAAAAGTAGAGAATTTAGAGGACTTAAAAGTATGGATCTCTACTGCATCAAGTGTATATCGATTTATAGATGAGCAACAGAGTTTATATTTAAAAACATTTACAAACAGTTTGCTATCATTGACAGACTTTGAATTTTATATAGGATATATTGATCAAAAGCCTGCTGTCACTACTCTTTTATTTCGACCCGAGAATGGAGTTTGTGGAATTTATTTGGTTGCTACAATAGAAGAAGAGCGAAAAAAAGGACTAGCAAGTACTCTTCTTCATGAATTGATTTGTCATAAGATTGATCCAAATGAAATTGTCATTCTACAATCGACAGAGAAGGGTAAAAATGTCTATCTGTCACTGGGGTTTCAAGACTATGGAGTGATGGATATTTTTCAGGGAAGCTTCTAAATATATCACTGAATACAAAAGATAAAATTAAAAATAATCCTGGGCAGGATTATTTTTAATTGAAGGTTTGGCATTATTTTTTTTAACAAAAAAGTTAGAACTCCAAAAGGAGTTCTTTTTAATAGCAAAATAGATTAGTTCGCCAAGCCTAGATCGGTAGGATTATCTAGTAAAGTTTCTTTTAATTCATAGGTTTTACGCATGCAATGTTGGAATTTCTCTTCATCTTGTCCATTAAAGCAGCCGGCAAGGTTATACCAGATTTTCCATTCCATATCTCTATACTGGTATTTTTGAGCTATTTCTATCCCTTGTTCAAAGAAATGAATTGCTTTATTTGTATCATTCATCATTTGACAAAGTTCACCAGTTAGTACTAAATTGGAAATCAACTGGGGAGCATCTTGAAATTTTGTTGCATAGCGAATGGCATGCTGGAAGTATTCGAATGCTTCTGCCAATTTGTTTTGTTTTAAGTAGAGGACACCTGTACGGCTGTAAACCATGACCCAACGTTGGTCAATTGGTATTTTTTCTTCCAATTTTCGAGCCATGAGGAAAGCAGTTTCTGCCATCTCCCAATCTTTTTGTGCAGTATAGATAGTTCCAAGTACAATCCACAAATCAAACATGGCACTGTATTGTTTGTTGCGTCTTGCGATATCAATACCTTCAACTGCATATTCAATCGCTTCTTCAACGAGGCCTGTTCGACGAGATAATTCGGATCTCAGCCAATAGAAGCCTAAGGTAGTTTCAATATCGTCCAATTCATTTAAGAGGTGCCAAGAATCTTGTACCAATTGCATGGCTTCTGTAACGCGACCAAGTTTTTGTAGCATGATTCCTTTGTGTTTGTGCAGAAGATGTTTTACGTGTTGCATTTCACCTTCTTCATAAAATGCAAGAAGACCATCATTGATATATTCTAGTGCTTGATCCAAATTACCTTGATGGTTGCTACAAACTCCGAGTAAAAGGTAGCTAGCTGCTTCCATATTGTTTTCATGGTATGCATTTTGTTGTGCACTACGAAGTGCATTGTAAAAAGAACGTTCTGCTTGTTTCCATTTCTTTTTGGCCATATAGCATTTGCCTTTGTAGAAGTAGGCATGAGCGATATAAGGATGGCTATCATCTAACTTCAAATCTTCTAATTTAGCTAGAGCATCATCTACATATCCGATTTGACGGAGAGTAGAGATGGTTAATAAGGCAAATTTTACTCTTTTTAATTCTACTTGTTCTTGTACAAGCATTTCAGGTAATTTGCTCATTGGTAATTCTAATTTTTCAAGTAAATAAGTTACTTTTTCGGGGCTGACATGTGCTACTCCCCGTTCGATATTACTTACAGTTGCTGGGGAAATGTTTTCGTCTGCTAAGTCTTCTAAGCGCAGACCGCGTTCTTTACGAACTTTACGTATCACTTCCCCCATTTCATGTAGAGCTAGTGTTTTCATTTTTATCACCTCAACGGAAAAGTTTGGACATAAATATATTAAACTTTTATAAAACAAAAGAAAACCGAGTTTTAAAAATATTACACAGATTTCAAAAGATTAACGTGCGGTGTTTCAGTCAATATTGAAGATGAGAGAAACTGGAGGTAAGACTTTTGGTACATTTATTAAAAACCATAATTTACCGAGTAAGGGATAATCAAGTTTTTGATACTGCTGCACAACTTTCCTACTATATTTTACTATCCTTTTTTCCATTTCTATTACTTGCTGTGACGTTGATCGGATATTTACCTTATAGTAGTGAAAATGTACTGTCCGTATTAAAACCAGTCATTCCCGCCAGCACCTATCATTTAATTGAAAGTAATTTGGTTAGTATTTTAGATGAGCAAAATGGAGGGCTGCTCTCTTTTAGTATTATTACAACCCTTTATACAGCATCACTTGCCTTTCAATCGATTATTCGCAGTTTGGACCAAGCGTATGATGTCAAAGATAATCGAAGTTTTTGGAAAGCAGCACTTTTGGGCTTTTTCCTCATGTTCGGAATTCTTGCAGGACTTTTAGTCAGTCTTGGATTATCCGTATTCGGACAAATTTTGGCTAGTTATTTTTTAGGTAAGATTACTCTATCTGCTTGGTTTGTTCATCTATGGATCTATGTTCGGTGGTTTATCAGCAGTGCTTTGGTGTTTGTTGTACTGCTAAGTCTTTATGTTATGGCACCACATACAAAAGTACCATTGGTCAAAGCATTACCAGGTGCTATATTTGCGACAATTGGATGGCAACTTAGTTCTTTTGCATTTTCCTACTATGCATCCTTTAACAATTATTCACTTGTTTATGGAAACTTAGGAGGAATCATTATTCTGACAGGTTGGTTTTATATATCCTCTTTGGTACTTATTATTGGAGGAAATATAAATGCAGCCATGTCAGAAGAAAAGAAACCTACAAAGCGAGACTAGGAGCAGAGCGACGTAGCGAGACTTGTGCCCTTATCCCAAGCTCCCAAATAGAAATGGTTAAAAGATTTATTAACTCATAGCCTAAAAAATTCGAATTGTCTTGGTGCAAAGCGAGACTTATGATCAAGGCTTGGATGAGTGCTTAGGTTATTTCTTCTCTTTGTTCGGAAATCCTCTTTCTATTGAGGTCAAATAGTGACTATTCTTCTACAATTGATTGCAAAAACCTATTTTGAACCCAAAAAGTAAGATATTTATCAAGATTTCTTTGCTTTGTGTTAAGATAAATCTAAAAATGAATGGATGTTTCGATCGAAAGGATGGTAGAAGTTGCCACAAACTAAGTTTTTCCGAACATTATATGCCATCATTTTCTTGCTTCTGATCGTTTTACTTGGAAGTAAAGTAAGTTTTGTTTTTCGTCCTATTGTTGTCTTCGTACAAACTTTGTTTTTTCCATTTTTGATCTCAGGTGTACTGTTTTATCTGTTTCGCCCCATTGTCGCGTTTATGGTTCGATTTAAAATCCCAAAAGGAATCTCGATTTTGCTTATTTATGCAGTGATTGTTGGAGCCTTTGTTTTATTAGGATTCTCTATTGGACCCGTTCTTGGAAATCAATTTGAAGCGCTCATCAGTAATTTTCCTAGTATGCTAGAGACTGCGAAGAAGCAATTCATTGAATTAAACCATAATCCATGGGTAAATAAGTATGTGGATTGGAATGTGATTTCCGACAGCGTCATCAATTATTTAAAAACGAGTTACACGACCATTGGTACAAACTTAGCCGGTTTTTTTGGTATTATAACGAACATCATTCTTGTGTTCGTGACTGTTCCATTTATTTTGTATTACATGTTAAAAGAGGGAGAAAAAGCGGCGCCATATATGCTTCGAATCTTGCCAGAACGTGAGCGTGAGCATGGGGTATCGATCTTACATGATCTCAATCATGCTCTTAGTTCTTATATCAAAGGTCAAGTTCTAGTAGCCATTACAATCGGATTGATTGTGTTCATCGGTTATCTCATTATTGGAATGCCATATGCCTTATTGCTTGCGATTTTTGCAATGTTTGTCAATGTCATACCTTATATTGGACCGCTGATTGGACTAGTACCAGCTGCTATCGTCGCTTCGATCCACTCTCCTTCCATGATTCTCAAAGTATTAATCGTTGCAGTGATTGCCCAGCAGGTGGAAGGAAACTTCGTTACACCTAGGGTCATGGGAAAAAACTTAAATGTACATCCACTGACAATCATTCTGCTGTTACTTGTTGCAGGGAGCCTTGCAGGCTTTTTAGGCATGCTGCTCGCCATCCCGACGTATGCAGTTTTGAAAGTAGTGGTGAGCCATGTGTATCAGCTCATAAAGTTACGAAATCAAGAGAAAAAGATACTTTCTGTAGAAGAATAAGACTAATCTCATTATAATTAAATTTATTATAAAAAGATATAGTTTTAAAAATTTTAAATGAAAACCCGATCCTCTATGGATCGGGTTTTTCTTAGCGATGATTACAACTCATATTTGGGCTATCGTTTTGACCTGTTAAGAGTGGATAAGGGTTCCCTATTTCGTATTCCTTTTGACCGGGATTTTTGAAATAGACTTCAAAGTGCAAATGAGCCCCTGTACTGTAGACGATTCCTTGAGCACCACCAGATTTTGCAATTACTTGACCTTTAATTACTTTCTGTCCTTTCTTGACATTAACAGAGATCATATGCAAATATCTGGATCGAAAATCTTTTGTTGTTGATGCTCCATTTACATTAAAGACCATAGGTCCATGATCCACTACCAATGCGTTTCCAATTAATCCATCAATGGTATGTTCTACAACAGTACCATCTGCTACAGACACAACAGCAGAGCCTGTCGGAATTGGCATATCTACACCATAATGGAATTTTATTTTACCTGTAACAGGGTGGACTCGGCATCCAAAGCGTGAACCTCCACCTGGTATGGTTACCTTTGTTGTAGTGGGCATTGGCAGAGTTCCACCAGCCATTATCAAATTACCAAACTGTACGGTTCCATCTCCTCCTCCAAGGATTTCACTTGCTCTTACTTCGACTTTTTGTACGTAATCCCATGTAACATCATCACTGCTTGTATACTTGTCTGGAGCGGTGTAAAAAATTGCGCAGCTGAGAGGGAAAGAAAATGTCCCAATCGTCATACTCTTTTTTTCTTTTTTCTCTTGTGCTGTTTTGACACATTGTCCCGAACTTCTAGAGCTATCCGATTGAAGACGGTATTGTTCTGCTATTTGTTTTGCTTTTGCATCCAGCCATTTTTTCACTGTATCCATCGTAACAACCAAGTCAACTTTATTATCTGGTTCCTGTGGTTTCTCGACAGGTGTAACTTGGTTTTCTTTTTTATACTGTTCGTAGTATCCCAATACTCTTCCTGGGTATTTCACTGTTTCTGAGTATGGATTGGAGACCCCGCCTGGTCCGCCGTTGTAGCACATTAAAGCCTTTCTTGTTTCTTTGAACATTCTAAAACAATCCGCAAGAACTTTTGTACCTACTTCAATATTGATGTTTGGATCAAATCCATCACGATCTGCATTGTATCCCATGGAGCTAAAGTTACAAGGCATAACTTGCATATATCCCCTAGCTCCTACCCCGCAATCGGAGACCGCTCCTGAGTTGGAAGTTCTATTCCAACTACTCTCTGCTTGAATAAGAGCTGCGACTAAAACGGCGTCTAGATTACGTTTTTTCGACCAATCGTTGATAATTTTTAAGACTGTTGGATCTTTATCTTTTAAAGATACTTCTGCTCCAGTATTAAGTGCTTTCATATGGGTTTCATATTCAGGAGATAACTGGTGTACTGCTGCTAGTATATTCCACGGAACACTGGGGTATTTAGCCGCTATTTCTTGGTACATTGCTTGGAAAGGTATATCTTTTTGTTCAGGTGCTTCGTCGGGTTTGTTATAGTTGTTGTTGTTCCCAAGTAATATGATGACGAAAAAGGATAATGTACCTATCAAAGTAATTACAATGCCGACGAGAAATACAGATATGCTGCTAATTGTTTTACTCATGTGTTGTTGCCCCCTAGTACCATTATGACAAGAGAGGCTATTACACCTATGGTACCAATTACAGCGGCGACCAAAAATATGCTGCTAACTGTCCTACTCGTGGATGACTGACTCATCGTGTATCCCCACCACTTTCCAACCCGTACCATCTGGGATGATGTTGTAAATATATATATAAGTTGTATCTACTTTTTGTCCTTGTTTAGTTGTTAGTGTCACATCAATCGGTACCGTAAGATTATCATGTTTGTAACCTACATAAATATCAGTAATATAAATTTTGCGAATTTCAATATTGGTAATCGTCGGAGAACCATTTTTAAATAATGCCATTTGTTCGTTATATAGCTCGGGAGACATGAGATTTTTGACGCTTTCAATATGTGCGGTAGGTTTACTTGGATTATAAGTTAGGTATTTTGTAGTAAAATCGCGAGCAAATGCTTTGATCGAATTATTTTTGCTTTGACTCAGATCCTCACTATTTACATTCCCTTTGGCTTCGATTTCTTCTTGGGAAGGAGTGTCACTTGTAACAGGTGGATTGTTCGTCTGCGGTTTTTGTTCTTCGTCATCTGCGAATATCCAAGAAAGCAGAAATAGTCCTAAAACACCAACACCAATAATGAGAACGAGGATTTTTTTATTCATCGTATTTCCCCTCTATCCGTAAATTGAAAATAACAATTAATGACAAACATTGTTTTGTTATCTCTAAGTATAAAGAAAATCGACAAATTCGGCTATAAATTTTCTTTTATTGTTACTAGTAAGAAGGGAGCAAATCTTATAAAATAAAGGTAATCAACGTCGTCGGTTTAGAGATGAAGGAATCCGCCATGGACCAGTTTTCTGTTGAGAAGAAGTCCACCACGGACAAGAAGGGCAAGAAGATGTCCCGCTGCAAGAAGGTTCTGATCGGCGTGGGCGTCGGCATCCTGCTGATGGTGTCGAGCTTCCTCTCCAACCTCTACCTGGCCAACCAGGCCACCCAGGCTCCCGAAGGGAACCGGAACCCGGCTGTGACCCAGCCGGCCAAGCCGTCCCCGACCGTCCCCGAGCGTACGGACAACATTCCCGAGTCGGAGTACGAGGGAGTCCCGATCACCAGCGACGTCGTCAAGTGACCTGAGGGTCACACTGTCCCGTATTGTCGAGCCTCGAAAGAGCGTGCTCCAACCCGGGGCACCAGCATACAATGAGATCCCATATAAATAAAAAAGGCTAATGCCATATCGCATTAGCCTTTTTTCTATCGATGTACTTCCGTATATATACTTTCAATCATTGCTTGTTTTTGTTCCCAAAGCTGCTTGGATAAATCCACATGATATTCTTCTGGATTTAGGATGCGCAATTGCTCGTCCCAAAACAATTGGATTTGTTCTTGATGGTATTTACGACTCTCCGCTAGCGTTGGTAAGGAAGTGACCAATTTTCCTTGTCGAAGCAATGGTTGAAGCAGAGGAATCGCAAGATAGTTGGTGACGATTTTTTGTTTGTAGGGATGGTCTGGATGAAATAAGGTGAGTGGCTCTTCTTCTTTGAGCAATTGTTCATAAGAAGCAATCCAGTCTCCTTTTGCTTTGCCAGTTTCTCTATCGATGATTCGGAAGATCGTTTTTCGGCCCGGGGTCGATATTTTGGCAGGGTTAGAAGAAATTTTGATGGTTGGTTCCCATGTACCATCGTTTTCTTTTGCTACCATTTTGTACACAGCCCCTAGTGCTGGTTGATCATAGGCCGTGATGAGTTTGGTACCAACACCCCAGCCATCAATTTTTGCCCCTTGTTGCTTGAGATTTAAAATCGTTTCCTCATCTAAATCACTACTAGCAATAATTTTTGTAGAAGTGAGACCTGCTTCATCGAGCATACTGCGGGCTTGTTTGGACAAGTATGCTAGATCCCCGCTATCGAGGCGTATCCCTACCAATTCATGTCCTTTTTCGCGAAGTTCCAGTCCCACTTGAATCGCATGTGGGACACCACTGCGTAATGTATCGTATGTGTCTACCAGTAACACAGATGAATTAGGAAAAGCGAAGGCATATGCACGAAATGCTTCTAATTCGCTTGGGAAATCTTGAACCCAAGCATGAGCATGTGTTCCACTCGTAGGGATATCGAATCGTTGCCCTGCAAGCAAATTGGAAGTGGCATCAAAACCAGCAAGATAAGTGGCTCTCGCTCCCCATAGTGCGGCATCTTGCTCTTGTGCGCGTCTGCTACCAAATTCCATTAAGGTGTCGTGTGGGGCAATATGACGAATACGAGCTGCTTTTGTAGCTACTAAAGTCTGATAGCCGATAAAATTTAAAAGTGCTGTCTCTACGAGGTGCAGTTCAAAAATGGTCCCATCTAACCGAAGAAGAGGCTCCTCAGCAAATACAATGGCCCCTTCTGTAAGTGCATCGACATCTGCTTGAAAACGAAACTGTCTCAAGTAATCAAAAAAATCAGCTTCAAAATCTGGGCAGTTTATTTGTAGATAATCGATATCTTCTTCCGTAAATTGGAGATGCTCCAGATATTCTACTGCTCGTTCCAGTCCTGCGAATACAGCGTATCCATTGCCAAAAGGAAGCGATCGAAAAAATAGTTCAAACGAACGGCGATGGGTATGAGTTCCATTTTTCCAATGTGCGTACATCATCGTAAGTTGATATTTATCGGTATGTAGTGAGATAGACATGATGAGCTCCTAGTAGATGATTTCATAGATAAGTGGGTTGATTTCCCCGCTTTGTATTTGAAATGCACTTAATTTTTTTTGGGCTTCACGAAAGGAAAGAATCCAACAGCTTAGTTCGGGCCTTTCCCAATATTTTGCGTCTGATTTTGATGGATATGCAGGCAAATGTGGATGAGTATGTATGATTCCAAGACAACCTAATTGATGAGACCTTATCTGCTTCATCGTTTCCCAGTATACCTCAGGTAAATAACCAAAGGAGCAGGGAGAAGGATCCAAAATTTTCAAAGGGAAAAAATGGGTTATTTCTCGGCCGGCTCCTGCCAAAAAACCATAACCTTCAGCAGGAAGTTGTTCATAGCAATATGCGGTTAATTCCGAAATTACCTTGCTATGAATCGATAAATGGTGGGATACCCCCAATCTTTGTCGCTCCTTTCTTACATTCCTGTGATAGAATAAAAATAACTTTTTAACTAGTGAGGCAACCATCATGAGTTCTATTCTTGTCGGCGTTTGTGGTTGGGGTGACCATGATATTTATCCACCTGGTACCAAAGCTGCGGATAAATTATCCGTATATGCAGGCCATTTCCCTGTAGTGGAAATCGATAGCACTTTTTATGCGATTGCACCTGCTGATCGCATGGATCGATGGGTAAAATCAACTCCCGATACATTTCGATTTGTAGTGAAAGCATACAGAGAGTTAACAGGTCATGGACGAACTGAAAAAGCACCAGAGCGAACTTGGTCTGAACTTGTGGAAGAAACCAAAGCAAGTCTGTTACCTTTACGGCAAACTGGCAAGTTATCCCTTCTGCTCTTTCAATTTCCTCCTTGGTATGATTGCAAAGAATCACATGTGAGATATATCCAGAAGGTTCGACATGCTTTTGCCGATTATCCAATCGCAATCGAATTTCGCCATCAAAGCTGGTTTTCCTCTGTTTATCATGAAAAAACGCTCTCTTTTTTGGCAAGCGAAAATCTGGTTCATGTTGTTTGCGATGAACCACAAGTTCCTGTTGGGTCCGTTCCCATTATAACAAAGGTTACGAACCAGAATCATGTACTTGTTCGATTTCATGGACGAAATATAAATGGATGGAGTGATTCGAAAAATCCAAACTGGCGGGATGTACGATATGCTTATCGATATTCATCAGATGAACTGGATGAATGGGTAGAGAGAGTTAAGCACATGATGAAAGAAACAAACCAAATGATTTTACTCTTTAATAACAACTCCAAAGGAGATGCAGTGGACAACGCCAAACAATTCATTCAAAAATACGGGATCTCCTATACAAATTTAGCACCAAGACAATCCGAATTATTTTAGGCTTTGAGTCAGGCAAATCCATTAACGGTTTCTATTCGTGTGTGACTCGGCGTGAGGGTACAAGTCTCACTATGCACCTCAGATTAGGGCACAAGCCTCGCTATGTCGCTTTGCTCCTAGTCTCGCTTTGCATCAAGATAAACAGAGTTATTTTAGGGAGTACATATAATGATAGGCATGGAAATGGTTCTTTTATTTTCGATTGGCTTATTTGCTGGTACATTAGGTAGTTTAGTAGGTATTGGCGGCGGAATAATTATTGTTCCCAGCCTTTTGTATTTGGCTGCTGTTTTTATGAGTCTGTCAACCATAACTCCACAACTGGCAGCAGGAACTTCACTGTTGGTTGTAATGGTTACGGCTATCTCTTCTATTATTGCATTTCACAAACAAAAAAGGATAGATTACCGTAGCGGACTATTATTTTTTGTTGGAGCAGGCCCTGGTTCTTTGCTTGGAGCAACCTTTTCTTCTTATTTTTCAGTTGATGCATTTATGGTCGGTTTTGGGTTGTTTTTGCTGTTTTTATTTTCACTCATGTTGTTTCAAAAAAAATTAAAACCAATAAGGTTTACAAATGAGATTCAAAGAACTTATGTAGATTCATCTGGTGAGAGTTTTATATACCATTTTCACCCTCCAACTGCGATCTTTGTTTCCTTTGGAATCGGCATCATTTCTAGCTTGTTTGGAATTGGCGGAGGGGCTATGCTCGTACCCATGATGTTGATCGTTTTTGGATTCCCCCCTTTAGTCGCAACGGCCACATCCATGTTTGTCATCTTTCTTTCCTCTATTACAGGGAGTGTTACTCATGTTTTGCAAGATCATATATCTTGGTTAGCATTTGTTTTAATTGCACCCGGTTCTTGGATTGGTGGACGATTAGGAGCATTTTTATCTCAAAAAATGAGCAGCGGATTCCTATTAATTATTTTTCGATTTACCCTATTTGTAGTAGCCATTAAGATGATATTGGACGGAACACATCTTATGTAGAGAGAGGATCGATATGAAGCGAATACATCTCATTCATACAAATGATGTACACAGCCATTTAGAGGCAGCTGCACAGATAGATACCTATGTATGCAGAGAAAGAAAAAAGTGGGAGAGTAATGGCGAAACAGGTTTTTTAGTAGATATTGGAGACCATTTGGATCGAGCAAGTTGGGAAACGGAGGGTACGGATGGTTTAGTAAATAAAGCTATTTTGGAGATGTCAGAGTATGATGTTGTTACACTAGGTAACAATGAATTGCTTACGTTCTCTCACCGTGATTTGTCTGCGATATATACGAACTCTTCTTTTCAAGTAATCTGTAGCAATGTAGAAGATGCTCTTTTTCCTCCTTACCAACTTTATGAAACCGATGGGGTCAAACTCGCTTTGATTGGAGTGACTGTTTGTTTTCAAGATTTATACGAGTCACTTGGATGGAAAGTGAACGATCCTTTTGGACGTATTCGAACGCTAACAGAACAATTGCGGGCGAAAGGGTATCTGATTTTGGTTTTATCCCATCTAGGCTATCCAAGTGATGTAAAAATGGCAGAAGAAATAGAGGGTATTGATGTCATCATGGGTGGTCATACCCATCACTTGATAGAAACACCTGAAAGAAGGGGTCTGACGACTTTATCAGCGGCAGGTAAATTTGGTGCATATATCGGTCACTTGCAATTAATTTGCAACGATAATGGGAAGTTGCTTCGGGTAGAAGGCGGTGCTTATTCATTAGAGAAAGAGGAGCCAAGTTATCGAATATTGTCTTTATTAGAACAATATCAACAAAAGGCAGTGGAGCATTTAACACAGCCAATAGCCAATATAGACGAACAGTTGGACGTAAAGTTGCAAGAAGAAACGCGATTGCCAAATTTATTGGCTGATAGTTTGGTAAAATGGACAGGTGTAGAATATGGCATGGTGAACAACGGCCAAATTTTATTTTCCTTACCTTCAGGAGTGGTTACGAAACAAGATCTGCACAAAGTGTGTCCGCATCCAATTAATCCAGTTGTAATAGCGATGAAGGGGAAAGACATACGTCATACTTTAGAGCAATCGTTGTTAGAAGAATATACGATGAAGGAACTCCACGGATTCGGTTTTCGAGGAAAGTGGTTGGGGGGCCTATCTATTTCTGGAATGACGGTTCAATATAATCCGACAAACCCCCCCTACCAAAAAATACAACAAATCTACATGGGTGAAAATCAACTATTAGATGATAACATATACCATATAGCTACAGTGAGCATGTTTGTGTATGGTATTGGATACATACTTATGAGCAAAGGAGAAGTTCTCCAGTATTATGTTGCTGATCCCTTACGGTATGTATTAGCTAATAGTTTGCAGTCTGCTGATTTGCGAGAAGGATCGAAGGTAAAACGTTGGATTACTTCGATCCCCACGGTAGAACAGAACGATAACGTTCAAGAAGGAAAATAAAAGGTATTCCGAGTAGATAACAAACACCAAGTTCTCCAATACCAACATATAACATTAACCAAGGGATGCTCACAGGAAGTCCACCCACAACACCAAGTAATACGCCGATAATGACTGCATTGACGATTACAGGTGGTAGTGGAGCAAGATATCGATTCTTTGTTTTCGATGTTAAATAAGCTGCAATGAGTGTTGCTAAACTTCCGAATATCACATCATAAATTCCGACAGGGCTTAGCAAATTGGATAGTATTGTTCCGATAAATAAGCCAGGAATTGCTAGTCGGGTGAAAAATGGGAGTACTGTAAGTACTTCAGATATCCGAAATTGGATGTAGTTAAAAGAAAGCGGCGCAAATAAATAAGTAAGTAGCACATAAATAGCTGCGATCATTGCTACAATTGTAATGTTTTTTGTATTCATTATTGATTCCCCCTATTACATAGTATGTCTAATTTGAGGAGGATTTTCCATGAGTTTTGCTGACGAAGTATATTCCATGTACCGTGATCAGCTTCAGGATAACGAAGAAGATGCTATTTCTATTGTACTTAACCTACTCGAAGAACAATCACATGAGGATTTGCTTCGTTTGCTAGAGGGATTGAGCATGGACGAACTTTCCCAAATGCTGGGTATTTATTTAGTGGAGATGCTGAAAATCAAAATGATGCAAGACGGCAAATTGCAAACAATCAAATCTTTTACAGATAGCACTCGCTTGCATTAAAAAAACACTCTTTTCCGCTATTGCACATATGGTAGCAAGGAAAGGAGTGTTTTCTTTTGATTGAATTAAAACCAATAACAATAGGTGATGAGGTAACAGTACTTGGTGTAGAAGTGAAATTGCCAAAAACAACATTGATTGCCATTACTACCAATATAGGTTATATCATGTGCGGTGCACTTGATGTCGGATTACTTAATGACCGATTATCAAGTAGAAAAATTGTTGCGGGTAGAGCCGTAGGTGTAAAAACGTTAGAGGAGCTTCTTGTAGCTCCATTGGAATCTGTCACTCATTCAGCTAGGGAGCTAGGCATTAACGAAGGGATGATTGGAGCGGAAGCACTTCAAAAAATGCTTGATTAGTATCTTTTTCTCTTGCGCAATTTTCGTAATACAATCGGCAAAACATATTTCGTTGCAAATCGAATAATTTGAGATACCACCCGTTTTTTACTCATTATAAACCTCCTGCCATTTCTATTTTTCTATTTCCATACAAGTATAATGCATAAAGAAAAAGAAGCACAGATTTGTGCTTCTTTTTCTTTATATAATGATTATCCGTTTACACGAACAACATTTGCGGATTGAGGACCACGATCGCCATCAACGATTTCAAATTCAACAGCTTCGCCCTCTTCTAAAGTTTTGAAGCCATCTCCTTGAATAGCGGAGAAGTGTACGAATACATCGCCACCATCTTCACGTTCGATGAAACCATAACCTTTTTCTGCGTTAAACCATTTAACTTTACCCTTCATTCTTGGGCCTCCTTTTGTGTATTAAAAAGCGGATCCTAAGAAACTGGATCGATGAACCTACTTACAAGAGGCCACAAGACCGTACTTGGGTATTCCACTTTTTAATTCTGTAACCTATTATGCCATAAAGCTGATCAATCTAGCAAGTGCTCATAAGGTTTCAGATCGATGTTTTTCTTTTTTAATGTCTGAATAAGCCATTTGTGATCTCTTTTTGGGGTTGCTAAAATATATCCTTCAATGATGTAGGCTTCTGTCATTTTTGATGCATGATGTTGGAGTGCAATCTCTCCAATTTTCCCTGCTATCTTTTGTTTTGCTACATCCCGAAATAGTTCAGGTACAGGGGATACGAGGTCATTTAGTAACAATTTTTGATCTGAATTCCATAGGTGTAGCGTTTTTTGGATATAATGGTTTTGCCAATCCAATTCAGATTTTCCATCTGCTTTTGGTAAGCTTTTTAGGAATTTCCGGAACATAAAATATCCACCAATTGCCATTAAACTGATCAATAAGACCCAGAAAAATTGATAAAAAATGGATAATAGAAATGGAGTATTCACCGATTTGTCACCTCAATGCTTATTATAAGGATTTACCAAAGAAAAATGAACTATTTTGTGTCCAAACATTCATAGGAACAAAAATGAAAAATGTAAGAAGATTAGGATCTATTTCAAAATGATCACAGAATGTAGTAAATCTGTAAAAGAATTTTTTTCATTTTGTAATGAATAGGTGTAACAATAGGGGGATAGTAAACAGTATAGTTAAATGTATAACTATACTTGTCAGGGAAGGAGTTTTTTTATGAGCCAGACAAAAACCCATAATCGCTTTCGACTTGTCACTTCCCTCCTATTAACACTTATTTTAGGTGGAATACTTTTAGCAGGACAAAAGCTAATTTATACCGATAAAATGAAAATTTTCTATTTTCAAGGAAAACCTGGCACCTTGTTTTTTGCATTATTTGCTTGTACCATCGCGGTTTACTTCTATTTATTGACAAAACGTGGCAACGATTCAGGTAAAACAATGAAGAAGTGGTGTCTAACACTGAATACGATATTATTTGTCATTTTGTTACCACTCCAAATATTTAGCATGGATTCCTATTTTTATATTTCCGATCGTGAGGTAGTGGAATCGAAATTTTGGAATGTTGGTGATAAAGAAAAAGTGGATTGGAAAGATTTAAAGAAATCTGTTTTAACTGTGTTAGGCGATACAAATAGTAATACTGTTTCGATTATCAATCGGTTGGTTTTTCGCAATGGTAAAACCTATGACATTAATATATCTACAATCGGTAAGCATGAATTCAGCAAATTATTGACTTATCTAAAACGACAAAACTTGTCTGTTGAAGTGCAACAACCAAGCGAGGAGCAGCTTCAGCTGGTACGTAATAGTTATGGGCCTCAAGTTGTACAACTATTTGTAGCAAATAGAAATAGTTAAAGCATAAGATCGGAAGCAACATTGCTTCTGATCTTTTTCAATAAAAAAAGGCCTTTTAGGCCTTTTTTTGGTAGATTAGAAAATATCGATTTAATCTTATCTGTTTAGAAGCAAAGTTGAATAATTGCATAAATGGATGCCCATAATGGAATGCTCATTAGACTTGCGTTTAAAATACCGACCGTTGCGTTCATAGTTCATTTCCCCCTGAAATTTTGTTTTTCTATTCATCTATGTAAGTTTGTTAAAGGCTTGTTTAACTTGATAGATTTAGTATACAGACAGGAATGCTATTTGTCTTAAAAATTGCTACAATGTAATCTACATGTAAAGTTAGGGAAAAAATGTTGTAATCAAACTACAATATGTTGTTATTTGTTACAATAAGACCGGATACAAATAGGAGAGGGATGTCAAAGATAATGATTCATGTAAGTAATGTAAGCTACCGCATAGGTGGTCGAAAGTTGTTTGAAGATGTGAACCTTAAGTTTACTCCTGGTAACTGTTATGGAGTGATTGGGGCAAACGGCGCTGGTAAATCTACTTTTCTTAAGATCTTGTCAGGGGAATTAGAGGCAAATACAGGTGAGATTTCTATTAGTTCTGGAGAGAGATTAGCTGTTTTAAAGCAAGATCATTTTCAATACGATGAATATCCTGTATTGGAGACAGTAATTATTGGACATGAACGTCTATATAACATTATGAAAGAGAAAGATGCTTTATATGCGAAAGCAGATTTTTCTGAGGAAGATGGAATGCGTGCAGCAGAGCTAGAAGGTGACTTTGCAGAGCTAAATGGGTGGGAAGCTGAGTCAGAAGCTGCTATTTTGCTAACTGGACTAGGGGTAACAGAAGATTTACATCAGAAAAAAATGGCTGACCTTTCTGGACCGGAAAAAGTAAAAGTTTTGCTCGCGCAAGCTCTTTTTGGAAAACCAGATATCTTATTACTTGATGAGCCTACCAACCATTTGGATATTGCAGCTATAAGGTGGCTAGAAGATTTCTTAGCTCAGTTTGAAAATACAGTTATTGTTGTATCGCATGATAGACACTTTTTGAATCAGGTTTGTACTCATATGGTGGATATTGATTTTGGTGAGATACGCCTCTATGTAGGTAACTATGATTTTTGGTATGAATCAAGTCAATTGGTTTTGACATTGACTAGAGAAAAGAATAAAAAACTAGAAGAAAAACGCAAAGAACTGGAGACATTTATTGCTAGATTTAGTGCAAATGCTTCAAAATCGAAACAAGCAACTTCTCGAAAAAAACAATTAGAGAAAATAACATTAGAAGATATCAAACCATCCACACGCCGTTATCCATTTATTCAGTTTGAACCAGAAAGAGAAGCCGGAAATGATATTTTGCGTGTAGATCGTATTACAAAAGAATTAGAAGATGAAAAAGTTTTAGAACAAATCAGTTTTACGTTGAATAAGGGAGATAAAATTGCTTTTGTTGGAGATATGGAATTAGCAAAAACGACTCTTTTTCAAGTATTAATGGGAGAATTAGAAGCGGATTCTGGAGAGATTCATTGGGGAATAACGATCAAAAAAGCATATTTCCCTAAAGATCATGCTGACTATTTCCAAGGAAATGAGTCGAGCCTTGTCGATTGGTTACGTCCATATTCGTCTGATCAAACGGAAAGTTATTTGCGGGGATTTTTGGGGAGAATGCTCTTCTCAGGCGATGAAGTTATGAAGAAGCCAAGTGTACTGTCCGGTGGAGAAAAAGTGCGTTCTATGCTCTCACGCATGATGCTGAGTGGAGCAAACGTATTGATTCTTGATGAACCTACAAACCATCTGGATTTAGAATCTATCACTGCTCTAAACAAAGGATTGACTAATTTTTCAGGTACCGTTTTATTTGCATCACATGATCACCAATTTGTTCAAACCATTGCCAATCGAATCATAGAGTTTACTCCAACTGGAATCATTGATAAACAAATGAGTTATGATGAATATCTAGATTGGCGTTTGTCTATTTCCTAGGAATAAGTCGAATGGTTAGATGGATAAACCCTTCCTGTGTTCATATTTACATGGATATGACTTTATTTATTACCGTTCGATAGATGGAAAACATATTCGTAGTTAGTCAAAAAGAGGATGAAAGATGAAAAAGCCAATTTCCCCACAATGGGACCCATGGGATGCTTGGAACACGATTCAAGCAAAACAACATTATGAGTTAACAAGCATTGAGTTTACGGTTACCAATCTATGTAACCTTCGCTGTGAGCATTGTGCAGTGGGAGAGACGCTGCTAGAAAAAGAAATGCCATTTATCCCGCTTTCTCGTGTATTTGAACGTTTAGATGAAGTAGAATCGTTGCAAACGATAAGTTTAACAGGTGGAGAACCTGTTTTTCATCCAGATACGGTTGAAAAGGCAATTAAACCCATTTTACAATACGCGAAAAATCGGGGAATTTATACACAATTAAATACCAATCTAACACTTCCTTATCACCGATATGATGGGTGGATCGAAGATGTGGATGTGGTACATATTTCTTATAATTATCGCGACTTTCAAGATTTTCATCGCATGGTCTACGCAAAAATGGATCGTACAGTATCTGCGAAGGTAGCAGAAAAAACCTTTGCCTTAATGAAAGATAATGCAAGAAGAATGACTGAAAAAGGGGTTTTTGTATCTGCTGAAACGTTTTTAAGTCCCTTTACAGCCCCTCATATTTTAGCCATGCATGATGACATAGTCCAGATGGGCTGCCAACGTCATGAGGTTCATCCATTGTACCCGAGTGATTTTGCAAAAGGGATGTCTTTGCTGTCTTTGGAAGAATATCGTCGCGCAGTGGAATTACTTATCCAAGATCCTCAATCTTGGATATTATTTGGGACACTGCCTTTCTTTCCCTGTAGTGATGATAAAAGAGATCAAAATTTATGGACTAAACTTCACCAGCATCCAGATGTTACTGTGAGACAAGATCCGGACGGTAGAAATCGGTTAAATATCAATTTATTTACAGGGAATGTAACCATCACCGATTTTGCAGAGCTACAATCATTTGGGAATATAAATGATCATAATTTGGTTGATATTTTTCATGCATGGTTAGATCACCCACTTGCGAAGCAGCTACACTGTATATGTCCAGCGGCAAAATGCACAGGACCTAATCTTTTGGTTAAAGATAGTTACTATCCCGAATGGAATTTTTCTGATCGAAAGTCGCATATTCAAGTGAGTTAAACCCCGAATGATCGGGGTTTTCTTCCTTTATTGAATGTAAATATATCCCAAAAGGGAGTGTGGGAAGTGCGTATTTGGAGTATTCATCCGAAGTATCTGGATACAAAAGGATTAGTAGCATTATGGAGAGAGACATTATTAGCGCAAGCAGTGCTGTTAGGGAATACGAAAGGTTATAAAAATCATCCCCAATTAAACCGTTTTAAGGAACATATTACCCCAGTGTCTGCTATTGCAACTTATTTAAGTGGTATTCATCAACATGCACAAAATCGCAGATATAAATTTGACAGAAGTAAAATAGTAGCCAATCACACAGAATCTAGAATTCCAGTGACTAATGGTCAAGTAGAATATGAGAAGAATTGGTTATTAGAAAAGCTAAAGACAAGAGATCAAATTCATATGAAGATCCTGGAAAAAGAAGAAAAGTTAGACTTGCATCCTTTATTTTACTTAATAGAAGGGGATATCGAACCATGGGAGAAAATATAACATAGGAATATTTGTCATAATTAAGGATGGTTTGACGAACTTAATATGGAATACGGAGGGAATTCCTTGAAAATTGCAATAACAGGATCAACTGGTATGGTTGGACAACGCTTGGTCCAATCTTTAGGTGATCAAGGACATGAAATTTTCCGTGTGATACGAGCACGCAACAGGAATTTTAAAGAAGCAACGATTTCATGGGATCCAGAGAAGCAATTTTTGGATGTACAGCAACTAGATGGAATGGATGTCGTCATTCATTTAGCAGGTGAAAATATTAGTAAACGATGGACAAAAAATCAGAAAGAAAGAATCAAAAAAAGTAGAATACTAGGCACAAAGTTATTATCTACATCATTAGCTCGATTGAAAAACCCGCCAAAAAGTTTATTATCTGCTTCTGCTATTGGATATTACGGCAATCACCCTTATTCTGACTTACTAGATGAAAAAAGTGAACAAGGAAAAGGGTTTTTAGCTGATGTAGTCCAAAACTGGGAAGAGGCAACCTTACCAGCCAAAGAAAAAGGTATACGTGTGGTACATATGCGATTCGGTGTTATTTTGGACAGGCATTCGGGTGCTCTGCAAAAGATGTTGTTCCCTTTTCGATGTGGTTTAGGTGGAAAGATTGGAACTGGTAGACAAGCATTTAGTTGGATCGCCTTAGAGGAAATACCACCACTCGTTCAATTTTTAATAGAGAAAGAGGATCTTCATGGTGCAGTAAATGCAGTCAGTCCAGAACCAGTCACCAACTATCGGTTTACCAAGACATTAGGGAGTGTATTAAAACGTCCAACCATTTTTCCCATACCTGTTTTTTTATTGAAAGCGATCTATGGGGAAATGGCTGAAGAATTATTGGTAGAAGGTAACAGAGTATCTTCTAAAAAACTAATGGATAGTGGATATACTTTTCAGTATTCGGACTTAAAACGAACCTTAGAGCATATGTTTAACAACTAGAAGGGGGAGTGGTGGTGAAAGAACGTAGACATGCAATACTTTCTTTTGCAACGTTTCTATCGATTTGTTTTTTGGTGGCGTTATTGGGGTCACTGATCACTGATACTGGAGAGAATAGTTGGTTCAATGGATTGCAAAAGCCAGCTTTTCAACCTCCGGATTGGCTATTTGGACCTGTTTGGACTGTATTATACATACTTATTGCTGTATCGGGTTGGCTTGTATATGTTCGTGAGAAAACACTTATTCGTAAATTTGTCTTACAAGTATATGGTGCCCAACTTATTTTAAATTTGATATGGACTTGGTTATTTTTTTGGCTGCAATCCCCATTAATTGCTTTAATTGATATTGTTATCCTTTTTTGTATAATATGTTATTTTATTGTAATTTCCAGAAATTTGACTAAGTGGGCAGCAATACTATTTCTTCCGTATGCCCTTTGGGTGGGGTTTGCAGCATTACTCAATTTATCTATATGGATGTTAAATCCAGTATCGTAATAGGAGAATTAGGAATGAAAATATATCGAAAAGAACATACACAACATTTACATGTTTCGCTAGATGAGGCATGGTCTTATTTTTCAAATCCTGTCAATCTTGCGGACATAACTCCTAGTTGGTTAAGGTTTCGTTTAATAAGTTCCTTACCACAAGAAATATATCCAGGTCTAATTCTTACATATCAGATAACACCAATTTCGCGCATTCCTTTTTCTTGGGTTACAGAGATAACACATGTGAAAGAAAAAGAGTATTTTGTAGATGAACAGCGATTTGGACCATATGCTTTTTGGCACCATCAACATCATTTCCGTCAGTTAGATAATAGTGTTGAGATGACAGATATTGTGCACTATGCTATGCCTTTTGGTCCCATTGGACAATTATTTCATCCCTTGTTGGTGAAAAATAAAGTGGAAGATATTTTTGAATATAGAAGAAAGAAAATTAAAAAAATATTTATTCCAAATGGCGAAAATTAAGATGTACATCTGAGCCTCCTTTACTAGAAAAGGTGGCTTTTTTTGAGCATTGGAAAGAGGCGGGTGAATGTTTTTGTCGAAATAAAAGGCGATTTGTCAAGAGCTAATATCCGAAAAATATGAAAAAGTGTTGAAATTGGGGTTTAATCTGTAATAATATAGAGAAAAGACGCACATTTAGTTCTATTTTTTTTCATATTAAGAAGCAGGAAAGATGAAATTTGCTGAATGATGATAGAACAAGATTTGGTGAAGCTGACCAAATCTTTTTTCGCTCAAGATTTGAAGGAGGCATTCCGTTGCAAAAGGATCCAAAAAGAGTATTGGAATCTTTACGTGTAGAAGAAGAAGATCCGCTGTTACATCATCGACCTAGGAAGTTTCGCAAGCGAAAAAACGAGTTGAGTCAAGTATCCAATACAGCAATTCTTTCTCTTTGCTTGGTAACAGGGCTGTCTTCGGGTGTAGGGAGTGCATTTGCTAATACACAAGATGGAAATCCCCAGAATAAAGCACCTCTAGACGAACCTCCTTCAAAAGTGGAGTTAGACAAAGAAGTCAAATTACCACAAATGAAGGTTCCACAAACCAATTCTAGTGAAATTACACCAAGTAACCCTCCACTAGATGAGCCTGCATCAGATGTGACAGATCAACAACAACCCGAAAACAGTAAAAACAATCAAGAGCATATAGAAAAGGGTAATGGAGAATCTTCAAAACAAGTCCAAAAACAACAGACAACTGAAACCAAACGAAAAAAAGAACAGTCTGACACTGTAAAAGATGAGACCAAATCAAAACAAAAAGTGGAACAACCAAAAAAAGAAGAAAAAGCCCCTCAGAAAGAACAAAAGAATAATCCGGTAAACAAAGAAGAAGCAGAAAAGTCGACTTCTTCAAAACAAATGAAACAGGAAAATGTAAACAATAAGGTACCACCAGCTGATTCTTCCACTCCAAGTGACAAACAAGAGCAAAAGATAGAGGAAGAAGCAAAAAATACGAATAATGAATCGATAAATCAATCCTTGGATGTATTGTTGCCCGAAACAGAAGAGGGCGGGGAATTACCTGAAACAGCAGGTAATGACTTAAATCAAGTAGCACTAGGTGCAGGTATCGCTTTAGCTGGGGTTGTTTTACTGAAACGTAAACGTGAACAATCTTAAATGAAATGGGATCGTATTATCGCCCTTATCTCTGTGATGGTAGGAGTAGCATATGGGAGCTACTCACTTATTCTATACTTCCAAAAATTACAAAATAATGAATCAATCATTTCAACCGCCGATGTTGTAAAACAAGAAAAAAATGCCAAATCACAGCCGGGTATGGAATTGCCAATTATTGTTCCAAAAGATCAACGTCCTAAAACTGGACAACATTTTGCTGATCTAATTATCCCAAGGTTACAAGTGAAAATTCCTGTAATTGAGGGTACACATGAAGATGAGCTGAGTGTGGGTGCAGGGCATTATGCAGGTAGTGTTTTACCTGGTGAGGGAGACAATTGTGTGATAGCAGGTCATCGTGATACTGTTTTCCGACGTATGGGTCAATTGAAAAATGGAGATATTTTACAAATATCTTCTAACCAAGGTGTATTTACGTACCGTATACGCAAGATGTGGATTACAAACCCTGATGATCGTACTGTCATCGTTTCTCGTGATGAACCGATTTTAACATTAGCAACATGTTACCCATTCACTTTTATCGGACCTGCTCCCAAACGTTACATAATTGAAGCAATATTAGTGAAGTAAATTGAAGGAGATTTTCATCCATGAATCGTTTAAACAAACAGAGGATGACTCGGACATTGTTTTGGGGGTTGCTAATTTACACTGCTTTGAGTTCAACCATTGCTTGGTCCATTCAATTTGGACTTATAAATATAGAGCCAAGAAGAGTACAAGCAACAGATGAGCAGAAAAAACCTCCCAATGAAACGAGAGAGCTTGCTTTTGCTGAACAATTTGCGAAAGAATACTTTTTTTGGACCATCGGAAAAGAGGAAAGTAGAAAACAACGTCTACAACCTTTTCTAAATAGTAATTTAGATGTGCAAGCTGGTTTGGATATGAAAGAAGCAAAATATAATTCGTACACCCAAAATATAAACGCTTGGCAAGTGAAGGATCGTGGGGATGGAGTAAAGGAAGTTACCGTTTTTGCGGAAACAATCTTAACGAATCTTACTAATTCTTCAGATCAAAAAAGAGTAGATCGTTATATTGTTGTTCCGATAAAACAAGCAGGAGATTCGTTTCGAGTAGTAGATTTTCCTTACTTGATTCCCCCTCCTGTGTCGAGTGATATTACAATGGAAGAGCCTAAATCAAACGGTAGTCCTGTTTCTGGAGAGATTGCAAATCAAGCGGAAACTTTCATGCAAACGTTTTGGAAGGTGTACACCAATGGAGAACCACAAGAGATTGCTTATTATTTCAAAAATAAACAAGCCTCTGCTGGTTTAACCTCCATTCAAAGTTTTGTTAGTATGGATAATTTGGTCGTTTCTCAGGTGGACGATCAATATATGGTCAACTGTAATGTTACCTTACGAGATGTACAAACAGGCGTACAGTTTGTGAGCCACTATGTTTTTACATTGGTACAGGAAAGTGACCGTTGGTATGTAATATCGATGAAACAAGGAGAGGTATAGAGTATGAATACAAATGCCATTCTTACATGGTTAGCGGCGGAGGGCCCAGGGAAAAAACTTCAAGATACAATGGGGAGTGAAATAGGTGCAATCTTTTTACTCATCATTATCTTTGTTAGTGTCACATTGTTTTGGAAACGTGCGTTTACAGCGTTTTTAGGATTCGTACTTTTTGCTATGTTGGTTAGTGTTTTTGTATTTAAACCTGAGTTTGTGCAGCAAATGGGTCAAAATGGATTTCAATGGCTCTTTGAGGCTTATCTAAAATGAAACAGATCCGAATATACAACCAAGTATTTCGCATAGAAAAAACGGTTTATTCCATTCAAGGAATTCCCTTACCTATACCTGTTTCCTATAGGCAGTTGGCGTTTTTTGTTGGTACTTTGTTTATCATGCTATTACTAAACACTCTGCCATTCATGAATTGGTTTGGGAACTACTATTTGGTGAAATTTATTGGGGTACCTATTTTAGTATCTTGGTTTTTTACCCGAAAAACGTTAGATGGAAAAGCGCCTCACCGCTTTTTGTTTCGTTATTTTGAACATCTCATATCTCATCATTATTTTGCTCGCTATCAAAACATTGAAAAGACAACGAATGCAAAGTACCAGTACGAAGGTGAAGTTGCTTTTCGTTTCAACAGTGGAGGTGACAATATTTGAGCACCTTTCCTTTCCCGCTTAAATATTTTGAAAAAAATATTGTTTTTGCCCAAGATGGAACCGTTACTGCCTATTATGAACTAGATGGCTATACTTATGATTACCTCACAGTTGATGACAAGCTTAGCCTCCATGGGAAATTGGAGGCTTTTTATTGGAATATGAATGCAGATATTCATTCTTTGATGATTCCTGTTTCCCAAGATTTAGATGAGAAAAAGTTATTCATGAAACAGTCTTTGGTGAGCAATTTGCTTCAACCTGGTGAGGATCATATAAATGCAAGTGTAAAACATTTAAAAGAAAAAGAGTTAAATCAATATCGGTTTTTTATTGGCATTAAATTAAAGGAAACACAAGTTTCAGGACTTTCTTTCTTTCGCGAAATTTCCTATGCATGGCGTGACTTTAAAAGGTATTTGCTCAATAGTTCTGGGACCGATTTTCCTGAGATATTAGAAGAAGAATTACTAGCTTATCAAATTCAAGAGGAAACCATATTCTCTCGGTTGAATGGTTTTTTATCCGTGAAGCGTTTGAAAACGAGTGAGTTAGAATGGTTAATCCGAAGAGGATTTTATCGAGGTATTGGTGATCCTCCTGGCAGATACCAATGGAAACCCAAAGCCATTTCTGTAAAAGTAAAAGGAAAAAAGGCAATTCGTCCAACTCGTGATATTTTGACTTTGACAGAAGGGCGATTTGATGGGTCAGGTGGACGTCAACTGATAGTGGAGCAATTTGTATCTGGAAAACCGAGACAAGGCTATATGGCCTTCCTAACGATATCTCATATACCAGATAAAGCACCATTTCCTGGCACAGAGTGGTTGTATGGTTTGGGAAAACTTCCATTTCCGGTAGAGGCATCAGTCCGGACGGAGACAATTGAATACCGTAAGGCATTATCACAAGTGCAGAATAAAAAGAAAGAACTAAAAGCGGAAGATGAACACGCTACAGAGAGTGGAGAAGATACTTCTTTTCATATATTGAATAGTCGTCAAGAAGCGTTAGAGCTTGAAAATAATTTAAGGGTGGATAAATTCCCATTGCTCCAGACATCTATTGTTTTAGGTGTAGCTGCAAAGAGTAAGGATGAATTACAATTACGAATTCAATTGATCAAAGATTTATATAGTGAAATGTTAGTGCAAGTAGAGATCCCATATGGGGATCAGTGGCGAGGTTTTAATGAGTTTATCCCAGGTAGTAAAAGGTATATTACGGATTATGTTCATCACATGGACCCAACAGCGGCAGCTTCTAGTATGCTTGGTGCCGTACGTCAATTGGGGGATGAACATGGCTTCTTTATTGGGATGTCGAAAAACTTGCCGGTATTTTTTGAGCATGATCGAGGTCCGAAAGATAAAAAGCTAAGTACAACAGCTTCTGCTGCTTTTATAGGTTCCCTTGGAGCAGGGAAATCACTAGGAGCAAATTTGTTAGCATATCAAGCGCTTTTAAAGGGATCGAAAGTTCTTATATTTGATCCAAAAGATGAGAGAGGTCATTGGGCAAAAATGCTTCCTGAGCTGGAACCAATAACCAATACCATTACACTGCGAGCAGGTATACAAGATCGTGGAAAATTAGACCCACTTATGGGAGCCAAAACGCAGTCAGAGAAATTCGCAGCTTCTGAAACGGCAAAACGTATTTTGCAATTTTTGTCTCGTGCAGCAGATGGCACATACGAAGCAATTGTACTTGGCAAAGTAGTGGATCAAGTCATTAAAGCAGAAAAACCTTCCATGACCATGGTTTTAGAAGTGTTGATGGAAGGTATCCAAAAGTTACCAGAGAAAAGACAAGATAGTTTAGAGGAAATGATTGATGTTCTCAGTTATCTAGCGACCTCTGGGCAAGGGCAGCTATTGTTCGGTGATGGGACACAAGAAGCGATCGATTTGTCCAAACCCCTTACCATTCTGCAAATTGAGGATTTGCAACTTCCTGAGGAAAGTCAGACAGATTTTGGGCGTATGGGAATAGCATTATTAATGGCAATATCAGACTTTTCCCGCCGTTTTTCGAATCAATCTTCTGATCAATTCAAAATGGTGTTGTTTGATGAATCTTGGCGGTTAGCCAAAGTAAGGGAAGGTCGAGCAATTCTCGAAGAACTTGTAAGGACAGGGCGTAGTAAAAATTCTGCCATCTATCTGATAAGTCAAAATGCCAAGGATATGTTAGGAGAAGAGATTCGTTCGAATTTGGGATGTCGTTTTGTGTTCCGTTGCCGCGATAATAAGGAAGCAGAGGCTGCTTGTAATATATTGGGAATTGAAGCGAATGAAAGAAACATCGAAAAAGTAAGAAATCTTCCTACAGGTACATGTCTCATGTCTGACCTTGAAAAGCGAGTGAATGAACTAGAAATCTGCATCATGGAAGATAGACTCCTACAAGCTTTTGATACAAGACCTGGCTCAAAAAAGCTACATATTGAGACAAAGACTATGAAAGTTTAGGTATTACTGACTTTGATTATCGTTATACATGTAATCTCTTCCCTCTAGTGAAACGATATCTGTGTGAAACGGTGCTACTCAAAGTCAATAAATATCCAGCCTAGAGGTGAAGGGATTTCATGAAAAAGGTAAACAGATGGTTGGCTGTAGGAGTATTGGTATGTTACCTGTGGACTTTTATGTTGGGTAATGCAAGTGCGGAAACACAAACGATACCGGATCAAACAGGGTATAATTTTATGTTTGATTCCTTGGTACACTATCCTGATGAACGGATCAAACAGGCTAAACAAAAAGGTTATGATGTCAAATACACGAAGTATAAACCGAGTCGGTATTATTTAGAAATTCAATTTGAAGACCACAATAATTGGAACATAGATGACTTTTCAGATTACGGATACAATCTCATTCATTGGTTGGTGATCAATTCTATATGGCAAATGCTGTTGATTTGGGACTTTTTGGTGATATCAGGCGTGGAAAATGGATTTTCTTTAGATATTGTCGATATTTTTGCCGATAAAGTAGATGCGATCATTCAAAAGTTCGTTGGTTTTAATGGCTATGTGGTAGGAAATTCAGGGATATGGGGAAATTTCCTTACCTTTATGATTTTGTTAGCTGGTGCTTGGATTGCATACAAAGGTTTGTACAAACGAGATACTTCTAGTGCTTGGGCAGGGATCATCTCTACGATTTTTATTTTGATGGTGTCTCTTGCATTTTTCAACAACTCTAGTGGTGTTATGCATTATTTAAATGGGATCAGTAGCGGAATTAGCCAAGAAATCATGGGTGTTGGATTACAGGCGGATATGGTTAGCAATGACCAAGTGAATGAAGAATCTACTCAGGATAAGAAACTCGAAAAGAAAAATCGATCTTCAGAAGAAAATACGGATCAATTTTCATCTCAAGTTTCCTCTTTTGTAGTAGCAGATAAATTGTACGATATGCTTATTTATCAGCCATATCTCATGTTGCAATATGGAACTACATCAGGAGATCCCAAATTAACAGATGAGCGAATTGGAAGAATATTAGACAATAAACCAGGAAGTGCGACTAGAATACAAGCCGTCAATGAAGAACGGGTTGGAAACAGTTCATTAGGTTATGAACCAAATGTGATGGTTACCAATTTAGGTGTTTTTCAACGTTTAACATTTCTTGGATTACTAGCTGTTTCTCATCTTATTTTGGGAGCTGTCTTCCTATTTGTAGCAGGTGCCATTTTGGTGTATCAATTTATTTTTGTCATCTTTGCTCTATTCGCCCCATTTGCTTTTCTGATGGCACTGTATCCAGCGTGGTCTGGATTGGCAATGGATTGGAGTAAGAAGTTTATTGGATTTCAGATATTAAAAATTGTTGTTGGTGTATTACTCAGCATGATCTTAACTTTGTCGCAAATTTTGTACAATCTCACACCACCCCAAGAATTTGGTTATGCTTGGACAATTATTATGCAATTGATCTTGACAGTAGGGATTATTTGGAAGAGGAATGAACTTATCAGCATTGTTAATGGATCTCTTGGTAAATTCACTGCATACACAGATAATTCAGGGGATCTGTCCAAACAGTTTAAGAAATATATACAAACTGCTACAACTCGGATTGAAAAGATTAAATTTCCAAGATAGGTGGGGGAAACATGAGTTGGTTGAAAATGCCTAAAGGCGGACCAGATGATTTGTCAAAAATACCAAGGTATGTACTGTTTTATGCTGTTTTACCTCTTGTATTTCTCTATGTCCTCGCACAAATTTGGAACTATTTGCAACCTAGATTAGAAGGGAAGTCACCAGATACATCAGATGCGGTAAAATCCGTAAACTCAACGGTAGAAGCATCAAGCGATTACCTGTTATCTTGGCTGCCTACGGTTTTGTTGATTTTAATTTGTATTCCTCTCTTGTACATTGCGATTCGTTGGTTAATGGTGATATATTATCGAAAACAAGCGGCAAAAGGAGTACGGTATCTTCGTATTTTACCAGCAGATAATATTGAACTAGAAATAGATAAAATCACGATGATGACTCGAACATTCGGCGGAATGATTCGCCATTTCGGTAGACGGATTCAGTTTGGGAACCCATGGTTTCGGATTCGCTTTGCCATTCCGATTGGTTCCAATGAGATTGGAATATACATGTCTTATCCAAAAGATAAACGCAATAGTGTGTTTGATACGATTCAGAGTGTGTATCCTTCAGCGGAAATACATGATATCAATAAAGAACAATTTCCAGAACCAGAACAGGGTGGATCTGGAGGGATTTTCACCTTTCAGTTAGGGAAAAGAAAAGGCCTTCCTTTGGCATCATTAGAACAGAAAAAGGAAAGTCCGATTGGCAACATTTTAAATTCACTTCGACCTGGTACTTTTCTAGATTTGCAATTTTCTCCTGTCAGTTGGTCCAAACTTGAAGATCGTTCCGAAGATGTGATGGATAGTTTTAAAGATAAAAAGATATCTGAGATGGAGCCGGAAGAAAAAGCTCGAAGAATTAGTCTGATGAAGCGACTAACTGGCAGGGAGCTTTCGTTTAAAGTGAGACTTAGTCTGTGGTCGAATCATGAACATTCATTATCCATTGTTCGATCTTCGGCTAATGCAATCGAAACAGCTATTAATTATGATGGTGCTATTCGATTTTGGCCACAAAAAGTGTGGAATCCCATCAAAGATAAAAACCTAGTTCCTTATCCGTATCCATCTACGTTTATGATTTGGGATGGAAATGAACTAGCCAATTTATTTCATTTGCCACCTTCATCTCACTGGATATACAAAGAGCCAGAAAAAATAGATAAAAATAGCCGTGGGTTTTTGATGCATTTGGTCAACGATCAGCGCACATTGGAAGATGATGAGTTAAATGAAGGAGTCCTCATAGGGGTAGCCAAACACCCCCTGCATGTAAGAGAAGTAAGAGTAAGTCATAGTCAACTGACAAAACATTTCCTTTTATCTGGAACAAGTGGCATGGGTAGATCGAGTGCATCAACGCAAATTATTCAGTCTATGATAGATGACTGGTTAAAAGACCCAGAAACCCATCCGGGTTTTACGATCCTTGACCCTGCAAGAGAGATTATTCCTATTATTGAAAATCGACTTCGTTTTTTAGAAGAAAATGGCGAGAAGATACCAAGAGAAAAGATTCATCATTTTAATCTTTCTAGTGATACCTCTCATGTTGTTGGATTGAACTTATTGGCGAATCCAAATGAGATTCCTATCGACCAAATCGCAGAACAAATCGCGGAAGTATTGTTGCACAAACATGGTAAGAGCGAATCTCTGACTAGAATGAAGCGTTTGCTTACGTTAGCTGTTCATAGCTTAATGGAGCATGATGAAGGTCATACGATCCTTTGTGTGGATGAATTTTTCCGAGACCCCTCATTCCGTACTAAAATTGTTCAAAAAGGAAAAGATCCCTATGTCAAACGCTTCTGGACTAAACTAGATCAACAAGAATTAAAGAAAGAAGTAGAAGGTATCTTGAGTCATATTGATCCTTTGCTGCAAGATCCAACCATGCGGCGGATGTATTTGCAAAAAGAAATGACACTGGATATCAATGCATATATGAATGAAGGGCACTTGGTCTTTATTGATTTGGATGGTATGAAAGATCATGAATTGAAAGTAACAGTAGGGCAGTTGGTCAATCACTATTATCAAGCAGCGATCAAACGTCCTGTGGGTGCTAAGTTTCATTTGATGATGATTGATGAGGTGCATTTAATTCAGATTCCTTTATTTACAGAGATCTTTTTAAGTGATGAAAAATGTGATTTTGGATTGGGTTTAGTCACAAGAGAAATCGATCAATTTAATAATGAAGATTTGATGCAGGCAATAAAGGGCAACATTGGGATGATTATTAGTTGTGCTCAATTAGAAGGTGCAGATGAAATTGAGGATCTGACTCGGAAACATTTGAAAGCTTCGTTTGTTGAAAAATTAGCAGAACGAACAGCAGCAGTCTATATTCATTCGAAAAAGAATCAACGAAAAACAGTTACCACATGTGTGGTGTCCAATCTTCCGCCTTCCGTTTTTCAACCGGATGGAAAAATGGCGAACTACAAGACGAATGAACGCAAAGAAGCATTCCAATGGGGTTTGGATTGGGGTATCAAACGAATGATTGAATCTGGTGAAGCAAGAGAGGTAGAAGAACTAGATCGAGAAATCTCTCATTATATGGAGCAACAGCGGGAAGAGTTGACCTAAATGTCCACTCATGATGGATGGTTGTGATGGGAGGAAGAGAAATTGTTAAAAACACTTCATGGATTTACTCGATCCGTTTTTCCCTTTATTGAAGTAATATTTCTAAGTTTTTTATTGGGTGTTGCAATGGGGTCTTCTGCAACAGCAATAGTTGCGTTTTTGTTTTTAATCGTAACTGTGTATATTTGGCCAATCTTGATTCGGGCTGTAGGATGGGGAATTGTATTTTTTCTTCTTACTATGAACAGTTTTCCAAATGATACTATATTTTTTCCTCTGATTTTCGGTGTACTTGTTGGTGGAATACGTTTTGTAATGATTAAATTCATGAAATAAAAACTTCCTTTTGAAATTGGAACATATATTACTTCAGAAATAGCTTATCGACTCGATAAGCTATTTTTTTATTGAAAAATGGTTAAGCTAGGAAAAAATGCTAAAGGGGTTTATGGTATTGTCCAAAATTGTTGCAGTGGGAACAGCAGTACCACCGTATAGTTTGTCCCAAACGGACGCAAAAGCATTTGCTGGAGAGTTATTTTCTGGTATTTTTCCTCAAATAGAACGATTAATGACGATATTCGAAAATACTGCAATTCAGAGACGATATATTAGTTGTCCACAAGAATGGTTTCGAAGTGAGCATACTTTTCCTGAAAGAAACGAATTATATATCAAGATGGCATGTCAGTTAGCAGAAGATGCTATTCGACAGAGTTTAGACCAAGCTAATACTCATCCAAAAGATATCGATCATATTATTTTTGTATCATCAACCGGAATAGCAACGCCAAGTATAGATGCATATCTCATCAATCAACTAGGTTTGTCGGCAAACATCAAACGAACTCCTATATGGGGACTTGGATGTGCTGGTGGTGTAGCTGGTCTTGCTAGAGCTTACGAATACACCAAAGGTTTCCCAGATTCTCGTGTCTTGTTTGTAGCGGTGGAGCTGTGCAGCTTAACTTTTCGTCCTCAAGACAGCTCGAAAAGTAATTTTGTTGCAACTTCTTTATTCGCGGATGGTGCAGCGGCTGTATTGGTGGTAGGAGACGAAATTGAAACAACGAAGCATGTTCCTAAAGTGACAGGGAGTTGTAGTGCGATCTGGTCTGATTCGTTAGATGTTATGGGTTGGGGTGTCGTAGAGGATGGTCTAAAAGTAATTTTTTCTCGGGATATTCCTACGATTGTACAACAACAAGTAAAACCTGTAGTGGATCGTTTTTTAGCAGGTTTCCAAATGACAGTAAATGATCTTGCTTTTATGGTTTCTCACCCAGGAGGACTTAAAGTATTAGAAGCATATGAATCTGCGTTGCAAATATCAAAAGAGAAATTTTCTTTTTCCTATGAGGTATTAAAACAATTTGGCAATATGTCATCTGTGACGGTGCTATTTGTGTTGCAACAAGTATTACAATTATCACCTACTAAAGGGTACGGTTTGATGACCGCATTAGGTCCAGGATTTAGTTCAGAGTTACTATTATTGGATTGGAATGAGGGAGATAGATGACATCATGGATGATACTGCTTTGGTGGATTGTAGCGGTGCAGCGGCTTGGCGAATTAGCGATTTCGAAAAGAAATGGAAAATGGATGGCTAGCCAAGGTGGTTATGAAGTAGGTCAAGAGCATTATAAGTTACTTCTATTTATTCATATCTTGTTTTTTGTAGGTATATGGGCGGAGACTTTGTTTTTGCGAGCAACTCCACCTTCGTGGGCATGGGCCCCTTTTTTACTGTTTGTAGGTACACAAGGGTTGAGATATTGGTGTATACGGTCTTTAGGCATGTATTGGAACACGAGAATTTGGGTGGTACCTGGACACAAACCAAAAGTAATAGGGCCATACAAATTTATACGTCATCCTAATTATGTAGTGGTGGCCATTGAGCTGCTTGTTTTTCCGATCATCTTCGGGGCATATTTAACAGCAGCAATTGTAACATTTATTAATACATTGACTATGGTTTTGATACGTATCCCGATGGAAGAGTATGCGTTGAAAGATGTTACAAGCTATGAAGAGGAAATGGGAGAAAAACGACGCTTTCTCCCGAGTTGGAACCGCTAAGATTTTTTTTGATAATGATAAAAGGTGTGGGGGTAGATATTTTTTTCATCTACTCCCCCTTTTTTTTGTGATAAGAGCTCAAAATTTGATTTATTCCAAGTAGGGAAGAAGGTATCTCCATGAAAGGAATGGTGAATTTCTGTTATATACAACTCATCGGCATAAGGAAAAAGTTGTTCATATACCGATGCTCCGCCAATAATCATGGCATTCTCCCGTGTTAAGACATCTTTTATATGATGTATTGTCTCTACTTGATCTGCATGGAAAGAAGTAGATCGTGTTAATACAATATTTTTTCGATTAGGAAGGGCTTTTCCGATAGAGTCGAAGGTAGATCTACCCATGACGATCGTATTGCCGGTTGTTACTTCTTTAAAATGTTTAAGATCATTAGGGAGATGCCATGGTAATTGATTTTGATAACCGATCACTTGATTTTGGTCATACGCAACCACAATGGAAATCATACAGATACTTCTCCCTTGATATGAGGATGAGATTCGTAATTTTCAATTGAAATGTCTTCGAATCGGAAATCAAAAATCGATTTTACATTCGGATTTAACTTTAGTTGAGGAAGTGCATAAGGAAGACGAGTGAGCTGTTCTTCTACTTGTTCCATGTGATTGAGATAAATATGAGCATCTCCGATAGTATGAACAAAGTCGCCGACTTCTAAATCGGTAACTTGAGCTATCATGTGAGTGAGCAATACATAACTAGCGATATTAAAAGGAACACCCAAAAAAGTATCCGCACTGCGTTGATATAGCTGACAAGAAAGCTTTCCATTGGCGACATAAAACTGGAATAACAAATGACAAGGAGGCAGTGCCATTTCATCAATTTGCCCTGGATTCCAAGCACTCACGATGAGTCTTCTCGAATTGGGGTTCTTTTTTATTTCTTCGATTACCCAACTGATTTGATCCACTGTCTTTCCATCTGGGCGAGGAAAAGAACGCCACTGTTTTCCGTAAACTGGACCAAGTTCGCCATTTTCATCTGCCCATTCATTCCAAATCGTTACTTTATTATCAAGTAGATATTTGATATTGGTTTCTCCTCGTAAAAACCAGAGAAGTTCATAGATGATAGAGCGAAGATGTACTTTTTTGGTTGTGATGAGAGGAAAACCATTGGCTAAGTCAAAGCGCATTTGATGGCCAAAAACACTGATTGTCCCTGTCCCTGTTCGGTCTTCTCTTTTGTCTCCATTTTCCAATATATGTTGCAATAAATGTAAGTACTGTTTCATTTTTATCCCCCTACGTGCCATACTATTGTTCATTTATGAATAAGCTGTGGAAAAGGATATATACCAAAACTCCTATACTAGTTTCTGCTTTCTTTTGGTCTGTGTCAATTCCTTTCTCTATTTAATAGGTATGTCAATTTTTTAATGAAAAACGTTATACAAAGGAGAATGTAATAAAATTTGATAGGGGTGGATAGCAACAACATGTTTCGATCCAAGATGAGAAGGAAACAAAAAATAATTGTCGGTGGGTCTTTTATATTTCTTGTTTTATTAATCGTGGTATGGTTAATAGACCGCAACGTTCACCCTATTTTGGTACAAATAGCAAAGACAGAGGCAAAACGATTAGCACAGGAAGCTATTGTAGATGGAATTGGAGAACAAGTAAAGTTAGGCAATCAAATAAATCAAGTCATGAGTATCCAAAAAGACAATCAAGGTAATATTTCTTTTATACAGATGAATCAACAAGTTCAAGCCAAGATTTATCAGCATACTACAGAAAAAATTCAAGACTCATTAAAACATTTAAAAGATAGACCGATCGATATAAGTTTGGGTCAAGCTTTAGATAGTACAATATTTGCTAACTATGGTCCACCGCTATATGTGCAGCTGTGGCCAAAAGGTACGGTTAAAGTTAATATTGTTCCGAAATTAGAGTCGAAAGGTATTAACATGGTCATGGTTACCATGGTTTTGAAAATTCATACGGAAATGGACTTGATTATTCCCTTTACAGAGGAGTTATTACCTGTTGAAGTGGATTACCCTATTGCGCAGGCATTGGTAGTGGGGAAAGTTCCAAATTATTATTTTTATAATGATCAAGGCACTGTTAAACAGATGCCCGTGCCACCTGTAAAATAAAAAGTGCTCCTGTTGGGAGCATTTTTTATTTTAGTTGATACTCTTTCCATTTGGAGTCGACTAAATTTTTGATACTTGGATCGACCTCTAGTTCTGCGGGATAATCTGGTTTCATTCTTGCATCTACGATGATAGGTAATTGATAGTTTGGACTATGATGTTTAAAAGTGGTATGGGCATAAATATCAAAAGCAGGGTCAAATCGGGTAAAGATCGTCCATAAGAAAGACGTTTGATCTTCTACTGCTTTACGATCATCCACTAGGAAGACAAATGGCCAATCTTTTAGTTCATCTCGATAATGTTCCAGTAATTCCTCTGCTAAGTTTGGATGAAGTGCAAAACTATCTTTGGATTCCAGTACCAGAACACCTGGAACATAAGAAACGATGTGTTCAATACCGGGTAGAGCTGAACCTTGATATCCCCTGGGTAGTTCTCTTCTCTTCTCTCCTACACCTAAAAGAATGGCTTTGCTTCCGTGATTTAATCTTCTACCTGTATAGTCCAATGTATCCATAGAAGTATTCCCTAAGATGATCAAATCACTGGAAGGATCAAATCGTTCTAAGATGGCAGTAAATAATGCTGGGAAATCTTCTAATGGTACAAATTGATCAGTCAGCATCAAAAATTTGGTAAGGGTTAACTGTCCTTCTCCTAAAATCCGGAAAGCATGTGCAAGCGTTTCTCGTTTGTAACTTTCACGAACACGCGCAGCAGCTAATGGATGAAATCCAGTTTCTGCATATGTCCAGAGTTCTTTTACACCAGACATTACCATTGGGAAGGCAGGGGAGAGTAATTTTTGTAAAAATTCTCCTAAGAAATAGTCTTCCTGTCTTGGTTTTCCTACAATGGTAGCTGGGTAGATTGCATCTCTGCGATGAAAAACCTGATCCACTTGGAAAATGGGGAATGGATGCGCCAAAGAATAGTAACCATAATGATCTCCAAATGGGCCTTCCATTTTTCGCTCGTGTGATGCAACTGAGCCTTTTAGTAAAAATTCGGCTTCTGCCACAATATGGTATCCTGTTGTTTCGTCTTTGACAACTGGAAGCTTGCTTCCCATGATAAGAGAAGTCAACAATAGCTCTGGCAAAAATTCTGGGACAGGTGCAATCGCAGAAGCGATTAAAGCAGGAGGTCCTCCTAAAAAGACATGAACAGGAAGAGATTGATTCATCTGTTCTGCTTCATGATAATGAAAACCGCCGCCTTTATGGATCTGCCAATGCATTCCAGTAGAAGCGGTATCAAACACTTGCATGCGATACATTCCTAAGTTGTGTTGCTTTGTATTTGGGCTTTGTGTGTATACCAATGGCAGGGTAACAAATGGCCCACCATCTTCTTGCCAAGAAGTCAAAACAGGTAATTGTTGTAAATCTATTTTTGGCTGAGACACTTCCAAGACAGGTGCCTGATTTGGAGAAATAGAACGGAATCCTACTTTCATCAATTCTTTTAGCCATTTCTTTTCACCCCACAGGGCACCTAGAGTGGGAGGCATCAATCGATGGACGAGTTGGACAGCTTCTTTCATTAATTCTTCTGGTCGTGGACCAAAAGCTAATTCTACACGCCTACTTGTCCCGAATAAATTGGTGACCACTGGGAATGCACTGCCTTTTACATTAGTAAATAGCAGTGCAGGACCACCTTGATCGATAACCCTGCGGTGAATTTCCGCAAGCTCAAGATAAGGATCTACGGAAGCGTCAATGGTATGTAATTCGCCTTCTCGGCGAAGCTGTTTTAGAAAAGACCGCAAATTAAGATGCATATGGTTGTAATCTCCTATATGATAGTTGATGAAAACTATGATTTTATTATATAGGAGATTGGGGGGACTTGCTATGGAAGTAATCGTATATACCAAACCACATTGTATCGAATGCAACATATTGAAACAATTTCTAGATGACTATGATATCACCTATGAATTACGTGATTGTGGACATAACGATGAACGAATAGCAGAAGTGAAAGCGATGGGATTTCTTGGAGTTCCTGTTACCGTTATTGGAGATAAAAAAATCCAAGGGCTAAAACCGGATGAAATTTTAGAAGCTCTTGGTCGATAGAATCGTTTGATATAAGGTCGTTCTCCTTTTTTTGAGGGCGACTTTTTTATTTGTTTTATAATTTCATTAAGAATTCATTAAAATTTCATTATTTTAGTTTATTTTACATAAGACTTCCAATTGGTATTGATCTTTCGATATAATAACAATACCTTTAACAAGGAATCGTTTATATATTCTGTAAATTATGACTGGGGGATGAGGATGAGTTTATTTCAAAAGAAAGACATACGGGCATTGATTGCTTCGCAATCTAATTCAGGATTGAAAAGAGATCTAGGAGCATGGGATTTAACCTTACTTGGTGTTGGTGCAGTTGTCGGAACAGGAATTTTTGTTCTATCTGGCACGGGTGCTATTATGGCTGGACCTGGTGTAATCATATCATTTATCATCGCTGGATTGGCATGCCTATTCGCTGCACTTACGTATGCTGAATTTGCGTCTACTGTACCTGTTTCCGGTTCAGCTTATACGTATGCATATGCAACACTTGGTGAGTTCTTTGCATTTCTTATCGGCTGGGATCTAATTTCAGAGTATTTGCTCGCTGTAAGCGCTGTAGCTGCCGGATGGTCAGGATATGCACAAGCGTTTTTAGAAAGTGTAGGAGTTCACATTCCTACAGCCTTGACTGGAGCACCTGGAGCAGTAGACGGGGTCAATACGTTTTTTAATCTACCTGCATTTTTTATTGTTATGGTCATTACTTTGTTACTCTCTCTTGGTGTAAAAGAATCGAAGCGTTTAAACAATGTGATGGTAGTTATTAAAGTGCTCGTAATTGCACTCATTATAGGTGTCGGTGTATTTTATATGGAACCGGCTAACTGGAAACCATTTATTCCACACGGTTGGGGTAATGTATTTAGTGCCGCTGCCCTTGTATTCTTTGCTTTTCTTGGATTTGATGCAGTGAGTACTGCTGCAGAAGAAACCAAAAATCCTGCTAAAGATTTACCAAGAGGAATCATATACTCCTTATTAATTTGTACTGTTCTGTATATTCTTATTACTTTGGTTATTACAGGTTTGGTACCATCGGAAAGTTTTATTGGACATGAGGATCGTCCTGTCGCATTTGCCTTAGAAGCGATAAATCTAAATTGGTTGATTATTTTGGTTACGATCGGTACCGTATTAGGTATGATGACGGTAATACTAGTTATGCTTTATGGACTGACTAGAGTCATCCTTTCTATTTCAAGGGATGGATTATTCCCTAGATCATTGGCAAAAATGAACGAAAAAAGACAGGTTCCTACAAGAGTCACATGGGTTTGCGGGATTGTGGCTGGTTTAATTGGAGGGTTAGTTCCTTTAACGAAGATAGCAACACTAGTAAATATGGGTACATTGGCAGCTTTTGTTACCGTTGCCATTGCAGTATTGGTGCTTCGCAAAACAGAGCCAGATTTACCACGTAAATTCAAGACGCCATTTGTGCCATTGGTTCCCATATTGGCTGTCGTAAGTTGTGGATATTTGATGTTGTTACTTGGCGGGACAACTTGGATCTTCTTTGGGATTTGGATTTTGTTAGGGGTAATTGTGTATTTTGCTTATGGAAGAAAGCACTCTTTGTTGTATAAAAAACAATAAGGAAAAAGGTAATTTAATTAATCAATAGCTCACTTTTGTATTTAAAGGTGGGTATTTTTTTAATAGAAATGTCTTTAAATTAGCGGGGCCGTCCGCGAGCTTCTGCTCGTGGATGGCCCCAGACATCACTCGCTCTTGATCTGAGCGGTGATGTCCCTGCCGTCCGAGGTGACCGACGACGTCAGCTCACCGTTCTCGTCGTAGGTGTGCGTCGTGCCGGTACTCGTGGTGAACGAGCTGTTGCCCGATCCGGTGGAGCTGGACTCGGAATTCTCGTTGGTTCCCATAATTCCTCTTTCGACTGGTCGCCTTCTCTTTGTGGTCGACTTTTTTCTATTATAAATTAAATTGTTTAATAATTCAATTATTCTTCCTATTCGCTCGTTCCCATTGTTTCAAAAGAGGATAAGGATCATAGGAGTACGTTTTCTTTCCATTAAATTTGTAAATCCCATAATGCAAATGAGGAGGGAACTTTCCCGAAGTTCCTGGTGGACCATATCCCGAAGAACCTACATAACCGATTACTTGTCCAGGTCGAACAATATCCCCTTTTTTTATCTCTTTTTCAAATCCATTCAAATGACCAAAATAATGATAGCGGTTGTTCACATCTCGAATTCCCAATCGCCAGCCACCATATCGATTCCAACCTTTTAATTCAACATATCCGTAGCAAGTACTTTTTACAGGTGTTCCGTAGTGGGCGAAAATATCGGTTCCTTCGTGAATTCGAAGTCCTCCCCAACCACGACGATCTCCCCATGTACTTCGATAAGTATAGATATAGCCTTTTGGAATTGGAAAAGCATTTCCCTCCAGTTGGATGGTGTTAAATTTCTCATAGATTTTTGCCAGATGAGTGATTACATCAACAGCCATGGGTTGATGATAATAGTGCCAAATTCTTTCCCGTATATGAGAGACAGTAGGGCCTTGTGATATAAGGTAACGCGATAGCGTATAGAGTACATCTCGATCACTAGAAGCACTCGCACGACCATCACCATCTCCATCTAATCCCATCCCGCCAAAATAATGAATGGACACGAGCGAAGCATCATCTGGAGACGGATTACTTACTCCTGCCCACAGGTAAGAAGGAACTTGAATATGAGTCAATCTATTTTTTTGTTTTTCTTTATGGATATTGGATTCATATTGATCAAAAGCAGCTAGATACTCCCAAGGTACTCCTGTTAGCGTTTCCATTGATTCGAAAAGTTGTTGAAGCTCAGGTTTTGTTCCTTCAGCAGATGCTACTTGGGGTGTTAGAAACAAATTAAGAAAGATAAAAAGAAATAAATAACGCATTATCCAACTCCTTTCGCTGGCAGATAAGAAAGTATAAATTTTATCTTAACTACATAAGTGCAACTAAGCCTCTGTCTGCGCCTTAAAGGCTTGCCAATCAGCAAGTTTTCTTTATTAGTTTGGTAAAAAAAACAATTCGTATGCATGATTTAGAAGCTAGTCTGTGAAAAAATAAAAAGCGCTGGAATTTTCCAACGCTTTTTAGTCTAATCTCTTATTTCATGTTTTTAATCATATCTGTCAGTTGATCCAACATTGTATTTGCAGCCAAGATACCACCTGCTGTATTCCATACCACATCATCTACTTTAAATGCATGCTTTTGTTGTACTACGTTTAGTGCTTTCCATAATGGGTCATTGGTAAATTCTTGTTCTAATTTGCTTCCACCTTTATCAGTAGGTTTGTCGTAAGTGAAATAGAACAAGATGTCAGCATCCATCTCTGGTATTTGTTCTCGAGCCACTTGGATAGCAAATTCATTTTTATTTTGATTAGCAGGTCTTTGGAAGCCGAGCTGTTTAAAGATGACACCTGTAAAACTATCTAACTGATAAATACGAGTTTGGCCGGGCATAAAACGTACTACAGATACTTTCTTATTGACTAAATCTCCAAGTGCTTGTTTGGTTTGTTCTACGTGTTTGTTATAAGCATCTAATACGTTTTTTCCTTCTGCTTCTTTGTTTATTGCTTTTGCATATAGTTGAAAGTTTTGGCTCCAGTCTCCACGCAATTCTTCAGAGAAGACAGTAGGTGCGATAGCAGAGAGCTGAGCATACACTTTTTCTTGTCTCATTTTATTACCGATAATTAAATCCGGTTTTAAACTGGCGATTGCTTCCAGGTTTGGAGCACTCTCATCTCCTAATAGTTTGACACCTTGCAGCTTGTCTTTGGTGTGATCATACCACGGATTCCCGTTGTAAGGCTGAACAGCACCAACTGGTTTTATGCCAAGTGCTAATAATGCTTCTGTGCCTTCGCTTGTTAGGACAACAATTCGCTTTGGTGCAGTTGGAACATTGGTGGTTCCCATTGCATGCTTGATAGAAATAGTACTAGCAGGTTCGGGGGACTTTTCTGGAGTACATCCTGCTATTGCAAAGATAAGGATAGAGAAAACAAGAATAGAAGATAACAATTTACGCATGAGGTGGGTGATTCCCTTCTTAATAGTGATAATCATTCTCATAACAAATGTATCCAAAATTCATCTAAACGTCAACAGATTTATGAAAGATAATTATTTCATTGGTGAAAGGAATTATTTATATAATTGCTTAGGTTTAGGAAAAATTAGCGCTTTTTGTGACGGGTTTGTGCTTATTGAGAATGAAAATCATTGACCAAGATGAATCCTTTTTTTAAACTGATAAAGGATAAGTACATTTTAAAAGGTTGAGATAGATGGGGAAAATATTTCGTTTTATTAGTGGTTTGATTTTACTACTATTTCTCATGGCATTGAGTTTAATAGTTGGTACCCGGGATATACCAGTGCAAACAGTAGTGGAGAGTTTTACGAATTATCATGCTACTGTAGATCAAATAATCGTTCTAACGGATCGATTGCCTCGTACTTTGATTGCGATACTAGTAGGTGCAAGCCTTGCGACAGCAGGTGCTATTACCCAAGTACTCTTTCGAAATCCACTAGCTTCAGAAACCACACTAGGCATTAATGGTGGGGCTAGTTTTTTTATGGTGATAGCAGTGACGTTATTTTCGGGCTTGGCACTTAATCAATTGATTTGGATTAGTTTTATAGGATCGGGATTAACGTTCATGCTGATTTTTGCGATTGGAAGAGCTCAAACTCCTTTGCAACTTACATTGGCTGGAACAAGTATTGCTGCATTGTTTTCTTCGTTAACTCAAGGTTTTCTTGTGTTGAATGAGCAAAGTTTGGAACAAATGTTATATTGGTTAACTGGATCTGTAGAAGGACGTAAACTGACAGATATTATCCCTGTTTTACCTTATATTTTAGTAGGTTTAGTACTAGCGCTTTTTTTAGCTCGTTCCCTCAACCTACTCGCCTTAGGGGAAGAAGTTTCCAAAAGCTTAGGTTTATCTGTTACGGTTTATAAATTACTTGCTGGGGTTTCGGTTGTACTCCTTGCTGGAGGATCTGTTGCTATTGCTGGCCCGATTTTATTTGTAGGACTACTCGTCCCCCATTTAGCAAAAATATGGGTAGGTCAAGATCATCGTCTGGTTATTCCATTTAGTGCCCTCTTAGGAGCCATTTTATTATTATGTGCGGATATGTTAGGAAGAGCAATCATGATACATCAAGTAATCCCTGTCGGGGTAATGACAGCAGTTTTAGGTGCTCCAATTTTTCTATTTTTGGTTAGAAGATCATGGGGGCAAAAAATATGAAAAAATATACATGGATTTGGCTGGCTTCGATTCTCTTTTGCCTCATGGTAGTAAGTATAGGAGTCGGAGAAGTTTATATTCCTCCCATTCAAGTTGTAAAATCTTTTTTAGGATTAGGGAATTCGTTTGATTCTTTGATTATTTTTCAATTACGATTACCACGTATATTACTTGCAGCTTTAGCAGGTATATCGTTAGCAGTTGCCGGTTGCATTCTTCAAGCAATTACCAGAAATCCGATGGCAACTCCGGAAATGATGGGAATTAGCGGCGGGGCATCTGTTGCTGCTGTTTCCATTATTATGTTATTTAGTACTCAAAAGGATTCCTTATCGATTAGTTTGAGTTATTTGCCATTATTTGCATTTTTAGGTGCAACAACAGTTGCCATATGCATTTACTTTGTAGCATGGAAAAAAGGCGTCTCCTCTCTCCGACTTGTACTGGTAGGTATAGGCTTCTATATTCTGATGAATGCCCTTGTCAATTTGATTGTACTGATCGGCCCATTATTTCGTGCTATTCAAGCGAAAACATGGCTGACAGGTAGTATTTACGGTACCACTTGGAAAGAAGTAATCGTTATTTTACCTTGGCTCATTGTATTACTGCCCATTGTATATTTTTATGGGCGAAACTTAACGATTCATGAATTAGGAGAAAATACGGCTATTGGGCTTGGGATCAAAGTAAAACGAGATCGATTTATATTGTTATTACTGTGTACAGCTTTGACAGGAGTTGCAGTTGCTTTTGTTGGAGGAATTACATTTATTGGACTTATTGGACCGCATCTTGCTCGAAGGTTTGTAGGAAATAATTATCGATTGATTATACCTGTTGCGGCACTTATAGGGGGTGTCATGGTAGTGGGGGCTGACTTAATCGGACATACCTTATTATCACCAAGAGAAATTCCTGCTGGGGTATTTACTGCTTTAGTTGGAGTTCCTTATTTTCTGTATTTGGTCTATCGTAGTAGAGGACAGGTATCTTCCTAATTTTCTAGGTAACAATGTGGTAAGATAGGATAGATGTTTATAGGTGTGGGGAGTGATATGATGACAGAGCGTAAGCCAGAATGGTTAAAAGTAAAACTAAGTACAGGTGAGAACTTCCAAGAACTAAAAAAGATGATGCGAAGCAAAACTTTACATACCGTTTGTGAAGAAGCTCGTTGTCCCAATATATATGAGTGCTGGGCTAATCGAACAGCAACTTTTATGATTTTAGGAGATATCTGCACACGAGCTTGTCGTTTTTGCGCAGTAAAGACTGGAATGCCAACAGAACTTGATTGGCAAGAACCAGATCGCGTTGCGGAAGCGGTAGAACAAATGGGAGTTCGACATGCCGTAGTAACTTCTGTTGCTCGTGATGATTTGCAAGATGGAGGAGCAGCAATTTTTGCAGCCACCATCGAAGCTATTCGAAAACGGAATCCATTGACAACCGTCGAGGTTCTCATTCCTGATTTCCAAGGTAATTGGGAAGCATTACAAGTAGTGATGGAAGCGAAGCCTGATATACTCAATCACAATATCGAAACAGTAAGAAGGCGCTCTGACCGGGTACGTTCAAAAGCAAAGTATCCACGTTCATTGGAATTGTTAAAAAGAGCAAAAGAGATGCAACCGCAAATTCCTACTAAATCAAGCATTATGGTTGGAGTCGGTGAAACATATGATGAAGTAGTGGAAGCTATGCAAGATTTACAGTCTCATAATGTCAACATCGTAACAATCGGTCAATATTTACAGCCAACGAAAAAGCATATGAAGATTGAAAAGTATTATACACCAGATGAATTTGCCTCATGGAAAGAGGTTGGATTAAACCTAGGTTTCTCCCATGTAGAGTCAGGTCCTTTGGTTCGGAGTTCTTATCATGCACATGAACAAGTAAAATCAGCAGAAGCAAGACTATAAATACTAGTGAAAATATTTTATAATGGTAAAGGACAAGTCGTAGCAACCTAACTATAAGTGAAAGATTAATATAGGACTAGCTTCTATCGGAGCTAGTTCCATTTCTGTTTAAGGAGGGATAATGGTGGATATCTTTCAAGTGGAGGACAATCAATATAAATTAATCAAGAGCTATCGAAAAGGTTGGAAACAAAACGCCTTTCGAAAAAGGTATGTAGATTTATTGGAAAAATACGACTATATAGTTGGGGATTGGGGATATGGTCAACTTCGATTAAAAGGTTTTTATGAAGATACACATGAATTGGCTGAAAGCGAAACGAAGTTTAGTTTTTTTGAAGAATATCTTTCCGAATATTGTAATTATGGTTGTGCTTATTTCATATTGAAAAAAATATAAAACGAGATTTGCCAGCCAGCAAGCCTTAGCAAATGGTGGCAAAGAGTTTGAGAGGGATTACTATAAATGGATAGCACGTCATACCAAAAAAGCTAACCGTGGGCTAGCTTTCTACTTCGTCATGTGTGGGATGACTGCCTGGCATTTGACGTTCGATGCCTTCATGAAATTTACGGTTTTCATAAGTAAAGGCTGACGTATGTTGTCCGGGAAGCCATGGAGAGTTTTTACCTAACTTTTCTTCGTTATGTGCTGCTCCATAGGGTCCTTCAGGAAATTCTTCCAAAGCCATTTCAGAGTGGTAAGCGATGACAGTATCTAATTCCTCATACTCTTTCTTTTTCTTATCCATCTTTGGGTCACCTCCTTCATAAGGTGCCCAATTTAGACGATGGTATGTAAGAAAGAATGCAACTCCTCAGCTTCTGCCTCTGAGAGGGAGTATGCTTCTTCTAAGTAACCTTCTTCTTCTAAATCATCACGGCCAATGATCGCAAAGTTATTGGATTGAAGATGCATAATAAGGTGTTTACCATAGAAACGACCTGACATCATAATAACGAGGTCATATCGATTTTCTTTCCCGACGAAACTAACGAAACGAGTTTTCGTTTCTTCTGTATCATCGTACAAAAACTCAAATTCTTCCATTTTTATTCGCTCCTATCTAAGATGTATGTATGATCTTTAGTATACTAGAAAAAGAACAAAAAACGATTTTTTTTCTGTCGACGGGGTAATAAACCTTGTTCAGATGTAGCAGATGTTAACCGTTGAGTAAAGTGAACATTTCGTAGTTCGATTTTTAACTGGTCTTGTTTTTTGCGTATCTCATCAAACATTTTATGAACTTCTCCAGAGGATACAGCATCTTGTGCTACGACACCCATTTTTTGCTCCATATCTTCAAAAGAATCATAAATGCCATATAGATGCTCTTCCATTCTTTCCATCCGTGTAAATAATTCTTCCATCATATGCCCCATTTGATGCATAGAACTAATCATTTCATCAAAAGTTTGTTGGGTATAATATGTTTCACTAGGTTGAGATAGTTTTCCCTCTTCTATCATTTCTTCACGCAATTTTCGCATGGATTTGTTAGGACTTTGTAATTGCGCTTGGATCTCTTTTAACCGTTCGATACTCTCCTCCGATAGAAGGTAATGACCCTTTTCGGTAACGTCATATCCTACGTACTCTCCATACATGTCGATCCACTTACGAATACATCTCGCATTTACTTTTAATCGATCTGAAGCTTCCCGAGTCGAAATGGAGAACAATTCTTGTTGATCCACGATAGATTACCTCCCATAAAAAGATGTTATTACCTTTTTCTACCATGATATCTATCTCTCCTGCTCGTTGACAAAGGAAGTCACGAGCTGACAAAGGAAGCCATAATAATCGAAAGAAAACTTGGACCGTGAGGATTACTATGAAGATAAAAGACTGCATTTTTCGTATAAAAATAAGATAAGATGTATTTTTTTCGATCTGCAAAAAAAGAAAGCGATTATAATTTATAATCGCTTTTATCTATTTAATATGGAAATTGACTAGTATATCCGGCGAATTGTGTAGTTTTTTGAGTGATTTTTTGACTTTCAGCTGGTTCTATTTGGTACCAGCCTTTTTGTTGCATGAGTGTAAATAGATCTCTTGCTGCTTGGTGGCTAGCATTTAAATGTTTTATCTGAAGTTGATAAAGTGCGTCTATACTTGCCTCATTTACAGCTGTATTATAACTATTCGTTAAGTATTTTTCAGTGGACAAAATATCATTTACATAATCACGATCCGTCATTTCTGGTCCTTGCATTTGAGTGGATCCTGATGTTGTTTGTTGTCCCATTTGTTGGTTTTGCATATTTTGTGATCTCCTTACTGCATATAAGAATTGGATTGCATTTGTCCTGTAGAGGATTGCAAGAATTGCAACAGTTCTTGATAATGTTGTTGGTGCATTGCACCTATTCTATCGATCGCTGCTTTGATTTGAGGATCTTGCACCTCTTCTGCAAAATGATGACATTTTTTAAATGCAATCAATTCCCACGACATTTCATCGCTCAAGTACGAAAGATCTTTTGAAGAAATTTGCATGTAGATTGCTCCTTTCAAGGTATACAATCATACTGTAACCAAAAATAGGGAGGTTATGCGTTCTACTTCTTTTGACGTTTTTTGAAATAAAGAATGGCAGGAATTGCAACAACAACAATTAAAATCAAAAAAGGAAGTGCTTTTGCTAGCCAAATGACAAAAAGTTGGAGTCCTGTCCACAAATTTTTACATGATTGAAGGAATCCTTGAGAGAGCTGATTGATAAAAGAGTATTTGGTTTGCAAAGGCTGATAAGTCGAAGAGCTGATTTCTATTGTTACGGTCGAAAATGCAACACGATGCTGCAAATACTGTTGTCTGCCAGTTAGTTGCTCTAGTTCTGTTTGAACGTTACCGAGAGTTTGTTCAATAGCTAGAAGATCATTTGTTGTGGTAGCTTTATTCATCATCACTATTAAACGTGTTTCCATCGCTCTTTTTGCTTTGATTCTAGCGGTTAAGTCCACTAGTTCTTCGCTTACATCTTCACCTTGAATTTGTATCTCTGGTGTGTTTTCTGATATCTTTTTACTGTGGTCTATAAAGGTTTGAAATTGAGTCTGAGGGACGTTATAGGTGATACGAATAACCCTTTCATCTAGATTTTGGGAATCTGAACTACTCACCATGGATGCCTTGTGTTGTTTCGCAACCTCATCTAATTCTTTCTGTGCTTCTGGAAGTTTGGTAACCTGCATGTGGAGATCAGCTTGATATACCATTTGCTGTTCTTTGCCTGCTACTTTGCTGGTGTTAGGCATTTGCGAAGTAGTCGATGATTGATCCATTTGTCCGGAAATTTCTTTTGAATTATGGGATTGAAAGGAAGAAGGAGATGATTCGTACGTATTTGATTCAGAAGTGGAAGAGTGATCTTGATTTCCGCTTCCATTTTGACTGTTAGAACTGCCGAGCATATAAAATCCAATCATGAGTAAAACAACAACAATAGGAACGATAATACGATATTTTTTCATAACCAAAGGTAACAAAACCCCTTTCGAAAATTGGAGGTAATTTTTTTGTACGAGCTTAATTTGACACGCATTGATAGCCAAAGTACTTACTTATCTACCTGTTTACAAGTCATCCAAGAGATAGACAGACCAACAAATGAAATCGAAAGGTTTGCATTGATGCGATCGTTTCACATCGGAGTGGAATGTGTTATTGATATCGGAAATACAATTATAGATGGATTTATTATGCGTGATCCAGGTGGATATTCTGATATTATAGATATTTTAGAAGATGAACAAGTGATTTCTGCTATTCTAGCAAATAAATTGAAGACCTTTGTGAAATTACGTGAACAATTGGTACGATATTATGATCAAGTCGATGATAGATCCTTAGAAGAACACCTAGGAGATGTAGTGGTCTTTCAACAGTTTTTGGAACATATAGATGCTTTTCTAAGTAGAGAAAAAGCAAATGGAAATATATATGTCTGAGTCAAAACAGCTCATTTACCCGCTTTCTCAGCCGCTTCCCTATTCTCTCAAACAAGTGACATGTTATGTAGTCAAAGGCGATAGCAAGCTTACGATCATTGATACAGGTTTGCATACCAAACAAACAAGTGATACATGGAAACAATTTTTTTTCGAGCAGGGCTGGAGTTGGAACCAAGTGGAAAGAATCGTTGTTACCCATTATCATCCTGATCATTATGGGTTTGCAGGTAAACTTCAAGAATGGTCAGGCGCGCCAATATATATGGCAAAAACGGAGTTTGATCAAATTCAATCTTTTTGGAATCGTAACAATGGAAATCCAAAGCAAGTGTCATCCTTTTTTATTCCATATGGATTTCCTGAGCATCGATCATCCCAAATTACTCGCCATATGGAGGAGTTTCGTGCTGTAATAGAACCACATCCACAGGTAATAAAGTGGATAGAATCAGGTGAGGAATTGGATATTAGTGGAGAAAAATATGAAGTGATAGCTACTCCCGGTCATTCCAAAGGTCATCTTAGTTTTTTTCATCATGATGGCAGCTTTTTTGCAGGTGATGTTATTTTGCCATCAGTAACTCCCAATATACCATTGTTACCAGACGGTGATCCAAATCCTTTACAGACCTTTTTAGATACATTAGATAAGCTTAAACAGTTGGATATCAAAGTCGTTTATCCAGCTCATGGGGAAGCTTTTCATTTATTAGAAAAAAGAGTGGAGGAAATCAAGGCTCACCATGAACGGCGTTTGGATAAATTAAAAAGTTTTTTACTAGATGGTAAGATACAAACTGGTTTTGAAATATGTGAAAAGCTATTTGCTCATCGTCCATTGGATATACATAATTTGAGATTTGCATTTTCAGAGACATTGGCTCATTTGGAGTTTTTAAGAATAAATGGAGAAATCAAGCAAACCAAAGTGGACAATGTCTATCATTATTATAAATGAGAAAAAACATCCGTTATTCATCGTAACGGATGTTTTTTCTAGTCGATAAGAGAACTTGTATGGGATCGAGTGTGAGCAAGTCGTGAAGCAGCAGCAGCAGCTATGGCAGCAACTAAATCATCTAAGTAGGTATGTATTTTGCCGTCGCTTTTGCTGTTTAAGCGACATAAAATTCCTGGTTTTAAACGATCAATGTAACCATAGTTTGTAAAACCAATACTTCCATAAACATTTAAAATCGCTAATGACATCACTTCATCAATTCCATACAAGCCTTCATCTGATCGAATCATTTGTAAAAGTGGTTCACGAAGAATCTCTTTTTCAGCGAGTATATCTAATTGAATCCCAGTTAAAACAGCATTTTGGACTTCTCGTTTAGTCAATACCATTTGTACATTTTCGATACATTCTTCCATTGTAACATCAGAATAAAAATCAGATTGTAAAAAAAAGGTTAATTCCGCAATTTCTGTTATTCGTACACCTCTCTCCTCTAACCATAAGTATACCGTTTGTTCTAATGGAGACATAACTGCATCCCCTTCCGTTTTTTTTAGTTTTTCCTTCCTTCAGGAGGATATCCAATGAAAACATGGAAAAAGATGGTTTTGATGGCGGATTTGTATTACGATAAGAGAGTGATCAAGAGATAAGAGGTGTGGAGATGAACAAAAAAAAGAATTTCGTTCCTTACATTCCATCTAACAAATCATTACCAGAACTAACTATTACAGCTGTTATTTTAGGTTTTTTTCTAGCCATTGTTTTTGGAGCAGCTAATGCTTATTTAGGATTAAAGACCGGACTCACCGTAAGTGCTTCTATTCCGGCGGCAGTTATTTCGATGGCCATCCTGCGTGGTATATTTCGAAGACAATCCATTTTAGAAAATAATATTGTTCAGACCATGACGACAGCAGGAGAAGCACTTGCTGCTGGTGCTATCTTTACAATACCTGCATTGTTCTTTATCCATGCAGCACCAGGACAAGGAACCATAATATTTATTGTTTTGGTTGGAGGATTTTTGGGTGTGCTTATGATGGTTCCCCTTCGTCGTATGCTTATCGTTAATGAACATGAGATCTTACCTTATCCGGAAGGTACCGCCTGTGCAGAAGTTCTTAAATCTGGTGAACAAGGTGGCAGTCAAGCAAAGTTAATAGGATTTGGTTTTCTTGTTGGTGGTCTATTTAAAGTATTAGGAGATGGTATTCATCTTTTTAAAACGACAGTAGCAACAGGGCTTGGGAAATTCAAATATGCTAGCTTAAGCATGGATGCAATGCCTGCCTTATTAGGGGTTGGTTATATCATTGGACCAAGAATAGCTGGTCAAATGATAGCTGGTGGTTTATTATCTTCGATTGTTTTTGTACCTATGATAGGTTTTTTTGGATCTAGTAATCCAGCCTCGATCTTTCCGGCTGTAAGCCCTATTGGAAGTCTCACTGCACATGATATTTATGTCAATTACATTCGATATATCGGTGCTGGAGCAGTGGCAACTGGGGGATTTATCACTTTACTAAAAACATTACCTATTCTCATTCGTTCACTTAGAGATACATTTTCAGGTTTGAATAAACGTAATCAAAAAGATATGGGAACAAGGGAAAGAACGGATCGAGATATACCTAGTAAATTCTTAATAATCGGAATAGTTTTATTGGTGTTTGTTATTGCTTTTGCTCCTGTCACGAATGTAGGAATAGTTGGAGCGATTTCTATTGCTATTTTTGGTTTTCTTTTTGTGACCGTTGCATCGAGGATTGTTGGAATAGTAGGAAGTACTTCCATGCCGGTGTCTGGTATGACAATTGCTACTTTGCTTATCGTTACCATTTTGTTTAAAACAGCGGGTTTCTCTGGACAAACAGGCATTATTGCCTCACTGATTGTTGTTTCCATTATATGTGTAGCGCTTGCAGTAGCAGGTGATATTTCCCAAGATTTAAAAACGGGTTTTCTCGTTGGAGGAACACCTTGGAAACAACAAATAGCGATGATGATTGGCGTTATTTCTAGTGGACTTTTTATCGGAAGTATTCTTATTTTATTTGATAAAACTTATGGACTAGGGTCAGATGCATTGCCTGCTCCAAAAGCAGCATTGATGAATATTATTGCACAAGGATTGATGTCTGGGGATTTGCCTTGGGATATTATTTTTATTGGAGCAGCTTTAGCGATATGTATAGAGTTTCTCGGATTAAACTCATTAACAGTAGCGGTTGGATTTTACTTACCCCTGTCTGTTAGCACTCCGATCATGATTGGTGGCATCGTTCGTTGGATTACGGAGTTATTTGCAAATAAAGATAAACAGGAGAAAAGAGAGCGTGTAGGAACACTTTTTGCTTCAGGACTTATAGCAGGAGAAGCTTTGATTAGTGTGTTTATTGCTCTATTGATTGTTCCAGGTATTATTAATCCAGATGCTGCCGTTATGATGGAAAGCAATCTTATTCCGTTTTTCCTGTTTCTTGGCATAGCTGCATTGTTACTTGTAATAACGATGAAAAAGCAGCGTGAAAAAGATGGCCTCTAAAAATGTATTGAACATGTTTCCAATGAGAAAAGAAACCATTGTATTGGAACAATCGATAACATGTCCAGATCAAGTTTTTGTCTGTATCCCTAGAACAAATTTTTTAGAACGCTTATCTATTCGTTTTTTAAATCAACCTACACATCACCGAGTAAGATTAGATAAATTAGGTAGTTTTGTGTTTCAAATGTGCGATGGTTCACACGATGTACGTCAAATTGAATCGAGAGTGAGAGAGTATTTTGGTAGAGAAGCAGCTCCTATAAGAGAACGGTTAATTACGTTTTTGATCATTATAGAAGCAAATGATTGGATCAATTGGAAGGGGCCTTAAGGTCTCTTTTTTTAGTTATCCTATCTTCTTTTGTTTATGATTGTAGACTTAATGATTGTCATAGAAAGTTTTCTTTATGGGGAGGTTTGGACTATAATGAAAATAATTGTAAAAATGAAAATTCACAAAGGAGGCACAAAGTTTGTATATTAGGAAAAGGTGGATTCTTCTTACCTTTGTTTTGGTTTTAGGAATTGCTATTGGCTACATATATATTAAGTTTTTCCAAACAAACAATGCAGATGAGGTTTGTTGTGTAAAACATTACTTAAAAGTTCCTCCCGTTTTAACGATCACAGAATCTACTGCTATCCCTATACTGGACAGTTCCAAAGCAAATCAACAAATTACATATAATATCTTAAATCAAGTACAAGAAGGTTTAATGCGTTTAGGGCCAAATAACATTCCTGTACTAGGATTAGCTGAATCTTATCAGGTTAGTCCTGATTATCGAACCTATACATTTACGATTCGCAAAAATGCCGTTTGGAGTGATGGGAAAGCCGTTACGGCAAGCGATTTTAAGTTTGCTTGGCAACGAGCACTTTCTCCAGAGGACGACTATGCCTTTTCCTATTTATTTTATCCGATCCATAATGCAGAAGCGTATTCTTTAGGTAAAGTTGGTGCAGAGCAGATTGGTATTACTGCTGACGATGAAAAACGTTTGACGATTCAACTGGATAGACCGGATCCTAATTTTTTAAGTTTGGTAACACTCACCCCGTTTTTACCTTTACCAAAAGAACGCGTCGAGAAATATGGAGAAGATTATGCAACTTCGCCTGTACCTGAATCAATGAGTTATTCTGGACCTTATCAACTAAAAAGTTTTAATCCTGGAAGTGCTGTACTTATTAAAAATCCTGTTTATTGGGATAGTAGAAATGTAAAACTAAAAGAAATTAAGATTGATGTTAAAGTTGATGAAGATAAAAGATCCAGTCTTTACAAATCAGAATTAACGTCAATGTCAAAAACGAATAAGAAACAAAGAGAGAATTTCAAACAACAAAAAGCCATCTCTACTTACCTAATTTTTAATCAAGGCAAGGAAAATCTTCAAAATTTTAAATTACGTCAAGCCATTCAGTTAGCACTAAATACAACAGAAATGGTTACCGATTTATCAGATGAATCTAGTGCCGCAAGTAGTTTAGTTCCTCCTGTATTAATTACAAATCAAAGGAAAGCATTTAAAACTGACCTTCAACTAAAATCAAATCTTACAGAATCTAAGAGACTATTACATGCAGGATTAACAGATCTTGGTATATCGGGATCTCTTAATTTATCGCTGTTAACCTATGATGACTCAAGGTCTCTAGCAATAGCTAATGAGATAAAAAAACAACTTTTAAAGGTCGGAATTTTAGTTAATATAGAGAAATATAATGTGAAAAAGAAAGAAGAAAAAGAGTCAAATGGGGAGTATGATCTGAGTATCAATGAATGGTTCGCAGAATATCACGACCCAAGTATTTTTCTAAACATTTTCACCTCTAAAGCAATGGAAAATACCTCTAATTTCTCCGACAAACAATATGATACACTTATCGAAAAAGCATCTTTGGAAGCCAATCCAGCTAAACGTGATCAATATTTACATCAGGCTGAAAAATATTTAATTGTGGACAAAGCGGTTATTAAACCATTGGTTTACGTTAATGATTTACGCCTTCAAAAACCGTATGTAAAAAATGTATTGTATCATCCTTTTGGTGCAGATTATAGTTTGAAGTGGGCTACTTATCAACCGCCAAAACAAATAGAGGCAACCAAATAGGTTGCCTCCTTGTTTATATTATAATACTTGCTCTACTTCCCGTACTTCTGGGATTTCTTCCATAAGAGCACGTTCGATTCCAGCTTTTAAGGTAATGGTGGAACTAGGGCAGCTTCCACAAGCACCAAGCAAGCGAACACGTACGATACCTTCTTCAATCTCTACTAATTCTACATCTCCACCGTCACGTTGAATGTAAGGGCGCAATTTATCTAAAATTTCTTGTACTTGTTCTTCCATAGTAAGAGATCTCCTTTCTGTTGTTAAAGTACACATCATTGCTATTGTATGCCTTCTTTGTGAAGAAAGCAATGTAGCAAATTTATTCCTATTCCTGTTAAAATAAGTATACGTTTTTAGGATATTGCCAAGGGAGTTAAAATGTGATGAGCAAAATATATGAAGGTATTCACGATTTGATTGGAAATACTCCGATAGTGAGATTGAAAACATTTTCTTCTAATGCAAACATACTTGCCAAATTGGAGTTTTTTAATCCAGGTGGAAGTGTAAAAGACCGACTTGGTATCGCGCTAATTCGAGCAGGAGAACGTACTGGTAAGCTTAAATCTGGTGGTACCATTATTGAGCCAACAGCTGGCAATACAGGTATTGGATTGGCGTTAGCAGCAATTGGCACACAATATCAGGTGGTTTGCGTTGTTCCTGCTAAATTTTCGATGGAAAAACAAGAGACGATGCGGGCATTAGGAGCAAAAGTAGTCAATACACCCACAGAAGATGGAATCAAAGGTGCAATTGCGAAAGCAAAGGAACTGGCAGAAGAAATTCCAAACGCTTATATTCCACAACAATTTGATAACCCTGCAAATCCAATCGCACATTACGAGACTACAGGTCCAGAAATTTGGGAACAAACCGGTGGAAAAATAGATGTTTTTGTTGCTGGAGCAGGATCATCAGGTACATATATGGGTGTAGCTCGCTATTTGAAAGAAAAAAATCCTAGCATTCGAAATGTCATTGTTGAGCCACAAGGTTCGATCATTGCTGGAGGATCATCAGGACCACATAAAACAGAAGGCATTGGTATGGAATTTTTCCCACCTTTTTTTGAACGAGATCTTATTGATAAAATTTACACAGTGGATGATGTAGATTCTTTTGCAATGGTGAATAAACTAGCAGAGCAAGAGGGATTACTGGTAGGGAGTTCTGCTGGTGCCGCATGTTTTGCAGCGGTGAAAGAAGAAATAATTGCACCATCTAATGCGAATATTGTGGTACTATTTGCAGATGGCAGTGACAGATATCTCAGTAAAAAAATTTTCCAAGGAGGAGAATAAAGATGAAAATCGATACAAAATTAATTCATGGAAGTCATTTAATAGATGAACAAACAGGTGCAGTAAGCGTTCCGATCTATCAAGTTTCTACTTACAAACAAGACGAAGTAGGTAAACATCGAGGATATGAGTATTCACGTACTGGAAACCCAACACGCCAAGCGCTAGAAGATTATATTGCGGCTTTAGAGAATGGTGCAAGAGGACTTGCATTTTCTTCAGGTATGTCTGCAACAGGTACAATCCTTTCTTTATTTGAACAAGGGGACCATATTATTTGCAGTGATGATGTTTATGGTGGTACTTTTCGAATCATGGACAAAGTGTTTAAACGATTTGGGATAACTGTTTCCTATGTAAATACCAGTGATATCGCAGAAGTGGAGTCTGCTTTTCAAACGAATACGAAAGCTCTTTTTGTCGAAACTCCGACTAATCCACTCTTAAAAGTATCCGATGTCTCAAGCCTGAGTAGGGTAGCAAAGTCGAAAAATGCTCTTTTTATTGTCGACAATACTTTTTATACACCATACTGGCAGAATCCCCTCGATTTAGGTGCGGATATCGTTGTTCATAGTGCTACCAAATATTTAGGCGGACATAGTGATGTTGTCGCTGGATTGATCGTAACAAAGGAAGCTGAGCTAGGTGACCAACTGCATTTCTATCAAAATGCAATTGGTGGAGTCTTAGGCCCGCAAGATTCATGGCTTTTAATGAGAGGTATGAAGACGTTAGGTTTACGCATGAAACAACATGAATTTGGAGCTAACAAAATTGCAGATTGGCTGACTACCAAAGTAGATAAAGTATACTATCCTGGATTGGAGTCCCATCCTAATCATGCTATTGCAAAAATGCAAGCACGTGGGTTTGGTGGCATGATATCATTTGATGTAGGTGACGGCCAGAAAGCTGCAAAAGCATTGACCAAAGTGAAATACTTTACACTTGCTGAAAGTTTAGGAGCAGTAGAAAGTTTGATTTCTATCCCAGCTAAAATGACACATGCTTCTATTCCAGCAGAAACAAGAGCAAAATTGGGTATCACAGATGGGTTGATTCGTATCTCTGTCGGAATTGAAGATGTGGAAGATTTGATCCATGATTTGGACAGAGCTATTTTTGCTTAAAGAAGGTATTTACTATGATAAAAGTATACGTTTATGGAGCAGAACAAGTTTGTCCAAGCTGCGTATCTTTTCCTTCTTCCAAAGAAACCGCATCTTGGTTGACGCATGCTTTGGATCGTAAATATGGAAAAGAAGTAGATGTTCAATATGTCGACATCCATGCACCAATTGGTAAAGAACAAGAACTATTTGCAAAAAGGGTATTTGAGGAAGATTTATGGTATCCTGTTGTTGTGATACAGGATGAGGTAATCGCAGAAGGCAATCCTAAGTTAAAAATAATCTGTGAACGATTGGAGAAATTAGGGTTAGGGAAAGTGAGTGATCATGAGGCCACTAATTGAGTTTTGCGTAAATAATTTAACTTCGAATGTTCTCCAAATAAAAGCCAAACTAGAAAGCAATCTGGATTATGATGTGTTAGAGTATGGTTGTCTAGGGAATTGTGGGATTTGTGCAAGGTCCCCATATGCCTTAGTAAATGGGGAGTTGGTAACAGCGGAAACAGCCGAAGAATTATATAAAAAAATCATTGAAGCTTGTGAGGAAATGGAATTTCGTTATTAATCATACTAGAACCCCTGATTACAGGGGTTTTTTGATTTAGATAGACTAGGATAAGTTCCAATTTATTATTAATCCTAAATGGGTAAGCCCTCCTCCAAAGCCGTAAAAGATCATTGTATCTCCGTTTTTTACTTTTCCTTTTTCGATGCCTAAAGCTAGGGATAGTGGAATAGAAGCAGATGAAGTGTTTCCATAATACTTCATGCTAGTAAGTGTTTTATCAATAGGAAACTCGGATTTTTCACAGATTGCTTCAATCATTCTCATATTGGCACTGTGAGGAACAAACCAATTGATATTTTCTATCGTATATCTTGTCTGAACTAATAATTCTTGGATTCCGATTGGAATAGTGCGAACAGCCCATTTATATACTTCTCTTCCGTTTTGCACTATTTTATCTGTCTTCTGTAATACAGAATCACCTAATGTGCTAGCAAGGTTTGTTCGATATACATGTGCACCGCCTGCTCCATCTGAACCCATATAACTGGCTATGAAGCTAGGATTTTCTTCATCATATTCTACAAGAAGTGCACCAGCTCCATCCCCAAAAAGGATACAAGTGGATCGATCTGTATAATCAGTGACCTTTGATAAAGTTTCTGTTGCTACCACTAAAACTTTTTTATGTGCTCCAGACGTGATAAGACTGTTTGCTACATGTAATCCATAGGTAAATCCTGCACAGGTAGCGTTTAAGTCAAAGGCTCCTGTACTATGAATATGAAAATAGCTCTGAATTTGGCATGCTACACTAGGGAAGATATGGTCAGGAGTTGTTGTTGCGACAAGGATACAATCTACATCTTGCAATTCAACTGGATAAGTTTCTATTAGATTTTCAACAGCTTTGATAGCGAGAGTGGAGGAGTATTCATTATCACCAGCAATCCTTCTCTCTTTTATCCCAGTTCTTTTTGTAATCCATTCATCATTTGTTTCTACCATTTTTTCTAGATTATGATTGGTTAAAATTTTTCTTGGAACATAAGTGCCAATAGCGGTTATTCGAGCTTTTGATTCTTTCATTTGTCTACACCTCGGTTGATTTGTTACTTGGTATTAGTACCTGATACTAATTCATCATATATTTTTACCCTATCATGTTTTTCGCTTTCTCACAACTTTCCTACTTTTTTATAGAAGTTTGGTATGGACCTTTCTTACATACAAAAACACCACTTCTTTAAAATAAGTGGTGTTTTTGTGTGGATGAGTAAGGGAACCGTTATGCATAGACTTTTATTTCATTATAGAAAGTATCACGTTCAACCGGAATGCGATTGGCTCCTTGAATCATCCATTGTAGTTCATCTCTTGTTATTCCTGATTGTGTTAATGCTCCTACAGCATGGCTAATACGTTCTTCCACTAAAGTACCATGAATGTCAGATGCACCGAAATGAGTAGCCAGTTGTGTAAGCTGTGGCCCGATATTGATCCAGTAAGCTTTAATATGTGGAAAGTTGTCCAACATCAAACGACTGATAGCAATGGTTCGCATATCATCCATGGCAGAGGTACGTCGTTTTAGCGATGCGGAAGTTTTACGTGGTTGCATAGCAAGCGGAATGAATACCATAAATCCATTTGTTTCATCCTGCAATTCACGTACACGCATCATATGGATTAAGCGCTCTTCCAAACTTTCGATAGATCCATAGAGCATCGTAGCATGTGTTTTTAATCCAAGAGTATGAGCAATGCGATGTGCTTCCAGCCAACCATCTGTACTCGCTTTGTCAGGACTCATTTTTGCACGGTAACGCTCTGTCAAAATTTCAGCTCCACCACCAGGTAGAGTATCCAATCCAGCATCGATCAATTCTCGTAAAATTGTTTCTGGTGATCTTCCGGCGATTTGAGCGAAAAACTGAATTTCTGCACCAGTGTATGCTTTGATAGTAATATTTGGGTAGTTTTTCTTTAAGATAGAAATGGTGTCCAGATAATAATCAAATGGAACAGTATGATTGTGTCCACCAACAATGTGGAATTCTCTTGTTCCTTTTGTCATCCTTGTTTCAACATAGTGAAGTAATTCATCTGTTGACATGGTGTAAGCACCATCTTCATCAGGATCACGTCGGAAACCACAAAATGCACATTTCGCTTCACATACATTTGTTGGATTGATGTATAGATTTTCAATAAAATAAACTTTCTTACCGTTCTTTTTGAGATTTACCTCATTTGCAAGTTGTGCTACTTGGAGTAGATCCGGAGAGTCATATAGTGCCAATCCATCCTCTAAAGACAGCCTTTCCCCAGCTCTGATTTTATCTGTTATTTCTTGTAACATGTTTTATTCTCCTCTCTATTTAATGTTTATAGGTATTTGATTAATCAAAAGGGATGAAAAGTTTACTGGTGGAATAAGATTTTTTTCCATTGCTCGTTCAAGTAGTACCATAATTGCGTAACAGCCTTTTACTCCTAAACTGTAGGAAAATGAATTTACGTATAAGTCTATATGTTCTTGAGCGACTTTCCAATCTAACTCTTGTGCGTGTTCCATGACATAAGATTTGGATGCAGATGGGTGTTTCCATGCATGATCTAATGAGGATTGGATCCAATTGATGATGTTGTTTCGATCAATTGATTTTTTTGCGATGATACCTCCTAGTGGAATCGGTAGAGAAGTCTCTTTTTCCCACCAATCTCCAAGGTCAACTAAACTACGTAATCCATAAGAGGGATACGTGAATCTAGCTTCATGAATCACTAGTCCAGCATCTATTTTTCCGTCGCGAATTGCCGGCATAATTTCATGAAATGGTAAAACACATATTTCTTTTACTCCCTCAGGCACATGCTGTGACAGCCATAAACGAAATAGCAAATAAGCTGTCGAACGTTCACTGGGGACAGCAATTTTTTTTCCAGCAAGGGAAACCGATTTTTTTACATTTTGTGTAAGAATGAGTGGACCACAGCCGCGTCCAAGCGCACCTCCACTTGGTAAGAATCCATAGCTCTCATGCACCCAAGGAAGAGCGGCTATAGAAATCTTCAATATATCTGGTCCATCTCCACTTTCAGCCAATTTATTAGTTATATCAATATCTGCATAAGTTACATTTAATTTTGGTGCATTTGGTATCAATCCGTTAGCCCATGCATGAAAGATAAAAGTATCATTTGGACATGGTGAGAAGACTATATCCATGATTTATCTGCTTCTTTCTGTAAATTTGTTCATTGCTTGGTTTGTCGTAAAAGATAACCTGCTTTTTTTAATTGTGAAAAAGCCTCATGAAAACGCCACTTTGATTTATCTCTAGGGCCAATATAATTGGATATTGCTCGCAATTCGATAAAAGGAATGGAGAAAGCATTTGCGGCAGTAGCAACACCAAAACCTTCCATTGCCTCTGCTACTGCATATGGATAGCGATCAGACAATTCTTTTGTTGTTTTATCAGTGCCTGTAACTGTGGATAACGTCAAAATAGGCCCAATTACAACTTCATCCATTCCATTTTTTAGTATGGATTTTACAGTTTCGGCAATAGGACTAGTGACAGGAAAATATGTTTTCCCAAGATTTAATTCGTTTAGTGATAAAAAACCTTCTGGTGATTGTGCACCCAAATCAGCAGATATAACGCGATCTGATATAACCAACGTTCCAATGGATGTATGCTTTGCAAATCCTCCAGCTATACCTGCACATATTACTAATTCATATTTCTTTTTATATAACAATTTTGTTGTCTCTACCGCTGCACAAATAGGTCCTACTCCCACCACTTCAATATCTACATTTTCAATTTTTCCTAGTCCTTCTTCGAGAGCTTTTTTTTCTGCAAGTACAGAGGTAACAATCAGTATCTTTATTTGATTAAACAGTCGATCAGAAGGTGAGTAAGACGTTTCTTTGATCATTTCTCTCTCCTTGGTATTTCTTCGAAAGAAATAATTTTCTAGTCTCTAAACAATACAATGTGTGGATTCCCAATTATCAAGAATCCATCCATTCAGTTTTCTATTCAACAAGTTCATTCTATCACAAAGTCATCATCTGACCTATCCCCAAATATTATGATACAGACCAAATGGTATTTGTAGATATTTGTCAGTGTTTGATCGATGAAAATATACAAAAAAAAACAAAACTGAAAAAAATGTAAAAAAATAGCTTACAAAAATCGAGTTAACATGTATACTAAAAATTGGTAGCAGATAAAGGATGAAGGAGGGCTTTAAGATGGGAGCGTGGGATTTAGAAGAGCGTATTGAAAAATTACGCATAAAGATGGTTGAATCTGCATTGCTTTTAGGGATTGGTCATCCTGCAGTGTATAAATTAAGTGTGGAGTTAGACAATTTGCATAACGAATGGCAAAGAAACTGGCATCAATCCAAACAAGAACGTAACTATATGCGTGCTCGCCCAAAACATCAGGTCACAGAGTCCTTAGATGAAAAATACCGTACAGTAGTTTAGCGAGAAGTATGGTACACTAAAGGTATCAACCGTCACATTGGAGTGATAACAGATGATTACCTTAACTGAACAAGCAGCATTTAAAGTAAGAGAAATGCTGCAAGATACAGAGAATCCAGAAAAGCAATATCTCCGTGTGGGTGTTCAACATGGTGGTTGTAGCGGTTTTTCTTATCTTATGGGCTTTGATGAAGAAAAAACAACACAAGATTTAGAACTTGAACAACATGGTGTTCGAGTACTCATAGATGATGAAAGTCAGCGATTGATGAATGGTACTGTTGTTGATTACAAAGAGTCTTTGATGGGTGGGGGATTTCAAATTGATAATCCCAATGCATCATTAACCTGTGGATGTGGCTCATCTTTCCGTACTGCAGTCGATGAAGGTAAACCAGATACAGATTGTTAATGTACATCCCTCTTAAATAGAGGGATGTTTTATGTTTGCGGCGAGAAAAACCGTGATTTCATTCATAGGTTTTGTTTTTTCTTTTTTTTGACAATTAAATTAATATTTTGTATAGTAAGCTTCATCTTCCATAGAAAAGAGGTGAAAAATCTATGTATTGCACCGTAAAACAACAACTCAAACATCTTTCGAAAGAAGAGTATCTTCTTTTAAAAGAACTGTGTCACACTGCTAAAAACCTGTACAACGAAGGCTTATACCAAGTTCGCCAGCACTACTTTCAGGAGAAAAACTATCTGAATTACCAGAACAACTATCATCTCTTGAAAGGAAGCGAAAATTACAAGCGGCTGAACAGCAATATGGCACAACAAATTCTAAAAGAAATCGATGGCGTATGGAAGTCTTTCTTTGGGCTTATTCGACTCGCCAAGCAAGGAAAATACGACTTTCGAGCTATTCGGATTCCTTGGTATCTACCGAAAGACCAGCAGTTTGCTTTGGTTGTGAAACGAAATCGTCGTGTGCACGATTACCTCAGCAAAACCTGTCGCAAGATTATTAACTACTGTTTAAACCATCGCATTGGTACATTGGTCATTGGATATAACGAAAATCTGCAAAAAGGTAGCAATCTAGGCAGGCGCAACAACCAAAACTTCGTAAATATTCCAATTGGGATGATCAAAAAGAAACTGGAATACTTATGTCAGCTCTATGGGATGACGTTTGTGCAACAAGAAGAAAGTTACACTTCCCAAGCGAGTTTTTGGGATCGAGATGAACTACCCACCTATGATCCATCCAACGTCAAAACATATACTTTTAGCGGGAAACGTGTCAAACGTGGCTTGTATCGTACGGCTTCAGGTAAGTTACTCCACGCGGATATCCATGACGCGTTAAATATTTTACGGAAAAGTAACGTTGTAGCCCTCACGGGCTTATACGCTAGAGGCGAAGTGGACACGCCTGTACGAATAAGGATAGCTTAGCTATCAACCTTCGTAGACAAAGACCGCGACTTCAGTCGTGAGAGGTTCATGTTTGTGTTTCATTGATCATAACCACATGGTCAAATCCACAATGAGAACAGTATATTTCATGTGGACATTGATGGGTTTGATTGTCGATCCATCCATTATTTTCTTTCATATCATCTATTGGACGGTAAGGGCTATAAGCGCTAAGTAAAAATGATACAGGACCATAATCAACCAATTTATGGTGGCAGTTTGGACAGATTTCTTGATAAAAAACAAAGCCATTACATAGCGGACATTGATAAGAGCCTTGATTCACCTAGATCATCTCGTTTTTGTTTAGCATTCGAGTAAAAGATCAAAATCATGCATGATCGTGATAAGAAAGTTATAGAATAAGGAATGAAACCCAGAAACCCCTTGTAAAAAGTTCGTGAAATACATATCATATTATTGATAGCATTTTAGGAAGTTCTTAAAGGTTCTTTTATAGGTTTGTGATCTCTCACACATAGTGTCTCGATAGGTCATAGGAAGTAAAAAATATAATGAAAATTAGATGGAAGTGATGAACAATGAAAGTACCTAAAATATTGATTTTAGGTGCCGGTTATGGCGGACTTATGACAGCAAAAGGGCTTCAGAAGCATCTTCGTCCTGGAGAAGCAGAAGTAACTTTAGTGAACCAAAATTCTTATCATTACATTACTACTAAATTACATGAGCCAGCAGCAGGGACTTCTCATCATGATCATGCGCGTCTTGCAATTTCTTCTGTTATTCATCCTCATCGTGTAAATTTTATTCAAGATCAGGTTACTTCAATTGATACAATAGCCAAAAAAGTTACATTAGCTGATCATAAAGATCCATTGGAATATGATTATCTTGTTATTGGTCTAGGGAGTGCTCCTGAAACATTTGGGATTAAAGGTTTATTGGAAAATGCGTTTTTTATCAGGAGTATTGATAGCGTTCGAATGATTCGCGAACATATGGAGTACATGTTCTCACAATATGCGGAGGACAAAAAAGATGAACTTATTACAATAGTTGTTGGTGGTGCTGGTTTCACTGGAATTGAGTATGTTGGTGAATTGGTAGACCGGATGCCAGAACTATGTAGAGAATATGACATTCCATTAGAAAAAGTTCGCATTGTGAATATAGAGGCTGCACCAAGTGTCCTTCCTGGATTTGATCCAGACCTAGTGAATTATGCTACAGATTATTTAAAGAGTAAAGGCGTTGAATTTCATATCAATACACCAATTGCTGAATGCACAACAGAAGGTGTTATTCTCAAAGGTGGAGAGGAAATCAAAGCATCCACAGTCGTTTGGACAGGTGGAGTTCGAGGAAATAAGTTAGTGGAAGACGCAGGAATAGAAACAATGCGTGGCCGTGTAAAAGTGGATGGACAACTACGTGCGCCAGGGCATGAAGAAATATTTATAATTGGAGATAGTTCGTTAGTATTCCCTAGTGAAAACGAGCGCCCATATCCTCCAACCGCACAAATAGCTACACAACAAGGACAATTTTTAGGGAAAAATTTGGTAACAGTACTTCGTGGCGGAAAAATGGAAACATTTGTATATCACACAAAAGGTACGATAGCATCATTAGGGCGGAAAGAAGCAATTGGAGTTTTAGGTAAAAATAGTAAAGTTATGGGAATAAAAGCATCCTTTGTGAAGAGAATCACTGAATTACGCTGGTTATATTTATTAGGTGGAATTTCACTTGTATTGCGTAAAGGTAAGTTTTAGGTAAAAATTTAAACAGCATGGCATTGTAGTGGAAATAAAACAAGAGCAATCATCTACAAATTCAGTAGGATTGCTCTTTTGTGTGATGTAGGATTGACCATATGTATCATTTTTTGTACCATATAGGCAACATGTGGAAGGAGACAATTCCAAATGACAATGTTAGCAGTTCCTCCAATTAGCCTAGTACAGCTAATTATTTCTATCCCATTATTGTTAGTCTTTTTCTTTGGGATAGGATTTATCTTAAATATGATATTAAAAACTACTTGGTTACCTATTTACTTGTTTCTCGCTCTGATCGTTTATTTTGCTTTTCAAATTAATACTGTTCATATTACCGATGTAACATGGTTGATTGCTAGTCTAATCGGAGTAGTTGGTAGTGGGTTAACTATACGTTTTTTGAGAGCAAAAGGTTATCGGATGTTTTAATACCAAAGATAATAATTAATAATGGCAACAATCACACCAAACCATAATCCCACAAATACTTCTATTGGTTTATGGCCTAATATTTCTTTTAACTTTTCCCTTGTTTCCGCAGGGGATTTTTCTTTTGCTTCGCTCAGTAATTTTGTCATATCTTCTACTAGTCGGTTTAAAACCTGGGCATGAACACCTGCTTGTCTCCTAACGCCAGTAGCATCATACATGACAACAATACTCAAAATCGTTGCTATTGCAAACGTTGCAGAATCCCATCCTTGTGTTAGTCCTATAGCAATAGACAATGAACTAACTGCGGAGGTATGGCCACTTGGCATTCCTCCAGAATGATAGATCCAGATCCAATCCCATTTTCCTGTCATAGAAAGGTTCCATATAATTTTTAAGAACTGAGCGAGTAAAATCGCGAGTAGTGACGTCCATAAAGGAAAATTTGCAAGTAAATCACTTACCATGAATTTAGAGGCCTGCCTTTCACATACAACTGTGCACTTCTTCTTATTCTCTCATATTAGGCATAAGAAAAACCAGCTTTCATTTGAAAGCTGGAATTGGAAATATTAGAAAGAAATGTTATTTTTCACTTCGCGATTAAAGTCTTTTTCATTCAATATTTTCCAATCTGCGTTGAAGGCATCAATTTCTTTGTTAAAATTATCTACAAGTTCGCCTTCCTTTTTGGAGTACTCATCATACTGACTGATGTTAGGATCTTGACCTTTATTGATGGTAACATAAGCCTCTCTAAAGGAATTAATTAGATTTTGAAAATTATTAATATATTCGACTTGTGATTGGGTTGCTTTTTTAAAGCCGTCTAAATATTTCGTTGCACGAGATTTTGTTTCTTCATTTTTAATTTCATTTGCTTTGCTTTCTACTGTAGGGATTTTAGCCAACAAAGCATCTACTTCTTTTTTATATGTACTAAGATCTGTATTTGCTTTGTCTAAAGCACTCATCAATTGATTATATTGGTCAGGACTCATGGTAGTACCCTGATTAATCGCTTGTGAAATGTTATTTCCAATCTGATTAGCGTTGTTATAGTCATCGATCATTTGTCTTTGTAATCCCATGTTTTTATCATGGTGATCCATCATTTTGTCCATTTGTTCCATTAATTCTTTTTTTGTACCAGAATCAGCAAGCAAGGAACAACCAGAAAGTAAAAAAAGGCAACTAAAAAGTATAAGAGCTTTTTTAAACATGTTTTTATGAACTCCTTTAAAATTTGTAGTGAAACTAGTCACTATTGTAACAAACTATGCAAAAAATTCAAGAAGAACACAGCAATTTTGGTAAATAAAGATATTTAATTTAATAAAAGAACAGCTCTTTTTTGAGCTGTTTTATTCACCAAGGAAAAGTGCACGCCATGTTTTTTTGTCTACTACTCCAGTTATTGGCAATCCTTTTCCATCGTCAACAGGCCTACCTTTTTCATTATGATTGGTCTGCCATAACCGCACTGCTTCATCTGTAACTTCGCCAAAGTAACCTGTAGTCGGAACATTCAGTCTTTTTTGCACTCGTGATATGTCTACACCTCTTAGAAGAGGGGTGATATAGCTTAGATTCCGATGAAAGGATCGATTTGTATCTTTTTTAGATATATGCTGAAACATAGCATCCCAAACTTCATAATACACCCTTCCAGTCGCTCTCATATCATGTGTTTGTTGCCATTCGATTACAGCATCCCTTGTATTTGGCCCAAAAAGATGATCCAAATGAATTTGTAGACGTTCTTGAAGAGCTAATACATCATTTCCTTTCAACATGGGAACCTTATAGAATAGAGGACGATTGTAAAGTTTGTGATTTGCTACTTTTACAACCAAATCATCTTCTGGCACAGGTAGAGGGCGAGTTTTTTTGACTAGACTCATAAAGCCGTTTTTGTCTACTCCCGTACCTGGGCAACTTTTTGGGGCTTTCCCATCAATCAAGAGTTCTCGATGAAATAAGATTTTTGTATTTTTTTCGTAAAAATGTTGAGTGATTTTTACTGCAGATTCCAGTTGTTTTCCTTCTAGGGAATCATTTCCTCGGTCAAAATTGCCTATCATCTCAAACATGAAAGGGTGTTTTGCATTTTTTTCGTTATAACCGACAGCTGATGCAGGTGATAAATCAACATCTCGTCCTGTCATTATTTTTCCATCAGGAAAAATAGTGATATGTTGAGCTATAGTAGAAAACCCGCGAGAAAGATGAGCCTTTTTCATTCCATCTTGCAGCTTTCGGTGATTGCTTCCAGTAAAATTTTTGTGTGCTGGGATATACGTGTGATGAACATGACATGCTGAAATAGTCGCAGATAAATTTTTTTGCATGTAAGATAGGAATGCGGCTGCATTGTCAAACAGTAAACCGTATGACCAAGCCATTTGTTTATACTCCTCTCTTTGCAAACGAGGTTAGTCCAATTCTTCTTATTATATGCAAGAAAAAGAAAACAGTTAAGGTATATATACCCTAAAATGATTAAATCTAGGCATCTTTTTCTATAAAATTTAAACAAATTGTATATTACTTGCAGAAAAAATGATTATCGATCATACTAGTCGATGGGAGATAGGAGGTATGTATGGATACAAATAATAATGGTCTAAAACGATCCATGAAAAGTAGACATCTCTTTATGATTGCTCTTGGAGGTGTAATCGGAACAGGATTTTTTAATGGTTCTGGGTATACTATTAGCCAAGCAGGACCTATTGGAGCCATCCTTTCATATTTAATCGGTGGTTTTGTCATGTATTTGGTGATGTTATGTCTAGGAGAGTTAACGATTGCTAATCCTTCATCTGGTTCGTTTCAAGATTATGCAACTCGCTTTATAGGACCTGGAACTGGTTTTATGGTCGGTTGGTTATATTGGTTGGGCTGGGCAGCTACCGTTGCTTTAGAATTGGTAACAATTGGTTCGACCATGAAGCGCTGGTTCCCGGATGTACAGATCTGGCAGTGGTGTTTGCTGTTTGGTGCAGTTTTATTTCTTGTAAACGCTTTCTCAGCGCGGAGTTTTGCAGAGACGGAGTTCTGGTTTGCAATTATAAAAGTTTCTATGATTGTACTGTTTATTATTATAGGGGCTGCGGCTATATTCGGTCTAATTCCTTTGAGCGGTGGAAATACAGGTATTTCGAATTTGTATAAGGACGGTATATTCCCTAATGGATTTGCAGCTATTATCATGACAATGATTGCGGTTAACTTTTCCTTCCAAGGTACAGAATTGGTAGGTGTTGCAGCTGGAGAGAGTGAAAATCCAGAGAAAACATTACCAAGAGCTATCAATCAAACAGTTTATCGTACCATATTGTTTTTTGGATTAGCTATTACTGTATTGGTTTGTTTAGTACCATGGAAACAAGCAGGTGTAGTGGAAAGTCCGTTTGTTGTAGCAATCGATAGAATGGGAATTCCGTATGCAGCCGATATCATGAATTTTGTTGTAATAACTGCGCTGCTTTCTGTTGCGAATTCGGGGTTATATGCAGCAACAAGAATGATGTATTCCTTGTCAAATAATGGGATGGCTCCTAAAATATTTGGAAGCGTAACCAAAAGAGGAGTTCCACTTTGGGCATTAGTCATTAGCTTTATAGTTGCTAGTCTTTCTTTATTAACTTCAAAGTTTGCTGCTGATACTGTATATATGTGGATTTTATCTATTGCAGGAACGACTGCTGTTATCGCATGGATGAGTATCGCAGCATCACAATATTTTTTCCGTCGTCACTATCTTGCTAATGGTGGGAAAGTGGAGGATTTGTCATTCCGCACTCCATTGTATCCATTGGTACCAATTTTAGCATTTGTCTTAAATGCGATTGTCATGCTTAGTCAAGTGCTCGATCCTGCAACTTCTTTATCCGTATATTTGGGTATACCAGCAATAGTTTTGTGTTACATTATCTATTATGTATTTGTGCATAAAAGACGCATGCAAAAGAAATAAACGAATCAAACAAACGCTACTTTCAAAAGAAAGTAGCGTTTTTAAATCTTTTTAGTGACTATATTTACTATAGTACTTATTGTATAGACGTCTCCAAGTATCAGGACCTGGATATCCATCTGCATCACTACCAGTCCATCCCTGAGCACGTTGGAATGATTGGGTGTTTTTCAAATCGGCTGAAGTCCATTCTGGGCTCGGACCAACTTTGTAATATTTCCCATAACCAGCAGCGACGAGCATATATCCTAATTGTTTGACGTAGTTATTGTTTGCTCCTGTTTTAAAATATTTCGTACCAGGAAATGTTTCTTGTACTGCATAGGGAGCCTTTGGCTTTGCTGGTTTAGGCGCTGGTTTAGGCGCTGGTTTAGGCGCTGGTTTAGGTGCTGGTTTAGGCGCTGGTTTAGGCGCTGGTTTAGGAACTGGTTTAGGTGCTGGTTTAGGTGCTGGTTTAGGTGCTGGTTTAGGTGTTGGTTTAGGAACTGGTTTAGGTGTTGGTTTAGGAACTGGTTTAGGTGTTGGTTTAGGAACTGGTTTAGGTGTTGGTTTTAATGGTGTAGGTTTTACTTTAGATTCAGGTTTTGGTTTTTGAATAATGGATGCAATAGGATTTTTTGGTTTTTCTTTATCTGCATTTCCTTTTACTTCTGAGTTTTTGTTAGATTCATCTGGTCCAAAGGTAGATTGGTCTGGATTTGTAATGATCTCAATGGGACTGGTTGTTGATTTGTTCTCTTCTTCAGGTCCTGTAATTGGAGCTACAGGTGTAGTGGTAGAAGTATCTGGTACTTCAGCTGTATCAGTAGGACCTGTGATACTAGTAGAATCTCCTATAATAGGTTCATCTTCTGTACCTTTATAAGAAATTGGTTTTACATCAAGTGAAGTTTCTACGCTTTTGGATGGAAGATTTTCCATCATTTGTTTCGTTACATCTTTCGTTATAGCAGTGTTTATAACGATAGGTGATGTTTGAACACGTTTTTCTTCAGGCGGTGCAGAATCAGCAAACGTTTGGGTATAGTGATAGACAAAAAAACCACCAAATGTACAGATAACTCCAATGGATGTTAGCTCCAACCATCTGACTAATTTACTTTTTGGTGATTTTTCCTTCGTTTCATCTGTTGATTTGGACATATTCTTCCTCCCCTCACTAGTAAGTTATCCACATCATACTATACAGGGGACATGGAAGAGTATACAAAATTAAAATTTTTAGGAACTCCAGATATTCCTTTTTTGTTAATTTTAGGAGACGTCATTTTCATATAATTGGTCAATCATAGCATCAATAGGATCATCTTGCTTTTCTTTGGTCAATGGTTTAAGTCCTAATTTGATTTCTTTCAATCTCGATTCCTCATTTTCTAGAGCCTGAGTACGAGATTGATCTACAAGATCATTTCGATTGCCACTAAACTGTGCAGGAATGGTTTCTTTTGGATTGAGGATAAATACTTCTGATCGTAATACCGTATGTTGCATATAGCAGTGTCTAGGGCTTATTTGATAAAAATCATACTCCGTTAAGGAAAAAGTTTCGGAACGAAGACTTGCTTTTACGGTTTGGGCATCTTTTATACTTCCTAATTGGAAAACAGCATGAGTCCCAAAGTTTCGAAAGAAGGATTCCACATAACTAGGGGGTATATGGTCTTTCAACCCTTGTGTGGATAATATCAAAGGCATGTTGAACTCTCGATAAAAGTCCGTCAATGTCTTCAGATCACCAAATAGGTCAATGAAAGTAGAACCTTCATCAATAATTAACGGATGCTGGGCAAGTTTGCCATCTGCATTTTTTTGTTCCCGAGATACCATCCCAAGCTCGAAGTGACAAATGATGGTAGAAGCAACTAATCGTTGATCACCAGGTGTCATACCAGATAAATCAAAAATAACATAGTGGCCTTCTTCCCATGATTTGACCCATTTGACACCACTTGTATAAGAATTAAGCATTTTGCTAATTCCGGAAGTATTGATGTTTCGAAGACGAGCAGTACTAAAGCTTTCCACAAATTCTCTTGGCCAGCTAATCTTTGTCCTATCCTTTTGCACATATTTAGAAAGCGAGCGTTTTAAGGTTGCTGATTCTGGTAATGATTCATCGAGCTGATCAATGACCCAATTACAAAATTCTGGTTCTTCGATTACACGCTGTATATTTCGTAAAGTAGCTATACCAAGTACACTTAGTGTGTACCCAATAAGCAATAATGTTTCCGTTACGATTGGCTTCCAATCGCTTGAATCAGCTCGAGCCAAGGCTTCAACTACTTGCCCGCCTTTTTGCGTAAGGGAATAATCCACATCAAAAGGATTAAGTGGAAAATTGCCTTCTCGTCCACGAACAACGGTAACTTTATCATGCATTTCAGGAGGGATGCGATCCAATACTTCGTTAGCAAGTGTGCCTTTTGTATCAATCATGGTAAAGCCCATTCGATTTTCATCTGTACGCATTTTGATTAAATCGTCAATAATATTTAAAATAAAACCACTCTTACCTGATCTGGGACCACCCATTACTGCAATGTGATCATCTAGATTTTCAGGCCGAAAATAAATGGGAAATCGAGCAGTAAATCGAAGCCCGTTTCCTACAAAAATAGTGCCTGGTTCTTTGGCGATTTTTCTTACAGCAATTGGAGGAGGCGGATACTGCATTTTTACTCGTATCAATTTACTGGATCCTGATGTTGTCGGCCAGCGAACCATCCCTGCTATTTCAGGCGTTCCTAATATTACTGCATTTTGAGATCTTCGGAATGGAAAGATCCGATTTTTTAATTCATATCGAAACAATGGATGGATGATTCTCCACCATTCTCGAGAATGAAAGCTATTCATTTCAGGTGAATTTAATATAGCAAGCGAACGGTAGGCATGTTCTGTTATTTTTTTCGCATGCTCTTCTGTATCGGCAAAACTGACAATTTTAATTGCTACTTCTGCTTTTGGTTGTTCCATTTTTTCTTGGATCGCATCTAAATACATAGAGGTATCTGGAGATCGATCTTTCTTTAAGGTATTCAATACTTTCCTGAACTTTGGGATCATTTGTTTATCATAAACTGGCCGGACTAAGTATTGGAGTAATAATTCCTGGCCGGGTCCGATATTACTCATATGCTCTACGAGTTGAGTTAAGCTGTCATGATTATTTTTGAATACTTCAATTGGTACAGTAAAGTCACGTTCTAAAAATAATTTCATTCCATTATGAGGCTTAGAGAAATCAAGCCGATAAGGTTCTGTAGCATGTTCATAGTTGAACTCAAAATGCTCCAAGGCAATTCGATCCAGTGTATGCTGTCCAATCGTTTCATTTGGTGCCCAGTAAAAGAATCTTGTCCTTGTTCCTGTTGCATAAGCTTCCCATGCTACCCATGGTTCGTAGAGTGCAAATGGAAAACGCCGGAACCACTTCTGCTGTAAAAATTCGAGGATATTTTGCCATGCGATTGCAGTCATATCATAATGTGGCGATTCCGATAATAAAGTATTGATTTCATAAGTTACCCCTTTAGGGATTGCATGTGGTAAGAAATGATATCTTTTCAATCATGTTCACTCCTTTCGACCGAGACTAATCTTCATAGAAGATATCGATAAAGTCATCTTCTTCTACATCTTCTGTTTGATATGGTTCCATCTTTTTTAGTTTTCGTTCTAGCAATTTCACTTTTTCTTCTACATCGAGCCAATCTTTTTTTATCCGTTTTTGGTTTATCTCATATGTTGCACTTTCTATATCTTGAGCTAATTTAAGTGCGTCTAAAGCCATCTGATCAGCGGTTTTATCATGAGCTGGATTTGGTGGTTGCTTTGTTAGCATACTAAAAGATCGTATTTTTTCGTTATTTACCGTCATTTGTAAGTAAGCAGTATGGTGTTCCAATAAGTTGAAATCACGGGCAGATAGACCATACAGCAACATATTTTCAGCAACAATTTGGGCGTCAGTAGAACTGCCTTGCTGAAAGGAAAAAATGGTACCAAAATTACGGAACAAAGTCTCAATACCTTGGTCAGATAGCTTTGCTTTTAATGCTGAGTTAGCTAAGATGAACGGCACATGATATTTTCTTGCTTCGTTTAAAGTGAATTCAATATTGTCCAATGTGTTATTCATATAAAGACTGGCATCATCTACAATTAGAGGATGCAATGGCATATGTTCTTCTGCATTGAATTCTTTTGATCTTGTAACCATAGCTTGTCGGAACATAACATAAGACGCAGTTCCAAAAAATGTTCTCTCATAAGCTGGACAAGCAGAAGCATCTAATATAACAATATGTCCTTCATCTAAAGCCTCACGCCATTTGATACAGTTTGTCTCTTGGTTTAGCATCTTGCCAGCATAAGAGAGGAGCATTCCTCTAAATCGAGCAAGAGTAGAACTAAGAACAAATTCTTTTCGCCAATCAATACGTTTGGTATCTCGTAAATTTCTCATCAGGCTACGAATGAGAGTGGCTTGTTCGGGATCATTTTCATCCAATAAACAAATAATTCGTTTGATAAATTCTTCGTCTTCGATTAATTTGAGTAAATTCTTTAAGCTTGCCATACCTACTTTAAGCAAAGCAAGGCTATTAACGAGGAACATTTCTTGCATCATAGGATTCCAACTACCAGTGACTCGTCTGATGATTTCAGATATTAAGTTTGATTTGCGGTTATCACTAGCAGGGAAATCAACGTCAAATAAATTAAAGGGATAACGGCCCCCCGCACGGAAGCGAACTACTCGAACCAAATGATGCCATTTCGGTGGAACTTGCTCCAAAACTTGATTTGACAAAGTCCCTTGTGTATCAATTAATGTTAATCCATGCTTATTTTCCTCTGTTTTTAATTTTAGGAAATCAGAGATCATATTGACGATTAAACTACTTTTCCCTGTTTTTGGTCCGCCAATAATCGATATATGGTTTTTCATATCCTCTACAGGGAGATAAACAGGTGCCCTATTAATGTTTCGATTGTTATGGCCTATTAAGATAGTTGGATCAGGTCGATTTGCTAAAGTACGAACTTCGACCGGAATTAAGACTCTTTTTCCTTTAATTTTGATGAATTTTGTTGTTCCGGCAATACTAGGTACCCGTACAAGACCAGCAAGTTCAGGAGTCCCCAAAACTACACGATTATCGGCTTTTCGAAATGAAAATATCCGCTTATTCCATTCATAGCGAAAGAGCGGTCGGACGATTTGCCACCATTCACGAGACTCAAAACGATTTAGTTCTTTCGAATTCATATAGCTAAGCGTCCGTGCAGTTTGGTCTGTTAGTTCAAAAGCTCTTTCATAGGTTTGAGCCGTTGCTGCTATACGTATAGAGACTTCAGCTTGTAATTGAGCACTTTTCCCTTTAATCGCATTAAAATATAGATCGGTTTCTCTTTTAGAAGCGCTCTTGTCACGACTTACATCTCTTAGAGCTTTTTTAAAGGCATTTGCTGTTTGATGATGAAAAATGGGCCTGATTAAAAATTGGAGCCCAACTTGTTCCCCTTCATCCACATTACTAAGAAATTCAAGCAAGGCAGATTGAGTATCTATATTTGGTTTTTCATAAATGCGCATTGGGACAGCAAAGTCACGTTCTAATTGGAGTTTTAGACCGGCATGAGGCAATGAGAAATCCATCTTAGGAGTTTCTGCCAATGTAAAGTTTAGCTCAGGACTCCAAGAATAAAGGCGATTCCAAAATTCATTTCCCCATTGTTGGTCTGGGGCCCAGAAGAAGTACCTCGTTCGTGTGTCATTTGCGTAAATTTCCCATGATATCCATGGTTCGACCATACGAAAGGGAAAGCGTCGGTACCACTTCCATTTCATGTAATCGATGTAATTGTTCAATGATTTTTGTGTTTTTTCATAGTCTGGTTTTGAGCCAATAAGTGTTTCAATCTCATAAGTAACCCCTTCAGGGATGAGAAAAGGTAAGAAGTGAAACCTCTTCAAAATCATCTGCTCCTTTCCCTTACGATATGGGATGTAAGGCTAGTCTGTAATTTACAACGGACATAATCGAATCAACTTCTATGCAAGAAGTGGTCAGATTTTCTTTAAATTTATCATAATAGTGCAGAAAACGATAGTGAAATCAGAATGAAAAAAGAAGCCGCATTCACGGCATCTTTCATAGGTTTGGCGTAAATCTTTCTTATTTGGGATACACCCTCTTATGTAAAGGATAAGTAAAGTTTCTCGAGTAAGATGGGTGTTTTTGAAAAGTTGATTGGTGCACAATCTTATCATTACAAAATAAGTAAAATTTTTTCTCTTCCTCTGAATCTAACCTCTCTGAAGTATCTATTTTCTATTAGCTCAATAATCGTTGGGCTTTTCTTATTCCTATCGCTTAAAATCCCTGAACTATTTTAACTGAATAAAACAAGAGATGCTATTAAGTAGAAATAAGTATTCACAAATAATCATTTCTATATTATAATAATTACAAATAAGTTGCAGATGGGCAAAAATGAAAATCATTCTCATTACATACTTTCTTTTTGTCCCTTCGGAAAAATCCAGTGATGGTGGTGATCGAGATGGAATTAGTGACGTATAAAATAGATAAAGAGAAGAATGAACAACAAGTAGAAATGAAAAGTACCGATCATTATTTGGAGTTTGCTTTTGCTTTTTCTAGTGGTCTGCTTACCTTGATTGCTTTTTTCCTTGAAAAAATAAGTCTTCCATATGCAATAGCTATGTATCTGATGGCTTTTTTGATCGGTGGGTATATCAAATCAAAAGAAGGGCTAGTGGAGTTATGGAAAGAGCGTGAATTTGGTGTGGATTTGCTCATGATGATAGCAGCATTAGGAGCAGCATCTATTGGCTATTGGTTGGAAGGGGCACTTCTTATTTTTATTTTTTCACTTAGTGGTGCTCTCGAAACGTATACGATGGCAAGAAGTGAACGAGATTTATCCAATCTCCTCAGTCTCCAACCTGAAGTAGCAACACGGTTAAATTCAGATGGATCAGAGTCAGAAGTACCAATTACTCGTTTACAAATCAATGATGTAGTAGTAGTCAGACCAGGTGGAAGGATTCCAGTTGATGGACTAGTGGTTGAAGGAAAATCGGAGGTTGATCAAGCTACAATTACAGGAGAATCTACACCTGTAGCCAAACAGCAAAATGATCAGGTTTACGCAGGGACGATGAATAGTACTGGATCTTTAATGATTAAAGTAATGGTATCAAACGAAAACAGCCTGTTTGCAAAGATTGTAAAAATGGTTGATCAAGCAAGGGAAGAAGTTCCTACATCTCAGATAAAAATGGAACGCTTGGAAAGAACGTATGCTAAAGTGATCCTACTCACCACTGTGTTACTATTGTTTGTTCCGCACTATATTGTCCAGTGGAGTTGGTCAGAAACATTTTATCGTGCGATGGTTTTCTTAGTTGTTGCGTCACCCTGTGCTCTTGTTGCATCGATTATGCCTGCTATATTGTCAGCTATGTCGAATGGCTCACGCAAGGGTATCTTGTTTAAAAATGGAATGCAGTTAGAAACACTATCTGAAATTCGGGTTGTAGCATTTGACAAAACAGGAACGCTGACAGAAGGAAAACCAATCGTGACGGATATTATGGAGTTAGCAGATTTATCGGAACAAAAATTATTACAAGCTGTTGCGTCCATCGAGTGGTTATCCGAACACCCTATAGCCAAAGCAATCGTAACAGACGCGAAAAACAAAGGTATCGATCGTTCAAAACCAGAAGAATTATATGCAGAAAGCGGTTATGGTGTAAAAGCGAGATATCAAAATAAAACATGGAGAATAGGGAAGCCTGCATGGTTCAGCCTTTCTAGTGATGTAAACAGGAAAGTCCATGATTTAGAAGAACAAGGAAAAACAGTTGTGGTAGTAGAACGAGAAGAAGAAATTGTTGGTATCCTAGCTCTTCGGGATACCATTCGTGAAAGTGCAAAAGCTTTGATTCAAAACTTGCATAAAATGGGTATTCATACTGTAATGTTAACAGGTGATCAAAAACGGACTGCTGAGAGTATTGCAGACGAATTAGAAATTCGAGAGTATTACAGTGGACTATTACCTCAAGATAAAGTGAATATGGTAAGAGATCTTCGTGAAAAACACGGTAAAATTGCCATGGTTGGTGATGGTGTAAACGATGCACCTGCATTGAGTCAAGCGAGTATGGGGATTGCTATGGGGGCTGGTGGAAGTGATATAGCTCTTGAGACGGCAGATGTTGTGTTAATGAATGATAATCTGTCACGAATCACAACCGCAGTTCGTTTATCCAAGCGTATGAAGCGAATTGTTTATCAGAACCTTATTTTTGCAGGAAGTGTCATTTTGTTGTTACTATTGTCCAACTTTACGGAGTTAATTAATTTACCACTAGGTGTCGTTGGACATGAAGGTAGTACATTACTTGTTATTTTAAACGGATTGAGATTGCTTCGATAAGAGAGGTTCATACCTCTCTTTTTTTTTGCGTAAAGGTAAAATAATGGATAGAGAACCATTTTTAATCTCACGCCATATCAGGAGGATTGTTTATGGAGCGAATTTGTATAATTGGATCACCTGGTTCCGGGAAGTCGACGCTGGCCAAGTACTTAGGGGATATATTAGAATTGGAAGTGATTCATCTGGATACTCTATTTTGGCAACCAGGATGGGTGTCCATTTCTAATGAGGAAATGCTGTTGAAGCAAGGAAAGGTTATTCAAAAAGAGAAATGGATCATGGATGGTTCCTATAGCAATATTTGGACACCAAGGTTAGAAAGAGCCGATACGATTATTTTTATGGATTTTTCACGATGGATTTGTCTGTATTGTGTGATGAAAAGATATTTCTTACATCAAAACAAAACGAGATCGGATATGGGACAAGGATGTCCAGAAAAAATAGATTTTGAGTTTTTATCTTTTATTTGGAACTACCCAACAAATCGCCGTTTTAAAGCATGGAATATTACAAAGGAATACGCTGATGTAAAACAAATTTTTGTCTTTCAAAAACAACAACAGGTAACATCGTTTTTAGAAAAAGTAAAAAAAGGAGATTCTATTGATAGAATCTCCTTTTAAGTTGTAGGTTAAATTACATCATTTTTTTCCGCTTCAATAATTTGTTTCGCATGTTTTTCAAGAAAACTGGCTACTTCTCTTCCTTTGTTAGGTTCTGTTTTAGCGATGATTCTTATGTAGTTTTCTGCTTTGTTTGGAGTACGCACATCCAGCACTGCTGGTCCTTGCACTACATCTGTCATTTCTTCTTTTAGAAGGTTTAAGTTTGCTTGAATCTCAGCGATAAAATCGAGCATGTTTTTACCGTTTGTATAGTGGACTTTTACGTCTACAATTGTATTAGAAGTTCCTTTGGAGTGGTTGGTTAACGATTTTAATTCGCGATTGGGGATGAAGTGCAGATCACCATTTAGATCGCGGATTTTTAGAACACGTAATCCGGTTTGTTCTACTACACCCGAAAATCCATTAACTGTAATGTGGTCATTCACATTCACTTGATCTTCCATTAAAATAAAAAATCCTGTTACAATATCACTTACAAGTCCTTGTGCACCAAAACCTATTGCTAAACCAATAATTCCTGCACTTGCGATCAGTCCAGTGGCATTGATGCCAAATTGATCCAATAAAGCTACAACAGCAATAAAAAATAGAACATATCCAATAAAGTTGCTAGCAAGACTAGCCATTGTTTGAAGACGTGAATTTTCTTTCTTTCTTCCAACTATAAAACGATAAATAATTCCTTTGATGATCAGAAAAGCGATGTACGTAATGAATACGATGACTAAACAACTTACAAGAATATCAGTGACATGAGCCCAGTTGATATCAAATTTCCAATTCATGATGTATTCCTCCTTTACGATGATAAAGTCCAAACAAGTAGGTATAATATAGCATATTTTTCAAAGCAAAACATATTGAATATTCATTCAACAACAAAAAAATACGGATAGGACAGAAAAAGATATTTTTATTTAAAAAAGGATTGACAGTTTGGCATATATGTCGTAAGATAAATCTTGTCGCTGAGCCGAAGTGGCGGAACTGGCAGACGCGCACGACTCAAAATCGTGTTCCTTTGGAGTGTGGGTTCGAGTCCCACCTTCGGTACCACCTATAATTGCATATCGGGGTGTAGCTCAGTTTGGCCAGAGCACTCGCTTTGGGAGCGAGGGGCCGCAGGTTCGAATCCTGTCACCCCGACCACAATTTAGGTGTCAAGATGAAGGCATATTAGAGAAAAAATCTAATGTGTCTTTTTTCTTTATATCTTTGCGAGTGGGAAAACCCCTAGCTTCAGCTATGGAGAGGAGAGCGAGCGTCAGGCGAGGGAGGGGCGATTTTTTCCTCTCGCAAGCCAGACCATTTTTGGTGAGATTATTTGAATATACTTACTATTTGTTGTGAAAGGAGCCGCAGGATATCGAAAATCAGCAAAGGAGGTGAGCCCATGCACAAGTCATTTCAATTCCGACTTCGACCAACCAAAGAACAAGCAACGTTAATAAATAAATCGATTGGGTGCAGCCGATTCGTATTCAATCACTTTCTTAGCCAATGGAACGAAGCGTACCAAGAAACGGGAAAAGGGTTCACCTACGCGAAATGCTCTAAGCTACTCAGGGAACAGAAAAGAGAGCTCATTTGGCTAAAAGAAGTGGATTCCACTTCTTTGCAAAACACGTTAAAACATGTAGTGGATGCTTTTTCTCGTTTTTTCCAGAAGCAAAACGATGCTCCTCAGTTCAAAAGCAGAAAAAATCGAGTCCAAGCCTACACCAGCCAATGCAACTACCCAAAAAACAGCCATCCTACGATTGAAATGAATGGAAATAAAATCAAACTGCCAAAACTAGGTTGGGTGAAGTTTGTAAAATCAAGAGAAATCAGTGGTCGTATTTTGTCCGCGACGATTCGTCGTACTTCGACAGGGAGATATAACGTATCGATTCTCTGCGAAGGAAGCTATAGAAGAGCTGTTCCAGCGCAAAAAGAAGCGATTGGCATCGATTTGGGACTCAAAGACTTTGCAGTCTTCGATGATGGGAGCAAAGTGAATCCTAGTCGTTTTTTTCGCCGCTATGAACAAAAATTAGCACAAGCTGGGCAAGTCTTGTCACGACGAAAAAAAGATGGTTCCAATTGGCACAAAGCACGAATCAAAGTCGCACGTATCCATGAAAAAATCACTAACGCACGCCATGACTTTTTACAGAAACTATCAACGAAACTGGTGAACGAAAACCAAGTCATCAGTATGGAAGACCTGCAAGTGAAAAACATGGTAAAAAATCACAAACTAGCAAAATCAATCACGGATACATCATGGTCGGAATTTGTTTCCCTCCTCACCTACAAAGCAAACGAATACGGGAGAACCCTTGTGAAAATAGGGAAAACATTTCCCTCTAGTCAGCTTTGTTCGTGCTGTGGATATCGGAATAGAGAAGTCAAAAAACTCCAGCTGCGGGAATGGACATGCCCCGAATGCAAAGCACACCATGACCGAGACATCAACGCAGCAAAAAATATATTGCGAGAAGGAATTCGACTCGCCGCCGTGGGGCTCACGGTCTGAGCTTGGTACATTTCTTTGGAGTACCGAAGATTACCCAAGAATCACCCGGCTTCAGCCGTGGGGAGTTGTCAAAGAGGGATTTAGCAAGAGATAAAGTGTTTTTTTGTAGGGATCAATCATCTCAACGAACTGAACCTTTAAATGGTGGTAAATAAGGAGAGAACATTTGATCTTGATATATGTGAATTAACGGAGTTCCCAAAATCTGATTTCTTCAAAATAAAGTTGATTATAGTTTAGTTCATACGGTCCCATTTACTCGTTTGACAATTAGATTGAGTTTTTTATTTGATAGGGAGGTATGGAGTTGAAAGAAGTAACTATCTATACGGACGGTGCTTGCTCTGGTAATCCTGGTCCGGGAGGTTGGGCAGCTATATTAATCCATGGTGAACGTACGAAGGAAATCTCTGGTGGAGAGGTGCAGACAACAAATAATCGAATGGAATTAATGGCTGTTATTCAATCGCTTAAAATATTAAAACAGACATGTAAGGTGAAAGTTTGCTCAGACAGTGCTTACATTGTCAATTGTTTTCGGGAGAAATGGTACGTAAAATGGGAGCGATCGGGATTTAAGAAGAATGAGGATTTGTGGATACAATTATTAACATTGTATCGCAAGCATAGAGTAGATTTTGTAAAGGTGAAAGGTCATAGCAACGTAGAATTAAACAATCGATGTGATGAATTGGCCAGAGCAGCAGTACCTAAATAAGGAAAGGTAGGTGGGATAAATGAATGGCGCACAGCTCAAAGAAATGTTGATCACAAAAGCAAAAGAATTGAAGATTGATAAGATTGGTTTTGCCTCTGCTGATCCTTTTTTAACATTAAAAGAGCGGTTGCGCGAACAGCAAGATAGAGGTTTTGCATCTGGATTTGAAGAGTCAGATATAGAACTTCGTACACAACCTGAAAAACTGATGCCTGATGTAAAAACGATCATCGCGATTGCTGTTGCTTATCCTGCCAAACTAAAGAATCCGCCAAAGTCTGAACCTGGAAATTATCGTGGAATTTTTTGTCGTGCTTCTTGGGGGACAGATTACCATCATGTACTGAAACAAAAGTTAGATGATTTATCTGATTACCTGCATTCATTGGTGCCTAATGCAACTATTCAATCAATGGTTGATACTGGTTCTTTAAGTGATCGAGCAGTAGCAGAGCGGGCAGGTATTGGTTGGAGTGGAAAAAATACTGCTATTATTACAGAGGAATATGGTTCTTGGGTTTATCTTGGTGAGATGTTAGTAGATGTGTATATACCAGCCGATGATCCTATTGAAGATGGATGCAGAGATTGTACTTTATGTATGTCAGCTTGTCCTACTGGAGCACTTGTGGAGCCAGGTCGTCTTGATGCTCAGTCTTGTATTGCATATTTAACACAAACCAAAAAAATGATTCCAGAACAATATCGTGATAAAATCGGTAATCGCCTTTACGGATGCGATACATGTCAGACGGTCTGCCCAATGAACAGAAAACGTTATTTTGATCATCAAGCTGAATTCACACCTGACCTTGAAAAAGTCAAACCATTGTTAAAACCCCTTCTAAGATTAAGCAATAGGCAATTTAAGGAGCAATATGGGAAGATGTCTGGTTCATGGCGTGGGAAAAATCCGATACAACGCAATGCAATTATCGCTTTAGCTCATTTTCGTGATAAATCTGCAATTCCAGATTTAATCGAGCTATTGCAGGCAGATGCTCGTCCTGTAATTCGTGGTACTGTAGTGTGGGCATTAGGAAAAATAGGCGGGTTGGAAGCTAAACAGGCTCTTACTGAAGCTTTGAGTCGAGAAAAAGATGATATAGTGCTGTCTGAAATTCATACAGCTTTGGCAAAATGGGAGCAAGAAGATGCAAGTATTATGGGATAAATGGGAGACGGAGAGTCCCTTTGGGACCCTAACAGTTGCTGTTACTGAAAATGGATTGTGTTATATTGGCTTTGAGGATGAACGATTAGAACAATGGTGTCAAAGTTCCATTTTCGATGCTCATATCATACAAGATTCCACTAGGTTACATCCTTACGTATCCCAATTAAAGGAATATTTCCTAGGAATCCGAAAGACTTTCTCTGTACCTCTTGATCTTTATGGTACGAAGTTCCAGAAACGAGTCTGGACCGCTTTGCAATCCATTCCATATGGAGAAGTTTGTTCTTACAAAACCATAGCAATTGCAATTGATTCCCCCAAGGCAGTCCGGGCTGTTGGCGGTGCGAATAACAAAAACCCTATTCCTATTATCATTCCATGCCATCGTGTGATCGGGATAAATGGTAAGTTGGTTGGCTATGGTGGTGGATTGGACAAGAAAGAATATTTACTTTCCATGGAACAAAAACTCGCCTAGTATACAGGTGAGTTTTTTTATTTCCTGATGATAATAGAGGGTAACTTGTTTAAAAATCGCTAAGAAGTTCTTAGCGATTTTTTTGATTTGAAGTAATATCGAGTTTCAGCACCGGTTGATAATTTTTTGCCATGATACATTTTTTCTCATATGAATAAAGAAGGGGGTTAAAACATGTATAACCGGGAACAAGCTGTTGTCTATGCAAATACGTATTGGAACTCACATAATCCAGCATATCGCTTTTTTGCAACAAATGATTGTACCAATTTTATTTCTCAATGTCTGGCTGAAGGTGGCTTCCCGATGGAGTCAAGTGGTGACCGGAAGAGAGGTTGGTGGTATCGGAAAAAAGGGACTACACATAATTGGAGTTATAGTTGGGCAGTAGCTCATAGCTTTTACTATTATCTACGAAGAAAAGCACATGCAGTGTTACAGGCGAATCAATTACAGATAGGTGATATCATTTGTTACGACTTTGAAGGGGATGGAAGATTTAATCACAGCACGATCGTAACACATAAAGATAAAAATGGAGAACCATATGTCAATGCCCATACTGTAAATAGTCAGCAACGTTACTGGGTCTATCGGGATTCCTATAATTGGACGCCAAACATTAAGTATGCATTCTTTCATATCAGATGATAAAAACTTATCCATTCGATTTTTAGGTTCATTGGAAATATTATTTTATTTCTTAAGTAATGATCCATCTGGATGGATACTCTGTCTTGATATTGGAAGTTACTTGACGTGTCGGTTTTGTAATACGACAACATTAAAAAATGTTCATTCCATCCTTAATCGAAACAATTTCATCATACCATGAACGGTGGCACCTTCTTTCGTTTTTCATATAGATGTATGGAGGGGGTAGAGGTATGTATAATCGAGAACAAGCAGTGGCGTATGCAAACACGTACTGGAACTCATATAACCCTGCATTTCGATATTTTTCTACAGATGACTGTACTAATTTTATTTCCCAATGTTTATATGCTGGTGGCTTTCCCATGGTTGGTGGCAGGAATCGAAGTAAAGGTTGGTGGTATCACAGGGGAAACCCGAATAACTGGAGTTTCAGTTGGGCAGTAGCTAATAGTTTTTATTGGTTTTTACGCGGTCACGCTGTACAAGTGTCAAGAGTGGAAGATTTGCAATTAGGAGACATCATTATGTATGACTTTGAAGGGGATGGCAGATGGAATCATAGTACCATTGTCACCTATAAAGATGAAAATGGTCAGGCATATGTAAATGCCCATACGAACAATAGTCAATATCGTTACTGGCCTTACCAAGACTCCGCTGCTTGGACACCTAATATCAAATATGCTTTTTTTCATATAAGGTAGCTAATGATTGAAGGATTCAGTACTTCACCTAATCAGAAGTTAATATCAGTCTTAAATACTGTCATCCTATGGTTGGATTTTCGATGTTTTAGGAAGGAGTAAAAGCGGGCTAACATCAGTTTAACCCGCTTACAAACAAATCAGGCAAACTCCCTTTCCGTCAGATCCGCATTCACGCCCATAGCAGCTCGGCTGCCTTCTGCTGCTGAAGAGATTAGATGAGAAGGGGTAATAGTGTCTCCCGCAACATAGACACCTTTTATATTGGTTCTGCCGAAATCATCTTTTATTATTTTTCCTTGATCATCTGCTTCACATCCCAAAAGTTCATGAAAGGAAGATGCTTGAATCAGTCGTGGGGATATAAAACCTCCCATTCTTTGTACTTCATGATTCTCGAAGATCACACGTTCTAATTGTCCGTCTTTACCCACTAATGAAATGATTTTTTGATCTTGTACTTGTATTCCTTTTTGCTCGAGTTTTTCTTTTTGTTTTCGATTTAAATTTTGCTGGCCATTTGTACAAACTATTAAATCTTGACTCCAGTTCCATACCATAGTTGTCAGATGAAAGACGTTTTGTTGCTCCGATATAACAATCAAAGGTTTATTTCTTAACTCCCACCCATCACAGTAAGGACAGTTGAATAAGCTTTTTCCGTAAAAATCGTTTATACCATTAATAGCTGGGAGATTTTCTTTTAAACCAGTGGCAAGTATTATATTTTTAGCGTATATTTTCTCGCCATCTGCCTGAGTTAAACAGAAATAAGCTGGATATTTATCTGTTTCTACTTTTGTAATTCGGACATTTTGCATTTCCACAGAAGGATAATGACTGATTTCTTGATGGGCTATTTTTCTAAATTCCATTGGATGGATTCCGTCTCTTGTTATAAAACCATGAGACTCTTTTGTTACTCGATTTCTTGGATTATTATCGTCGAATAAGATCACATTCCGTTTTGCTCGGCCTAGTACTAAGGCTGCATTTAGCCCTGCTGGACCACCGCCGATAATAGCGCAATCCATTATCATGAAAATCACTCCTTTAATAACATAATTTAAAGATCGCTAAATACCTGAACTACATGCGCATTGTAGGAATCTGAATAGATCCAGATGTTCCTTTAAAGACTTTAAAGACACTTTAAGTCTGAATTAGATGAAAAAAATTATCGAGATCCACTCGATAGGACAGAAAGATTTACATTTCCAACTAGGTCTACTAACTTTTTTTCACTCAAATATTTTATTAGTTCGCCTTCAGCATCCATCATGACTTCTTGAATAGCACAATTATTTCGAGCATGTTCTAGACCGCACTGAAACAAAGATGTAGTGCCTTCGATAGCGTAAATGACATCTAGAAAGGAGATATCATTTTTTGATTTGGATAATTTATATCCACCATTTGCTCCTGTATTGGATTCAATCAAACCAAATTTCACCAACTTGGTCAAAATTTTAGAAAGGTATGTTGGGGAAATCTCCTGCATTTCAGCCAATTGTTGAACTGTTATGATCTTTTCTGGAGGCATTGCTAGAATATATAACATAGTGTGCAAAGCATAATTGGTAGCTCTTGAGTACTTCAAGTTTTCACCTCGAATAAAGACTCATTGAATCTATAATATAGTATTGGAAACGTATAAACAAGTCAAATGAGAAAGGAATTCTATTGTGAACTTTTTATTTTATCGAAATACGGAACGTGAAGGGCGCATTAAGTAATGTTGAATGAGTGTTACAATGCCATCTGCATCGTTAGAAGGAACTTCATGTGTAGCGTACTTTTTGGCTAAAGGATGTGCGTTCCGGACAGCTGCGGCTAAAGATGCCGTTTGAAACATCGTGATATCATTACAGTGATCACCAATGACAGCTACCTGCTTTGCTGAAAGATTTATCATACTTAATACTTTATGGAGAGCACTTCCTTTGGAAACATTGTTAGGTAATATTTCGAAATAATTATCTGCTGCTTGTACAAACTCGACACGATGGGCAAAGGGATGGATCGTGGACCAATTTTTTAGGAATTCCATTTCTTTCATAGATCCAATCAATTGTATTTTGAGAATAGGTTCGTATAGCGGCATTCGTGGAGGAAATAAACGATATCGTATAGGGAATTGTTCCAATTGATATCTTGTTGACACACGCATTCTTCTTATATAGATGCTAGTTGGGCTATGAAGAAGTATATCAGCTTCTATTGGTAGATTTTCCATCGCTTTTAATAATTTTTCAATAATGAATGGCGGCAAACTAGATAGAGTAATTACTTCTTTTTTCAATGGAAGGTAGATTGCAGCTCCATTATAGAGAATCACTGGGTCCACTACTTGGAGCTGATCAAGATACATTTTACATTCTGCTAGACTTCTTCCAGTCGCAATCGTGAACCTTCCGCCATTTGTCCGATATTTTGTAATGTGTTTTTTGGCTGCAAAGGGAATCTGGCAATCCGAATTTAATAATGTTCCATCTAAATCAGATACGAGAAAGGGAAATGTTGGATTCATTACACTTAACCTCACAAATTTATAGGATTAGGCAGAGTTGAGTTTCTGGGATGAAAAACGTAATCCTAGAAAAAGAAACATCCCAAGGATTGAAACGATACTAAATAGGAGATAAACGAAATGAATATTAGCATGTTCTAATATGATTCCGCCAACGAGCGTAAAGAACCAATTACCAAGACCTAAACTAACTCCACTATATATTCCGATTGCTGTAGTCTGTAATTGCTTTGGTGTGATATGTTGTACATATTGGATAGAAACAGGGATGAATATCCCTAAGGAGAACCCTTGAGCAACATTGATCACATAAATAATATCTTTAGCAGAAGGATAAAAAAATAAAAAATATTGAACTGCGGAAACCAGGGAAGCGATACATAGAATGGTTGCGATATTTATTCGTTTTAGGAGTTTACCTGCTAGGCTCATAAAAGGAACTTCACTGCCAACACTGATTAAAAAACTAATGCCCAGTCCTGAAATAGTCCCTCCTAAACTGATAAAAAGTATCCCATAAAAGGAATTGTTAGAGAGCATAGCACCATAAACAAAAAAACAGGCAAAGAGAAAGAGTACAAATTTCTTATGTGTCAGTAGTTTTTTTATTTCATTTTTGGAGGGGTATGTTTTCTTACTCTGCCAGTCAAAGACTGGTAATTTCCATGCAGTAAGTGCTGATAAGAGCAGGAATAGAGAAAAGGTATAAAAGATTATTTTCAACGAATAGGTTTGAGATAATTGCCCAAGGGCCCAAACGGCTAAAGCATATCCAACCGCACCCCATAATCGAAAGTTTCCAAAAGATAGGTTGAATCTTTCTGTGTAACTCATAATAATACTCGTTGACACAGGTTCAGCAGCGGCTTGAAAAAAAGCAAGTGTAAGAGATAATAAAAGAAATAGCGAAAATCCATGGAGAAATGGAAATACGATCCCTAACCCAGCTGAGAGTAAAATGGTAACGATTAAAATGAAATGAAATCGCTTGGTAATATCGGCGACATATCCCCATAATGGTTGGACAAGTAGCATCATAAGTGGATTGATCGATGCAATAATTCCAATTTGTGTTCCTGTGAACCGAAGTTCTTGGAGATACAAACTAAAAAGGGGTGCAAATGAACCCATTGCGATAAAATACAATAGAAAGAAACTGGAGATGATAAAAGCATTTCTTTTCGGCGCTGAATGAATCAAAAAATTTACTCCTTTACCTGTTTCTATTATTATAAAATGTTAATTTTTAAATTTAAAGTGTAAAATAATACATACATTGAATGATTTGCCCATTTGATTATGTTAGGAGATAAAGATATGCCTTTTCACATTGTTTTAGTTGAGCCTGAGATTCCTCCCAATACAGGAAATATTGTACGTACTTGTTCAGTTACTGGAGCAAAGCTGCATTTGATAAAGCCGCTTGGTTTCTCTATAGATGATACCCAATTAAAACGAGCTGGACTCGATTATTGGTATGATCTAAATATTCAAATGTATGATTCATTTCAAGAACTTCGTGAAAAATTTCCTGATAATCGCTTTTTTTGTGCTACTACCAAAGCACAAAATTCTTACGCAGCATTCTCTTATCGAGAGGGAGATTTTTTTGTTTTTGGAAAGGAAACCAAAGGCTTAGATGAGTCGATTTTAAAAGCAAATAAAGAGAGTCTTATTCGAGTTCCGATGTTACCTGATGTACGTTCCCTTAATTTAGCAAATTCGGTAGCAATTGTACTTTATGAAGGTTTACGTCAGCTCGAATTTCCAGGTTTGCGATAATTACTAGAAAAAATCACATGAAATAAAAGGAAATAAATACAATGCTTTACTAACAAAAAAAAGGGAAGAAGGTCTTCGGTAATGTGCGAAAACCAAGGAAAAAAAGGTCATCTTGATGTATAATAAATAGTAGGGAATAGAATGGAATTACAAATCCATTCTTTTTAATTCATACATGATACAGTGGATGTTCTCCCATTTGCCTAGAAAATACGGATAGAATTTCGAACTCCCATTTTTCTAAAAGTTTAAAACTTATCGTATCCTTTTTCTATAGAAAAGCATATAGTAATATACACTTTTTCTCTATTTATAGGTTTCAAAGTAGGGGTATTGGTGGAATACGATAATTAAACGGTTAAGCAAGTGAAGCTGGTTCTACCGGAGAGGAGGCTTCCATTGGACATCTTAAAACGTATTTCCGACTACCGTGAAAAAGAGTTGAATTATTTGTGGGAAGGTACGTTTGCTGACTATCTGCAAATTGTCAAGTCACAACCACAAGTGGCGGAAACAGCGCACTCACGTGTCTATAACATGATTAAAAGTCACGGAGTAAAAACAAATGCAGATGGAAGAAAAACGTATTTGTTTTTTAGTGAGGAGCTCTTTGGTCTCAATCATTCGATCGAACGCTTGGTAGAGGAGTACTTTCACTCTGCAGCACGTAGGTTAGACGTGAGAAAACGAATTCTTCTCCTTATGGGTCCAGTAAGTGGAGGTAAATCAACAATTGTTGCCATGTTGAAAAAAGGATTAGAGCAGTATTCTCGCACGGACGAAGGCGCACTTTATGCGATTAAGGGTTGTCCGATGCAAGAAGATCCGCTAAATCTCATTCCTCGAGAACTGAGAGCAGAGGCTGAAGAAGAGCTAGGAGTTCGTATTGAGGGGAATTTGTGTCCTTCTTGTCGTTTTCGTCTAAACGAAGAGTATGGTGGTCGTATCGAGGATATGATTGTCGAACGCATCTTGCTCTCAGAAGATGAGCGTAAAGGGATAGGTACTTTTAGTCCCTCTGATCCAAAATCGCAAGATATCGCTGATTTGACAGGTAGTATTGATTTTGCGACTATTACTGACTATGGCTCTGAATCAGATCCCCGAGCTTACCGTTTTGATGGAGAGCTAAACAAAGCAAATCGTGGATTGATGGAGTTCCAAGAAATGCTCAAATGCGATGAGAAATTTTTATGGAATTTGCTATCACTCACACAAGAAGGAAACTTCAAAGCAGGGCGATTTGCGCTTATTTCCGCAGATGAGTTGATTATCGCTCATACCAACGAATCGGAATATAAATCTTTTATTGCAAACAAGAAGAACGAGGCATTGCAGTCACGGATGATCGTAATGCCGATACCATACAATTTGCAAGTTACCGCTGAAGAGCGTATTTATGGAAAGTTGATCCAACAAAGTGATCTATCTCATATTCACATCGCACCACACTCTCTCAGAGCCGCCGCTATTTTCTCAATTCTGACTCGTCTCAAAGATTCCAAAAAACAAGGTGTAGACCTACTCAAAAAGTTAAGACTTTATGATGGTGAATCTGTTGAAGGTATGAAAGATATCGATATACGCGAGTTACAAAACGAGTTTCTTGATGAAGGGATGTCTGGAATTGACCCTCGTTATGTGATCAATCGTATTTCGAGTGCTTTGATTCGTACCGATCAAGATTACATCAATGCATTAGACATCTTACGATCGCTTAAAGATGGCTTAGATCAACATCCATCTATCACTGCTGAACAGCGTGAGAAATATTTGCATTTCATCTCTGTTGCACGAAAAGAATACGATGAAATTGCGAAAAAAGAAGTACAAAAAGCATTTGTTTACTCCTATGAGGAATCAGCCAAAACATTGATGGATAACTATTTGGACAATGTAGAGGCGTACTGCAACTGGGGTAAAATTCGTGATCCGTTGACAGGAGAAGAGATGGAGCCGGATGAAAAATTGATGCGCTCCATTGAAGAACAGATTGGTATCTCCGAAAATGCGAAAAAGGCATTTCGTGAAGAGATCCTTATCCGTATTTCTGCTTTTGCTAGAAAAGGAAAGCGCTTTGATTACAAGAGCCACGAACGTTTGCGTGAAGCAATTCAAAAGAAATTGTTCGCTGATTTAAAAGATGTTGTAAAAATCACGACTTCAACCAAAACACCCGATGAAATTCAATTAAAAAAAATGAATGAAGTGATTTCCCGATTGGTAGAGGATTATGGATATACTCCTTCGAGTGCAAACGGACTACTACGCTATGTAGGAAGTTTACTCAATCGATAACCGAACGAGGCGGGAGGTGAACCGAAAATGAAGAATCCCCTGTTTATTGTGTCAGAGGAAGATTGGTCCCTCCATCGCAAAGGCTATCAGGATCAGCTGCGCCATCAAGAGAAAGTAAAAGAAGCGATCAAAAAAAACTTGCCTGATCTGGTGAGTGAAGAGAGTATCATCATGTCAGATGGGAAACAAATGGTCAAGATTCCCATCCGCTCCATTGAAGAGTATCGAATTCGCTACAATTTTAATAAAGGAAAACAAGTTGGTCAGGGAGATGGCGACAGCCAAGTAGGTGATGTGATAGCAAGAGACCCCTCTGGCTCTCCAGGTAAAGGAAAAGGCCAAGGTGCGGGGGACCAAGCAGGTGATGATTACTTTGAGGCAGAAGTTTCGATCGATGAATTAGAAAACATCCTATTTTCAGAGATGGAACTACCCCATTTAGAGCAAAAAGAACAAGAAGATATCCAGATTGAAGAAATTCGTTTCACGGATATTCGCAAAAAAGGCTTGATGGGCAATATCGATAAAAAACGAACACTGCTCGAAGCGATCAAGCGCAATGCTTTGGCAGGTTCCAAGCGACGTTCGAAAATCTCGATTGATGATCTTCGCTTTAAAACATGGGAAGAGAAAATCCAGCCTCATTCCAATGCTGTTGTGATTGCGATGATGGATACCAGTGGATCAATGGGTATCTTCGAAAAGTATATCGCGCGTAGTTTCTTTTTCTGGATGGTTCGTTTTTTACGGACCAAGTATGAAAACGTAGAGATCGTATTTATCGCACATCATACAGAAGCAAAAGAAGTAACAGAAGACCTGTTCTTCACCAAAGGAGAAAGTGGAGGAACCATCTGCTCTTCTGCCTACAAAAAAGCGATTGAGATTATCGATAGTCGTTATCCCATCAATCGTTACAATATTTATCCTTTTCACTTCTCAGATGGAGATAACCTCACCTCTGATAATGAAAGATGTGTAGGATTGGTCAAAGCACTAATGGAGAGATCCAATATGTTTGGATACGGCGAGGTCAATCAATACAACCGCCACAGCACACTTATGACTGCTTATCGCCATCTGGTAGACCCGAAATTTTCTCACTTTGTAATCCGAGAAAAGAGCCAAGTGTATCATGCATTGAAGCATTTCTTTCAAGTACAGGAAGTGGTGTGAAAAGAGATCGCCTTCTCGATGGATATGAGGAGGCGATTTTTATGTTTTCATGTTTCTTTATGAAACTGATCCTGGTGGATCAGTTTCTAGTCTAATGGAAAGACATAATTTCGTCATTTATTTTGTCACTTCCTAAAATTAGAATCTCATCTAAGAAATTCTTTTCTAATTCTAAGTCAACTATTAACAAACGATCAACAAGTTTTTGATATTTTTCTATATTGTGATAGGTTTCTTAAACTATTGTATCCAGCTTGTAAGGGATCTTGAAATAGGATTTGGTTATATTTTTTTCGTTCTAGCAAATTAAGTGGTAAATGTTACCTATGTCATCTGCATAACGCAATCTTCTGCAGTATGGGTAGAAGATGCCACCATCCATATATTTATAGATGAACTAATCCAATAATCCCCAATAAATTCCCCAAGGTATAAACAATATACCTGCAAAAATCAATCCACATAATTGTATGCGAATGCCAATTGGTATTCTAGTTGGATGTTTCCACCATTTCACGATTATGATGATGGTAAGAATAATTATAGAAGCTGCTAAGATACGAAGTATCATCCATGGAATTGGTTGCCCAAAAATCACAGGACCAACCAAATTTGCCGCGGTCATAACCATAAATAAGAGATAAATAATAGTTCCCAATATTGTCGTTAAGCCAATAATAGCAAGCCAATTTTCAAGTTTTAAATTTGGGGTGTTGGAGTCACCCTTTTTCCATTTTCGATAAATGGTCATTACCGGAATCTGTACAAAAGCAAATAGTAACAGAATAAAAATAAAGAGTTGTAACCAAGTTGATTCATACCATTTAAGTGGAGGTAATGATTTGCTTTGAGGTGCTTCGGGTAATGAAATATTTGAATCGATATGAATAGATGGCAACTTATTTTCCAAACCATACACCCAAGAAACTACCAAATCAGCAACACCTGGGGTTAGACTATTGGGTCTATCAAAACCTTTGTTATAAGTCTTCTGTAAGTTGTGCCGAGCTCCTTTTATGAATCGGATGATATAGTGAGTATTTCCTCCTTGTTGAAGGGCATTCGTAATAATTTGTGAACTCTGTTTTGTTACAGCTTCTCGATCATAAGATCCCCACATCGCCAGAACAGGCTGTTTAACTTCTTTCCATACTGGAATCGTGTCGTAGTCATATTCAGGATACAGTTTAACACCAATCAGTTGTTTCATTACGGTTTCTTGCATTGTTGGTAGAAGTGATCCTTTTACTTTACCATGACGTAAAAATTCTCCATAACTCCAGGCCTGTTGCTGAGAAGGAGTGTGACCAACCGCACCAGCTACAATGACAAATGCAGTTTTTGGATCACGAACTGCTGCTAATGGGGCAACCCATCCTCCTTCACTAAGTCCATATATTCCTACCCGATTCGGATCTACATTGTTACGATTTCGTAAAAGATTCATACCTGCTATCGCATCATCAGCAAGTAACGAATAATCTCGTGAAGTCATAGAATAACCTTTGGTCCGTTTGTCGTAAATCAAGGTGACTATTCCTTGTTTTGCAAATGCCTCAGCTTCTTTTTGAAACACATCTCTTTTTCCGGTTCCAGCTCCAGAAACCATGAGTATTGCTGGATATTTTTTATTTGCTGAAACTGGGGACACAATTGTTCCTTGTAATACTACTCCATCATTACTTCGAAAGGAGACTGGAGTTTGGGTAGTTTCAAGTTCTTTCCCGTATACAATAGGTACTTTGGTTAAAGAAAACATTGTTATTAGAGACAGTAAGAAGAAAAAAATACTAGGGATGATACTTTTGTAAGTTTTATTGCATGGTGACATGTTTTATCATCTTCTTTTTGGTTAGTTTCTATCTGCCATATATAAAAGAAAATATCACAGAAAACTATTACATATATTGTTCTATCTAATAGCTCTATATGGAAGAGTAATAATTCTATATTACTCTATCACATATAACAATTCAATAGAAATTATTTTGAATTTATTAACGAATACGAAATGTAGCAAACTGAACTTTCATTCCTGATAGAGTAGCAAAATCATGTATTATGGTTCCATCTCATATATTCTATTGCTAAAAATTACTACAGCTCCAACAAGTAGCAAAAGTTGAAGAAGGAAAGTTACAACAATTCCTTCTTCGACTTTTAATAATATGGTATCATTTTCAATCTTTCTCCTTGTTGAAATACTTTCATAAAAATCCTGCATAATACTGATATAACACCTTACGGATATATCTTAAACAGTTAAATCAATACAACTGCCACAGCACACTTATGATTGCTTATCGCCATCTGGTAGACCCGAAATTTTCTCACTTTGTAATCCGAGAAAAGAGCCAAGTGTACCATGCATTGAAGCATTTCTTTCAAGTACAGGAAGTGGTGTAAACAGAAATCGCCCTCTACTAACCGTAGAAGTCGATTTTTAGTTATGCAGTGAAGTTACTTTGTTTTTATTTTTTTCTTTTTGTATCAGAAACAGTGAAAGAATCAACGGAATCACAATAAAAAACAAAAAACTAAAGTTTTTTGTAATATTCGCTTGACAACGAAATACATCACCTGTATATTTATTGATAAATAAATAAACGAAAATATTACAGAGGAGATGCTCTCATATCTAAAATCAAAAACAAAAAAGAAGAAATCATGAATAAAGCTGTTAAGATTTTTAGTGAATCAGGTTACTATAAAACCACAACAGCACAAATTGCCAAAGAGGCAAGTGTGACCCAACCCTATATTTTTCATTTCTTTAAAAATAAAGAGGAATTGTTTAAAGCAGTGCTCGATGGTGCAGCAAAGCGAATGGAAGAAGCATTTTTAAAAGTTGAAGGGTCTGCAAGCTCAATTATGCATAATATGGGTCGGTCCTTTCATTCCATTCTCACCACGCATCGAGATGAGATTTTATTGGTCATGCAAGCTCATACCATAGCTGAGCCAGGGATTAGGGAACACACAAAGAAAATATACCAGAGTTTTCACCAAAGTATTGCCAATCAGTTCAAACAGGCTGGAGTGGAAAACGCAGAATCAGAAGCAGCAAAATTTATAGCAGCTGGACAGTTTATCGTCGTAATAGAGGTTCTGGATATACCAGAAATGTACAGTTTTAAGAGATGAATAGCTACCTTTGGGAAGAAATTTAAAACTGTACTTTTTTTTACCCATTAATTTATTGACTAATAAATAAATAAAAATAAAGGAGATGGAGACTTTGAAAGCATTTGTAACAGGTGGTACAGGATTATTGGGGAACAATTTGGTTCGACTTTTATTGGAAAGGGGGTGGGAAGTAAAAGCATTGGCGAGGTCTTCTAAAAAAGCAGAGATGATGTTTGATGGATTAGATGTACAGATAGTCCAAGGAGATTTACTTGATATCGAATCGTGGGCACATCAAATGAATGGTTCCGATGTTCTTTTCCATACAGCAGCTTATTTTCGAGAGACATTTCGCAATGGAGATCATTGGGATAACCTAGAAAAAATAAATGTAACCAATACAATTCGATTATTTGAACTCGCTGAACAATATGAGGTAGGTAAGGTTATTCATATCAGTACAAATGCTACAATACGTAAACGAAATAACGGGGAAATCAGTGATGAGAGTGACCACATGAATCCAGATGAAACACTCAATTTGTATGGGAAAAGTAAAGTAATCGCTGATCTGGAAATTAAGAAATTTATGGAGGAACACCATATACCTATTGTTACAATTATGCCAGCTTGGATGTTTGGGCCAAGTGATGCAGCTCCAACGGGAAGTGGTCAGTTCGTATTGAATTTTCTAGATCAGAAATTTCCAGGTTCCTTTCCTTCTGGTATTGATGTTGTTGACGTTCGAGATGTTGCCAACGCAATGATTCAAGCAGCAAAAAAATCTCCAAGTGGAGAAAAGTATATCGTGACGGCGCATTACACTAGCTTAGGAGAATTATTTGAGATATTACAACATGTTTCTGGTGTCTCAGCACCTACCAAAAAATTTCCGATTTCGATGGTTTATCTTTCTACATGGTTCACGCAAAAAATAGCTTCATTAAGAAACAAAGAAGTCGATATGTCTCTTGATGAACTTCGGGTGATGACAGAAATGAAACGAACAAGTGGAGATAAGGCGATACGTGATCTGAATCTTACTTTTCGACCACTAGAAGAAACATTAAGAGCTACAGTGGAATGGTATAGAAGCAATGGTGCAAAGGTTAAGGAGAGCATTACGGCATGAAAGTTGTTGTTTTTGGCGCGAATGGAAGGACAGGACAACATATCGTCAACATGGCTTTGCAAAATGGGCATAGAGTAACTGCATTTATCCGAACCCAAAGCGACGCATTCATCAGTCATCCCAATCTTTCCATTGTAAAAGGTGACGTTCTTTGTGCAGAAGATGTGGAACACGCCATTCGAAAGCAAGAAGTTGTCATTTCATCACTCGGAATTACAAGCAAGCAGAGAAAAACGATTTGTTCAGAAGGGATTCAACAGATTGTCCCTGCAATGGAAAAATACCAAGTGAAGCGACTTATTGCAATAAGTGAAGCGAGCGTAACTGAATCATTGGATAAAGTATCGATAATAAACAGAAGCTTCATTCGTTTGATTCTTGATAAAACTGCTATTCAAGATAAAGAAGATATGGAAGCTGTTATTAGAAATAGTAGTTTGGATTGGACAATTGTAAGGCCTCCATTTTTAACAAATGGTCCCCTGAAAAAGCAATATCGCACAGGAGATTCTGGGAATTTGAAATTAACTAGCACGATTTCTCGAGCTGATCTAGCCGATTTTATGGTAGATCAAATAGTAGATACAAACCAAACAATTAAAAAGGCAATAGCCATACACTATTAAAATAAAAAAGGTGGAGTTTATAATGGTAGTAGAAATTATTCGATTAAACATAGAAAAAGAATCGTTGGAGAAATTCCAAAGTGCTTTTCAGGAAGTGGGTGGATTTCTACAACGTTCCGAACATTGTTTATCCTTCGAAGTATTAAATGGAGTAGAGGAACCTAATCACTTCATCATTAAAAGCGAATGGGATTCATTAGAAGGACATCAAGCGTTTGAAACTGGACCAGATGCTAAGGATTTCTTTGCACTAGTAGAGCCGTTTTTCCCTGCGATTTTAGAAAAAAAGCATTATAACTATATTGCTAAAGCCTGATTGATCGAAGTAGGATGGCAAAGTCGAATGAAGAACGATTGAGATGAATCGATAAGAGTTGTGATTAAACGGTTATATCAATACAATCGCCATTTGCTTTAGATGACGGCCTATCGTCATTTGGTAGACCCAAAATTTGCTCACTTTGTATCCAAGAAAAGAGCCAAGTGTACCATGCTTTAAAGTATTTCTTTCAAGTGCAAGAAGTAGTGTAAGAGAAATCGCCTTCTCGAGTATAGTTTGAGAAGGTGATTTTTTGTGTGATAAAAACATGAGTTATACATACAAGTTCAAAAAGATTTTCGACCTTTATATATTTGATAGCTAAGATAGGTCATAAGTTGGTCTTTCTTTTATGATATTTGACTTAACAAAGATTTAACACCGGTTTTGTTAAAGTAAGAATGCAAGAAAGCAAGGCAATTTCGATGTGGCCGGGAGGTTGTGAGATGAGTAATTGTGCCAATGCCAATGAGTGTAAGTTTGAAAAATATCCGAAGTTCATGGGCTGTGTATTTTGTTATGTTTTCAGTTTAATGACTTGTGCAGTAAAAAGAGTGGCTAGATTTTTTAAATAAAATGGCGAGGTTGTTATCGAATAGTACTACTTCAATCTTAATTTGCGCCGCAGTTGTTCTTGTAATTGCATGCACTATTGTTTACTTTGTCAAAAGAAGAAAAGCATAGGATGGGGTGAGTTTCCATGACAGAGGTTAAATCTAGTCATGCGAAGAAACGCGGAATAATTTGGATCGCTGCTTCATTTCTATTTTATCCATCGTTTGGATCATTTTCGTCTTATCATCCAAATCAATCAGGAATGAATGCAATAGCTAATGCTATTTTAGAAGTTCTTCCATAATAATGAAGCAGATTGTTGAATCAAAGGTAGACGCGAGTAGCTTGTGAGAATGACACGTTTGTGATATCTCATTTTATATACGAGGTGAAGAACAATAGATAAGCAAAATTATAAAAATCACGCTAGAATGGTTCCTGGATTTCATTATGTTTTAGCCCCATTGGCTCTATTAACTACTCTTTCAGCTGTTGTTTATTGGGTGTTGTCTATGTTTGAGGAAGGATCTTTGTTCAGTTCATCACTGATCCTTCTTGTGGCACTGATCACGACCATTGGACTTTTTTTTACACGAATGTTTGCAACGACAGTACAGGATCGTGCGGTTCGAGCAGAAGAAAATCTACGCTATTACACCTTAACTGGAAATTTACTCGATGATCAGTTAACCATAAAACAAATTGTTGCCTTACGTTTTGCTTCAGATGAAGAATTTCCGGATTTGTGTAGAAAAACTGTCGAGGAAAATTTAACTCCTAAGGAAATCAAAAAATCGATTAAGACTTGGAAAGCAGATCATAATCGTGTGTAGTAGAACAATGACAGGTGAAGAAAATTCTACTCACTTCTTCTTACTCCTACTACATTAAAATCACTTCTGAAACGGTACCGCTATCTATTTCGTTATACATATGGTTCTGAATTAATAGTTTCAGGAATGAACTAATTGGAGGTTGTGTCCATGATTTTTGCAGCTTATTGAAAAAAAGGTTGAAGATACATAATGAAGGTTATCATTGGACTCCATTCCTTACACACTGCCTACATTGTCTTGACATGGCTTATGACCACTCAAAATCTATCAACTGATTCTGTCACCTATTCGATTTAAGAAACAATGCCCAAGATAGGCCGCACATGTGTCTTTTTTATGATTTTTTGACTTAACAAAGATTTAACATCGGTTTTGTTAAAGTAAGAATGCAATGAGAAAGGCAATTCCGATGTGGCCAGGAGGTTGTGAGATGAGTAATTGTGCCAATGCCAATGAGTGTAAGTTTGAAAAATATCCGAAGTTTATGGGCTGTGTATTTTGTTATGTTTTCAGTTTAATGACTTTTGCAGTAAAAAGAGTGGCTAGATCATTTAAATAAAATAGGGAGGTTGTTATCGAATGAGTACTACTTCAATCTTAATTTGCGCTGCAGTTGTCCTTGTAATTGCATGCACCATAGTTTACTTTGTCAAAAGAAGAAAAGCATAGAATGAGGTGAGTTTCCATGACAGAGGTTGAATCTAGCCATGGGAAAAAACGCGGAATAATTTGGATCGCTGCTTCATTTCTATTTTGTCCATGTCATTTGCCATTTACATTAACGCTACTTCTTACGATTTTGGGTGGAGGCACGATAGGCATTTTAGTCCGCAATAATATTATATTGGCGGGAATATTAGTGACGCTAATTTGGGCAGTTGGTACATGGTATGGATTTCGTCAATTGAATAGGGCAACCTGCTCCATAAAACCTACTAAAAAGTAATCTTTTGCAAACGTCGCAGTTGATGCGGCGTTTTGTGTTTTCATACTATGTATACCACATTATAATGACTATGAAAGAGGTGATCATAATCCGTATTTTGATTATTGAAGACGAAAAGGATCTTCTCGATGCGCTTGCAAAAGGATTACGGCAGCAAGGTTATGCGGTAGACATTGCTGAAGATGGGCAGTTGGGAATGGAACTCGTTATGATCAACACATATGATTTGTTAATCTTGGACTTGAATTTACCCACTATGGATGGTCTTGAGGTTTGCAGAGAGGTAAATGCGCTTCTGCCGCAGCTCCTGATCCTGATGTTAACTGCAAGAGATCAGCCTAATGATAAAATCTTCGGATTGGATCAAGGCGCTGATGATTACATTGTCAAACCTTTTCATTTTGAAGAGCTGCTAGCTAGAATAAGAGCTTTATTTAGACGGGATATGAGAGGTAGAGATCCTCATTTACGATATGGAGAATTAATAATGGATACGATTGCAAAGGTGGTGTGGTGCGGTACGAAAAGGATTGGGCTAACAAAGAAGGAATATGGAGTTTTAGAGTATTTCCTACGTAGACCCAATGAAACATTGTCAGCAGAGGAACTTTTGGAGCATGTATGGGATATGAATACAAATCCTTTTTCCTCAACAGTAAGAGTTCATATCAATTCTTTGCGTAAAAAACTAAAGAATGCGAACGATAGCGTTTATATTGAAACGGTGATTGGTGAGGGCTATAGACTTGGCAAACCAACTCTTCCTAATACAAATAAGGAGGGATAATCTGTTGAATGATTTTAAAGAGTCATCGTTCCGAAGTTTTTACATCAAAATGATGTTCTGGATCATTACGATGTTTATTTTGCTATGTACATTTCTTGTCACTTTTATCAATGTGGTTGAGTTCATTTTTGATACAAAACAAACACTGCTCGTTTCGACGATTGGTTTTGTTTTGACTATATTTATCGGTATTTATTGTATGTTCCAATTTATTCGTATGGCATTTCGCCCTTTAAAAGCAGTTGTTGACGCCACGTCGTCAATCAATATTGAAACATTAGATACTCGTCTGGATATAAACCAGCCTTATGATGAATTGACTCAATTAGCACACTCCTTTAATACCATGCTTGATCGGATAGAGTCAGCGTTTTTACAGCAAAGTCACTTTATTGCAGATGCGGCGCATGAATTGCGTACACCTTTGGCTACCATTCGAACTCAAATAGAAGTTATTCAACTAAATCCGAAGGCAACCCTTTCTGAATACCAGTTAGCGTTTGCTTCCGTAGAAAGGGCGTTGCAACGTCTTGAACAATTGGTAACAGATCTGATCATTTTGACAATGGGGAAAAAACAGCCGGTCACAGCGAGTATTTCTATTTTACCGATTGTAGAAGAAGCTTGGGAGATTGTGAAGCCTCTATCTGAAAAACAGAAAGTTTCTTTATTTATAAAAGGAGATCTCGATATTCAAGTAGTTGTTGATGAAGGACTCATGCTTCGGGTATTTATCAATATGCTGGAAAATGCAATAAGGTATAATCGGGTTGGAGGAGAAATTACGATCGAAATGGTAAAGCAATCCCAACAAAATATAATTCGGATACATGATACAGGTATAGGTATTCAGGAACAGGATAAAATGCGGATATTCGACCGCTTTTTTCGGGTGGATTCTTCTCGTTCTCGGCATAAAGGGGGCTCCGGGCTCGGACTGTCTATCGTAAGACACCTCATGGAGTTAAGCGAGGGGGAAGTATATCTGTTAGAAAGTTCTCCAGAAGGAAGTACGTTTGTATTGGATTTTCCACATGTCTATCAAGTTCAGAGAAAAGGCTCTCCATAAAACAAACAATATGTAACTATATCTTTTGTGTTCACTAGTTGAAGCATTTCTTTCAAGTGAAAGAAGTGGTGTAAAAAGAGATCACCTTCTCAATTTTTTGAGAAGGCTTTTTTGATTGTTATCTTTTCTCATATATTTCGATTGAGGCTTAGGGACTCAACGAAATATATGATATAGCTTGAAGGTTAGTGGCTTATTCGTCTCGATATACTTTCCCAATAACTTATCACGTATGATTCATGCTAATATCGTTTATATAATTAAACCATTAAACTAAAGGAACTGAATATGGATAAACAAGAAGGTTTAAATAGGTTAGTTCAAGAATTCAGCGAATGCCAAAAAGTACTAACTGCGATTGGGGATGAAACACGTCAATCCATTATAATTGCTCTAATTGAATGTGGTTGTGAACAAGGTATTAGGGTTGGTGAGATTACAAAAAAGACACACTTATCACGCCCAGCAGTATCTCACCACTTAAAAGTGTTGAAAGATGCCAATATCATCGAAGTAAAACGAGAAGGTACAAAGAACTACTATTCTTTAACTGGAACAAATAGTGCCATCTTTAAAGTGAAACGGCTCTTCGATAACATTGAATCATTTATAACCGAAAGTTCAAGATGATTCTTCTGTTGATCAGACAAGAAAATCAAAAGTCTTCTTTTTGAGATAAAGCAAATAGAGAAAGGTGATATTGTGGTTATACAGGAAGCATCATTCAAGTTGCGAAAGATGGGAAATTCTGATCTAGTACTCTCTCCGCTCGGTCTGGGCTGTTGGCAATTTAGTAATGGAAATGGGATAGTAGGAAAGTTTTGGCCTGTGCTTGCGCAGGAAGATGTGTTTCAAATAGTTCGGATAAGTTTACAAGGAGGTATTAATTGGTTCGATACTGCAGAAGTGTATGGTAAAGGGCAATCGGAACAAATGCTTGCAAAAGCTTTAAAAGAAGTAGGAAGTTTAGCAGATAAAGCACATATCGCAACGAAATGGTGGCCTATCTTTCGTACTGCTAGCAGTATTTCAAACACAATAGAAGAGCGGATGCAAATGCTTGATCATCGGACTATACATCTTCATCAAATTCACCAGCCTTATTCTTTTTCTTCAGTAGCAAGCCAGATGAAAGAGATGGCAAAATTGGTTAAACAGGGAAAAATTAAGAATATAGGAGTGAGTAATTTTTCAGCAAAGAAAATGCGCGAAGCAGATCGTGTGTTGCGAGAAAACGGATTACGACTAGTATCGAATCAAGTGAAATATAACTTACTGGATCGAAGAATAGAACAAAATGGTGTTTTGGATACAGCAAAAGAGCTTGGTGTTGCAATTATTGCTTGGTCCCCACTCGAGCAAGGTATTTTAAGTGGGAAATTTCACAAAAATCCCGCGCTTGTGAAGTCTATTAATGGCCCGCGTAAATGGGCATCAGCATTCCGGCCATCAGGTTTGCAAAGGTCAAAAACCCTTATAGATGCACTCGAACATTTGGCTCAAAAATATAATGCATCTCCCACACAGATTACACTAAATTGGATGATTCATGCAAATGGTGAAACTGTATTTGCTATTCCTGGAGCATCGAAAATTTATCATGCTGAGGAAAACGTTAAGGCGATGAGCTTTACTTTGAAACCTGAAGAGATTGATATGATTGATTCAATCTCACTGGAAGTATTGAAATCGAAAAGATAATCAATTATTAGATGATAAGCTTGTTGAGCCATTTCTATATCTGTACTCCTCGTCTCCCGATCGTGGAAATGGTGTAATTTTTGTTGCAGAGCTCAAGGAATAAAAAGCTTGTTTCTCTTTATCCTCTATTCCGTCAACTTTAGGGTATTTTGCATTATTTTCTGATTATAATTATTTCTATGTTTCCCCTTGTCTTCTTAAGCCTTATTCCTATGGGTAGAATAGAGAAATAGATTCATATTTACAAGAATAAATAATTTTCATATAATTCTGTATGTATTAAAAATAGAATAAATGAAAGAAGGTCATGAAGATAAAAAAAGAAATACGAGTATTTTTTGCGTTTCTATTTGCTGCTGGCTTACTATTTTCTGTAATTCATGTAAACATCGCTTCTGCTGCTCAATCATCAAACCGATCAAAATCAAATGAACAACTGTTAGAAGAGACAAAACAAGATGCATCAGAAGGAAAAGTTATCAATAGTAGATTTGGAATTGGCAGTGAAAAAGACGCCATTACAAACGAATATGGGAAACCAGGACCGAAAAGCACATCTGACTTTCTCGACTATCCTAAAAGACATGTTTCTTTTGAGCTTGAAAATAAAAGAGTAGTCTGGATTATTACCAAAGATCCAAACTTATTAAAAGTAAAACAATCTGAAGTAGAAAAGGTTTTTGGAGAACCAGATCATGTTGGAATTGCTGCGGGACATGTATATTGGAACTACAAAATTGGGAATTACGAAGTAATCTTTAATTGGCAAAATGTAGATCCAGATGTTGGAAAACTACTTGATGTGACTGTTCGATAAAGGAAATAGAATGCTCACAGACGGTTAATAAAAAAACCTAAAAGAATGGATGGTATCTTCAACAGGGTGTCAGGGTATGTTGGCGATTCTTCGTTAAAGTAACTCTTTAATTCATTTCCCAGTGCTTGCACAGCTATTCTAATACAATCGCTACTCCACCTTGATGACAGCTTATCGCCATTTGGTAGACCCAAAATTTTCTCACTTTGTAATCCGTGAAAAGAGTCAAGTGTACCATGTATTTGAAGCATTACTTTTAAGTTCAAGAAGTAGTTAAAAAGAACCGCCTTCTCTATAATTCAGAGAAGGCTATTTTTGTGATAAACCTGGTTTTATATTCGAGAGAAACTTTATATATTTGATAGCGATACAGTTCATCATTTTTTCATTTTTCTGCTAGTTCCCTTAACAAACAATTACATCGTCTAATAAAATCAAGAATGTTTTCAAGTTCCTTCTCATCATATCTCGATAAGATCTGATTCAAATCTTCGCCAAATGAGTGAAATAAGGGTAAAATATTTTTTTCTACCTTTTCTGGATTGATGTGATGAATCGGCTTTCTATTAAGAACCCCTTCATGAGTTGGGTAATGTTGTGCATCATACCATGGATGCGTTCATTTACAAATAAGCCACTAACGACAGAATAACGAATAAACATCAGATGTGGAAAGAGTTACCATACACCGCTATTAAATTAAAATTGATTACTCTGAAATCTACTAAGCATAGGTAGCTTACCCATTCAGGATCTAGTCTAACATCCTAGTATCAATGCGATAAATATATCGAATTGTTATTCTATTATTAATAATATGATATTAAAGAGAGTACCGTCTTAAGCAATTCTAGCATCAACAGTGTATCGTCGTTTGGGGATATTTTATATGTGACGCTGATATACACTGGATCATGGATCTAAGATTAATCTGCATGATAAATCCCCAAATCGCAGACCATAATATTTCTGTCTATGATTTTGGGGTTTTTTAAGATCAAAAATCCCGACTTTAAGTAATATAGACCGCAACTACTTCTTTATCAGAGAAATGTTTTTCGTTTGTACAACAGGCTCAAAAGAATTAATGCCAATCTGTTTTGTAATAAGGAATAATACCTCCGTCTGTACCAGCCCATGATTTATAGGGGTTTCTATCCCATAATTGTGGAGTGTGACAAGAATGTTGTCCGTAATCAACGGTGTCATTTCCTCCTATGTCATCGCAATGTAATTCTTTTCCATCGCTTCTTTGGATAAACGCATCGGCGTAACCATTCCAAGGAGCAGCATTATATAAATACACTCTAGCCCAAGCAGTATGACAGTAAGCACTTCCCCATAGTTGTAAATAACCGCCTGAAAAGTACTGGGTTTCGTACACAAAAGCGTTTTTGTAGGCACACCCAGTGGTATATGGATTGGTACTGTCATACGTTAAATTTGCAGCGTCAACCTTTTGTGTTTGGATAAAAAGACTAGAGACAACTAAGGCTAATGCAAACATCACCGCCAGACCTACACGATACCTTTTCATGTGAATCCCTCCTAATATTTATAGAAATCACAAAGAAAGATAAAGAATAAAATGTAAATCTATAATACTATTTATTATTGCAATAATATTATAAACAAAAAGAAATGTAAACGCTTTCTATTATGTAATTTATTACATTTTTCTATATATTTTTTGATATAAAGAGTTCGATAAATAACTCTCATAACGATAGAAATGACACCAACAGAAGTGATTGTGTTCGGAGTAGTCCAATGAGAAATCGCCTCCTGTGCAGGGGGGCGATTTTTATGTTTCATGTTTCTCATTAATACTCAATATCGATTTTTTTCTCTTGGTGTACTTGTTGAGACTGTTTTTTTTCATTTTTTTCTATTTTTTGAATCATATGTGCTATTAAAGATTGGAGCCCCAATAACCCTTCTTTCTTTGCCTGCTGAAAATGTTTTTGTGTTTTTGATTTTTCTTGGAATGTTTCACGAATCTCAAACAATTGATCAATCAATCGATGGGCTACCTCTTTTTTAATCATGATTTATCCTCCCCATCTTCCATCGTTGATTCACGGTCACCAAAACAGATACATAGTTGCTCCTCAATAAAACGGGCACCTAGAATGGGTCTTCCGGTCAATGATCGAGGCAACGTAACTTTTCTTCGATAGGGTCCCACTTGAATCATTAGTTCGTCTCCATGCTGTGTTACATCTAAATCTTTTCCTGTGGCAAAAGGGAGTGTGAAATAGAGAATAAACCCATCTTGTTCTTGCGAAAGAGCCAAGTGTACCATGCGTTGAAGCATTTCTTTCGATCGGAAGAAGTAGTTTGAATTGAAACAACCTTCTATATTAATCGGAGAATGTTATTTTCGTTGTGCATTTAATTAGATAAATATGTAAAGTGTTTTATAGGAGGCGATTTTTTATTTCAGGTTTTTATGAAGCAGATTCTGGTGGGTCAGTTTTTAGTTTGATGGATAGACATAATTTCGTTATTGAATATGTGTTACCTTCTAAAAAAGAATCCCATCTAAGATATTCACTTTTTTCTAATAGGAGGAGTTATTTTTGGTACGAATTCTCATAGTGGAAGATGATGAACAGATTAGTTTGCGCCTGCAAGCGATGTTAAAAAAATATGGATATGAGGCTTATTGTGCAGTTGATTTTCAGAAAATCACAAAAATTTTCTCTGAAATACAGCCAAATTTGGTTTTATTGGATGTAAATCTCCCTTATTTTGATGGTTTTTACTGGTGCAGACAACTTCGCTTACTTTCTAATTGTCCGATTTTATTTATCTCTGCTCGTGAAGGTAAGATGGATCAGATAATGGCATTAGAGAATGGCGCTGATGATTATATCACCAAGCCATTTGAGTTAGATGTGGTTATAGCCAAAATTCGCAGCCATTTACGACGTGCGTATGGTGAGTATGCACTTTCTAATGCAGAACGTTTACTTAATATAAATGGTCTGATTCTCTACCTAGATCGTTTTGAATTAGTTTACCGCGGTGAAAAGATAGAGCTTACAAAAAAAGAACTTGTGCTGATGGAAGTATTGATGAATGCAGGGGATCGGGTAATGAGCAGAGATCATTTATTAGAAAAACTATGGGATGAACATACCTTTGTCGATGAGAATACACTAAGCGTTTACATAACGAGAATACGTAAAAAAATGAAGCTCATTGGGCTTGTAGGTGCTGTTGAAACAGTACGAGGAGTCGGATATCGATTGTTGAAAGTATGGGGTGAATGAAAATGAAGTTGTTTTTGCGTGAACATTTGGTTTTATTTTTTTTCTATCTTAAACAATTAACGATTGTGGCTATTGTATTTTGGTTTGGTGAATATCGTAACTTTTCGAGTTTATTCTATGCTGTTTTTCTAAGTATTTCGGTTTTGATAATTTATTTGTTTTACCGTTATGTTCGTTATCGGACCTACTATCAGCGTCTTACAAAACTTCCAGTGAAACTAGAGGAAACGGTAACTCCATTATCTGATGCATCAGTACCAAAAAAATTGCAGCACTTATTAGAGACTCAATATCGATTGTATAAAGATAAGCTCTATCAGTATCAAGCGAAGCAAGAAAAGCATTTAGCATTTGTTAATTTATGGGTTCATCAGATGAAAACACCTTTATCCGTTATTTCGCTGATTTTCCAAGAAGAGAACAGTCCTGTGTTAGAACAAATTCGAGAAGAAACAGAAAAAGTATCGAATGGTTTAGAATTGATCCTGTATACATCCCGATTAGATGCATTTGAAAAAGATTTTCAAGTAGAACAGATCGAATTAGCATCTTTATTAAAACAAGTATTAAAAGAAAACAAGCGATTGTTTATTAAGCATAAGATCTTTCCTGATTTTCAAGTAGATGATCAGTTGGTAATTTGCTCAGATAAGAAATGGTTGGCTTTTGTGATCAAACAGATTTTGACGAATGCAGTACGTTATTCTGCTGAAAAGGGGCAAGTTGTCAAAATCGCGTCTTCCCAACAAGGGAATAAAATCAGCTTAGAAATAACTGACCACGGAGTAGGAATTCCTACAGAAGATATTAATCGTGTGTTTGATGTCCATTATACTGGGAGGAATGGGAGGAAGTTTAGAGAGTCTACAGGTATGGGATTGTATTTAGTGCGAGAAGTTTGCCATCGTATGCATCACCAGATAGAGATGGAGTCAACTGTTGGCATCGGGACCACCTTAAGGATTTATTTTTCTAACAACCATTCTTACAACAATGTAAGAATGGTTTCAACTAATTCGATAGGTAATTAAGCAGCAATTCGTTATGGTAGCAATATAAAAGGGGGTTTTTCAATGAATGTATTAAAAATCGAAGAATTGTATAAGGTGCATAGTGGAAATGTGTTAGTAAGTGCATTAAATGGTATTAGTTTTGATCTTCAATCCGAAGAACGAGTAGGGATCATGGGGCCGTCAGGTAGTGGGAAAACAACATTGTTGAATATCGTTTCTACCATAGATGAACCCACTTCTGGTCAAGTGATCATAACAGGAAATGATACGGGACGAATTCCCTTTCATGAACGTAGTTTGATCCGCCGAAAATTAGGATTCGTTTTTCAAAATTTCAATTTGCTGGACAATCTAACCGTTCGGGAAAATATTACCCTTCCTCTAGTGATGAATAGCTTTAAAGCAAATGAGATTACAGTTCGATTAGAAAAAGTGGCTGATCAATTAAATATGAAATCTATTCTTGATAAATATGTTTTTGAACTCTCAGGTGGACAAGCACAACGAGTAGCGATTGCTCGGGCAATCATTCATACTCCTTTTCTTATCCTAGCAGATGAACCAACAGGTAATTTAGATTCAAAAACATCTCGAGATGTGATGGAACTACTCTGTAATGTGCAAGAAACGGAAAAATCGGCAATGCTATTAGTTACACATGATCCTGTTATCGCTAGTTATTGTCATCGGGTTATTTTTCTGAAAGATGGGAAAATAGTGAATGAAATTCACCAAGGAGAGAATAGGCAAACCTTTTTCCAACGTATCATTGATTTGCTTTCTTTATTGGAAGGTGACCTAAGATGAGTATGTCAAGATTGGCTTTTCAAGGAGTTAGGCGGAATGCAAGAAGTTATTTGGCGTATTTTCTATGCAATGTCATTATCGTAACTACCTTGTTTTTAAGCAATATTCTCAACACGCATCCATTGAAGATGAAATATTTATCAGGAATTGTTGACTATACATTAATAGAACGAATCTTAAATATTAGTAGTTTCTCTCAATCTGTATACATTCCTATCTTATTGCTTTTTTTGTTTTTTTCGATCAGTTTTTTTCTTCAAGTTCAAAAAAAAGAAATTGCTCAATTCTTATTACATGGTGCATCATTTGTACAACTTAGCATCATCCTATTTCTCAAACAGATGCTGATTGGCGTAGCAACGATCATCTCAGGGATTATACTTGGACTATCCCTTAGTAAATTATTCTTTATTCTTATCGCTCCGCTGACATCTATGCCGAGGATATTACCATTTTATTTTCCGTTAAATGCTATGTTTTGGACCGGACTGATGATCGGTGGTCTATTTTTATTAAGTGCACTGATTACCATTCTTTTGATTCGATTCCAAAAAGTTATTTCTCTCCTTCAAGGAAAATCCTTTGCAAAATCTAGAGCTAAGAGTTTGTTCTTTGTCATTGGTATCGTCATGCTTGGGGTCGGGAAAGGCTTTTATGCAATGGATTGGGATGAAGGATATATCCTAATTCCATGCTTCTGTATAGGGAGTTATTTCGTGATTGCCCATCTAGGTGCTTTTATTCAACAATTAGGGAAGTGGAACAATAGCCCAACTTACTTGTTATGGGGAGCCCGCCAACGATTTCAATCCAAAGCATCTCCGATCGCTGGGGTGCTTGCTGCATTCTTTTTCTTTATAGCAATTTTTTTCACACACATGGTTATAAGTGATATCCACAAAAAAGTCGATCAGCCGACAAAAAGTTCTTCATTCACGTATATCTTAGTTTTAAATTCATCTGGTAAGAATCAGCCATATAAGGATGAAATTCGATTAAATCAAATGTTAGACCAAGAGAAAGTTTCCTATAAGTATAAAAAGTTTGATGCACTTTGGTTGGATGGAGTAGAAAGGACAAAAGTATTACAATACTCTAATTATCAAGCTTTAACAGCTATGACGGGACAAAAGAAACGTCCAACATTACAAGATAATGAAGTACTTTATTTATATGATGAATATACCAATAGGAAACAACAAAACGACCGTGTGTCAAAAGTATTAGAACTAGCGGGTATCTCCAAGCCTGTTCAGGTTCATAGGGAGTCGATAAAATTATTTTCTTATGTAGATACCATTGTTGTCTCGGATAATACCTATGCAAAACTATCGAGACTCATTAAACCCACCGAACTAACCGGAGAAGAACCTAAAGTTTTGACAATAAGATATCTTGTTTATTTGGTACCCAAATGGATGAAAAGCGATCCAAAGTATGGCTCTCCTGAATTTAACATTAGTCAGAGATGGGAAAAGACTAATAATTTAATTGCTCGTGATCCTTTATTTACTGGGGAAAATGAAGGGTTATTTGGTGCAATTATTAGTTTCATTGCTGCTGTAAGTTTCCTCTATTTCCGTAATCGAGTCGAACAAATGTCAGATGAAGAACAGTATCGGATTTTGGCTAAACTAGGCTGGTCAAGGCTGGAAACCCGTCGACTTGGAACATGTCAGATGATTTACCTATACTTTGGACCCTTTTTATTAGCAGCAGGTTTACACTTTTTGGGTGCAAGTATTTTGTTTACAAGAGATTTACCTATCCTATTATGGATTTCTATTGGATTGCAATGCTTATTATTGATTCTGTACTTTTTGTTTGCACGAATGTTGTATTTACGGAAAGTAACTACCTAGGTGCTAAAAATACAAAATATCTCCTTAATGGTGTGCATATCTAACCAAATCTTTGACAGGAAATTTCCTACTATTCAATTTTCCTATTAACAAGAGATTACTATGTGATAAAATAGTGTACATATAGGAACATTTGTTTTTTTGGGATTTTTGCTAACGAATGTAGAGGTTACAAATTTAAAAATCAGAATGTTTAGGAGAGATTGGTTTGGGATTAGCTAAGCAAATGATGAACGATTGGATACAGCATCGAAATGTGTTGGAGGAACTGCTAAAACAGATTCATGATGAACATATTGATTTTAAACCTTGGGATGATGCTATGACGCTTGGCGAACTTGTATTACACATTGCAGGATGGAATGATGTGTTCGTTTCGATGGTAAAAACAGAAAAATTTGCTACACCAGATATACCCGAATGTAAAAATATAGAAGATGTTCGTAAGGCAGTAAAGAATTTTACGGAAAAAACAAAGGCTACCTATAAGTCATTCACTGATGATGAGTTGGAAGCTGAAAATAATTCGTTACATCCAAAACTACAAGGACCTAAGAAAAAGTATCTCACCGCGATGTACGATCACGAAGTTCACCATAAAGGTCAACTTTTCATATATGCACGTATGATTGGTGTAAAAGAACTGCCATTTTTCCGGTAATTTTTAACCATTTCTAATGAAAGAAAAGGAAAGACAACGACAAAGAGTGTTTTATTAAACTTGAATTTGACTATGTCTTGGATAGTTATAACAATACAACCGTCACAGTACTTCTCATGACAGCCTATCTCCATTTAGTAGACCCAAAATTTATGCATTTTGTTATCCGAGAAAAAAGCCAAGTGTACCATGCTTTGAAGCATTTGTTTCAAAGGAAAGAAAAGTGAATCGCCTCCAATTAATTTGGAGGCGATTTTTATGTTAAGGTATCGGTATGAACACCAGTAACAAGAAAACAACTTGTGATGAACACTACTGGAAACGAGAGACGAAACGGCGTTGCCAAGGTGTTTCAACGGCGTGCGGAGCGTAGTGTTGCCGGATATAGGCGACAGCCTGGTGGTTAGGTACCCCATCAATCACGGCGAGGCAAGCAAGTGCAGTACCAGTGCGTCCATTCCCTCCACCACAAGCGATTTCGACCCGTTCAAATTCAGCTCGTTCCCATGCTTCGCGAAGAGCCTCAGCGGTTGTATCGCGGTTGATTGGTAGCCAGAAATCAGGCCAATGGATCCAGCGGTTTTCCCATGCTACGGGTGATGGACGGTGTCCCAGAAGGTAGAGCGCGAAGGTGGGCTGTGGTCCTGGTAGAAGTGGGCGTCTTAGTGCTCGGCCGCGGATGAGTCGGCCTGAGGGAAGTCGCAACACACCTGATGACGTGGGTTCCCATGTATTGGTCACAGTATCACCTTCCTGTATTATAAATTCCTCTTTCCTTGATTGTACATATGATTTTCCCTGACAGGTTTTTTCTTTTTCCACACCTATCTATTTCTCATTTCTTTCTTTTTCATTTGCCATCTAAATGATTCCTACTATTCTAATATTATTAATGGTCCTCTCATAGTTTGTTTTAGAACTTCTTTTTTTTAGAATCATATTAATCTGTTACATATAATTCTATTGGGCGAATGATAGACAAAATCAAGAAATGCTCCTTCTAACTCTAAAGAATTAGTAAGTAATACGTTTGATTACTAAAATACTTTCATCAAACAGTCCACTTGTAATGAGATGGGATGGACGGTTAGAGCGGATTTCAGGATCAGGATGTTGCTCAGCACCAAAAGTAAATTCTACAGGTTGTTCTCCTTTTATTTCTACCATCACATCCAAACCTTGTTTTGGAACACCCGCTTGTTTATAGTAAAAAGTTTGCATGGTGGATGGTATCGTGAACGATTCTTTTCCAATTTTTATTTTTTGAACGCGTCCGTCAGGAATAGCTAGATACATGTTTTGTACATCCGTTCCGCCTGATAATCGGATATGAACTCTTTTATTTCCTTGCTTTTTCTTTGTCTTTACTAGCTTTATTTTGGGCATTTGATAGTTTCGTACTGGAGCATTTCCTACCCATGCTTTTTTATCATAGTTAAACGGCAAGATAGCTTTTATATTTGATATATTCGCTGTGGATATATATTTCTTCGTCCAATCATCCGGTTGTTGGGTAGTAACCCACTGTGCTTGTTTTTTGTCCTGATCTACGACATAGAATAAGTTACTATCTATAGGACGATCAGCGTTTGGGGTGGAGCGGAAAAAGCTAATAGCCAATACCACTACCGCAATTCCTATTAAGGTATAAGGAACCCATTGTCCCAGTTGAAATAGCTGTTTACAGTGCATGAATACCAAGGCTAAGAGCCAAACAACAAGCAACATGAGGTAAGGAACAAGACTTATTGGAAAAAAGGTAAATAGTAACTTGAGAAGGGGTATGAATAGTACCACTGGTAAAAAGGATATAAGCGATAATAACCATGAGTTAGAGCTTATTTTATCCATTTTATTTTTCCATACTGCCCACCCAAGTACCAACAGAGATACAAGTAATGGCCAAGCGAACAGATAGCTAGCACCAGGTAGAAATTGTGTTAACAATACGAGAAAAATGACACCGAGAAAAATCGCGGACAAAGTCATTTCCCATTCATTTATGGAATGGAATTTCCTCCAGATAAGGAAACAGATAGATGCAGTGAATAACAGAAATGCCCACTGATAATAAAGACTGTCATAGATTGCACCACTAAATAAGGTCATTTTTTCAGCCCAAAGTGCGTTTACGCCCATCCAAATCAATACAGTTGCGAGGATGGAAGCAATAACAGCTAGTAGTATAGCTAATAAACCCATCCCTAATCCTTTGTAAGTGGCGCCCTTTTTCTTTACTGCAAAGGTCGTAACCATCACAAACAAAAGTACGATCAACCCTGTTAGGGGGTAAATCCAGTAATAGGAGTAGGAGATAACTACTCCGAAAAAATTAAAATAAACTGCATTTTCTTTCTTGATATTATTTAATTCCATTTGACCAAAGTGCCTAGCCATTGCTAAGGCATTTTGCCCTTGGTGCTCTAACGAACGTATATCTAGGTGTTTGACATCATCGTGTGGTGTATGATATCCAGTCCATCCATCACCATAGGCAAAATTCAATCCAGGTATTTTATTTTCATTGGAAACCGTTAAATCCGAGTCGTTTGGCATGATCTCAAAAAGATTTCCGAGTAAGGATGAAGTAACAGGATTTGGGGCTACTTTGGCAAATTCTTTTACAATCCAACCGTTTTGATCACTGGTTTGGAACATAATAGACGGGCCACTAGTTCCTCTTGCCTCCAAATTTATGATGAGATCCATTTTTTGTTTATGTTTTGATTTCGTCCAAAATTCCTTTGCTCCCATTAATCCTTGCTCTTCGCCATCAGTAAATATGAAATAAATATCATTTTTTAAAGGAGGGCCTGATTGTAAAACACGAATGGTTTCTAATAAAGCAGCTACCCCACTTCCGTCATCACTAGCTCCGGGTCCTTGTTGAACAGAGTCATAGTGTGCAGACATCATGATCGCATGATCACTGCTAGTACCTTCAAGTTTACCGATTACATTGTACATATCTCCGCCAGTTAACATTTTAGGGTACAACGAAGCATGATTGGAGTGTTCTACCTCTGGCCTCAATCCCATTAGTCGTAATTGTTCAATAAGATAATTTCTTACCTTTTCATTTTCTACTGAGCCACTTGGATGAGCAGCCTTTGCTATGTGGTTTAAGTGTTGGATCGCACGATCTGCTGAGAAATTTTTCGAGATATCAGCATTCTTATCTGGACTTGGTGGAATAATGGTATAAAGGCTGATACAAGCAAACAAAAATGCGAATGATAATATCATAATAGTTTTAATTTTTTGATTATTATTCATGGTTAAACTCCCTTAGACATTATCGGCTTGCTTTGTACATGCGATTTCGAATGAACCAGATGATAAAGCCAACCCCTACTATTCCGATAATTACGATGACAATATTTTGATAAACGCTCATATATTCGAGAACCTTTGACCAAGATGCACCAAGCATTGCACCAAGATTCACTAAAATGGTATTCCAAATGAGTGATCCTAAAGTAGTGAAAAATAGGAAGATAGGTAAGTTCATTCTGCCCATTCCAGCTGGGATCGAAATAAGGCTTCGTAAGATCGGAACCATCCGACAAAAGAACACTGTCCAGATACCATACTTTTCAAACCACTGATTTGCTTTATGAACATCTTCTTTTTTCGTGCGCAAGAGATAACCCCATCGATCTACTATTTTTTCTAATCGTTCGAAATGAAGAAGTTTGCCAAAGTAGTACAAGATGATGGCACCAGCTACTGCGCCTAATGTAGATGCAGTGATTACTCCTACAATGGTAGTGTCTGTTTTTGTTGTCATAAATCCACCAAATGCTAAGACGATTTCGGAAGGGATTGGAGGGAAAAGATTTTCTAACATAATCATAAGAAAGATCCCTAAGTACCCAAATTCCTCCATAAAGGAGATGATCCAGTTTTCCATTTTATTTACACCTCTAATTAAGAATAGTTTTTTGTACATTCCAACTATATCGTTTGCGGATGATTAAGAAATAAAATAATTGTCCTACTAAAAATGTAGTTATTACAATGATCCATTCTGATGTGATGGATACAATAAAATAGTTTTGCAGGACTATCAACGCAAATATACTGTGAATAACTGCTATTGTGATAGGGAGAAAAAATAGTGCTCCCAAGTGAAAAGTGATCGTTTTATTCCATTCTCGTTCCGATAATCCTATTTTTTGTAAAATGATGAAGTGTTCCGTTTCCTTGTTTATATTGGAGAGAAGTTGCAAATAGACAAAACTGCCAGAAGCAACAAATGTACCAATAGCTATCAGAAATATGATAAAAAATAAAATACGAAACAGGTGGATTTGATTTTTATATAAAGTTCCACTGACAATCATGCTATAAGGTTTTTGATCGCTGGGCATTATACGACCTTCTCGGACCAATGTTTTCCCCAAATCTAACGTTTTAGTGAGGGGGGCAGTACTATAAAACCCAGTAAATGTTGCAGATTTAGATGGATTGAATCTAGCAAACATGTCATCACTTACAATCAGAGCTTGGCTTTGTAACAACCGCCATGGAATAGTTACGTATTTTCCCATCTTCTCTTGATACAAGGTGATAGTTGTATTTTTCACATGGTATTTGTCATGGGTCAGATAACTATCTAATTGAGACGTCAACAAACCTATTACTTCATTTCCTTTTATGCTGGGCTCAACAACGGTTTGCCCCGATTGGAGAAGCATGTTTTTGTAATCCGTATACGAGATGACGGGAATATCTGTATAGCTTTTCTTTTTCATTGATTTTATTGGGATATATTTTATATTGGATTGATATGTTGTGTAATGGATTCCTCTTGCACTTAGTTCTTGTTTTATTTTTAAAATATTTTGCAAATGAAACTTTTCTTTGCTTTTAGCGATATAACCGACATCAAGTGGGTAATCCAAACGGAATTGCTTATTTAGTGCTTGTGAGGAAGCGAATGTGCCAAGCATACAAAAAGATACGGTATAGATGATGGTGATGATAAAGAATATAGGAGCATAGTTTTTGCATGTAATAGATAAGTTGGATATTGCAAGGAAATTCGTTTTTTTCCAATACCAAGCAAGTCTTGTTTTAAATAAAGAGATAACCAAAGGAATAAGTTGTGTAAAGAAGAAATAAGTCCCTATTCCAATCAATAGGAGTATTGGAGAAATATTGGAAATAATAGTAGATTTTGATGTGACAAATGCTAGATAATATCCAAGAGTAAGAAAAACAATAGATAGAATGGACAAGAAAATCGATACTTTTTTCGATTGATCTCCTTGTTTTCGACCATATAGGTAATCCACTATTTTTTTCTTCCTCATGAGAAAAGGAGTTCCATAGGCCAATACAATGAACAGGAACACATATACCTCAATCGTGATGAAAATCGCTTTCCAAGGAAAATAAAATTCTAGAATGGAAATATCCATAATTTGAGTACTGACTAAAAGAAATAACTTCTCGATACTAATCCCACAAACAATTCCCACTACAATGGAACTTATTCCGATACACAAGTTTTCATAAAAGATCATGCCACGAAATTGACGGATGGACATTCCTTGCATAAACCATATTCCAAACTCTTGGTGTCTGTTTTGAAGGAAAATTTGTATCGAATATAGGATAAAAAATAACGCAAAAGTATAGATAATCCAACTTGCGCCATACATCCAATCAACAGCGTTTTGTAAAACAACTCGATTGTTAAGTTGTGGATGTAAGACGAAAAGTGTATACACAAAGAAACTCAGGATCGAGAGTACACAGCTAAAGAAGTAAGCTAGATACATAGAGTAATTACGGATCATATTTCGGAAAATTAACTGTGTAAAAGTCACGTCTGTCTCCCCCTAGCAACGCAAGCATATCCACTATTTTTTGGAAGAACTCTTTTTGGTTACCACCTTTGTAAATTTCATTGTATAGTCGACCGTCTTTTAGAAATAATAGACGATCACAGTAACTAGCAATGACAGGGTCATGGGTGACTAATAAGATAGTGGTTTTATTTTGTTTATGGAGGGAGTAGAATATCTCCATGATTTCATGTGAAGCCCTGGAGTCCAGACTACCTGTTGGTTCATCTGCAAGTAACAGCTCTGGATGATGGATAATCGCCCGTGCAATAGCAGTTTTTTGCTTCTGACCTCCAGATAAAGAGTCAATCCTCATCTTTACAAGTTTTTCTATTCCCAATTCCGTTGTAACCTCTTGCAATCTCTGTTTCATAAAAGGAATATCATCTTTATTCAAAATAAGAGGCAGGAGAATATTTTCTTCAACGGTCAACGTATCTAGTAAGTCGAACTGCTGAAAGACAAAACCTAACTTTTTTCTTCTAAACCTAGCTAAGTCTTTTTGTTGTAACTCAAAAGGATTTTCATCCTTCATCCATACTTCTCCATTTGTTGGATGATCCAATGTACCTAAACTTCGTAATAAAGTTGATTTTCCACTTCCGGAAGGTCCCATTATTCCTACAAATTCACCAGATTCGATAGAAAAACTAATACGATCCAAAACGGGATGTTTCTCATATATTTTTGAGATTTTATTCACCCTTAAAGTAGACACGTGTACACCTCTTTCTGGGTATGTATGTATCATAATAAAAAAAAAATGAACAAACCAATGGTTTATCTTACTCCATCTTACCTTTCGGTAAGGTAGTGGATTTAGAACAAAATCCGCACAGTAGTCCCTTTGGAGACGGTTGATTCTATCTCCACTTGGTGGTTTAACTTTTGACAAATTTGTTTTACTAGAAAAAGTCCCATACCGGTAGACTCGTGAAAATTCCTACCGTTTTGGCCAGTAAAATGGGCATCAAATACACGTGGTAAGTCGCTCGCGGGTATACCTACTCCTGTATCTATTACTTCTAAGACAGTTCTATTTTCGCGATGGTGAATACGGAAAATAATCTTGCTGTCTTCTTTGGGGCTATATCGAACCGCATTGATCGCAATTTGCATTACAACAAAAGATAACCATTTCTCATCAGAAGTAACGGTGAGAGAGTTGTCCGATTGAAATTGAGGGTAAAGTTTTTTTTGAATAAAAAATCTCTTCAGATCTGAGGTAACGGTACGTACGATGGATTCTAAGTTTAATTTTTCGACAAAGAAGTCCCGGTCGAATGTACTTAATCTTGAGGTATAAAGAACCATTTCCAGTCCTTTTTTTAGTCTGTCTAGTTCATAAGAAATGGCATTACCTTCTTTGTTTTGATGATTTTGTAATATCAAATCGATTACTGCCAAGGGGGTTTTCATTTGATGTACCCATTGATTCATAAATTGAATGTGTTGATCGATTTGATCTTTATATGACTGTAGTTCCTTTCTATAAAGTTCACTTTGATTTTTTAATAGTTTCCCTAAACTTTGTGATAGTGGAGCCAATTGTACTTTCATCTCAATCGCATCTACCGAGTGAACATTTGTGGATAATCGCTGGTAAAAAGTCCGATTTGTCAAGTAGCGGTAACAAAGATACAAAAAAAGCAGAAAAAAATAAAAGAAAATGGGATATGCCAGTTTCGTTAGCTCATGAAAACCATCCATCCACAGAAGTAGAATCATAAAACCTAATTGCAGTACGTTTAAGACAAACAAAGATATTTGCTCTCGAAGAAATAGTTTCATGTTATCTCCCTCCAAATGGATCTTAGGCGATATCCTTCTCCTCGAATGGTTTGTAGCGAACCATTTAATTGCAATTGATCTAACTTGTTCCGTACTCGTCGGATATAGACATTCAATGTATTTTCATCGACAAATGCTTGATCATCCCATATTTTTTCCAATAATTGATCTCGACTAACGACACAATCGATTTGAGTCATACATAAGTCCAATATTTTCGCTTCTGTATTTCGTAATTCTACTGTGTTTGATTTCCAAGCGAGTGTTAAACGATCTAAGTTTAATTGTAAACCATCTGCTTCAACTATTCTTTGATTGGACAGTGTTGCATATGTCCCAAAAGCACGTCTTAAATGGCTTTTTATTTTTGCAAGTGTGATTTCATAGTCGAATGGTTTTGTAATAAAATCATCTGCTCCATATTCCAATGCCATGACTTGATCCATTTTACTATCCCGAGCAGAAATGAAGATAATTGGGCAATTTGAGTTTTTTCTGATTTGTTTGCACCATTCATATCCGTCGTATTTGGGTAAGTTTATATCTAATAGAATAAGGTGTGGCTGGAAAGTTCGGAAATCTTCCATGAGCGTATCAAAGTCTCTTACACAAAAGGTCTCAAATCCGTACTTTTGCAAAAAATTTTCTAGTAATGAAAGGAGCATTTCATCATCTTCTACGATAAATATTTTAAATAGCATGTTTTCTCTCTCCTCCTTCTAAGTAGTATACTGTTTTATCAAGGAGAAACAGGAAATAATTTATGAATATGCAAACAACTGTTTTATTTTCAGAGAAGTGATTAGTAGATAAGTGTATATAAAACAAATGTACTAAAATTATTTTATATCTAGAGAAGTATAATAAAAAAAATTTCCTCCAGAAACTTGGAGGCAATTTTTTTGTAATTATTTAACATTAACTTTTTTCAATTGGATAATTACAAGTTGTACACCCTGGCCAGATAACCACCAAGCAGGTCGAGGAGCCCTTCAAATCCCATCTGAACCATATCATGTGCTGCCTCAAAGGTTTTGAGCTCCTCCTCCGTTGCAGATAGAGGAACCGCACGCATGGTGAGCATCGTCTTGCCTTTCTGCTCAATGAATGTGAAAGTATTAAGGATTTCCATCGGCCAAGTAGGGCCAAATGGAGCCCGGATCGTCTTGCCTTCCTCGTCGCAAAAAGAATTCGTGTAGACAAGTCTCTCTGGCTCTATGATTTCGCGATAAACAAATTTGTTCCACATTTCTCCGCCTCCAGGCGATCGCTTGATGTAGTGAAATACACCACCTGGACGGAGATCGAACTTGATGACATTCATCATGTAACCTGGCCCCCACCAGTGTTTAAGATGCTCAGTCTCCGTAAACGCCTTGAATACAAGCTCCCGTGACGTATCAAAGATACGAGTGGTAACTAACTCGTTTTGTTTGGACATTTCAAATTCCCCTTTTCATGTTGAGTGGTTGTTGGTTCTACCTCCAGTAGAATCCGGGATCTTATATCCTCAAACCTGTTCTTATATTCTCTTTATCCACTGGATAGTAATGAAGTCCCAAACAAGACTAGCTTATTCTTCCAAAGGAAAAGGATAGAGTGTGAACTAGAAAACCCTCACTATTCCTATCTTTCCGTTTAGGATGACAATAGTGAGGGTCTATATTTATGAACATTTTATAATACAAATGTCTTTCCACATACAACACCTCGTGGAGCAACGACTTTAATTGTTAGGACTTTTGTCCAAAATAGAACGTAGTTCTTTTATATCCTCTTCGGATAAGGAATCGTCTTGTATGAACTGAACTAACATTGATTTTAATGTTCCACCATAAATTCGCTTAACAAAGGACTGAGTCTCGGCGTGCTGGCAATCATTTTGGGAAAAAAGAGGAAAGAAAGTATATACTTTTTGATCTTTATTAACCCCAATTACTTTTTTTTGGACAAGGCGATCCAAAAGTGTACGAATCGTTTTGGGCTTCCAGTCCGTTTGCTGCTGCAAGGAACAAATGACTTCGTTGGCTGTTAACGGAGACTTTTCCCAAAGGATATTCATTACTTCCCATTCTGCATCTGATATTTTAGGTACTTTCTTGAACAAAGGAATCCTCCTTTCTGCTACTTTATCGTTAAGCGTAAGGGATAACTTCGGATTGATTTAAAAATATTTAATAGATAGCTTTATCCTTCAAAATAGATTTCGTTATTTCGACTGCCTTACTCCCATAGGAATTCGTTGCATTTTGTATATTTGTCGCAAAGAAATAAGTGTTCTTTTTTGTCTCTACATATCCGATGAACCAACCATTGATTTTTTTTCCATTGACACTTCCCGTGCCTGTTTTCCCAGAGAGTCGGACTCCGTTTGATTCCTCTAGTTGAATGACTTTTTTAACTGCTTGAACATTCTTCTTTTTAAATCCAAATTCGTTTTTATACAAAGCTTTGAGTAATTGTACTTGCTCAATGGGAGAAATCTTTAAGGAGGATTCTATCCAATATTGTGAGTTCCCGCCAGAAAGATTGGAATTTCCATAGTCAATTTGCTTGAGATAATTTTGAATCGTAGTTGGAGGAATCTTTTTATCTAATTCCTAGAAGTACCAGCTAACGGAACTTTTCATTGCTGTAGATAAATTTTGGTTCTTATTCCATGTATCATAAGGAAATTGCTTTCCATTCCATTTCATGGTGGAATTTTCGCTTGTGATGATATTGGACTCCAAGGCAAACAATGCACTATAAATTTTGTATGTAGAATTAGGAGAAACTCGCAATGTGCTTTTCCGTTTATTATAGATACGATATTGATCAGCTTGCAAATCGTATAAAACAAAGCTGCCTTCATATCCAGCGAAATATTTGCTCAGATCCTCATACATTGTACGTTTGCCATCAAAATCGTAACGTTCATCATCGTAAGCCATGACAGAAAAGAGGGGAATTTGAATTGCCACCAAGACTCCCAAAAATAGAAAGATGAAGATGCTTTTTCGTCTCCATTGTCTGGATTCAGTTGTGAAAGATGCGATACTTTCAATGCGTTTTTTCACTTGTTTCTTGGAACCGTTTAGCGGTTGTTCCAAAGTGATAAACTTTGGTCTGGAGAATCTATCTACAAAATGGATAATTGTATTCCCGTATTCTTTATAACATTGTTTATCCAAAGAATGTAAGACTGCACTATCACAAGCGATTTCACGATCCAATTTCATCTCTCTAAAGGCTATCCAAACAAGAGGGTGAAACTAGTATAAAATTTGATATAAGACAATCAGGTAATTCGTTTGAACATCTTTATATATGTAATGATTTAATTCATGCAAAAAGATATATTTTATCTCATCCAAAGACAGCCATTCATCAATATGAACTGGAAGTACAACATAAGTCTTAAAAAGACCAAATGTGAGTGGAGATGTGATAAGAGGTGATTCTCCTATAATCAAATGATTCGATATAGTTAACCTCTTCTTGCATTGTTCGAATAAACTTAGGATTTCTTGATTTTTTAAGCTCGATACACTTTCCTTAATTCTCTTTAATTGTAACCAAGCTTTTATTGTCAAGGCAGTCATCACGAACATTCCTATTATCCATATACCTATTACTATTTCATTTAGGGATGCCATATCGAACCGAGTTACTGCTAGTGTAAAGTCCTGCATCCAATTTTCCTCTGAGAATACATGCTCATTCGTAAAAGCAGTAGATGAGCTTAGTCTACTATTTTGAACAATATCCCATGTAAAGTGATTTCCAATGTCAATGAAATGATTTGGTATAAAGGGAACAGTCAATATGATTAGAAGAAGAAACCATAAATTATATTTCCATTTCGCGGATAATTGTTTGTAGAATATCTTCCTAATCAGCATAATGATGGCAACAGTAATAGAAGACATCAGAAAACTTACTACAAAGTAAGTAAAGAACATACAATTCGTCTCCATTTCATCGATCTTTCACTTAAGATATCACATAATTCTATTCTCTTTTAAGATAAAGAAATTTGCACGAATATACAAAATTAACAATTGTATTTTATTTATTCATCATTCTACCAGTTTTTTTGCGATACAAATGCAAGAACGGGTCGAGAATTTTTTTATTTTGGGCAGATTCAAGATTTATAACGAAAGGTGTGGTAGAGATGTTCAAAGTTTAGAAATCAGCAAGATGTTTTATTCCACTCACTAAACAAGGAAAAAATTTGACTCAACAGATTACAAGTGTAGTATTGTATTACAAATGTAATCAACTAAAAAAAGAGGAGGTTGCATCCATTTTACAAATGATGAAACTTATAAGAGTTAGGTAATATTCGACTATTCATGAAATTTCGTAAAAATGTGTTCTATTGTATCCCTTACATACAAGTGGTGACAATTTGGGTAATGTTTATGTTCATCTATACTTCACTATTTTTTAAAATTGCATGAGGAGAAAGGATTGGTTATCTTGAAAACGAAAAAGATAATAACAGTTGTTGGTATTGGATTATTAGGATTAAGCCTCTTTATAGGCTCCACGCTCTTTCAGGACGGATCAATGCAAACGAATGCTACGGAAAAAGAAAAACAAACAACAAGTTCAGGTCAAATGAAGGATCAATCGAAAAAATCATCTCCCTCACAGATTACCAATGCCGATAAGACGATTGTATTGACGAAATTGAGTGACAAAGTATGGGGACACACTTCCTACAATGAATGGAATGGCAACACTTTTGACCACAATGGGTTGATCGTTTCTACTTCCAAAGGAGTAGTCCTGATTGATACAGCATGGGATACAGTGGACAACTACCAAAAAACAGAAGAGTTATTAAAGATGATTCAAAAACATTTCAAGAAAAAAGTAGTTCTGGCGCTAGTTACGCATGCGCATGATGACAGCATCGGAGGCATTCAGGCGTTATTGAATGAGGGAATCGATGTACGTAGTACCCTTTTGACAGCAAAACTAGCGAAAGACCGTGGATATCCTTCTCCTAAACCGACACTGGATGCAAAACCAGTAATGAAAGTAGGAGACACAGTAGTGGAAGCTTTTTATCCTAGAGAAGGTCATTCGAAGGATAATATTACAGTTTGGCTTCCTCAATCGAACATATTATTTGGTGGATGCTTCATCAAATCATTAGACGCAAAAGATCTTGGAAATCTCTCTGATGCAAATGTAGCGCAATGGGATGATTCTGTTCAGAAAGTTATCAATAAGTATCCAACTATCCAAACAGTTGTAGCAGGACATGGAAGTTGGGGAGATAAGAGCTTACTCCTTCACACCATTGATTTGATCAAGCAACATACCAATAAAGAGAACTGAACGAATGCCCTTACTTTTTTGTATAAGTAGAAAAATAAAGAAAACACCTTCTCCCTAAAGTGGAAGGTGTTTTCTATTTAGCGGATTTTTTTGTTTGATCTAGAGAATCTTGTATAAGTTAATACTATGTTCTGGTAACGCGTTACCATCTTGCAATAAAATCAATTATTTGAGAAAATAATAAATCTAGACGGAATAATGTTCATTCGAGTGGAGAACGTAGTGGTTTTCAAGAAGATTCAGGCCGCTCTCACGAATGCAGCAACGGATGCTTATCTGCGGCAACACAGGGAAACCACCGAAGATGAATTCCTCCGCCCTGCTGGAGATCAGGGTGCCAAAATTCTGGATGACATTCGGAATGGCAAGGATCCTGACGACGACAGCCAGAAAGGCAAGTAGCTCTGTCTAGAATCCAAATGGCGTAGGTTTTTCGATTCCTATGCTGGCTCCTGAGGGGGCATGGCCTGCTGACGTCTTTATGATGTCGGCAGGCCGCGTACTTTTAAAGGATTTATTTCGATATTTCCATCTTATGTGTAGGAACTTTAACCTTTTGGTTTTGTATAAGAATTTGTGCAAATGTGCTTCGTTTTCATATTTTAGAGTTATATGAGATGATTTCTATCAGCAAAGAAAAAAAAGACGGCCTCCTATTCATGAAGGGCGTTTTTCTTTTTTGTGCACCCAACATCGACGGCTTGGTACTGATAAGAAAGTTGTTTCCCTAGGCATTTGTCACGAATCCATTCACTGTACATATACTGCCCAGAGAGTATGGCTAGAGAAATGGGGCAGTGAAAATGGCAAAGAATCCATGGAAAGAATACACTAGACCAGGACTCGAGTTCTTTTTTGACCTCAATCAAAATCGATTAAATACACGTAATGATGAAAATTTTATTAACCGACTAGGAAGAGACAATTTAAACACATTGGGGAATAATTCTCTATTAGATATTTATTTGAGCAAAGGTCGAGTGGTAGAACCCCACTATCATCAGAATGCTGCGGAGTTGGTGTATTGTATTTCTGGGAGTGTTTTGGTATCTCTTATCAATCCATTTACAAACCAAAGATCAGATATTCCGATTACACCTGGGCAAGTGGCAAATATCCCAAAAGGTTGGTGGCATTGGGAAGAGGCAACCACAGATGGTACCCATTTGCTTGCGATTTTCGATGCACCCTATCCAGAATATATTTTTGGATCTGATTTATTAACCAAAACCCCAATTGAAGTCTTATCTCATACGTATTGTTTAGATCCAAAGCTTCTTAAGAAAGCATTGGCTCCTTTGAACAACGAGACCATTGTGATTGGTCCTACAGATGAGTGTGTTGCTGATACTTATGGTCGAAAACCAAAGACAAAATCTGAGGTCAAATCATCTAAAAGATCAACATCATCTATCGAAAATTCGGATTATCCTTATCCATACTGGTAGGAATGATTTAAAAAATTGGTGAGCATCAAAAAGACATCTTTCCTACTGTTGGAAGGGTGTTTTGTGTTTCATGAACAAGATATTCGTCGTGAAATGTTATGGTATTTCTAATCATTTTCCGTATTTTAGGCATTCAAAGGGAAAAGTAATAAAAACTCTTTTTTCGGATTGTAAGCTTGTAGGAAAGAGGAAGAAATGATGAATGTACTTATCGCAGATGATGAAAAACAAATGTTATCTATTTTAAGAGCTTATTTTGAAAAAGAAGGTTTTCAAGTAGATACAGCAGGAGATGGTCAGGCTGCTTTGAACCTTTTTTATGAGAAGGTGTATGATTTGGTAATTCTGGATTGGATGATGCAAAAAGGAAATGGGATTGCTACTTGTCGTGAAATGAAAGAAAAGAGAGATACAAAAATTCTTCTGTTGACTGCCAAGAGCGAAGTGGAAGATGAAATCATAGCTTTGGAAGCAGGGGCAGATGATTATCTTCGTAAACCATTTCATCCACGTGTTTTAATTGCAAGAGCGAAACGACTCGTCAGATCGAATCAACAATGGAAATATGGTGATATCACAATCAATTTTGAGGCAAAAAAAATATATCGGAAGGATGTTGATCTTATGGCGACAAGGATTGAATTTGAGTTAGTAAAATGTTTAGCCACTCATAAAGGACAAATTCTTAGTCGCAAACAATTACTGGATAGGGTATGGGGATTAGATTATATAGGAGAAGAGCGGACAGTGGATACTCATATTCGTCGGGTACGTGAAAAGGTTGGGGAGTATTGGATCAAAACGCATCGCGGAATAGGATATAGTTGGGAAGATAACCATGAGTAAGTTAGGCAACAAAATTGCGGTTCGTATTTCTATGATTATTTTAAGTTTGTTATTATGCTTATTTTTGATGACTAAATTTCTCCTCCCATCTTATTCTTTGTATCAAAATAAACAAAAGCTGATAAAAATTTCGGAAGAAATAAAGAAGACGGACAAAACTAAGCTTTTGATGAAAATAGCGGAATGGAATAATGATATGGATGTTACGGTTGTTTTTGTTCCTACATCTCGGTCGATTGAGCACCTAAACGATACAGTTACATTTTTACTGAAGAAACAAGGAATTTCCTTAAATCGGTTTTGGATATCAGCAGAAGTGATCCAAAAGTTGGAGCAGGGACAAGCGATTAATCGCATCTATGATCAACGAAAGCAAAAGTCTAGTTTCTATGTTCGTTTTATTCAAAAGGATAATCAATTGATAGTAATTGGTATCTCCTTGGTACATATGGAAGCAATGATAAAGATGGTTAATCAATTCAATGCTATCTTTTTTATCCTTACTTTAATTATTACTTTGATATGGGTATACATTTTTTCAAAGCGGATCACTCAACCAATCAGGGAGTTAAACAAATTAGCTCAAGAAATTGCAGAATTGAAGTTCCAACAGGTTCAGATTGAAACACGAGATGAAATAGAAGATTTAGCAAAGTCAATCAATAAAATGAGTAGGAATTTACAACAAGCACATTTAGAGTTGAAGAAAAAAAATCTAAACTTAAAGCATTTAACATCAAATTTAACTCACGAATTGAAAACGCCACTTGCTTTGATTCAGGCGTATGCAAGTGGGATTCAGGATGATTTGGATGATGGAACTTATCTTGAGACTATTATAAGCCAGACAATACGTATATCTGATCTAATTGATGAATTGTTGAGGTTTGTACAGTTGGAACAAAATTTATTTCATTTTACTTCTCTTGATCCAGTGTCTTTGTGGGAATCTTGTTTGAATGAACATCAAGTGATTTTTGAAAGAGAAGAGATTATTTGCAGCTATACAGCATTACCGAAAGAGCCATGGACTATTTATGCCGACCCTGATAAATTAAAAATGGTTTTTCATAACTTACTAAGTAATGCAACAAAGTATACCGATAACAAATCGATAGTGATTCATTGGTCTAAGAATCAATCCATTCTATCCTTCCATATATCCAATGGAAGGGAGAAAGAAATAGAGGATTTAGCAAGGATCTGGGATCCGTTCACTGTTTTAGCTGATTCAAGGGATAAAAAAAAGTCAGGAACTGGTTTGGGATTGGCAATAGTGAAATCAATCTTGGATCGACACCATTATCGTTATCGAGTAGATCAAGAAAATGGTTGGTTTACCTTAACCATTGATATGCTGCTGATAACATAAAAAGGGAAATGAAGGATTGTCAAACTGATGTAACATTTACCTCTTACCATTAGATGAGTAGGAGGTATTTTCAATTGAAGAGAATATGGATGAATACAACTAAAAATCTAGGATTAGATGTTTTATGTACTGCACCGTTTCAAAAGGGGTATTCCCATGACGAATAATCCAGTACTTAGTAGAAGGAGCTTCTTGAAAAAGAGTCTACAATTTGTGATCGGTATGGCTGGTACAATGGGTTTATCTAGTATTTATGTACATTGGGTTGAACCATATTTAATAGAAACTAGCCATATTAGTATTGTTCTTCCCAATTTACCAAAGGCATTTGAAGGATTCCGTATTTGCCATTTCAGTGATTTGCATTTAGGGTTTTATATGGAACCGGAAAAATTGGCTTCTGTGGTTAAACGAATAAAAAAAAGCTCGCCAGATTTAATTTGTTTTACAGGAGATTTATTTGATCATGAGCCTGTGGAAATATCGAAAACGATCGATTATTTGGCTCAACTGGAAGCTCCATTTGGGAAAAATGCTGTGCTCGGCAACCATGATAACTGGGGGAACCGAAGATCAGTTCACAAAGTTTTACAAAAAGCAGGCTTTTCTGTTCTGCACAATTTCCATAAAGTGATTCGAAAACAATCGGATGATTTATATATTGCTGGTGTGGACGATCCTTGGGTAGGCGATGGAAATATACAGCAAGCAATGAAAGGTATCCCAAAAGATGCTTGTACCATTCTTTTGGCCCACGAACCAGATTTTGCAGATGAGTTTTCTTTCTATCCAATTGACCTGCAATTATCTGGACATAGTCATGGTGGCCAAGTCCGTTTACCTTTGATTGGAGCCTTATATACCCCGCCGCATTCGCACAAATACTCAAGCGGTTTGTATCAGGTTAATTCTAAGTTGCAGGTCTATACAACAAGGGGATTGGGCATTACCAGATATCCGATTCGACTGAATTGTCGTCCTGAGATAACAATGATTACATTAAAATCGGTTTGATTTGTTTTCGTTAAATCTTACGATCAATCATATAGATGTCCTGACCTTTTTTTTCTGTTCTGAGGGAAGTTTTTCTGGGTTTAACGAATTTTTGACACTCCACATGGCTGAAGCCATGGGATTCTTGGGACGGTAGCCTTCTGACTACTTCATTACCAAGCTAGCTCCGTGAGTCCCACGGTTGAACAGAGTTTTGTTGCTTTCGTCATAGCATAGACTTACTGCTTGGTTTTCGCATTTCAGTCTAGCCATTTTTCGGTACGCATAGCATTTTACGTGCAAAACGATTGGTTTGCACAACCCTATATACTATCCATTTTTCAAAGAGCAACTGCCGATAGTTTAACAACAGAATGTATGTTTGTAAAATGTTTTTTGAAAAAATTTCCAGACTTGTGAGAGGTAGAAACCTCCCTCGTCTGCAAAGTGAGACTTGCCACTTTAGTGGCTTAGCGAAACTTGTACTCCAGTGTTAGTGACGCTCGCTTTCATCCCACGATTCAAACCGTGGGTTTTCACACTCGCAAGACTATAAAAAAACCCCTTTATAGGATATAAAGAGGCCTTTATGTATATGAGTTTTCTATTTTTGTTAATTGGTTGGGTTGCTTGGTGTATTACGTTTTTTTCTGATAAACCATATGATCCCAATAACGAATCCAATAACAAGGATAACAATTACGGCATCTTGATATGCGCTCATATAATCAAGCACTTTAGCCCATGAAGCTCCTAGTGCAGCCCCGATATTAACTAGTATTGCATTCCAAATGATGGAGCCGATTGTAGTGAAAATAATAAATACAAGAAAGTTCATTTTTGCCATACCAGCTGGAATCGATATTAGGCTTCGTAAAATAGGAACCATTCGGCTAAAGAAGACAGTCCATACCCCATATTTATCGAACCACTGATTTGCCTTGTGGATGTCTTCTTTTTTTGTGCGTAAGAGATATCCCCAACGATCCACTATTTTTTCTAATCGGTTGATGTGAAGAAGACTTCCAATGTAGTATAAAATGATAGCACCGGCAACTGATCCTAATGTTGCTGCTACAATCACACCAAAAACAGTTGTATCCGTTTGTGTTGTCATAAACCCGCCAAATGCTAGTACAATTTCTGATGGGATAGGTGGGAATACATTTTCCAACATAATCATCAAGAAAATGCCCCAGTAACCAAAATCCTCCATAAAAGAAGTAATCCAATTTTCCATGATGTACACCTCTACTGTTCCAAAAAGATATCAGTTGTTAATAATATAAAAGTTTTGTAAGACTAAGCAGGCACCATAACTATGTAAAAAAAGCATGAATGGAAACGCCAATAAAATGGGTCTTGAGAACATTCCAAGTTTATTTCAATAACGAACATGGAGTTATCAGAATGAGAAAGAGTGATCAGTTACATGATGAAAAGACCCAATAACGTTTCATTGACTATCATACTATAAGAATTGTGGTTAGATGGAACGATTTACATAGAGAAATGAACATTTTCGCGTCATCTTGTGGAGGGAAAAGTTATTTGCCATTATTTAGAATAGGAGGGGCAATTTTTTCAATCTATTTTCTCCTAGCTGAAATATTCCAAAAATCTCGTTCTATTGTAAAAAAGAGGAAATGTATATGTGTTTGTTTTCACTTTTTCCGTTATTCAAAGGATTCTATAATGAACCCAATCAGAGTGAAAACATCAAATATTGGGGGCAAGATAGATGGAAGCTTTTGTCCTAGAAGAATTAGAGTATTCGACAAAAAATGAATATACCTTATCAATTTGTTGATTTTATCACAGAAGAAGAGTATACAGCATTTGTTCAAAAACATAAAAAGAGCCATATCCTGCAAAGTAGTGAATGGGGCACGTTTAAAGCCTCGCTTGGAAACTGGAAAACATATCGTGTTGGCATCAGACAAGGAGATGAGTTATGTGCGGCTACAATGATACTGATCCGACAACTACCATTCCCTTTTTCACATAAATCTTTTGCTTATGCTCCTAGAGGGTTTGTAACCGATTTTTGAAAAAAAAGACATGATCCAATACATGACTGAAGAATTATTGGATACAGAAACGGGGCAAGATGAAACATGTTTGAGGTGATATTTACTTTGGGAAATGGTGTCATATTCTTTTGGCTGCTACTAATATTTTTACCAACATGGAAAGTTACCGTTCTTGTAGTAGAAAAAAAAATAATCCCATTTTATCTTGCATTATTGTATTCAATAGGAATCATTATGACTATTATTCAAAATGGATTTGGATTTATAAAAGATTTTGGTTCTGCCCAAGGTGTTATTCATTTGTTATCTGATCCTCAATTGGCTATTCTATGTTGGATTCACTTGCTCTGTTTTGATTTATTTGTAGGTCACATTATTATGGAGGAAAATCAGAAGGATAAAAATATTCCTCTCCCTCTACAATCTACTATTATGTTTTTCACCCTCCTTTTTGGACCCTTTGGTTATTTGTGCTTTTGGATAGCTAATTTTATAGGGAAGAAACGAAAGTTATCTACAGAAGATTAATTAATTTTATTGTGATTAATTGCCTTTCCATAAGAAAGGCAATTTTGTTTTTATCTAAATGGGAGACATCCGTGATCACTAAAAAACATTTAATAGTAAATCCGATTTTTCCATTGATAACTTTACGAATGTTGGTGATGGCATCCCTTACTTTTGTGGATTTTTTTATTCTTGAAATGCATGTCCGTGCAGAAAATAATCAATTTCAGCTAAATATCGAAGATGATGGAGTAGGTTGTGATCCATTTGCAATTGGGGTTCGGACTGAAAACTTGCAAACCGGTGTAAAAGAATTAGGTGGAAGATGTTCATTTTTTTTGAAAAAAGGGAATGGATTTATAACAGGAGTTGTTATTTCCATATGTATATTAGCGAAGGCACAGGGAAGAATCATATCTCTTCTATATAAAAAAATTGGAGATACGATATCGAACACAAGCAGCCTTGTTTGCATTAAAAGCAGGTCTATTGAGACTCCATACGACTATGCCTTTGGTGATTTATCAGAAGAGGAAGCGCGAAAGTCGTGGGATTCTTAGGTAGTTAACGCACTCACTCCATTTCTGCTTTGTACAACTCCCAAGTTCAGGGCTGTCTCATCAGCCCGTCCCATGCAGTTAGAAGTGTACCCACATGGCGGAACGCCTGCGACCAAAGGAAGTGCCTGTGGTATTACCAGCGTTCTAGTCCTCTTCCTGCCTCTAATGGTTTTACTCGGTAGGAGACAGATCCATTTGCTACCGAAACCCTATACCATTACATTTTCAAAGAACAAACCTACTAGCCGTAGGACGATAACCGATCATGTGTTCTATTTTGCGGAATATTCGTTGCCCTTGCAACCCCTTTTTTGGGGTTTGGAGCAACGCCGTCTTTCATCCCACGATTCAAACCATGGGCTTTCAGTCGGCAAAAGTCTGTAAAAAGAGATCGAAGAGACAAACTAAAAAAATAAGAGGGTGTTTCTATGCGGATGCTGAGAGTAGGCCTTATTGGTTATGGATTTTCCGGTGCAACCTTTCATGCTCCTTTCCTACAAGTACTGGAGAGCTTTGAAATTGCGAAAGTCCTATCTTCCAATCCAGAAAAAGTACAAGAAGATCTAGGTAATGTTGAAGTAGTTTCTGACATCCAGAATATTTTAGATGATTCTACGATTGAATTGGTGGTTATAACGACTCCCAATACACTTCACTTTGATATGGCAAAAAAATCGCTACTTGCTGGAAAGCATGTAGTAATAGAAAAACCAATGGTAAACACAGTGGAAGAAGCGGAACAACTCGTGAAACTGGCTCGAGAAAAAAATCGAATGCTTAGTGTATATCAGAATAGAAGGTGGGACAATGACTTTTTAACAATAAAACACCTTATCAACGAAGATGTTCTAGGCGAAATTCATACCTATGAAGCTCATTTTGATCGATACAGACCAAACGTACAAAATCGTTGGCGAGAACAAGTAGGGGCGGGTTCAGGAATTTTGTATGACTTAGGGTCTCATTTGATCGATCAAGCTTTACATCTATTCGGAGTGCCACAATTTGTGCAAGCAGATATTATGAATCAACGTGATAATGCTGTGACGGATGATTATTTCCATGTTGTACTAGGATATGATAGCATGCGCGTCATTTTACATGCTGGTTCGATCGTTCCAGCGAATGATTTAAAATATATTGTTCATGGTGAAAAAGGCAGCTTCATGAAATATGGATTAGATAGCCAAGAGGAAGCGCTAAAAGCAGGAAAGAAACCGATAGGAGAAGTTTGGGGCTTAGATGATCCAGTACATTATGGAGTGTTGACACTTGAAAACCAAGGAAATCCTCTATCTCAAAGGATGAAAACGATTCCAGGATCTTATCTCACGTATTATCAAAAAGTTTATGACCATATTGTTCATGGGGAAGATTCTCCTGTGACCGCAGAGGAAGGTTTAATGACGATTAAATTGATTGAGTTAGCAAAAGAAAGTAGCTTACAGAAACGAGCGATATATTTGTAGTCTAAATGAAAAATCCCTTATGCATTTAGCAGAGGGATTTTTTGTGCTTAGGGATAGGCAAAGTGATGTAGTCAACATTTTACTTCTCATTGTTACTCTAAATCGTATCAAATAGTCTGAATATTATTATTGCTTGCTATACTCTGTCATAAATGAAGAGTATAGCAAGGGGAAATCAATGGAAATATTAATAGCAGATGATGAAAAAAACATTACAGATGCGATCGAGTATGCTCTACGTCGAGAGGGCTTATCTTTATCATCCTGTCAAAGTGGCATCATAAAATATATATCAAGATTGCATTCTTTTTTTCAGAAGCAGATTGATAATACTTTGAAAGTAGCCTGAAATATTCCAATAGATGACTAAAATCATCTTGTGACCATGTCATCGGGTATATGTGCAAATTATTCATTTTATCTGGATTGTAATGGATGGCTAACTCTTGTTCGGAAAATTCGGAAAGAGCTGCTGATATCTTTTTCACTTGACTAGGTGTTTTATAGAATACGCTTATAAAATCACTGTCTTCCAATACATTTCCACCTAAGATAGTATTTGCAAGTATAGAATCTCCACCCCATGGAACACCAGTAAGCAAATAATGGATTCCATTCCATGCTTTATCCAAATCGAGAGATTCTTCAGCTAAGTGATCGTTATTAAAAACCACTTCTGTTAGTGAAATAGTATTTGCTAAAATAGATTGTAACAACTCTGGTGAAATTGCTTTTATATAACCAATCATACCCATCTTTTTAATTTCCTCCACTATTTAGCTATCATCTTTATAATTATATATAACTAGTATTGGTCAAGAAAAGAGTTAGACATATCTTTTATAATTTGATACTTGGGTTAGTAGGTGGCGGTGGTTTGTGTTTTCCCTAATATAAATACCATTTTTATCTCCAGAGTGGACCCATTCAAACTGTTATTTTGATCATTCCCCTTTTTTTGTGAGGTATTACCACCACCTATTTAGAAAACAAGAAAAGACGCTCTGACAGGTTTATCTGTCTTAGAGCGTCTTTTCTTACAGACTTGTGCCGACTGAAAGCCCACGGTTTCAATCGTGGGAGGATGGCGTTGCTCCAAACCCCGAAAAAAGGGGTTACGATGCTTTCAATTTATTTTCTATACGACTTAAACAAGATCCCAGTCTGCTATTAATATCACTACCTGAAAACCTCAATACACTCCATCCGTTCTTTCTCAGATATCGGTTTTTCCTCTCGTCATGTCGCTTTTGTTCTGGAGAAGAATGATAAGCCTTGCCATCACACTCTATTGCAAGTTTATAGCGAGGGATGGCGATATCGATAAAGTATTTCCCGCACGGTACTTGCGTTTTTAGTCGATACCCTTTCTGCTTCAGTAAATTATATAATTTGCGTTCGATCGGACTTTGCGTTTTAGCGTACTGAAAATCCCATGATATTTTCTCTTGCATGATCCAACATTCCAGCATTATTACTATTGCTCGAATAAAAGATCGACCAGAAGATAATTGCTTAATCCCTTGATATCTTTTTTTCCTATGTCTTGTGATCATCTTTTTCAAAAATGAATGAAACTTACCTGATCTAGCTGTCATTTCATCACCCTTAAAATGTAAGTTCAACCAATTAAAAATATTTTAACATTTATTTGCATGATTTTGATCATTAGCATAAAGAAAAACACCAGCCATCCAAAATGGATAACTGATGTTTCTTATATGGGTGATGCTAATCGCAATACACTTCAAATTCCTCTAGCTACTCCAAATCTTAAACTTTTCTTTAATCCTAAGATCATAATTATAACGAAAGGAATCACTTCGACTATTGAGAAAGATAACAGCAAACCAAATTTGGAAAAATACCTAAGGTTATTCTTAAATCGGAGTAACTAGTATGTAACATAGTGACTCCGCTTTTTCGTTTAGCCTAAATCTGTACTATCCGACATTCCATAAAATGGATAAACCCATCTTAAGAACAAGAGAAAAGACTATTTTCATGTATTGCTAGAAGTAAACGTCTTGCTGTATAGCGTATATTCCTGGATACGTTCTAGATCTGGTTCATACCCAATTCCCGTCTCATCTGGTACCGTTATCAGTCCATTTTCTACCGTAACGGCAGGAGCAATAATATCATGTTCCCAATAACGGGAGGATGCTGCTGTGTCTCCGGGCATAATAAAATTAGACAACGTAGTAATCGCTACATTATGTGCTCGTCCAATTCCGGATTCAAGCATACCCCCACACCAAACAGGAATATCATTAGCTTTACAGAAGTCATGAATTTTCTTTGCTTCGGTCAGACCGCCAACACGGCCTATTTTAATGTTGATGATTTTACAACTCCCTAGTTGGAATGCTTTTCGTGCATCTTCTACTGAATGAATACTTTCATCCAAACAAATAGGAGTTTGAAGTCGCCTCTGAAGTGTTGCATGATCCACAATATCATCGTGTTCCAAAGGTTGTTCAATCATGGTGAGGTTGAAAGCGTCTAATTGTTTTAAGTGATCGATATCCGCTAGTGTATAGGCAGTATTGGCATCTGCCATCAATGGAATATCAGGGAATTGCTCTCGAATGGCAGATAAGGGCTCTACATCCCAACCTGGTTGGATTTTGACTTTTATTCGTTTGTAACCTTCTTTTACATAACCTGCTACGAGGTCCAAAAGTTCTGGGATCGTATTTTGTATTCCGATGCTTATCCCGACATCGATCTGTTTTTTCTCTCCGCCTAATGCCTCTGACAGAGGAATGCCTTTTTGTTTGGCATAAATATCCCAAATCGCACCCTCAAGGGCTGATTTTGCCATGAAATTGCCACGGATGTGAGCGAATCGTTCGGACACTTCATCTGGATGTTCGACAGGGCGTTCGAGTAAGAGAGGGATAAGGAAATCATTCATGATGCTCCAATTGGATTTTACTGTTTCTTCTTTGTAATAAGGGTCAATAGCAGCAACAGATTCAGCCCAACCGGAGATACCATCCTTTGAACGGATTTCAACAAGTACAAAATCTTTGTCGTATTCTGTACCCAAACTTGTGGTGAATGGAGATAATAGTTGCATTTTCATATGACGTAACACGATATGTTTGATTTCGATCATTTGTCTCACCCCAAAATTCATTTAGATAGAACATAGTAGTGAAGTGCGTCTTTTGAGCTCTCGCTTTTCATAAAATCATCCACTTTCCAACCATGTTGGAAATAATGGGTGAAAACATCTCTTGTGTACATCCGCCATTGTTTGGCTAGTACCGCATCTTGTTTTTTCAGTGTTTGAAAAGATGCAGGTACAGGGACAATAAGCGAAGTAGTTGCTCCCATTTGATTTAGAACAATGGATTCTGGAGTAGGTAGACCATTCGGGTTTAAGGAAGTTTGGATAAGAGATAAAGATGTTTTCTTTGTATTTTGATGTTGTTTTTGATCTGCTTTTTGCGATACTTTATCACTTTTGATCCACCATTCGACCATAAAACGATCACTTGGCAGCCCTTCGTTGAGGGTGTCCGTCATTTCACCATAAAAATTAGGTAAGTAAGATCGGCAGATCGCACCTAATTTTTTTATATTGAGATATCCATTAGCAGTTTCAAGTGGATCGTATGTCCAAGTGATTAAATCGTAACCTTTGGCAAGCGCCTCTGTTCGTTGATGCCATTTTAGTTTGGCACCAATCCCGCTACTGCGATATTCAGGAGTAATGCCAAGAATATGAGAACAAAGATAAGTTTTTGTACCATTAAAACCAGCAAAACTATATTGAAAGCCAATTAGCTGATCACCATCATAAGCACCCAGCACAATTCCGCCATGTTTTACAGCTGTTGCTGTTTGGTGCACAGGTGTTGGGTCATCTCCATCCCAAACTTTTGCTTCTAAGTCACGAACTTGCTCTAGTTCCTCAGGGGAAGTCAAGAGGCGAATCTGTATGTTGGGAACTTTCATTACCAAATCCTCCTCGCAAAAAATCTGCTTATTTAATCGATACTAAGAAATTTTTCAGTTTTTGACTTTTCGGATGATGAAAAATTTCATCTGGAGAACCTGTTTCTTCGATGATCCCATTGGACATATAAATGACACGGTCAGAAGCATCACGAGCAAATGACATTTCGTGTGTGACTACGAGCATCGTCATTCCTTCTGCAACCAGCTCTTTCATCACAAGTAGCACTTCGTTTACGAGTTCTGGGTCCAATGCGGAAGTAGGCTCATCAAAGAGCATAATTTTTGGATTCATGGCTAAAGCTCGGGCGATAGCTACGCGTTGTTGTTGTCCACCAGATAGTTTTTTTGGATATACTTCTGCTTTATCTTGAAGTCCAACTTTTTTTAACAAAGTAAGCGCTTGTTTTTTTACATCAGACCGATCACGTTTGAGTACTCGAATGGGAGCTTCCATCACATTTTGCAAAACAGTCATGTGAGGAAAAAGGTTAAATTGCTGAAAAACCATTCCCACTTCACGACGAATTTGATTAATATGTCGCGATGATTCATCCAAATGTATGCCATCGATAATAATTGTGCCTTTGGAGATCTTCTCCAAATGATTTAAGCATCGCAAGAGTGTACTTTTTCCTGAGCCGCTAGAGCCGATCAGAGAGATGACTTCACCAGGATAAACTTGTAGATCAATTCCCTTGAGTACTTCTAAATCACCATAACTTTTGTGAACGTTTTCCATTGTGATTATCGGATTTTGTATCATCTTTCATCCCCCTCAATCCGCAACTGCTAACTTAGACTCAATTCTTCGTAAAACAAAGGTCAATAAGGTGGTCATGATCAAGTAAAAAATTGCCGCAGTAATATAAAATTCGATGAAGGCATAATTACTAGATGCGAATCGCTGTGATGTCATCATCAATTCGGAAACGGTAACAAGTGATGCAAGGGAAGAATCTTTCAACAAGGTAATGGATTCATTGCCGATCCCTGGAATACTGACTCGAAATGCTTGAGGAAGAATAATTCGTCTCATAATAGTAGGGTAATCCATACCTAAAGAAAGTGCCGCTTCCATCTGACCTTTGGGAATGGACTGGATTCCCCCACGGAAAATTTCAGCCATGTAAGCCCCTGCATTCATTCCTAGTGCGATCAAGGATGCAAGAAAAGGAGATAGCTCAATTCCTAGCTGTGGTAAACCGAAATATACCAAAAAGAGTTGAACCAACATCGGAGTTCCGCGTAAGACCCAAATGTAAAAATCAGCGAATAAGGATAAAGGTTTAATAGAGGAGATTTTCATTAATACAATGACCAATCCCAAGATCAGACCTATAAGAATGGACAAAATCGAGATTTCAAGGGTGACCCAAGATGCTTTGATAAGAAAAGGAATATATTTTTGCACTAATGTGAAATCCAGCATCTGCTATTCACCTCTACTTCCCACTGATGTCGGTCCCAAACCATTTTTGACTGATCTTAGCATAAGTTCCATCTTTCATTATTTCATCGATGATTCGATTAATCTCTGCCTTTAATTTGTCATCACCTTTGCGAATAGTGATACCAGCTTGTTCTGTATTTAATAATTTTCCTACACCTTTGGCGTTATATTTTTTTGTTTTAATGATTTGAGCACCTACACCACGATCGGTAGCAACTCCCTCTAATCGGCCATTAATCATATCGGAAAAAGCGAGGAAATCATTTTTGTATAGTTTTATATCTGCACCAGCTTGAGTTGCCATATCGGCTGCTGTAGTGGAAAGGGTGACACCAATCGCTTTTCCTTTCATTTGTTCAGGAGTTAAAGAAGAATCATTCATCACAAATAATTGGTTCCCTGTTACAAAGTAAGGATTGGAAAAATCCACTTTCTTCTTACGCTCTTCTGTAATAGCCATATCGGAGACGATAATATCGTATTTATTTGCGATAAGTCCTGGAATCATGCTATCCCAAGGGGTTTGTACTAAATTTACTTTTACTCCTAACCGTTTTCCAATTTCTTGACTTATCTCAGGATCAAAACCAGCTAGTTTGTTTTTCGAATCCATAAAATTGTATGGAGGGTAAGCGCCTTCAATTGCAATGTTGATAACTTTTTTGGATTTGATTTGTTCTAATGTATCTGTTTTTGCTCCACATGCTGACAAAATAAACAGAGATAACATAGCGAGGAGTGTGAGACCTAAGAGTTTTCTACGTTTTTTTATCACGATATTTCCTCCTTAGAAGTGAACATCCATTATTGAGTTTTATCATTTCCTTTTGCATCCTACTGTTGATCTCGTATATCTAGTCTTCCTTGTTGTCCGTACGGTGATGGTGAAAGTTGCAGTTATTCCATAAGACAGTTGTTAAAATTTCAGTACCATAGATTAGTGCATCTGTACGGAAATGCATATGTGGATCATGTAATCCAGGACGGAGGTCGCAACCAAGTCCAACCATGGTGGAAAGCATTTCTGGTTGATGCTGAGAATAGAAATGAAAGTCTTCTCCTCCGGGCGAAATACAGACAGGAACAATATGGTTGGAGCCAAGTACGGATGCAATTGCTTGAGTCACTTTAATGATAGCGCTATCATTTTTGATAGCAGCAGGCACTTGATCAGCGCATTTCCATTGAATCATTGTACCTGTTTTGTTCATAACGTTATTTATGATGGTGGCAATTTTTTGTTGTAGCAGAGCCATGGTTTCATTGTTCTGGGCCCGTACATCTAAAGCGAATACGGCATGTTCTGGAATGACGTTGGAACTGCCAGCATGACCAGATTCTAGATGAGTCATCGTTACAGAGAAAATAGCATTTGGTATCTCCATTTGTTGCAGCTCTCGGATAAGCTCAGATGCAGAGATCAAGGGATTAATTCCTTCTTTTGGCCGAGCTGCATGGGCTTGTTTACCCATTATTTTCCCTTTGATTGTGGCAGAAGCTCGATGAAGAATTACTGGTGAAGCCTTGCCATAAGGTACTTCCATCCATGGTCGAAGATGGATACCGATTAACAAGGAAACTCGATCAAGCACTCCATCTTGGATCATTTGCAAAGCGCCAGCTCCAACTTCTTCTGCTGGTTGAAAGATGAAACGAACTGTTTTATCGAAAGTTTGTTTTAAAGATGCTAACCATAGTGCGGTGTGGAGAACCATGGTGCTATGAGCATCATGGCCACAGGAATGATTGGGTATGACTTGTCCGTCTACTTCTTGTACAAGTGCATCCATATCTGCACGTAAGGCGATCACTTCTTTCGTTTTGCCAGGGATTTCAGCAAAAAATCCATGATGATTGGCAAATCGTGTGAGGATCAATCCCGCATCAGCTAAACGAGTCTGCAGATAGACAGAAGTTTTTTCTTCTTTCCAACTAGGCTCAGCTAGTGCATGTAATTCTTCATATGTTTGGATGATGTTTTCTTTTTGTTGAAGTAAATAATGGTTTGGAAACATTTTTTTCCCCTCTTTAAAAAGTCTCAAGGACAAAATGAGGACCTATTCCAGAAACACCTCCCCGCTGGTATACAAACGTTCTAAACGTTGTTTTCTTTTTTGGATTTGGGATGGATTCCGTCTGCTGACAGCAAGCAAAATCAAGTCCAATAAACCAATAACTGGAACGATAGAATCGGTACCTGTGCCTATATTTTCTTCTGTGATGAGTGTTATATCTGATATCCTTCCAACAGGGGAGAGATAAAGATCTGTCACGGAAATAATTTTAGCTCCCAGTTGCTTTGCATTTTCTGCAATTTCAATCGTTTCTTTGGTATACCTTGGGAACGAAATGACAAATACAACCGATTTATCTGTAAGATCACAGATTTTTTCATATATCAGACCTTTGGGTTCAGAAAGAGAGACATGTTCCCGAAACGTACTTAACATAAAAGAGAACCAATGAGCAGGTCCATAAGAAGATCGAGATCCAATAACGAGAATTTGGTCTGCATCTAGTAAGGCATCTGCCACTTTGAGTAGGTTGACCAAATCCAACTGATTGACGGTTTGTTTCAAAATGGAAATGTCATTTTGAATGAGTTCAACGAATGGCGCTAAGCTATCATCTGCATAGTCCATTTTTTCCTCCACAACCGTCTCACGGCCATTGACGATCTGACGTTGGATAAAGGATTGCATTTGAGAAAAGCCACTGAAACCTAGTGCATAAGACAAGCGAGTAACTGTCGTCTCACTGACTTGAACTTTCCGCCCAATCTGTACAGCAGTACGAAATGCGGCCTCCTCCAGTTGCTGGAGTAAGTATTCTGCAACTTTTTTTTGGCCAGGTGATAAATTTTCAAAATGTTCTTTGACTAATTGCGCAAAAGATATATTCAATCGCTATTCCTCCAAATGTTATTTGAAGAAGTTTATACTACAATTTAAATTAAAAAAGAAGTTTATACTTCTTGATTTGAATTATAGCATAGAATTGTAATTGTACAATTCCTATTAAAAATATATGTGGATTCTGATTTTGATGAATTATTTAGGGAGTAAGTTGTTAAAACTCTCATTTATGTTTGGAAAAGAATAAAAAATACTGATATCAACCAATAAGACTATGGTTACAGAAGCAAAAGTTAAAGAATTTATCAATTATTCTAATGAAATTAAAGGTATTTTGTTCTATAATAATCATACTTAGTAGAAAAATTCTTATATTTCGATTATGTTATGGTGTTGGGTTAGTTAGCTATGATGAGGAGTGAAAGTCCATGGGATTAATAGTCAGAAGAAACAAAAAAAAGCTGGCTCTGCTTGTACTGGGTTTACTAACATTGGTTGTTGCTATGATACCAACAACGGAAGCTTTTGCATCGTATCAACCTGTTCTAAATAAACAATTCATGACCTATAATACTACTGAAGCTTTTAAGTATATTCGTGGTGGTCTAGGTATTAAAGTGTATTGCAAAAATACGAAAGGTGCATACCATACAATGTTTTTGCAACGCAAGATGCCTACTGGAAAATGGGAAAATCGTGGAGTGAGAACCATATATTGCAATAAAGGATCTTTTCATTACAATTATTTCTATATCTCCAATACCGTTTCGGGTCAATACTACCGCTTACATTTTGCAAACTCAAAAGAATTTGTCTCCACAACAACATTGAAAGTGGAAGTCAATCCAAACTAATGGAATCAAATCAACAATAAAAAACAACCACTTTCTTAGAAAGTGGTTGTTTTTTTGCTGTCAATATATAGAGATGGTACATGATCCGTTAACCAGACACCATTGTCTGACAGAAAGAAGTGATAACCATCTTTCTCCATTTGGTAGGCGTTGATAGTAAGAATTACAGGAGAACCATGCCGTTTGCCTACATCCCATGCAGTATCTTTGGAGAGAGAAAGGTGGACGTGGTGACGAGATTTTTTTATCAATCCATTTTTTAAGATGTTGGCAACATGTTGTGTTGAAGTTCCATGGTAAAGAATTGGAGGGGGGGATGTTGGTTCATAACCTAAATCAACATTTATCGAATGACCTTGACTTGCTCTTATGCGTAGCTTTTGTTCATCAAAGGCAAAACGCTTTTTGTTGTTGGTGTCGATGATGAATTGTAATTCTTCCATTGTTAATGGTTTTCCGTGTTTTGCGCATCCAGCTAATAGCTGGGAGACAGAAACCCAACCATTTTTGTCCAATTTTAAGCCGATGAGTTCTGGTTGATGACGTAAAATTAGGCTAAGAAATTTACTTTTTTGTCTTACCAATCTTTCATCCATTTTATTTCCTCTTGTTCGTGATGTATTTTAAGACGTATCTAACTTTTAATGGTAACAACATATAACACAGGGCTTGGTTCCGAATTGGCTTGGGAATAGTAAATGCTATTGATTAACAATTTGTTATTAGAAGGACTCCATGCCATCACTCCACCTGGGATATTGACTGCTAACATAGAAGGATGTCCATTTTTTAAATCCGATACGAATAGTTCTGTTTGTTCAGTTGCACTACTTTTTGTCACCATGTAAGCTATCTTTGTAGAATCTTCAGACCAACAGGTACTAGTAATAAATGGAGCAGTTGCTACTGTTGATCTGATTTTCCCAAACAAATCCATTACCATTAGTGTTTCAGTGGCTTCGATTATACCAAATGGCCAGTCTTTTTGTTTTTTAATAGAGGTAAGTTTTTTGACTGCTAGATATTTTTTATTTGGGGACAGTACAAAAGTACTTACTGAATCCATAAGTGTCTTCTTTTCTTTAGTTTTACTATTCCAAACCATTAGATTATCTTCTTCTAAATAAAAAAACTGATCCTGTACTTTGACTAATTGAAAGTTGGATATATCTGAAAGAGGGAAATCATCACGTTTCAAGATATGATTTATTGTTGTTATAGTCCCATTTATATTCATCATATGGATTTTACCAGTTATCGTGGCGAAGATAAGATTTTGATTATCAATCCAGCTAATGGATGCTAAATCTTCTGTTATAGGTACATCTATTTTCTTTTTGGTCGCAACATTCATTACAACATTTTTTTTACTTGTATAATCTAACAAGTACTTTTTATTTGGTGAGAGGAGATAATACTTTTCTGTTGTGTAAACAAGACGATTTGTTTTTTTTGTATTCAACTTATATTCGTGAAGATTGATATCTAATATCGTGTCGTTTTTAAGCCAATCAATTGCAGAAATATTTTTGTAAATCTCCATTTTTTTCATGTCCACTTTATTGAACTGAACATTGTCATTCTCACGTACCGTAATCCCATCTGTATTCGATTGACAACCAAAAGTTAGGAAAATTAAGGTTATCGTAAATACATGAACCATTTTTTTTATGTTTTTTACCTCCCTATTCTTCTTCTTGGTGTAAAAAGATTCAAGCGTTATGCCTTCTGGGAGTTATTCCATTCCAAATAGAGAGGAAAAGAAAGCGTAACTTCTGTCCCAGCATGATTTTTGGCAGGGTGAATGGTAATGGTTCCTTGTTGATCTTCTACTAATCGTTTAACAAGTGCTAATCCTAAGCCTGTTCCTCCAGATTGTTTGGAACGATCTTTACTAACGGTAAAGAATGGTTCAAATACTTTCTCACAAGCATCTGTTGGTATTCCAATACCTGTATCGATGATTTGGATGATTAGCATTTCTCCTTTTATTTCGCTCTTAGCCACTATCTTTCCACCTGGAATATTGTATTTTATGGCATTGTCTAAGAGATTAATAAAGATCAAATGAAAGCTTTCTTTATCAAACCATAGTGTAGCTTTTTGGAGATCAGCAGAGATCGACACATCAAATTTTTGTGCTTTGCCTTTCATGCGATCGCATAGTTCTTCTAATATTTCCGCTGATTCTATTTTTTCTTGCTGTAACTCAAAATCATATTTCTCAAAAGAAGCTAGCTGGAGTACTTTTTCCACTAAGTTGTACAATCGCTGTGCTTCTTTCTTTACATTTCCTCGTGCATCTTGAACTAAGCTTGGATCATCCTCATATAGTTCTAATAAATCCATATAAGCAAGAATAATGGACAATGGTGTTTTAAATTCGTGGGTAATATTTCCGATAAAAGTCTTTTGTTGATTTTCCAATTTCTTTAGTTTATCAATTGCAAGATTTAAGGTTGCTTGTTTTTGTTCCATTGCACGGACATGAGCTTCGATTCGCTGACTCATCGAGTGGATTCCTTGTCGCAGTTTGCCTAATTCGTCCTTGCGATTAGTGGGGGTGATTGCTTGATAGTTCCCTTGTTCAATTTGTTCAGAGGCTTCTTTTAATCGTAAAATTTCATTGGTAATACGGTGAAAGTAAAAATAAGCAATCAAGAAACTAGCAATAACCACAAGTGCACCTATTTGAATAAAAAACCGTTGTATCCTTTGAAGGAAAAGCTGACTTTCTTTTAACGGATAAGCAAATCCGATCACACCATCAAATCCATCATTTAGCGGTGCTACATAGTACAATGTATTTCCTTCTGTTTTAAAAGCAATTTTATTTTCATCGGCATACTGAAACAATTTCAAATCTGTATTTTTAGAGGAAGTAAAAGGGCGATCTGCGATAGTTTCACCATTGTCACCATGAATAAAGAGTTCTACATGCATTCCTGTCTTCATTTCTAAATGGGTGGTAATCGCTTCCCTTTTTTTAAATAGAATCGTTCCTCGTATAGAAAAATTGTTTTGGTAACTTGGTTCGGATATAATGACTTGCTCTACGTACTCTTGAGCAGTATTGCTTGCATCTTTTAAAAAAGTTTCTTGTTGTCTTTTTTGATCTTGATCAATTTCTTTTATGATCATAAAACCTAAAATAAAAACGGTCATGCTTAAGAGCAGTGCCAAAAAGATACTGGACTTTAATTTTAAGCTGTTTTTCATGCTTCTAAATCCAATTGGACTGCTTTATAACCAACTCCATGTGATGTTTTTAATAATTTGTCATAAGGTTTTCCTAGCTTTTGACGAAGCCGTCGAATATGGATATCGACTGTACGTGTACCTCCAAAATACTCGATTCCCCATACCAAATCCAGTAGCTCTTCTCTTGTGAAAACCCTCTCTATATTATCGATCAGCAGAAACAATAGATCGAACTCTTTTTGAGTTAGGGTTATGGTATTTCCTTTTAACGATACTTTTCTACTTGATTTATCAATCGTCAAATCAGATATGCTGTGTGTTTCACTCGAGTTAGGCTGATGGAATGGTAATCTACGTAGCAATGATTTTACTCTTACTAATACTTCTCGTATATCAAAAGGTTTGGTGATGTAGTCGTCAGCTCCTAACTCCATCCCTACTACTTTATCGACGATATCATTTTTGGCTGTCAGTAAAATAATTCCTAGATTTTTTTGTGACCCTATTTTTTTGCAAATATCATACCCACTCATTTTTGGCATCATCACATCTAAAATCGCTATATTTGGTTGGTAGTGCATAATCTGCTCATATGCTTCTTCGCCATCGTGTGCCACCTTTACTAAAAACCCTTCTCTTTGAAGAGCATAGGAAAGTATTTTTGTCATGCTTTTTTCGTCATCTGCGACTAAAATTTTTGCTTGCAGTAAGATCTCCTCCTCAGAAGGATAATCTTTATTTTCGCAAAAAAACGAAAAATAAGAAATACCGAAAGAAAACAATCTTGCGAATTCATTTTTACGCAAAAAGAGTTTACGTGTCATATCCATGGTCACCCCTTGTTGGAATAGGTATTGGAGATAAAGAAAGACCTGAGAGACCTGTGCAGGTTTCCTCAAGTCATAATTTGGGTAAAAGCTCATTTAGAAAAGATGTATATGTTTTTAGGTTGGAAATGGAATTTGGTTTACTCATACACTCACTATCGCAATTGAAAATAAATTCAACCTGATAATTTCAGCATAGTAGAGGTAACCGAACCCATCACCTGTAAGCAGGTCATCAGGTTGGCCCAAAATTTTTTCTACTTCTGCATCAGTGATAAAAAGATAATTGTTTACCGTTGTAAGTTGCTTGATTATTATTTAATTCATCTGGTTTGCCCCATAATTGATTGGTATCATCAATCGTCAAATCATCGACAGGCTTTCGTTCTTTCCCATTTGGTGCTTTTCCTTGTTTTGCTACCTCCAATGCTTCTAGGATTAATTGTTTGTGTTCAGATGATACGAATGTTGTTTTTTTCGTAGAGACGGTTTGAGTTGTAGGATCTGAATTAGCGATATCTGCTCCTGATGATGAACACCCTACTTGTAACAGTGCAATAGAAGCAAAAGCGATGGATAGAATTGTTATTTTTTTCATTTTTATAATTTCTTTTCGTTGATTTGCAATTATTATAGTTTCCATTTTTTTCGAAAAAGAATAAATTTTGTTTCCGAAATGTAAAATATTTTGGAGTATGAAAAAAACAGGACATTCATCATCGAATGTCCTGTTTTTTGTTTTTTTTATAATAGCCTACATTAAGGGTTCTTTTCCTTGAGCAATCCAGTCTTCTCTTGTTGGGCCATACATTCCTGGTATACTCAAACCTGCTTGTCGCATAAGTACGGTCATCTGTCCACAGTGATGAATCGTATGATTGAGTACAAAACGAAGGGCAACTCCAAATGTCCATTTTTGTCCAAAGAGAACTACGGTTTTCTTCAAAGTTTTGTCTTTCCAATTATTTGTTACCGATTCTAGTAAAGCATTCGTTATTTTTTGATACTCCAGAGAGATATGGTCTGCTGAGTTTACTTGTTCCTCATTTGGTTCTAGAGCAGGCATAGGCAATCCGAGCATGGTTGCAAACTGAAAAGAAGATATGACATGCCATGCTAGTTCCCCTAATGAACGGTGGTCTTCTGTAATTCTCAAGTCAAGAGATTCATCCGTTAACGCTTGAAAGAGTCTTTGGGTTTGTATCATGTGCTCAATAAACTCTTCACGAAACTGATCAATGGTGACAAACATGCTACTATCCCCTATCTATTTTCTTTAATTATAAGATTTGCGAGGGAGAAAACCAACGATTTAAATCGTTGGATGATAGCGAGCGTGGGACAAGAGAGGGTTAATCCTCGCAAAAGTCCGATAATATTTTTTTGAAAGCATCTTTACAAACATACATTCGATTGATAAGCTATTCCCACTAATTCATGGAAAATGCCATGTAAGTGTCTAGATAGAAGGAAAGGAGAAGCAAATGCACAAGGCGTTTCAGTATCGATTGTACCCAACAACAAAACAAGCAGCACTCATCAACAAGTCGATTGGCTGTAGTCGGTTTGTATTTAACCACTTTTTGGGCAAGTGGAACGATACCTATAAGGAAACGGGAAAAGGTCTCACCTACCTTCTTTGCTCCAGTCTGTTAACGGCGAAGAAAAAAGAATTCGAATGGCTAAAAGAAGTCGATTCCACTTCGTTACAAAACACACTAAAAAACCTAGCGGATGCTTTTTCTCGTTTTTTCCAAAAACAAAATAATGCACCGCGTTGGAAAAGCAGAAGAAATAAAATGCAGTCCTATACCAGCCAATGCAACTACCCAAAGAAGGGAAAGCCAACCATCGAAGTAGAGGGAAACAAGATCAAACTTCCTAAGCTAGGATGGGTGAAGTTTGTTAAGTCGCGTGAAATCAGTGGACGTATCTTGTCTGCTACGATTCGTCGGACTCCATCAGGAAAGTATGTTGTTTCGATTCTGTGTGATGGGTGCTTTTGTCGCCATGTTCCAGCAAGAAAGGACGCAGTGGGAATCGACTTGGGCTTGAACGATTTTGCCATCCTTACGGATGGAACAAAAGTCAAACCAAATCGGTTTTTTCGTCACTATGAAAAGAAGCTAGCGAAAGCACAGCAAATCCTATCCAGACGTACCAAGGACGGTTCAAACTGGAAAAAAGCCAGAATCCAAGTAGCAAAAATCCATGAAAAAATCGTAAACGCACGCCATGATTTTCTTCAGAAACTGTCTACGAAGCTGATTTGCGAAAACCAAGTGATCAGCATCGAAGACTTGCAAGTGAAAAACATGGTCAAAAATCACAAACTAGCGAAATCGATAACGGATGCTTCTTGGTCTGAATTTACCTCCATGCTAGAGTATAAGGCAAAATGGTTTGGAAGAAACCTTGTAAAGGTGGGAAAACAATTTCCATCGTCCCAACTATGCTCCTGTTGTGGGTATCGAAACAAGGACGTAAAGGATCTGAATCTTCGATCATGGACATGTCCCAAATGTAACGAAGAACATGACAGGGATATCAACGCTGCCCACAACATTTTGCAAGAAGGTATAAAACTCATTGCCGCAGGGCTTGCGGTTTAAGCTTGGAATAGATCCTATCGAAGATGGGAGTTCCCAAGAATCACACGGCTTCAGCCCTGTGGAGTGTCAAACAAGAATAACCCTGACAAAAAAATGGTCAGGGCTATGAGAATGTTTGTCGAAGTTCATTGATTTCGGATTGAACATGGTTGATTCTTTTTGTATAAACATCGGTCTGATTTTGCTGATCAAACAGATGAGCCAGTCGATTCATTTCTTGTTTGATATCTTCGATTGTATTAAGTTCGGGTTGGCGAACTGCTTTTTTGTCTTGATCATCAAGCATATTCCAAAATGCAGTAGCTACTGCATAAAAGTTGTATTTGATAAGCGATTCATCTGAATCCAAAGCTTCTGGTAAAAAATTTTCGAATAAGGAAATCGCTTTGGGTGTATTGGTGATTGTTGTGTACTGAAATAGCTGAATGATTATCTCTAAAAATCCCGTCTGATTATAGACCAGTTCATAACACTTTTGAAAGTATTTTTCTGCTTCTGCTTTATGATTAGCGTGTAAAAGAGGAAGCAGAAGGTCTCCATAGGTACGATGTGGGACACTGTGGCAAGATGCTCTGCCTTCTAAAATCGGTTGTGCAACAGCTAGTGCTTCATCTAATTTGCCTAAGTAAAGAAGCGCTTTTGTCTGATTTGCCAATGTACAAGCATGACAATCGGACAGTGAATCACTTGGTTCTTTGATCCATTTTGCATAATAGTGTTCTACTTCTTTTGGCTTATCCAAAAGCATTGCGAGTTCTTGTTTCATAAAGTAATAGAAATGTGGACCATGACCGGTCTGCATAAATCGTTTTTTCAAATCCTCCATCATTTCTTCTACTTTTGCTAATTCGATATCTGGGAATAGGAGCAAACGGTCTACAACCCATTTGTAGTTCCACATCATCTGGTGTTCATTCCATATATCCGGATCTTTGTCATATTGAGCCAAGCACCAAGCAAAAGCGACAATCGCTTTTTCGCCATGACCAGAAAAAATCGCTGTGTCAACTAGTTCCATTCTCGCCTCAAATTGTGCATCTACATCCAGATGTATATCAGCATATCGAATTGCTTCTTCTAGTAATCCAATTTTTACTCGACCATTTGGAGCCAAATAAGCCTGATCCATTAACTCGTCAAATGTATTTTCCATTTTTCTATTCTCCTAACCCACGTTCCATAAATGAGATTAATCCCTTATTCAACAGATGGAATTCTTGTTTTTTTAGTGGATAGCTACCGAGTAAAAGAGCTTGTACATAAAGCATTTCTACTATCAATTGAATGAGTTTTGTATCCGTTGATTGGATTGCTTTTTGAATGGTTGGATTTTGAAAGTTGAAGCTGAGTTGAGCATAGCTAGGTTTGACTTTGCTGCTAGTTAACTGACTGATAATCGATGAAAATAAATCATTGGCTTCTTCTTTCGTCTGTTCGGTTGTCCGCAGAAATAGAGCTTCTTCGCTGGTTGTATATAGTGCTGGTAAATCTTCAGGTTGAAAATTTCTCATTTCAGCCGAACATTGATAAGGTTGTAGCACTTGATTTGCTATTTGAATAAAATCATATGTTTTTCTACGATCTGCTAGGTCTAGATCTGTAAATTGATACATAAAAGAGTTTGGATTAATGTGTTTAACCTGACACTCAGGGAAAACGCTTGTTAATCTTTGTAATAACTCTGTGTCATGTACATAAGCTCCATTGATAATACAAATAGACTGAGCTTTGGCTATTTGGTTTATTTGGCGAAACTCATCCATATTGGAGGTATACAAAATCGTTTTGGATTGATCACGAATTTCTTTCATCGTAAGTCGCCCAAAAGAAGTATGAAATGGAAGCCAATCGATAAAGAGCGCATATAGTTCATCGTCTTCCTGAGCTAAAAATTTGAGCGATTCATAATGGATTTGGATGATTTTTTTGAAAAGCTCTGGATTTGTTTTTGTTAATTGAACGAGATATCGTTTGATACATTCTCCAAGCTCTTTTTGCACTTTTTTTAGCCGCTTATCATTGGAGAATTCTTCTCGTGATGCAGTTGGTTTTAGTTCATTGACATTAAGAATACTGGTTACAAAGAAAGCCCAATCAGGGAGAATGCCCTCCACTTTTTCAGAAAGTAGCATCTGTTTCACATAAACCCGATGTTGTTTTTTGGCGTTTATCCGGATGGAATAGGGAAGAATATAAGCTACTCCATTTGCATCTCCCGATAGCGAATATAATGGGATAACATCTAGGTAGTTCATTTGCATTTTGTTATTTCCATAATGCAGTGCCTCTTCAAGATTCATGTCCCAAGGTGCTCGAATTGCATTCAGTTGGATGGGTTGATCGTCATAAAATTGGATGGGGTATGGCAGAAATTCTCCATAATGTTTGACTAACTCTTGAATTCTAGCTTTGGTGAAGTAAGATTCGAAACCTCGTTTGCTTTGCAGATAGATTTTTGTACCAACTTCCATCTCTTGTTCTAAGATTTGAATGGTATAGCTTCCATCTGGTTTTCCTCGCCATTCAATCGTCTTGGGTTCTTTGCTAGATCGAGTGAGTAAAACAATTTCATCACTGACAATAAAGCAAGACAGAAGACCCACTCCAAAACGGCCGATAAAATCCTGGGTATCTTCTTTGTTTTTAGAGGTTTGCCCGATTTGTGCTAAAAATTGGTGTACCTCTTGTTCGGTTAAACCTATCCCATTATCTTCTATATATAAAGTAGGTGATGCATTGTCTGATGTGAATAGTTCTAATCCGATTTGTCCCATGTGCACAGGGTCTACTTTTTGACGTGCAGTAACGGCATCTACTGCATTTTGGATAAGTTCTCGAACAAAGACTTGTGGTGTGCTGTATAAATGATTGGATAGTAGATCAATCATCCCTTTGAGGTTTACTTTAAAATGAAATTGATCCATATTTTATCTCCTTATTTTTTGCGTTTAAAATATAATGTAAATTTTATTATAAATAGTAGATTCGAACCAGCGATTTAATAGATTTTTATATAGAATTCGCATTTTGTATTCCTTTACATTCGAATTCTTTGTTGTTCCGATGAAATGACATAGAAATAGAAAGGGCTTTCAATTTTTGTGTCTAATTTGTGAAAAAAGAGGTGATTCCTAATCCAACCTCTGATAAAATAAGATTACTTCAATATTTTAAAAAAACATCCAATTGGCATGTGAAAAGTATGAAATAGATTAGGGGTGGATTTATGGAAAGAAAAATTGATAAAGCATTATCGCGCATTTTACCGAATGGACTACCAGATTATCCTGGTCTACCAAAACGATGGTTTTTGTATCCATATGGGCTTCTCATTTTCTTATTCGCTGTCCCTGGTGCTATTTATTATATTATCAGTAAAGCAATGGCCGAATTTGCTCAAAATCCAATGGGAGTTTCCATTATTTCTTCCGCTTACCTAGCTGTTCTCCTTATTAGTTTCTTTTTCATCATTCGTTTGAACATTCGCTATTGGTTGGTTTCTGTACCTATACCTCACACATTTGAGGAATTTGTATCTTTTGCAGAGTATATCGAAACGAATGGAAACAGGTGGCAAAAAATATTCATTTACGAGTACATTATAAGTAAATTTAATAATCAAAATGTAAGCGCTATCGAAGTGAAATTGGGAGTGGCTTACCTTCAAGAACAACCAGTTCGTCCAGAAGATCAAGAGGTTATCACCTCAGATCAAAAAAAGGGTATAGAATACTTAGAAAAAGCTCTCCAAACCAATGATAAAACGATCAAAAATTCAGCTCTGAAAACACTACGAGATTTTTATACAGCTCAGCATGACCATCAAGGGAATGATCAATTAAGAAAAATGGAATTAGCATATGGTGAATGAAAGTCAGAAGATAGCAGAAAATAAGAGGAGATACAAGAAAAGAGATTGCCAATAAAGGTGATCTCTTTTCTTTATGCCTTGTTTTCTTTTAACACTGTCGGTGAAGACTATTTGACAGCAAGATGGAATTATGATAATTTAATTGTGCACAATTAAATTGTTAACAATATAAAAAGGGTGCCTATGTGGAGGAAAGAGATTCAGGGGATAAGAGATGATGAGTAAAGAAACCATGCTTTATTTGGATTCACAACTTTGTTTTTCTATATATGCTTGTTCGAGAGAAGTAATTGGGTTGTATCGTCCGTTGTTGGACGATTTAGGTATAACATATCCGCAGTATCTGGTACTGCTGGTGCTTTGGGAACACAAAGAACGCACGGTTAAACAATTAGGAAAGGCGTTGTATTTGGACTCAGGTACCCTTACGCCAATGTTAAAAAGAATGGAAGTAAATGATTTAGTAAAACGATATCGTTCGCAGGATGATGAACGAGTAGTATGGATAAGTTTGACAGAAAAAGGGACATCCTTGAAAGAAAGAGCGTATTGTATACCTGAAGAACTATTTGAGAAAAGCGGGTTAACTGCTGAAGAAATGCAAGATATGTTACAGCGTTTACAAACATTGCTCAAACATATGAATGCATCAAAATAAGAAAAGAGGAATCATACATGCAAACGTTATATACTGCTAAAGTAACTGCTGAAGGTGGAAGAAATGGACGAGTAGTATCCGATGATGGAATCCTCGATTTGGATGTTAAAATGCCGAAATCACTAGGTGGACCTGGAGGAGAAGCAACAAATCCAGAGCAACTATTTGCAGCAGGGTATGCAGCGTGTTTTGATAGTGCTTTAAACCTCGTTACACGCAAAAAGAGATTGAAAGAAGTAGAGCATACAAAGGTAACTGCTAATGTTTCGATTGGTCGCGATACAGATAATGGACTTTCGTTAGCGGTTCAATTGGATGTCCAAGTTATTGGAGTAGATAAGAATACAGCTCAAGAACTAGTAGAAGCAGCCCACCAAGTATGTCCTTATTCTAGAGCAACAAGAGGAAATATTGATGTTATCATTCATGTAGTAGAATAATCAGCAAGAAGAAGCGAATCCATCTATAGGATTCGCTTCTTCTTGTTTTTAACCAACTTTACAAAAGTAAGTGAATGCCTTATACTAATAAAAAGTAAAGGGAACATATTTTCTCTATATAATGAGGTGTTACGAATGGGGATTACCATCTATACTCCACAAGACCAAGCAAGAGGAGCTTTTGATGGGGGGAAAATCACAGAACAAAAACCAATTGGTTTTTCTGGAGAAGGATCTGTTGTGAAAAGGATTGGTCCTTTATTTTATTGGGCTTGGGCACGAGCCGATCAAGAAGGATATATTCCCCTTCACCCCCATCAAGCATTTGAAATTATTACCTACGTGATACAAGGACAAGCAGAACATGGAGATTCACTAGGAACAAAAAGTGTTGTTGGTCCAGGTGGAGTTCAAGTGATGCAGACAGGATCGGGAGTTTCACACGAAGAGAGATTTATTGGGCCAGATATGGAAGGATTTCAAATCTGGTTTGAACCGTTTATTCAAGAATCCATCAAGCTTCCTCCGCAATATAACCAATATGATGCTTCCGCATTTCCGTTATTGGAGCATGACGGAGTACAAGTGAAAACAATTATTGGACAAGATTCTCCTGTTGAACTTACCGCAGATGCACAAATGTGGGATGTACTGTTATCCAGGAATGCCGTATTGGAACATACGATACCTAATGGGTATGCGGTTGCTGCGCTATCGTTGCAAGGTAGTGGAAGTTGGATTGGTGAGACAGAAGTGCCTTTTCAAGAAAGAGATTTTGCAGTACTGGATGCGGAAACAGAACAACGGTATCAAGTGAAAGCCAATTCGGATCAAGATGTACGCTTGCTCCTGATTCAGATTCCTCTAAGAACAGACTATAAACTTTATCCAAAATGGTAAGTCCATGTTTTTAAGATCTAGGGATTTTTAATTTTCTGGGTCTTTTTTCTATTTCTGACAGAAAATCTTTATAATAAAGGGGATCTGATACAATCAATAAAAACTAAACTATCTATTCTATTTTATATAAATACTATTTCTGCTATCGCCTTGCGATTTATTTTTTCGATTCAGTAATATCCCGAGATTAACGTAATAGCAAGGATTCAGATTTTGTGTTTTCATTAGACAAAAAAGAAGCCGAACTAGGTTTCGACTTCTAGATAAGATATGTCTATTCATTTGTTGCTTTTTTACGAAACAAATTGATGAGAGAAAACAGAAGTGCTAGTGCTGCTAGTGCAATGGCAATCCATTGAGATTTTGAATCGGTTGAATTTGTTTGGATAGGATTGGTATCTGTGGTGTGATTTTCATCAACGGCACCAGTTTTTACGCTTATATTCGTAACAGATGCTGGTTTCTCACTCTCAGGTGCTCCCGCCCAGTCTACTACTGTACCATCAGCATACGTTTGATGTGCTTTCCAAGAAAGAGATGCTGCTTGATCTGGATTTGCACCGATGAACGGAAACTCGAAAAATTCATGCGCTTTTATTCCTTCGTCTGTGGCAGTCCAGACAATGCCTGTATTTTTACCATCTGACCCTTTGATAAATTGGTAGCTCCATCCAGGTACAGGGTGTACTGTATTTACTGATACTTCTTTCGGAAATTCAAGCTCTACTTTTGTGGTATTGCTTTCTTTTTCTGATGGGACTCGAACGGTGTATTTTTCGTAGGCTCCGACTTTTGATTCTTTTGGCCATACCGTAACATGAGCATCAACGGTAGTTACAAAGCCAAAAAAAATAAACAATGCGAAGAGTGTTACCGGAACAACATATTTTTTCATTGAATAATCTCCTTATTAAGGCATGATGGGATAAGCGATTTGGCTCATCCAGATGCCAAGTAGTAAAGCAATTAAACCTAACATCCACTCTGTACGCAGAGAATCACGTTCCAGGGTGTTTGACTTTTTCCATTGTCGATTCTGTAATGCGGCATAGACAAGCATGCCAACAACAAGCATTATTTTCAGGATGAGAAAACGGCTCCAAAATGTTTGAAAGGTAACAACGTTCGACCAATCTGTTTGTACTGTTACAAGAAGGACTCCGCTGAGAATGAGTAAACTAGATGCGATAAATGCTAGCTTTGAGAAGAAAGAGCGAAAATGAGTTAATGCCTCTCTTATTTTTTGCTGTTGGCGAACACAAACAAATAAAAGATAGGCAAGTGATCCTAACCACAAGGCTCCAGACCAAAGGTGAAGCAGTTTTGCGATCATAGCCAAACCAATGAATTGACTGGACCAAGTGTGACCACTAAAGGCAAATGTGGCAGTGATTAGTATCCAAAGGGAGAGATACCAGCCTGTCATCATATTAGGAATCAGTACGAATAAAAAGAGAAATGCTTGTACAAGAAGCATGATGACAAATGGTACCTGAAGCAATAAGGAGAATTGTCCTTCTACTAGCCATTTGTTGATTAGGTTCTCGGGTAACTGAGAAGTATACAAAAACCAAATACATACTTGTAGCCCAAGCCATATTATCGGAGCGAGCCATTTGCTTTTCGAGATATCATGCCATGCAACGATAGGTAATTTTTGTTTTGCGGCAAAATAAGCTATCCAAGCAAATCCGGTAACGAGCAGCAAACCTGCTTCCGAAAGAAAACGAAGGATAATTAGTAAAAATTGTGCAAAAGGATGAGCGGAATAACTTTCGCCAGCGGTTTGATTCACTTTTTGACCATAGGCAAACGAAAAATCTCCACTTACTGGATGACCATCTTCCGAGAGAATCGACCATTTTACTTGATAAGTACCTTTGGAAAGATTCGGTAGAGAGATAATCACACGGGAAGGATCTGTAGGTGCTAAGTGAACATCTACTGGGATTGATTGCCGGCCCGAATTGGTGATCGTGATGGTGACCATGTCTGCATTTACTTGTTCGCTAAAATGTAGGTGTACTTCGTTTGGTGTTTGTTGTACGGTTTCCCCTTGAGCAGGAGTGCTGTCCAGCAAATAAGCATGGGCAAAAACTTGCACAGGGGTAAATAGAAAGACAGCACCAGCACCTACTAATAAGACAAAAGCTACTATTTTTCTCATAAAGAACCACCTAAATGTAAAAACCTGTATGTTTTCCTTCTTCATTATAGAATATTCTACTGATATGGATATGACCCAAATGGACTATTTTCTATTTTTCTTCCTTTTCTTTAGACGCATTGATTTTTTCTATGGATAAGACCCCTTTCACTTCATACTTTTTCCTTTTTCGTCAATAAAAAGAGACTAGAAGCTACTAGTCTCTTTTTGCTCATATAGGAAACACATATCGTGTTTTGATTTTTGCTGCCGCCTGTACTCTATCCCATTACCAAATCAATGTATTGGTTAGAGTACAGGCGACGGATGATCAGCGTTCATCCTTTGTTTCCCTATCCCTTCTGGTTATCCCTTGTTAGGACGGATGTCGCCGAGGCAACGCGGGCCAGCACCGTGGTTCTTGCCACAGTTGCCGCAAGACTCGTCGGCCATGATGACGATCATGTTCTCGAACATGATTCCTCCTAAGAGGTCCAAGCTATATTTTAGCTCCTTGGATGGGTGTCGTCGCTTCCTCGGATGAGGTGGACAATTTCATTATAAATCATCAATGAAAATTTTGCTACCCTTTTTACATAAATTTTCAAAAAAACTGTCTATTTCTTTTTTGTTTTTTATGGAGATTATAAGCTGTCGATAAAGATATGAATCGTCACTATTTTGCTCATTTAATCCTTTATCGTATTAATAAATCAGAGAATACTTGATTTTTTGATAATTTCTGTAATCGTAAAATGAAATAAAAATAATATCCACATCAAAATATGAAATCGTTCATTTTATTGTTTTTATTAAAAATACAATGATTATGAGTTTGTTTTTGCAAATAGCTGGCTTTTTTTTGCAAAATGTCACAATTATAATAAAAAGAGTAGTTATAAGAATGGATTTCTTGTTTTTGTAACATTATGGATTTAATTATTGAGGATGTGATGTATTGTCTGGAGTTATTTTATCTTTCTTGTTTATCGCTGCATTGGGACATGCTGGTTGGAATGCGATCTCCAAACAAGTAGAGGAAAAAGATATTTTTTTTACTTTGATCTTGGGACTAGCTGTCCTAATTTATATGCCTTTGGCAATTTACCTTTTGTTGGAGCATCCTATTCCTCCAAAAGCTTTTCTTTATATGGCAGGTAGTACATCGTGTGAGTTGATCTATTTTTTTGCATTGGCTAGAGCATATAAGCAATTGCCCTTTAGTTATGCTTATCCGATTGTCAGAGGGCTTGGCCCTTTAGCTTCAACCGTATTTTCTTTTTTCTTGGGTGTTTCTTTGACTTGGTTAGGTTTGGGAGGAATCGCAACTGTTGTTATAGGTATTTTACTTATGCAGTATAGTGGGAAATTATCCTGGCAAGTTGGATCAGGCTGGGCATTTCTAGCAGGGATTATCAATGGATGTGCAATTACGTTTGACAGCATGGGTGCAGTTATGATGTCCGGGATTTTGTTTAAGTATATGGTTTTTATTGGTATTTGTTTGGGGAAGGTGATCATGAATCGAGTTTCAGTACATGAATACAAAAGGGTTTTTCTTTTCTATCGAACAAAAGCTATCATTGGTGCAGTTTTCACTTTTGGAGCGAATGCTGCTACTCAGTATGCGCTGCAAACAACACCAGTAGGTTATGTATCCGCTACAAGAGAACTGAGCATTGCGTTTGGTGCTTTAATAGGATGGTTCTTTTTCAAAGAAAAAATAAAGCACAATCAATATATCGGTATTGCACTTTTGTTGCTAGGAATTCTCTTCATAAAGATTGGAGGTTGACAGTTACTCTTTTATTAAAAATGACAGATATGCCTATCCTATTGTTCGTATATGTTATTTTTGTAACTATCATCCTTTTTACTGTTAAAGTAATGAAACATGCTTGAAATTTAAATACATTTTCAATATGTTATGATAAGAAAAAAATTTGGAGGGGTTTCATGAGACAAATAACTTTAGAGGCTGACAGCAAAGAAGCGATTACACAATCAGATAGTTGGAAGAAATTAGGGACGATCTTACTCCCTACAGGTCGAATTGTTGCTTGTGATCCATACATATATCCACTAGGTCCAGAATATGAGCCATTTATACAAGTAGTACCTCAAGGGAGGTATCCTGTATATTTGCATTGTGTTTCTTCTGAGGATGAAAAAAATATTCAGGTAGCTCATGCCATGTTGCGTTTTGGTGATGGGAGAGTAGCTCGTTGGGAGCTAGCCACTACCAAAGGGCAAGATATCAGAGAGCTAAAAGAAGATGAGATTTTTGGTTATGCGGTCGATGCGGGAGTTGGATGCTTCATGGATTTGGAAACAGCAAATTTATTGCGGGTTCGTCGAGATGAAGTAGAAGATGGCGGAGATTGGATGAAGTTACTCAGCAAAGACGATATGACATGGGGAGAGCGAATGCTCAATCAAGTAGGATATAATATATTTAGCTTTCAAACAGGCAGTGGACATGGTATTTATCCTACATACTGGGGTTATGATGAAGAAGATAAGCCTGTCTGTTTGGTCACAGAGTTTATACAAATATAAAAAAAGAGTGGTTCTTGTACAAGAACCACTCTTTTTTTACGCTTCATCGTCTGATTTTTTAATATAAGGATCTTTTACATCTTTGAGATTGTATTGTTTAAGCTCTACTAATGTATCGTTCGCTTGTTCTTTACTAGAATAAGGCCCTAAGTATACTTGATAGCGTTTTTTTTCATTTAGCTGCTTTGGTTTTACCGTAGCATACAATTGGTGGTCTTTGAGTTTTTCTACTAATTTTTCTGCGTTTTCACGATTTTTAAAAATGCCAGTTATGACAATATAGGATGATTGATTTTGAGAAGTGTTTGAAGTTTGTTCTTTAGTTGGGACTTTTTCATTCGTAAGTGCATTTGGTTCACCAGTTGGCCAGAAAAAATAACTGAGAGCTACAATAACAAGGACAGCTAAGCCGATCAACATATATTTCATGCTGCTTTGAGAAGGTGGTTCCACTTTTGTTTCTTGCTCCCAACTTCTTTCGTCTGTTGCTGGTTGGGAATGATAGCGATTGTGAAAAGCAGATTCGGTTTGCATTTGTTTATTCTCTGAACCATAAGCTAACGCTTGTTGCAAAGCCAATCGGAACTCGTCCGCATTTTGATAACGTTCTTCGGGTTTTTTTGCCAATACACGATCCAATACAAGTTTGAGGGATTCTGGTAAATCTTCTTGGACTAATCTCGGATCTGGAACTTCATCATGAAGATGCATCATAGCAACTAAGATATGTTCTTTCGCATCGAATGGGACAGAACCTGTCAGCATTTCAAATAAAACAACACCAAGAGAGTAAAGATCAGAAGGATAAGAAATGTTATGACCGCTTGCTTGTTCGGGCGAGAAGTAATGTACAGATCCCATCACTGTACCTGTTTTGGTCAAATGGGTAGCAGCATCTACTAAACGGGCTATGCCAAAATCGGTCAATTTGTATCTGCCATCAGGAGTACACAAAATATTATGAGGTTTAATATCTCGATGGATAATGCCCTGTTTGTGTGCGTGTGCTAGTCCATCACAGATTTGCATGCAGATATCGATCGCTTCTTCTGCGGTCAGAAAACCTTTTTCTATAATATAGTCTTTCAGGGTGATGCTTTCTACAAATTCCATTACCATATAATATATGCCGTTCTCTTCACCAGCATCATACACGTTTACAATATTGGGGTGAGATAACCGTCCAGTGGCTTGGGCTTCGAGAATAAATCTTTTCACAAATTCATCATCTTGCCCTAGTTGTGGGTCCATTACTTTTACTGCCACGATTCGATTCAAAACATTATCTCTTCCCAAATAAACTGTAGCCATTCCGCCACCAGCAATATGCTCTAGTATTTCGTATCTGCCAGCGATAATATTACCTAACATGGTATCACCTTTATCATTATCATAGGGATGTAGTCCATTGCTTATTATATCAGGTCAGTTGCATTTTGTGTCTAAATACATGACATTAGCGTGAATCTTTTGAGATCCCAATAATCGATTATATTCCTTTGTGCATAAGGTGTTTGGCTGGTATAGCTTTGGATGTACAGTGTTAATTGTTTATTAATATTAGGTATAGCTTAGGTGAAGGTTGATATATTTATATTAGCCTGCAAGAAGAAGTATTCAAATGGAATAAAGCGAGGGACTTCTGAAGGAAAATCTGTTAAACTAATTCGTACTATGAGAAAAGGATGTGGGGGATTTGTCGAGAGGTTATGATGCTCTGCAAAAGTTATTCTCTATCGCTGAAATCCCTTCCGAATGGTATCAAGCTTATTTCACACAATCGTTCATTACTAACGTAAATGTTCAACTACAAAAGAAATCTTGGATGATACATATCCATTTACCAGAGCTGGTACCAGTTGAGGTATGGGAAGGAGTTCAAGAGAAGATCAGACGTTACTTAGCTCCAATCGATGCTACGGTACAGTTCATATATGATCCGCTAGAGACGAAAGTCGTGATGGAAAAATATTGGCATTGGATCAAGAAGCAGATTGCAGAAAAATCAGCTGTTGCTTCCAGTGGATGGCTAGGAAAAGCAAAATGGAAAATTGTTTCCAACAGCTTAGAGATTACCTTTCCAAATCATTTTATGGAGAAAATGGCAAGACAAAAAGAATTGGATTCTTTGGTTCTAGGATATTATCGTCGTTTGACCGGACAAGATATTCGTGTTGTACTTCAAACCGATGAGCAATTATTGGATACATCGGAAAGAGTAGAAAAGAAACAAAGAGAAGAACGAGTTCTACGCAGAGAACTCTATCAAAATCAAATAAAAGAAGCGAAGATAGAAGAGCAAGCAAAGGCTCCTGTCGACAGTAAAATTCAATTAGGTAATCAGATTCAAGATTCCCCTGTATTGATAGATACCATTCAAGATGAAGAAAAGCGTATTACAGTAGCTGGTGAAGTATTTGGAATAGATTGGAAAGATTTAAAAAGTGGTAGAACCTTATTTACTTGTTATCTGACCGATTATTCAAATTCGATTGCCATGAAAATGTTCGTGAATAAAGAAGATATGCCTACATTGAGACAAATTAAGAATGGGGTTTGGTTGAAAGTACGAGGACCAGTCCAATACGATACATTTTCGCGTGATCTCGTGTTAACTGCGCGAGACATGATAGAAGTAGCGAAAGTAGAAGAGTATCGAATGGATGAGGCAGATGAAAAGCGGGTAGAACTTCATTTCCATACCGCTATGTCTGCGATGGATGGTTTATATGGATTTGAGAAAGAGGGATTTTCTCAGTTTTCCAAAGTATGCAAAAGATTAAAAGAATGGGGCCATACTGCTTTAGCTATCACGGACCATGGCGTTATCCAAGCATTTCCTGAGGCTTATAGTGTGGGCAAAGATCATGGAATTAAGATGCTGTTAGGAATGGAAGCCAATGTAGTAGATGATGGAGTAGGCATTGTAATGAATCCAGAAGATCGTTCTCTAGAAGACGATGTTTATGTTGTATTTGATGTGGAGACAACAGGATTATCGGTCAGTCATGATGTGATGATAGAGTTGGCAGCAGTAAAAATGAAAAAAGGTAACATTATTGATCGATATGAAACATTTATCAATCCCCACAGGCCAATATCTGCACATATTACAGAGCTCACAGGGATTACTGATGATATGGTGAAAGATGCACCAGATTTGCATGAAATCCTCCCAGATTTTAAGCAGTTTTTAGAAGGCAGTGTCATTGTTGCCCACAATGCTCGATTTGACATGGGTTTTATCCAAGCCGCTTTTAAACAATATGGTCACTTGGCGGTTACCAATCCTGTAATGGATACGCTGGAAATGGCTAGGTATTTGTTTCCGGATTTAAAAAATCATCGCCTTAATACACTAGCCAAAAAACTAGATGTACACCTTGAACAGCATCACCGTGCCATTTATGATACAGAAGCTACAGGCCAAGTTCACTGGAAGTTGATTCAGATGTTGGTTAAGAGAGATATACACCAATTAGATCAATTAAATGAAGTGAGCAAAAACAGAGATACCAACAGGTTGCGCCCATTTCATGCGATTATTTTTGCTCAAAACAAAACAGGATTGAAGAATCTATATGAACTAGTCTCTCAATCTCATATCGAGCATTTTTATCGAGTACCTCGAATCCCCAAAAGTTTGTTGGAAAAATATCGAGAAGGTTTGATTATTGGTTCTGGCTGTGAAAAAGGGGAATTGTATGAGACGGTTCTAAACAAAACACCAGAAGATGCAGAAGAAGTAGCAAAGTTTTATGATTACTTGGAGATTCAGCCTCTAGAAACCAATCAGCATTTGGTCGAAAAAGGTTTTATAGAGAGTATAGATCGAATCAAGCAAGCTAATAAATTGATTGTGAAAATCGGGGAAAAGCTCGGTAAACCAGTAGTTGCGACAGGTAATGCCCATTATTTAGACGAGAAAGATGCGATTTATCGGGAGATTGTCTCCAATAATCAGATGGGCGGTGCTCGATTCACTGGTTCCTTACCAAGGGCACATCTGCGTACAACAGATGAGATGTTAGAGGAGTTTGCCTATTTGGGACCAGAAAAAGCCAAAGAGGTTGTTATCACCAATACGCAACTTATCGCAGATCAAATGGAAGACATCAATCCCTTCCCAGAAGGCACTTATACTCCTGAGATTGAGGGAGTGGAAGACGAACTTCGTACGATTTGTTATGAAACTGCTCATGAATGGTATGGTAATCCATTACCTGATGTGGTAGCGGAGCGCTTGGAGACAGAGCTAAACGGGATTATTAGCAATGGTTATGCGGTTATCTATATGATTTCCAGTAAGTTGGTAGTCAAATCCATAGATGATGGCTACTTAGTTGGTTCGCGTGGATCAGTTGGTTCGTCTTTTGTTGCGACGATGTCACGGGTATCTGAGGTAAACCCATTGCCTCCACACTATCGTTGTCAAGATTGCTTTGTTACGGAGTTTGTGACCGATGGATCAGTGGAGACGGGTTTTGACTTGCCAGACAAAGCCTGTCCCAAATGCTCTGAACAGATGAAAAAAGACGGACACGATATCCCATTTGCGACTTTCCTTGGTTTTGAAGGGGACAAAACCCCTGATATTGATTTGAACTTTGCAAGTGATTATCAGGCACGATGTCATCAATATACCGAGGAATTACTAGGAAAAGAATGTATATTCCGCGCAGGTAGTGTGGGTACAGTAAAAGAGAAAACTGCCTTTGGTTATGTGAAAAAGTATGCTGAAGAAAACAATCGAACATTCCGTCAAGCTGAAATCGCCCGGATTGCCAACGGATGTATTGGGGTAAAAAGGACGACTGGACAGCACCCTGGTGGTTTGATGGTTGTACCGAAGACAATGGACGTAGAAGATTTCACACCAGTACAGAGACCGGCGAACAACATGAAGACAACCGTAACTACTACCCATTTTGACTATAATGCTATCGGTGGAAAAATATTGAAGCTTGATTTGCTTGGACACACTGCTCCAGCCATGCTCAAAATGTTGAAAGATATGACAGGAGTAGATCCCGTTACGCTTCCTACCAACGATCCACAAGTAATCGAGCTGTTTAAAAGTACAAAATCACTTGGGATCAAACCAGAAGATATCAGCGGAGTATCTCTAGGAACGCTTGGAATACCGGAGTTTGGAACAGCTTTTGCACAAGGCATTTTGGAGATTGCTCGTCCAAGAACAATTGGGGAGTTTACCCGTGTATCTGGATTATCCCACGGAACAGATGTATGGGCTGGAAATGCAAGAGAACTCATTCAAAACGGTGTATGTACGTTGTCAGAAGCGATCTGTAACCGGGACGATATCATGCTCTATTTGATCCGCAGAGGACTTCCAAATAAAACATCGTTTAAAATCATGGAAGCAGTACGGAAAGGCAAAGGCCTAACAGACGAACAGACGGAACTTATGCGGGAACACGATGTACCAGAGTGGTATATTGAGTCTTGCCGCAAAATCAAGTACATGTTCCCGAGAGCACACGCTGCTGCTTACGTTATTTCAGCAATTTGGATCGCATACTACAAGGTTTACCATCCAGAAGCGTTTTACGCAGCCTATTTTAGTAAGGCAATTAAAGACTTTGATATTGAGTTAATGGTAAAAGGATACCAATCCATCACCAATGCCATGAAAGAGATCAAAGAAAAAGGCTATGGTGCCTCTGCAAAAGAGAAAAGTTTAATGACGATATTGGAATTAGCACAAGAAATGTATGCTAGGGGGATAAAATTTCTACCGATCGACATTCATCAGTCCCATACCGATAAATTTTTGATCCGTGAAGGCGGTCTGCTTCCACCGTTTGCTTCTATTGCTGGGGTTGGAGAAAGTGCAGCAGATGGGATAGCGGAAGCACAAGAAGCAGGTGAATTTTTATCGATTGAAGATTTGCAGCGTCGTGGACGTATTTCCAGCACTGTTGTAGAAAGCTTGCAACGAATGGGATGTTTAAAAGGTTTACCTGAGAGCAATCAGTTAAGTTTGTTTGTATAGAGTTGCAAATTTAGCGCAAACTCATAAGGAGAAAGAAATGGAGGCGTGACGCAATATGTACTATAGCTATCGACGTAGATCATCCGGCGGTTCTGTTTTATTTGGATTACTCATATTTTCAGCCATCATTTTAATCATTTCTCCACGAGCACGTAGAAAAGCAGGTGGGTGTTTAAGTGCTTTGTCCTCCCTTTTTATGGGTGTCGGGAAGGATCTGGGGAGAAAGGTAAATCAAGTAGGGATAAATATCTCAGACAAGTTCCGTATCTATAAATTGTCTGATCTAGCCGGCGGCTTTATGAAGACTTATACTGCAACCAAAGAAAGTAAAGTCTCCACTGAAGAAGAGGAAGATAATATATATTTTCATGACCTCACCTCTCGTGAAAATCAGACGGAAGAAAATGACGAACATGATGAGGATATCAAAAAGTATCCGCATGAATAAACGTACAACGCCCACTTGTTGTTCAAACAAGTGGGTTTTCTTTGTTCCATATGTAACATCAAAGGAAGAGAAAAGCACCTATACTAGGTGCTTTCTTAACTATCTCTTGATTTTTAAATATTTATAAAGTCAGACCCCCATCAACAACAACAACGGAGCCAGTCATATAACTCGCTTTTTCTGAAGCTAAATAAGCGACCATTTCCGCAAGTTCTTCAGGAGCAGCATAACGGCCCATTCTCATATTCGGTAACTCTTCTGGGATGTAACCCCCTTTTTCAAACTGCTCCGTAACACTAGCTGTTAATGCTGTTTGCACACCTCCTGGACAAAGAGCATTAATTCGAATTCCTTTTTTTGCATATTCTAATGCAGCACCCTTAGTTAAACCTATTACTGCATGTTTGCTGGCAGAGTATACAGCTACGCTATGTTCTGAGCGAATCCCTGCGGTAGAAGCGGTGTTGATAACAGAGCCAGATCCTTGTTTATCCATCACTTTCAATACATATTTCAATCCAAGGAATACCCCTTTCACATTGACGGACATAATACGGTCAAATTCTGATTCTTCAATCGAGGTGAAAGGAGCGAACTTTTGGATTATACCTGCATTGTTAAAAAATACATCGATATGTCCATATACTTCAACTGCTTGATTTACATAGTTCTGCACATCTTCACTCTTCGATACATCAGCTCGGATGAAAATGCCTTGTCCGCCTTGTTCATTAATAAGTTTTAATGTTTCTTCTCCTGCTTCTTTATTGAAATCAACCAAAACGACTTTTGCACCAATAGATGCTAATTTCATGCTGCTGGCTCGTCCGATTCCACTTCCTGCACCTGTAATAACAGCGACCTTATTTGTGAGTTCCATGTTTTATTCCTCCTCGCATATAGCGAATGTATTTTGTGAAAATTCGTATGGTACCTCTTGATGCAAAATAAGTATTCTTTTCTTCTTCATCCATTATTCTAGTCAACGATACCTGAATCATCATGATATCGTGAACACATAAACAATAAGTTGTTTTAACAACGTTGTGTTGATAAAATAATTATAACAGTCATCGGAAAAAGGGCAATCAACATCGTTCGTGAAACGGTTGCTTAATAGACAGTTTGTTAAATAGTGTTGTTAAATTAGAAAAAATAATACAAGGAGATTAAAAATGTCAAAAAAAATGGACCCGCGTGTTGTAAGAACGCGTCAAATGCTAAGAGACGCACTCGTTGAATTAATGCACGAACGAGGATATGAGAACACTACTGTTCAAGATATTACAAACCGTGCTACTTTGAATCGTGCCACCTTCTACCTTCACTATCGTGACAAATTTGATCTTCTATATCAAAGTTCAGAAGAAACATTACATGATTTAACTAAGAGTATTAACTTATCTTTTGATGAAAAAGAAGAATTTGACTTTTTAAGCGATGAACCGCATGAAATTTTCATTCACCTTTTTGAACAAATTTCACAAAATAGCAGATTATATAAAGTTTTCCTTACCGAAAAAAACATGCCCCATTTCACTTCCTGTGTAATGGATGTCCTAGTTGATTTTATTTCGAAAGGAATGAACAGTGTGCAGCCAGATGACCAGATGCTTACCGTACCACGGGAAATCGCTGTGAGGTACTTTGCTGCTGCATTTCTGGGGGTGATTGTTTGGTGGCTAGAAAAGGACATGCCTTACACGCCAAAATATATGGCAACACAGTTAATGCGTATTGCCATAAAGGGGCCATATGTGGATAAGTCTTTCTATCATTAGAATATATTGAAATTCGAATCTAACTAGAAAACAACAGTAATATCAAATGGTTAATCGTTCCTATACTCTATATGCAATCAAAGGAAGGGAAATTTAGATGTCTAACTTTCCCTTTTGAGTTTTGAGGTATTATTTTTCAGCCAGTTATAGAAGCGAAATACCTTCATCGCTTTTGCATTCTCCGTTTTCTCAAACTGGATAAAATTAATCAAAATCGAAATAGAAATAAAAAGTATAATTTACAAAATATACATAATTGAATGCGGTATTTTTATTTTTACTTGTTATAATAAAAGTGCAAATATCAAAAGGAGTTGTTATTAACATGATGAAATCTTTACTTACTGCTTCCATCGCTGTGTTTGCTTTGAGTTTAATTGGAGATATTAATATCATTGATAGTTTCAATAATTGGAATGTTTTAAATATCTAGGTTTATTTTCAAAAAATAATTTTTTACATAGCGAACAGCCCAAAGTTAAAACTTGGGCTGTTTTTTTAAGGTGATTCCTTGTTTATTGGAGTTGTAAATGATGTTATGTATAAAGAAAGGTATGGAGAAGAATAAAGTTGTTTTCCAAAATCTATACTACAGATTTCCTGAATAAAAAAATAAAAAAAGCACCTGTCAAAGGTACTTTTTCTTTATAGATAAGTCATTGTTTGCGGGATCCCAGTACGAATTGGATGTACTGGAATTTTGTGTGCCGTGGTCTCGACATATAAACGTCGAGACCACGGCAATGAACTCTTAGTATTAGTTAGGGTCCTTGCGTGAGCGATGTGACCTCGTGGGTCAGTGGTTACCCTTGTGGGGTCTTACACCATCTTCATTCATTAATGAAATAGTTAATCTATTCTTGTACCAATGGTGAAAAATGTGATGTTCGACGTGCAAGTAAATATCGTTCTTGATTAAACCACCAATCCGTTTGCAATGTTTTAAATGTCACGATGAACGCCTCTTCTTGATTGTTTGAAGCAACCATAGGATGATCCAATCCATAGAGCGGATCGATAGTATAGAGACTACTCCCTCCTAAATAATCATTCTTTGTTCCCACAAAATTGGCTACCAGTGTGTATGCTTGAGTATCTATTCCAATTGCGCTCCACATTCCCATTGCGTTCGTTGGATAAGGTTGGAAGGAGAGATCTGGATGAGTACTTAGTGGTTCTCCATATTGACCATTCCAAGCTGATGGTATCGCAATCATATCCGCACGCTTTACGGTTAACACACCAGATGTTTCTGGGTAAATAACATCTTCACCAATCAAAATGCCGATTTTCCCTAATCCTTTGACATCAAATACAGACAAGGAGGAACCGGGTAATGCCCAGTTTTCATCACTTTTGCTAAGATGCGTTTTTTGATATTTTCCTATTACTTCTCCCTCTTGGGAGATCAGAAGTGCAGCGTTGTATAAACCTTCTTCTGTTTTTTCAGCAAACCCAAACACAATCGCAACTTGATATTGTTTCGCTAGTTTGGTTATGTATTGTATAGTCGGTCCTTCTACGTTTTCTGTTAGGTTCTCTATCTCTCTTCGTTCCATATCACATAAAGGTCCAGTTACAGAGAGTTCGGGTAAAACGACGAGGTTACATTTTGGATTTTTTCTTTTTGCTTGTTTTACCAATTGTGCAATTTTTTCTTTGTTCTTTGTTTTATCACCGATGATTGGTTCATATTGAATTGTAGCAGCAACAATATCATGAGATTTTGTGTTTTTTGTAAAATCCCATGGTGCGATATAATGCATTATTTCTTTATAAATTTCTGGTCTTCTTTTATGTAAGAGATCTCTATTATTATTGCTATATAGTTTCGTATCAATATGTGCATAAACGATGGTTGGTTCGTTTATAGCGATATTTTCCTTTAGGATAGGAGCTTCGGCAAGTTTTTTTCCTTCTGGTGACCAAATGACACTTCCTCCAATCATTTGAAAGCTGTTTTCCGTATTAGACCGGTTAGCACCTATCACATACATGCCATTTTGGATTGCCCGATTAGGGAGAGAAAATAATGCTTGAGCGGATGAATTAGTTGGAAAAGCTAATATATCAGCTCCTGCAAGTCCAGCTAATCTGGAAATTTCGAAGAAAGTAGAATCCATACAGATATTGATCGCAATTTTTCCAATTTTCGTCTGAAATATGGGGACTCCTAGATTTCCCCAAGCAGCCCAATGTGTATCTGTTTCCCACAACTGCGTTTTTCGATATGTTCCTATGTAGCCTTCAGGTCCAACTAAGGCAGCCGCATTATAATAAAGCTTCGTTTTTTCATCTATTTCTGGCAACCCGAGTACAACATAGGCATCATATTCGTTTGCCAAATCTGCAAACGCATTTGTTGTTTTTCCAGGAATGGTATCCACGAATGGTTGAATGCTTTTACGATTCGCAAAATGATATCCAGTTGTAGACATTTCCGGCGTTACAACGAGTTTTGCGCCATTTTGAAATGCTTCTTTTGTAAGTTTTAACAACTCTTCTATGTTTTTATCCCATTGATTTAGCACTGGGTTAAATTGTATAGCAGCTACTTTGAAAAGGTCGAATGCTAGAGTTGCTTGTGTGTCCTGATATAAGGGATGTTCTTTTCGCATGAGTATCACCTATCATTTGAATTGCCTAATTATTTTTAGAATGAAATCCCTTTGTTTGAGAAAAACACGTAAAAGAAAGCCTAAGGATTTAAACCTCAGGCGTTAGGCTATTATTTTATTACCAAATTCGTTTTCTGCTCCGCGATCGAAATGATCGCAGTCATTCCAGCGTTAAATGCTAAGAAATCATTTTCTACTCCATCGCTAAAAATAACCCCATTCTGTTCCATCTGGGACTCAATCACAAGCGGTTGACGTTTCGAAATCGTACCTGTCACCATTTGAGCAGAAGTTGTCTTACTTACAAAAGGTTCTCGGACAGCAAAAAGTAGAGATTCATCCTGCCAATCTAATTTTGGTGTGGGTAAACGGTTTCCTTTTGGCTGGTAATGTTGATAGACGCCATTTGCCATATTCATCACACTGCTGATCCATCCAGTTGAGCCAGCTCCAGTAGAAACAATGATTCCACTTGAAGATTGCGTTTCGCTTGGTTGTTTGTAGCCAATACGATACCTAGCTGAGACGTGAGTAGCAGCACCAATAAAGAGATCATTAAAAGCACGTAAGGTTTGCCCATCGTTCAATTTCGCTTTTGCCATCGTGATTCGTTTGTAGCTTTCCCGTCCATTGAAGACGTTTTCAATAGCAGTAAACGCGTCATGTATATGAAAGGGCAGTAAAATACCATCTATGTTTTCAGGGTCTGGATTGATAGCGATTAGTGGTTGACCTGATAAATATTTTGCTGTGTTTACCACCAATCCATCTATCCCGATGGTTACAACAATATCTTGAGGAGAAAAAATATAATTAGGTAAAAAAGAGCGATCAATCACTTGCAGTTTATAAGTCTCTCTCAGTTGTTCTTTGACAGATTCTACTGCAGAAAGGTAAGTATTATGTTCAGCTTCAAATAGACTAAAATCTTGAGTCTTATTACTTGATGTCAGCCCAGAAGCCTGTTGTAGGCTTTGATTGACGTAAAATTTAGCTTGGGATCGAGTATTAAAACGTTTGACTAAACCATCCAGACGAGTTTCTCTGGTGACCAATACGATTTTTTCGTAATTCATCGTTTATTCTTTTGTTTCTCATCCATTAAGGATTCGAGTAGATCAGGTGATATATTGAGTTGTCCGATTTTGGAAGCATTGCGAGCTAGCTCTTTGATTGCCATGCTCACCATGAGGCGTGGCTCCCCTGTTTGGATGGCAAGTGTTTGTACGAGAGATGGATCGAGTTCAGCTAGTGGCTTTAATGTGGCTGCAAGTGCATATGCCTGTGAATCGGCTTCGGCTTTGGCATTTTCGACCTTTGTTGCAACAAGAAGTTTTCTTTCGGTTTCTAGTCTAACAGAACCTTGCAGCTTGGCTTCGCGAATTTTTTGTTCTTTCATTTCAATCGCTAAATTTGCTTCTGCTTTTGTTTCTCGTATTTGACGTTGTTTTTCTTCTAGTTTGATTTCTGTGTGCAGTTCATTTTCCTTGATTCGTCTTTCTTGATCGACTGCTGCGTTGCGGCGCTCATAAATAGCGTCGTCAGCTGTTTTTAGGAGTTCTTCTCTCGCTTCTGCTTCTAATGCTCTGGCCATCTCAGGTGTAGGCTTAATCGCAGAAATAGCAAGCGTTTGAATTTCCACTCCTAGTTTTTCTAAGTCTCCTGATCCTGTCAAAAGCTTGCGAACCGATGCACTTATTTCGTCTGACACTTGTACTGCTTCCCGCAAGGAGCGTTTTTGGATTTCGGTTCGGGTATGTACTTGCAATAAGTTGACAATACGTTGTTCTAATTTTTCAGGATCATCAGATATGTAGTGATTGGAACGATCTTTGATGGTGTAATCCAATAGACTCGCAACCATTTCTGGTTCTGTGATGCGATAAGTGACTTGTCCTTGTATAGATACCGTTTGAAAATCAGCTGTAATCTCATTAAAGATAAAAGATGTATCTTTACTCGAAATTGGGACTACGGAAATAGACGAAGAACGTTTAAAATAGAAGAAGGATAATCCTTTTCCACTTTGTTTCAGTTGTCCTTTTTGATAATGAAGCACAAACTGTGTTGGATTGGTTTTGAGATATCGAAAGCCAAACATGTTGTTCACCCCTTTAGTTGTATAGGAGATATTGTAACATAAACAATATTTTTAAAAGGGGAAAAAAGGGAGGAAACCTGCATTGAATCATTTGCAAGAAACATTGCGAGATTTTGGGGATAACACCTGTATTCGTGAGATAAAGTCTATATCAGGTGGCAGTATTAACCGAGTGACATATGTAGAAACAGATAAAAACAAGTACATTTTGAAAGCGCATACAAATATGCCGGAGAACTTCTTCATTCAAGAGGCATTAGGTTTATCTGCTTTGTCTTGTAAGGTTCGTGTACCAAAGGTGTATCACTATCAATTTGATGAATCTACAGGGGAAGCGAGTTTGTGGCTAGAATGGATTTCCGTCGGATTAAGATGTGAACAAGCAGAAGAAGAGTTGGGAAGAAAACTTGGACAACTTCATCAATCTACTCACACTTTGTATGGATTTATTGAAGATAATTACTTGGGTATTTTCTCTCAACCAAATGCTTGGTCGGATAACTGGGTCGATTTTTTTCGAGATAGACGCTTACAAGTACAAAAACAAATCGGGGTAGAGAAGGGGCTGTTATTATCAGAAAGATTAAACAAAATGGAAAAGTTAATGGATAAACTAGGCGATTTCATCCCATCTGGACCTACTTCTTCCTTGCTGCATGGAGATATGTGGAATGGCAATTCCTTCGTAGACCAGTCAGGAGAAGCGATATTTATCGATCCATCAGTTAGCTATGGTGACCGTGAGGTAGACATTGCCATGTCAGAGTTATTCGGAGGATTTTCCAAACGTTTTTATGATGCATATGAAGAAATACAGCCACTAGATAGTGGATATTTTGATCGTAAAGCCATTTATCAGTTATACTATTTATTGTTACATTTGAATTATTATGGGGAATCTTATGGACAGCAGATAGATGAGATGCTTGCTCGGTATGTATAAACAAAAAGTGGTGCCCACAGGATTTGGTGCTCTCCTGTGGGCTTTGAAGGTATCGGTTGAACAGAGGCCTTACTTATTCGCCTTTTTACGAAGACGTTCGGCCCGCTTGCTCTCCTTGTCAGACAAGGTTGAAAAGAGAAGCATGACGGGGATCGTGATGGGCAACGCAGGGGGAATAAGGAACGACCACCCCAAGGCGCCCATATGCGCTTCGTATTCTCTTGCGTTTTTCTCAGCCTTTTCAGCCTTTCGAAGGAGCCTTTCCCTTCTGCTTTCCTTCATGTGACTTCCTTCAGTCGATGGAACTTATGTATATTTTATCATGTAATCGTTGTTTTTGATCGATTTTTTATCAGAGAGGAAGTTTCGAATTTGAATGCACAACTAGCAAAAATAAAGAAAGATGTGGGCAGATTGCTTATTTCCTGTCCCGATCGCACGGGGATTATCGCAGCAGTTTCACAATTTTTGTATCAGCATGGAGCAAATATTATTCACTCTGATCAGCATGCCACAGAGCAAGAAAATGGTATGTTTTTTATGCGTGTCGCTTTCCAGTTAGACGATCTTGCAGAAAAAATCAGTTTTTTAAAGGAACAATTTCAAAAAGTAGCCGATTCCTTTATGATGGATTGGCGGATTTCTTTGCCTGCTCACAAAAAGAAACTCGCAATTTTTGTATCGAAATATGATCATTGTTTACAAGAATTGCTATGGAGATGGCGAATTGGGGAGTTGGATGCGGACATAAAAATGGTGATCAGTAATCATCCTGATTGCAAACCTTTGGTGGAACCATACGGTTTGCCTTATTACCATATACCTGTAACCAAAGAGAACCGAGAAACAGCAGCACTAGAACAATTGGAGTATTTACATAAAGAAGAAGTGGATACGATCATTTTAGCGAGATATATGCAAATCATTCCCACTAGCATGATCGATGTGTATCCCAATCAAATCATCAATATCCATCATTCTTTTTTACCTGCTTTTGTGGGGGCCAATCCATATGAGCGGGCATTTGACCGCGGCGTAAAATTGATCGGTGCAACAGCACATTATGTGACAGAAGAACTAGATGAAGGGCCGATCATCGAGCAAGATGTTCAACGTGTCAGTCACCGTCAGCGGCCAGAAGACTTGGTACGAATTGGGAGTGAAATAGAGCGAATTGCATTGGCGAGAGCCGTATCTTGGCATGTGAATGATCAAGTACTGGTACATGGAAATAAGACCATTGTGTTTCCTGGGTAATTAGGTTAGACATTTATGATGTTGAATTATGGAGGTGTTATGCATACAATGAATAGTAAGGACAAATTTGTCCATTCCACAGAGGGGTCAGTATGCAGAAGAATGCCAAGCGTGACAATTTTCGTATCCGTGCAATGAGGCGTAAGGCAGGACCGAAGAAGATCCGTGCGGTGTTCGTTCGCAGCATGAGGGGTACAGAGCTGGAGCGTGTGGCCGGAAGGTACACCAGCTCCCTCCGCCGTTGCGGAAAGTGACCTGACCACCTGAGGGAAAGACCGCCTGAACCATTTCTCCGGATAGGTTCAGGCGGTCGGTCGTTATGGAATTATTATCTATTTGTCTTTTCGACTTAGTAAAGTATAAATTGATCCAGCAGGAATGAAGAACAAACATACGTGAGGTTACGCCAGCAATTCGTTTAAATGATGATATAAGTGGCTTGATCATTTAACCATAGTGAGAGGTTTTCCTTCGCGAATTGGGATTTCTTAGATGCAAATGAATAGGAGTAGTGGCTGATTTTCCACACTAGAATCAGCTTTTTTGCGTTTATGATAGAGTTGAAAAATATAAATGATCTCGATTTACCTATGTTTCCTTCTTTGACATGTTTTAAAGAAAAGTCTTTTTTCTTGCTCTCATTTGTTGTTTTTTTATATGGAGGGAATTGACCTGGTGGTCAAAAAGTGATATTTTGATTTTATACAAGAATTGACCACTTGGTCGAAAGAGGATGGACTATTTGAATAGCCTGTATCAACGAGTACCTGTAGATAAAAGAGATAAGATTTTCCAGTCTACGATGAAAGAATTTACCTTACATTCTTATGATAAAGCTTCTACCAATCAAATTATTCAGGATGCCGGTATCTCAAAAGGGTTGTTGTTTCATTATTTTAAGAGCAAAAAAGAACTTTATCTCGCAACTTTTGATTACAGCTCGCAACTATTTTGGGAGATTTATGAACCGAAGTTACAAAACTTGCCCTCCGATTATTTTGATCGTCTCCTTTATTTGTCGAGATTAAAGTTAGAAGTTTGTAAGCAAGAACCAATCGTATATGGTTTTATTCTCTCTGCCTATGAAGACATTCAGTATCGGTTTCCAAACGAATTTGATTCCCTCATGAAGGAATCGGTTCAAGCTCATATGCCAGTTCTTTTTGATGGAGTAGATTTATCTAATTTTCGAACGGATATCAATCAAGAAAAAGCAATGACTTTGATTTCTCTCAGTTTGGAAGCGATGGGAAAACAAATGGTAAAGGATGCTTTGCAACAGCCAGATAAAGGCTTGACTGAATGGGATGAGAAGATGAAAGACGTAGAGCTTGTGATGGAAATCTTTCGACATGGCATGTATAGAAAAGGAGAACAGTGATGATACAACTGGAAGGTTTGACAAAGCGTTTCTCCAATGGAAAGGGAATATTTGATATTCAATTTGAAGTACAAGCAGGAAAAGTTTTTGGTTTTCTTGGCCCTAATGGTGCTGGGAAAACCACTACAATTCGTCATCTGATGGGATTTTTTCATCCTACTAAAGGAACCGCCAAGATTGATGGCATGGATTGCTGGCAAGATGCAGCGCGTATCCAAGAAAAAGTAGGCTATCTTCCCGGTGAAATCGCCTTAATGGAAAATATGAACGGCTTAGATTTGATAAGGCTGATCTGCGACATGCGTCGTTTAAAGGATAGAAAGCGAAGAGATGAATTGATTGAACGTTTTCAATTTGATCCAGATGTTCCGATTCGCAAAATGTCCAAAGGAATGAAACAAAAAGTAGGAATCATACTGGCTTTCATGCATAATCCCGAAATTTTAATTTTAGATGAACCAACATCGGGATTAGACCCCTTGATGCAAAAAACATTTGTTGAACTTCTAGAAGAAGAGAAAATACAAGGAAAAACGATCCTTATGTCTTCTCATATGTTTCAAGAAATAGATCGGACATGTGATCAAGTTGGCCTGATAAAAGAAGGTAGAATGATCACAGTAAACGATGTTGCAGAAGTAAGAAAACAACAACAGAAAGTATTTGTCGTTACTTTTGGTTCCGTCCAAGAGGTGGAGAAATTAAAGACTGCTGATCTTTTGGTTCGTCATCAAGAAGGTTCTCGTGTAGAAGTGGTAATTAGAGATGATTATCCACTTTTTTTAAAAACGCTTGCTAGTTTGGATGTACAAAACTTAGATCTTCATACACAAAGCTTGGAAGAGTTGTTCATGCATTACTATGAACAGGAGGGACGGTCATGATTGGTGCTTTGTATCGAACAATGATAAAAACGAATGGAAAATTAATGCTATACATGGGTTTGGGCTCTTTTGTGATCATGGCGGCATATGTGGCACTTTTCCCTACGATCGCCAATCAAAACATGGATCAACTTTTGAAATCCATGCCGGAAGGTTTGCTAAAAGCGTTCAACCTAAGTGATGGGCTAAACACATTAAATGGTTTTTTAGTTGCCGAATTTTACAGTATGATCTACCTTATTTTGCTGATTGTTTATAGTGTGCTTACTGCTAATCATTTGGTGTCTCGGTTGGTCGATCGTGGTTCTATGGCTTATTTGATCGCCACTCCAAATTCAAGATTACGTGTTATCACTACTCAGATGCTGTTTTCACTTACAGGACTTGTCTTTATCAGTGTTTGTATTGTATTAGGCGCTTTGGTAAGTGATGCTTGGTTGATCGATACATCCATGTTAGAGATGGATAGGTTTCTTCAGATCAATGTAATAGGCTGTCTTACTTTTGCTGTTATTTGTGCTTATAGTTTCTTATTTTCTTGCCTATTTAATGACGAAAGAAGAGCATTATCTATATCTGCTAGCATCACGATCATTTTCTTAATTTTGGATATCGTGGGGAAAGTGAGCGAAGACTTGGATTGGCTTCGTAATTTTACCCTTTTTCATGCCTTTGATCCAGCTAAGATTTCGGATGGAACAGTAAAAGTACTGCCGTTGTCCATTGGATTGGCAGGTGCTTCGATTTTTTTGTTTGTCCTGTCAGCAATTATTTTTAAACGCAAGGATTTGCCGATTTAAGCGAGCGACAAGTATGGTATTCTTGAATTAAGTCGGCTTTGTGAGTTCGATTGATGGAGGCGGAGTGGATCAGCACGTTGCAGATGAGGTTCTTCAGGCTGGTATCGATGAGATTGATCAACATGCCAGCTCTATCGAAGAAATCGAGACTTACTATTGGAAACGGAGTGATGGACGAGTCTCGATTGCCATGTACGCAAAGTGTGATGAACTAGGCGTTCGTCTCGAAGCTTTGCGTCTTTGTCCGTACGATGCTTATCTCGCTTGCATCATGAAGGCATTGCAGAGCTGAAAGGTAGGGAAACATCCCAAAAGCTTGAGTAGTCTATGCTACTCAAGCTCCCAATTAAAAGAAATAAGAAAAGAGTTGTCTATTAGGATAACCCTTTTTTGTAGTTTCTGGATACAGCTTCGTTCATGTCCAAAGATCAACTGACTATATAAATATTTTTATTTAGTCTAGATACGCTGGAATACTACCCTATCTATAACTAGGCATTAGATTTATTTCAGTAATTTTCGATTCAGAATCAAACCATATATTAAGTTCATAAGCACCTAGTATATAGGACAGCCAAAATACTCCATCAAAAGAAGCATCAATCTTTTCTGATTTTCCAAATACTTGTTCTATCTCTTCTATGCTACTAGAAATATTCGGATTTTTAAAAGAGAGGAAACTTACTTTTTGGTTCTTGTTGAAAGCAATAATCAAATCTTTGTACACTAGATCATTCTCATCGTCTACCATATCAGGATCTCCCATATGAGTTAAAATATCCTCTTTAGAAGCTCCTAAATGAGCTGATGTATTCACCAAGTACCCCTCTTGAGCTTTTATTTTCAAATTATTCCAACCCATTGATAATGTCGCTTCATTACGAGGAGCAGTTTCCAGCTCTTTATAATCCAACTCATGAATTTTATCCAAAGAAATTTGTTTGCCATTTGCGATACCCGTAAAGTTGATATAGATCGTTTTATTGTCCCACTCGCATCCGCCTTTCTGATAACCGACAAGGACGGGAGTGTCTTTGTCCTTTTGTACAATCTCTCCACTACAGCTTTTTATTGTCCATGTTCCTTTTGCTGTTTGTGCATTATCCAATTCTATTTGCAGCTCAAAACTATCCCCATATTCTGCGTAGAAATTTACTTTGATTTGAATTAAGTTCGCGTTTGTATTTTGTTGATTATCATTTGCAGATAAGTTAATCGTACATCCGCTTATTATTAAACAAAACACAGCTAAAAATAAAATAGTTCCAAACATTTTTTTCATTTCTAATGCTCCTTTTATAAATAAAATGATTCCAAGAAATACTTGTTATTTTCTGATCTCATTGTTTTATTATAAAATGCCATAAAAAAATAAAAAGGGTAAATAATAAGTTTCTATTTTCCTCATTTCTAACTATAAAAAAAGAATCCAGCAAGAGAATGAAATTTTATGACTTGCAATTAATTCTAATTGGAGGCCTTTATCTCCAGCAGATAAAACCCTGCATTGGTTCCCAAACCATACATGCAAAGAAACATTGAATTGTCTCTCAATCCAATGTTTCTGTAGTGTCGATGCTTTTGTTTGATCGAAAAAGCATTTTAAAGATGATGGAAAATACTTAGAGTAAAAGCCAATGCTTTATCTGTGTGAATAGAAAAGCATTGGCTTTTTTTATGGCTTTAGCCAGTTGTGCACGATTTTTGTGCACAACAGAAAACCGATTATTCAGATATTACATTTATATGAAAACATATTGTGGGTATGCTGGGTTCCGCGGTTTGTCTAAAACCGCGGAACTGGGCGACCTAGCGGGTCGGGTTGATGATCAGAGAACCCTGCGCCTCGTCGTGGCAGAACCACAGACGGGGACCTTCAGCGCCGGCGGCCGCTCCATGCTCCTGTTGTTGTTACCGAACATCGGCTTGGTGAACTCGACCGGAGCGAGCGCGAGTCGCTCGAGGAAGCCCTCGGGGAACTGCTGCGAGGTCGGCTGCTCGACCGGGCGGGAGCTGCGCGACTTGTATCGGGAGATGACACCGGCGATGACAGAGAAGGTGAACATGCGGTTTGACCCCTTAGGTCGTTCGATTACAGATACTTCTATTATAATATAGGTTTTAAAAGAATAGCATAGAGAATATGAAGATTTGTGTTGGATTTTGTTGTATGAAGATTTAAGTGTAAAGAAATCAGTGAAATACTTATGTAGTTGCAATTTGATCGATATGATTATGTTATTTCTACATAGAAAACCCTTCTGATCTTTACATTCAGAAGGGGGTTTTTAGAAGGTGATTCTCCGTTGGCTACTCTATTTTTATCGATGAAATCTGATCATTGAAATTGTAAATGGTTAAATCGCTTATTTCCCGACATCCTCTATTAAGCTTTATCCATTCCGCATTTTCATTAAAATCAGCATTATCATAAACGGTGATCGCATTCATCCCGCAATCTGCCTTAAACGAACTTATTCGGTCATTCCAATAGTCACCAACATAGCCAGTACTACCGCAAAAGGTGTGAAATTCCCTGAAAAATGAATACCTTCATAAACAGTAACACTGCTAGAGGCTGCTTTCGGTTCAGTCATAAGAGCTGTTTGTGGCATAGCAAAAGTAAAGAAGAGAACGAGTATGAAACAAAATGATCGAAACAGTGTTTTTACGAAAGTATAAGAGTGTTATTTTTGGAAAGCAACAATATGTGGTGAAATAGTGTGGTAATGTAAGAATAGATAGTTTTCCGTTCGCCAAAGAGAAAGGAAAATATGGTGAGGATTCGTAGGGTTTTGAATCTCATCGTAGTCCGTGTTTATCTTATTAACCGAAAGGGTGAATTGCTTGTTCTCACTCGATCACCTAAGGATCTGGTTATCCTTAGGAGGTCCAATAGGAATCGGCGTGATGATCTGGTGGAACCGCCCGGTGGTTGTGTCGAAATGGGTGAAGGAATCGCTGTAGCTGCTGCCCGGGAGACGCAGGAGGAGACAGGTATGGATATCCATCAGCTTGGGATCAACCTGTATCCGTTCAGTGATAGCTACATGAAGAAGTTCAAGTTCTTCTCCTACCGTACCTGCAACTACTGGGGTTATATTCCTCATCCGATCAAGATAGAGCTCAATAGGAAGTCTCATGTAGACTTTGCGTGGATTTCGAAGGGAGCGATCTCATCCAGCGGGCTCGATGATCAAACGCAGAAGGAAGCTCTTCGAGCGTTTGCGTTTGCTGAACGAGAAAGAGGATTCTCTTACTAGAATAATCCTACCGGACAATGAATTCGTTGTCCGGCTGGAAAATACATGAATGTCATATATACGGCAAACACCTCTATTGAAAACTTGTAGAGGTGTTTCTATGTAAGATCTGTTTTTTATAGGAAATGATGATGCTCTTTAATTATGAATAGCATATTCAGGCTTGCTGGATATCTGATTGATTAATAATGCTATATTCAATACCAGTGCTATACTATACAGTATAAACAATGGATGATATGGCAAAATTCTAATTTTCTCTCCAATTGATAGAATAAAAAAACAGAATGGAAGAATAGCATGTTTTATAAAAAGTTTCTTTTGCTTTTTTTACTCATGCTCATGATTATTTCATTAATCTCAGCGTGCTCACCAGTCGAGTTTGACAAGCCGGTAGTTCATAAACCACATGAAGAATTAATCAAACAAGGAAAAGGTACTGATGTAACGGATCAAGAGATTGAAGCCAATAAAGATAATTCGATCCTAGATTTATTTATTCAGATAAAGAAAGAACTATTTCGCGGCAGTAACCGAGAACTACAAGGATGTGACGGATTTTTCGATCTTTTTACTACTTGTCCCTAAATGATATTTTCCTTAGTAGGAAGAGAGGTTTGTTCGATGAAAAAATGGATGATTTTGTTTGGGTGTTTTTCATTTCTTTTGATCGGGGGTTGTTCTTTCTCTAAGGATATTCCATGTGGTTGTCTGCCACCAAATCAGCAAAAGAAGGAACAGCAAAATAACACATTGGAATTGCAGGGAGTGGTTTGGAATACAACGAAAATTGAATTTAGTTAAGTATTATTAATAGAGATGATTTTATTTCTAATTTCATTTTTCGTAATAAAAAGGGGTGTATTTCATTTGAATACACCCCTTCGATGATGATTATTTTTTTATTTAGTTGTCTGGGGGTTCTACGTCAAAAAAACGAACCATTGCTAATGCCCTCCCTTTCAACGTTTGATTTCAGATAATTGTTTTTGAACGTAAAACAAATCTTCTAAATAAGTATAGAACAACCTTTGATCTGATTTTTTAGCACATTCACATAACTTTATGGAAACATAATTTTCTTTATTTCGCAATCCAAATTCTCGACATTTTTGGAGTGCGTATTGATAGGTGTCCATTGCTTGTTCATGTTGTGCGAGGAACATATAGCAATCCGCAAGTCCAATATAAGCATCAATGTATTTGGTGACAGGAGTATCTGGAGTGATAAGCTCGATAACAGTTTGAAAGTATTGCTTTGATATCTCCCAGTCTTGATCCATCATATACACGTTTCCTAGTGTAGTATAGGCTACTAGAAAAAATTGCTTTGGGACAACAGGCTCAAAACGAATGGCTGTTTCTAAGACACACTTTGCTTCTTCAATTTCTCTCAAATCCAAATAAATTTTCCCAAGTTCTGTCCACAATTCGACTGATCGAATAAACATACTATTTGATTTTGCGATATTTAGACCTTCCAGCACACAATGTAAAGCTTCCTGAGGAAGTTGTAACCTTCGAAGTAAACTTCCTTTTAGTTCATATGCATTAAGTAGTACATCAATGTTTGTTATTTTTGATGTATCTTCTAAAAGGATGTTGATAACCTGTAATGACTCCTGTTTTTTTCCCAACGATTCTTGCTTTTTACCAATTTCGTCTAGATAGATAGCTTTGCTTATAAGCGCAATATGTTTACTCTCTTGTTTTTCTCCATCTGGTTGGAATTCTTTTAGAGCTTCATTTACGTATTCCAATGCTTGTTCGGGATTATTGTTAAAATAATAAAGTTTTCCTAATTGAGTCAGGCAAATAGTTTTTAGATTTGTTTTTCTAAGTGCTTTGTTACGATTTACAATTTCAATTCCTTCTATAAAGTGGTTTTTGGCATTTGTCCAACTTCTCTTGTATTGAAAGACCTTGCCTTTTAAAAATTCGACATATGATGATAACGAATCAAGATTTGTTAGTGAAATTTCCTCTAGTTGTTGTAAAACATAATCAGTATCAAATTCAATGATCGCATCTAAGCCTTGTAAACGTTGTTTGATTAAGTTTTTTCTGCTCTGATTGGTATTGATTAGTTTGTGAAGTCCTGGAGGATTGATGTTTAGTTTTTGACAGAGATAGGGGATTTTATCTGATTTAAGCGTTGATTTTCCCCTTTCGATGTTACTGATCGTAGCAGAAGATATTTCCTTATCCTCTAAGTCTTCAATCCGATAGCCTAATTCTTTTCGTTTTTGTCGGAGGAATTTGCCTAATTTAATAGGATCAATTTGTTCCAAATGAACACCACCAGAATCGAATATTTTCTACTAAAAGTTTACATATAATTAATTAAACTTTCAATATTTTAAAATTTAACTCTATTTCAGAAGAAGGGATTAAAATTTAAATCTAGATGTCCTTGAAGTAATAGAAAAGAAAGGGATAAGGAAAATAGTATTTTAATAGGAATTCACGTAAATAAAAATATTATTAATTGTTTGAAAAATTAATCATTAGGAGCGATAATAGCGTTAAGAACAAATCGTTGGTCAAAGAAAAAAATCGTATCATCATGGAGGTGTAAAAATGAGTGAAACTTTTTCCCGAGATAAGAGAATCAAACTATCTGCTTTACTCGATAAGCCAGAGTATATTAGCAAGATTGAGGTGACTGCTGGAGAGATGCATCCACACCATTCCACGTCTCTTATGTGTTCGTTTGAATATAAACCAAACAAAGTGATGGCAACAGTGAAATTAGAGACTACAGGTGGTGAACTCTTACGAATTCCTTTGAGTAAAGTAAGTAAGGTAGTCATGGAGAGCAACAAAGTAACAATAAAAGGATCAAGCTATGATATTTTTTCCTAATAGTCATTGATTTTAGCATGAACCAATTATATGAAGGGCAGGAGGTAGAACGAGTTGTCATTCGATAATGTGAGTGAAAAATTATCGGAATATTTTGTCTATTATGCTGGTGAGGAAGTTTATTATGTTTTACTCATGGAGCAATTAAGATTAGCCAGTACCCGTTCGGAATTTTTGAAAGCGGTTCAAACCCTGATACGTTTTGCGAAATTGCATGTAAAACAGAGTGTAGATGTGGTGAATCAAAATTTCTTAGATGATCTCCTGCAATTCATTCGTACAGGGAAGAAGGAAGAAGTGAGTCAATTTCGTTCTTCGCTTAGTAATTATATTTCGGTTTTTGAGTTGGAGAAGATCCGAAAGCAGGAGCGCTATCTTCTAGAGTTGCTTCGTTAAAAATGATGGATAAAAAATATAGGTTTACTCTTGCATCAAGAAGAGCGTCAGAAAATTAGGCTTATGGGAGGAGAGACGAGTATGGTAGCAACAAAAAAAGAAATAACAAAAGAAGAGTCCGAACGAAAAAGTATCTTTTGATGATGATGGACAAAAATGCAATAACCGACGTACCTTTAACACCAACTAATTTTAGGATTTAGTCCGTATGAAATGAAGAGCTGAAATTATTCAAAGGCTTGATGATCTGGCGCTTTTCCTTATGCAAGGGAATAAGAAAGGGGCAAAAAATGTTTCCTACATTTCAAACAGGTGTTACTTGGCATTATTTTGGAGGTGATCTTTTGGTTTCGAAAGAGGATTACACCTTTTATAGATTCGTGAGCGAGAAAACCCACGGTTTCCATCGTGGGATGAAAGCGAGCGTCAGACGAGAGATAATCTCTGCCATCTCTCGTCTGGCTAATTTTTTGAAATCCTTGACATATAAAAACATATGTTCTATAATATCCACAAAATCCCATTTAGGGAGGTGGAATCGATGCACAAAGCCTTCCGATTTCGGCTTCGTCCCGCAACAGAACAACGTATTCTCATTCATAAATCAATCGGATGCAGTCGTTTTGTTTTCAATCATTTTCTAAGAAAATGGAACGAAAGCTATCAAGAAACAGGTAAAGGTCTAAGCTATCCCAAATGTTCTCAACTACTAACCGCAAAAAAACGCGAGCTAACTTGGTTAAAAGAAGTCGACTCCACTTCTTTGCAAAACACCTTAAAACACCTTAAAACACCTAGCTGATGGGTTTTCTCGTTTTTTCCAAAAGCAAAACGATGCCCCTCGTTTGAAAAGCAGGCGAAATCGCGTTCAAACCTATACGAGTCAGTGTAACTATCCCAAACAAGGGAGACCAACGATCGAAATCGTGAAAAACAAAATCAAGCTACCGAAATTAGGCTGGGTAAAGTTTGTCCAAACCCGTGAAATCAGTGGCCGCATCTTGTCTGTTACAATTCGTCGTACCCCATCGGGAAAGTACCAAGTTTCAATCCTCTGCGAAGGCTGCTATCTCCGATCTGTTCCTGCACAAAAGGAAGCTGTTGGTATTGATCTGGGATTAAAGGATTTCGCGATCTTCGATGATGGAACGAAAATCAATCCAAGTCGTTTCTTTCGTCGGTACGAAGAAAAATTGGCGAAAGCACAACGAATCCTATCCCAACGTACGAAAGGCGGCTCCAATTGGCGTAAAGCTCGGATAAAAGTAGCTCAGATTCACGAAAAAATTGTGAATAAACGTCATGATTTCCTCCATAAACTCTCCACCCAACTGGTACACGAAAACCAAGTGATCAGTACCGAGAGTCTACAAACAGGAAACATGATAAAAAATCACAACTTAGCCAAATCGATTACGGATGCTTCGTGGTCGGAGTTTGTTACGATGTTAACATACAAAGCTGCATGGTATGGAAGAACAATCGTAAAGGTAGGGAAAACATTTCCCTCTAGCCAACGTTGTTCCAACCCAGACTGTCGATACAAAAACAAAGAAGTAAAAGATCGAAACTTGCGCGAATGGACATGTCCTTCGTGTCACGAACATCATGATCGAGACATCAACGCAGCAAAAAATATAGTGCAAGAAGGTTTACGATTCATTGCCGCAGGGCTTGCGGTCTAAGCTTGGTAAACTTCCTTGGGATACTAAGGATTACCCAAGAATCCCACGGCTTTAGCCGTGTGGAGTGTCAAATATTTCTCTTTTTTACAGGAGTAACGTTATCAAGCAAGCAAATACCTTCGTTAGTTGATTGGTTTTCCAAATGCTTACCTATTACATGGGGAAGCATTAATTTGAGACACATAATCTTGGAAAATATGGGACTATGGGATCTTATTCAGCAAACCGACTTTTATTGGTTGTGCTTGAGTACTTTATTCTACCTATGTTTGGGATTATTTATTTTTACTAAACTAGAGAAAAAAGCTCGCATAAATGGGGATTTAGGGAAATATTGAAGGGGAGGTGAAAGCATGGGTTTTCTATATGTGTTAAGAGCGGAGTTCGTTAAATCCAAGGGGTTTTATAAAAGATATGTGATGGATACCTTTGGGTTTGTTGCATCACAAATACTTTTATTTATTGGTTTGTTTTATACGATTTTCCAAAATTCAACATGGAATTCACACGTTTTTTTTCAGTTATTAATTGGTGTATTTATCTGGTACATGGGTATATCTGCTGTAGCACAGTTTAGTTTCATTTTGCAAGAAGAGAGGGAGATCGGAACATTAGAGCAAATATATCTCACTCGTACTTCTCTGATCAAAATGTTGATTGGCAGAGCTGTAAGTACTTTTGTTTTTGAATTGATAAGTGGTATAGCATTAATTGTGATTATTTTTTATATTCTTTCCATCATTACAAGCGTACCTCTGGATGCATTTTTCCAACTACATATTTCCTTGACAGCTTTGCTTTTCTTGTTATTACTAACAATGCTAGGAATATATGGTTTTTCATTTCTACTAGCAGGACTTGCCCTGATTTTTAAACGGATTGGTGCTTTTACGATTACTTTTCATTATTTATTTCTCTTCTTTACTGGAATAACATTATCCGATAGTAAATTGCCTTCTTTTTTTGGTTTTATTTCGAAGTTTTTACCCATCACATGGGGATGTTTGAATCTCAAAAATATGATAATGAAGAGTATGAATTTCCAGCAAATAATCAACAGTTCAGCGTTTAGTTGGTTGTTAGTAAATACAGGTATCTACATCATAATAGGTTTAAGTTTCTTTCTTGTAGCAGAAAAAAAAGCGAGAAAGAATGGAACGATAGGATCTTATTAGGAATGATGTACTTTCAGACATGCTTATCAAAGTGTAAAAGCCAATGCTTTATCTGTGTGGACAGAAGCATTGGCTTTTTTCGTGACTTGCTATTCTTCTAATTGATAAGGAACAATGGCAACAATAATGTTTTTCCTTCTTAAAATGTTTGCCATGATCAGGAAACCGGACTGGTTATGAAGGATGCTCTGCCACCATTTTTTTGTGATGAATTGAGGCATAATGACAGTAACTTGTGTTTTCGATTTATCTGCTTTTTCCTTTACCTCATCCACAAATTGGCTCAAAGGGGTTAGGACGCTTCGATAAGGGGAATGCAAGGTTACCAACTCCACACCTGTTTCCCATTTGTCCCAAGAATCTTTTAAGTTTTGGATTGCTTCTTCACTTGAGCCGACATACACGGCGATTACGTTATTGGATAATGATTTAGCATATACGATCGATTGTCTAACAACTGTTGTTATTCCTGCAATAGGAACAATAACGACTTTGTCAGCACACTTCATTTCCTTTAGTTTTTCGGATATATCCGTTCGTAATTGGTGTCCAACTGCAATGTAGTGGTGATGGATTTTATGAAAGATAAATACTGCGATCGGAATAAAGACAAGGCTCATCCAAACCTGCCCAAACTTCGTGACAAAAAAGATGATAAGAATGAGATAACAGATCAATGCTCCAATCAGATTAATCGTTAATTTTGTGATCCAGCCTTGTGGTTTGGTGCGTATCCATTTGATGATCATCCCGGTTTGCGATAAAGAAAAAGGAATAAATACACCTACTGCATAAAGAGGAATCAAGTTTTCGGTATTACCCTCAAAAATAATAATTAATAAAATGGATGCTACTCCCAATGTGATAATTCCATTTGAATATCCCAAGCGATCACCACGAGCCGTAAATGCTCTTGGCATGAACTTATCTTTAGCTAGGTTAAAAGCGAGTAATGGGAATGCGGCAAAACCTGTGTTTGCAGCTAATATCAAAATCAGAGCAGTAGTTGCTTGTATCAAGTAATAAAAAATATTGCGTCCAAATACAGAAGAACTCAATTGAGATAAAACGGTTTCTTTTTCAGTAGGAGCAATACCATACCAATACGCTAAAAAGACAATGCCAGAAAAAAGTACGCCTAAAATAATACCCATTAGGGAAAGTGTTGCCGCTGCATTTTTAGGAGCTGATTCTTTAAAAGCAGGGACAGCATTCGATATCGCTTCCACTCCTGTTAAGGCAGAACAACCAGAAGAAAACGCTTTAAGTATGAGAAATAAACTAATGCCCATTACTGGTGTTCCGACTTCTGGATGAATACTGGGTGATACGTGTCCCATCAGTGCTTGATAGATTCCTGTTACAATGAGAATAACGAGAGCACCTACAAATGCATATACAGGATATGCGAGGATCGATGCTGACTCTGTCAACCCTCTTAGATTGAGCAGTGTAATAATGGCAACCAGACCTACCGCGATCAAGACGTTGTATTCATGCAAAGCAGGAAAGGCAGAGGAAATTGCATCTGTACCGGCAGAGACACTCACTGCAACTGTTAATACATAATCGATTAATAATGACCCTCCGGCAAATAAGCCAAACTTTGTGCCTAAGTTTTCCTTTGCCACCATATAGGCTCCACCGCCATTGGGATAAGCAAAAATAATTTGGCGATAAGATAAAATGAGAGCTGCTAACAAAATAAGCACACCTACTGCAATAGGAAGTGAGTACCAGAACGCGATCACACTAACAGTGGCTAAAACAATCAGAATTTGCTCTGGTCCATATGCAATGGAAGAAAGTGCATCAGAAGAAAGAATTGCTAATGCTTTGTAATTGTTTAATTTTTGATTTTGTGCTTCATTGGATTTCATCGGCCTGCCGATTAGAATTCGTTTAAACTTCTTGAACAAATTAACCCCTCCATGATCTATCTGAAAACCTTGCCACTGTATTCGAGCATTATATCACTTGCTTATTTGGATGTTTAGGGGTGATAGTAATATTAGGATTTACAAATTTTTGTAACCCATGCGATCAAAATAATTCCTTTGTTCTATGAATCATTGTTATTTTGAGTTTATCATTGCATTTCCATTTGATGGTTAATGTATCGTAAATATTTTATATATTTAGATAATAATTTGTCCCCATGACCTTAGAAATTAGGAAAAAGTGTCTGAAGGAAAAATGGTTGCATTATATAAAAATCGTTTATATTTAAAATGTGAATAAAAATTTATTATATAATGTGGTGCTATGACGAAGATCAAAGTAGACAAAACCCAAATTGTAAGGGGTAAGGCTAATGAAAATAAGACCTTTTAAAGAGCTGGATAAAGATTTTATTGTAAATCTTGCTACCCGATTTATGGAATTTGAGCTATTGAGCTGGCGTGATCAGGATAGTTTTAAAACAGCGCAACTCAGGATAGCTCGAGAATCCGTTGATAATCCTTCTGCTGGTACAGAAATTTTTGTAGCGGAAGATGAATCAGGGGAATTACTCGGTTTCTTGGAACTCGCACCCTATAGAGATAATTTAAGCGGTATAGATCAGGGTAATATTGTTGCAATCGCTATCTGTCCGGAAAGTGAAGGTAAAGGTGTCGGCACGAAACTAATGACCAAAGCAGAAGAGTGGGCACGGCAAAAAGGATACAAGCAGATCGTTCTAAATGTCTTTTCCAAGAACTATCGAGCTGTTAACTTCTACAAGCATTTAAACTATGAGGCTGAAGTTGTGAAGATGGTAAAGGAAATATAGGGGTTAATCCACATACACGGATACGATTAGAACCTGCAACGACAAAGTATAATTTGCCCATTTTTAAAGCCCAAAGTAATTAACTATTGGGCTGTTTGTGCGATGACTTACCCCGAAACACAACCTCCAGCTTAATGGAAGAAGCGGAGACTAGTTCAATAGCGCTATCTTCCTTATCATCATTGGGATTTCGTGTATGATTAATGAGATGATTTCTTGTTATGGATTTCTTGATTTGTCTTACTATTTTCCCGTTTTGGAAAAGTTTATTGCTACCTAAAGGAGTTTAACAATATGACTTATGAAATCTTTCAAGTAGATGCGTTCACGAATAAACCGTTTTCAGGCAACCCTGCGGCTGTTTGTATACTCACAGATCCCAGTATTCAAGATGAAAAATGGATGCAGCTTGTTGCTAGAGAAATGAATTTACAAGAAACGGCTTACTTATATCCTGAGAAAGATGGTTTTCGATTGCGTTGGTTTACCCCAAAAACAGAAGAACAATTATGTGGACATGCAACTTTATCTGCTGCTCATATTTTATGGGAACAATCCATTCTTCCGAAAGATCAGGTGGCCCGTTTCTATACTCGATCGGGTTTACTTACTGCGAAATTGCACGGGGAATGGATTGAACTGAATTTCCCAGCTGAACCTGTGGAAGCCTGCGAAGTTCCCGACCAATTAGAAACTGCACTGGGATGTCCTAATTTTTCTTTTGTTGGTAAAAATCGATTGGATTATTTTATAGAAGTGGATAACGAATACAGTATTCATCAGGTTACACCTGATTTTAAACTTCTTCATTCTCTGATGTTTAACCGTGGGATCATCATAACGAGTCGTTCTCAGTCTGCTGAATTTGATTTTATTTCTCGTTTTTTTGATCCAAATGAAGATAATCCAGAAGATCCAGTTACTGGTTCCGCTCACTGTGCTCTAGGTCCGTATTGGGAGAAGAAATTAAATAAAACTGATTTAATTGGATACCAAGCTTCGGAACGTGGTGGGATTGTTAAAGTGAAACCAATTGATCAACGTGTCCTTCTTTTCGGACAAGCAATAACAGTACTTCGTTGTGTTTTGATTAGTTGATTGTAGATAAAGAGATCGTGATCTAGCCCTAACAATTTTGTATACATCTCAGATGATGTGTGAAATGGAATTTAGCTGTATGGTTACATATGTATCAAAAGTGAGTGACAATATTTCTGTTTATGGAACATGAACAAACCTTCGGGCTGATATCTGCTCGATGGTTTGTTCAACTATTATTAGTACATAAATCCTCGTTCATATGGTTTAGGAATCAAGCTTTTTCTCTCTTCACCTTGTAATGCGTGTAATGCCCAATAAGGGTCACGTAGCATAGCGCGACCGATAGCTACTAAGTCAGCATTTCCGTTTGCGAGGGTTGCTTCAGCAAGAGTTGGATCGTCTAACATTCCAACCGCGATAACAGGAACATGTAATGCCTCTTTGATAGAGCGAGCATACGGTACTTGATAGCCGGGATAGTTTCTAGGTTTTACTTTGGGTGATGGGCCTTCTCCGCCGCTACTGATATGAAACATATCTACCCCTGCCTCTGAATAGCGACGACATAAAGCAATACTATGTTCTAGATCATAACCTCCATCCATATATTCAACGGCTGAAATTCGCATCAACAAAGGCATATCCGGTGGAATCACGCTTTTTATTGCTTGAATTACTTCGGTTCCAAATAATGCTAAGTCTAGACCATACTTATCATTTCTTTGGTTGATCGCAGGCGAATGGAATTGATGAATCAAATAGCCATGTGCGCCATGTATTTCGATTGTATCTACCCCAGCTTCTACTGCACGAATTGCTGCTTCTTTAAACTGGATCACTTTTTGTTTGACTTCTTCGGTAGTCAATGCTCGTGGCTGTTTGTAATGTTTATTGGCAGCGATATATGTGGAAGAAACTGGAATTTCAGCATCTTCCGCCTTTCGACCTGCATGTGCGATTTGTATACCAATTTTTGTACCATATTTATGTACTTCATCAATGATACGACGAAAAGCTGGTATCTGATCATTTGACCATAAGCCGAGATCATAATCACTGATCCTCCCGTCTGGTTCAATATCGGTCATCTCCATGATGATTAATCCTGTCCCGCCAATAGCCCGAGAGACATAGTGGACAAAGTGCCAGTCATTTGGTATCCCATCCTTTGCTGTCACAGAATACTGACACATGGGCGGCATAACGATTCTATTTTTAAGATGTAAGTTTTTAATTTGATAGGTACTTGCTAGGTGATTCATAAAAAACTCCTTTCTCCATCTACTATCTTCTTACTTTAGCATTTAACAATATTAATGTAATTAAACAGAAAAAAACCCATCAATACAGATGGGTTTCGCTTAGCGCTTAACCAGTATTGCGTAGTCCGGCAGCAATTCCATTAATGGTTTGTAACACTTGTTCTAGTAGATGTTCATCTTGTTGTGATGTTTCGTCTTGTCTACGTTCTTTTAATAAATGAACTTGGATTAAGCTCAGTGGGTCAACATATGGATTTCGTAAAATAATCGATTCTTGGATCACGGGGTTTTGTTCCAGAAGTTCATTTTGACTGGTTATTGCTAAAATCTGCTGTTTCGTTAAATCAAATTCACGCTGGATGAATGGATGGATTTGCTCTGCATGTTCGGGATCATCGACAAGTGATGTATATTGCTGAGCGATGACCATATCGGCTTTGGAAAGAGCCATTTGCAAGTTATTGATTAAGGTCGAAAAGAAGGGCCATTTTTGATACATTTCTTGCAGGACAGCTAAGCCTGTTTCATGTGTTGCTAAGTATTTTGCAATTCCTGTTCCAGCGGCATACCATGCAGGAAAAAGATATCTTGTCTGTGTCCAAGAAAATACCCATGGGATTGCTCGGAGATCAGAGAACTGACCGCTATTTTTTCGTTTGGTAGGACGAGAGCCGATTTTTAATTCGCCGATTTCAGGTAACGGAGTAGCCTCATGAAAAAAAGGTATGAAACAAGGCTCGTCAAAAACCAATTGTTGATATTGTTTTAAGGAATGATCAGAGATGATCTCCATTGTTTTGATCCACTCTGGATTCAGTTCTGTTTGAACTTTGTTCAAAGCGGTGGCAACGGATTGCAAGTAGGTAGAGGTAGCTTGTTCCAGACTGCGTAAGGCGATTGGTTTCATTGCATATCGAGAAGATAGCACCTCTCCTTGTTCCGTAATTTTTACTCCCCCAAGTACCGTATGTGGTGGATTGGCCATTATGCTTTGATGTAGAGGTCCGCCTCCTCTTCCTAAGGCACCTCCTCTACCATGAAAGAACTTCACATCGAGCTTGTGCTTTTGTGCAAGTTTCCATAATCGCAATTGAGCACGATATAATTCCCAATTGGCACTGATCATCCCACCATCTTTGTTACTATCAGAGTACCCTAACGTAATTTCTTGATATGCCCGTCCATTCACCCATCCTGGTTTAAACATGGGATTTTGAAAGTACTTCTCCATAATTTCTTCTGCACGATGTAAATCGTCGATCGTCTCTAGCAAAGGTACGACATGCAGACGAGAATCATGCTGATGACGATATAACCCCACTTCTTTTGCTAATAACACAACTTCTAATAAATCGCTCGTTCCTTGCGTCATGCTGATCAAGTAGTTGGATATACAGTCCTCTCCAAACTCCTCTTTTGCTTTGGTCACCAGTTGAAATAATTCGAGCAGCTGCTTTGTTTCGAATGAATATTCCATAAAATGGGAAGTCAAGGGCCTAGGATCAGCAAGTAAGGCTGTTAATAACTCTATTTTTTTCTCTTCGGATAAGTCACTATAGCCTTTGACGATATGGAGTGTATCTAAAATTTCATCAATTGCTTTTTCATGTTCACCACTGTGTTGGCGTAAATCGAGTGATAGAAGATGAAATCCAAAGAGTTTCACTTGGTCGATCAAGCTATGAAGTTCCTTATTCGCAATACCTGTTGGCTGGTGACACTGTAAACTGTCTTGAATCAGTTTTAAATCAGCTATAAAAGCATCGGGATTAAGATAACTACCAGCTTCTCTTCTTGGTGAGCGGGTATGTTTTAGTCTAGCTAGCATGTAGGTGCATTTTATACGATAAGGTTCCTCTTGGTTTCGCCAAACTCCTTGAATCAAATCCTCTGCATTTACTTCTGTCTTGTCCTGCTCAATGGATGCCAATAATTTTTCGGATATTTTTACTCTTTGTGAAGAATGACTGAGATAAGGTAATAGGCTTTCTACTTTTTGTTCATATTTACGAATGACCAAATCTCTGTGCATCATAAGTGTTCGCCAAGTTACTGCTGGTGTAACAGAAGGATTGCCGTCTCGATCCCCGCCAATCCACGAACCAAATCGGAGAAACGAAGGGACATTCCATAGATGTTCAGGGTAATAGTGGGTCAAACAACGTTTAAGTTCTTGATGAACAAGTGGCAGAACATCAAACAAAGTTTGATCCATGTAGTATAGACCATTGCTGACTTCATCTAATACCGTAGGTTTTCGCTTGCGCAAAGGGTCAGTCTGCCATAGCGTGCTGATCTCTGAAAACAAGGTGTGATATAGGTTTTCATATTCCTCGCTGTTTTCCTCTAACTGATCAATCTTCATCAGTTCATTGGCGATTCTTTTATGAATTTGGAGGACACTTCTTCTTGCTGCCTCGGTAGGGTGTGCAGTAACAATCAATTCCAGTGATAAAAAAGAGAGAATTTGTTCTACTTCTGTTGCAGATACACCTGAACGATGCCATTGTTCGATCGTATTTTCTATCGAAAATTTCTGGATTTCTCCCTCTTTTGATCGTCGATGATAGCGATTGCGACGCATGCGATGATTTTGTTCAGCGATATTTACCAATTGAAAGTATATAGAAAAAGCTCGGATAACATCATAACGCGTAGCAGGATCTAAACGCTCTATTCCTTGTTTACAAGTGGCGAGTAACTCAGGATCAAAGGAACTTCTTAATTGTTTGGTCCACTCTCTAATTTGTTCCACATGATAAAAGAGAGATTCTCCGCCTAATTGAGTGAGCACATCACCTAAAATAGTACCAAGAAAACGAACATCTCTACGCACGAGTGAATTTTGATTGGTTAACATGCTGACTCCCCTTTCGTGTTTTAGAGACAATTTAACTATTAAATTCATTTAAACGTAAGAAGAAACGAGTTACAAAATCATAAAACAATTGCTCAGATGGTGGGAGTTTACGATTTTTTGGAATGATGATTCCGACATTTCGCGTTAAATTGGGTTCGTGTATAGGTACTTTCGCTGTTCCTCGCGGTACATTATCGATCAAAGTTACTTCTGGTAGCAGAGTTACACCTAATCCCGTAGCAACCAAGCCTTTAATTGCATCAATATCTTCCCCTTCAAATGAGATATTAGGAGAAAATCCAATTTGGGTACAGGCATGGATGACAATATCTCGCAAGATAAAACCAGTAGGAAATAAAACAAAAGAATCGTCACGTAAATCGTTTAAATAGATGGATTGTTCAGATGACAAAGGGTGATGGATAGGTACCAAGGCTACAATCTTTTCCAGAAATAGAATACGGCCTTCTATTTGTTTTTCATTGATTGGTATGGGACCTAGCAAAGCTAGGTCGATTTCTCCTTTTTTTACAGCATCAATCAGTTGCAGATAACTTCCTTGTCGAAGTTGAAATCCGATATGAGGATACTGATCACGAAAAGCAGAAATGACTGTTGGCAAAGTATGGGCTGCTAGACTACTCGGAAAACCAACCCGAATCGTACCTCTTTCGGGATCGAGAAATTCATCCATTTCTTGCTTTGCATTAGAAATAGCTCGTACAGCAGCTTTTGCATGATGTAAAAAAATCTTTCCTATTGGTGTAATTCTTATATTTCTACCCTCACGGATAAATAGTTGAACACCAAGTTCTGCTTCTAAGTTGGCGATTTGCCTGCTGACTGCAGATTGCGCTACATGCAAAGATAATGCAGCTTCGGTCATATGTTCGCGTTCGGCTACTTCGATAAAATATTGAATTTGCCTTAACTCCATACTAAAACCTCTTTCTCATCAAATCCATCTCATTTTGAGATTATTTCTATCTTAAATATATATTGTTCGCATCGGTTTGAAAATATAAGATAAGTATAAAATTTAAAGAAAATAATTCTAATTTGAGATAATCGGCAACTTCTAAGATAAAGGAGAGAGAGTTAGTGACGCTATCACATTATCCTCAAAAGCAGGGTCTCTATGATCCGCAAAATGAACATGATGCATGTGGAGTAGGTTTTATTGCTCATTTAAAAGGTAATCCGACACATGAAATAGTGAAACAAGGGATCCATATGTTGACGCAACTGCATCACCGTGGCGGTGAGAACAATGGAACAGGTGATGGAGCAGGAATGATGTTGCAAATTCCGCATCTTTTTTTTCAACAATGCTTTCCTTCTTTACCAGCAGAAGGTCACTATGGAGTGGGGATGATTTTTTTTCCAAAAGACCCAGTAGAACGAACGGAATGGGAAGGTTTACTCACTGCTTTGATTGAGCAAGAAGGACAGCGGCTTATCGGATGGCGTACTGTTCCTACTGATGATGCTGCGCTAACAAGTGTGGCAAAAGAGACAGCTCCTGTCATTCGTCAAATAATCATAGGACGATCGGATGGGATGGATACACAAGCTTTTGAAAGAAAATTGTATGTAATTCGCAAGCAGTTTGAAAAACATGCAGAAGACAAAGTTTATATTGTTAGTTTATCGAGTAAAACCATTGTATACAAAGGACTACTTACAGCATTTCAGTTAGGTTCTTTTTACTTAGATTTACAAGATGAAAGTTTTGCATCTGCATTCTCCATGGTGCATAACCGATTTAGCACCAATACATTCCCTAGTTGGAAGCGTTCTCATCCTTATCGTTATCTTTTACACAATGGGGAGATTAACACATTGCGCGGGAATGTGAACAGCATGTTCGCTCGGGAGAAAGCATTTGCTTCGCAATTATTTGGTGAAGATTTAGAAAAAATTTTACCCGTGTTAGACATGGATGGGACTGACTCTGCCATCTTGGATAACTGTTTTGAATTTCTTGTTTTATCTGGTCGATCTCCTACACATGCTGCGATGATGATGATTCCTGAGGCATGGGAAAAAAATGAAGATATCGTTGATCCTGTTCGTGCTTTTTATGAATATCATACAAGTGTTATGGAACCATGGGATGGCCCAACAGCGATTGCTTTTACAGATGGTAGCCAGATAGGGGCTATTTTAGATCGCAATGGGTTGCGGCCAGGGAGATATTGTGTGACAAAAGATGATTATATTGTTTTCTCTTCCGAAGTTGGTGTTATCAATATTCCTCAAGAAAATATTCGTTATAAAAAACGATTGCAAGCTGGGCAAACATTGTTGGTAGATCTGAAAGAGGGAAGAATTGTTGGAAACGAAGAGATAAAGGAACAAGTGGCAAATCAGCACCCTTATCGTAAATGGCTGGATCAAAATATGATACCTATAGAAGATATCCCAGCACGTCAAGTATTACCTGAATGGAACGCAGATGAACTATTTGTCATGCAAAAAATGAATGGTTATACATGGGAAGAGCTGCACAAAAATTTGCTTTTGATGGTTACAGAAGGGAAAGATCCCATTGGTTCGATGGGAAGTGATACTCCTTTAGCAGTATTATCTGATCGGCCTCAACTTCTCTATAACTATTTTAAGCAGTCGTTTGCGCAAGTGACTAATCCTCCTATTGATGCGATTCGAGAAGCTTCTGTCACATCTACAACTTCCTTACTAGGCTCAGAAGGGAATTTACTGGAACCTCATTCACGGGATTGCCAGAAAATTCGATTACAGACACCCATTTTATCAGATGTACAAATGGCTCAAATTCGTAATCAATCTTTTTCGGCTTTTCAAACGGAAACGATACCTATGCTTTTTTCTGTATCTGAACAAGATTTAGAATCCGCAATGAATCAGTTGTTTTCATTTGCTGATAATGCAATAGAAGCAGGTAAAACGTTATTGATTCTCTCGGATCGCAAGATGGATGAAATGTTAGCTCCGATTCCAGCGTTATTGGCTGTTAGTGGTTTGCATCACTATTTGGTGCGAACGGGAAAAAGAACAAAAGTAAGTATCATCGTGGAAACATCAGAAGCTAGAGATGTCCATCAGTTATCGATGCTTATCAGTTATGGGGTAGATGCGATCAATCCCTATCTTGTATTTGCTACATTAGATCAAGCTATAACAGACGGGAAGATTCAAGGTATGGTGTTGCCAGAGGCTATCCATCGTTATGTTCAAACAGCAACGGAAGGAATCGTAAAGGTAATGTCCAAGATGGGCATTTCCACTATACGTAGTTATCGCGGTGCTCAAATCTTTGAAGCTATTGGTATCGATGAGCAAGTGATCGACCGATATTTTACCCGGACACCCTCTCAATTAGGTGGAGTCAATCTTGAAGTTATTGCAAAAGAAACGATCCTGCGTCATCAACAGGCATATGAATCTTTAGCATTTCCATCCAGAGATTTAGAAGCAGGTAGTGATTTTCAGTGGAGGAGAACTGGGGAGGCACATGCATTTGCTCCGCAAACGATACACACTTTGCAGCAAGCATGCCGAAAGAATGACTATTCCTTGTTTAAAAAATATACAGAGATGGCAAATAAGGAACAGCTTATCTTTTTGCGTCATCTGTTGGATTTTCAATCCACTTTACCTGCTGTACCGTTAGAAGAAGTGGAGTCAGTTGAATCCATTGTGCAGCGTTTCAAAACAGGTGCAATGTCTTTTGGTGCTTTGAGCGAAGAAGCACATGAAACACTAGCAATAGCTATGAATCGACTTGGTGGAAAAAGCAATAGCGGAGAAGGTGGAGAAAACCCATCACGTCATACAACGGATGAAAATGGCGATTCTCGCTCTAGTGCCATCAAGCAAGTCGCATCTGGCAGATTTGGGGTTACTAGTGATTACTTGGTACATGCCAAAGAGATCCAAATTAAGATGGCGCAAGGGGCAAAACCAGGGGAAGGCGGGCAGTTACCAGGCTCCAAAGTATATCCTTGGATTGCCAAAGTAAGAAATTCTACTCCTGGTGTAGGGCTTATCTCTCCTCCTCCACATCATGACATTTATTCGATTGAAGATTTAGGGGAGTTAATCTATGACTTGAAAAATGCAAATCGTCATGCGCGTATCAGTGTGAAATTAGTAGCAAAAGCGGGTGTAGGTACAATAGCAGCAGGCGTGGCAAAAGCGTTAGCGGATGTGATTGTAATCAGTGGACATGATGGCGGTACGGGTGCTTCTCCCAAGACGAGTATGAAACATGCCGGGCTTCCTTGGGAGCTGGGTCTTGCAGAAACCCATCAAACTCTACTGTTGAATAATCTTCGTGATCAAGTGATTTTAGAAACAGATGGAAAGCTAATGACCGGCCGAGATGTTGTTATTGCAGCGCTTTTGGGAGCGGAAGAATTCGGATTTTCCACTGCGCCACTTGTCGTATTAGGCTGTATCATGATGCGCGCTTGTCATTTGGATACATGTCCAGTGGGTATTGCGACGCAAAATCCTGACTTGCGTGACCGTTTTTCTGGGGATCCAGATCATGTGGTGCATTTCATGCATTTTATTGCACAAGAAGTGAGAGAAATCATGGCTTCACTTGGATTTCGGACGTTGAATGAAATGGTTGGTAGAGTGGATGTATTGACAAAAAGTGATCGAGCTTTGCAGCATTGGAAAGCAAGTCATCTGGATTTATCCACGCTTTTCTACCTTCCTGATACAGATGCAGTAGTGGGAGAATATGGCCAAAAAGGGAGAGATCATCAACTAGAACAGACAATGGATGTAACGACGCTTCTTCCATTGAGTCACCATACTTTGCAAGAGGCTCAATCCGTGCATGCGGTGCTCCCTATCACCAATACCAATCGAGTGGCAGGAAGTATAGCTGGCAGTGAAGTGACGAAAAAGTATGGGATAAAAGGATTACCAGATCATACGATTCGATTCCATTTTCATGGATCAGCCGGTGTTAGTTTTGGGGCCTTTGTACCAAAAGGAATGACCTTGTCTCTTGAAGGAGATGTCAATGATTATATTGGAAAAGGTTTATCTGGTGGGAAAGTGATTGTATATCCGTCTAGACAAGCTACATTTTCGTCATTTGAGAACGTAATTGCAGGGAATGCAGCTTTTTATGGTGCTACTTCAGGAGAAGCCTATATCAGTGGAATTGCAGGAGAGAGATTTGCAGTACGCAACAGTGGTGTACATGCAGTAGTGGAGGGAGTAGGAGACCATGGCTGTGAGTATATGACTGGAGGGCGAGTAGTCATTCTTGGATCGATTGGGAAAAACTTTGCCGCAGGTATGTCTGGTGGCATTGCTTATACCTTTACAGATGATAAAGAAAAATTTGGACAGAAGTGTAATCAAGATATGATTTTACTAGAAAGTGTATTAACGGACAAAGAACAAGCACAAGTCCAACAAATGATCCAAAAACATGTGCAATATACAAATAGCGAGTATGGTAAGTATATGTTGCATCATTGGGAATCCATGTGTGAGCAGTTAGTTCGTGTCATACCGAAAGAATATAAACAAATCATGGAACTGCAAGAGGAACAAACAGAGGAAACGCTTATTCCGCAGGCTTCATCGTTCAACTAAGAGGAGGGGAGAAATATGTTAACAGTAAGAAGAGAAAATCCTAAATCCATTGATCCGCTCAAAAGACAACAAAATTGGGGGGAGTATTCTCTCCCCTTCTCCTCGGAGAAGCTTCAAACGCAAGGTTCCCGTTGTATGGATTGTGGAACACCGTTTTGTTCAACTGGGGCATTTGTGAATGGCAATTATGGTTGTCCATTGTTTAATCATATTCCAGAATGGAATGAACTAGTAGCAAAAGGAAACTGGAAAGAGGCCTTACATCGTTTGATGATGACCAATAATTTCCCGGAGTTTACTGGACGAGTTTGCCCTGCGCCATGTGAAGGTTCTTGTACGGTTGCCCTGCATGATTCTGCCGTTGCGATCAAAAGTATAGAACAAGCAATTATTGATAAAGGCTTTGAAGGAGGATGGATCATAGCACAACCGCCTAAGCAACGGACTGGTAAAAAAGTAGCCATCATAGGGTCTGGTCCTGCTGGATTGGCAGCTGCAGATCAACTCAATAAGGCAGGTCATTTGGTGACCGTGTTTGAAAAAGCAGATCGGATTGGCGGACTATTGATGTATGGGATTCCCAATATGAAATTAGAAAAACATTTGATTGAGCGTCGTGTAGATTTGTTAACTCAAGAAGGAGTTTCGTTTTTGACGAATACGGCATTGGGTACAGATGTTACTTTGCATGAACTCCAATCGGAATTTGATGCAGTCATTCTTTGTACAGGAGCACAGGAGCCGAGAAAATTGGAGGTAGAAGGTGCTGCTTCTTTAGGGGTATATGTTGCGATGGACTATTTGACGCAATCAACCAAACATATGTTAAACACAAAGGAACCTCTGTCGATATCTGCCAAAGAGAAAGAAGTGATTGTCATTGGTGGAGGAGATACGGGTGCAGACTGTATTGCTACAGCGCTAAGGCAGGGATGTAAAAGTGTCGTGCAATTTGGAAAGCATCCACAACTTCCACAGGGCAGAGCGGAAGATAACCCTTGGCCAGAGTTTCCCTATGTTTTCACATTAGACTACGCATATGAAGAAGCAACAGCTAAATTTAAAGAAGATCCGCGTCAATATTCGGTAGTTACAAAGAAAATTGTCAGTGATCAGCAAGGACAAGTGAAAGAAGTGCATACGATTCAAGCACATGTGATCAAAAAAAGGACTGGGGAAGTGTATGTACAAGAACTAGCCGGAACGGAAAAAGTATGGCCAGCAGATCTCATCTTTGTAGCGATTGGTTTTGCAGGAGCAGATGAACAATGGATGGATCAACTGGGTTTAGCTCATCATAATAAACTTGTTCAAGCGGAGTATGGAGCATATACGACAAATATTGATGGTGTATTTGCTGCTGGAGATATGAGAAGAGGGCAAAGTCTTATTGTCTGGGCGATCCATGAAGGTCGAGAAGTTGCACGGGAGTGCGATCAATATTTGATGGAAACTACTCAGTTGCCTTAAGTTATTGACACTCCCACGGCTTTAGCCGTGGGATTCTTGAGTCGTTAGCGTCCGCAATCCGTTTCCGTTTGGAACAACACTCAAGTTCAGGGGTGTGCCATCACCCCATCCCATTCAGTTAGAAGTGTACCCGCATGGGCGGAACACCTGTTACCAGTGTTCTAGTTCTCTTCTTGCCTCTAATGGTTTTACTCGGCGGGAGACGTATCCATTTGCCGCCGAAACCCGATACCATTACATTTCCAAAGAACAAACCTACTACCAGTAGGATGATCACCGATCATGTGTTCTAATATACAGAATATTCGTTTCTCTTGCAACTCCTCTTTAGGGTTTCTAGCAACATCGTCTTTCATCCCACGATTCAAACCGTGGGATTTCAGTCGACAATTGCTGTAAGAAAAAGCTCATATCATGGAGATATGGGCTTTTTCGAATGTAGTTGGTTCCCTTTCCTACACTCAGATAAGATTCTTAAACTCAGAAGACAAATGGTAACCCAAGCGCCACCAGCTGCAAATCCAGCGATTACATCGCTAGGATAATGAACCCCTAGATAAACTCTACTTAAACCGACCATACTGACCAAAAACAGGGTACTGCTGATGAGGATTATTTTTGCTTTATTTGCATGGGAAAAATGGAGTATGATCATGCACAACATTCCATAGAAGATAAAGGCTCCCATCGAATGGCCGCTTGGGAAACTATACCCTGTTTCTTCTATTAATCGCGAGAAATTAGGTCTTTCTCTCTGGAATATCCATTTGAGCATGAGATTAAAAAGACCTCCTAGTCCAATACCAATGACCAGAAATAACGTTTCCCAGTATTTCTTTTTCCAAACCAGTAGACCAGCAGATAAAAAAAGAAACCAGACTAGAGCATCTTTGGAGCCAAAAAAGGTGAAAAATAGCATCATTTGAGTAAGATCCGGCCGAAGCGAGTGAATCCAAGCAATGATCGTATGATCAAAAGTATAAATCTCTTGTTCGAGCAGTTCATCGGTTACTTCTTCAAAGATGCTAATACATACATATAGGAAAAAAATCGATTTTAATAGGTAGAGGATGTTTGGTAAGGTAATCGGAAAGTTTTTCATATGTTCACCTTCGATTTAGATTTACGATTATTTAATCATTATATCGAAACGTATTGGTGGAGATGGTAAAGATATCGCCGAAAAGCAGTGCGCCCCAAATCCGTGTGGATTTGGGGCGCTTTACTAGCTATGCTGTCTCCTGTTTAGGACTAGACTTAGGATCGAGTTACCCAAGAACTGTTCCCGCGGGTCAGATAGGCGCGGATTCGACCAGGAACCAGCATGAATACGTGGACTGCTCCGTAAGCTGTGGCGAATCGCCCCTTGCTGACGAATACGGGTTTTGCATTCAGATACGTGATCAGCCCACGAGTTCCCAGCATGGCGAGCATGACGACTGCTTCATCTCGCATGCTCTTTCGGACGAGAGCCTGAAGGGCAGCGAGTGCCGGAGGACCCACAAGCAGGAGCGGGAAATACGTCCGCACCACCATGTCTGCCAAGGGATAGCCGTTTCCGGACTTCCGAGAACGGATCTTGGCGGATCGCAACGACAGGAGTTGATCCCGGAACATACTCCTGTTCCAGCGAATCTGCTGGTTGCGGTATTCCTCCAGCGTCTCCGGAACATAGGTCATCGCTTCTGCGCGACCCTCATAGACAGCCTTATACCCAGCGTCGATGACCAGGTTGGTCAACTGCAAGTCATCGCCCGCAAGGCACGGCTTCCCCTTGTAGGTCTGACCGAGGTAATCGGACCAGATGGCATCCAGCAGGGATCGGCGATACATCGAGATCGGACCCGTACAGGTCCAAACCGCTCCGAAACGCGACTGTGCTTCACGTTCCAACTCGAACATCAGTCGGTAACGCTCGGCGAGTAGTTTTGTCAGCCCGTTTTTATCTGCATTGGCGACACTTACCTTTCCAGCCACTGCGCCAATACTGCGATCCGATTGCATCCGTGCCACCATCAGCATGAATGCGTTAGGTTTGAACGGCGAGTCGGAATCTCCTGTGAGGATCAGTTCCCCAGAAGATACTTGGAACGCAGCATCCTGTGCTTGCCTTTTTCCGGCATTTTTCTCGCGCAGGATGATGTGCCAAGGAGGCTTGTTCCTGTACTTGTTGTAGATTTGCTCCAGTTCCTCGCGATTCTTGGTGGAGCAATCGTCGACGAGATACACATTCAGCTTGTCTGCTTGGTACTGGCCTTCAATGGACTGGAGAGTTTCCTCCAGTCGTTCTGGCGACTCGTTGAAGACAGTGATGATTACATCGATTGTAGGAAGATCGTTCTTGGATCCCAAAGAGGTCGATCGAGAGCTGTTACTGGCATAGCGCCTCTGCATGACTGCATGTGCAGTAGAAGCAAGGACATAAAGACCGCCAGCCGTGTAGAGAATGGCTCGCTTTTGGGATTTGGATAGCATGTCTTTCCTGTTCTTTTTGTTCAGGGACAGTATTAGCGCTGGTGCACTAACTAGTACTCTCAGTATATAAGGTACATGCACAATTGGTAAATATTATTATGGAAATAATGATTAAACTTGCAAAATCCATTTGGCGATCGTAAAGTAAATCATCAATCCTGTTCCATCAACCAACGTGGAGATCAAAGGACCAGAAACAACAGCAGGATCGATCTTTAATCGATGTAATAGTAATGGTAAAAATGCAGATACGAGTGATGACCACAACACAATGGCGAGTGCAGAGAGAGCGACAACATACCCAATATGAAATTCCACATCCAAAAGGAAAGCTCGTATATAAGCGACGATTCCGAGAGAAATACCAAGTAAAACGCCTGTGAGCAATTCTTTCTTGATGACCCGAAAAACATCTTTGAATACAACTTCTCCTACCCCTAGTGCACGGACAAGCGTGCTGACAATTTGCGAACCTGTGTTACCGCCTGTACCAATTAATAAAGGAATAAAAAAAGATAAGGCCACAATTTTATTGACTGCATCTTGATAGTAAGCGAGAACATTCGATGTATACGCTCCTCCGATAAAAAGTACCAAGAGCCAAATAATACGTTTGCTGAATAGTTGCATACTGCTTGTTTTGAAATAAGTGTCTTCTAATGGCTGGCTGCCACCTAATTTTTGGAAATCTTCGGTTGCTTCTTCTTGAATAACATCGAAAACATCATCAACGGTAATAATTCCAACTAATCTTCTTTCGTGATTAATCACAGGAAGTGCAATCAAGTCATAGCGGGATAAGATAATAGCTGCCTCTTCTTGTTCCATATCCGCAGGAACACAAACCACATCTTCTGTTATGATGTGTTCCAATCGAGTATCAGGAGATGCGAATATCAATTCTTTTAACGAGACAACCCCTACTAAAATTCCGCGGGTATCTGTTACATAAATATAGGAAACGAGCTCTGCCTCATGACCGACTTTGCGAATATGCTGTAATGTCTGCTCACAACTCCAGTAAGTTCGTGCGGAAATAAAGTCAACTGTCATCAAACTTCCAGCAGTATCTTCAGGATATGTCATCAGTTGATTGATCTTTTTCCGATAATCCATTGGTAAAAATTCCAATAAGCGTTCAGCTTGTAGAGGATGAATGGCAAGCAGCATATCTACCACCGTATCACTGGACATCTGTTTAAACAGTGGGGAGGAGAAGGCGATCGGCAGATGCTGCAAAATATGATATTGCTGCTCAGGGTCTAAGTATTCGATTGTTTCAGCAGCAATGGGAATGGAGATCAAAGGCAGGAGGCTGATTTGTTCATCATGATCGAGGCCTTTGATGATTTCCGCAATATCATAAGGTTGTAGAGGGTTGATAATGTCATATACATCTGATGAAGAATCTTTTAAGTTTAGGCGGATTTGTTCTTGCAACAGGGTATAGTCCAACTGATCGTCCTCCTTATGACAAATCACAAATCTTTCTTAGTATGTGCTAGCTGCATAAAAAAGAATGCAAAAACAGTAATGTGTGTTTACTACAGGATAGTAGTAGGGAAAAGAAAGATATAACAGAAAAAGGGGTGAGTCTTGTTGAGTGAGCAAAAAGACTTGGAATACGCGATCGAAGAAATAACCGAGATTGCGACTCACTTTGGCCTTGATTTTTATCCCATGCGCTATGAAATTTGTCCAGCAGATATCATCTATACATTTGGGGCTTATGGGATGCCAACTCGTTTCTCTCATTGGAGTTTTGGTAAGGCTTTTCACAAGATGAAACTATCTTATGATTTCAATTTGAGTAAAATTTATGAGCTAGTGATCAACTCGAACCCCTGTTACGCTTTTTTGTTAAAAGGAAATAGTCTCATTCAAAATAAACTGATTGTTGCCCATGTTTTAGCCCACTGCGATTTCTTTAAAAATAACTTTCGATTTTCTCGGACATCACGAGACATGGTGGAAAGTATGTCTGCGAGTGCCGAACGGATACGTGAGTACGAATTGAAATATGGAAAAGAAGAAGTAGAACAATTTTTGGATCATGTTTTGGCTATTCAAGAGCACATCAATCCAAGCCTGCTTGATGCCTATACTAGAAAACGAAATGGACATTCACCTCTTCCAAAAGTGGGTCCTTATGATGATTTATGGAAATTAGATGGAGAGGAAGAGCCGAAACAACCGAGTCTTAGTCGTCGGTTTCCAGAACAACCAGAGAAGGATCTTTTGCTTTTTATTATGAATCACAGTCGAGTACTGCATGATTGGCACCAAGATATTTTGACGATTTTACGGGAAGAAATGCTTTATTTTTGGCCTCAATTGGAAACGAAGATCATGAATGAAGGATGGGCTTCTTATTGGCATATACGCATCATGCGAGAGCTTGATTTAACCGAAGCAGAAACAATTGAATTTGCCAAATTGAATGCATCCGTATTACAACCATCTACCACTTCGATCAATCCTTACTATTTAGGGTTGAAAATGCTCGAAGATATCGAGCGAAGATGGGATCATCCAACAGAGGAAGAGATAAAGAGGTTAGGCAGGAAACCTGGTCAAGGCAGAGAGAAGTTATTTGAAATTCGTGAATTGGACTCGATATCTCTTTTATTCGTAACTACTTGACCCGTGATTTAGTAGACAAACTCGATATGTATGTGTTTCAAAAGCAAGGAAATGATTGGAAAGTTTCGGATAAAGAATGGGAAAACGTACGAGATCAGCTGGTGACTAGTCGAGTGAATGGCGGTCATCCAGTAATTATGGTGAAAGATGGGGACTATTCTCGTAATGGTGAAATATTTTTGCAGCATCACTATGAGGGAATGGAGTTGGATGTGAAGTATTTAGAAAAAACACTTCCTCACATCTACGCATTATGGGGAAGAAATGTACATCTGCAAACCGTGATTGACAAACGGGAAGTTGTGTTTACCTACAATGGGAAAAAATGTGTACGTAGATTTTTATAAAATCAGCGACGGCTCCCCTGCGCGATGCGGGGGAGCCGTCTGTTCACTCAGGAACGGTCAGCAGGCCTGGGGCCGGAGCCGCCCGGCTGACCACCGGTCTGATCCTGTCCGCCGGCCTTCTGCGGAACATCGGATCCCGGGGTGATTCCGAACATGATGTTCATGTTGCTCCTTCTGAACAGCGAGTATCACGTTGATACTTCCTGTTCATTATACCTATTAATCAGGTGGTTTTCTATGTATTTTGATTAAAGAATTACATTCATTTTATAGAATTTACATATTTTGTATAAAAATTTAGGCTATATGTATGTTACAATAAAACCAACTTCCGGAAGAAAAAGTAATTCTAAGGAGGATTTGATGCTAAATCATAAAAACATCAAAATCGGTATTGTAACATTATCCGCAGTAGCAATTTCCACTTTTGCTTTTCCATTCATACAGAGTAATGCTGCACCAAGTACAAGTAGTACACTAGGTCTTGTAAACAAAATGTACTCCAATATATCTGGTAAAACAGCACCTACAACTAATCCTAACTACTCCAACAATAACAGTAGTAATACAGGCACTTCTGGTTCAGATAATTCTGGTACCAACAACTCTGGTTCTACTAACTCTGGCTCGAATAGTGGCACTGGTTCTACTACTACATCACCTACTAGTGGGTCGACAAGTCAATCAAGCGTAGCTCTTGCTGACAAGATTATCGCGACTGGGGAAAAATTCCTGGGCACTCCTTACCAATATGGGGCTGCATCTGGCCAGACAAGAACTTTTGATTGTTCTTCCTTCACACAGTATGTATTTAAACAAAATGGAATCAAGTTGCTTCGTAGTTCTCGCCAACAGTATACCCAAGGGACAAGCGTAGCTCGTAACCAAATTAAAAAAGGGGATCTCCTCTTCTTTACTACCTCACATTCAGGTGGGAAAATTGGACACGTTGGTATCTATGCAGGGAACAATAAGATTCTTCATACATGGGGATCAAAAGGAGTACAATACGAAAGTTTAGATAGAGCTTGGTTGAAACAAGGTTATGTCGGAGCAAAACGTGTAATAAAATAATAGAAAAATTGGTATCCGTGAACATTTTCACGGATTTTTTTTATTGCACTGTTTTTTGAAACATAAGAGTTTATGATAATTAATTTTAACTAGTGATCATGTAATGGAGTATAAATCTATTCCTTTGTTAGCGTAGCTTTTTGTGGGAATATAGCATTAGGTACATGTCAGATTGGATAAGAGATTGAGCACTTTTTATCCATCAAAGGATGAAAAAGAAGAAGGTGATTTTCGATGAAATCATTAGATACAAATTTTTGTTCTGTTTTCGGAATTCGTTACCCTGTTGTACTTGCGGGTATGGCTGGTGGCCCATCTACTCCAGAGTTGGTAGCTACGATATCACGAGCAGGTGGTTTAGGAACATTAGGGGCAGCTTATATGACTCCTGAAAAGATAAGAGAAGCAATTCGAAGCATTCGCAAGCTTACAGATGCTCCATTTGCTGTAAATCTATTTATTTCTCAAATGCAGACGTCTACTGTTCCCATCGAACGCAACGTGCAATATACTTTGAATCAAATGAGAGATGATTTGGGTCTTCCGCAAAAATACGATACTAGCATTACAATAACGGATAATTTTGATCAACAATTTGCTGTTTTAATAGAAGAAAAAGTACCTGTCATCAGTACAGCATTCGGCATTTTATCAAATCGTTACCGTGACCAAGCAAAAGCTGCTGGTGTAAAGTTAATTGCTATGGCAACTACAGTAGAAGAGGCAATTCTTGCTGAAAAAGCAGGTTGTGATGCTGTTGTTGCACAGGGGATGGAGGCTGGAGGTCATCGAGGGACATTTGATGTGAGTGATCAGTCAATGGGTGCAAATGTGGGACTATTTTCTTTGCTCCCTCAAATAGTCGATCATTTGCACATACCTGTGCTAGCAGCTGGCGGTATCATGGATGGCAGAGGATTGGTTGCAGCTCTAGCACTTGGAGCCTCAGGTGTTCAAATGGGCACTAAGTTTTTGACAACTATTGAATCTGGAGCACATCCTGCATATAAACAAGCATTGATAAAGGCGAAAACAGAAGATGTAGTATTGACAACTGTTTTTTCTGGTAGACCTGCTCGAGGAATTAAAAATAGGTTTATGGAGCATTGGGAAAAGATTGGGGTACAACCTATGCATTTTCCTATCCAAAATTCGTTGACAAGAGATATTAGGGATGCTGCAAGTGCTGAGAATAATACGGATTATATGTCACTTTGGGCTGGACAAGGAGTAGGAATATTGACACAAGAGCAATATGCAGAGGAAGTATTCCTTGAGATCGTAGGAGAAGCAAATCGTCTTTTGTGAGTTGCAATATATTTTTACTTTTCTCATAAATATAGGTATCTATAAAAGAATTTGCCCCCGCATGCTCGGGGCAGTGGGGGTTCACTCACTAGGATTGGTCTTAGCTTCCTTTGGAACCCTGCTAAGGGAAATGGGTGTTTCATGGTTATAGGTGTCTGTAGTGGTGACTCGTTCAACGTTTTTTCAGACCGTCGATCAGTTCAGCCAGCTCCTTCTAATCCATCTCCAATATGTTCCTTAAAACAACACAGAGGTGTATAAAAAGCACTTCCTCAGAGGAAAGTGCCTTTCTATTTTATATCGTTTGGATCATATTCGCCGCCACCTAACCAAAGGGTAGGTTTTCCAGTGGGTCCCTTAAATAACTGAAATGCAGTAAATCCACAACGAAAACAAAGTTTTAAACTCGCAACATTATCACATGCTACTTTTGTATATACTTTTCCTAGTCTCTCTTTTGCCTCCATCAGGAGAGCTTCCCCTACTCCTTGCTTCCGATATCGAGGATGGACAGCAGTGATTGCTTCCTCGATCCCATAGCGACTGAAGATCATGACTCCAGCCAATTGTTTTTCCTCTAACGCAATAAGAGCAATGGATCCTGGTATAGGATCACTTGTTGAAATTTGTGATAACCAGCGCAGAGCCCGATGCGTGATTCTACCTTCACCATTTTTACGGAGGAATAGGATAATTTTTTGCCGGTAAGGAAGGAGATTTGGTAATGTAAAGGTAGTAATCTTCATTCAGCAACAACCCTTCGTGGATAGGATGAAAAACCAGCTAGAAAGCATGCGTATTCCAATATTCTACTCAGGGATTTTGTTCGAATGGCAGGTTCGTCAAATTTTTGAGGTTTGGCATTCGCTTCGAAAAACCATAATTTCCCTTTGGTATCGATGCCGATATCCATTGACATTTCCCCATGGTTCTCCCTCGTTTTTTCTTCAATCTCTTGTGCGAATTGTATGCCTAGCTTTGTCAGTTGATGTTGAAGGGCTTCTTTTTGTGTGGGGAAAGCAGATCCTAAAACACGATCCACTTGTTCGATTCTTCCTCCCATGGGTACATGTGTGGAGATTGCCTTTTTTCCTGCAATGCGAACTCCGATCCCAGATACTTTCCAGAGGGCTGTTTGATCTTTTTGAATCAACATTCGGATATCAAATGGTCTGTCTTGATAAGTAGCTAGTTCAATAGCCTGTTGTATAAGGTATCCTCGGTTGGCTGCCTTTTTTTTGATTTGTTCATATACTTGTTGTAGATGATGGTATTTCAACTGTTCTTTTTGTTTTTTTGTTTGATGGGTCAACACATAAGGCCCTTTTCCCTCCACTTTCATCATGCCGATTCCTGCTTTTCCTTCAACTGGTTTTAGAATGAGAGGTGCATGGGAGATCATCATCTGACGAAAAGAAGGATAATCAGTTAATTTCGATGTAGCAGGAAGATGTGTTCGACAAGAAGTTGGAGATAGCGTTTGATACAAAGACCACTTATTGAAGAAATGAGGGTTAAACATAGGGATGTTTTTTCTTTTTAAATACTGGACTGCATTTAGGACAGCAACAGATTGTTCATCTTGTCGATATGGAATACGGTTGTAGACCGCATCAGGAGTTGGAAGGATTGCTTTTCTAAATTTAGGGATAGGTTTAATTTCTTCCAATAGATACCCATGTACATAGGATTTGTCTTCAAGAATTCCTTTTGGCGTTAAGACGTATACTGTAATCCCTGTACATCGTCCCATTTGAATGAGGTCAGCAAAATTTCGATGATTTCCTGCGAATGGCTTTCGGTTATCACTTGTTAAAATTGCTACAAACGGACCTAACTGGTAATTTCCTTGTTCATTTTTTTTGCTGCGAACAGGAAGATGATTGGATTTGCGATGTAAGATAGGATCATTTTGAATCTGAATTTTGGATGGAAATCCTTTTCCTAATGTGACATCAATAGCTGGATGTTTACTTTGCTGCAAAGCTTTTATTGGATAAAAACGAAGAGGAGAAGAGTTCGGATCTAGTTCTAGCCATCCTTTGTTTGGTATTTGCATATGTTCTCCCCCTTGTTATACAAATTCCGCTAATTTCATGCTGTAATCTGTAATACACTTGGCGGATTTTCGGCCTGCTTCTCGCAATGTAGGATGATCGAAAATATGTCTACCTGGTTTTGCATTGCATTCAAATAACCAGATCCGATTCTCTTGGTCAATACCCATATCCATTCCGATTTCTCCTAGGAGCCCTTCTGCATTTTCTTCTAATACTTTTGACATTGTAATTGCAGTTTCTTTTAAGGATTGCATCATTTGTAGCGATTGATGACCAAAATGTTTGTCAAATAATTGCTGAGTAGGTAATAGAATTCCTCCTGTACGAACATGGGTAGTAACAGATCCGATTCCAGCCAATTTGGTTCCTATCCCGATGACTTTCCACTGATCGGTGCTATCTTTATGAACATGAACTCGAAAATCCACAGGCCTATTTTGTGCACGTAAGAGGCGAATCCCTTGTTGTGCTAGATAACCTTTAAATCGTTGGTTATCTTTGCGGAAATAATGCGCCAACAGAGATTCCAATGTGCTGAAACGATGAAGTATATTGCGTTCTCCTCCATGAAAACGACAATAATACCCTTTTTTAGGACTATACGTAATTCGGAAAATCCCTAGACCAAGACTGCCACGAGTCGGCTTTAAGTAAACCATTTCATATTTATCTAGCATAGCCTGTAAAGTTTGAACAGATGGAGATAGTACCGTTTCAGGAATATAATGTCGTGTTTCTTCCTCTCGACTTAACCATTCGTGAACAGACCATTTGTTGAAAAAGCCTTGATTGAATATTTTGCATTTGGTAAGTGTTTTTAATCGGCTTATGCAGTTTTGTACATGAGCTAAGTTTTCTGTTTTTCGATTTGGCACACGTTCATAGATGACATCTGGAAGTGGGGAAATATGTTTGCACCATTTTCCAAATTGATAATACCAACCTGTTACCACACGATTTTGCCAGTCAATCATTTCTGGTGTGAAAACATAAATAATTGGTTTTTCGCTTTCTCCGGCTTGGATAAAACTTCGAAATAAGGATGACCTACCTCCAAAGGGAGTGGCGATATTGGCATGATGTCCAGTGGTTAGTATTCCAATAACAGGACCAAATTTAAGGGTTCGATTGTGTACGACAACTCGCATCTTTCCTGAGTAGGGAAGTGCTAACGATCTTGCTATAGTAGGAGATAAGAAAATAATTTTCGAGTTGACAGTTTTTGTAGCAATAACACGAGTAATAACAGATCGATTACCTATCTCCACTTTGATAGATTGCCCATTTTGAAAGTCAAAACGGTTTAGTAATGTTTCAGGCATTAAGACGGCTTTTGCAGGAGTAGCATGTGATAGCTGCGTTTGGCAGATAATCGAATTCATCAATATCCTCCTACTTTCTGGGAAAGCAGAGCTTTTGCATATTGGACTGGAAGTTCCATCGAACGTTTCCTTGTCTCTATTTCGCCCGTCCGTAGGAAGACGGAGCGACCTGGTTTGGAATTCACTTCAATAATCCAAACATGTGCATGGCGATCGATTCCTACATCGAGGCCTAATTCAACTAGATTTCCATGCTGAGCTTCAATATGAACAGGAACAATAGAAGCGATTTGTTCAATCTGCGTTTCAATTGTTGCAATTTGTTCCTTAGTGAAATTTTTAATTAAAAATGGTTCCAATTTCGTGGCATCCCCACCTCCGTGTAAATTGGAAGTGATACTTTTTCCCTTTCCAATACGTATCGCTCTTCCTGTTGTTTCCCATTGTTGTTTTCCGTTTTTTTGTACTAATATTCTTAGATCAAATGGATATCCATCTGTTGTTTGTAAGGAGAGGAAAGGTTGGATCAGATATCGTGTTTTTTGAATAGAAGCATGTATCCATGTTAAAAGTTGTTGTTTTGTTTTAATGCTTTTTTCAAAAGGGAAGTTGGCTTTTGTTCTTCCTCGTACGTAATAGTCCTGATCTTGTTTCTTGATGGAAATTACTCCAATGCCATGACTTCCACCATTTGGTTTGATACATATATGAGGATATTTTTTGAGCATCTCTACTATGCTCCTAGGACCTTGGTAAAGCTGTGTTTCTGGTAAATAAGGTTCGATTTCTTGATTGGACTTGAGCATGTTATGGGTTTGTATTTTTCCCCCTAATGCTCTACCGAGAAATTGGACAGATTTGTCTTGATGAATACGAAGAATATGGGATCGATATAACTGGAAGTGTGCCGTACTCGTGTAATAACAGCGATCATAGATAACTAATGGTAATGGTTTTTTTTCAAATTTCCATCTATTGGCTTCTATATACCATGCAGCTACTTCTCGATTCGTCCAGTTAATTTTCATTGGATTAAAAATCAGTATATCTAGTTGATGCTGATTTGCGATTTTTGCCAATTGATAAAAGTAAGTAGCTTCTGCAAAAGGAGGAACTTTGGTGACATTTTTACTTGAACAGACAATGATACCGATGGTTCGATGATTAGAATGGGTTGTCATCACTTTTTCCTCCTCGCAGGTGTGGTATTTTTTATTCCAGCTATAAAGTGAACATAATCAAATAGTTTGGTTACAGATGGCCGTATCTTCACTCCTTGATTTAAAACGGTATCATCAGTCTTTGATGGTTTCGAATTGATTTCTAATAACCATATTCGCCCTTTTGTATCGAGTGCAAGGTCAATTCCTAGTTCTGCAAAATGCCCTTTCGCATTTTTTTCAAATGCATTTGCGATTTGGATAGCTGTATTACGAATATCGTTGCTAGTTGGTTTGTTGGTCAATTCATTTAATTCAGCTAATAATTCATGTACTTTTCGGAGTGTTCCACCACGAGCAAGATTAGATACAATTTGTCGATCATTTGCTATACGAGCTACTGCAGATGTGACAGACCATTTGCCTTCTTTGTTTTTTTGTGTCAATACCCGGAAATCAACTGGTCTTTTATCATAGGTGACAAGTGATAATCCTTGTTGAATCACGTATGGTTGCCGTTTTATTCGTCGGGTTAGAATTTTGCTTAATTCTACAAATGAGGTAGTAATCCGTGAACTCGTACCATTTGGTGTAGCATATTGATAGAGATAGGATTGATGGACTTTACTCAGGCGAATGATCCCTCCACCAAGGCTTCCATTAGTCGGTTTTAAGTAAAGGCATGGAAAACGCGCAATAGACTCCTTTACTTTTTTCACGCTATAGCGAATCGTATAAGGAAGCATAGATGAAATGGAATCATCTTGTTTGAGTATTTCGTGTACTTGCCATTTATCAAGAAATCGTTCATTAAACATGGGGATGCGATGATAACTGGTTAATTTATCTAGTTTCTTTTTAACATTTGTCTGTTCTTCGATTCTGCGTGAAGTAATCCGATTATAAATGATATCTGGATAAGGGATTTTGGTTATGATCCATTTGCCTTTCTCTTTTATCCATCCAGAAATGACTCGTTTGTCTAGTTCAATTTGTTCTGGTTGGAAAACAGCAACAGCAGTACCACAAGTGATACCAGCAAGCACACACTCATCTAAAAATTTGGTGAGTGGACCCAATACATTTTCTTGTTTTGTATCTGGGGTTGCGTTAATTAAAACCCCAAATAATGGTCCGAATTGAAGGCGCATTGCTTTATCATCATAATGTGCATAAATGGATGGTTGTGAACGCAAGTGGAGTTTTTTGGCTAAATCAGCATGTATTCGCACCAAGTTACCAGAATGGCTACTTAGGGAGAGATAGCCAGTATCAGCTGCACCACCAAAGGTCACCCAAAAAGGTTGATTTTTGATACCAAGGGCTAGGGCCACTGAGCGACTCATAACGATATTGGTGTTATTGGTAAATTGATGTCCCGGAACAATTTGCAGTTGCACCTTTTGTAGCCCCATAAAAATCCCCTTCCCAAGCGGTAACTACTGTATGTTATGTAGGCAAGTATCAAGGGGTGCGTAAAACGGGCTTCTTTTCATTCAGGAGGCTTTTGTTTTTCTTTGTATCGCAAATGAAAATAAACTTTGAAAATCAAATAGTGATTTTATTTTTTATTATGGAAAAGCGGCGGAGGTTCTCTCTGTATTTTGGTACAGAGAGAACCTCCTTTTGTCCTTGGCAAGTTACTGCTTGCTCTTCTTCCACCCCTGCCATTCACAGACGCAGAAAAGGATCCAGGAGGGGGTGACCATGTAACAGAAGATCTCGACAGTATCTACATAGCTGTCCTGTCGAGGATAGAGAACGTAAGTGCACATAGCACTACAACCAAGGATCATCACGACCAGTCCGAGGACATACAGAAACAGTCTCTTCATCATGGTAAGCTCCATGTCGATTTGGACGGATTATATTGATTATACAAAATGTATTTTGTAATAACAGTTGTTTTGATAGAAAAGTTGAGGGGATGGAACGAAAAATTTGTAATATTAGATGTGAAGTGATTTGACCTGATTATCAAAAAATAAATAATTGAAATGAAAATAGTAAATTTTTGAAAATAGTAATTAATCATTAAATCAACGAAAATATTATGATATGCTAAAAATAGTTGTCCGCTACAAAGGAGATTTGCTTTGTTAATTCATTGCCTATCAAGGATGCTAGGTGATTAGGCTCGTGGTGGTGTAAAGAAAGAGGAAAGATGTACAAGTCTGCTTCTTACTGGCCGGGTGCTGCTCAGTTGGCCTTGAACTACCTTTCGAAAGACTTTGGCAGTACGGAACTAAATCGAGTGAAAATGCACGTTTTTTCGCTCCTTTTGACCGGCAAGTCAGAGGAAGCGGATCGTCAGGCAGAGTTTCTTTGCGAACCGTTTCGTAGTCAGATCAAGTGCGAGATTTCCTATCTTTCGCACACGCCTTCCTATGTCGCAGGCAACATGTACTACGTGGAGGCGTACAGTTTCGCTTTCTCGTTCATCTACAAGTGGAATTTGTCGGAAAGTCAGTCACTCATCAGAACGGCCATCCTGCGCGAAATTTTCGAAGGGACACCGATTCTTGCTGTTAGCAAGGCTGAACTTCTGGAAGATCAGCAGTTGCAGGAAGAAGTCCTGATGGGTATCAGGTATTTGTTGCACCTTTGGGATCCCAAGCTCTTTAAGTTGGAATCTGCATAGGTGACCGTCGGCTGGGGAAGGGTAGCAATACCTTGACCCAGCCGAACCCATGTATCTTGCTTCTGCAAACGGTGAGTGGAATTGCGTGTTTTTGACGAAATCTTCCTGAAATATAGTTGATCGATCGTTTGTTCTGGTATATAATCCCTTCTAAGATAGTACCAAGACTACATTACAGATAACGGAAGTGGTCTTTTTTTATAGGAGGTTTTAAGATGGACATTACATACCACGGTCAGTCTTGTATCGAAATACATACCAATGAATGTAAGTTAATTATCGATCCATTTTTAACTGGAAATCCAACAGCAAAAATAGCTGTTGAAGATGTGAAGGCAGATTATATTTTGTTAACACATGGACATGGTGATCATTTAGGAGATACGATCCCAATTGCGAAGCGAAACAACGCAAAAGTGATCGCACCAGTGGAGCTTGCTGTGTGGCTTTCTTGGCAGGGTTTGGAGACACATGGCATGAACATCGGAGGGAGTCATACGTTTCCATTTGGGAAAGTAAAGTTTACCCTTGCTCATCACAGTGGTGCTTTTATAGATGAGGAGAAGAAAGAGATCATTTATTTAGGGAATCCTGTTGGGATTTTATTGGAGTTGGAAGGAAAAACGATCTATCACGCAGGAGATACTTCTCTATTTTCTGATATGAAGTTGATAGGTATGCAAAATGATATCGATATTGCTTTCCTACCAATAGGAGATAATTATACGATGGGCCCAGATGACGCTTTGATCGCAGCAGAATGGATCGATGCCAAACAAGTTGTCCCTATTCATTACAATACTTTTCCATTAATTGAGCAAGATGGTTCTAAGTTTATCACCAACTTACGATACAAAGGGCTCTCTGGTTTAGTTCTTCAGCCAGGAGAATCTATGAATGTATAGATGAGAGGTATGTCTATTTTCTTCCCTACTTTCATATAGTAGATGGAGGTGATGGAGAATGCAGACATTTACCCTTTTGAAAATTATCGGTGGGATCGCACTTATTGCATTGGCTGTTCCCCGATTGGATTGGAATTCAGAACTTCAAATACTATTTTCAAGCACATGGGTTTTGTTTTCCCTATTTTATGTCATTGCGAATTGGAATGCATGGAAGCAGACAGGTGAAAAAATTCAAAGTCAAAAAGAGTACAAGTGGAGACAAAATTGGATGCAACATAAGAGGAAGCAAAGAGGATTTGGAAAATCGTATTAAAGAAGAGAACAGGGATGCATGGGGTTGGGTTATCTCCTATACATCCCTGTTTGTATGGTATATACAACAACGTAATTAAATCTTTAAACAATCAGCGTTTTACTACTTTAACATGAAGGATAGCTTCTATGTTACGGAGTCTTTTTACCCCTCTATTATTTTGGAGAGACAACTTATTTTTTTTGATAGTTTAGATGTACAACACCAGATGGAAAGATATTAGATTCTATTAATGTTAATAATTGTTTCTTGACGTGGTCTGAAAAGATTTTCTTTCCTTCTCCTAAGATCACTGGATGAACAAACAGATTTAGCTCATCAATTAATTCGAGCTCTAAAAACGATTTTGCTAAGGTTGAACCACCCGAAACATAGATATTCATGCCAGGTTGCTTCTTTAATTGGTGGATCTCTTCTGTTGGACTATCCAAGGCAAGACGAGAGTTTTGCCATTCTACTTTATCCAACGTTTTGGAAAAAACAACTTTATTTAAACTGTTCATCATATTTGCGAGATCATTGGTTTGTGTGGAAAAAGCTGCTTCTTGCTCCAAATACGTATTCCGTCCAAGTATCATGGTATCTGCTTGACTGGAAGCCTTCGTGACAACAGCCATTTGCTCTGGTGTTACATTTGAAAACACCCAATCGAGTTCTCCATTTGGTCCAGCTACGAATCCATCCAGTGAAACGTTCATTCCTAAAGTTACTTTTCTCATTTTAATTTCTCCTTTATTGTGTTTTCCTATCACTTCTGTTCATGAGGCTAAAAATTTGTATTGGTAATCCATCACTCTACACGATAAAACGCAACCTCTTTCTCTTCCTTTCCATTATGGAAACATAATTTTTCCATTATTATGGATTGGTTCGAATATTATTTCGTGTGGTAAAAATTTTGAATGGAAAGGACAGAATTCACATTTACTAACGCAAAAATCAAGTTTTTCGCTCCTTTACTAATACAACGAATCACTATCAAAAGAATCGACACAGGTGAAGAAAAAATTTTTCGAAAAGAACCTAAACCCCAAAAAAAGATAGGTTTCCGTAGGATCTTCATACTTCATACTCTTCGTGAAGGATCTAATAATACTCTAATAGGTATCCCGACAAAAAAACCAAATTTATCACATTTAAGGTTCAAAAATAAAACAAGGCCCGAAAATCAATCACTGTTAAGGATTGACTTCAGGTCTTGTTTTATTAAGGTAAAACAATGATCCAGAATCGATTGCGAATGGGATATCTTTACATTGCTAAAAGTAAGAAACTCACTCGAAATACGAAAATGTATGGATAAAGCGATAAGAAGGACACATTGTTGAGTTCTTTTTTCTTGTTGCCTTCATAATGAATTAATTTTGATCTTTACAAGCATCTTAAATCGTTCATTATGCAACTAGTTTTAAGTTGATTGAACTGTTTATTTTTTTGTTGGTTGCTCTGCAAATCGTTTGATCTTGATAGAGTAGTATACATTTACAATACCGATTAGTAAGATAAGAGTAGCGAAAATTTTTCCAAGTATAGGAAGCTTAAAGGTTAATAAATGAATGGATAGTGCAAGAAACAAAATTCCCATACTCAGGTTCATGTAGCTTCTAGAAATAAGAGCATTTGCTCCCTTTCTTCGGTAAATAATGCTAAAATAGACAGTACAACATAATGACAGGATCATGATGACGATGAGTATTAAAGTAAGGGTTACCATCTGTTCCTCCTATTAAAAGGCGTGAAGAAACGCCGCCATGATCGTTTCATGGGGCGCTGACTGTCTTCACAAGTGTATTAATTTTCGTCTGATTTGGTATCTTCCAGACGCTCTTCGGGGATAAACCAACATCCAATTGGCGTACGGTCAATGAGTACTTTTTTACCCAAGTTGGAGAGTTCTTTTTCGATATAGCTCGCTACTTCTTCAGTTTCGGTGTATACGGAATATCCGTTTTTTAGTTTTTCCAACTTTTCCCTCGCTAGAGCCTTACGACTAATAATCATAAATTTGGTTCCCCCTTTTCCAAGTTTTATATACTAATATCATACCCGAAATGAAGGGATTATGAAACCGACCAGATGTAACAAATACGGCTATCTTTTAAAATTTAACGGATTTATTCACAATTAATCTTTGTCAGAGAGGAGTTTTCAGCAAAATGAATAGAAATTCATTTGTTCATTTACATGTACATACCGAATACAGTTTGCTTGATGGAGCCTCTCGTTTAGAAGAAGTGATAAAAAAAACAAAGGAAATGGGAATGGATAGCCTTGCGATAACAGATCATGGTGCTATGTATGGAGTGGTACCTTTTTATCAATTGTGTAAAAAAAATGGGATAAAACCGATTATCGGATGTGAGATGTATATCACTTCAGGTCACTATCAAGACCGACCTGCACGAAAAGAGGCGAAAATTAACCATCTTTTGTTAATAGCAGAAACAAATGAAGGATATCAAAATTTACTTAAGTTGGTAACTGAGGCGCATTTAAGAGGCTATCACTATCGTCCTCGGATCGATAGACAACTCTTAAAAGAACATGCTCGAGGTTTAATAGCGACTAGCTCTTGTTTGGCAGGTGAAATTCCACGGGCGATTGTGCAAGATGATTTAGCTTTGGCTAGGAAGTTGCTCCATGAGTATCTCGAAATTTTCGGCAAAGATCATTTCTTTTTAGAATTACAGAATCATCAGCTATGGGAACAACAAAAGGTGAATGAGGTATTAATCAATTGGGCCGATGAGTATGGCCTCTCTTTAATTGCTACAAATGATGTCCACTATACCAATCCTGAAGATACTTATACCCATGATTGTTTGCTATGTATTGGTACAGGAAGCAAGTTGTCCGATGAAGATCGTTTTCGATTTGACACAGATCAAGTGTATTTAAAATCTCCTGAACAAATGAAAGCTCTTTTCTCCCACGTTCCAGAGGCTGTTTCAAATACAGTACTTCTAGCTGATCGATGCAATGTTCATCTTGCTCTAGGAGAATTACTGTTACCATCTTTTCCTTTACCTGTATCCGTTTCGGCAAAAGAATATCTCACATCTTTGTGCCAAAAAGGTTTGGAAAAAAGATATGAATCGCCTGATGAGACCGTCAAACAAAGGTTGGAGTATGAGCTCAAAATCATTAATCAGATGGGCTTTCATGATTATTTTCTAATCGTTTGGGATTTGGTGCGGTTTGCTTCGAAAAATGGGATAGCAGTAGGGCCCGGAAGAGGATCTGCGGCAGGGAGTTTAGTCGCATACCTACTTGGAATTACGCAAGTAGACCCGATACGTTATGGTTTGTTATTTGAGCGATTTTTAAATCCGGAGCGTATTAATATGCCCGATATTGATATTGATTTCGATTATGAACGTCGTGATGAAGTGATTGAATATGCGAAAAATCGTTTCGGAGATGATCGAGTTGCTCAAATCATTACTTTTGGAACAATGGCTCCACGCGCAGCGGTACGCGATGTAGGTAGGGTGATGGGTGTTCCTTATGCTCAAGTGGACAAGCTTTCTAAGTTTATCCCACATACACCAGGGATTACATTAAAGAAAGCATTGGAACGAGAACCAGCGATTCAAGAAGAAATGGAGCAAAATCCAACAGTGGAAAAGTTGTTTCAAACTGTAGCTAAAATAGAAGGAATTCCTCGGCATCCTTCCACACATGCTGCGGGAATTGTAATTGCTCCAACTCCATTAACCGATTATGTCCCCCTGCAAGAGGGGAGCGGTGTTTCTGTCATTACTCAATATCCAATGGAATCGCTTGAAGCGATTGGTCTTTTAAAGATGGACCTTCTTGGATTACGTTATTTAACGGTGATAGAAAGGGCAAAGCAGTTCATTCATGATCAAACGGGAGAAACCTTTGTTTTTGCAAAGGAGATGGAAGACAGAGCTACATATGATCTTCTTACAAGTGGGGAAACAAATGGCGTTTTTCAATTGGAGTCCGCTGGAATACGAAAGGTGTTAACTCAACTAAAACCTTCTTGTTTTGAAGATATCATTGCGGTTGTTGCTCTCTATCGTCCAGGACCAATGGAACAAATCCCGCGTTTTATCCGTGCAAAGTATGGTCATGAAGAGATTCATATGCCACATCCGATACTGACAGAAATTTTACAAGATACTTACGGGGTTATCGTGTATCAAGAGCAAATTATGCAAATCGCTTCCACTTTAGCTGGGTTCACTCTAGGAGAAGCTGATATTCTTCGTCGAGCAGTTAGCAAAAAAAATAAATCTTTATTACAGCAACAACGCATTGAGTTTGTTCGTGGTTGCGAAAAACAAGGTTATACATCTGATTTAGGGAACAAAGTATATGATTTAATCGTTCGTTTCGCTGACTATGGGTTTAATCGCAGTCATTCCGTTGCATATGCTGTTTTGGCATATCAAACGGCATTCTTAAAAGCGAATTATCCCATTGCTTTTCTGACTGCCCTTCTTACTACTACAATGGGCAATCAAACCAAGATGGTTGAGTACCTAGAAGAGATCAAAAAGATAGGTATCACTGTTTTTCCTCCAAGTATTGAGACGAGTGAGGAGAGCTTTACTATTTCTGACAAAGGCATTTTTTTCGGCTTAGGTGCAATTAAAAACGTAGGTACATTGGCGATTCGTTCTATTATACAAGCAAGAGAGTCGGGGCCATTTCAAGATCTTTTTGATTTATGTAGCAGAATAAACTTGCGGTTGTGCAATAGCCGTGTACTAGAATCTCTTATTCAAGTAGGTGCGATGGATAGTCTGCCAGGGAATCGAAAACAGAAGTTAGCTATATTGGATGATGCGATTCAAGCAAATCGTGTATCAGGAGATCAACTGCCTTTGTTTCAAGAGTTTCCTCATGAGATTCATTACCCTGATCTGGCACCTTATTCTGCCATGGAGAAACTAGAATTGGAAAAAGATTTGATCGGTTTTTATTTATCTGGTCATCCGCTGGATTCTTACCCTTCGGGATCACACATGATGATAGAAGTGAATCAATTATCAGAACGAACCAGAGTGGAACTAGCGGTACTGATTACTCGTGTCAAAGTTGTTCAAACCAAAAAAGGGGATGCAATGGCTTTTGTGGAAGTAGCAGACAAAACTGGTTCGATGGAACTGGTAGTGTTCCCAGATGTTTATCAACAGAAACGGACACTTCTTAGAGAAAATCAAATCGTAGGAATAACAGCCAGTCTCCAAAGTACAAACAGTGAATCGAAGTTGATTGCAAACGATGTTTTTTCAATTGAAGATGTGAAGGATAAAGGCAAGATATACCTTCGGATTACAGAACAAGCAGAACAAAAAGTAAAAAACATAAAGAAAACATTAGAAATTCATCCTGGTTCTCTTGTTGTTTTGTTATATTATGAACGAACAAAAACGACATGGGAGCTTCCAGTTGAGGAACTAGGGATATTTCCGACAGATGCTTGTATCCAAGAGCTAATATCGAAAGTGGGGAAAAATAACATTAAGATTGTGTGATTTAAAGGGTTGGATGTTTTTCTTAATTGTAAATATTATGATACAATATAAGTATATATATGCATGCCCATTTTACCCTTTGAGGGGTTGGTGAGCTTCTATGTTGGCAACTCTAATCATTTCTCTATTTATCTTGGTTCTTCTGATTAGCACTTCTGCGATTTGTATTAGTAAAATATGTACAGTCAAAAAAAGAAGAAGGGGACCGTACAACAAACGTCGTCATTCTTCTTGGTATAATTCATGCAGTAGCAGTGGATCTTCGTGTAGTGGCAGTTCATGTAGCAGCAGCTCTTGCAGCAGCAGTTCATGTAGCAGCAGTTCAAGTTCATGTAGTAGCAGCTCATGTAGCAGCAGTTCAAGTTCGTGTGGTTCGTCATCCTGATGGATGCCGAACCAAATCTTTTTCAGAATAAACCAAATATATTTAGGGAACTCTTTTTGTTATTTCATGTATTTGGAAACTATGCGCTTATATACATAAAAGCAGTACAATTAACGGTTGTGCAAGGATTTCTAAATGATAAGAAACACGGCAGTTTTCTTTGGCTATATTCCATTTTGTTTTAATGTTTGGTATTATGAGTCGAAGTTTGCCCACTCAGTGGACAAGTCGTGCTAAGTTGCTGAAGCATCTAGTCACGCTTTGCCCACTCGGAGGACAAGTCGTGCTAAGCAGCTAAAGCATCTAGTCACGCTTTGAAAGGAGCGAAATTTGTTGACAAGTATTCGAGAACAATCACTGCGTTTACACAAAGAAAAACAAGGAAAGCTAGAGGTTCTATCTAAAGTTCCAGTACAAAATAAACATGATTTGAGTCTTGCTTATTCCCCTGGTGTTGCAGAACCATGCAAAGAAATTCATCAAACGAAAGAAAAAGTATATGACTATACCATGAAAGGGAACCTAGTAGGAGTAGTCTCAGATGGTACAGCAGTTTTGGGATTAGGAAACATTGGGCCGCATGCTGCGATGCCTGTTATGGAAGGTAAAGCTGTGCTATTCAAGGCATTTGCTGGTGTGGATGCTTTTCCCATTTGTATTGATACTACAGATGTAGATAAAATTGTAGAGACGGTTAAGATCTTAGAACCAACATTTGGTGGGATTAATCTAGAGGATATAGCTGCTCCAGCTTGCTTTGAAATAGAAGAACGTTTAAAAGCAGAACTTTCTATTCCTGTATTTCATGATGATCAACATGGTACAGCAATTGTGACCGTGGCAGGTTTAATTAATGCTTTAAAAGTTGTAAATAAAGATATGAGTGAAATTCGTGTCGTGATCAATGGCGCAGGTGCGGCAGGCATTTCTATCGTTAAGCTTCTGATTCATATAGGCGTCCGAGACGTCATCCTATGTGATAGCAAAGGATCGATTTATGAAGGACGTACTTATGGTATGAACCCAGTCAAAGATGAAGTTGCAAAAATTACCAATAGAAGCCTTGTTCAAGGGGAATTAGAGACAGCAATTGCTAATTCTGATGTATTTATTGGTGTATCTGTAGCAGGTGCTGTTACTCCAAGTATGGTAAAATCAATGAATCGTGATCCGATTATATTTGCAATGGCAAATCCTGATCCGGAAATCTTGCCAGATGAAGCTATCGCGGCGGGTGCAAAAGTAGTGGGTACAGGACGATCTGATTTTCCAAACCAAGTAAATAACGTGCTTGCATTTCCTGGTATATTCCGAGGAGCTCTTGATGTTCGTGCTTCTCAGATTAATGAAGAAATGAAGGTAGCAGCAGCGTTTGCTATTGCTAATCTAATCGCTGATTACGAGCTTCGTGCTGATTATGTGATCCCGGCTCCATTTGATACAAGAGTGGCTCCGCAAGTTGCTCGAGATGTTGCCGCTGCAGCAATCCAAACTGGTGTTGCACTTGTTCAAGCTAATCCAGATGATATCATGGAAAAAACGATACAATTGACGAATGCTGCAATTCAAAGCTGAGGAAATGTTTTAGGTAGTAAAAAAGAGGTGAATTTGATTGCTTAAGGATTTATTCCGTAAACAACGAAAGTACGCAACTATTCCTTCGGAACAAGCCAAAAAAGAAGTTCCAGAAGGCATTATGGAAAAATGCCCTAAGTGTGGAACGATTTGTATTGCCAAGGAGTTGGAGAAGAATCTGAAAGTATGTAAATCTTGTGGCTATCATTTTTCCCTTAGTGCTCCTGAAAGAATTGCTACTCTTGTCGACGAGGGGCGTTTTTTCCCATTTGATGAAGATTTGCGTTCTGTAGATCCATTGGAATTCCCGGGTTATGTGAAAAAGATTGAACAAGATATCAAAAAAACCAATATGAATGAAGCTATTATGACTGGTGAAGGTACAATTAGTGGATTTCCGGTCATTCTAGGTGTGATGGATTCCAGATTTCGTATGGGGAGTATGGGTTCTGTAGTAGGAGAGAAAATTACTAGAGCCGCAGAACAAGCTGCAAAGAAAAAATATCCTTTTATTCTTTTTTCCGCTTCTGGTGGTGCCAGAATGCAAGAAGGTGCTCTGTCTTTGATGCAAATGGCTAAAACTACAGCAGCATTGGAAAGAATGAACAGAGAAAAGGTATTATTTGTTTCGATTTTAACTAACCCAACAACAGGTGGAGTTTCTGCTAGCTTTTCTTCATTAGGTGATATAAATATTGGTGAACCAGGTGCGTTGATAGGTTTTGCAGGTAGACGTGTAATTGAGCAAACCGTTCGTCAAAAATTGCCTGATGATTTCCAAACTGCTGAGTTTCTTTTAAAAAGAGGACAATTGGATCAAGTTGTCCCTCGTTTAGAACTTCGAGATACTCTCATTAAAATTTTAGCATTTCATGCTTAGGGAGGGGAGTAGAATTTGAGTAATCCACTGTCCTTTGAGAAGCCGATCGTAGAACTGCGCAATAAAATCGAAGAGCTACGAGCTTTTACTAGTGAAAAATCAATCGATCTCAGTGAGGAAATTGAAACATTAGAAAAGAAGGCAGCAAGACTCGAGAAGGAAATTTATGGCAATTTAACAACGTGGCAGAAAGTCCAAATTGCTAGGCATGCTAGTCGTCCAACAACTTTGCACTATATTCATACCATTTTTACTGATTTCTTAGAGCTTCATGGAGATCGATTATATGGAGACGATTCGGCTATAGTCGGAGGAATTGCTAAGCTAAATGGAATACCTGTTACCGTAATTGGACACGAGAGAGGGACAGATACAAAAGACAAGATTAGTCGTAATTTTGGTCTCCCTCATCCAGAAGGCTATCGCAAAGCACTTCGTCTTATGGAACAGGCGAATAAATTTGGTCGACCAATTATAACGTTTATTGATACACAAGGTGCACATCCAGGAATGGAAGCAGAAGAACGAGGCCAAAGTGAAGCTATTGCTAGAAACCTACGAGAGATGGCTGGTTTTACTGTACCTATCATATGTATTGTGACAGGAGAAGGCGGAAGTGGTGGAGCTCTTGGTATAGGTGTTGGAAACAAATTGCTGATGCTTGAGCATGCATACTACTCCGTTATCTCGCCTGAAGGTGCAGCTACTATTCTTTGGCGTGATTCTTCAAAGGCACAAGAAGCATCAGAGGCATTAAAGATAACTTCTAAACATTTATTCCAATTAGGGATAATAGATGAGATAATCGCTGAACCAAAGGGCGGGGCCCATCGAGATCCAGCAGAACAAACCATTTTGATCAAAGAAGCGTTGGTCAAATATTTAGAACCACTGCTAGAAATGAATGAAGAACAATTGTTAGAGGATCGCTATCAGAAATTTGCTCGTATTGGCGAATTTTCTTCTGGCGTATTAGAAGGCAAGGTTTAAACTGTAGACAATAATGTCTACGGTTTTTTATTGTCTGTGCATGTCGTTTCTAGGTATAAATAAGATAATGGAAATATACACCTTCTAACAATAAGTAATTTTAATTTGCACCTCTATCCATACATATATTAAAATCGGTTAGGTAAGGGATGGTGTAAGAAATGCTTTATATCAAATATGGAAAACTAACAAGAAAACGCTGCTCCGTGCAAATGTATATGATGAAGCGTTGTACGGAGCCTAATCAGGGAACATCTTTGTTCCCCTATTCATCGGCTAAATAAATTCAAAAAAAGGATAGTATAACTATCTTATTTGAATATGTCATTTTTAGCTGATGAAGGATAGATAAAGGAACCGAAGGCGATGCTTTGTCTTTGGTTCTTTGTATTTGGAGCTATAGGTTAAAAGGAAGCCCCAAAGCAGAGGACTGGTGTTTATCTACCATGTCTCTGTTTTTTATTTTAGTAGAAAGAAGATGAAACAATCATGAGTTTACTTCAAGTAGAAAATCTCTCACATACGTTTCCAGATAAAAAATTGTATGAAAATGCTTCTTTTGACTTATACAAAGGAGAACATATGGGGGTAGTAGGACAAAATGGAGCAGGCAAAAGTACGTTAATCAAAATATTAACTGGAGAAGTAATACCAGACAAAGGCGTGATCCATTGGCAGCCAAATTTGAATATCGGTCACTTGGATCAGCACGCAAAAGTGAATGGGCATTACAGTATTTATGACTATTTATGTACCGCGTTTGCATCTTTGTTTGAGATGGAAGCAAAAATGACTCAGCTATATGAAGAAAGTGCTGTATCAGGGGATAACAATCAATTGATGCAAGCAGTAGCTTACCAAGAGCAGCTGGAAGCCAATGATTTTTATTTAATTGATAGCAAAATCCAAAAGATTGCTTCTGGTTTAGGGATCGATGCAATCGGATTGGATCGTATTATTCAGGAACTAAGCGGCGGACAACGGGCTAAAGTGATTTTAGCAAAACTATTATTAGAACAACCAAATGTTTTATTGCTAGATGAACCTACTAATTTTTTAGATAAAGAACACGTAGAATGGCTTGCCGAGTTTTTGCTCTCCTTTAAAGGTGCGTTTATTGTAGTTTCTCATGATGATGCGTTTTTGGAGAAAATCTCATCTTGTATCTGCAATATCGAGTTAGGGACAGTTAAAAAATACCATGGAACCTACTCGGATTTTGTTCGGCAAAAGGAACACTTACAAGAAGATTATATTCGTCAATATCGGACGCAGCAAAGACAGATCGAAAAGACAGAAGAGTATATTCGTAAAAACATTGCTGGTGTCAATTCAAAAATAGCAAAAGGTCGTAGAAAACAACTGGATCGAGTAGAGAGAATGGCACCTCCTACTTTTACGCAAAAACCAACCATTCATTTTCAGGAATTATCCCTACAAGCTCAGACCGTACTTACTGTGAATGGTCTAGAAGTGGGGTATGATGTTTCTTTGCTACCAAAATTAAATTTCTCGGTTGCAGGAGGAGAAAAACTTGTTATTACTGGATTTAATGGGATTGGGAAATCTACTTTACTCAAAACCTTAGTAGGTGTGATACCAAAAATTGCTGGGTCTTTTCGCTTTTCTGAACAAATCAAGATGGGCTATTATGAACAAGACGCAAAATGGGAAAATGGAAGCCAGACGCCTATACAGATTATTTCGGATGCTTATCCGAGAATGAACAAAAGGGAAATCTTTGGTCATTTAGCCCAATGTGGTGTAAAAGATAAACATGTCACCCAAGAAATCCAATCATTGAGTGGTGGAGAACAAGCAAAAGTGAGATTGTGTCGTTTGGTGCTTTCGCCTTGTAATTTTTTAATTTTAGACGAACCGACCAACCATTTAGATGCAGATGCAAAAGAAGCTTTGCAACAGGCATTAGTAGCGTTTGAAGGAAGTGTGATTCTCGTTTCTCACGAAGCGAGTTTCTACCGAGATTTGGCAGATCGTATTTTTAATATCGAAATATGAGATAGGATATGTTTTCACCCCTCAGCATCTCTGTTGAGGGGTGATTTTTAGATGAAGGACGCTGTTACACTCCTCCGTCCTTGTATGTCATTCAAGAAGGAAGTTGAGGTCGTCGATTGTGTTTCTGTCGTACGTGCGTCCTGATCATTACCAGGAGGCCGATCATCGTGATCACTCCAAACAGGAGTACAGTCGTTTCGATGTTGCCAACCCAGCTAGACAGCAGAGCGCTAATGGCTGTGGAAAGTGAAATCGCAGCGTAGAGAATTCCGATACCTGAGGTTGTCAGATCAGATCCAGCGATTTCTCTCATTTGAAGATCGAATGTAGTGATGAGCAGTGCAATCCCCACACCTTGGATGGCAAAAGCGAGCCATACCGTGAATGTGTTCGGGAAAAGATAGATTGCAATCCATCGTGCTCCAATCAGCAGAACCACGCCAAAAACGATGAGCTGCTGGGTGTGTTCCGGCCATCGATCAAGCCACTTGTCCCTGTGCTGGAGAGCGATTAGAGAGATCCATTGGATCGCATACCCAATCAGTGTGGCCATTCCAATCCCTGTCTGAATGTCATGAGTCTTATCGTTGAGAACGGACTCGTAGAGCAAACCAAACATGGAAATGAAAACCTGAAGTGGTCCTGTCACGAGAAACACTGCCACCCAAAATCCGATGAATTTGCGATGGAAAAATTGCTTCTTCACATTCGCTAGACTCATGCGGATCAGCTTGATTTTCGAGATGGACTTCTGCTGGGTAGATCGTGCCGATGACTCCTGCTCGCTGACACTAGGGAACCACATCAACAACATCACACATCCCAGAAGAATGATGGTGAATGCATAGAAGATGATGATAAGCCCTGTATAACGACTGATAAGTGCGATGGACAATGCTCCAAGACCGTACCCGAGTGGACCAAAGGACTGAATCTTGGCATAGTCCGCTTTGGACTTCGCCAAATTTGCCGTCAGTCCTGTCGTGATCGGATTGACAGATGCGCCGAAAAAGTACATCAGCCAAAACAATTCTTCCATGGGAGAGATGGACTGCATCATCACACATGCACTCATGCCGAACATCGCCAGTGTCAGCACTTGCTTGTGCTTCTTCAAAGCATCAGCGAGCAATGCCCATGCGGGGCCAATCAAGATGCCGCACAGATGACTGACGATGATCAGAGAGAGGATATCTGACCATTTCCAACCCTTGTCCAGTAGATGGGATGCGATCATGGAGTCATACACACCATGACCGAGATACGTCAGAAAGCGGAATCGTCCAACTGCTTCTGCTTGTTTCATCGGTCCAAGCAACCACCTGTAGGACGCAAACTCCTTTTTCTTTTCTTTTTTTGGTTTTTCGTGAAGTTGCATCCCGACTGAGATGGTGTGAATACCTTGATCAAAATGGATCAGCAAACGGAATTGATGGATGGTTTTGTTTTTCCGAATGGACAGGAACAACCACCACAACAGAATGATTCCCATTCCTACTCCTGATGTAGAGCCGAACGACTGTGGATATTATATCACGTAATTGATATTGATTATCATTTTTATTTGGTTTTTATTACAGATTTTTGCCGACTGAAAGCCCACGGTTTGAATCGTGGGATGAAAGACGGCGTTGCTCCAAACCCCAAAAAAGGGGTTGCAAGAGCAACGAATATTTTGTATATTAGAACACATGATCGGTGATCATCCTACAGCTAGTAGGTTTGTTCTTTGAAAATGTAATGGTATAGGGTTTCGGTAGCAAATGGATCGGTCTCCTACCGAGTAAAACCATTAGAGGCAGGAAGAGGACTAGAACGCTGGTAACAGGCGTTCCGCCCAT
>NZ_ATZF01000045.1 GCF_000428065.1 Shimazuella kribbensis DSM 45090
GTATCCATAGGTTGCTTTCACACTGCCATTTTCATCAGTCAGCATTTCTACATCGACATCGGTGTTGTACTGGTAGTAGGAATGCTCCCCTGTGTCTTGCTTCATCATCGACAGTAAAAAGGGTTGCTCAAAAATGAACAACCCTTTTTATGTTTATCCTCTATTTACTTCTTATCTATCAACCTAAAAATCTTCGATTGTTAGGCTTCTCCATAGGACAGTAAATGAAAATTAATGTCCAACTTTAGTTCTGCTAATATATTTAACATACTAGAATTCATAGAAAATCCCATTTGTCCGAAATCCGATCTTAAATAACAGTCTATCATTACTTGACTGTAATACTTTCGAAGCGAGCTAATGTAATCACGATACGGATAAAGATCTTCTAATAAAGCATATAACTGTGATAATTCATCCTTATCTTGAGATGTTATTTCTTTTTCATAAGACCAAACATTATCTTGAGATTTCTTTTTTGAAACAGATAAAAGTTCACCTTTCTTAATTTTTTTCGTCGGTGCTAACAATAAATTTTGTTCTATATGGTCAAAATCTACAACTAAACCTCTTATACTAAAAACAAATTTACCGCGGATCTCCATTATTAGTCTCCTAACATTTTCTTTAGATCTTTTGCGTGCTGCAATAACTCCTTATACGAAAAATTATCACTAGCTTTCATATTCAATTCATACTTAATGTCATGAATATACTCCCCAAATAAATTTCTATCAATACCTACTTCTCTAGCCGCATCATTTACCATCTTCAAATCTCTCTTTGCTGCAAAAGTCTGTAGGTCAAGTTTTAATGGTTTTACAGATGTTTGGGGCTTTAATACTTTCCTAGAACTAATCTCACTAGTTGTCAGCTTAGAAGTCGGTTTAGAGACCCCCGATGTTAATATTTTAATCCCTGCACCAGCAAATCCAAAACGCATGAGTACTGCACCAAGGAGCAATTCATCTCCAGGTAATGGATCATACAGCGCTATGCCCAATGCTACTGTTGCATATACAGCTTGTACATTTCTTATGGTTCTTGGAGACGGTTTGATACATCCTCCCGATTTATTATTCAACGTTCCACCACATTTCGCTGGTGGCTTCGCTACTGGTTTTGGCTTCGGTTTTGCTTTCGCTTTTGGCTTTGGTTTGGGCTTCGGCTTCTTATGATTCCTTGCCTGTACGGAGTTGCTATGCTGGTTGGCTCGTTTCATCTGGGACTTGCTTGCTTTCTTCCCTTTTCCACTCGGATGATATAGTTGTCCCGTTGCTGCTACATACATTTGGACTGCATCTCCACCGTCATCCCCATTGTACAAGGGAATATGTCCGTCTTGGTCCGAGAAGTCTACGGGATTTCCACCTGCATACGAATACAGGTTATTCGTCATCGTGTCCATGACCAAGCCTTTGTTGGCTACCGAATCATTATAGGAGTCGGGGGACAAGAAGCGTCCTAAGCTTGGGAAGTAGTCTCGGAATCCGAGGTCATAGGACTGCGTGTTGGCATCCCAGCGCTGTCCTCCATAACGATAATCGTTATAGGCTGCTTTATCTGGCTGAGCAGAATCAGGCTTATCTACCCCCGTAAACATTGTCAGATCGTCTTCACCATATGGATTGTATCCATAGGTTGCTTTCACACTGCCATTTTCATCAGTCAGCATTTCTACATCGACATCGGTGTTGTACTGGTAGTAGGAATGCTCCCCTGTGT
>NZ_ATZF01000046.1 GCF_000428065.1 Shimazuella kribbensis DSM 45090
AAATCCGTCTTCCTTAAGACTGAGTTACGACAGTAAGCGAAAATTGCAGTAGCAAAGCATCCGATTTCACACTGCCAAGAAAAGCTTCTAAGGAGAAACGTTGCGCCCGTACCGTAAACCGACACAGGTAGGCGAGGAGAGAATCCTCAGGTGCTCGGGAAAACTCTCGTTAAGGAACTCGGCAAAATGACTCCGTAACTTCGGGAGAAGGAGTGCCACCCTCCGGGGTGGTCGCAGAGAAGAGGCCCAGGCGACTGTTTAGCAAAAACACAGGTCTCTGCAAAGCCGTAAGGCGAAGTATAGGGGCTGACGCCTGCCCGGTGCTGGAAGGTTAAGGGGAGAGGTTAGCGCAAGCGAAGCTTTGAACTGAAGCCCCAGTAAACGGCGGCCGTAACTATAACGGTCCTAAGGTAGCGAAATTCCTTGTCGGGTAAGTTCCGACCCGCACGAAAGGCGTAACGATCTGGGCGCTGTCTCGACGAGAGACCCGGTGAAATTGTAATGCTAGTGAAGATGCTAGCTACCCGCGACAAGACGGAAAGACCCCGTGGAGCTTTACTGTAGCCTGATATTGAATCTAGGTACGACTTGTACAGAATAGGTGGGAGCCTTTGAAGCTAGGACGCCAGTCTTAGTGGAGGCATCCGTGGGATACCACTCTGGTCGTATCGGGGTTCTAACCTACTACCCTAATCGGGTAGAGGGACCGTGTCAGGTGGGCAGTTTGACTGGGGCGGTCGCCTCCTAAAAGGTAACGGAGGCGCTCCAAGGTTCCCTCAGCGCGGTTGGAAATCGCGCGGAAGAGTGCAAAGGCATAAGGGAGCTTGACTGCGAGACCTACAAGTCGAGCAGGGACGAAAGTCGGACTTAGTGATCCGGTGGTTCCGCATGGAAGGGCCATCGCTCAACGGATAAAAGCTACCCCGGGGATAACAGGCTAATCCCTCCCAAGAGTCCACATCGACGGAGGGGTTTGGCACCTCGATGTCGGCTCATCGCATCCTGGGGCTGAA
>NZ_ATZF01000006.1 GCF_000428065.1 Shimazuella kribbensis DSM 45090
AATGGTAGGCAGCCACTCTCACAAAGGAAACTGCCTAGACAATGCGTGCATTGAGTCTTTCTTCTCTCATTTGAAGACAGAAACGTTGTACTTTTCCCAGTGTAAAACAGAACAGGAGCTTCTTCAAGCTGTCCAAGATTACATTGGCTTCTATAACCATGAACGTTTCCAGAAAAGATTAAACCAATGTTCTCCAGTAGAGTACCGGAGAACATTGGTCGCTTAGGCTTTTTTCTTACTGTCTACTTGGCAGGGGTAAGTTCAATCCCAAAATGGAATTGGTCTTTTTCAATTATATGATCTATTTCTAGGCACTCCGTAATTACCTCAATCCAATGATTAAAAATTGGACTGAAATCCTCAGAGAGATAAACCATTAATGTGCACTTATTTTCGCACTTACCATGTTGCCCATAATGCCGGCAAAACCACTTGCGCAGGAGTAATGAGGACTTAAATTCCAAAGTTAAGGTGTATAACAAGAAGTCTGTCCTCTGTTCACTTCCCTACTCCCTCTGTAGTTATCACAATGACGTTGTGCCCATCACCCCTCACGATCCACATACTCTACATTTCAATCATATGGTGCAGTAAAGTAAATGGAGAAACGATTCGTGAGTATATCAAAGGTCAACAAAGTGAATACGATACTATGTTTGATATCAAGGAGTAACTCACTTTAGCCTAATTATTTGATAAAAAAAGAATCAACAACACCCTATCGATTGAAAAAGATATAAAATTTTTTAAAATTACAATTCAATTAGTTTAGTTTTCAATTTTGATCTTCGGCTTTTTTACCAATTATTAGTCCGAATATAAACTTGAAGATAATGGATTGTAAATGATTTGTTAATATTAATAATTTTTATATTGTTATTTTTATTAGGCGAAAGTATACTGTGGTCACGTAGTAGAATATTAGACCAAAAGGAGGATTTGACTATGTTAGCTAGGTTACGCCCAAAGAAATCTCTTGCGTTTGTAGTTTTGTCACTTGTTGCCTTGGTCATTTCATTTTTACCTGCGAATCAAACGTATGCAGCGTATGAATATAAGCATACGAATTCCTATCATTATTGGGAAGATACGAGTGTGTTCAGGTATTATAGTGGTGGTTTGGGGATTAAGGTCTATTGTCAAAATACAAGCGGAGACACTCAAAAGATGACCGTATTTCGTAAAATTAATGGATCATGGAGTGCTCGTGCTACAGAAACGGTTTATTGCTATGAAGAATCCAAAAAATACAATTATTTTTATTATTCCGGTGCAGTATCTGGTTCCGAATATTATTTACGATTTGAGAATTCTGGGTCTCCCATATCTAGTACCACACTAAATGTATATGTGAACCCAAGTTAATCCGAAGTGAACTCGATAAGAACTATCCCTTCATATTTAGACAGATAATGTGTCATAGAGGGAACTCCCATGAGAAACATGGGGAAAACATTGTATAAGAGTTCCAAAGGAAACCATGGATTTGTATCTGAACGAATATATGAGATACAAAGAAATTGGAAATCGACAGTTTTCTAGTAATAGACGAAATAGTATCAAGGCGCTCAGATGAGCGCCTTTTTTTACTCTAAAACCACATATCGACCACCTGTGGCACTCAGTTCGACTTCTGTACTTAAAAATCTTCTCTCAAAATTCGACTTCTAAACCTAATACTTGAACGATTTTATAATCATACTTCTTACGTAGAATGAAGGAAAAATTGTATTATTTTATGGCATTAACGATATATCACATAAAATAATACATCGTATCTTATCTGTCATACAAAAAACCTCCATTCCCTACAACGAGGAAAAATTAAGGTTTTATTTCGAAATCAAATTATACTTATCTGTTTCCCGCTTCTCTATCTTGAAGCAACGGAAATAAGAAAAACATAATCATCGTTAATAAGATATTAAATCCTATCGTAAAGTTAAATGCAGTGATAACAGACTCGTTTTCGAAACCAAGAAAAATAATTCCCGCTATCACGCCACCAAGTGCATAAGCAGTTGTAGAACAGCACATTGTATTAGCCAAATACGTAACATTCGGTTATCCAAACGAGAAATGCAAAACCATTATTTTTCCACGATTATTTTAACTACCTATCCAACCAATCTGTGACAAATTGTCTCTAATCATGTTTTTATGCCTATAAAACGACACTTGAGAGCGGCCAATGGTCGCTCTTTGATTTTTCCCCATATACAGGAATGGCTAATTCAATGTACGTTTAGCTTTGATAGTATCCGAAGTTTACTTATTGGCTATTATTTATTTATATCTGTATATTTTCATTTTCACCAAATATACGTTCGACTCACTTTCTGTTATTTGCTATAATATGGAAAAAGAAAGAGGCGAAAGCATGCAAAAAATCATTCCACATTTATGGTACGACACAGACGCGAAAGAAGCTGCTGAATTTTATGTATCCGCTTTTGGAGATAACTCCAAGATCACCAACATCACTACCTTGCATAATACCCCATCAGGTGATACAGATATTGTCTCCTTTGCACTTGCTGGGCAAGATTTTATGGCGATTAATGCAGGACCTTATTTTACGTTTAACCCTTCTGTATCTTTCATGGTTCATTGCAGAACTACAGAGGAAGTTGATTCGTTGTGGGATCGATTGTTTGAAAACGGTGCAGCTCTAATGCCATTAGGCTCCTATCCATTTAGTGATCGATATGGATGGTTACAAGACAAATACGGACTTTCGTGGCAAATCATGCTTATCGACCAAGAGATAACACAAAAAATTACCCCATCTCTTTTATTTACTGGTGATATTTGTGGGAAAGCGGAAGAAGCTATTAACTTTTATGTCTCTGTATTTAATCAAGCCAGTTTTGATGCGAAGGCACGTTACGAAAAAGGAGAAGAACCTGATGCAGAAGGAACTCTAAAATTTGCTGCGTTTACACTGGAAGGTAAAAAATTTTCGGCAATGGACAGCGCTCATGCACATGGATTTTCGTTTAACGAGGCAATCTCTTTTCTCGTTAATTGTGATAATCAAGAGGAGATCGACTATTATTGGGAAAAACTCTCTGCAGTACCAGAAGCCGAACAATGTGGCTGGGTTAAAGATCCATATGGATTCTCATGGCAAGTTTCTCCCAAAAAAATGGACGAACTAATGCAGACGAATGATCAAGAAAAACTCGCTCGCCTCACGAAAGCTTTTTTGAAAATGAAAAAGTTTGATATAGAGGAGTTAGAAAGAGCCTACAACGGAAAGTAAATATAAGTATGACAGGAAAGAGCGGCCAGTGGTCCCTCTTTTTTTTATTTCTGCTATCAATCATGTAATCCGCATTCATAGGCCCATAAATAAGCAAGGATAAAAAAATCCCGATCAGCAATTACAGATCTGGAAAGAGGGTTTTATTATGGTATTTGTAATATCACGAGTGAAGGGACAACCTTTACTTTTTGTACACAAAATAGGTTGACCGTCTAAATCAAATGATCAGACGGTCATGGTGCCTCCAAAGGAGACATGCAAGGATCTCGATCAGTGACTCTCGCCACGAATCACACTGACCACCACAGCAGCTACAAATGCCGCAATGAACGCAGTCATACCAGCCAGCCTCTCAGAAAATCGACCTGCAATGTAAATCCATGATAACATTATTTTTTATTTGAATACATCTCTCATTTAAATCCTTTTGCAATATCCTATGAACAGACCGACTATTCTCTTTTATTTCTATCCATGCATATACTTGTTTGAGTATTTGTATAAATTCTAAGTAGTAGTACTTTTTGGAATAGCAAATATGTCATAGCTTGACCCTGCTATTTGTCGTGTATGCTCACCAATCCTTGTTTCCACTGGATGAAGCAATTCAATCTGGATAACTTGCTCATCCAAAGTTACCAGCTCTACTTGTGCTATCTGCAATTGTGTTGGTTTTAATAGATTTGTGGTAAATTGCAGTTTTCTTTTTCCTGTCTCTATCTCCACTTCCGAAATCTTCGTAAAATAAGGTTGTGTTTTTAAATGAGTGACAAATGCTTCTACCTGATGGAGTTCACCGCTTAGTATCATCGTTAACAAAATCAAATTCCTCCCGGATTCCTTTCCGTTTCAATCAATCCTAAATTTGTTACTTATTTTTTCATTTTACGGTTTTTCTCCATGTCTCTTCCGATCTGCATGATCTGTACTTCCTTCGCTTCCCCCACTTCCAGCTTGATTCTCATCAAATACAAACTCTACGATATCTTTGTTTGGTGAGAGTTAATATCTTGCGCTCGCATAGGTAGCATAGCGTTCATTGGTTTTCATAAAGGTAATAGAGTTCCGTACTGCCTCCTCTTGTCCTTCGATTTTGAGCAATAAATCCATCAAGTCTCTCTCCTTTCTCGCAAAATCCTTTCTTTGCCAAGCATAAAATAGTACAATGATTTTTACCAATATTGGAATTAATTTTATATTTTTCTAATTTTCTTTTGTTTGGAAAGAAACTTGATTACGATTTTTCAATTGGTGACAAAAGGAGGATTTGCATATCGGATGAAAGCATCTGTATTTGTTTCGTATGAACTGGGCGAAAAGATCCGCAAAACGAGGAAACAACGAAGGATCACACAAGAAGATTTGGCTTTATCCCTTGATCTGTCTCCCTCATTAATCAGCAAAATCGAACGTGGCGCCTATCAAGTAGCTAGGGATAATTTTGAGGTGGTCTGTGAGTTTTTGGGGTTGGATGTGGAAGTGTTGTTAGAAAACAATCAAGTAGAAATGGATAATCAGGTGGATATTCGATTGCTTTTAAAAACGATTGAGCATGATATTCATTTAGTTGGAACAACAGAAGTATGGGCAGAATTGAATACAATTAATTTAGATAAAAATAATCATCTATTGGGAGAATATTATTATTTGCAAGGTTTAATTTATGAGGCAAAACAGAGTTGGGGGAAAGCACAAGAATTTTATGAGAAAGCAATTCGCTTTGCTGATCAATTCCAAACATCAAATGATACTAATATTAAATCTATTAGTTATTATGTTTTAGGTCGTTTGTTCGGAAAACAAGGTAAGTTAAAACAAGCACTAACTTTTATTAAATTAGGAGAGGAGAGCTTTATAGAAGGCGTTGAGCGCAGTTATCTAAAGTATAGCTTGCTTTTGAGTAAAGCTATATACCTAGAAAAACTAAATCAAAATGAGGAAGCATTTCGAATTACAGAGGAACTAAAAAACAAACCTTTTATTACTGCCAGTACTGAAGCAAAAACTAATCTTGTTCAGTTACATGCAACTCTGCTAAATAAATTTGGACTCTATGATCAATCTATTCAAATTGCAGAAGAAGGAGTAATCCTCGCTCGTCTGGACAAGCTCTATGATCGAACATTTGAATTATGGACAACTAAGGGTGAGAGTTACCGAAAAAAAAGATCTTTTGCTAATGCCAAACATTGTCTCAAAACTGCTTTAAAACTTAAAGAGAAAATACAATACCTTCCCCTTGCTGTCTCTACCTACACCCAATTGGGTTTGTTATACTTAGAATTAACAGATATTCAGAAATCACAGAAATCGTTAGTGCAAGCTGTCGAACTAGGAAAAGAAACAAAAGATAACCTTCGCCTGATGAGTGCTTTAATCGCTTTAGGAAATTGTTACCTTCAACAACAAAAGTTAACCAAAGCACAATGTCAATATGAAATGGCACTGTCCATTGCACAAACACATTCTTATACCCAACATGAATGGGATATTTTGATGAAACTAGCAGTAACATGTAAGCAGGATAATCCAGATCTTTATGGAAAATATGTAGAACAATTCCATCAATTATCATTAAAACTATGGATAGGTGGTGAGAAAAGTATGACTTTCCATCAGAATTACAGAATTCCAATACATTTAGAAGCAGAGCCACCTGATGTTTAAACGATGAAACAATGAAAAATATTATTACTCTAAAATATTTCCCTAGATCATATATAATACTTAAAACCAAAAATCAAAACAAAACCCAGTCAGGATCAATAGCCTAGACTGGATTTTGTTTTGATTCAAGAATCCGTTCGCGCCCGGAAATTATGAACATAGTTATGCAAACCTACACCACCATATCCCGCATATCAACCTCATATATATCATCTTTACAAACCAGCAAAAACTTGTGTGCTCGTCCAATCGCATAATCATATGGTATAACTCTATTCTCTTCATTCACTGGAATATAGGTTTGAACCTTCCTATCTTTCTTTGAATAAAGATGCAGTTTTCCTCTGTCTCTATAGCCATGTCCAAATAAAATATGATCTTTCCAAATAGCAAAGGCATGACTTCCTCTGATAGGGGATGTATGGAAAGCTTTATCTTGAAATACTTCAAAATCAGTTTTGTTATGAAGAGCTACTACTGGAAAATCATAATAGTAATAGGCATATACAGTTTTAGCAGAACAAACGTTCAAAGCATAACAATCATCGATAAAAGGAATTTCCTTATTACTTGAAGACTCGATAAGTTTTATAAAATCAAAGGTGCGATGTGTGGATGTGCAGTCTCGGTACTCGCGAAGAACTGGAAGCACGGCAAGTACTTCCAGAAGCGGTACAACGGCAAGTACGGCTGGTTCCGGGCCTGGATCTTCAACCTGAAGAGGGGAAGGATCGTGAGCAACTTCACGCTGTAGGGGTTGTTCCATCGGTCGCCTGTGTCTAGCATGTAGACACAGGCGACCGCAGTCGTTTAGTCAAAGAATATTTTAGCTTTTCATCTTTTCATTAAATCAGATATTAATCCATCTCGATTATTTAAATGCATAACAAGAGAACTGTGCCCTGTGTCACTAAGCTATCATTACTACTGTTATGCTTTTTATTCTTTTTGCAATCATCATTTTTCGTTAGCATAAATCTTGGTTGAAGATATCTATTTCTCCTGTTTATACATACAGTGAAGAAAAACCGCTCTTTATCTATCCAATAAATGTAACTTCTGTTCATGCGACAAGAGAACCGTCCCCTTGTCTCTCGCTTATATTTCATAACCCGAAACGCAGGCGACCGCTGGATTATGCGAGAATAATCCAGCGGTCGTGGTACACCCTCAGGTGCTAGAGCAAGGTTCCGCCGTCAGGTGTCAAGCTCTCTGTCACTTGGCGTTGGGGGCGTTGGGGGCATTGGGACCACTGGTAGCGGGTACGCCATCCGGTCCAGGGCCGACATAGCTCTCGTCAGGCCAGGCCCAACCATTGTGGTATCGCTTCCCGTTGATGGTGTGATAGCAGTGAACGTCAGCGTACAGGCCATTGCCGTATTCGATCTCACAGTTCGGCTCCGACTTTCCATCCAAGTCTACACCTCTGATATAGCCATTGGTGTGACCCTCGACGTAACCGAAGGTATAGCCCTCTCGGTAACTTTCCTTTTCAGTGAGATGCTCAGCGATCTTGTATGTACCGACCAGAAGGGCCAGTACAGACAGGAACAGAGCGATGGCCTTCAGGTGCTTGCGACGCTTTCCCATTTTGACTCCTCGGGGATCAACTTGCTGTTACACTCATCATAACATTTTCTTCTCCTTTCAATATATTCAATATGAGACTTCACCATTTCGATTACTACTATTTTGCTTTTTATACTGTTTGCAACCATCCTTAAGATAGACAAAAGGAAATCATTTGAGATAGGGATGCATATAACGACTGATCCAACTTTTAATGCATATAAAGAGGCTGAATAGGATGAATTTCCTATACCTTACTCTAACGTAATGCAAACCCAAGATTACTGGAAGCAAAACGAATTTTAACAGAAATAACTCCAGTTTATTTGTATATGTTTCATGTGGAAGTAGTGGATTTAAATAATGATGGCCAAACAGCGATCATCGGGCAATTTTCACATTTTGATCCTTCAGAAAACGGATATGAACGTTTTTATATTGCTCGATATAAAAAAATAGATGGATACGGGATTTTTCTTACCATCTTAGTAAATTAGAACTGTTCGAGTAACTATCTGTATCTGATAGGAGAAATAGCTATTGGAACGGAGTTATCCTCACTTGTAATGGTCGAAACAAGTATGTACTTACCTTTTTTGAAAATAAGTTAACGTTATGGAGATATGCTGGATCTTAATCGATTTCATTTGTATAAAGATATTAGAGCTGAGTACTTATTTTTTAAAAACCATTTTCGAGATTTCCTCTTCCTATCTTCCGTTTCCTCTTGTAAACTTGCTACTAAAGACTACAAATGAGATTGTTAATAAAAACTGTAAGCAGGAACAAGACATCTTGTTTTGCAAACAGAGAAAAAGGTAGTGAAAACGAATATGGCAAAATATATCATAAAAAAAGCAACATTAGAGGAATTGGATCTTGTAGCACAGTTGTTTGATCAGTATCGCGTCTTTTATGAACAAGCTTCGGATTTCGAGAATGGGAGAAGATTCATTCAAGCAAGAATGAAAAACAACCAATCCGTGATTTTTTTGGCTTTGGAGCAGGATAATATCCCATTAGGGTTTGTCCAGTTGTATCCTTCTTTTTCCTCGGTTTCGATGAAAAAGCTATGGATTTTAAACGATTTATTTATGGATCCTTCCGCACGAAATAGAGGAATTGCAAAGAAATTAATGGAGACAGCCAAAAACTTTGCAATCGAAACTGGCGCCAAAGGAATAATACTCGAAACAGCAGTTACCAATCATCAGGCAAAGAGTTTGTATGAGTCCATCAGATATAAAAAAGATGTCCACAGTGATCATTATGAATTAACTTTGGATTAAAAAAATACAACTAAACCATTTCCGATCAGGCGTTTTTTTAAATTTCTTATGCGACAAGAGAACCGTCCCTTTGTCGCCTTTAAATAGAAAAGAACCGATCAGTGAAAGGATCGGTTCTTTTCTATTTATATATTAAACATATTATTCATATCCGTTGCCAGACAACCTGTACTAGCGTTGCCTGACAAACGGTTTTCTGAGTTCGGAGAGAACTCAGGCGAGAAGTTCAGGCACGACAGACGAGTGCCGCATCCATGATTCCGAGGAGCACAACTGCACCCAAGTCATCCGAGGGGTTAGTCTGCTGTTCGCGCAATGCCTCATACACCATGCTCTCGGCGACTTCGACCGCCCGCTTCTTCCGATCTTCCGAGCTTCCCTGCTTAAGGATCCGGAGAGCTGCTTCAGAAGCAACCGCACGAAGCCCCATGACCTCTACGACGTACCCAGCCTTCAGGGAATAAATGAGTGCCGCATCGAGGATTCCAAGGAGCACAACTGCATCCAAGACATCCGAGATCTCTGCGGGGTCAGCCTGCTGTTTGCGCACAGTCCCATACACCACGTTCTTGGCGACTTCGACAGCCCGCTCCTTCTTGTATTCCAAGATTCCCTTCTTGAGAATCTGGAGAACTCCCTGCTTGAGAATTCGGAGAGTTCCCTGCTTGAGAATTCGGAGAGCTGCTTCCGAAGCGATCGCGCGAAGTCCCGTGACCTCTACGACGTACCCAGCCTTCAGGGAGTATGCCTTCTCGACATCGCCGTCGTTGGTGTAGCCCAAAAGCATTTTTCATTTCCTCCAAACCAGAAACCGTGATTCTATTATAACATACAGAATTTAGTAAACTAATCCATATACAAAAGAGTCATCCATAAGGATGACTCTCATCAGTAATACTTCCTTATACAGATAGGGTGTAGCATTACTCTACATTCTTCTTAGCTAAACAAGCTATCAAACGATGGTTTACTTCTTCTTCGCTCAAATCTTCCATCAGCTTGTCCTCTCTGACCATATCGTACAAACGCACGATAGGCTCACGGCTGTCTGCTTTCTTGGCTTTGGCATCTGTTTTGAGTGTTTCCCATGTTTGTACAACAAATTCACGAGGGTTGATTTCTTTTTTGTTAAAGAAGTAACCCAGTTGATCAACATCCTCTAGAAAAGCTGATCCAAATCTTTGTTCGATCTCCCCTTGAAGTAGGGCAATTTCAGCCTTGTACATTGGGGATTCTTTGCCTTTTTCTTTCCCAATCCATGGAGTTTCCAACACCATTGGGAGATGACGGATTTTTTCATGGTGAACGATATAGTTCATCGCTTCAAATCCAATCAATCCTGCACCGACAGGAGCGTGACGGTCTTTTCCTGCTCCACGGAAGTTTTTGCTGTCATTCAGATGGACAACAGCCAAGCGATCTAGGCCAACAAGACTATCAAACTTCTCTAATACTCCATCAAAGTCGTGAATGATATCATAGCCTGATTCATGAAGGTGACAAGTGTCCATGCAGACAGTTATCCTGCGATTATCTTCCACTTTCTCTATAATTTGTGCGATTTCTTCAAATGATCGACCCACTTCTGATCCTTTACCAGCCATTGTCTCCAGAGCAATGTTTACTTCCGTATCCTTTATTCCTTTAAGTACTGCATTTAAACCTTCGGCTATTCGCGCAACTCCATATTCTGCATCTTTATCAGTAAAGGAACCGGGATGAAGGACAATATTTTTCACCCCTATATAGTTAGTTCGCAGTATTTCTTCTTGTAAAAAACGAATGGCAAACTCAAATTTATCGTCTTTGTATGTTCCTAAATTGATAATATAAGGTGCATGAACCACGATCTCCTCGATGCCATGTTCTTGCATTATTGCTTTCCCTTCTGGTACAAATTGCTTCTCGATCGCTTTGCGTCGTGTATTTTGTGGTGCTCCTGTATAGATCATAAATGTACTGGAACCATACGTAACAGCCTCTTCTGCTGCATTTAACAAGCCTTTACCTGAGAACGATACATGTGACCCTATTTTTAACATGCGTCCAAACCCCTTTGATTTAGAAATAAATCCTATTTTTGTAAATGATGTTATGAGGTAATCCAACATCCTCCATCGTTAATTTTGACTGTTCTTTGCAAAATTCCTACCTCTTATGTTTTATCACAACACATAAAAAAGAACCAATCCATTGATAGGTTCCTTTTTTATCCACATCTTATATATTAGCCATAAATACAATACGAGGTAATATGTAAGGTTCTATCTCCACCATTAGTAAAATAAAGCTTGTAGCTCCCTTTTTTTAATTTTTTATCCGATAACACAAGCGTTTTAGTTTGTTTATTTGTTGTATAATTAAACGATTTGTAGCCTACCATTAAGCCGTCTGGTTGGTTAATCGTAGCATCAGCAGATCCATTTTTATCTCCGTAAAAGGTAAGGTCTATTTTGGGCTGAAAATCCCCATTAGCCTGAAAAGAAATGTCCTCAGATGCTTTACTAGAAGAAACATTTACACTACCTTTTGCATAACAATTCGGTTGTGCCTTTGTTGTTTGAGGAAAGCTGATCCCCCCAAACAATAATGCACCTGTAGTCGCAATAATACCAATGAACTTTAATGAAATTCCCATAAGATGACTCACTCCCTATAATTTGGATGTTATTATTATATAATTTTTTGTAATCACAATAATCACATTTATTTACATATAAATGAACCTTAAATCAACAAATAGAAAGACACCTAATGATATCTATCTCTCTATCCTATCAGGTGTCTTTCTATTTGTTCTTTTTTTCTCCTACATCTAGCAACCATCTTCTTTATCAATAACGAATCGCACAAGTTTTGATCTGGGTATAAAAATCAAGGGCAGCAGTTCCTTGTTCACGGGTATGAGAACTAGACATTTTCATCCCACCAAAGGGAGCCTGATATTCCACTCCAGCGGTCTCTTGATTGACCCGAACCATCCCGGCTTCTGCTTCCTCTAGAAAACGAAAAGCATGATTTAAGTTTTGGGTAAAAATAGATGCGCTTAATCCATAGATCGATCGATTACATAGATCGATTGCTTCCTCAAAATTTTCAGCAGGTAGAAGGCTAATAAAAGGACCGAAGATTTCATCTTGTACTAATGTATGGTTTGCATCTACTCCTTTTACAACGATAGGCGGAATATAATAACCATCTTCTTTTTGATTTATGGTCCCTTCTACTACAATTTCTGCATCTTTGCGGGCCAAATCAACAAAGGATTGAACAGTATGGTACTGATCTTTGGATGCGACTGGTCCAAGGTAAGCTTGTGGATCAAGTGCATTGCTGAGTTTTACACTTGACATACCCTTGCGGATCGCCCATAGGAAAGGTTCCCAAATTGCTTTATCCACAATAACACGACTGGTTGCCGTACATTTTTGTCCGGCTGAACGAAAGGCTCCACTTAACAGAATGGGTACAGTTTCATCTAAATTTGCATCACGACAAACAATCGCAGCGTTTTTCCCACCCATTTCGGTCTGGTATTTGATGTTGCGTTTGGCACATTTGGCCGCTATCTGCTTTCCAACAGCGGTAGAACCAGTGAAACTGATCGCGTCTATTTCCAATTCTTCTACTAGTATATTCCCAATAACTCTTCCTTTCCCGATTACTAGATTTAAAACGCCATCTGGCAGTCCTGCTTCTGCGAAAATTTGCGCCAGCTTCGTAGCAGTGAGGGAAGCGTATTCCGCAGGTTTCCAAATCACCGTATTTCCACAAATAAGAGCAGGAGCTAATTTCCAGATTGGAATAGCTACTGGAAAATTCCATGGAGTGATCAGCCCAACTACACCTAAAGGAACTCGCTTAGAATATTGCAGAGTATCGGGTTGTGCAGAGGGAATGATACTACCATTGGTTCGTACCCCTTCTCCCGCATAGTAACGCAGGAGTTGAACACCTCTCATCACTTCCATCTTCATTTCGGTAATCGGTTTGCCCATCTCACGACTAGCTAATGTGGCTACTTCTTCTAGTTGATGTTGCAAAGTGTCGGCAATGGTGTAAAGAAGTTCTCCTCTTGCAGAACCAGATAATCTGCCCCAACTTTTGGCAGCTCTTTTTGCCGCCTCTCCTGCTTGACGTACATCATCTTCCGTTGAGCAGTAAAGTACTCCCACTTCTTCCTCCAAATTAGATGGATTATGAATGATTACTTCTCCTCCATTTGGTTTCATCCACTCGCCGCCAATCCAATTTTTTGTCTCCATGATGTTCACCTCTGTTGTATCTATGCTAAATAAGCATGAATAATATTATGATCTTGGGACAACTGCTCGGTCGATCCAGATAACGTAATTTCACCTGTTTCGACTACATAGCCAGTATGAGCTAGTTTTAGGGCAGCCCGAGCGTTTTGTTCTACCAATAAAACCGTTGTGCCTTGTTGGTTGATTTGGGAAATAATTTTCATAATATCTTTCACCACAATCGGAGCCAATCCCATGGAAGGCTCGTCCAACATAAGCAATTTTGGTTTCCCCATTAGTGCTCGACCAATCGCAACCATCTGTTGTTCTCCACCAGACAGTGTACCTGCTTTTTGCTTGGCTCTCTCTTTTAATCGTGGAAACAAAGTGAATATCAGTTCTAGGGTCTGTTTCAAAAAACGATGATCTTTTCGTTGCGTAAAACCACCTAACTCTAGATTTTCTAAAACGGTCATCGACCCAAAAATCCGCCTACCTTCTGGTACTTGGATGATCCCTTGACTGACGATATCATGAGGGAGCTTTTGATGAATTACTTCACCCATAAAGCGAATGGTTCCTGATCGAACCTGTACTAGACCAGAAATTGCTTTCAAAATGGTACTTTTCCCTGCGCCATTACTACCCAATAGTGCGGTGATCTCCCCCTCTTTCACCGTAAAACTGACATTTTGCAGCGCATGTATTTTCCCATAAAAAGCATCCACGTTGCTAAATTCTAGGATCGGCGTCATATCAATCGTCATCCTTTCCAATATAGGCTTCGATCACACGTGGATTGGCCAGTACTTCATTTGGTAGTCCTTCTGCTATTTTGCGACCATAATCCAACACGACGATCTTATCAGCAACTTCGCTCACTAGTCCTACATCATGTTCAATAAGTAAAACCGTCAGTTGAAAATGTTCTTTTATCCGTAAAATTAGGTCAATTAGCTCTTTTCTTTCCGATAAATTGAGTCCAGCAGCTGGTTCATCCAATAACAATAGTTTTGGTTTGGTCGCTAATGCACGGGCAATTTCTACTCTTCTTTGGATTCCATAAGGTAAATTTTTGGCTAATCTACCTGCATATTTCTTTATGCCTACAAAGGATAAGCAATCATTCGCAATTTCTAAAATTTCTTTTTCTTCTTTTTGTTGTTTGGCCGTTCGCAAAACAGCTCCCCATATTCCTTGTGATGTTTTACTATGCATCCCACTCATCACATTCTCACGCACAGTGAGCGAAGGAAAGAGACGAATATTTTGGAAGGTCCGTGCCATTCCTAGCTGTGTGATTTTACTTGGTTTTTTGCCTACGATATTGGTTCCTGAAAAAATGATTTTGCCTTTTGTCGGCTTATAAAAACCAGTAATCATATTAAACATGGAAGTCTTCCCAGCACCATTAGGACCAATTAAACCAACTACATTTTTCTCTTCAATTTGAAATGAAACATCGCCAACCGCTACCAATCCACCAAATCGCAGCTCAATTTCGTCCACCTCAACTAACGACACTTTTGCTCCCCCCTTTCAAAGGTTCTGGATCATCCATCTCTTCTGTTTCCTTTTTCGATGGCCACAGCCCATTCGGTCTAAAAATCATCGTAAGAACAAGCAAAACCCCAAAGAGGAAAATACGCCAATCGGAGAAGCTTCGCATTGCTTCTGGGAGTAAGATAACGAGTACTGCACCCAATATAACGCCAGATATGCGGCCGATCCCACCCAATACGACAGCCAACAAAATCATCGCAGACTGCATAAAACCGAAACTCTCTGGTGCAATAGCAGACATCTTCACAGCAAATAGGGAGCCAGCTAATCCACCAAACATCGCTCCTAAACCATAAGCGAGTAATTTGTAATAAAGTCCATTTACTCCCATAGCTTCTGCTGCATCTTCATCTTCTCGAATATATTTCCATGCTCTTCCAACCCGTGAGTTCCCCAATCTCCAGATGACAAAGATAGCTAGAAGCACGAAGATAAACATTAAATAGTAGAGGAGCACATTACTTTGGAACACAAAAGAACCAATCTTTGGTTTTGGAATTCCATATATACCCGATGCTCCACCTGTAAATTTGGAGTTGTTTGCTATGAGTCGAATGATTTCTCCAAATCCCAATGTTACAATAGCTAAATAATCACTTCGTAAACGTAACGTGGGGATACCGATTAATACGCCTAATACTGTTGCAAAAATAGCCCCAAGAAAAATCGAGATCCAGAAGGATACCCCAAACTGTGTTGTGAGAATCCCCGTAGTATAACTTCCGACCGCAAAAAATGCAGAATATCCTAAATCCAAGAGCCCAGCATAACCAACGATGATGTTTAAACCTAATGCTAAAAGGATATAAAACATAGCTGTGCTAGCAACATCCGTCCAGTATCGATTGGTAATCAAAGGAATGGCAATCATCACGATAAACAATAAGATGTATAGGAATGATTTATTTTTCAAAAAAGGAGTATTCATCTACCTACACCCTCTCGTTTACTGCTTCACCAAGTAACCCTGTTGGCTTTAGCACAAGGAATAGAATGAGAATACCGAAGGCAAATACATCTTTCCATTCTCCTCCAACATAAACAGTACCCAATGTCTCGACAATGCCAAGAACAAGACCTCCTAGCATTGCACCATTCACACTTCCGATCCCGCCGATTACAGCAGCAGTAAATGCTTTTAAACCAAAAAGAAATCCCATTAAAAAGTTGATCTGACCATAATAAATCCCATCCATCACACCAGCTACCGCGGCTAATCCAGATCCCATAAAAAAAGTAAGGCCAATAAATCGATGGACAGGTATTCCCATCAAAGAAGTAGCAGTATCATCTATTGCAATCGAGCGCATTGCTTTTCCATAAATACTTTTATGAATAAATAATTGAAGGAATATCATAATCAAAATAGTGAAGAGAATAATTCCGAGTTGGATATAGGTAATCTTTACATCACCAATATGAAATCCAGTATTCGGAAGTTGAATGGGGTAAACACGGAAGCTAGGTCCATAACTCAACATGACCGCATACTCAATAGCTAAAGACACACCTACTGCCGTGATAAGTAGATTTAATTTCGGTGATTTTTTCTTAATAAGCGGTCGGTAAGCAATTCGTTCTACACCTAACCCGATCAACCCTACAACCAATACAGATACAATTAATGCCAGCCCAATACCTATAAAGCCAACTTGACCGGTAAATAAAGATAAAACCGAAAATCCGGCAAAAGCACCTAACATAAATAAATCGCCATGAGCAAAATTGAGTAAACGAATAATCCCGTAAACCATAGAATAGCCCAAGGCGATGAGCCCATAGAAGGTACCTACGACTAATGCATTTATTACTTGTTGTAAAAATATATCCATCGTGTATTCACTCCCTTGAGAAGGGTTGTGATCCCAAAATAGGTTTGGGATCCAGTTGTACATTGCTTATTTATGTGGTGGAATTATTTCACCATTTCAAACTGACCATTTTTTACACCAATCATAATGAAGTTAGACTTTGTTAACGTACCATTTGCTTTGAATTCGACTGGCCCAGCAAAGGTAGCAAAACCTTTTGTTTTGGCTATCGCACCCGTAATTGCATTTGGGTCATCCGATTTCGCTTGCTCTAGGGCATGAATGATTAAGCGCATCCCATCATACGAAAGAGCAGAGTAAGGACCTGGCGCTTGTTTGAATTTTGTTTCATAATCTTTTGACCAATTTTTCGCTCCAGGGATAAACTGAGGCAATGGACTCATCGTGGCAAAAACACCTTCTGCATTATTTTCCCCAGCAATTTTAATTAATGTTTGGTCTACTGAGCCGTCCGCTACACCGAACGAACCGCTTACCCCTTGTTGTTTAAATTGTTTTATCAATAATCCACCTGCTGCGTAATAACCTGTCCAATATGTAGCATCAGGTGTTTTGCTTTTCACTTTTGTTAACACGGAATTAAAGTCAGATGCATTTGGATCAACGGATTCGTATAAAACGACTTGTCCACCTGCTTTTTGAATCGCGTCTCTAGTCCGTTCTGCAAGATCAACCGAATAAGCAGTATTATCATTGAGAATGGCAATCTTTTTTCCTTTTAAGTTGGAAATCATGTAATTTGTTGCAGTTTGTGCTTGAGCACTTGCTGTACTGTTTAAAAGAAAAATATTTTTATAGTTATTTTCGGGAATTTTTTCCGAATTGGCTGCCGTAACAACCATTGGAATTCCGGCAGAGTTGAACACACCAGAAGCAGGTAATACCGCACTGGAACAATAGCCCCCGATTACAGCAGAAACATTCTCCGAAACCAATTTATTCGCAGCCGTTGTGGAAGCTTGAGGATCACATGCATCATCTGCAAATACAAGCCGGATTTTTTTGTTGTTCACCCCGCCCTTGCCGTTTATTTCATCTACTGCCATCTGAATAGCATTGTTCATATCTTGACCCATTTTGGCACTTTGACCTGTTGTTGGGGAAATCACACCAATTACAATTTCATTTCCATTTCCGCTTCCACATGCTGTAAGAAAGAGAAAGGACAAAACTAGTAGGATACTTGCGATTTTTGAATGCGCTTTCATTTTGTATTCCTCCTATGTTTCGTTGATTTGGTATACTATCCCATGGAAATGGACACATAGGATAGTATAATAGGATAGAGTTAGATTAATTTGCTAACTTGCTCAATATTTGATTTTTCTTCTTCTGTTAGGTCTAGACGCGGGGCACGTGCTTTACCAACGGGTTTACCAACTAACTTCAATGAATATTTAATGGATTGTACCAAGCGCGGTGTTGAATCGTATCGAAACAAAGGTAGCAAACGACGATACAATTCGGTAGCTTCTGCTACTTTGCCAGAAGTAGCGAGAGCAAACAAATCCACACTTTCTTTGGGATAGGAATTGGTAAAACCAGCAATCCAGCCTGTCGCCCCTGCCAATAGACCCTCTAATGCTAAATCATCTGCCCCTGCAAGCACTTCTAGATCCGTCTTTTCATAGATTTCATGAATACGGCGAATATCTCCCGAAAACTCCTTTATCGCTACGAAATTTTCAATTTTACATAACTCCGCAAGCAAATCTGGCTTTAAATCCACTTTGGTATCGAATGGATTATTATAAGCGATAATAGGAAGACCAACATTGGATAACGTTTGATAAAATTCGATGATTTCATGACGGGTAGGATTATAATTAATAGGAGGTAATGCCATAATTCCACTTGCACCTGCTTTTTTGGCATGCTCAGCCCAATGAACGGCTTTCTTTGTAGAAGGGGAACCCGTACCTACTACTACTGGAACTCTACCAGCTACAGCTTCTATGATGGTTTCGACAACTTTTTCCCTTTCGGCGTCATCCAAGGTTGCATATTCTCCAACTGTACCCATCGGAATCAAACCATGCACTCCGTTTTCAATCAGCCAATCGGCATGCTCTCGCAAGCAACCATAATCTACTTCCATCTCTTCTGTAAAAGGGGTAACAATCGCAACATAAACTCCAGCAAAACGTGTCATTTTATTTCCTCCTAATCATGTTGTAAATGGTCTGTGAGCAAATAAGAATACGTGAAAATGCCTCACCCCCCTTAATGGATCATCCAATTTTCGTCTTAAAGAATGAGAAAACCGTCTAGAAGCGGATCGCTAGGATCAATGACAAATTGATGAAAACCAGTGACCCAAGCAGAACCCGAGATTTGTGGAATAATCGCAGGTACATTTCCTACATTTGTTTCAGACAGTACCTTCGCATAAAAGAGCGAACCAACAATACTTTCATGTATAAACTCTTGTCCTATCGCCAGTTCGCCCCTTGCATAGAGCGTAGCAATTTTCGCTGATGTTCCTGTTCCACATGGAGATCGATCGATCGCTCCAGGAGGTATGACAACAGCATTTCTACAATCTGCCTCACGGGATACCGCATTTGTATAAAATTCTACATGAGTAAGCCCACGAATGACTGGATTTTCAGGATGAACTACTTCTATCTTTCTATTGATTGCTTCGCGAATAAGGATTGCCTTCCGGACAATTTCTGGCGCATGATCGGTAGTAAGTTTCAACTGAACCTGTTTCGCATCTACCAAAGCATAAAAATTACCACCATAAGCAATATCAAGCGTGATTGATCCGAGTTCTGCTATATCTACACTCACATCTTTCTGATACATAAAGGATGGAATATTGGTAAACGTAACGCGTGTAACTTTGCCATCCTCTATCGTAAGATTCGCATCGACTATTCCAGCTGGTGTATCCAATCGCAAATGTGTTTTGTTAGCTGGAAATATTCCCGCCTCGATTAATGCAGTACATACCCCAATCGTGTCATGGCCACACATTGGCAAATACCCACCTGTTTCGATAAAAACAACTCCTATATCTGCTGTTGGGTCGCATGGCTCTGTTAAAATACAGCCTGACATTACACCATGTCCACGTGGTTCATACATCAACAATCTTCGAAAGTCATCATGATGTTCTTTCATATACACCATTTTCTCGGTCATCGTTTTACCAACCAAAGTAGGTGCCCCGCTTGTAACAGTACGTGTTGGGTTCCCTCCTGTATGCGTATCAATAGTAGAAATGAGTTTGGATATTTTCATGTTCAAACCTCCGTCTTTTGAAAACGATCATAACGCAATGGATCAGTTGTGATGGTTGTTTTTTGATCTGTGATCAATTCACTCATCACTTTGCCTGTAATCGCTGCTAAACTAATGCCATCTCCTTCATGACCTGCCGCAATATAAAATCCAGGGACTTCTTCTACTCGCGAAACAATAGGCAAATGATCAGGTGTCCAAGGCCTCAAACCACAATAGCTCCGTAAAATAGGTATGTCTTTCATCACTGGAAAAAAACGAATGGCACGTCTTGCAATACATCGAATGACATCTACATTGATCTGGGTTTGAAAACCGACAAACTCTCGGCTACTTCCAATTAAAAAGTTTTGAGATGCAGTGGGTTCAAATACAAGAGCCACACCGTATTTCTCGGTCTCTTCATCTACCTTTCGTTCTTTCCCAAATTTACTCATCAAGTAGCTGAATTCCATCACTTTTCGTGTTCCGATACTCTTGGTACGAGAAGATACTAAAATATGTCCTTTTCGTGGCTCAATAGGAACCTCAATTCCGACCATTTGACCAATATGCTTGGACCAGACGCCGGCAGCATTAACGACTTGTTTGGTATATATCAAGCCAGAAGAAGTTTCGACACCCTCTACCGCACCATTCGCATCTAAACGAATCTTCGTTACGGTTGTATGTGTTTTCAATCTAACTCCCAATCGCTTTGCAGTTACAGCCAGTGCATACGTAAACAAAACTGGGTTTACAGTAGAGTCGGTCGCACACTCTAATCCACCATAAATATCATCCGCCATATACTTCCATTCACTTTTAATGTCGTTGCGATCCAACATTCGGAAAGGAAGCCCTGCTTGCTTCTGGTGTTCTACCCATGCATTTGCAGCAACCATTTCTTCTTCGTTTTCACAGACCAATATGCTTCCAGGTGCTCGGTATTCAAATTCTTCATCTAATTCTTTCACTAACTCTGTCACGAGTTCTTGTGACTTTAAAGACATTTGGCTATCAAAACCTGGTTCTTTATCGATTGCTAATATATTTCCATCACATTTGGAAGAAGTTCCGCCTGCTATTTCTCCTTTTTCGACAACGACAACATCCAAGCCGAGTTTCGATAAATAGTAGGACGTAGCCATACCAATTATCCCGCCACCAATTACTACTACATCAGCTGTCTCATTACCCATCTCGCTTTCACCTACTTTTAAGAAGTCAAGCTTTCTTTTTGTAAGGAATCATACATCTCATAAACACGTTTTCGAGCAGCGATAATCCCTGGATGAAATTGAATCGTGGCGGTCTTTCTAACTTGATGTACTTCATCCATCGCTTCTGCTATTTTCTCCCTGCCATTTTTTAATAACCCTGCATCATTACCAATAGACCGTGCAGCAAGTTTTCCTTGAGCCATCGCAACTTGTGCTCCCTCTACCCCCGTAATGTTACCAGCCACATAAAGATTAGATAAAGGAGTCTTCATTTGCTCATTATGTAAAGGTATATTTCCACCTAACTCTGGTAGATAGAGAAAAGAACATCCAGCAACCGCAGCCAACTCCGCTAATGGATATAGGCCTCCAGCCAAGGCAACAAAGTCTACCTTTTCTTCGCGTTCACTACCAGCTATGATTTGTCCACTGCTATTCACATCTGCTAAAACTACTGATTCTACTGATTTTTTCCCTTGAATAGAGGAAATGGTAGTTTTTAATAGAAGTGGGATATCCCAAACATTCATACCTTGGCGCGGAAAAAAAGTAGAGACCCATTTCCCCATCTTCATCTTTTGCGCCAATGATCCACCCAATCGCATCCATGCGGAAGGGGCTAAGTGGGAAAGACTCATTAATAAATTTATTGCCTCAACTGGATTTGCATTTTCACCCGAAAATAGATTGTTTGGCGAAAGTACAATTCCGGCTAAGTCTACTCCAGCAACAGCTAATTCTCTGGAAATTGCTAGACCTAAAACATTTACTCCAACAATAATTCCTCGGTCGCCTGGCTTTACCATGTGAACATTTGTCAAAACTTGCGCAGCACCGATCGACATTACACCCGGTAGTGTCCAACCTTCTAGCGGAACTGGAATTTCCGCTGCTCCTGTAGCCAATAATAAATATTTTGTCTCTATAGTCCCGACTGAGGACAGGACTTCCCAACCTTCTGATATTTGCTTTAATCCATAAACAGAAACACCACATTGAAGAGAAATATTCGGTTGCTTCGTCATCTCTACCAGTTCGGAAGCAACTTGTCGGCCAATCCACCATGAACCATCGGATTCTTCATGAAATTGCCCCAGCAATCGACCACCTGGATGCGGAAACTCGTCCAATATCGTTATTTTGAAACCGCTTTCAAAAAGGTTTGTCGCTGCTGCTAATCCAGCTGGACCTGCTCCAATGATCAGCACATCCGTATACTGTTTTTCCATCATGGAGCTTCCCTCCCTGTGATTTTATTTTCTAACTGTTTTCCTTCTACGACTTCCATTCCTTCCACAATAGGAGTCAAACAAGCACGGACTTGTCCTTTTCCTTGTACATCAACGCGACACTCCATACAGTGTCCTATCGCACAATAAAGCCCACGATTTGATCCAGATTCCTCATGTCTACGTAAAATTCGAATTCCATGAGCAAGTAGTGCAGCCGCAATTGGTTCACCTTCTAATCCTTCCAATGACTCGCCATTAAAAGTAAACGATATTCGTTTTTGCTCTCCCTTCTTTATCAGCGGATGATTTACGATACGAAGTTTGGACATATCTATTCCTCCCCTGCTAATTCTCCAAAAGTGATAGGCCGAACAGGAGGTCGATAAGATAATTGTTCTACTCCTTTGGAAGCGAGTGGATTCTTATTTCCCATCCAAAGATCCACTAAGTTTCTACAAACTCTCCCTTGACAAGCACCCATCGTAGCTCTTGTTTTCATCTTAATCTGACGAGAAGTGATTGCCCCAGTATGATAAGCATCTTCCAAATTTTCTACGGTTACTTCTTCACATCTGCACACAATAATGGAATTACTCATTGTCCCTCACCTCATCGCTCACCTGATCTGGGATTGTCCATTCTTTTACGACATCTGCCTCTATATTTCTTTGAACATGCTCTGCCATCCGTTTGCGTGCCAACTCAGGATTTCGCTCTTTGATAGCTTTAGCAATACCAATTAAGTCACTTGCTTGTCTTGTCCGCCATGCTACTTCATCTACTTTTTCCAACAATAAAGAGGTCTCATGAAATACGCCCTGAATCGCCATCATAATCGCAACGCGAATTTGATTTTGAGATGCTGATGCAACTTCTTCATGAAAAGCGATATCTAGTTCAATAAATTTTTCCCAAGGTTCTTCTGGTAAACTAGCAACTTCTTTTACTGCATTTGCTAGTTTGGTTAAAGTTTCTACTTGCTCAAACGTAGCTCGCTTTGCTGCTAAATATGCTGTTTCCGCTTCAAAGGTGCTTCGAAACTCTACTAATTCTCCTACTGTAGCACCCCGAAATCGCAACAATGCCTCCAATGCTTTGCCAACCTGATCCGCTTTTGGCTCTGTTATGAAAATACCACCGTACACTCCTCTTCGTACTTCTACTATTCCTGTCGCTTCTAACGAGCGAATAGCTTCCCGAACAGTTGGTCTACTCACGTTAAACAAAGTACCTAATTCTCTTTCATTTGGCAGTCGATCTCCCACTTTTAAATGACCTTGCAAAATCGCCTCTTTGATCTGGACCGCAATGTCCTCAAAACCTCGAACCGGGCTTACTTCCGTAAAAATTTTCCCTAGAGAATCCCTGTTTGAATCCGCTTTCATTTTATTCACCTCTTTACAATTAACAGAAACAAACGGTATCTAAAAAACAAATATATTGTAAAAGATTAAAATCTTTAATCATATAAAGGTATTACCTTTTATTTGTAAGCTGAGTATAGCAAAAAGGATTTTATTTGACAAGATTATATTTAAATTTAGAAATGATATTCAAAATGCACCTATAAAGACAAATGCAAAAGCCCATAGCATTTACGCTATAGGCTTTACTCCCTTGATCGGATCACCATTTCATACTCAAACTGTTCATTTTCAAATAATATAGCATTCCATCAAAATGGAAAAAGACTATCTGTTGATAGTCTTATCTATGTTGTCACCTATAATATTCGGCGGGCGGATCAGTATTCGTTCTACTGACCGCCCAGACTCCTACGACCTGGGTTCGGGAGCCACGATCTCGCGGAAGTCCTCCACATCCTTAGCATTGGTGAGCGGAATCTGCTTCCACAGATCGAGCAGCTCATTCCAGAGCCGCTGACGGGTGTTGTAGGCCTTCTTGCTCAGATGCCGTCGATGCGCCACAACGTGCAGGAAGTCCTTACTCAGCATCCATGTCGGGAAATTGATGCGAGCGCCCTTCCTTCCGTACAGCTTCGGAAGAAAGTAGAGAGCTCCGAATACGAAGCACCCGATCATTCCCTCGAGTTGTTCGACGTGCGCCGTGTTGCGCCCGACAGAAGCGAATTCTTTCAGGCCTGTCTTGATGGCAGCGAGCTTCCGAAGGAGCTCGAAGCTGGGGAGCTGGTTGGGCTCCTTGGACTCGAGTTGCTGCGTCACGATCTGAATGAACGCGACGCAGTCTTCAGAAGGATCGTTGTGCTCTTCGATGTGTTGGAGGCCAGCGAACAGCTGCTCACGCGAGATGTCCGCTCCGAGAAGGTTCACCAGGTTGCGCACAGCGCCTCCCGGGCTATGATCCGTGTTCAGTTCGTAGGTAGTCGAGTTGTTGGACTCAGCCATCTCCATACCTTTCGGTAGAGTGGGTTTAGTAGGACTATATTTATACTATCAATTTTAATCAGAGTGATCAATCTATTTGAATTTTCATAACTAGATTTTCCCAAATGTTTTATATTATAAAAAAAGGAAGGAGCAGTTGCCTCTCATCTGCTGGATGCTGTTTCTAGACTATTTATAAGTCACAAGAGTCTTTTTTTTCGTTTGGGAAGGACTATTTTTCGTTTTAGCTTGATGGGTATGGGGTACCTCCAACATTTCGTAAAAATTGCAAAAGCCCATAGCATTCTCGCTATAGTCTTCCTGGTTTGTTTTTGATACATGTTTTCTCACTATGTTTTTTTCTATTGGTGAACCATTTTCCATTCATATCGGAATAACCACAAATCTGTATAACCTTTTCTGATTTTTCCTCTTTCACAAATAAATAAGATACCTCTTTTTCGTCTCTAAATTGAATATCTAATATGGCTTCATACCCACTGTTTTTAAGTGGATAATTAGAAGAAAAAATATTTATATCGGATTTTTTGTACCCTTTTTGTATCATCCATGCTATTATCTGACGATCACTGGGACAGTATTTTTCTCTGTGCTTTCCTTCTGGTCTTCCATTTAGCAACATTCCTTGAAAGAGTTTTTCCCTTCTGCTTGTTATCTGTTCACCACTTTGATCATAATAATCACAATCTTGTACTAGTTCATATGAAGCTCCATATTCCCTATATACATAACCAGCTTTTGGTTCATCTTTAAAAACCACAAATGTATAATATGATCCTTCCATCTTCCCTGTTTTTATCGTAGTAATATCTGACTCTTTGATACCCTTTTGCAGTAATAACAGTTTCACCTTATTAGTCTGTTTGTTTTTCATTTCTGTTTCTGGCTTCAAAAAAATTAAATAAAACAAACCAATAGCAACGACTACAAGAATGAGTAGTATACATAAAACCCATTTGATTATTTTCATTTGACTATTCCGCCTGTGTTTTTTTCTTGAAATTGTAATATCGCTTATGAATTCAATATTTATTCCACGAATGAAATACGATAATGGTTCGCTATCATATTATTCTGTAAAATAAATACACTCTTTTTTCTTTCTCATCCGCCAAGTCCTTCACTCAATGTTCTGATACATGTACCTAAGTCTTAAATTACTCTCTAACTTAGTGTATTAAGAAAAAGTTTGTATAACTTTTCTTTATCCATCTCATTACCCCATACCCTTTTAGGGTATTTTTACACTAATCGATTATTTTGTCAATTGATTTTCTACAAAATTGTGATGAAATGGAGACAAATATTTTTTCTAAATGATAAGAAAAAGGCGGAACTCTGCTAAGTGTTCCGCCTCTAAGCTATCTTAAAAAATCTTATCTATGTAATTTACTCAAAGAATTGCCTGATTCTTGAAATTTAGAGTTGCTTTTGTTGGCAAAGTCCAGATACAAAGTGCAGAAACAAGTGGAGGGAGATACGAGTGGAGACATCACGAAAATCAACAGAGGGATCAACACAAACCATATCCATCGCACTTACTTTGGACCAAGCTCCTAATGTTACGGCACTGGAAAATAATTGATCTGGTGTCAGCCCTTGTGGACCGATCGCTGGAACTCCTGGGACAAATGATTGATCCAATGCATCAATATCAAACGTCACATATACTTCGTCACATGGCTCCAAGCGCTTCATCGCCTCTGTCACTACACTATCTATTCCTCTTGTGTGAACTTGTTTGGATGATATCACGTGAATACCTTTCGCTTCTGCGTAGTTACGGTAAAGACGCGAGTTAGCAAAATTGCGAATGCCAATCGTTACGATATCTTCACCCTGAACAGTTCCCGATTCTACCAAATTGCGGATTGGTGTCCCATTGGAAGGGCCTCCATAATCGAGATCACGAACATCAAGATGAGCATCAAATTGAATGATCCCAATACGTTTTCCAGTAGCTGCTTTTCTCCCTTTGATGAGAGGAGCCGTAATAGAGTGATCCCCACCAATCGTAATCGGAAACGTTTGTGAAAATCGAGTGGATACTTCTTGCATCGTCTGTTCGATATTTCGATGACAAGTAGCAATATCGGTAACATGCATTGCTACATCCCCAAAATCAGCGGCGCGCAACATGGTGAAGTCAAGATCAAGGTCCCAATGATACGTAGTAAAATTGGGCCAAAGTTTACGAAATGTCATCGGATGAAGATGAGCTCCAGAAAAAGAAATCGAGCTTTTCGAAAGTGGAACACCTAACACACATAGATCATAAAGCGCATCATCTTGTGGCTTTTCGATCCACTCTGCAAGCGTTGTCACATAAGGATCGCTTTTTCCACCAGCAAATTGCCATGCTGCTGGATGCAAATGTTCAATTGGCTTCATTCATACTCTCCTTTCTTACGTATGAGTTAGAACTTTGTGCAAAAACGTTTTTGTGCGCTCTTGGGATGGATTTTGGAAGATTACATCTGGTTTATCTACTTCAATGATTTGCCCTTGATCCATCACGACGACACGATCAGCCATGTCTTTGGCAAATCCCATCTCGTGTGTCACAACAACCATCGTCATTCCTTCTCTGGCAAGCTCTTTCATTGCATCCAGCACTTCACCAATGAGCTCAGGATCGAGTGCCGATGTTGGTTCGTCGAACAACATGACATGTGGCTTCATTGCTAAAGCACGAGCAATCGCAACACGTTGTTTTTGTCCTCCAGATAATTGATCTGGATATGCATCCGCACGATCGGACAGGCCAACTTTTGCCAAGAGCGTACTTGCGGTTTCATTTGCTGTTTTTTTGTTCATTTTACCGAGTGTCAGTGGTGAAAGTGTAATGTTTTCCCGAACAGATAGATGCGGAAACAGGTTAAAATTTTGAAATACCATCCCGACTTTTTCTCGCATCTTGTTCAGTTGATTTTCAGGCATTTCTTTGTGTTTTCCATTTTGTTCGATCATCCCAATTGGTTGATTTTCAATGGAAATCTGCCCGCTTTGAATCGGTTCCAAATAATTCATACAACGTAACAAGGTACTTTTGCCAGAACCACTAGGCCCAATAATTACAACAACTTCCCCTTGTCCAATAGTTAGATTAATATCTTTGAGAACATGGTGTGAACCATAATATTTATCTAGATTTGTGATTTCAATCATGAGCGTACTCCTTCCACGTTTAATTTTCGTTCCAATAAGCGAATGAGCACCGAAATACCATAGTTGACAACAAAATAGAATACAGCGATCGTCAGATAGATCTCAAAATACTTGTAATTATCCGCAACAATGGTATTTGCTGCACGCATTAACTCTGCTACAGTAATAACAGATAGAAGCGAAGAGTTTTTGGTCAATGCAATAAATTCATTCGCAAGTGGAGGCAACATACGACGAATAGCTTGTGGCAAGATTACTTTAAACATCGTTTGCCAATGACTCAAACCAAGGGAACGTCCAGCTTCCATCTGTCCACGATCAATTGATTGAATTGCTCCCCGAACAATTTCTGATACATATGCGCCACTGTACATCCCTAAGCCTAAAACCCCTGCAAGTGAAGCGGTTAAATCAATATTTAAGCTAATTGCTAAACCATAATAGAGCAGCATGAGCTGAACCAATAAAGGGGTTCCACGAAACCAAGCTAAATAAGTAGCACATAAACTAGAAATCCATTTGTATTTGGACATGCTTCCAAGGCCAATGACAAGACCAATGAAACAACTGAGAATGAGGGCTAAAAACGTCATTCGGATCGTAACCCACAAGCCTTGAAGTAGCAGCGGTAAGTTTTCATCTTGCAGCAAAATACCAAAATCTAATGTCATATTCGGACCATCCTTTCATTAAAACAGAGAGGTTAGCCTCTCTGCTTATTCACTCTCCAAACCATTTTTTAACGATTTTGTCGTATTCTCCGTTATCTTTTAAACGCTTGAGTGCTGCGTTAAATTCTTTGTTTAGCGCTTCATCTTCTTTGCGTGTTCCTATGGCATACTCTTCTTTTGTGAGCTCTTGGTCTAATACTTTTACGCCGCCTTTTTCTTTTGCATATACTTTTGCGGCTGGACGACCAGTAACAACAGCTTCTACACGGTTACTTTCTAACTCAAGGAACATATCGGAGTTCTTTTCTACTTCTTTCACTTTTACATCTGGATGATTTTCTTTGAGGAACTTCACAGATTTGGTTCCGATTTGCACTGATACTTCTTTCCCTTTTAGATCGTCAATACTTTTCACGGTGTTGTTATCTTCTTTTACCATGATGGATAGTCCACCTGGATAATACGTATCAGAGAAACCTATCACTTTTGCTCTCTCATCCGTTTTGTATATGCCTGACATAATCGCATCAAATTTCTTTGCTTGTAAACCCGGAATCAAGCCTTTGAATTCGGTATCCACAAACTGTACTTTTTCTACTCCCATTTCTTTCGCAATCGCACGAATCATATCAATATCAAAGCCATCGTACTCTTTTTTATCGTTTTTAAACTCAAAAGGTGGAAAAGTGGGATCTGTACCCACAACGAGAACTTTATTTTTCTTCACTTTATCTAGCGTGGATTCACTTTCTGCGCTACAACCTACAACAGCAAAAACAAGCAATAAAGAAATAAGAGTCAGTACTATTTTTTTCATTCTATTCCCTCCTAGTGGTTGTCACCTATATAAGGAGCAAGAAGTGTGCCAAAAGAAAAAACCCTTTATGTAAGGGTTTTCGTTCTAAAAAAAGCGGCAGATTTTGCCGGCCGGCTATTTTTGCCTACTCCGTTGTTACATATTTTTTTAGTTTATCACGCAAATTCCGTTCGCTTATACCAATGATTTGCGCTGTTTTTCGTCGATTCCCATTCATTGCAGATAAATTATATTGGATTACTTTTCGTTCTACTTGTTCCATCTTTTCCCCTACATAAATCGGAATCAAGGTATGATCTGGAAAAACTTGTTGCTGATTGGTCATCTCTTCAGGAAGATCTGCCACTTGTATAATGGATGAATAAGTTAATGCAATTGCACGCTCCATTATATTTTGCAACTCACGCACGTTCCCAGGAAAAGAGTAATCCAACAAAACTTGAAGTGCTTCTTGTGAAATCCCCTCTACCGGTTTGCCCATGCGTTGGCTTAATTTATGGAGAAAAAATTCCACCAAAAGAGGAATATCTTCTTTTCTCTCTCGTAACGAAGGTAGATGAATCGGAATGACATTTAATCGATAGAACAAGTCTTGGCGGAAATGTTTATCTTGCACATCTTTCAATAAATCACGATTGGTTGCAGCAATCAAACGAAAGTCTACTTCTTTCTCCTCTGTTCCCCCTACAGGAGTAATCTTACGTTCTTGAATAACACGAAGTAATTTCCCTTGCAAGGTTAATTCCATTTCTCCTATTTCATCTAAAAATACCGTTCCTTTATCTGCTATGGAAAGCAAACCTAGTTTTTTATCCACAGCACCTGTAAAAGAACCCCTTTCATGCCCAAATAATTCCGATTCCAGTAGATTTTCAGGTATAGCAGCACAATTGATGGTTTGAAAACGCTTTTGATGCCGTTGGCTTTGATAATGGATAATCTTGGCGACCAATTCTTTTCCTGTGCCACTCTCGCCTGTAATTAAAACATTGGAATCGACAGAACGAATTTTATCCAACATCCGAAACACTTCTTGCATTTTCGGGCTTTTTCCAATAAAACCATGTTCGTTATGTGCTTTTTCTAATGCTTCACTCAACCATTGTACTTTGGAAGAAAGGTGGTAATATTCATCTGCTCGATCCAATAAAACCATTAACTCCTCTAAGTGAATCGGCTTTGTCACATAAGAGAAAGCTCCTTTATGCATCGCTTCGACAGAAGAAGGGATACTGCCGTATGCAGTAATCATGATGACAATCGTATTTGGTGAAATGCGTTTGATTGACTGCAATATATCAAGCCCACTGTGTTTACCCATTTTCAAATCCAACAAAACGATGGAGATATCTATCCGTTTAAAAAGGGGTAGAGCTTGCTCGGGATCTGTGAATGTATAAACTTGATAACGATCTTCTAGTGCAAATTTTAGTGATTGACAGATTGCAACTTCATCATCAATGATCATGACTGGATACATCGGTCTCATCCTTTGTTGTAGAAGTATTTGGGAATTGTAAGAAAAAAATAGTACATTCATGAAGCTGACTTTTCACTTGAATCGAGCCGTGATTTTCCTGAATCAATTGATAAGAATTCGCCAGACCCAGTCCTATACCGTCATTTTTCTTTGTATAAAAAGGTTCAAAGATTCGATCCAAGTCTGCTTCTTCCATTCCACATCCATTATCTTCTATCTCAATCAACACCTGTGAACCACCGTTTTTTCCACGAATAGTCAGTTCTCCTTTGACATCAAGCGCATCTATTGCATTGAGGATAATATTTAGCAAAATTTGTTGCACTTGTTGACGGTCAGCAAATATAAAACAATCCGTCGAAATCTCTTGTTTTATGGATAGCTCTTTTTGTGTGAGGTTTTGATTGAGTAAAATAAAAATGCTTTCCACAAGTGTCGCTAGTGGAAATGATGTAGGTGTAGATTTACGGGGATGTGCATAATTTAGCAAATCATCGACCAAATCATTTAGCCTTGTAATTTCTTCTGTAATCTGTTCTGAAAAGAGGCGGCAAAACTCTTTGTTATCCATTTTTTTGGGTAATAATTGTGCATACGTCAGAATAGATGTGAGCGGATTCCGGATTTCATGCGCTATACCGAGCATGAGTTGTCCCAATGCACGCAACCGATTGCTTTCGGCCATCTGTTTTTCCCATTCTTTGCGCCTTGTAATATCAGAAAAATTGAGAATCACACCAATACTCTCTCCCTCTTGGTTTTTATGAGGAAAAAGACTGTAAGACAAAATACGTTTCTCATCTGCTCTTCGCCATGTAACTTCTTGTTGCAAGTAAACTACAGTATGATCAAAAGTTTGTTTGATTTGTTTAGCTGGAATAAACTCCACGATTGGAGAGTCTCTAAAAGATTTACCTGCCATATCACCTGAGAAATACAACATTTCTTGTGCCTTTTGATTGTACATGGCGATTTTCCCATTTTGATCCAATGTAACAAAGCAACTATAGGCACTATCTAATAACTGTTGCTGAAAATATAGATTTTCTTGTAATAAACGCATTTTTTCCTGTAATTGTTTATTTATTTGCTCAATCTCCAATGTCCGCTTGCTTACCTCACGTTTTAACTGACGATTCCACCACAGAATGCCAATAAACAAAACAGCAGCTACCAAAACAGCTATTTTCAACCAAAACATCCATTTTTCAAAATAGGTAGACCAAGGTAAGATGGGTTCTCCAAACCACTTTCGTTCTATCTTTTCATAAGTCCCATCTTTTTTTATTTCCTCGATGCTTTCATTAATAGTAGTAAGTAATTTCTTGTTTTTCGGCAACACAACCATGCCGTACGCCTCTGGATGCAATGGTCCTCCTACGATTTTGATATTCTCCTGTTTATCCATGACTTGAACAAAATATTGTCCCGTTATCCGATTTCCAACAAAAGCATCTACTTTTCCAGTAGAAAGTAAGGTGATAGCTTCTTGTTGGCTTCCTACCTCGACTAATGTTATGCCCTGATCTTTTTTTAGCAATTCATTTGCAATATCACCTTTTTGCACTACTACTCGTGTCTTTTTTAAATCTTCCAATTCACGAATATGAACATTATCTTTGCGTACAAATATGGCTTGGACACTAGTAAAATAAGGCTTGGAAAAATCATATACTTTATCCCGTTCCGAACTATATTTCATTCCTTGGATTGCGTCTACTTTTCCATCATGTAATGCTTGGATTGCTTGATTCCAAGGCAGGGGGACAAATTCAAACTTGATGCCTGTTTCAATTGAAATAGCGTTCATCATATCGACATTAAAACCAGAATAAACCCCTGCACTACTCATGTATTCAAAAGGAGGAAAATTGCGATCACCTGCGATACGAATTGTTTTTTCGCCCTTACTTTCTGCAATCGTTGGCTGTACTACTAAAATCATCAAAAACGCAAGGAACAATAAGGCAATTCGTCTACTCATCTCACTCCGCTCCCAACCTATACTGGCAACAAACTTCTATTATATAAAATTAACATAAAACTATATGTCGAAATAGACACATCTCTATGCCCGCTTCTTCCATATTAAGTAATATTTTATAACTAAATGTTATCTCGCTAAATACGCGTAATATTTATTTGTAATTTTTATGATAGAATATATATCTAGCATAATCAATATACAATAGGAGTGATACCATGAACATACATTCTGGTTTTCAGTTAACCCAACAACAAACAACCAAGTTAATGATCACTCCTGAAATGAAACAAGCTATTAAAATTTTACAATCTTCAAGGGAAGAATTAAGTAGTTATGTTCAGGAACAACTAATGGAAAATCCAATGCTGGAAGAAGATAAATGGACAGAAGAAAGAGATCACACAGTAAACGGTATAAACCATTTGAATAGTGCAGATCGAGGTTTGGATTCCTATCCATCAAAGGAACAAGAAGGGCTGTGGGAGTTCGCTGCTCCCCATCAAAAGAGCTTAGTGGTGTACTTAGAAGAACAACTGGCTTTCCTATCAATGGAAGCAAAACAAAAACAGATCTGCCTTTTTTTAATCGGAAATTTAAATGAGTACGGATTTTTGGATTTGGATCATTCCTCGTTTTCCATTGACGAACAACAATTCGAAACATGTTTGTCTATCATCCAATCACTCGAACCAGTGGGTGTCGGTGCAAGAACGTTAGCAGAATGTCTAGAAATACAATTACGACATCAACATAAGCCAAATAAACTGGCTATACAAATCGCAAGGCAATATCTACCTGAAGTAGCAGATGGGAAATGGAAAAAGATCGCATCTGAGTTGGCAATTGACGTAAGGATGGTTCAACAAGCCGTCGATCGGATCAAACAATGCAACCCTCGTCCATGTGCCAATTATTTCACTGCACCACTACCCTATGTTTACCCAGATGTTACGATCGAAAAGCTCAATGGAACGTTTCAAATCATATTAAATGAAGATGCTTATTCACGGATTCGGCTCCATTCCAATTATCAAGAAATGATGAAGCAAACGCATCTAGGACAAGATGTACAACACTACTTAAAAGATCGATATCACTCTGCACAATGGTTAATAAAAAGCATAAACCAACGAAATCACACCATTTATGAAGTGACCAAAATCATACTGATTAGACAAATGGACTTTTTTGAGCATGGTATTTCTCATTTGAAACCGCTTATGCTTCATCAAATAGCGAAAGATCTTCATTTGCATGAATCCACCATTAGCCGGACAACCCAAAACAAATACATGCAGACTGCCCATGGACTTTTTCCATTTCGTTACTTTTTTCCATCCGGTCTAAATCAAGAAATCACTTCCAATTTAGTGAAGGACAAACTCCAACAAATGATTGAACAAGAATCCAAACATACTCCTTTGTCTGATCAAAAATTAGCAGATCTGCTGAAAAAAATGGGAATCCCGATCTCCCGCAGAACGGTTACAAAATATCGCGAACAGATGGGCATTGCTTCCTCTGCATCACGTAAGCGCTATGTAGTTTAGTAGTAAAATCCGCGACAAGGGGACGGTTCTTTTGTCGCACTTCAAAAAAAATAGGCAACTCCCAACACAAGGGAGTCACCTTGATTAATCTTTTTTAAAAGCATGTAAGATTGCCCTTACCATTCCACCAAGGAACTTAGGAAGTTTTAGCGTATAAAAGCGCAACCGAGTTCCCTCCTTCTTCATCGGTACATTTCCTGTTTCTCATCCTATATATATTCTACCCATGGGTATTTGTACCTAGAACGAAGAACAAAATTTACCTAGCATGATCTTTGCTTTCGATGATCAATCCAATTCCCTTTTGTGCAGAGATCATTGCTATTTCTTCGGATTTTTCGTTACTTATACCAAGCGAATCCCCTCTAACTAAATTTTTTTCTTTCAAAGGATATGCCAATCCAAATGTGGATACTTTTTCTAAATATTTGCTTATAGGTATGATCGAAACATAATCAAAATTATGATTTGAAGATAAATGTACATTACCCGGTCCAGACAGCAATTGAATTCGATTTGTCTCATCTTGTAAATATCCTTTTACTTGATGTGTATGTAACCATTCCAAAAGGCTGATATTTGCAAGCGTGTGATCCATTCTTCCGCCTCCAAAAGCTCCAAAGAGATGGATTTCTTTTGGATTATATTCAAGCGCATGTTCCAATGCTGCATGTGTATCTGTTACATCTTTCATTGTAGCAAGGGGAATGATTTCTATCCCTAATGATTTCCATTTCTTCCATTTTTCTTTCCCCGTTGTATCAAAATCACCAATCGCTATTTGAGGCGTAATTCCTGCATCTAGTAGGGAAACGACACCCTGATCTGCTCCGATAATCATATCTTCAGCATCAATGTTAGCTTGTAAAAAGTCACTCTTAACAGCCCCACCAGCAACAACGATCACACGCTTATCATACTTATCATTCATTCGGAATGAAATAACTTTGGAGCAGTATATAAAAGTACGATCACAACAATGATCGATATGATAATTTCTGGCAAGATATAGCTGGCATTATATACAAGCGAATAAACGTACACAGACTGACCTTTGGGAGCGTATTCGGCAAAAAAAATAACTCCAGATAAAAAATGCGAAAATAGACGTAAGACACCTGCAACAAATAACCCCATGACGACTTTTATAATCTGACTGCTTGGTTTATTCACATCTTTCAACGACACCCAACCAGCAACACCTAGTAGAGCAAATGCTAATGGATAGTCCAAGATAACTTGAATCGGATGAGCATAAAATGCACCCGGTAAGATCAATAGTATAAGACCTGTGATCAATCCAGCAGTAATGGCAGGAACGATTCCTCTGCGAAAAGCTAAAATCGCGATAGGAACCATTGTTAAAGTAACCGATCCACCATTTGGCCAAAGTTGAAAAGGAGTAAACAAATTTAAAACAATGGCGAGTGCTGCAATAATTGCTGTTTCCACTAATGTGATGACTTTGCTTCTTTGATTCAAAACTTCTCCTCCTTAAACCTTCATCTTTACTTCGAGAATAATTCCCTATCATTTTATCAAAATATTCACCTGGAAACGAAAATACTTTTTTAGGCTAACATTCATACAAAAAATTTATATTCATACAGTACAAGGATATCCATTCATCGCATCACTAAGTCTTTGCTACCTACACAAAGTGGTGAACACGCTTGCTAAAAAATTTTCTACGCAACATGTATTTAATGGCTTTGATCGTACTAATGGAATTTTCTCCTATCAAGCAGCAAATTCTATTCATATAATTTAACAATATCCAGAAGTATATTTAAATAAATTACCTAAATAGATAAAATAGATTTAAAGATTTACATCTAAATCTCCAAGGAGGAGAAAAAATTTGATTTCAACCTATGATGTGATTATCATTGGTAGCGGTTCAATGGGAATGGCAGCAGGATATTATCTTGCAAACCACCAAATCCAGACACTACTTATTGATTCTTTTGATCCCCCGCATTCATTCGGCAGCCACCATGGAGACACTCGGTTATACCGATATACGTATGATGATCCTACCTATATCCCTTTAGCACTTCGAGCAAAGGAATTGTGGGATGAACTGGAAGAAGAGAGTGGACAATCCCTTTTCTTACCCACTGGAGTACTGTCCATAGGTCCTCCTGATCATTCGTCTCTTGTAAAAAAACAATCAAATGTGAATTCATTTGGATTGTCAGTCGAAAATCTAACCAAGCAAGAGATTCAATCTCGTTGGCCAGGTTTTCAAATACCAGATGAATTTATTGGCCTCTATGAAGGAAATGCAGGCATACTATTTAGCGAAACATGTATCCAAACATACCGCAACTTGGCTGTCAAAAAAGGCGCAAAATTGCAAACAAATACCCCAGTATCCGAAATTATCTGCAATCAAGACCAAGTTACAGTAAAAACGGTTCATGGTGACACGTTTTATGCAAATAAATTGATCGTGAGTGCAGGAGCTTGGAACGCGAAATTGCTTTCTAACCTTTCGCTCCCTTTGCACCCTATACGTAAAACTGTATCTTGGTTTCCTGCCAAAGAAAGTTTTTATAATTTCTCTAAATTCCCAGGGTTCATCCTTTTTGGGCATAATGAAAACTACTATGGATTCCCTAGTATTCATGAAAGTGGGATCAAAATTGGTAATCATCTCGGAGGAACATCAATTGATCCTGATCATATAAATCGTGATTATGTACATCACACCGAAGAGGAAAAAGATCTTCAAAACATCATTCAAACGTATTTTCCACATGCGACTCCTACTTGTACCCGCGGCAGTGTCTGCATGTATACGATGACACCAGATGAACACTTTATTCTCGATGAACATCCACAGTATTCAAATGTATGGATAGCAGCAGGATTTTCTGGTCATGGTTACAAATTTGCCAGTGCAATCGGGGAAATTTTGTCTCAGTGGGCACAAGGACAAACCTCTGACTATGATCTATCCTTATTTTCCTTAGATCGATTCCATTGAACTATTCAAAAAGGAACCAGGAGGAACAGAGTTAATCCCAACCATAACTACAGGAGTGGTTATCATTTTAGTCTTATTTGTAATTATGCTAAAAGTATAATAAATAACCCCCTCTGTTCACATTAGAGTTTTGTAACAAAGAAATGATATTCATCTAATGTCTTATACCAAGGGAAAATGGTATTTCATTTGGTTGATAAAATAATAAAAAGTGTGATTTATTATTTGCAGCACCTCTCTAGTATTAGAGAGGTGCTTTTGTTTATGAATCTACCAGTTTGTCTTTATCCTTCGGAATCCATCCACGACCATAAAATCGCAGAATGGCGAAGATACAGAGAATGGACCAGTATCCCATTTCGATAAAGTACAAACTCTGGTAGGTCCATTGGTTTGCAATTGCGATCCACACACTTGTGCAGTAACAAATGGTACTGAAGAAACTAGTCAACATCAGCCACTTGTTGTACGTAACCCCGTTGAGGGCCTGCTTCGCACACATATATATGCCCCAAATGCTGTCCATGATGACCAGCATCATAAGCATCCAGTAGCTCATATGTGTGATGTGTGATTCCTGTGTAAAGAGTTGGATGATCCACTTGCCTGTCAGAAGTTCCAGTGTCAGCAGGAGCCCACATACCCCAGACATCACACCGATCGCCCAATTGCAATAGCGCAGGGAATTTTTATAGTTTTTCATCCCATATTGCTCTCCTACCAAGGGGATCAATGCACTGGAAAATCCAACGATCCAAGCGATGGCGATAGCGTTTTTAATTTGCCACGCGATGCGATTGGCAGCAAAGGCATCTTCACCTCCAAGCTTCAACAAAGCAAAATTGAAGGTATTGGTGACGAACCATCCAGCCAAAAGGGATGCTGCGTTTGGTAGCGATTGCTGAATAATTTTTTTCTGTAGTGTCCAGTCGACTTTCACGATGAAGCCAACATGGGGAAACACTTTTTTCAGCATCTTTCGCCACATATAAACAGCACCAAATCCGGTGGAAATTACTGTTGCCCAAGCTGCTCCTCTAACACCTTGATGTAGGAGGAAGATAAAGAGATAGTCGAGTGGCAGATGAATGAGATTCATTCGCCATCCAGCTTGAAAAACAGCCCTGCTATCTTGAACGCCTCTGAGGATAGCTCCTGTTGTCTGCATGAGCAAAGATAGAACAGAGCAACCTCCTACAACGCGGAGATAGGTAGATGCTTCTGCGGATGTCTGGGCATCTACACTGAAGAAGGAGACCATCTCATGTGCAAAGCAGATGATTGCAATTCCGCCAAGCAGACCGAGAACTGTGGTTAGGATCAAACCTTGAACAGCAACAAGTCTGATCTGGTCATCCTGATTCTCCAATGGCTTGTTTAGAAGCTTTTCACCACCTTTACTTTGAGCCACAAAAGCAGAGGTGGAGTTGGATACGGAAAATGCTACAGTTCCTATCGTTGCTAGGATAGTAGCACCGATTCCTACGGCACTTACAGCTACTAGGTTGATTTTTGCGACGAACAGAGCGTCAACGAGATTGAGACTCAATTGACACATCTGTGTGAGAACGTTAGGCCACGCTTGTTTGAAAAGATTCCGTAGATATGGAGTAGACATTGGAACTCCTGTGTAGTAGTGCGGTGGATAGAAAAATTATACCATTTAATTTATTGAATATTATTAACCATCAAAAGTTTAATTTTCTATGCATCAGGTCAAAAACCTTGTAACCACATTCGTATTATATTCAAAACATTAAGTTATTTTATCTTTTTAGATTGACCGAAAATACCACAATTGCCATGAGTAAAGCTGCCAATGCAATACTAAATTCCAACCAACTCAGGCTTGAAACGGAGAAATGACTTACGACAAGACCTATTCGATACAAACATTTATTCCCTTCCTTCTTAGAAAAAAAGATACGTATGTTTTCAAGATGACCCTTACCATTGGCCGATTCATTCCCCACTTTCGCTTTGCTTAGAAGTGGGCACCTTCTCGGCTTAATATGGTAAAAATCAGATGTGATCTAAAGGGAATAAATTCGCCTCTCTTGATTCATTTTCATAAAGAAATAAAAGTACTGAAAAAACAAAAGAACGTATAGGGTAAATTTACCTCATACGCTCTTTTTCATATCAATCCTATTCGATTATTTTGTATGTCTGTAATCATTTCGAATCGCTTCTATCGCGAGTTTACGATCCTTTTGTCCAAATACTGCCGATCCTGAAACCAGTACCGTCGCTCCATGTTCCACAACTTCTTTTGCTGTTCCGGGTGCAATTCCACCATCCACTTCGATTTCAAGAGTAAGTCCTTTTTTATTTATCGCATTACGTAATTCCGATATTTTAGTAAGAACATTGCCTATAAAAGATTGCCCACCAAAACCAGGATTCACGGTCATAAGCAAAACAAGATCCACATCAGGCAAAATAGGTTCGATCAAGGAAAGCGGTGTTGCTGGATTGATTGCTACTCCAGCCTTAACGCCTTGATCTTTGATGTGATGGATCGTTCGATGCAAGTGAGGACAAGCTTCTTGATGCACGGTAATATAATCTGCACCGCTTTTTGCAAATGCATCAATATAGTTATCCGGTTGTTCGATCATAAGATGAACATCAAAAGGTAGAGCAGTATGAGTACGAATAGCTTCCACTAAGATAGGTCCAAAGGTGAGATTCGGTACAAAATGACCATCCATCACATCAATATGTAACCAGTCCGCTCCCGATTGCTCAATTTCTTGTACTTCTTCTTTTAACCTAGAAAAATCGGCAGAAAGGAGAGATGGAGCAATTTTAACCATGTTGTTAATACCTTCTTTCTTGCTGAATTTCGCTTAAAAAAAGCAGATAATGTTCATATCTTTTTTCGTTTAGTTCTCCAGCTTTTACTCCTTCTTTTACTGCACAACCCGGTTCATTTTGATGATAACAGCCCCGAAAACGACAGGATTCTAAATAAGTATGGTATTCAGGAAAAGCATAAGTCAATTCCTCTGCTGTCATACCTTGAAGCCCCAATTGGCTAAATCCCGGGGTATCTGCGATTTGTCCACCATCTTTTAAGGGCAATAACTCTACCTGTCTCGTGGTGTGACGACCTCGACCAATTTTTTCACTAACAGCACCAACCTGCTGATTACTATCAGGAAGAATATGATTGAGTAAAGATGATTTCCCAACACCTGATAGACCTGCAAATACCGTTGTTTCGCCTTTTAACATTTCCAGTAACTCATCTATGCCTTCTCCCGTACGAATACTTGTAGTAACAATCGGATAATCAGCTTTACTGTACATTTCCTTAATCATTTCGATATCTTCTAATTGTTCTACCAAATCTTTCTTGGTTAAACATATCACAATTCGTAGTTTTTCTTTTTCCGCATGCACCAAAAAACGATCTAAGGGCAAGGATTGAAACTTTGGTTCTCGCAGTGCACAAACGACAACCGCTTGTTCCACATTGGCTATAGGCGGACGAAGCAGTTCAGTAGAGCGGGGCTGGACGGAAGTAACAACTCCCTGATCCAACCCCGTACTCTCCCAAGTGACTAAGTCACCAACCAATGGTTTTATTTTCTTCTTTTCAAATTTAAATATGCCGCGGGCACGACACTGTATAACTTCCCTATCATCCGATTTCACATAAAAAAACCCACTGATTGCTTTGATGATCTGCCCACTTGGCATCCACACATCCTCCTTTCATTTAAGTTTGTGTTACTATTTCTTTGAATCTTGTATTTCCTATTAAGTCATACACAAAGAATTTGTTATCTGTATTTTTAGCTGATCCATTTAACGATGGAGGAAAATCTTTACAGTCCCCATTGTCAGGAACATAAATCCATAGGTAGACTGTTCCACCTTTTTCGATCTTTTCTCCTGCTTTTGGTGACTGCTCTAATATTTGACCATGGGATAAATTTTGACCAGTTGTATTTTTGTTATAACAACGGCTATCACTGTAATCAATATTATATCCCAGATCACCGGAACTGTATTTCCCTAGTTTACTTTGATACATTCCGGTAAAATCCATTACCTTTAAAGATTCATCAGCTCCACCCAAACCAAGTGTAATTTTGGCTTTGTTGGTTGAACTGATTTCTTCACCAGCATTTGGGGTTTGTTCAATTACTTTTCCTTCTTTATCATCCGGGCTTTCTTTATAAGCAATGTCTGGTACGGTGAGAGAATTGGTTTGAAACCAATTGGTTGCTTGTTCTTTTGTATAATTAGAAAGATCAATCATATTTACTGTATTGGTACCTGGATTGTTGTCGTCATTCGTAGGTCCAGACATCAATTTCCAAACCAAACTGAAGCCATAAATCGCTATAAATACGATTATGCCAATGGTAACTAAGCTAAATAAAAGTTTTTGCCACCAAGGTAATTTTGCTTGCACATTATCAAGCCAGATTACTGTTCGTTGAAATACAGTCTTATCTTTGTCATTGGAAACATTACGAAATCGTTCCAGACCAGCCATCGTTTCTTGACCCACTTGTGTGGCATGATTGGTTTCTGATCTTTTTGGAGAACGAATTTCTTCCCGTTGAATAGGTGATTGATACGTATTTGTCTTATTATTGCTTCGTGGCTGAAAAACTTTATGCATTTCTGTTTCTTCATCGGCTGAAATCGGAATGGTTTGGAAGATATCACTAGTTTTCGCAGGTCTCTCCCAACGATTTTCACGGCGATTATCAAACTGCAAAGCATAATTGATATCTTGCATCATTGCCTTTACCGATGTATATCGCATCTCTGGATCTTTCTCCAAAGCTCGCATAACGATATTTACCATACTCTCCGGTACTTTATCATTTAATTCCCTTGGATCTATTACAGGCTCTTGTAGATGCTTTAATGCAATACTGATTGCAGAATCACCATCGAATGGCAGTTCCCCAGTCAACATTTCATATAACACTACTCCAAGCGAATAAATATCTGCTTTTGAACCAATCTGTCCACCACGAGCTTGTTCTGGAGAAAAATAATGAACAGAACCCATTACAGAACCAGTCTGAGTAATGGTGGAAGAACTCGCAGCCCTAGCAATACCAAAATCAGTAACTTTCGCTCGACCATTTGTTCCAATCAAAATATTATGCGGCTTAATATCTCGGTGCACAATTTGATTGTCATGCGCGTGTTGGAGACCATCACAGATTTGAGCAGCAATATCCCCTGCCTCTGCTGTTGTTAAAGTTCCACGCTCTAAAATCATTTGCTTTAATGTTGGGCCTTCTACTAATTCCATAACAATATAATGAATGTAACCATCTTGCCCTACATCATATACATTGACAATGTTCGGGTGAGATAAACTAGCAGCTGCTTGTGCTTCGCGATCAAACCTACGAACAAATTCTTGATCATTACTTAGGGATTCACTTAATACTTTTATCGCTACGTTCCGGTGAAGCAAGATATCTTTGGCTTTATATACAACAGCCATACCGCCTCCGCCGATTCTACTTATAATCTCGTAACGTCCCCCAAGTTTCTTCCCTTCCATCTGCATGGTCACCTCGCTCCTCCTTAAGTCCCACTTAAGATGGGCTAGACGCTCCTCTATGTTTCAACAAAATCAGAGAAACATTGTCTTTTCCACCAGCATGTAATGCCATCTGTAACAGACGATCTGCTTTTTGATCTATTGACTCTCCTGTTTGAGATAACACTTCACCTATTTCTCTCTCACTCACCATTGTGGTTAATCCATCCGAACATAAGAGTAAAATATCATCTTTTTCCCATGGAGTGGTGATCAAATCTACTTCCACTTCATCACTTGTACCTACTGCACGTACAATCATATTGCGCTGAGGATGATTTTTTGCCTCTTCTGCTGTTATTTGTCCATGTTTTTGAAGCATATTGACGTAGGAATGATCTTCTGTTAGTTGATACAAACCTCCATCATGTAACATATATGCTCGACTATCACCAACATGAGCCAAAACCACTTCTTTTAGGTCAATTACAGCACCAACTACTGTTGTTCCCATCCCTTGGTACTGGTTATTTCGCATCGCGAGAGAAAAGACTTGTTCATTTGCCTTACCCACTGCTTGTAATAAATGATTGCTCTTATCTTCAGTCGTATTTTGAAACTGAATTGGTGCTAAATAACGTTCCATGATCTTAATGGTCTGTTGGCTAGCAACGTCACCCGCTTGGTGGCCACCCATTCCGTCTGCGACTATGGCTACCACTCGTCTACAATTGGAACGGAACAGATGAATGCTATCTTCATTAAGATCACGAACAAGGCCAATGTGAGTCCGATGTGCTATCTCCATGCCGGCTTACCCCTTTCTCATTCTTTCATTATTTCTCTAGTAAACCTTGTTGCTTAGCTCGAAGTTGGCCACAGGCTGCATCAATATCATGACCCTGTTCACGTCTAATTGTCGTAGAAACATGATAAGACTCAAGAATACGTTGAAAAGCAAAAATTTGTTTTCTTGGTGTACGAACAAAATTTCGCTCTGGTACAAAGTTGACCGGAATAAGATTCACCAAACAGTTCATTCCAGACAAAAGTTTGCCTAATTCATGAGCTTGTTCGTCCTGATCATTTTTCTCTCCAATCAATGCATATTCAAACGTAAGCCTTCGACCTGTTTTTTGAAGGTAATACCAGCATGCCGTTAATAAATCTTTCAAAGGGTAACGGCGATTAATGGGCATAAGCCGTGAGCGTAAATCTTGATTTGGGGCGTGTAAGGATATGGCTAAGCGAACTTGCCAATCTTCATCCGCAAATCGATAAATGTTTGGAACTACTCCACTCGTGGAAACTGTGATATGACGTTGACCAATGTGCAATCCATTTTCTTCATTGATGATACGTACAAAAGCAATCGTTGCGTCATAATTTTCAAATGGTTCCCCTGATCCCATAATAACAACAGATTTCACGCGTTCTCCAGTTTGATCCAAGTGCTGTTGTGCTTTCACCACTTGGGCAACAATCTCCCCGGTTGTCAGGTTTCGTTTCAAACCTCCCAAGGTAGAAGCACAAAACGTACAACCAATCCGACAACCAACTTGTGTGGTTACACAAACACTTATTCCATATTGGTGACGCATTATAACGGTTTCAATCGCATTTTTATCATGTAAACCAAATAAAAATTTAACCGTTCCGTCTTGCGATGTTTGTGTTGTGATGGTTTCTAGAGTTTCGAAGTCAAAATATCTTGTTAGCTCTTCTCGAAGTGTTTTAGGTAAGTTCGTCATCTCTTCAAAAGAAGTAACACGTTTGGAATATAACCATTCCATTATTTGTTTTGATCGAAAGGCTGGATAGCCTTGACTCTTTATCCATTTCGTCCAATCTTCTGTTCCATAGTCATATACAAATGATTTCATATCTATCGCTCCAACAAACCGCAACTTTATCAAACGAAAAACATTTCCTATTATATCAAAGAAAAAAGCTAGATGGAAAGAGCTCGTTAATGGTTTCGAAAATTATTCGCACTTGATAGATCTTTTATTTCTTATCTACATAAAAACAAATATAGAAAAAAGACAAATCCTATGTTTTTCGTAATTTAGCAATAAAAAATCCATCACTATGAAAATGGTGCGGAAGAATTTGCACGGTACCATCAGTGATAATAGCTTTTTCTCGCACACTCTCAGGTAAGGAAGCCATAAATGCTGGATCAGGAAAATATTCTGGATGATGATCCAGAAATCGAGCAATTTGCTTATGATTTTCTTCCAATGTCCACGTACAAGTGCTATACATTAGTATACCACCAGACTTCACCTTAGATGCTACTGATTCTAACAGTTGTTGCTGAATCAACACAAGTTGCTCAATCTCTGACTCTGATTTTCTCCATTTGATATCTGGTTTTCTTGGGATAACGCCTAAACCAGAGCAAGGAGCATCCAATAAAACAGCATCGTACAATTTTGTGTCTTCTAATTTGCGAACATCTAATGCTTTAGTTTGAATAATGGAAATGCCGAGCCTTTTAGCATTCGATTCGATGAGTTTTATTTTGTGTTTATGAATATCTAGCGCCAAAATAGAACCTTGGTTATTCATTTTTTCCGCAAGATGTGTTGTTTTTCCTCCTGGTGCCGCACAAGCATCCAATATATGCATACCAGGACTGGGATCTAGTAAGGAAGATACTAACATCGAACTCTCATCTTGTATCGTAAAATCACCTTGACGATAACCAGCATGATTGGCAGCATTCCCAATCCCTGAAACAATAACGCCATCCTGACTAATAGCAGAGGCCTCAGCATGTAACCCTTCTCCTTGCCAGTGAGCGATGAATGTTTCTCTATCCGTTTGCAATGCATTGACACGAATACTTACTTTAGGAGGTTGATTACAAGCATCCATAATAAGATCAGCTGTATCTTTTCCATATGCTCCTGACAAATGAGATACCAACCACGGAGGGAAAGAATGCAGAAGTGATCGGTCTTTTATAGTGGACTTAGCTGTAAATGTTCCTAGTTCACTTTGTTTTCTTATAAAGGAACGCAACACACCATTTACGAATTTACTAACACCCATACTTCCTCGCCATTTGGCTATCTCAACTGCTTCGTGAACGATGGCACGTTCTGGTATTTTATCCAGATAAATAAATTGATATAAACTGAGTTGCAATAAGTGTCTTACCCACATATCCACTGTTTTTTTCTTTACCAATTCATCAATGATAAAATCCAACGTATTTAGTCGTTGAATCGTTCCATAAACGAGTTCCGTAACCAAACGTTTATCTCGATTTTCTAGATCGCTTTTTTGGAGTTGTTGATGCAAGAGGAGATTACTAAAAGCACTCGCTTTGTGCCATTTCTCCAATGTATCCAATGCCCATGCTCGGGCAGTCTTACTGATATGCATGTTTTAACCTTCTTACTTATGTATTTGCAAATATGATAACGTATCCATATGATGGATGACAAATAACACATCTACATGGGAGTCGAATAACACAAATGGACAACATTAGAAAGCAACTAAGGAATTTAAAATCTCTGCAAGGCCCTTTCCCTATTTTTGATGTAGACAAATTACCACCAGAACCTGAAATGTTGTTTCTCGAATGGTTGTATAAGGCAATAAATATGCAAGTAAGGGAAGCCCATGCCATGACATTATCAACTGTTGATTCAGAAGGTGTTCCTGATGCTCGTATCGTAATTTTAAAAAACGTTTCCAATAATAAATGGTTCTTTGCCACTAGCTCAGAGAGTCAAAAAGGCCAACAACTACAAACTAACCCAAAAGTCGCACTAACATTTTATTGGCCTCTCTTAGGAAGACAAATTCGTATACGTGGCAATGCTTTTGATATGGGGGATGAAGCCAGTTCTAAAGATTTTCTGGCAAGATCTGAAGATGCTCGTGCAATTGCCTTACTCGAAAAACAAAGCAAAGTTGTTACACCAGGAGTGGATATAAGTAAAGAATTTCATCATAAACAAAAACAAATCACTCAAAATCCTAACATAGTAACGCCCAATTGGAGACTGTATGGTGTAGAAGCCACTGAAGTAGAATTTTGGCAGGGAAAAGAAACGCGCAAACACGTTAGGATAAAGTATAGACTTACAGAAAATAGTTGGACACAAACTTTGTTGTGGCCATAAGAAATAAAAAACAAAGAATAGAATAGCTAAACGAAAACCAACCGACTATACAGGAAAGTCAGTTGGTTTTAATTTCGTATCGATTTCCATTTGTCCAAGCTACCTATTTTCTTTTCATTCATAAATTCGAGTAAAATCTCATAAGCCCTTTTTCGTGATACAAAAAATGGTACTGGAGTATCTATACATGTTCCTCCTTCAGAATGAGTCTTACAAAAAAATATCCCTTTCTGTAGATTCCTGCAATCATAGTAGGTGCTCTACAAAAAGGGAAAAAGGGCTAAAATATATCTTTTATATGTTGGTAGAGCATTTTATACTTCGCATATTTTTTGTTGTAGTGTTCCACCATGAAACGGTCAGGAGTATAGATATCAGAAGGAAAGACGGACAAAGCATGCTGCGCAAAATCAGAGAAGTTCTTAGTCCATCCTAATTTTTTTGCACCAAGTACAACTGCTCCCATCGCAGGAAAAAACTGCGATTCGGATGGAACCTTTACTTGTTTATTTAATACATCAGCCATAATTTGATTCCATACTTTACTCTTGCTGCCTCCACCAATAAGCGTTAAAGCTCCAGTATTCTCTTCCGTAATAGCTTCCATTGCCTGCCTCATTGCCATCGCAACCCCTTCCAATGCGGCACAACTCATATCAGATGAGGTTGTTTGGGGACGAATCCCAATCATACAACCAGAAGCAGCAGGATCTTGAATTGGAAATCTCTCTCCATTTAAATAAGGCAAAAACAAAAGAGAATTGTTCGCTCGATCACTCTGCCTTATGTGTTGTTCACATTCTTCATAACTCCTATCCTCTAAAAAAGCATGGTTTCCAAATGCAGATATGATCCATTTGTGTACATTGCCAGCATTCATCAATGGAGCTATGGCTAAAAACTGATCTTCCTGTACATAGGGAAGATGAAATAACCCTTTGGTTGATTGAGATATTGTCTCCACTGGTGTAGCAATCCAACCAGTAGTACCTAGATACCCATACATTTCTCCTGTCAGAAACACCCCAGCACCAATAGAAGCAGAACCTCCATCTCCAATTCCACATAAAACGGGAGTCCCTGCTAATAAACCGGTTTCCTTTGCTGCTTGATCTGTAATGGTACCGACAATTTCATCAGAAGAAAAAATAACAGGGAGTTTGGTTTCCTCGATCCCACATGCTGCAAACCAATCCGTTTGCCATTGCTTTGTTTGTGCATTCATCATTCCAGTAGTTGCAGCAGTAGTAGGATCGGTAACTGCCCTGCCTGTTAATTGGCGAATAACATAGTCTTTCGAACCAATGAGAAACGAATTAGTATGATGATAAACATCTGCCTGTTCTTCTTTGATCCATACTATTTTGGGAAAAGTTAGCGTACCATCCATTTGGTTACCTGTAACAGCTTGAATCGGAAATTGCGCTTCCAACTGAGCAGCTTGTTTTCCTGCTCTACTATCACCATAAAGTATTGCTGTTCTTAATGCTTTTCCTTTTTTATCTACTGGTATACAGTCTTGCATCTGACCACTAAAGGTAAGGAGCTGAATATCTTGCGGCAAGATCCCCTGTTCAAACCAATACGCTAAAATATCTATAACAGCCTGATACCACTGATCCGCATTTTGTTCCATCTGGTTGTCTGCATAGTCTGTCACGATCTCTTTATTTTTCTCAAGGTGTGGTCTAGCATCAACGGCAACCAAAATACCTTTTGCTTGTGTTGTTCCTATGTCAAAAGAAGCAATATAACACAATATACATCATCCTTTAATCTCATAGAGATCTGTCTGACTTTTCATTTCAGCTATAAGCTCATATAGTTTATTTTGTCTGTCATCTATACAACATTCTACTAATGCAGACCCTACCACTACTCCATCAAACCCGCTCTCGATTACTGTTCTAACATGTTCAGGTGTCTGAATGCCAAAACCAGCTACTGTCAAAGCAGAAGTTTGCCCTTTTATACGCTCATAAAAAGCAGGCAGATTTCCTAAAGTGGCCGAGGGAGAACCGGTTGCACCAGTATAGGTTTGTCCATAAAGGATGGAAGCATGACGAGCTATCTTGTTAATCTCTTGATCGGACATATTTGGTTGAATAAACTGTACAACATCTACCCCATAATCTTTTATTTCCAACGCCAGTTGTTCCCGCTCTTCCGGAGAGCAGTCAGGAACTAATAGAGCATCAATCAGTCGATTGGTTACTAACTGCTCATAAATGTCAGATTGAAATAAATCAGCTTGATAACTCATAGCCCAAATTGGTTTTTGGATACGCTGCCTCACTTGCTTCCAAAATGGGAGAAACCAATGATCGAGATTTTGATTCACTCTTGTATGGCCAGCTTGAATAATAGGACCATCTAAATACGGATTTTTACTTGGTATACCTAGCTCGAGTATATCTAAACCTGCTAATACAGCATTCTCGATTAGTTTCAATGATTTCTCGGGAGTGGTATCCCCGGCTATAAGATATCCAATTAACAACGCTTCTTGATGTTTTTTTATATATTCCCATGTTTGTCGATTGCGCTGATTATAAAAATTCACGAGGAATCACGTCCTGTTTTTTGCAAGATCACTGCTGCGATTACAATGCAACCTGTCACCACATCTTGCAAGAAGGAAGGAACTTCTAACATCGTTAAACCATTTGCTAAAATCCCAATAATCGCGGCTCCTACGAAAGTCCCCCATATATTTGGAACTCCTTCTTTAAAAGAGGTCATTCCTAAAAAAACTGCCGCATAGGCAGGTAAAAACAAGCCATCTCCACTAGTAGGCTGTGCAGAGCCTAATCTCGATGCCATCAAAATACCCGCAAGGGTAGCGAGCATCGCACATAAAGCAAATGCCATGTTTTTATTAATCGCTACGGATACTCCTGCATTTCTAGAAGCAGACTCATTTCCCCCAATCGCATATAACCTACGACCAAAAGGAGTGTGGGACATGATATACCAGAACACGAACGTAAGAAAAAGCATGATAAAAGAAAGGATGGGAATCGTAAACCACATTTCTTGTCCCAGATAACGGAAAGATTCTGGGATATTTTCAAAAATCGTAGCCCCATCCGTTAGCCAAAAGGTGATCCCTCCCAAAATCGTTCCCATCGCCAGTGTTGTAATAAAAGATAATACTCTAAACTTCGTAACTACCCATCCATTGATATACCCGATAACAAGTGACGAAACGAGCGGAATCAAAATACAAAGCCATATAGGTTGTCCTGATACTGCTAGTTTTGCAGCGATTACCCCACCTAAGCTTGCCATTGCTCCAATAGAAAGATCGAATTCTCCAACAGCCATTACAAGTGTTGCACCAAGTGCAATGATAACCAAGAACGAGATTTGTCTACTGATGTTAATCATGTTATCCACTGAAGCAAAGTCTGGACTAAGAATACTAAAACAAAGAATGATCAATACTCCTGCAAACAGTGTTCCATATACACGAAACAAATTTCGCAGGGAGACAGTATACTCTGGTAGTTTCCTATTCATTTTCGACATCACTCAGCTTTCTCTGGTTGTAACATACTTGCAAAATCTGCTCAGCAGTGACAGCCTCATTCTGAAATTCTGCTACAGTTGCCCCATCATGAACCACAAAAATTCGATCTGCGATCTCTAATACTTCCTGTACATCGGAAGATACAAAAAGAACACCACTATCTTGTGTGGTTTGCTCTCTTAATAGTTGATGAATTTCTTCCCTTGTCATGACATCGACCGCTTGAGTAGGTTCATCACATAGAAACAAGATTGGTTTGGAGAGCAACGCTTTAGCAAAAACTACTTTTTGTTGATTCCCTCCACTCAATTCTTTAATGGCTTGCTCTGAACTAGTTGCTTTTACTTGTAGTCTCTCCATCCAAGCATGGACCTCTGTCTGTTCTCGTTGTTTTCTCATATGAAAGAGCGATGAAAAACGCGATAGCGTAGATAGTGTCATATTTTCCCGAATAGACATATCCAGTACCAATCCATCGCCCCTTCGATCTTCTGGAATTAAGATTATCCCTTTTGAAAGGGAATGCTTCGGTGAAATAGATTCTACTCTTTCACCTTGAATTTCTACTTTACCTGACTTTCGTTTCCTTGTACCGTAAATGGTTTCCAGCAACTCTGTTCGTCCCGAACCTGCCAAACCAAATACTCCTACGATCTCCCCCTGTTTCACATCTAGAGAAATATGTTTCACTTTTTGATCCATGGAGGATATCCCTGTCAAACGTAAAACTTCTGGTTTCCCTGTTAGGGAAGATTTGTGTTCACGAACTTTTGTCGTTCCATCCTGGTTGGTCATGAGTTGTACCAATTTGTCTTTATTCATCTCATTAGTAGGAAAAGTTCCAGCAATTTTTCCATTTCGCATAACAGTAACACGGTGAGACAAACGTAAAATTTCATTCATTCGATGGGAAACGTAGAGAATGGAGGTTCCTTTGGCAACTAATTTATGGATAAGGGCATATAATAATTCTGATTCTTCATCATTTAATGCTGCTGTCGGTTCATCTAATATGAGCAATCGACAATCCATCATAGCAGCTCGCATGATCTCCAACATCGTTTTTTCAGACGGAGACATATCTTTTGCTAATTTGCTCAAGTTTAGTTGAATACCAAGCCTTTTTTTCACTTCCTCCGCTTCAACCCTCATTTGCTTCCAGTGAATACCGAGGGCCCATTTCTGTTTTGGATAAGACATCCCTAAAAACAAATTTTCATAACCAGTAAAACTACGGATTAATTGACGATCTTGGTGAACAACTTGGATACCTATCTTTCTAGCTGCTTTTGGTTCACGGATCTGTATGTCTTGCCCATTCCAAAAAATCTTTCCGCTATCCACTTGATAAATCCCGGTAAGGATCTTTATCAATGTCGATTTCCCTGCACCATTTTCCCCAATAAGTGCATGAATTTCCCCAGCTTGTACATCAAGTGAAATTTTCGACAGTGCATAGTGAAAACCAAAACGTTTATCTAGTTCTTTCACTTCTAACATGGCTTGCCCCCCCCTCTCTGTGTTGTATAGATGTGAAGGAGGATGCAGCAAAATGCCGCATCCTATTTATTTTCCTGCATTTTCTTTTGTAATGAGAGAAGCTGGTGCATATAACTCTGTTCCTTCTACTTTCTTACCTTGGAACACGAGATCGATTTGTTTGGTTACAATTTCAGCCATACCTGAGAAATTTTGTTTGACAGTAGCCACCAGAGGAGAACTTTGTTTGATCAATTCAACTGCTTGGCTATTTCCATCAATCCCAGTTACGATAATATCTTTACGACCAGCAGCTTGGATTGCTTGTGTAGCACCAATAGCGGGTTCATCCCACCCAGCCCATACTGCTGTAATCGAACCTTCTTCTTTGTTTGCAAGCAGTAGATTTTCCATCTGTTTACGAGAATTTTCGATTGGACCAGGTACATCCACTTGTTGCTCAATCACTTTTTTCACATTTGGATTTTGCTTGCGAAGCTCATCCAACTCTAACGATCTTTTGAGTACACCTGGGTGAGGGCGATACGTAAGCACAACCAGATTGATTGGTTTATTACCCAGTTGTTTGAAAAGATGTTCGGTGATCATCTTGGACATTGCTTTGTTATCACTTGTTGCATTCATTGCCATGCCATCAATATACCCTGAGTCACAGCCAAAAACGGGAATGTTTTTTTCTTTTGCTGCTTGGATTTGGGCTTTTACTTGGTTAGGATCCGTACTTACCAATACAATAGCGTCCACATTGGTAGCAATCACATCTTCCATTCTACTCACTAACTGCCCTACATCCCCTTTGGTATCTACCACATTTGCTTCCCAACCTTTTGCTTGGGATTGCTTCTTCAATAAATCTACCATTTGATTTGTGGTTACGGATGAGAGATAGGGTGTTAAAATAGCTATCTTTTTCGTGTCTTTTTTAGGCGACCCACATGCAGCTAAGCTCAATAGTAATGATAGCGCTATCACAATAGACAGAATTTTTTTCATCTTTTTGCCCCTCTACATAAAATGAATAACTAATATAAATCTTTGGTTTTGTTCACACTTTCTGAGATATTTTACAGTTAGGAACTTTATATTCTTTAGCATAAACGTTTAATATTTCGTTTGTAAATAATATTATTATAAATATCATAAAAAAATAAAATTCTCATAAATAGAAAAATAAGGAATGGAAAACAAAAAAACATCCCCTACTATTGGTTGGATGTTTTTTATCAGGAGTCACGGTACGCAAATACTTAGACATCTTTTAGACACAAACCAATCAACTACCTGTACGTTAAGCAGTTGGTTGATTTTTTCTATTCATGAGGGCTCTAATTCTTTCTTTTCCTAGAGGTCAAAGATCATCAAGAGAAATTCGCTGTTTTCGATTCCGTACAGAATCACCTATGAGGTTGATGTGTTCCCATCCAAACGGAGAGAGATGCTGTAAATACTCTTCTGGAATGTTTATTCCTTTCCCTCACAAGGCTTCTACTGTTTGAGCAATGTAACCTGTATTCATAAAATAATTGCAATGACCACCCATTTTGTATACCACTTACTCGATGGGATTGGTCTGGGTTAGGATCGATTTCGTATTTCTCCCAATTGTCGTGCAGAGAATCTCCCTCAAAATCATTCCATGATGTAGTTTCCTCTTTAACATATCACTCAGAGGCTACATTTTGTTCGATTATTTCTCAGCATTCTATTTTTTATTTTGATCCAATTTTATAAAAGGTTCCAATAAAAGAGAGTAAAATCTCTCAAGGATATCATCTTGTGAATACCCTTTCTCTTGCCGTTGATATAAATAAAAATCAGGACTTATAGCAGCTAAAAAAACATCCGTTGTATAGGATAAATCAGTAAGTTCTATCAATCCTTGTCTCTCGATCTCTTTAAGTAGACTATGGATGGTTTTATACATAAAAACATAAGGTTCTGAATGAAAATAAGTAGCCGATCTTCCTTTTAAACAATCATATGCTTGAATCACTTTTAACCATTTGGATAATTCCTCAACCATATTTACATATTCACGCAAAACTTTCTGCAACTGAGCGATAGGGGAACCATTTTCCATATCGTCTAAATAAGCGGATAGTTGTTCCTTAAAGTGCAAAAACCGCTTTTGAACTAAATCTGAACATAAATCACCTTTATCTTTATATCTCCGATATAAAGTCCCTTTTCCAACTCCCGCTGTTTGAGCAATCTCTTGCATGCTTACATTGTCAACTCCATGTTTCTGAAAAAGAACATGAGCTGTTTCTAAAATAAGCTTTCTATTTTCAATAGCATCCTGTCTTTCTTTTCTAACGGCCACACGCTACCCCTTCTTTGCAAAATAGTCGAATTTTTCATTGACAAATAATAATAATTCTGATAGTTTCTATTAAACGGACTCGAGTCCGTTTAATAGAAACAAATAACCTTCTTTTTGTTCTTATAATTTCTAGTATTGTACTCACTTCGATCTCATTAAGTCAATAACCAGAGAAGTTAACAAAAAGTCACCTGAGGAGGCATTACTTCGTTGAATACAACTCAATTAAAACAAGAGTTAACAATGAAACAACTCATTCTACCATTGACTACACTTGTCATCGGATTATTTATGGTTATTCTGGACAGCACAGTAATGAATGTTGCACTTCATGATCTGGTTAAAGATTTCAAAAGTGATCTTTCTACCATACAATGGACAGTGACCAGCTATGTTTTAGCTGGCGCAACGGTCATTCCTCTATCGGGCTGGCTTTCTGATCAATTTGGAGCCAAGCGAATTTTTCTTATCTCCATTTCACTATTCACCATCGGATCATTACTCTGTGCACTAGCACTCAATGTTGAACAACTCATTGTCTTTCGCATCATTCAAGGGCTAGGCGGGGGCATGGTTATGCCTATTGCGCTCGCTATTATTTATCGCATAAGTCCTGCAAAAAAAGTGGGTACCATTATGAGTACAATGGGAATCCCAGTACTTTTGGCTCCAGCACTTGGTCCCGTTCTATCTGGTTGGCTGGTCGAATATGTAACTTGGCAATGGATATTTCTTATTAATATACCTGTTGGTTTTATTGCAATTCTAATGGGGTTTCGTAATTTGCCAGTTATTCCGTCCGAAACCGTTGCAAAACTTGATGTTTGGGGTTTATTACTTGCTCCACTCTCATTTGCAACTCTCTTATATGGGATAAGTAAAGGTACAAACAGTTGGACTACACCAAAAACACTTATAGGCCTTCTAATCGGAGTCATCTCTCTCATTCTATTTGTATTTGTTGAACTAAAACATAAAAACCCCATCTTAGAACTTCGCGTTTTTCGATCATCGCGTTTCACCAGAGGGATCATTGTACAATGGATTAACCAAATTGTTATCTTTGGTACTCTTTTTTTAGTTCCTTTGTTTTTTCAACAGGTTAAAGGATACTCCGCATTTGAAACGGGTCTTATGATGTTACCATATGCTCTATCTGTTGCTATATTTATGCCGATAGGAGGAAGGCTTTTCGATAAAATCGGAGTTCAACCTCTCGCTATCACAGGTATGGGATTTGTTGCAATTGCTACTTTTCTACTTTCAACTATATCTCTGAACAATAGCTATTGGCAGATGATGGTCCCCTTGTCCTTCTTAGGTATAGCTATGGGTCTTTCTTCTATGTCCATCAGCACCTATTTAGTTCAGATCTCACCACAAAACACCGTCAGTCGTGTTACAGCTTTAACTAGTGCTGCACAGCAAGTGATGAGTTCATTGGCGATCGCTGGTTTAACTACGTTTTTAACGACTCGAATGAAAAGTGAAACAAGCCAATCTCTTCACTCGTTATCTGCTTCATTTAGTGAAACTTTCTTGATACCAATGGGAATTGCTATCATTGGACTCTTTTTGGCGATCAGTTTGTATCCAACAGCAAAGCCAAAACGCTTAAAAGACAATCACACACAAACACAGTAAATATTAATAGAAAGAGGGATTTTTTGTGACAAAGGCGCTTTACTTTAGTACCCCATTAGAAAATCGAATCAACCCTACAATCGGTTTAGTGACAGAATTAGTGAAACAAGGGCATCAAATTGTTTATTTCACTGGCAAATCTTTTCGAAAACAGATTGAACATACCGGGGCTGAATTTCGCCCAATACCCAAAGAGACTGAGGATTTACTACAAAGTATCATCGCTGATCCTTCTTTCCAAGAACTTCAGAAGACAGGTTTTACGGAAGACATCCTAGATAAAATAATGACGATGTTTCAATTGCAAGAATCGATTACTGATTTTATTTTAAAAGACATCAAGGATGAACAATATGATTATGTTTTACACGATGCACAAGGTCTACCTGGAAAACTTATTGCAAATACGTTAAATTTACCAACTATTTCTACTTGGACTACATTTGCACCATCAGATAAAGCCCCGATTCAAAATAACAATCAAAAGAAAACTTCTATTTTTGCTTTATTGAAAGAAACTGCTCCCATTCGAAAACATTTAGAACAAAAATACAAGGTAAATCTACATGAAAATTTGATGTTATGTTATGGAGATATGAATATCTGCTTTACCTCCAAAACCTTTCAAAAAAACGCTGAAAAATTAGCTGATCAATTCGTTTTTGTAGGTCCATCTATTGCAGATCGTTTTGATGAAACTGAGTTTCCCTTTGATCAGATTCGTGATCAACGTGTTGTTTTGATGTCAATGGGTTCTATTCTGCAAAATCAACCAGAACTTTATCAAATTGCTTTTGAAGCACTAAAAGATATAGAAGCGAAAGTGGTTGTAAGCATTGGAAAAAATCTATCTTTCAATCAATTAAAAAAAGCACCTAAAAACTTTATTATCCAAGATTATGTGCCTCAACTAGAAATTTTACAATATGCAGACGTTTTTATTACACACAGCGGATTAAACAGTGTAAGCGAAAGTTTATACTTTGAAGTTCCACTCGTCATGATTCCCATTCGTGCAGATCAACCAGCAGTTGCCAAACGGATAGAAGAACTAGGAGCAGGTATTCGACTAGATGTGAATAAGATTTCACCACAGCAACTCAAAGAAGCGGTTTTAGATGTACTTTATAATCCAATCTACAAAGAAAATGGGAAGATAATTAGCCAATCTTTTAAAACAGCAGGTGGATATGTGAAAGCAGCAGAAAGCATCATCCAATTTGTAAATAGAAAGCAAAAAGATTAATTTTTTTGCATCTCCAATCAAGCATGCGTTATATCATTAGATTATTAATTTTAATACTATTCTTTATTGTTTATAAAGTAATCCAAAAGAAACAACCAACTGCTTAACGTACAAGTAGTTGGTTGTTTTGTGTCTAAAGTAGTATGTCTAAACGTACAATTTTCTTATTGGGTACTGTGTCCCCTATCAGTATATGAATTGGAACCATTTGAGATCAAATAAAGAAAGCTGATTAACTATTGCAGCATCTCCACTGTAGTTCCGGTTTATTGATGTTCCTCTTTATATTCCTGTTTCAGAATAGACATGGAAACAAGTGAGATATATTGATCTCCCTCTTTGCGGCACTCTCTAGCAATACCTTCTATTGAAAAGCCTTCTTGATCATATAATTTCTGGGCTCGTTTATTAAATTCTTTCACATCTAAGTACAATCGATGTGCTTGTAACTCGTTAAAACACCAAGCTTTCAAAAGTCGCAATGCTTCTTTTCCAAAGCCTTTTCTCTTTTCATCAACAACAATCCGTTTTAAATAATAAGACCCATGTGGATTATGGAGATCAGTCATAATCATATATCCGACTGCTTTCCCTGTAGACACACTCTGTATGATCAAATGCTCCATATCTATACTTTCCATCGTGTGAATGTGTTGATCCCTTGTCCAAGAATCGATGAATGGAGTGTTTTCGTTTTCTACACGAAGAACAAACGCTAAGTCATTACGCTGGGTTTTCTTTAAAATTAATTGATCAGATTGAATAATCGGATTCATTTGCATTCACCTCTATATCGTTTCTATCAACCATCAAAATATCGCCTAAGTACAAGATAGGATCGCATGATTTGTTTTATCTTCAGATATATAAATTTATTGGTTTTTCTGGGTACATGAACACAAAAATATATACATGATACATACGACTATAGTCGTTCTAATCCTTTTCTGAACTCGTTGATTATAAAAAGGAATAGACATGATGGGACTCCTTTATAGGGAACTACCTTTCTTTAAATCTAAAATTACTATACTCATTTCTCTCAAAAGAGATGGTATAATCGAAATGTTTGTACCTATTCCATACTCCAGAAGAAGCGGATCATGAAATACATTCCTGTCAGCGTACGTCTTAGCTGTCCCGCTCTCGTCTCCCTCCAAGATGAGGAAGGTAAGTACGCTCTCTTGATCAACCGTGCATGTCTGCAAAAAGGGGAGCGAGTCTTTACACCGATCGGGGGTGGACTTCAAGTATTTCCTGAAGGTTTGCAATTCCTCGAGCGCTTGGGGGCTCATGGTTTCAGGAAGAAGCATCCATTTGATATGGTCTTCTACCTTCCTGAGCAAAACCTTCAGGATGTGATTGATTGGTTTAACCAACGAACACAGCGTGAATGCACTCCGATTGCGGAGATCTACCAAGAACTCACAATGGAAGAAGAAACGAAGCTTCTGCAACAAGAAGATCTCGAAAAATCGAAGGTGAAGTTCCTTGGGTCTAGCTTCCAAGTAGAGCTTCCAACCATTCGAATGGCGGAAATTCATCACGTTACTTTTCCACAAGCAACAATGGAAAAGCTGAGGCGGGCGAGTGAAGCTCCTGATCCAGTAATTCGCTTCTTCTCGGAAGCAGAGATTCTGGCTGGTGAGAGCAATGGGGAAACAATCGGTTCTGTTTCCAAGTTGATCCTCCCTCGCTTCATTCACGATTCTCTCTAACTCTAAGAAGGTAGGTACCGAGAAGCTCCCCCAGTAACTAGCACATGCTCGTTGCTGGGGGAGTGCTGCTTCTTACTTTTCTCATCCTTCACTGAAGCGAAAGTTGTTGGTACTTTTGATCACTTATTCCCCTTTTAAAATTAAAAAACCGAACAACTACTAACTGCATCCCGTCGCTATAATCAAACGAATCCAATAATTCTTCATGCTTTGAGATACATAAAACCTGTATTCATTTAAAAAAGCTCCTGATCAGGAGCTTTATAGTTATTTTTCCTCGTATAACGGGCGACGGATTTTCCGTTTCACTGGGAAGGAAAGCAAATCCGTCACTACGCTACCTGCTGAAGGTATCGCTAGTTGTCCGATGTATTTGTTGGCCTCTCACCCGGATCGAGTCCGAGATTCTCCATAAAATCCTCATACTGCTTATGCTGATCATCACTCCATTGTTTTGGATCCGCCCAGCTGGGATCGCCAGGAGGAGGGGCAGAAGTGTCTGCCATGGTGAGAACCTTTCTATTAGACAAGAACCCTTTTTTAGGGTTACTAAACTTTATTTTACTAAATTTTCTTTTATATTAAAAGCCCAAAATGGGTTGTAACTTTAGAACCAGCGAACATGGCAAACCCGCAAAGTAACTTTGGTGCCAACGTGAGGAATAATGTAGATTTTTTAGAACCATGAATTCTTTGATTGTTCTTCAAATCTTAGGGGGATTCTTCCTATTTTAAACTTCACAGTATAAAGCATTTTACTAGGAAAGTCCTATTTTAGCCATTTTTATCATCCCAATGAAGAGAGAGTTGTTGATAAATCTGATCAATAGATTTGGTACTGAAATTTGAAAATCGCACAGACACAAGTCGAACCCCGCCTGCATAATCAAAAGAGTCTAGCAGTTCATCTAGTACAGAATACCAATCAACGTTAGTGATCACTGTACGTTGTTTAGAATGAGTCGTAAAGTCTGCATAACGTATTTTTAATGTTAATGTTTGTGGGTGCAGCTTTTTACCTTCCACACTATGTATTACTTCTTCTAAAAGATCTTTCGCGATAGAAGCTATCTCTTCTCTGTCATGCAGATCAGAGGACATCGTAGTTTCCCTGCTGACAGACCTGACAGTTCGATTCATGACAATCTCTCTATCATCATTTCCCCTCGCTCGATCATAAAGATCATACCCAAACTTCCCAAACATCTCGATTACTTCGTCGCGAGATAGTTGCCAAAAATCCTTTATGGTATAAATCTCTTTTTGTGCTAACCGTTCTTTTGATCTTTTTCCGATACCATGGAGGGTTCCAACTGGGAGGTTTTCCAGTATCCCTAATGCTTCTTCTGGACGAATAATAACCAATGCATCTGGTTTCTTTAAATCACTAGCTATTTTGGCAAGTGATTTGTTATACGACAAACCAATACTACAAGTAAGCCCAGTTTCTGCTTTTATTCGCTGTTTCAGTTCTTTGGCAATTGGAACAGCATCATCATAATGAGACACATCCAGATAAGCCTCATCCAATCCGAGTGTTTCATATTGATCACTATATTGGGTATATATATGACGCACTTCTGCTGATTTCTCACGATAACGGTCATAACGAACAGGTACAAAGATTCCTTGCGGACACTTCCTTCTCGCCACAGACCCAGGCATAGCAGAATGAACACCAAATTCTCTTGCTTCATAGCTACAAGTAGAGACGACTCCTCTATTTTCCCTGCCACCTACGATTACTGGTTTTCCCCGCAGTGAAGGATTATCCAGTTGTTCTACACTTGCAAAGAAAGCATCCAAATCTAGATGTAGTATTTTCTTCACTGCGATCTCCCCTCTCATTCAAACATATATTCGTATAACTATTATAGAATAACTCTGTTTTGAAAACAAAACTACACCCCGTTTACACAAGGTGTAGTTTTCAAGAAAGTTATTTTTTTATATAGTGCAACTCTACAAATTGATTTATTTCCCTAACTTCTTGCAATTGATATCTTGTCTCGATGCTCTCTCCTTGAAATAACTTGATACCTTTGCCTAACGTTACTGGTGCAATCGTAAGAATCAATTCATCAATCAATTGGTGCTGTAAAAAATCTTCTATCAATCTTCCACCACCAACTAGCCAAATATCTTTTTTATCTGGCTCATCCAGACTCCTTAAAAAATCTATTACATTTTCATTTACATATTGTACATGCTCATTGGATCCTGTTTCTTGATTGGAAAAAACAAAGCATTCCTTATCGGCATATGGAAAAGGAACATCAAAATTTAAGATTTCCTTATACGTTTTGTTCCCCATCACAACAGTATCAATTCGTTTGATGAATTCGCTGTACCCGTTATCTTCTTCTCCTGCTGAAGTATGTAACCAATCTAAACTTCCTTCATCGTCGGCAATATGTCCATCGATCGACATGGCAATATAAAGGATTACTTTTCGTTTCATGGTCACTACGTCCTTTTCCCTAAGTTTATGAATGTTTGCTATAGATCAGATGCATTCTTACCTAGCATTTCCCCTACATTCATTTGGCGACCTCGAACAAAATCACCTGCTGCTAATCGTTTTTTTCCTGCTGGCTGAATATCCGCCAAGCGTAGAGAGCCAGAAGCTGTAGCGACAAAAATACCTCCGGGTGTAAGATCCCATATTTGTCCTGGTATCTTCCCTTCAGGAGTCTCTTCAACCAGCTCAGCCCACCAAACTTTAAATGCTTGTCCTTTCCAATAGGTAAAAGCGCCAGGCCACGGATGCATACCACGAATTTGATTACGAATCTCTATCGCTGAGCGATGCCAATTGATCTCTTCTTTTTCCCTCTTAATATTTGGAGCAAAAGTAGCCTGGTCTTCATTTTGAGGAACAGGAGTAATCTTTCCCTGAATTAATGCAGGTAATGTCTCTTTCACTAATTCTGCACCTACTAGGGACAGTTTCTCAAATAAACTTCCTACATGATCTTCTTCTGTGATCGGGATGCTCCTACTATTGATCATATCCCCAGCGTCCAATGCCTCTACCATATACATGATGGTGACACCTGTTTCTTTTTCTCCATCGATCAGAGCTTGATGAATAGGAGCTCCTCCTCGGTATTTAGGTAAAAGAGAGGCATGTACATTAATACAACCAAACTTAGGAATTTCAAGTATTTCTCTAGGTAATATTTGCCCGAATGCAGCTGTCACAATTAAGTCCGGTTTCATTTCCTTCACATAATCAATACCTTCAGGCAGTCTGATTTTTTCTGGTTGAAAAACAGGAATATGATGTTGGATTGCTACCTCCTTGACAGGTGGCGGAGTTAAGATTTTTTTCCTACCTACAGGTCGATCAGGCTGTGTAACGACAGATACAATCTCATATCCTTCTTCGATCAATGTTAACAAAGAAGGCACCGCAAAGGTTGGGGTGCCCATAAAAATTACTCTCATTGCTCTTCTTCCTCCTCTGGACGAAACACTTTCTGTGCAATATCAATGAACAATACACCGTTTAAATGATCAATTTCGTGCTGAAAAGCACGGGCTAAAAAACCTTCTGCTTCGATTTCAATTGGTTTTCCACTGCGATCCTGCCCTTTTACACGAATCACATTTGCTCGATTGACATAGCCTAGTAAACCAGGAATACTGAGGCATCCTTCTGGTGGTTCTAATTGTTCTCCCGATTTCTCCACAATCTCAGGATTTACCATCTCCATCAATTCGTCACCGATATCAACCACTAATACACGTTTTCCTATACCAACTTGAGGTGCTGCTAATCCTACTCCGTTTGCATCATACATGGTCTCAGCCATATCATCGAGTAATTTAGCCAATCGATCGTTAAATTTGGTTACTTCTTTTGCCCGTTCCCTAAGTATGGGATCGGGATACTTCACGATGTTGCGTATGGACATTTGTGATCACTCCTATCTCACCATCTCGATCTATTTGTATGCGTAATTCTTTATCTTTGGGCCATTTTTCAATGGTTTTCCATTTGGATTGAATATCTTTAATGATCTCTGTATCTTGTGGATACTTTACCATCACCTGAATACGGTGACGATCTTTTATTTTCGATACGGAAGGTGCTACTGGTCCTAAAACCTCATAAGCAGCATTTTCTTTTAAAAGATTAGCGATATCCACAGCATGTTTCATTGCCAAAACTCGGTCCACATGACTCACCGTTATGGTAAACAAACCGCAAAAGGGAGGATAATGATGCTGTTTTCGTAACAATAATTCTTTTCGATAAAACGACTCCGACTCATGATTTGCAACCATTTGAATGCTATAGTGGTCTTCTTGATACGTTTGGATGATTACTTTTCCTGGTTGTTCATGTCTACCAGCACGTCCACTTACTTGTGTAAGCAATTGGTATGTTCTTTCTACAGCCCGAAAGTCTGGCAGATTTAGCATGGTATCTGCAGCAATCACTCCGACCAATGTAACCTTGGGAAAATCCAGTCCTTTGGCAATCATCTGTGTTCCTAAAAGAACATCTGCCTCTCCTTCCCCAAATGAACGGAGCAATCGTTCATGGGAACCCTTTTTGCTTGTTGTATCCATATCCATTCGAATAACACGAATACCAGGAAAATGTTTACTTAACTCCTCTTCTACTTTTTGGGTACCCGTACCAAAATGACGAATATGTTCACTTTGGCATTTTGGACAAGTAGTGGGAACTCGGTCAGTATAACCACAATAATGGCAGCGGACTGTTCGATTCGTATGATGATAGGTCAATGCGATATCACAGTGATCACAATTTGCCACTTCTCCACACGAACGACATAACACAAACGTAGCATATCCGCGACGATTTAAAAACAATACAACCTGTTCCCCACGAGCAACAGTCTCTTGAATGGAGGTAGTAAGGGATTTACTAAACATGGTCCGGTTTCCCTGTTTTAGTTCTTCTCTCATATCTACCGTCTCTACTTTTGGAAACGGGCGACCTTTCACTCTCTCTTTTAATGTTACCCATTCGTATGCATTGGTGCGAGCATGAAAATAACTTTCTAGAGAAGGTGTAGCTGATCCTAAAATTACGGTTGCTTGATGAAATCGGGCACGCCATCTCGCAATTTCTCTTGCATGATAACGTGGGCTTTCTTCTTGTTTATAAGATGATTCGTGCTCTTCATCAATAATAATCAAACCTAACTCTGTAAATGGAGCAAAAATAGCAGATCGTGCCCCAATCGCTACTTGAACTTCTCCTCGGCGAATTTTCCGCCATTCGTCGTATCGTTCGCCTGCTGAAAGCCTACTATGAAGAACTGCCACTTTATCTCCAAATCTACCTTTAAATCGATCGACCATCTGAGGAGTCAGAGCTATTTCGGGAACCAACACGATTGCTTCTTTGTTTTGTTGCAGAACTTTTTCAATGGATTGTAAATATATTTCTGTCTTCCCGCTACCTGTCACTCCATGCAACAGAACTGTCTGATATTGCTCTTCTTGCATCGGTTTTGAAATAATATCTAGAGCTTGTTGTTGCTCTGCTGTCAACTCCAAAGGAACAGTCGGAACAAAAGAAGCATTTCGATAGGGATCACGATACTGCTCTCTGACTTCCAATTGAATCAAACCACGTTCTTCTAATGCTTTGGCAGTCTGTCTATTTGCACCAGTTTCTGCTAATAATGTCGCCAATGGAATGTCTTTCGGATCTTGGAGTAAATACTGCATTACTTCGATCTGCTTTTTTGCACGTTTTGGGATATCTTGCACATTGTTGTTTTGTAGTCGAACCCAAGTTATTTGTTCTTTTGTTACACGGTCACCCACATGCTCTTCCACTAAGACTACTTTGTTTTGAATAGCTTTACGTAACGCAGGTCTCCCCACCATCTCTTCTGCTTCTTCAAAAGTACATGATGTTTTTTTCTCTAAAAGTTGAACGAGTGGCTCCATTTCCAAATCGGCCAATGTATCCACAGAACCCAGATAAATTTTTTTCTGATACTTTCCTTTTAAAACAGCTGGAATCATCGACTGAAAAGCAGTTATCGTATGACAAAAATATTCTTCCGCCATCGCTTGACCAAGCTGCAAAAGTTCTTGCGTTAAAGGAGGCAAAATATCTTTTACATCTAAGATGTTTTTTAGCTTTTGAGAAGGTGGTGCTAGGATTAACCCAACTACATAACCGAGTATTTTCCGTGGTCCAAAAGGCACTTCTACCCGGCTACCTAACTTCACTTCTCCAATCAAATTTTCAGGTACCAAGTAATCAAAAGGTCGATCTGTTCCTTTACTTGGAACATCCACCACTACTTTTGCTAACTGAATCATAACTGTGCTCCGAGCCAAGTTATGAGCTGCTCTGACAAATCTCGTTTAGACATCACTGGATAGGTAGCAATTAACCCTTGTTTGCCATAAACACTTACAGCATTGGTATCAACAGAAAATCCTGCTCCCTCTTGGAGCACATTGTTAGCAATAATAAAATCCATATTTTTCTTCTCCAACTTCTCCTTTGCATACATTTCTACATTTTCTGTTTCAGCGGCAAAACCGATCAACAATTGATTTTCTCTTTTTCGTTTTCCCACTTCATATGCAATATCGGGATTTTTTATCAATTCAATCTCCCAGTTGTCTGTATGTTTTTTTCGTTTGTGTGTTAATACTTCTTTTGGACGATAATCTGATACTGCTGCTGCTTTGATCACCATATCCACATCATCCAAATGTGAGAGAACAGCATCATGCATTTCCTGTGCCCCTCTCACCGAAATTACTTTTGCACCTTGAGGTGGTGTTAAAGCTACTGGACCACTGACTAAAATAACATTTGCCCCAGCAAACAAAGCAGCTGTAGCCAATGCATAACCCATTTTACCAGAGGAATGGTTAGACAAATACCGGACTGGATCTATTGCTTCTATGGTGGGACCTGCTGTAATAAGAACCGTCTTCCCTTGTAATGAATGTTTCTTATCAAAAAAGGATTGCACCCACGCAACTATCTCTTCAGGCTCTGCAAGTCTACCTTTCCCAACATATCCACAAGCCAACTGTCCTTCTCCAGGTTCAATATACTTTACACCATGATCTGCTAATTTTTTCATATTGGCCTGTACAAATTTATTTTGATACATATGTACATTCATAGCAGGAGCGAGTACAATCGGCGCTTCTGTTGCTAATATTGTCGTCGATAACATATCATCTGCTAAACCGTTTGCCAATTTACCAATAATATTTGCTGTCGCAGGTGCTACTAATACAAGATCTGCATGATCAGCTAAATCAATATGCATGACACGAGATGGATCTCGCTCATCAAAGGTGTCTATCGCTACAGGGTTTCGTGTTAATGTTTGTAAGGTAAGAGGGGTGATGAATTCGGTAGCAGACTTTGTCATAATCGTACGGACATCCATCCCTAGCTGAGTCAGTTTACTCGCAATCGAAGCGGCTTTAAATGCTGCAATTCCTCCAGTAATCCCCAATACGATGCGTTTTTTCTCCATCTCTATCCCTCTTTTGTCCTGTTGATAGATATCATATCTTTCCTATCTTATTTACGAAAAAAATAACAACCTCACTATCAGGTTGTTTATTTTATCAAACTTTCCTTACTTTTCTTCTGTATTTCTTCTTGCTCGCATAGGTGTCACAACAATATTGGATGAGATTTCTTCTAAAGCTACCCCAACATGCTTGCTCGATTGCGCTTTGATATGAGCGTTTTGACCTTCCAATAGTCCTCTTGCCCGTTTTGCTGCAAGTACAACTAAGGAATATTTACTATCTACTTTTGCCATTAATTTATCTATAGATGGATATAACACAATCCATTCCTCCTATCCAACACGGTTAATCTTCCATAATCACTCTTGAAGTATGACAATGCTCCGCAAGCAAGATCGCTTCGATCTTTTCGCAAGCACGTTCCAATCGATCATTAATCACTGCATAATCATACATAGTCAGTTCTCTGCATTCACTTGAAGCCACATGGAGACGACGCTGTATCGTAGATACTGTTTCAGTTCCTCGTCCCATGATTCTACGTTTTAATTCATCCATTGATGGTGGTAGTAGAAAAATAAAAATCCCTTCAGGGAATTGTTCTTTGACTTGCTTGGCACCTTGAACTTCAATCTCCAAGATAACATCTTCACCTGCATTCAATTTATCTTCTACAAACTGGCGAGGAGTCCCATAGTAATTTCCAACATACTCTGCCCATTCAATTAATTTACCATTTTCCATCATGGTAAAAAACTCATCTCTTGTATGGAAGAAATAGTTCACTCCATGTTGCTCTCCTTGTCTTGGAGAACGGGTCGTAGCGGATACAGAGTAGATCAGATTGGGATTGCGTTTACGCAGCATCCCGCACACCGTTCCTTTACCTACACCAGAAGGCCCCGATACAACAATAAGAAGACCGCGGTCTTGATAACTGGGATTTGTCATGACTTATCGTATACCTTTCTACTCTAACATCTTTTAGTAGTTATTACCAATTTATTCTTCGACTAATCTACTAATTCCTCTGACTGTTCTTTCGTAACATTCGCTAAACGTTGTGCGACTGTTTCCGGTTGGACAGCAGATAAAATAACATGATCACTATCTGTTATGATGACCGCACGGGTTCGTCGTCCATATGTAGCATCAATGAGTACACCTCGATCACGCGCTTCCTGTATAATTCTTTTGATTGGTGCGGAATCAGGACTCACAATCGACACAATTCGATTTGCCGAAACGATGTTACCAAAACCTATATTAATTAATTTAATGCCCAAAATGTTGCTCCTCCTCACCCATGCTGGGAATATCGCTTATAAAACTCTCTATGCTATTGTAGTTGGTTTTACTGGAAGACGCAACAAACGAAGTTAAGAATTTATGATAATGCAGCGTTCAAATGAGCCAAAATACAAAAGATTAACTCTATTATTCAGCAATAAAAAGTTCTTGAAATAAACAGCCTCCATCATTCTACATAAAACGGGAATCCCACTATCAGTGTCATCATTTCATCACTGACCTATCTCGTTTTTTCCACCCATTCCTGTTAGAATAGAGACGATATTGTAAAAATGGTAAAAGGAAGCTTGATTCATGTCAAACAAAATCGTAAAAGGAACCTTGATACTCAGTGTTGCTACTCTTCTTACAAAAATACTGGGTAGTCTCTTTTGGGCTCCCTTACAAAACATCGCAGGCGATCATATCGTGGGGTTGTATCGGATTTCATTTCCTTTTTATTCTATCCTACTCATGATCGCATCTGCAGGAATACCTATCACTGTTTCCAAATTTGTAGCAGAAAGGCTTGCAAAAGAAGATTATGAAGGTGCACAAAGAGTAAAAAAAGCTGCTGCTATCATCCTCTCAGTAACAGGGATTTTCTTTGGAATTATTCTGTTTTTTGGTGCTCCTTTCATCGCAAATGTCATGCTAAAAAGCCCCCAAAATACGCTACCTATTCAAGTGCTTGCAGCTGCTATTATCATTGTTCCTGTTATGGGAGCATATCGAGGCTATTTCCAAGGACATCAACAAATGATGCCTACTGGAATATCGCAAGTAATAGAACAAGTAGTACGAGTCGTAACAGTCATAGGACTTGTCTACTGGTTAAAAGTATCTGGTTTTGGAGCTGAAATATTAGCGGCTGGCGCCACAGCTGGTGCAGTCTTTGGTGCTATTGCAGGTCTATTGGTTGTACTTTGGTACAACGCTAGAGAAAAAAAACCAGTTATCCAAGTAACCCATTCTTCTTCTAAAGAATCACTGTGGGGTTTATCCAAATCAATCATCGCATATGCTATTCCCATTTCCCTTGCTACGCTTGTACTTCCGTTAATTGGATTAGTAGATTCACTAACTATCCCAAGAATTTTAGTAAGCATGGGAAATACGGCCTCCATGACAGGTACACTCTTTGGGATTTATGCACGCGGAGAACCTTTTGTAAATATTATTTCGACCTTTTCGTCTTCATTGACGCTTGCTTTGATCCCTGCAATCGGAGCTTATGTGGCGAAGAATAATATGGAAGCTGTCAAAAATAAAATCTCCCAAGCATGGATGATGACTCTCGTCATCAGTCTTCCTGCAAGTGTGGGACTCAGTATTTTAGCTGAACCTTTTAATATCGCAATGTATACGGATGCAAAAGGTACTCCAACCTTAGCGATACTCTCCTTCTCTGCTATCTTTAGCACCTTGGCTGTTACTAGCTCTGGTATTTTACAGGGATTGGGATATAACAAACTACCTGTTCGTCATTTATTAATTGGTGCAGCGGTCAAATTCATTAGTAATTTTATCTTCGTTCCACTATATGGAATAGCCGGTTCTGCTATTGCTATGGTGATTGCTTATCTTGTCGTTTGTTTATTAAATTTATGGATGGTGTTTCGTAAGACCAATATCAAAATCTCGATTAAAAATGTATTTATAAAACCAGTCCTTGCTTCAGCGATTATGGGGGGTATTCTCTATCTCTCTTATCACGTCTTGCGTGGTTGGTTTGTAGTAGCGGGTTTCAATCGTTGGGAATATATGGGCATCAGTTTTGTTTATATCCTCTTTGCGATTATCCTTTACTTTATCCTACTTTTGGTGACCAAAACCGTCACACAAACGGAGCTTCGCATGTTACCAATGGGTAACCGATTGGTTCGTATTTTTCAAAAATTAAAGTTGATCAAGCAAGTAGAGAGTATGTAAAAGACCTTGACAAAGGTCTTTTTTTTATTCTATAAAATCAAAAGAATGCTTCCAATCGTACATCCCTTTTATCCCACCAAAACAAAGATAACGCTTAAATATATATATTGACTTTTGACACTACAAAAACATTATAATTATTTACAAATAGATTAATATTATATATTTTACTCTAAGCAAAGAAGGGGAATACATTGAAAATTGTAAAAGCAGATCTTTTTGGCATCCAATTACCACTCAAAGAACCCTTTATCATATCTTATTCCCGTTATGATTATATGCCATCTATCATTGTCCGTTTAGAAACAGACGAAGGATTAATTGGTTATGGAGAAGCAGTACCAGACGAACATGTCACTGGTGAAACTTTTTCTAGTGTGATTCAAGTGTTAAAGCAACATCTTCTACCAGTAGTACTGGGGATGAATCCTTTCTCCATCGAACAGATTCATCATTCGCTTAATCAAACGATTTATGCAAACCCTTCCGCAAAAGCTGCTATTGATATTGCTTGCTATGATCTAATGGGAAAATATGCAGGACAACCCATCTATAACTTGATTGGTGGAGAATTTCACAAAAACCTTACCTTCCCAGCGGTATTAAGTATTGATGAACCAACTGTTATGGCTGCAAATGCAAAGAAAGCGCTATCAGAAGGGTATTCGTATCTAAAATTAAAACTAGGACATGACCCATACGATGACATCCAACGTGTCAAAGCAATACGTCACGCAGTAGGACCAGAAGTTATTATCTGTGTAGATATCAATCAAGGTTGGCATAATTATTCGCAAGCGATTCGATCGATTCGCGAACTAGAATCATATGATATCGCTTGGGTGGAACAACCGATCATGATACACGACATAGATGGTTTAGCAGAACTAAAAAAACATACAACATTGCCTATCATGGCAGATGAAAGTATCCAAAACGGATATCATTTAATAGAAATAATCAAAAAACAGGCTGCTGATCGAATCAATATTAAATTGATGAAATGTGGGGGAATATTTCCAGCTATTCAATTAACAAAGATGGCGGAATACGCAGGTCTTTCTTGTCAAATTGGTTCAATGGTGGAGTCTTCCATCGCTTCTGCAGCTGGATATCATGTTGCCAAATCCCATAAAAATATTACCCATACAGAGTTAACAGGACCTTTGCTATTTAGTGAAGATATTGGAGACTTAGCTTATGACCTTCCCTTTGCAGCATTAACCAGTAAACCAGGATTGGGTATAGAAGTGAATATGGATAAGATTCAAAAATTAACAATCACGAAGGAAACTGTCAGACTACCATAACGCTGATTCCATAATGGAATCAAATAGAGCCCAATTCCTGTTAAGAATGCGGGCTCTTGATTTATATAATCATGCTCTATTATTTACTCCAAGTATTTCTTTCCTCAGTAATTGTATCTGCTACTCTTCTTTCAGACAGTGCAAGCACCATATAAGCCATGACTATTCAGACCCAGTTCCCTGCTAAATACAATCCGATTGTACTGGGAGTCGCCAATTCATGAAGGATTAGACTGTTTATTAATCAATATTATTATTTATGTTATTCTAAACAAAGAAATTTCTATAAAAGTAAATGCAGAATATACAACCAACAAATGAAGGAGCATTTTTATTGGAAGACTTTCTACACTCCAAACTTTTCTATATTTTACTCGCTGTATACCTTTTGATCATGGCTAGAATTCAACTTCGCAAAGTTTGGGTATTAGGATTCATAGCGGAGCAACTATTAAAATTCACCCTTTTCATAGGCGGGATATTAAGTTATGTAACAGGTGATTACATGATCGGATTGATGATGCATGGACTTTTTGTCATACAATGGGTTGTATTCAAAAATTTCAAGAACCCATTTCGAAAATAATTTAAATATAAAATTTTTAGTTTACGCCTACTTAGACCCCAGTTTAAAAATAAATAAAAACCAGCTTTTCATCAAAGCTGGTTTTTCAATTCAAATCCTATATGTTCCTTTTTATTTCACTTCAATTACAAATGGGTAGGCATGAACTTGTTCCCCAAATTTAAATTCTCCCCAAAGTTTATATATTCCAGGCTTCATAAAATGGGTCTCAAAAACCGTTTCATTTTCAGATTTTGGATGAACATGGATAAAGGTCTCCGCTGATTCATCCAAAATCACAACATGTCCCAATGCCCCTAGATAAGGATCAGGTTTTCCGTTTTTACTATCAAAACGGAATGTTGTATTCTGGTGCACACCAAGAGAATCAATGGTAAGTTCGACTGTTTTATTATCAATAGATTTTACAAACGTTGTATCTACTTCTAAAGGATGAATATGATGTACAGAATGGGATTGTCCCACTTCCAATTCAATTGCTTTATTATGATAGGCTATGTTTTTAGGTTGAATATCTACAAAAACTTTATATGCATTATCTTTCAATTTAAATGCTTGCTCAAAAATTCCATTTCCTTTATCGATTGGATGCAAATGATAATATTCCTTTAAATCCGCACTTACGACAATAAGATGCAAACGTTTCTCATGATTTATTTCTAGTTCAGGGGGATTATTTTCATTATCTTTTAGATCAATCGTGATAATCTCATTTTGATAATCAACCTTTACGTTTAAGGTGTTATTGGTATTGTTTGCTGTTGTATGATGATGATGATGATGGTTTTCCATTTTTGTTTGTCTCCTTTTGCTTTTCCTTGTTAGTTGTTTTATTCATTTCCTTCTTGATATAAATATACTATACCCCCCTATACTAAGTCAACAATTAAAAATAATTTATTATTAAAAGCTTCATCACCTCCCTATACCTAAAAGAGAAACATGTGCTTAAACAGATCTTGATCACTCACTTTCAAGATTTGTTTAAGCTTTTCCTAATTTGCTTCCTTCAGATGAACAAACTTTTTGTTCCTATCCCATTATATGTTTTTAAGCATAATTTCTTTTTTATTCCTGTCTAACACATGAATTTCAGCCTTACCTCCAAGATGATGCGATCCTAATTCAGCCAATTCTTTAAGTGCCATACGAAACTCATCGATTCTTGTCTCATCTACTAACTCCAAGCATAGGAAAGCATTTTTTGTGTTTTCTGTCAGCATTGTTCTCAAAGCTTCTCGCCAATTCCAACATCTACATATCGCACCTGCATCATCTTTGTAAATAATCTCTCCTTCATATGGAGGAATATTTTCATCACTCCCTAAAGGAATAAATGATTCATTTCCATTTGCCTTCGTTAATCGTATGTTACCCACAAAAGAATCTATATCTTCTCCCCCACATGGGAGTCCATAACGCAGTGAAATGGAATTATAAATATCAACAAGTGGATTTATTGGTCGAATCGAATTGCCATTCTTCACTCTTTTCAATAATGCTTCAATCGAAGACCTCGCTCCTTTCTTTGTTTTAAATTTCTGAAAAGCTTCCCTCCAAACAAAGATAGCTGAATTTTTACTAAAATCATCCATTTCGATATGTCTAAGAGCCTCTTTCCCTGCTTCTTCTAACATTTTTTCATAAACTTCAACATCTCTTATTGAGTTATTTATTCCTCTACTTAATACCACTCCAACCTTTGCATTGGGAAATAAGGACCAAAAATCATCTTCAATGATAAATTTTTGCACGAAATTCTCTCCATTCATTCTAATGATCTGTACCAGTTAACAGAGGAAATAATAGTGGAAATAACCCATAAAATTGATTCGCTATCATCTCTGATAATCTAAATATGATACTCCCATCACTTTGTAAACTGGAAAACACCAACGATGATAAGATTTTAACGTAAATTTTGGGATTATGTTATCGCCTTATCCTTCGTTTGGCTTAAATACTATTTTTAATTAAAAAAGGACTTATTGTAAATAAATTGCACAAGTCCTTTTTCCTATAAAGGAGAATTGTAGTATAATACAACGAATTACTACCACATTTTTTTCAAGAAATGGATGAACAAGCATATCCAAATGATTCCCAGCTCCAACGTATGAATAAAACTGGGTAGTCTTTTTTTGCCAATCATTTACGGATGATACTGCATCATCAGCTTTGATCATATGGATAATGCATTTATTCTACCTTCGTATGCTAGTAAGTGCCCTATAGGAAGTTTTTCTTCCTTAGAAATTACCTGAGTAGAAATAATCGATTGATTATTTTCTTGTAAACTCATTACTCTATTTCCCCTAAACCAGAAGCAGCCATATCTTTATCCCCATAACCAGCATGAAGTGCTCGCTCAAATCTCTTCAAACCTGCGACAGCAGTATCTACGAGAACACCCGACTTCTCTGCAGCCTCCACAACTAACTCCGCATCTTTCACTGCGTTTGCAATCGAAAAGCTAGCTGTATAATCATTTGCTAGAATAGATGCTGCTTTTAACTGGAAAAATCCACTATCCATTGTCAAACGAAGCTAGATCATCGATTGCTGTGACTCTAACTGTACTCATCTGGATCCAAATCGCTCCTTTTTGCAGACCTAGAACAGCAGATTTCATTGTTTCTAGTACATTCGGTCCATCCTTGAGCAGTGTAATGATAACATCTGCACCTTTAACGGCTTCCTGAGGTGAATCAGCCACATCAATACCATGGGAAGCAAGCGGCTCAGCCTTTGATCGTGTCCGATTCCAAACTCGTACATGGAACAAATTGTTCTGTAAATTGCGAGCAACAGGTGAACCAATGATACCTGTTCCTAAAACAGCAATAGTTTTTACTTGTTCTGCATTTTTCTTATTCGACATGTCGACTCCTCCTAGGGATATAGAAAATGATAGGTTTTAGTTTTAGAATGATCGTACCAAAACAGGATAAAAAAATCCCTGCGATGAATGCAGGTAGTTTGAGTTTAGTAAGGATGAATCAAATAGCTTCGATCGTTACATCAACCACGTCAATCAAAATCTGTCTTCGATTCTTACCAAGACATCCTTTACTTAGTACTCGTAGCCCTTGAACCGTGTTCAATACAAATCGTGCAAGTGCACGGGCATTTTTATGTGATGGAATTTCATCATTCTCTTGTGCACTACGAAATACCCCGTATAATGCCACCTCTAAATAATTTAAATTTTGGGATACAATCTCAGCCACTTTTTCATCCTGACTTGCATGCTCCAGTGCCGCGTTCGCGGTCATACATCCGCGTCCTTTTTCGTCATTAAGCTCTTCCTCTACAATATCCATCAAAAAATTACGAATGCGCTTCTTGATCGTGCATCACCGCAGGAACCATCATTGCAGCTGCTAGCTTTGCTAGTACACTTGTCCGTCAGAATGAGAAGAACAGACAATCGGACAGCACAGACAGTAGTGTCCAGACAGAAGCGATAAACAGTTTCCATGACTCGGACAGTTCGGACAATATTACAAAACGGATGATGCGATCCACGACTGGACCATCGATTGGAAACTTCCTAAGCATCAAATGGAGAGGGCCAAAGCAGCTGGAAAGATAGTAAGAATTAGTTATGATAAAGAGCTAGAAGACCGAACGAAGAAAGTGAAAAATAAGATACTACGATACGATGAACCTACTATTTCCCACTACCAATATAGTGATATCGATTTAGACAGGACTTTTTCCGATAAGAAGTACAAAAGAGGGATGCATCCCAATTCCCAGACAAGTCTAAAACAGAATCAGAAAACAAGTTCACTCTACCTCTCACTTAAATAGATGTTTGAATCAATCCATTCTCATCCTTTCTACATAGAATATATCAATCTAATGAAAGGAGGTAATGAATTGAACATTATATTAGATGATTGTGAACATGAACATCACGATGAACATGAACATCACGATGAACATGAACATCACCATGAACACCATCATAAACATCATCACAAGCACCATCGCAAGCACCATCGCAAGCATCGTCACCATAAACATCACCACCGTTTTAGAACGGAAGTCATCACTTTACGTCCTGGACAAATCGTTTCCCGTACTTGCGGTACTTTCTCTGGAAGAACCATCACTCGTCGACTCCGCAGAGGAGAAGTATTAGTGGCTATTTGCCAAAGTTCTCGTAGAAGATTTATTTTTGTATGTGGTAGACCTATATTTACTAGAACTATTTTCTTACAAAGAGGAACGAGAATCATAGTAAGTTGTCGCCGACGATTTACCTAATCTACTGGCTCCTTGCATGGAGCCAGTTTATACATATCCACAATAAACAAGTTAATCTCCTCTCCCCACTCTTGGAGGTACCGATTTACGAATCATTTCGAGAGAGGAGGGGGGAGTTCACTATCAGTTGTCCGTTTGTTTATTTCGCTTGCAACAATTGGGAAACTGTCACAAATCGATACCCTTTTTTGGTTAATTTTAGTTACTGTAATAAAAGTAGTCGTCTTGAACCTTCTTATCTGATAGATATTACACCTGCCTTCTCGGTAGCTCATAATAAAGTCATCCAATCAGATCTAAAAAAACTTCTTCTGCCCCTGATACTCCTGCACTATCTCCACTGCCTCACGGAAACGCTGTGCATGTACAATTTCCCTCTCTCGTAGAAATTTCAAAGAATCATTGATATCTGGATCATCCGACATATCAATGATCCATTGGTATGTAGCTCTCGCTTTTTCTTCTGCTGCGATGTCTTCGTATAAATCTGCTATAGGGTCACCTTTAGATGCTATGTATGTAGCCGTAAATGGATTTGCCGCAGCACTTGTATAAAACAAGGAAACATTGTGGTTGACATAGTGTTCTTCAAGCCCTGCTTCTTTGATCTGTTCTTTAGTCGCATCTTTTAGAAGTTTATTAACCATTACATTATAGGTACATTTTTCAAGCCTTTACATACAAGTTATTTGAATCCTTTTAACTATATGTTGGGCATTTACAACAATGTAATGGAGGATTTTAAAAAATGAATAATGCATTATCAAAACTAGGAGAATGGATCGGAGCTTTCCTCCTCCGTTCTCTTTTACTGATTGGGGCAGTAGTTGTTTTTAGTAATGGTATATACATGAGTTGGAACCACACACATGAATTCGCCACCATTTCAGGGATGACTGGATCATTAGCTACATCCTATACAATGTTTGTAGAAGTGATCCTCGGAGTATCTGAGATAGTAATTATCTTCTACAGTTTCTTGAAAACAAGAATACCAACGGCTGTTATTTGGGGATTTGGATTCGGACTGATCATTAATCTCATTGGTAATGTTTCATCATTAGTAAACTATGGTGGTTGGGGAATATTCACAGGGGTATCCATCACAGCAGGAACCATCATCGCATCTGCCATCTTTGCAAGTGCTCTTGTCCAGCAAAATGAGAAAAACGGACAGACGGACAAAACTGTTCGGACATTTTTTCAGACAGTTACTTCTTTTTTCAGACGGACACCATTAGACAGTCCAGACACTCGAACACTTTCGGACACGGACAGCGAAACGGATACTCAGACAGCGGACACTTTCGGACACCCAGACAGACAAATCAGAATCATTCGGACAAATAGAAAGAAAGTGTCCAGACAGACAGCAAAGCGATATTTCTTTAACGGACAGTACTTAGGACAGATTAAAACAGACACCTCGGACCGTAGAGAAAATATGGACGGACACTTCGAAAACATAGACACTGCCTCTAACCAGACAGACGCTCAGACAGTAGAAAATATAAGCAGTCGGACACTCGGACAGATTGAAACGGACAGTGCAAACAGTAGTGTCCAGACAAAAGAAACGGACACTCTCCATAACTCGGACAGTTCGGACAAAATTACATTACGGACAATTTCGGACACCTTAGACAATCAAACACATGAGCAAACAGACACTCAGACAGACAGTTTAAAAATCTCGGGCACTCCGGACACAATCAGCAGACAGACACCCTTATCAGAAAACGGACAACGGACAGCTCGGACAAAAATAGCAAATCGCATTAATCATTTATTAGATGAAGCAGACACTTTTGATGATGATGAACATGTTTATCATATGGCCCTCGAATATATAAAAGAAAACGGAAAGCGTCCGAGCATTCGAGGTCTAGCAGATCTTGCTGGAGTGAAAAAAAATAAAGCAGAAAAAGCTATGAAAAGAGTAAAGGCTGAGCAAATTGCATGAGATACTACAAAGACCAGTACACAGTAGTGGATGAGGAAGACATCGAGCTAGGAACCGCATACGGAAACTACATAGTAACTGTATCTGTGGAAACGATGGTCTTCCCAGGTCGCATATCACGCAAGAAATATATAACCATATTTGAGTTGGAAGATGAGGATGAGGAGAAAAGTTTCTGGGGGAAATTGAGGGATCTGTTTGGGACCAATCATCCCATTCTCCCTCGGACACTTGTTCCAGATGAGATCCAGATGGATGATGCCATCCACGATTGGATCATTAACTGGGAGCTTCCCAAACATCAAATTGAGAAGGCAAGAGTAGCTGGAAAGAAATTAAGGATCAATTATGATAAAGAACTGGAAGACCGCACGAGGAAAGCCAAAAATAAGATACTACGATATGATGAACCTACTATTACTCACTACCAATATAGAGATATCGATTTAGACAGGACTTTTTCCAAAAACAAATACAAAAGAGGAATGCATCCCCACTCCCAAGCACAGTTAAAACAAAATCAGAAAACAAGTTAACTTCCTCACCCACCCTTGGGATATTCTTCATATAGACTGAAAAATGGATATTATGATACTATTTAAATAGGTTGACAAGTTGATCTCCTGGAGGTAAAGGTAAGATGCGTAAGGCAGCAGTAACCATCATCGGCTTCGTTCTCAGCTTCATCGCATACCGTGTTCTGAGGAAGAAGCTGACCGACGAAATCCCCCTTGGAAATGGAGAGTTCTTGGATGGAACTGAATCCGTAGAAGTAATGGCGATCTTGGACAAGGTCAATCGCCTCAAGGACAAGGGGTAGATCGGTACCGTGCATACGCTGCGCAACCTTTGGTGAGGATCCTGTCCGAAAGACGCTGATTCTTAACATCAGCGTAGGGACTGAGGGCTACAATAGGCTTCAGCTTTGCTCTCATCATCCCAGTCTAGATAAAGGTCACGCCCTGATCTAGACACCGTAAATTAATACTTTATCATAGATGCTTTGATAAGTTTGAATCAACAAAATCTAGAGTCAAAAAAACAGGTTACCCCCCCTCTCCCCCACTCTCGGAGGTACCGATTTACCGAAACGTTTCGGTGTTTCGGCTTTCGGTAGTGGTGGAATCGGGGATTTTTTTGGTCATACTACTAATATTTTTTTGTAAGACTTAATTGATAAGTCTTCTTGTACTGGCACTCCATTTACCTCTATCCAAGCATGAGAAACAAATGGAGCTACCCTCACACCTACACATAAATCTACTTTTTTACTTTTTGAAGTTGCATAAAGAAATAAAGCTAGAGATTGTTCTAAACAAGCAGTTCGAGACAAAAAAAGTTTTTTAGCCTTATTGATTTGAGTCCAAGCCACTTTAGTATCATCGTAAGACCACTCCTGTGGGCAACTCATCTTTCTTTTTTTTAATAGAGGGGATAGTTGCTCCATACTACGGTTCTTAATGAGAAAAGTAGCTAAGACAATGGAAATCCATGCACGCATCATCGTTTTAAAATCAACCCCTTCTCGCTGAGCTTCTCTAAAAAAGTAACCATATCTTCTTCTATCCTATCTAAGGAGATATTGTAGACATTGCTCAATCGTTTAATCGCTTTTTCCAAATCCCCATGACTTTTGATTTGTTCCAAAAACTCTCCACCAGACTTACTGATTCCATAAAAATAATTATCCCGACAATCTAAAAGGACATACTTTTCTTCAATTTCTGTTATTTGAATGTACTCAGGTACAATGTACATGCTTTACCCTCTCTCCTGTTTAAATTGACGAAGCCACATCTCTAATGCAAGTGTTTGATTAAACTCAGGTAATCTAACTGGAGCTCCAATTAATAAACGATGAAAACACTCTCGAAATTTATCTTTATCTACTAAGCCCATCTCGGATAAATGCATTTCTCGAAATGATTTGTGAAACCATGAATAATTCTGCTCCATTCCATGATAAACGTCCGCAGTATAGTTTCCTTTAGTGTTTCGATTCAACAAACATGAAGGTAGATCACTATGGAATGATCTTTTCAATAGAGGTTTCAATTCATAAGGATCCATTCGATTCTCTGGAAGTGTTCGGATACAAGTGCGAAGAACATTATGGTCTAAATAAGGAAAACTCATGTTTACCTGTTCTTGTTTTGCTAAATTTCTCAGCCCACTCGAAATATATCCAAGATAGTGAATTCCATGAATGGTATTAGAAACCCCAAGACATTTCGAGTATCTAAATTTTTTAATAGAAGTTGAGAAGTTTAACCAATTTGCTGAGTTATGTGTAAGAGCGAGAGGATGCCTTTGTTTTGGTTTAAATGGTAAACCTAATCCAACACGGAATGAACCAATTAACCAAGTTAGAGGTGATTGCTTTTTCACGTCAGCCCAACCTCTTATATGTGAATAAAATGTCTTCCATTTCCCTTTGAAAATTAAATCAACAAGATAGGAATGATCAGCTTCTAAAACAATATCTCCACCTTCACCACTAAAGTGAATGTCTGATTTATTTTCTTTTGCCCATTGAATAATTTTATATGTTTTATTTGCGGACCAAAGAAATGAAATCGGACTATCCCCCCTGAATCTATCCATGTGGGAATAAATCGATGGAATATCCCCTTGACTCAATAAGGTTTGTTTAATATTTTTTTGTATTTTTGCAATCTCCTGAGCTATCTCTCCGTCTTCATTTTCTTCTTTACCGATGATTGTCACAGACTTAACTAGGTTTTCTTTAGAAGCAATACATGTGATGGTAGATGAATCCAATCCACCACTTAAGTCCGATGTAATCTTCTTGTTTTGACATCGTAAAGCTACCGAAGCTGTTAATTCCTCATTCAATTCATTCTGTGCCATCTCCCAAGAGAGATTCTCCTCCATATCAATGTTCCAAGCTTGGAAAAAGTCTACTCGATCCTGATCACTATTTATATAAAGTGCCATCCCTCCAGGAACCATCTGGATTTTTTGAAAAGGAGTCTCTGTTTCAATATGAAATCCGCTTGTTGATAAAGACCGACGAAACCAAGAGGTATTAAAAGGGGAATCAACTATATCATTTAGTCGTGTGAGGTGAGAGGAGATTAACCATTGTTTGTCTTTCTTTGTATAATAAATCGGTCTGACATTCCCTAAATCAGAGAAAAGCCATAATTCATTTGAGACCCTTATTATTGTTTGATAGTTTCCTCTTAAAAAGAGAATAGTATGAGGATGTAAGGTGCGTTGAAACTCCTGAAATGCGTGATAGGTAGCTTCTTGGTCAGATAATATCTCTCCAATAAAATAACACTCTGCATCCCCATCTTTGTGATAAACATAATGATCTAAAATCTCATCCATGACTAAATGATTTGTTTGATAGCTAGAAAAAAACACCAATATCTCTCCTTTAAAAAAAGAGACGCTAAGCGCCCCTTTTTTTAATTTTGATAAGCATTTGCATCAGCAGTATCAGAAAATTTAGGTCCAAGTGTCATCTCTTCAAAACTACCAATTTCAATCAATTCCGGAGCTTGATATTCCACGTCATTCACCCCCTCTCAATGTAACTGTGATCCGATCACCTACAACGATCGGTTTTAATTGGTCATAACTTGGCTTTCCATTTGACACCCAATCATTCCACCAACTACTAAGAACATCTTCATGTTTTTTATCAGATACCATCCATTTGTTTTCATAATGGTATGAGAGGAGTGCGAATCCTTCAGGACTGCTGTATCCGATCAAGTATCCATGATCAGGATGAAAAGCAAAGGTAAAACCATCTGGATATTTACCAAGTAAATAAGGACGAATATCCATACCACTTTCTTCAAATGAAGATGACTCAGGAGACGCCTGTACAAATTTTTTATTCCAATTTTCACTATGTAATTGTTTCATCCACTCAGAACTTGCCCAGAACGGATGATCACCTGTACCAGTCACATCTGCATGTATTTCATGCCCAAAAAAGTTAACAACAGGTTCAGAAGTCATCATGATATATCCTTCTTGACTTACTAAGCCACCCTGCAATTTCCCGTCGACGTTCTTCAATTGAACAGTAACCATGCATCCAGCAATGGGCAGTACACGAAAGGGAGCAACAATGATCCCATCCTCTTTTAGTTGGTCCTTCCATGAATTGGGGATGTATTCAGGAGTAGTCCAAGCAATAATGCGGTCATAAGGAGCATTTAGCTCATATCCAGTTCTTCCATCCCTTGTTACACATGTTACATGGGGATAATTAGATAGTCTTCCATTGGCTCTCTTCGTAAGTTCAGGATCTATATCAACTGAAACTACCTGACCAGACGTACCAACCAAATTCGCTAACAATGCTGTACTATAACCTGAACCTGTACCAATTTCTAAAACTCGTTGACCTTTTTGAACTTGTAACATACGGAGACCATTCTCAATTGCTTCTGTAGCAGTTGTCTGAGGAAGTAAATCCCCATCTTCTTTCCAAACATAATCATCTCGATTAACTTGATTTATTACTTGTTTAATATCCATATAAAACCTCCATGATAAATTATTTTCAAGCTGATCTCATTAGCTTTTAACTTTGAGGTAATTTATAGTCTAGCCTTTATAGGAATATCTATCAAACTAATTTGATATTTCCGAAAATTAATCCGGGATTATCAGCTGAGCAATTCTAATAAATAACGTTCATGATTGCGTATCTTTTCAAGTTCAAAAGCAGAAATAAAAGTAATGAGTGAAGAATGAAAGCGACAAACCTCTTCGTTTTTTGCTATTTTAATAAAATGAAATAAACTTTCCATTTTTCGCCGATTCATCTTTTCCATGCTTTGTTCTAAGTGAATATGACCATAACGAAGTAATACATAGATGGATGAAATGAGAGTTGATCGAGTATTCGACTCTCTCAGCTTATCAATCAAAGAAACATAATGATCACCTTCACCGCAATGATAAACAAAGTATTCAGCAAGTTCATTCGCTATTTCAATTACTTTTTCCAACTTCAATTCATTACGAATAGATGTCATAGTGAGTACCTGAAATTGTCGTTTTCCCATTCAAAAATTCAACACTACTAAGTTCCGTAAAAGGAATGGTAAGGATCTTTTTATTTGAAGTTTCAAGCTTTACAAACGTTTTCATTTTTCCTGGCTTATATCGGATGCAGCAAATTTCATTAGGTATTAATTCGATACGGCTAATGGAATCGATCCTACCCAAAAACATGATTTTTCGCAACCATTCTAATTTTGATCTGCTCTTGTTATACTATTCTTCACACCTGTATCCGGCAGATTTATTATTATACAATAAATTAAATAATATTCTTTTAACTTCCTCTAAACGATAGTTCCTTTCTTCTTCAGTTATAACTGGAGTAACAATAAATATGTTTGATCTGCCAATGTGATACATAATGCCGTCCGTGCAAACTTCTTTCTGCATCTCTTGCATATTACCACCTCACTATCTATACATATGCAAAAGATGCAGGAGGACTAGCCTTGAAATTTAGGAAGTGAAAAAGTATGGAAAGAGTTGCAATGTATTTGAGAAAGTCCCGTGCTGATCTGGAAGAAGAAATGAAAGGGGAGGGCGAAACCTTAGCCAAACACAAAAAGAACCTTCTCCAAGTAGCAAAAGATAAAAAACTAAATATTATTAAGATCTATCAAGAAATCGTTTCAGGAGAAAGCCTGATCCATAGACCTGAAATGCTCAAGCTCATGGAAGAAGTTAGTAACCAGCAATATAATGCAGTTCTTTGTATGGACATGGATCGCTTAGGTCGTGGTGATATGCAAGACCAAGGCTTCATTTTGAAAACGTTTAAAAAATCAAAAACAAAGATTATTACGCCACGTAAAATCTATGATTTAGATGATCAGTTTGATGAAGAGTACAGTGAATTTGAAGCGTTCATGGCAAGAAAAGAATTCAATATTATCAAACGCCGTCTGGAAAACGGTAGAATTCGTTCTGTACAGGAGGGTAATTATATTGGTGCTCGTGCCCCATATGGCTATCAAAAAACTGGCGATTTAACTCTTATTCCCGATCCTGAGACTGCTCCTATCGTTAAAATGATCTTTCAATGGTACACGAGTGATGATCCTAATGAGCGATTAGGTACTACAAATATTGCAAAAAAACTTAATCAACTAGGAATTCCATCATATACTGGCTCGAAATGGTCTAATAATGTTATCCTTCAAATCATCAAAAATCCAATTTATATTGGAAAAGTTAGATGGAAAACAGTTGAAAGGGTTAAATCCACTAATCCTTCAAAAAAAGTAGATGCTAGAAATAGACGAGAAGATGAAAAAATGTTAGTAGATGGAAAACATGAAGCCATTATTTCTGATGAAGCATTCCAAAAAGCACAAGATATTAGAATAAACAAAAGGAATCCAAGATGGAAGCCGGCAACTACCCTTAAAAATCCTTTGGCTGGATTAATTATATGTGGGGTCTGTGGTGGATCTATCACTTTAACGTACTCCAGATCCAAATATAAATGGCCACACTTAGTGTGTACCAATAAAGGACGTGGTGGTTACTGTAATAAAAGCAGTCGCCTCGAACATATTGAAAAGAAAATCTTACAATCGCTTTATGATTGGTTAGAATCTTATAAATTAAAGATCAATCCAGAGGACTACGTAATAAATGATAGTAATACCAACATCTACGAACAAACAATGAAGAGTCTAAAAATTGAAATAAACGATCTTCGGAAACAACAAGATCGATTACATGACCTTTTAGAACGTGGCATTTATGATGAAGACACATTCATTGCTCGATCACAAAAAATAGCAAGTAGATTAGATGAATTAAATCAGGCTCTTAATCAAACTTCAATTGATTTAGAGCTTGAAAATGAGAGATCGAAAGCCAAATTGGATATCATCCCTAAAATTGAAAACATCTTGGACATCTACACTTCACTGGAAAGCGTCAAAGAAAAGAATATGCTGTTAAAAACTATTATTGATCATTGTATTTATACTAAAGAAAAACATCAAAAGAACGATGAGTTTTCCATTGTCATCCATCCGAAAATATAAATTAAAAATACCTCCTACATTTGGGAGGTATTTGTTTCTTTCTTAGTTTCATTCTTAGCTTAATTCAGCTATAATAAATGTACCTATAATGATATGGTTTATTTATATACCATCGTAGCAATCATTTCTAAATGGGCAAATTCTTCTGTCCCAATATCCGTGAGCAATCCTTTCACTTTATCTGGTATGGTGTACCTCTGATTTAAATACCTCAGAGCAGCAGCTAATTCCCCATCTGCCCCACCATATTGTTCAATCAATAACTTTGCTAAATGTGGATTACATTGACTAACTTTCACTGGATATTGTAATTTCTTTTCATATATCCACAAATCATATCCCACCTTATATTCGATTGAATACAAAAATGTATGCATTGGTGTCTTATTTCATTCAGACCTTGCATTGATTCAGTGGGTTTTATCAGCCATGGAACAACCGTCCATCTAGTTAAAAGCTTGAATGAGGGATCCTTAAAATATAAAAACCCCATTCTCTTATCAGATAATGGGGATAACAAGTTACGTATATAATAAAATAAAGATAATCTTTCCATTTGTAATGTACGGAAGAAAGAAATGCATACACAAGCACTACCATTGCTATTTTACATAAACATAAGCTATATTATCTCCAGCGAAAGCGAAAGATAGTAGATAGTTTCCAACATTGTAATCGTAATACTCGCTACCGCCTTCAAATTCTTTATTACTAGGTTTTCCGATGGTACTAGTCACATCATCTTTTGTAATGGATTCCAACTTTGGATCTTTACTAATGATAGCCACAACCGTACCATTTTCCACATCAAAAGACATGTTTTTCGATGGGTAGTCCATATTCATCGCATCACCGCTTTCTGGATTCCCATATGCGTTTATTACACTTTGTGAGGTGTCTCCTAAAGCAACACTAGAATTTGGATACATATACCCTTGTTCCGAAGCCTTTGTGATATCATTGATCAATTTTTGTGCTGAACTCATATTTTGTTCTGCGTACTTATGCTGATCTGAGACCCACGAATCGTCACTTGATTGATTATTTGTGGTTTGATTGGTTTGATCAGAAAAATCAGTGTTAGAACTAGAATTAAAATCACTGTTTACGTTTGAATCATTTGATGAACAAGCTGTTAAAAAGAGGGTGAACATTGCAATTAAAATATAAATAAATCCCTTTTTCATGTATATTTCCTCCTATAGATAAATAAATATATCAAATATTAATAGTAAACGGAATATATGTTCACCATTTCATCATATATTCTTAACTTTTCACACTAAAAAACGATCAAATTATTAATTGATCGTTTTTTGTATTTGTTTAATTTTTTCAATTTAAATGATAATTCTTAAAACATTATATCTCCCAAGGCCAAGGACCTTCATTCCATCCACATGGGTATCGATTACTTGAATGACCAAAATGCATCAAAGGACCATATCTTTCTTCATACTCTGAACGAATTCCCTCTCGTTCCAATGCATATTGATTGAATTGGGCAAGTGCATCTGGGTCACTTGGATGTGTGTCCAAATAAAGATTTAACTCCACCAACACAAAATCAACTTCTTGTAACTTTCGCAATAATGCTTTTTGCTTTTCACGATCCATCTTTGTCTCTCCTCTTCTTAGGAGGGTAGGGACTAAAGAAAATTGGCCATAATGTACCTTTTATTAACGCTTCTTGTTTCGAAAATTGCGGCAAATTTGGAGGCTGAAAACCTAAGTATTGATTGGGCGGAACCACATATTTTTTGGCAAGAGGTGGACAAGGATCATCCGAACTATGGTATGGATACCATACTCGATACTGATCTTTAAAAGGGTTGTGTTTTTCCTTTTTCAACACATCTCCTCCTTTGACAAAATCTTATACCTATCTTATGTGTAGAAAACAAATTATACACATTTATTGATATGTCTCCCAAAGAAGCATGGATTGGACAAAAAAATGGCCTCTTGCATGGAAATCCAAGAGGCCCAACCTACACCTAACTTATTTGTGTTTCGATTACTCTTTCCCTCGCTACACCGTAAGACCGAAAGAGAAAGGTTAAAATAACAAATCCAACAAGGGTAGATCCTAAGAAATAGAATAATGTGTTAATCCCCATATATTGCATCAATGATCCTCCTAGGTATGGACCAATGATACTGCCTAGACTATAGTGGATCGAACAAAGTGCACTACCTTTTGGCAACAGGTGTGCAGGCAAAATATCATCCATATAAGCTAATCCTAGTGAAAACAAAGAACCAACTAATCCACCTGATAATCCTAGAATCAAAAACAAACCAATAAAATGATTTCCTACCAATGGAACAAGTATCATACCAAGTCCACCCAAAGAGCACAATATCCGCAGTAAATTTCTCCTCCCGATTTTATCGCCTAACATTCCCAAAGGCATTTGGAATATAAGACTTCCCCAAATGAATGTTGTAATGAGAAGAGAAATTTCCCCTTGTGTTAAACCCAATTTTAAACCGTATACAGGAAAGTTACCAGATAGAGCTACTTCTAAAATTCCATAAAGCAACATGGGGATCATCGCAAGAAAGCCCAGTTTATATGCAGTTTTATAAGAAGTCGGCAGTGATGTTTGGCCTTTATTCGATGCAGCAAAGTCCGCATGCCCTTTCGTTAGACGAAGTGAAATGATCAATCCGATAACAAGCAAGGAGATGATGATGACAAATGGAACAAAATAGCCAAATGATAAAATATTCATCCCCAACGGACCAAGTCCAAAGCCGAGCCCATACATCAATCCAAATTGAGAAAGTCGTTTACCTTTGTGTGCAGGATCAACTGTGGCAATCACCCATACTTGGCAAGATAAAAGGGCTATATTACTGCCTATACCAACAAAAAAACGAAGAATCGACCACCACCATATACCTTTTGTAAAAGAAAAAAGAATCATAGAAGCGAGGAGAATCACGATCCCAAGAATAATCGTGTTCCGATAACCCCATCGAGAAATCAACTTCGAATAAAACATCATCGAGAATAACATGCCTACATAAAGCATAGCGGCACTTATACCATTGACGCTTGGCGACAGGTGCATTTGTTCCAGCATGGTAGAAATCACCGGAACCAAAAATCCTTGTGTAATACCAAAAATAGTTACTAGAAATAGAAACGAATAAAAACGCGTTGACGACCATTCATTAATACGAATACTCACTTGGATTCACCTCTAATTGATAGACACACGAACTTCCCCCGTCAAATAGACGAGGGTTCTTTGTCTTCTATGGTAACAAGGAAACAGCGGCAAAAGCTAATGCATATTTATGTCATTTATTGCTTTTTTTCCCTTTTTTGATAATGTAGCTAAAACACTAAAAAAAACAAAACTGAAAAGCGATATCGACAGAAAGTAAAATAACGATGCAATCAAAGTGTGTTGCATCAAAAGTCCTCCTATATAAGGACCTATCATACTTCCAACTGCAAAGTTAGATGTAGCCAATAAATTTCCTCTCGCTAACATGGACACAGGCAGTAAATCACTCAAAAACGCAAAACTCATCGCTAGCATCGACCCCACAGCAGATCCTGTAAGTCCCAGTGTGAAAATTAATGCCACTAGATCATTTCCAATAATCGGGATAATCAACATCCCCAGAGCACCAATGAAACATAGAACTGTTAACAGTTTATGACGGCCTATCTTATCACCCAATATTCCCAAAGGAATTTGAAATAGTAAGCTCATCCAAATAAACACTGTTATCAATAATGATATTTCTACTTTCGACAGGCCAATTTTCAATCCATAGACTGGGAAATTACCCGCGATAGCTACTTCAATAAATCCATAGATAAAGGCTGACCACATCGCCAGAAAACCTACAACATAAACCGTTTTGTAGGATGGTGGGATCATTGGGAGATTTTGATTTTCGTCTTCTGATGAATTTGGAATATCTTTCTGAATTTGAAAAAAGCAAAAAAATAAAAAGAAAACGAGAAAAATAGTTAAGATCGCAAAAGGAATCCAAAATCCAATAAATTCTAAATTTAGTCCTAACGGCCCTAATCCCAATCCAAGACCATAAGATAATCCAAATTGAGAAAATCGCTTTCCATTCTCCTCTGCTTTTGCATATAACGCAACCCAAAGTTGAACTGCAAAAGTAGTAATATTATCTCCAATTCCCAACAAAAAACGAAGACCAGACCACCACCATGTTCCATGTGTAAACGGAAAAATCACAATAGCAGAAATCATGATTACAATCCCGGTTAAGATTGTTTTCCGAAATCCAATATATTTTAATAACTTGGAACAAAAAAACATCGAAAAAAACATGCCTGCATATAACATAGCGGCACTTATACCATTTACACTTGGCGAGACATGTTGTCGTTCCAGCACCGTGGATAGGAAAGGAGATACAAAGCCTTGTGTTGCTCCAACTATTATCATGAGCAAGACGAGGACGCGAAATTGATAGATGGACCACTGATTCGATGGTGACTGCATAGCATCCCTCCTGCAATGCATGTGCCTACGATCTATGTGACAAAAACCTTTTTCTATCATAAGCAAAAATATCCAATAATTCTATAAAAAAAGCAAGAATTTATCATAAAAAGTATATTTTTAATTTTTAATAATTAAAATAAAAATACCTCACTTGCATTGCAAGAAAAGGTATTTATTATGTATCCCTAAAATGTTTCCCTAATTACTAACTCATTTAAGGATAGACGATCGCTTGGTCTAGCAGGTTGAGCTGCTTTTCCAACAGACACCAGCATAACAGGAAAATAACGATCTGGCACCTCAAACTCTGTCACTAGTTTCTGTGGGTTAAACCCACCCATTGGGCAAGTATCATAACCCATAGATTTTGCTGCTAACATCAATTGCATCGCAGTTAGTCCACAATTTAACGTTGCATCCATTTGAGCTCTTGTTTTATCTGCATATGCACCTTCGATTTGAGATACAAGATTATCTCTCAACTCGCGGGTCATAAAGCCTCTCTCTACTGCTTCACCATAAATTTGATGAGCAGTCCGATATGCTTCCAAATCACCCAAAATTGCCACTACAATCGATGCTTCTACTACTTGTTGCTGTCCATATGCGATGGGAAGCATTTTTTGTTTTTGCTCTTGTTTGGATATGACCAGATAACGCCACTGCTGCAAATTCCAAGAGGAAGGAGCAGAAGAAGCTAAAGTCAATAATTCATTAATCTCTTCTTCCTTCATCACATGAGTAGCATCATATTTTTTCACACTTCCTCGGCTTAACATAATTTCTTTCAATACATCATACTGTGTGGAAGTCACCATTCATTCACACCCTATTTCTATATTTTTTTCTTCACAAATGAACTTCTTTTAATATTCTATACGTTCGATTGCATTCATCCAAGTATGAAAAGGAGCTAGTTTCTCATCATCATTCAGTTTTTCCATAAATATTTGTCTCTTATTATACGGAAGATCCAATTCATCATAAATAAATTGATCGTCAAATCCCGCTTCCGCAGCTTCGTATTTCGTACATGCAAAATAAACTTTCTTTGGTCTTGCCCAATATATTGCTCCAAAACACATGGGACATGGCTCGCAACTCGTATAAATAATACAATCGTCCAATTGAAAATGTTGAAGATAGTTACAAGCATCTCGAATCGCCTGAATTTCAGCATGTGCCGTGGGGTCATGGTGGTTGGTAACAGTATTTACTCCTCTTCCGATAACCTCTCCATCCTTTACTACAATAGCTCCAAATGGACCACCTTGGTTGTTCTTTACATTATCCACTGCCAACTGGATTGCTTGTTGTAAAAACTGATGATGTGTCAACGATATTCACCTACTTTAACGACAAATTTAAGGAGGAATACGAAGTGAGTTGTTATACACACTGGCTGCATTCTGCTGCTTTGAATGAAACAGAGAGAAATGAGGTGCAAAACTGCTCCTCTGAAGAACAACAAAAGTTTAACAATAAACTTACTTTTGGCACAGCAGGTATCCGAGGAACAATCGGGATAGGTCCTCATCAACTAAACAGGTTTACGATAAGACATGTAACAGAAGCATTTTATCGTTATCTATCCACTTTGTCTAAATCTTCTTTGAATCACTCTATTGTAATAGCATATGATAATCGTCATTTTTCAAGACTATTTGCAGAAGAAGCAGCTTCCTTATTGGCCTATCATCATGTTGATGTGTACCTCTACCACGATATTTGTCCAACCCCTATATTATCTTTTGCTATTCGAAAGCTTCAGGCTACTGGGGGAATCATGATCACTGCTAGTCATAATCCGCCAACAGACAATGGTTTTAAGGTATATGGAAAAGATGGTGCTCAGTTGCTTCCCATCCCTGCAAAAAGCATTGAACAACACATGGCATCTATCCCTGATATTCTTACCATTCCCACTCAATCTTTTGCACATGCAAAAAAATCCGGAAAAATAAAAGAAGTGCCAAAGGAAATAGATGAGGCGTATTTTTCAGCCGTACAATCACTTACACCATGTACTTCCACTTATGACTCTATTACTATTGTTTATACTCCTTTACATGGTACAGGACAAAAAGCACTACCTGTTTTACTCGAAAAGGAAGGATTTATCCATTATCATCTTGTAAAAGAACAATCTATCCCACATCCTGATTTTCCAACTGTTCGTTCTCCCAATCCAGAAGAAACAGATGCTTATATCCTTGCTAAAAAATTAGCCCATAACATACATGCTGATCTGATTGTGGCTACTGACCCTGATGCAGATCGAGTTGGTATCATGATCCCTTATCAGCATGATTATTTACACCTTACAGGTAATCAAATAGGGGTTCTATTACTTCATTATTTAATTGTCGAACAACAGAGAAAGGGCACTGTTTACTCCACGATTGTAAGTACAAGTTTGACGAAAAAAATCGCTGATTCCCATCAAATCCATACTGTGGAAACATTAACTGGATTTAAATACATAGCAGAGCAAATCGGACAAAACCAAGATCTATTACTTGGATTTGAAGAGAGTTATGGATACCTCATAGGGGATTTTGTTCGGGATAAAGATGGCATTCAAACATCTTTGTACCTGTGCCACCTCGTTGCACATTATAAAAAACAGGGAAAAACATTGCTTCATGTACTGGATAATATTTATCAAAGTTTTGGATATCATGAAAATAAAGTAGTTTCCTTGCCAGTAGGAACGAAAAAAAATGTGATTGATCATCTTTTTCACATTTTCAAAACGGTTGCAATAAAAAAAATAGATTATCGAACAGGACTTCATCCTCTTCCTATTGCAGATGTTGGTAAAGTATATTTGCAAGATGGTAGTTGGATAGCTGTTCGACCTTCCGGTACAGAATCAAAAATTAAAATATATATCGAGACCGTAGGGAAAGATAGTAACCAGACGAGTCAGAAGATAGCGGAAATTAAGAGATTAGTTGAATGCCAATTTTAAATCATGATTCTTATTCACATTGGATTGTAGTTATTATCTGTTATTAGGCCAGTTATCTGACAAAGACGATATAGTTCATATATGCCTTTCATGATAGCTCGGCTTTGATGATTTAGTTTATTCATTGCTTCTTCTGTAGCTTTTTTAGCATGCTTGAAGTTATGGTCGTCCAAAGAATGGACGATTTTTTTTATTGGTTCAAGCAAATATACATTATTTCGTAATGTACTAATTAATAATATTTGGCGAAGATGGGTTCGGGTATATAATCGATATCCATTTTCTTCGTCTCGCAAAGGCTCAATAAGTCCCCTCTTCTCCCAATGCCGTATTGCCGATGGTGCAACATGAGCCAACTCTGCAACTTGTCCAATCGTCAATTTTTGATTTTTCAGTCCATTTAAATCCATTTTCTGAAATAGGTCAGGAGTCTGTAAAATTGCAAATGTTTTCTCGGCTATTTGCTTTTCTTCATTCAATTTCGCTTGTATTTCATGGATCAGCCAAAACGCGCTATCTATGTCTTTCTGCTGAACACTATTCAATACTTTGGAAATCACATCCATACCTATTGCAGGAAACGTGGCGCGAATAAATCGAAAATAAGCGAAGTGAACTTCCGTATATTTACGATAACCATTTTCGGCTCTTTCCGGTTTTGGAATGATACCCCATGATTCGTAATGTCGAAGAGCACTCGTACTCACACCAAGCGCCTTAGCGATTTCTATTGGTTTATAGTACACATCTATCCCACCAAAATTAGATTTAATCAACATCTTAAAAAGGATGTTTTAAGGGTGAACCCATCTGAACACGCTTGTGGCTATACCTTTTATGTAAAAGCTAGAGGATTTACGATTGAAGTTAATTGGTACCATGAGCTTGTCTCTACCAACTCATAAAAAGGCAGCGGCGCACTTGCATCTGCAAGTGCGCCAGTCCACAACGAGGCGGCAAACGGCGCCGCCACCATCCCCATCGAAAGCGGCGAGACGTACGGCTGGGGACGCTCGATGGACTCTACAGCGTGAAATTCATAGAAGTCGAGATGATTCTCCCGCTTCTTATCCAGCGTACAGAACATTCCATCGAGATTGATTACCCACGATGCTTCGGAAGTTCGCTTCAGGGTGACCCTTGTGTCAAGCCACTTCTCCTGATGCACACCCATCTCGATGGTCTGGGAGTTGAACCTTGTTCCTGCGATGGTCAGTTCTACCGTAAATACCACGGTAGAGCCGAGCACAATGCTACCCGCAGTCACACGGCGTCCCTTACAATTGCCGATTCTTCCACCGGCAAAAATATCGCTGTACATCTTCAGCCTTTCCTATCTGAGTCCGTTGTGAAACAATCTCTCTTATCAATATAACATTTTGGATACGTCATCTCTATTGAATTCTGAGATAATAAAAGTGGTATGCAAACGATCAAAACGGCCAAATAAACGAAGATGAACACCTCCCTTTTCATAGGAGGTGTTCATCTTCGTTTGAACCAAGTAAAGATTCTTTCCCATTGTGTTATCAAAAATCTTTTAACTATCTGCCGCTTGGTAGAGTGATCTAAGACACTCCCCTGTCACTTGTTGATTTTCCACTTGTTTTTTCTTCTGTTCCAATCCAGAAACAATTTCTTGAAACGTATCAGCTAACCCTTCTAGTTCTTGTACATTTTTCACACTATTTTCTAAATCTATTTTTTTCTGTTCGGCTTCATAATCACACATTTCTACATGAAAATTCGGCGCAAAGGAAGTATATTTTTGATACTCCAACCTACCTTTATTTCCACGATTTTTGGATAGAAGTCCATAGTATTTTTTTTGCTTTCGATCGGCATCTTCTATCACTGCAATATAATGGGTAGTGAAATCACTCACGCTTTTGATAATCGAAATATAGGACCCAATGTCAACGGATTTCATTCCATCAAGGGCAAGTTCATCAAAATGTTCATCCTTGATCTCCCGTTTATGGGCATTTGTGAGCGTATCATGAAAAATAGGCACTTCTCTTTCTGGCACCAACTCCATGATTACACTTCCGTAAGTGGAACTATCTTCTATACACCTGCTAAACACAAATACATAACGATCCATCTCTGAGGGCTCATCCCTCTTTGCACGATTCACATTGAGTTTAACGATATATTTTTCATACGAGTCGGCTGGAAGTTCCAAAAACCTCACTATACCCCTCCTGAATGATAAATTCCCTTTCTACATAATTTTACTATTATTCTAAATAATGAACAATCATTGACATTTTCTTTTCTTTAAGGAATGCTTTTCTGCTTTCTTTTAAACAAACAAAGGACTAAATTCTCTACTTATTCCTATACTATATATAACTGTATCCTTAAAAGGAGCTGGCATAGCATGTTTCATATCAAATCAAAGTTGATCGTTATGTTTTTTAGCCTTCTCTGTATGATTTTAAGCGGTTGTGTCCAAGGTGATCTACATGTAACGATCCATAAAGATGGATCTGGGATCTACCAATGGAAGATTTTGACCACTGCAACGGCGAAACGATATGTACAATATATTGTTCCGATTTACTCCAAAAAAGGATACGAAGCAAAAATGATTCAAGAAAAAGGAAAAGTAGGCTTTGTTGCAACAAAGCCTGTCAAAAATATAGCGAAAGAACCATTAAACAAAGAAATAGAAACAGCTATTCCAGCTGAATGGATGGATAAAAACAAACCAAAAACAGTACTGTCTACCACAACACAGAAACGTATACCAAATGTAAAGGCCCTGAAAGAATTAACGATTCATCCTCATTTTTGGAAAACTTCATTACTCTTTCAAACGAACGTAAACATGCAAAAAAATATTAACAATTTAGCAGGTCCCTATGCACCCTATATTAGCAACTTTCTAGACCGTATAAAATTTCGTTTCATTTTAAGTCTACCAATTGCACCTTTAAAGCAAAATGCTTCTATTGTGAGCAACAACGGAAAAACATTAGTTTGGAACCTAAAACTAGGACAAAGCAACCCTATTTTCATTGGTACAGATGTGCCAACACCCATTGTCCTTTTATTAGCTGCTATATATGGACAAACCTCATATGTTCCTCAATTTTGGGAATTTCTTTGGGGATGGATTTTTCTTATGATCGTTATCATTGCAGCTATTTTATACACGCTCAAATTCATATTTGGTAGATTTAACAGATCATAACACTATTGTTCATTTCTTCTTACCAATAACAACATTAGCTTCGAACTCTTCTGATTGTATCACCTGTGCACTCAATCCATTTTGATAAAATATTTCTCTGGCATGAGGTGCTTGCTGCTCACTTGTCTCCATGATCAAATGACCACCACTATCGAGCCAATGACTTGCGTCTCTTGCTACTCTACGATGAATGTCTAAACCGTCCAATCCCCCATCAAGTGCTACTTGCGCCTCATGAATACGAGCTTCAGAAGGTAGTAGATCTATCTCGTTTGTTGGTACATACGGCGCATTGACAATCAATAGATCAACCTGTCCGAAAAGATATTCTGGTAAAGCATGATATAAATCACCTTCATATACTTGACCCCCAAGTGGCTGAACATTTCGCCGTGCACATATTATCGCATTACGATCAATATCAGCGGCATACAATTGAAACGATTCTAAAGTGGAACATACTGCGACACCTAAAGCTCCTGATCCACAGCATAAATCAACCACTGTTGCTCCTGATCGGACAAGCGTAATAGCTTTTTGAACAAGGAATTCGGTGCGTTTTCGTGGTACAAAAACTCCTTTATCTATTTGGATTTTCAACCCACAAAACTCTGCCCAGCCAACTACATATTCAAGAGGCATACCAGATACTCTCTGGTCAACCATAGTGATAAGATGAACATTATTTTTTGCAGTCGATAGAAGGATATCGGCTTCTTCTTCTGCAAATACACAACCCGCATCACGTAATTTCTCCACAATCATGTTTTTTTGTTCCATAGTCATTTAATCAAAATACTCTCCTTTTACCATAAAAGTGTACGAGTATACTTTTTTTGAAACTTATAAAAACCGCCCTTCCCTCCCCCTAGTCATGATATAGTGAAAACAGCTAGAATACTAGCTGTTCCCTTATCTACGTGGAAGTTAGGACAAAGATGAAATCATCTCTTCCATCTCCATACACAAAGGTATATCAATTGCCTGAAGGGATGGACTGCGATGCTGAGGTAGTAGGAAAGATACGTGATCTTCCTCGCCGGATGAAGATAATCGTACGGTTGTACTGGTGGTGGAAATGGGTGCATGCTCGAAGTCAAGGCATTCACCTATTCAACGGTGTGATTTATAGTGCAGAGCCCCAGTTTGACTGGGCCAAGAAAAAAATCAAGTTTCTGCTCTATGAGACCACTTTCGCTCACCTTGTCGCTCGATGGTTGAGTGTGGGCGATACCAGGGTAGTACCCGATTTTGAAAAGTTCGTTACTTGTCCGGTTCTACTCGTGACCAAACCTACAGAGACTGAAGAAAAATGTTTCATCTTCGGTCTGATCAATTCCAACCGATTGAATGGTTCGTCCATCAATTTTGTTGGTGGCACGATGGACAAGAAACACACTGCTCACTCTCATCCTCTTGAGGCAAACTTTATGGATGAGAGTGAAGAAGAAGTCGGCATTCTCCCTGAGCATGTAGAACACTGGACATTCAAGTATTTGGCAGAAACAGAAGTAGCCTACTTCTTGGTTCCAGAGGTTCACTTGAAGCTCACCAGTACACAAATGGATGAGCATTTCCAACGCTTTACGGAAAGGGATACAGAAAAAGAAATCACAAAGATAATCAAAGTACCTGCAACCCAAGAAGGGGTTTTGGATTTCATCCATAGGAACAAAAATAAACTCACTCGTCCTATGGTTGAGGTTCTTTTGGTAGCAGTTGGTCTAGAAAAGCCGAGCGTTATAACCAACGCTGCCTGACCTTCCCCCTCCACTGTAATTGGTGGAGGGGGACTACATTCAAAAAAACAACCTCCATATTACATAAAAATGCGGTGGAGCCCTAACCGATCACTGTTGTGATGATTAGGACTCCATTTTGAAACACTCATCGGATAGGAAACATGCTACCTATCGCAAATATTTACTTTTCGAACGAGAGAAGCTTCTAATTCCCATCCTCTCCATGTGAGCAGCAAGTCTGCTCAGCATGATGAGGCTCTTCTTTCTGCTCCCCATGATCATGGCCGGAACACCCCTTTTCCGCATGAACAGGAAATTGTACCAGTACGCCACCTACCTTCCACTGCTTCCCCTGCATCGACTTCTTCAACATTTTCCAGGACCAGAGCATCATCCAACACCCCAACCAAATACTAAGCAAGGGGTCGACAAATACGACGAATCCGACGAATGCGATTGTAAAGTTGCTTCCAACCCACCAGTCGAACAACTGCCCCAGAAGGATAATCATCGAATGATAGAGATCAGCCTTTACATGGAGCAAAACGCCTTTGAGGTCCTTCTGTGAACGACTACCCATGATGACCAGTAGGTTGACTAGATTGACTACTAGCCCTACTACTACGATCGGGATGGAAATTTCCAGATGCACTTCCTCGGGATAAGCCAAGCGCCCAATGGAAGTCCAAAGAGTGGAACTAGCTGCACCAAACAGGAGCAAAGCACAGACTCGATCGCCAAAGCTCCACAGCGTCGAAGCCTCTACCTTTTGCAAACACTGGATCAGTGACGGATGATTTTGGATTCGCTTAGGAGGCTTCATTCCCCATACGGCCAAGGTAAGTACCAACCAGTACACCAACTGGCTCGAACCATCCACCAGCATGTGAAAAGCGTCACTCCTCACACTGGAAGAATCAGCGAAGAGGCTTCCGACAAATTGGATGACAAACCCAAAGAGCAGAAGCAGCAGCAGGATACCGGTAATCTTTCGATTACGGCGAGGGTCTCGTGTTTCGACAAAATGCTTATGCATTTCCTTCTCCGACTAGGTGTTTCGATCAGAATGACGTTCGTTTGTTTTTGTGTCTAGGAGGCACTTTTTTCTCTCTCCTCTACCAGAAACCAAATGAGACTTTATCGCTCCAACTCCACAAAGCAGAGTTATTACGTTTTGTATTCTCGGTTAAGTTTAATTTTTCTCTACTATAATGTCAAAAAGAGTAAGATCACTTGACGTAAAACGTAATTATTCTTATTAAGAATACCTCTCTCTTTCTTGAAATGTCACCTTTTCTAGTAAAACGTGCGTCATCAAAAAACCAGTAGAAAGATACAATTTACAACTCTTCTATTTTTTCCTTGTTATTCTCTAAAAAAACAAAAAATATATTTATTTCCCCTTATTCACAATCGTTGTCATTTGCCGTATAATAAGTTTACGCAAGAACTAGTAAAACTAGTTGATCTGGGAGGATCAAAGTGAACGCTCAACCGAAGCAGGAAGCCGAACCCGAGCAGACGACCACGCGCCCTGAGCAGGTGCGGAATTCGCGCATTGCTCGTGCGCTGCTGAGTCCGGAGGCCGTGGGCCCGCGGGCGGCGCAGGAAGCTCGGGCCGTCATCTGCCGACGGTAATCCTCCTCGTGTTGACTGGGCTGCGAACGCAGCCCAGTCAACACCCACCGCCTATAATCTATTTTATTTATATAAAAGCACCTCAGGTCCATATGACCTTGAGGTGCTTCCTTTCTACCATCTTATTTTAGTTTAACTACTATCACATTCTGTTTTATCTTGTTCAAACAACCTAAAAGTAAGAAAAAATTCAAATTCTTTAATTATTCACACAAAAATATGGTCCATTTATATAAAATGGTAATTGCAATGACACTACAACATGATGGAGGAATAGTGATGAAACGTATTACATCTTTTGTGCTAGCTATGGTACTCAGCGCTGCCCTAGTATTTGTACCAAATCTAGTAGAAGCAAAACAAACAAAAGTGCAACAAACTTACCAAGTTACAGGACAGGCCCGAATTTGGGAAGCTACTTATCAATTTCGCGTAAAAGAAGGTAAAAAAGAACTAGTGAAAGGCTATGGCACAGCGTCTATGGGTGCACCTGAATGGGGAGACTTTAAAGAAACAATCAAAGTCACTCGTACAAAAGGAAGCAAATTGACACTAGAACTGTTTGAGGAAAGCATGGAAGATGGAAGTGAAATCAACAAATTAATAATTCCTTTGGATCAAATCAAAGGGAAAGTATATCAGAACAATGCATTTAGAAACGTAAAAGTAAGTTTGAAGTAGTTTTAAGATAATAAAGAAAAGCTGGTCGCTTTTTAAATAAGGCGATCAGCTTTTCTTTTTATCCATTCGAATAAATCAGGCGGCGCACGAAGACTCGGTCTCCGTGCGCCTGTACCCTTTGGAGGCTTACACCTCCTCTGCGAACTTCCGCAGCTTATCGCCGCACTTCTTGCGCTCGGGATGCCCCGGAAGCGGATCGTCCACGAGCGCATCGTTGAGTTCGATGAACGCTCGGAGAACTTCCCGAACCTGAGCATCCCCCTCGCGAGACCTCACCCGATAGGTTTCCGGGTTGTCGGGGCACCCGTACGAAAGGTTGTACGGATAGCGCTTGGCGTAGTAATGGGATTCAACCCACCGCCGCAACAGCCAGATCCGTCCATCCGTCACCGTGATGAAGTGATCGCCGTCGAGCATGTACCACTCCCCGACAGGCCACAAGAGCTCGAGGTGGACGTGGATCTGCTCTTCGGAACAGCCCTTCTCACGAAGCTTGCCGCCGGCTTCTTCGACTGTGCACTTCCTCAGGAGAGCTTGGCTGGCCTCTTCGTTGAGAGGGATGTGGGCATAACTCGCGTGAAACAGCGACATGAACTTCACGAAAAGTTCGGCTGAACGCTGCTCCAGTTCGGCTGAAGACATGCTTCCTCCAATGGGTGTGGTGGAACTTAATTTTTATTATACAAACTTCCTTTATATTTGAATAGTTCACTTAACTTTTTATCCAATTCTGGATAATAAAGAATTTTTCCTATTTGCTATCTATTAAATAATAGAAATCTCAGTTCAAATCCTCTGAATTTTTTCATGGTAAGATAGGAGTAGTCTTTATAAAATCCTCTTGATTTTACCTACATGAATTCATTACATAAGCAAGGATTTTATTAATATGATGGAAGCCCAACACAGAAGTTGGAGAGACAAGTTATCAGACTTATCCTACTCACACTCCCATTTACCATGACATATATCTAATAATGAACCTCACTCTTTCATTCATAAGACTCATAAAGAAATAGCATTTTTAATTTACTTATGGAGGTTATTGATATGGAAAAAATCATTGTAAAAAGTGGAGCGAAGCTTCAAGGAACCATCCGAGCACATGGTTCAAAAAATTCGGTACTTCCTTTAATTTCTGCTTCGATCTTAGCTTCTCGCAATCAAGTAGCCATTTCCAATGTGCCTACAGGATTAGAAGACGTCGCTACCATAACACAGTTATTACAGGCACTTGGCATCCGAGTAGCGGTCAAGGATGACGTCGTGACCATTCAAGCAGAAAAATTCGATTCGACTGAGGCTCCTTACGAATTGGTATGTAAAATGCGAGCTTCTGTTACCGTTCTTGGACCGCTGCTTGCACGAAAAAAATATGCGCGAGTGCCACTTCCTGGTGGATGTGCTATTGGAAGTCGTCCCATTGACCAACATCTAAAAGGACTAGAAGCACTTGGCGCAGAATTCACCATCGGTCATGGCTATGTCGAAGGATTTGTTCCTGATCAATTGAGAGGCAATAATGTTTATTTGGATATTCCCAGTGTAGGAGCTACCCAAAATATTCTCATGGCGGCGACGCTTGCAAAAGGGGTAACCAATATTGTAAACGCAGCATGCGAACCAGAAATTCAAGACTTAGCGCATTTCCTCAATCAGATGGGTGCAAGAATTGAAGGAGCTGGCACACCTTTTATTACCATCGAAGGAGTCGATTTTTTACGAGGAACCGAATATGCGGTGATACCAGACCGGATTGAAGTAGGCACCTATATGATTGCCGCTGCCATTACCAAAGGTGATGTATTTATTGAACATGCAAAATCCAAACACCTCACTTCTTTAATCGTCAAAATGCGTGAAATGGGTGTCACCGTGTTGGAATGCGAAAATGGAATCCATGTCAGCGGGACAGAGGAACTCAAGCCGGTAGATATTAAAACTCTGCCTTACCCTGGCTTTCCTACTGACCTGCAATCTCCTATGATGGTCTTACAACTGGCAGCAAATGGCACAAGTATGGCTACCGAGACGGTTTTTGAAGATCGGTTTATGCATGTAGAAGAATTCCGTCGAATGGGAGCAAACATCAAAATCAATGGGCAAACAGCTATGATTGAAGGTGGTCATTCGTTATCTGGTACACAAGTAATGGCTACCGATTTACGGGCAGGTGCTGCACTAGTCTTAGCTGGATTGATCGCAGATGGTGTGACCGAAGTAAGCGAATTGAGACATATTGATCGAGGTTATATTGATCTAGTAGGCCAATTAAAATCTTTGGGTGCAAAAATTGATAGATCCAATAAAGAAACCAATCCATTTTTCCAAAAAGAATCCCTTCCACAATAAGGAAAAAGCGTTCTAGACTAGTTATCTAGAACGCTTTTTTCATCATCAATTATGGAGTTCCGTATTGTCACTGATCCTTTTTCTTGCATTCGCTCTTTCCAACCGAAAAAGGATCATAATTTTTCCCATGAACATAAGTGATTCCATTGCCCATTTGTATAACTTCAGCATCTAGCAGAACAATCTCCATTGTTACCCCTTTTTCACTTGTGATCATAAGTTTACTGATCGACCTTTCTGTTAATTTTGATTCGCTCTCTCTTTCTGGTTTTTTATCAAAGTAACAATCAAACCGCATCTCTTCCCTACCTAATGTCATTCGGGAGACATTATAGAAACGCCATTGTGGAATCGATTGTACGGAATCCACAAATTCCTTCACTTTCTCTCGACACCCTTCTACCATTAAGCGTAAAGCCACCTATTTCACCTCACCTGAACTTAGAAAATTTATACATTTTTCTGATTTCCATACAAATCACCGCATAAAGCCATCTTTCATCATTATCTGATCCTTCCGGAAATAAAAAACGCACCATGTATCCTTTTTTTCTTTGAATTAATTCTTCTACGATTTGTAGTTTATGCAGATGCATCTGATCCGCAGCATACTGATATTCGTCTGCTATTTCTTGTAGTGCCTCCGTTACTTCCAATGGAGTAGATCGAATTTGCATAATCCAGTCTAAAGTCATCGCATCAAACCTAAAGTGCATTTACAGAATACCAAAAGAGGTAACTTCTACATAAAATATTAAATAATATTTTAAATTTTATCAATAATTATATTTATTTTATATATTCTTGGATTTCCGGCTATTACAGGAAGGATATGGTAACTTCGTCTCGAATTCTAAGATTATCCCTTTTCAATCTAAGAGGTGAGAAAATGACACTACCATTGGAGAAAATCGGTACTATCCTACGAAACAAACGGCGCGATTTGGGGCATCGGATCGAGGATATGGTAGACGAAAATATCTCTCGTTCCACCATTAGCAATGCAGAGCGGGGTTTACCCAATGTGACGGAATCGATGTATATTTATTACGCCGAAAAACTCAGTTTAGGAAGTTCGTTATTTGGCATCGTAGCTGAAAAAGAGCAAATGGAACAAGAAGCAGAGGAAGAATTAAAAGAGATCGAAAACGTCATCGCTGTTGATGCCGATGACTCCCTACAAAAATTAGATGAAATAAAAGAAAAGTATCAGATCAGCAAACGCGATAACCTCAATCCTCTCTACATATACTTATTAGGACGATGCGCTTATGAAAAGAAGAAATGGAAGAAATCCAAAGCATATTTCCATGAGGCAATCATGCTCTTTGAGCAAAAACAAAACTTAGCTAAAACCAACCTTAAAGCCGCTAGTTTTAATGAGCTAAGTAGGGTCGCATTTTTTGAAAATCAACTAGAAGATGCCCTACAATATAACATAGACGGATTCAACGTTTTTCACCCTGATGGCGAACGACCTAGGTATCAATTTCACTTTTTATTAAACAAAAGTATTTATTTGAGAAGATTGAACAAACCAGAAAAGGCACTAGAGGCAATCGAAGCATTACATGCAGCAGTTGAAAATGTGCCGAGTACCAAAATCTTTCTTTCTACTGTCCACCCATACACAATTGTTCAAATGTATAACATGTTTGCAGTTATTTTAATCGATCTGCAACTGTATGAAAAAGCACTTGATTATGCTTATCAAGGATGGGAAATCGCACAAAACAACAAATTTTTTGACTATGTATTGAGTTTACGTACTACAATTGGTACTATCTACTTCAAGCTTAACAATCTTACAAAAGCAGAGAAATATTTTCTATCAGCACTTAAATTACGAAAAAGCATTAAAGATGAATTTCCACTTGTTACTGCATTTATTCACCTGGGTCAACTTTATACGCAACAAAAAGAGTGGAAGAAAGCTGAAAAAGCACTAAAAGAAGCTATCTTCATAAGCGAGAAAAATCATGATATGATCAATTTGATTGATGGTTTTGTTTCGTTAGGAGATTGCTTGGTACAACAAGGAAATTTTTCTAAAGCGATTTATCCTTATCAAAAAGCTGAAGAATTACTTCAAACAAGTAATACAAGTGAAAAAAAATGTGAGATCGCCATTAACCTAGGCTTTTGTTATCAAAAACTTAGCAATCAAAAATTATTTGAAGAATATAGAAATAAAGTATTTCAAGTGAAAGCCGAAATGAGATGGGGTGAATTAGGATGACTGATCAGCCAGGAGGTAGCTGATATCTCTTATTCTATAACTTCACTAAAAACCAAGTAAATCGAAAAAGGATGAAAAGCATTAGCTCCCATCCTTTTTCTTATACTGCAAATTCCATACATCCCCAACTTACCCCTTCACACCCTGCTCCGCACTCCATGCCTCTTGCTGTTTCCGTATATGTACGATCTGCCCAATATGATAAGCATGGTGAATTGTCATATTGGATAATGCCAAAACCCATTCGTAATCCAAGTTTTCTTTGCTATTTAACTTTTCAGGATCTGCTTTTTCTAACTCCACACGCCAGTCGGATAAAATCTGCAAGCACTTTTCTGCGGTTTCTTGCCATCCTAATCCTTCCACCGTTTCAAAAGTGTTGTAGTCATGTGAGATATCCTCTATCTTTTTGCCTTGAAAACGATAGTAATAACGTTCGTTGTAAAAATTCAAATGGTTGACTAGTTCCCAAATAGAGTTGGTCATCTCACCTGATTTCCATGATGCTTGTTCTTCTGTTAATCCTTCTAGTGCATGTTTAAGGGAAACAAACCAATTATTTTGATCAAAGCAAGCAGTCCATTGTTCCAGTAACATATTTTTGTTGTTCATCGTGATTCCTCCATTTGACATCATAATCATTTGCATTGATCGATATTCTTTTAAATGACATAGAGTAATCTGAGCAAAACAAAATTTATCACTTCGTTACTATCTTCATCAACAAATCGATATCTGGTTCTACCCCTTCTTGTAACATAAGCCCAGTGATTACAGTAAAAAAGAAGTACAACAATTTTTCAGGATCGCCTTTACAAAAATCACCTGCTTGCTGTCCTCGAATAATAATTGGAACGAATTGCTCCATCCATTTGTGAGACGAATTTTGCTGGATGATTGCTTTGGCTTCTTCTGGAACTTCATCCGATGTTTGCACTTGTTGGATGAGCAGAAAAGATTGTTTGTTGCTCTCTTCTAACATTTGTTCTGTAATACTTCGCAAAAGTTCTACAGGCGTGCCAGTTTTCCATTCCATATTGTGAAAAGATTGGTTAGCTTCTTCCATTGCGTCTCGAACTAACTCCACATAGAGTTCATCTTTCGAAGTAAAATAACTATACGAAAGTCCTAAGCTAATTTTTGCTTCTTTGGCTATTAGTCTCATCGTTGTTCCAATGATTCCACGCCTTGCAAATACATGTAAAGCTGCTTTTTTAATTCGATCTCTTTTTTCATCTCTTATTTTACTTAGCTTTTCCTTATTTAATGGTGACAATTTGAAATCCTCCTATATATCATTTTATGTTATTCTAATTTGCTTTTCACTCGTTTCCCAAAGTCTCTGTGCTAAGTTTTGATCTTGTCCAATCAGAGCAGGTTCAATCGCTTTTTTATCCAAATAATAAAGTCCGCTTTGATCACTAACTTCATCAGAATCTGCTAACCAAACCATCGTCTCTGCTCCCTTCTCAGGAGTACGTGAAAACAATTTCATTACCGCCATTGTTGCTCTTGCTAATGCTCCGTTTTCTTGATTGAAGTTCGTTGCAACTAAACCAGGATCATAACAGTATGTGTGGATATTTGTATCTGCTACTATTTTAGCTAATTGAGAAGTAAATAATATATTTGCTAACTTACTTTGTCCATAACGAAGATTAGCACCGCCTAGCAAACTATTCCATCCTTTATATAGCTTATCTGCTCGTACATCATCTAGATCCATACCTTTTTTCGCCATTTTATGACCATGCGAAGCAGTCGTAATGATCCTTGCATGTTCGCTTTCTTTTAAACGGTCTAACAGCAATTCTGTCAGAAGAAATGGAGCTAGGTGATTGACTGCCCAAGTCTTCTCTATGCCATCTTCTGTAATTTGTTGTGTGACAAACATCGCACCAGCATTATGAATCAATATATCTATTTTTGGACAGGTATCTAATATTTTATTAGCAACTTGTTGAATAGATAGTTGACTAGACATATCGCCTACAAAAATCTGTGGAATCCGTTTTCCATTCGTTAATTGTTTGATTTCATCGACTACTGCTTGCGCCTTTTTCTCGTTTCGGACAATAAGACCAAGTTGTGCTCCTTGTAATGCCATTTCTTTTGCTGCTGCTAAACCGATGCCACTCGTAGCACCTGTAATAAGGATATATTTATTTTCCACAGTCCACTTTTTCGTCGTTGTATTTGTTTTCATGAAAATCTCTCCTCTGATTTTTTGAACGAACAGTTCGTTCAAAAAAATAATAACGCACTCCCCTTCTACTGTCAATAACTTTAATGAAAAAAATTATCGTACGATAGATGTGCTTCCTCACGACAAGGTATTTACCATTTTTTCTTATTTTCTGCTTCAAAGAAAAGATCTTTCATTCACTAGAAAAACTTCTCCATTGATCAAGGAATGTTGACCGTTTATAGAACTCCTAAAAATACCTACATTAAAAAACGTTCTGTACTTCACCAATTGGATACTCGTCACAATAATCTATATATTAATTCTTCTAGGTTATTTATTGTATTATAATAAATAGAAAGAAATATCTGCAAACATCACCTAGAGAGAAACGAAATGAACTGGCATCTACTGAAAGACATTCGACATAAACTGTGGAAAACGTTCGTAGAAAAGAGCCTTGGTAAGGCAGCACTCATTTCCAATGGCTTGCTTGTTTCGAACAAACTGGGTCTCACGGCCGTCGCCGCAGTCGGTGTGTCGGGCATGATCCTCCTTACCTTCAGCTTCCTGATCGATTCCTTGACCAATGTCACCAATACAAAGGTGGGCAAGACAATCGGTGAGGAAAAGGAAAAAGGCATTACCCAATCGCAAAAAGGGATAGTCGTTGTCCAAGGGTTTTACCAAGTCGCTCTGTTGAGCATCCTCCTCTCTGCCATTGCGATCGTATTTGCACCACAGCTCCTCTCAGCAATAGGAGCTGATCAAGCAACAGTAGAACAGGGAACTCCTTATCTGAGGATCTTTGGAGGATTCTACCTCATCGAGGGATTGAGGGATCTAGCAGCAACAGCATTGCAGGGGATGGAGGACTTCAAGTCCCCTTTGAAGGCGGGTTCTTGGATGAATGGCTTGCACATTGCCTTGGCAATTCTGGCCATTCAATTCCTCGAACTAGGTCTGGTTGGAGTCGCATGGGCAACTGTAATCAGTAAACTGGCTGGTCTTATGCTCCTGATCCGCCCCCTCAAGAGGCAAGCTTTCCAAAAGAGGATCCCTTGGAAACCGGAGTGGACGCTCCTAAAGAGCATGTTCTTCCTCTCCAAAGATACGATGATTCAATCGATCTTGACCCGCGTATCTTTGGTGTCCTATGGATCTGTGACCCTTTACATCAGCAACGAGGCATACGCAGCTCAGAAAATCCATACTGATGTAGTTCAGATCACTTATGTGTTGATGAATGCATTCATCGCAGTCATGTCTCCTAAGATTAGCACACTCTATGGAGAACGCACATCGATGCATCGTGAACTGCACGATATCCTCGAATTTCAAGAAAGAGACGGGATGGAGGATCAGGTACGAATTCACGAGCTAGTAGAAAAGAGAAAAAAGAAAGATCAGGAGCTCGTGAGCATGGTCAACAGCTTCCTAGGACTGACATGTCTGTTCATGGGGATATTGGCTGTTCTCCAGTATGTGACTTGGGAATGGATCGCGGATCTGTACACTGACGATCCAACCACCATCCAATTGTCGCATAAGGTTGCTCTATTGGCTCTCTTCTGGCTCGTCCCTTTCACCTGTTATTGTGTCATGTACAGGGGTGGACTTGGTCCAGTCGAAGACCGTAAGGGTAGCAGGAACAGCATGATCATCGCAACGGTACTCTGGATCGCTTCGTTGTGGGTAGTGAAAGACTGGGGATTGGATGCCATTCTGATCTCAAGGGTTCTCTTTGAAATTCTCAGGGGATCGCTTGTAGCTGGAAGGTTCTACTCCAAAAAATGGACTCGATGTCCATCATCTATCTGTGCTTCGCACAGTTAAACAAAACACCTCTTCGTCGGTAGATGGAGAGGTGTTGCCCATTTATTTGATTTAATCGACAAAAATAATACCAAGTAAGTTTCACCCTTATTTAAGAAATGAAACTCATTTCCATCCGCAACTTTTCATGTATTCTGCCTGCTTATAAATCAAAATAGATTTGATGGGCTGGGAATATCCTTTTTTCTCTTGTTTTTTTGATACGATCCCATCTTTGTTCCATCCTCTCACCTGTTTCTAATCCACCTTTATCTGGCGTAATCTCTCAAACTTAATATTTGTATAAAGTCTTACCCACTCAAGTATCCCAATATGATCAAAGCAACAAAGGCGCATGCATACCTAACACTGTATCGAGGACTTCCTTCATTTTGTAATACATCCTATCTTCTTCATTTCCAGCCTAAAGGTTGACGTAGCGGTATAGTCAATAGTAAAAATGTATACAATCGTCCCACCTATAAAAATAAAAGAGAGGTAAAGAAAAAAGCTCTCCTGTTTAAAAAATTGGAGAGCTTAATTTCAATTGTCTATGCTTTGTTTTGTACATATTCCCCTGTAAACACAAATGCCGCAGGCCCTGTCATATAGACATGGTTATCTTCTTCATTCCAATCAATCAGCAGATCCCCACCAAGCAGATGGATCATCGCTTTTCGCTCTGCTTTGCCATTCAGATGACTTGCAACTAATACTGCGCAAGCACCTGATCCACAAGCCATTGTCTCCCCTACTCCTCGCTCCCATACACGCATGGTAATCTCTTGTGGAGAGTGGATGTTAACAAATTCGATATTCGCCTTCTCTGGGAAGGCTTTATCTAATTCAATTTTTGGTCCAACACCCTTAACTAGTTCATCAGATAACGTTTCTACCTCTATCACAGCATGAGGATTGCCCATGGAAACAGCGGTAAAGGCATAAGATTGATCTTCTATCACAACATGATCATGAATCGACTTTGACGCAACAGGTATTTGGGATGGTACAAGAATGGGTTCACCCATATCAACTTGTACCAATTCCACTATTCCTGCTTTTACTTGCATTACGATCTGCTGGATTCCTCTTATTGTTTCTACCAATATTTCGGTTTTGCTGTTGTCCATTCTCTCATAGTAGTATTTAGAAACACAACGAACAGCATTTCCACATTGCTGTGCTTCTGTACCATCTGCATTGAAAATGCGCATTTGAACATCCGCTTGCTCTGATGGTGTAATAAAAACGAGCCCATCAGCACCTATTCCTGTATGACGATCACAAACTTGTTTTGCTAATTCGGATACATCAGAAGGAAACTCGTCTTCTATTTGGACGACAACAAAATCATTGCCTAAGCCATGCATTTTATGAAATCTCATGGTGGTGTGTTTCCTTTCTATTGAGCCACTGTTTTTTTAATCGGTTTTCTTAATTGATCCATCAATCCAGCTAAGATTACAGGCAAAGTAGAGGTGACGATAATCAATACCCACTCATGCATTTGCAGTGGTACCGTATGGAAAATTGGTTGAAGTGGTGGATAGTAAATGACAACAACAAGTAAGAACATCGAGATTAGAACTGCCAAACACAAAGTCCAGTTTGTAAATGGGTTTCTCTCAAATATCGTACCCATCGATCTACAGTCAAACACATAAATAAGTTGTGAAAAGACAAGGGTGGCAAATGCTACCGTTTGAGCTAACTCTAGTTGTCCACCTTCATGGTAGGTAACCCAAAATGCCATCAAGGAACATGAACCAATCAATAGTCCACGAGTGAGGATTTTCCACCCTACACGCCTTGCAAAGATACTTTCTTTCCCATTTCGCGGTGCTCGAGACATCGTATCTTCTTCTGCAGGGTCCACTCCAAGTGCCATCGCTGGCAGTCCATCTGTCACCAAGTTCACCCATAAAATTTGAATTGGGATAAGCGGTAAGGGAAGTCCCATTAACATGGCAAAAAACATAACCAATATTTCCCCTACATTACTTGCAAGCAAATAACTGATGAACTTTTGTATATTATCATAAATGTGTCGTCCTTCTTCAATAGCAGAGACAATTGTAGCAAAGTTATCATTGGCTAAAATGAGAGAAGAAGCTTCTTTGGATACATCTGTACCTGTTTTCCCCATGGCAATCCCAATATCTGCTGCTTTGATTGCTGGAGCATCGTTTACTCCATCGCCTGTCATCGCAACTACATGTCCTTTTTGTTGTAATGCCGAAACAATTTTTAACTTATGTTCTGGGGATACACGAGCGTACACATCTATCTTTTCTACCTCTTGCAGAAAGGTACGATCATCCATATTGTAGATATCTCGTCCTGTTACTGTCAAACCATTTGGTCGTTTGATCCCTAGTTGGATAGCAATCGCTTCGGCTGTTGCTTGATGATCTCCTGTGATCATCACAGTCCGAATTCCCGCTCGACGGCATAGCTTTATCGCATGCTTCACTTCTTTACGAGGTGGATCAATTATTCCGACAAGCCCAACAAATACGAGATTTTTCTCCAATTGTTTTTCTGATTGCTGCTGAATGTTCCCAGATAGTTCTCGAAAAGCAAAAGCAAGATTTCGCAGTGCATTGGAAGCCAGATGTTCATTTTGATCTAATAACTGTTGCCGCACTTTCGCCGTTATCGGCTCCACATGTCCATTTAGATAGATATGGGTACAATCTCGAATCAAAACATCTGGAGCACCTTTCACAAATAATTTGCGGTTCTTTTTGGAATCTTCTACTGCGATGGACATCATCTTTCTCTCTGAATCAAAAGGATGTTCTTTGATTTTGTCCCAATTACTTTCCAAACCTCCTCTCGTGACTCCACCCTGTGCACCCATGACCAATAAAGCACCTTCCGTTGGATCACCTTCGTATGTAATATTATTACCTTTTTGAATCAGGCTGGCATTATTACATAATACAGCTATCTGTAAAAGCCTTTGTAACATTGGATTTTGATGTTTTTTAAGTAATTCACTTTCATCCTCGAGCGAAATCAATTGAGAATTAGTATAGATGTGAGTAACCGTCATCTTGTTTTCTGTTAAGGTACCTGTTTTATCGGAACAAATCACAGAAGCACAGCCTAATGTCTCAACAGAAGGCAATTTTCGTACGATCGCTTGACGTTTGATCATTCGTTGTACACCTAGAGCTAGAGCAATCGTCACAATTGCAGGTAGACCTTCAGGAATAGCCGCTACCGCCAAACTCACTCCCGCCAAAAACATATTGTACAAATCATGACCATGCATCACACCAGTTACTACAACCAATGCAGTTAAAAAAAGAGCTACAACAATCAAGATTTTCCCCAATTGCTCCAATCGTCTTTGCAAAGGGGTTACATTTTGTTCCGTACTTTGGATCAAATGGGCAATACGTCCCATTTCGGTATCCATACCTGTATGAACGACAATACCAATGCCAGAACCTTTGACAACCATCGTCCCCATAAAACTCATATTGTGGTAATCTGCTAAGGTTAGGTCACTTTGGTTTAAGGGTTCGATTATTTTTTCTACAGGTAAGGATTCACCTGTCAGAGCTGATTCTTCCACCATTAATCCAGTCAACTCCACCCAACGAATATCCGCAGGGATACGATCTCCACTCGAAAGCGAAACAACATCACCAGGTACGATTAAAGCTGCATCGATTCGAACCCACTCACCACCACGAAAAACCTTTGCCATTGGAGCAGATAATTTTTTCAACGCTGATAAAGAACGCTCTGCCTTTACTTCTTGGACAAAACCTAATATGGAATTCAACACGATAATACTAAGAATCGCAATCGCATCCACATACTCTCCTAACAAGCCAGAGATCAGTGTGGCTACAAGTAAGATCAGCACCATAAAATCTTGAAACTGATTAAAAAACAGCGCCAATAAGGAAGCTTTTTTTCCTTCAGACAGCTGATTATTGCCGACTTTTGCCAGCCGTTTTTTGGCTTCTTTCTCTTGCAAGCCTGTTGCCTTGTTCACTTGAAAATACTCTGCTACTTCCTCCGTTGTCCATCCCACAAATCGTGATGAATCAGACATGTTCTTCCTCCTTGTCCCACAACCTTCTCTTTTCATCCTATGCAGGATAAACAAGCTTAGAAGTAAAGAATGGTGTTAAAATCGGCGATCATGTACAATGGGTTAGATAAGGAGTGGAGCCTCAATGTCTTTTGACGGAACCGTTACTCGTGCTGTCACGCACGAATTACATAATGAACTAGCAACTGGTCGTATCACGAAAATCTATCAACCTAGCTCATTGGAAATCGTATTTACTATCCGTGCCAAAGGAAAAAACCATCGGTTGATGTTATCTTGTCATCCTATTTATGCAAGATGCCATCTCACCACAGCAACTTATGAAAATCCGACAGAACCTCCTATGTTTTGCATGGTATTGCGCAAGCAATTAGAAGGCGGCATTATTGAGCGTATTGAACAAGTAGAACTGGAAAGAGTCATCCATATTTGGCTAAAAGGAAAAAACGAACTCGGGGATATTGTCGAACGGCAACTTATCATCGAAATCATGGGTCGGCATAGTAATCTTATCTTAGTAGATCCAACATCGAATAAAGTAATCGATGCAATGCGTCGAGTTGGTTTCCAAACTAGCCAATACCGCCAAGTACTGCCAGGAGTAACGTACATCGCTCCACCTGATCAAGGAAAAATGAATCCATTGACCGTTGAACATGATGCATTCATTTCCAGCTTGGATTACAATGCAGGCCAGTTATCCAAACAATTAACCAATCATTTTATGGGATTAGGGCCATTAACGACAGAAGAAATATTGCATCGAGCTGAGCTCGGAAATCGCGAATCTCTTTGGGAATCCTTTCATACATGGCAACAAAATATGTTGCAGCATCGTTATCAACCTGAAATGGTGACCGTTCAAAATCGTACGCTTTTTTCCTGTCTTCCCTTAACGAATAAACAAGGGAAACACCGCATTTTCGAATCGATAAGCCAATGTTTAGACGCCTTTTATGCGGATAAAGCAGAACGCGACCGTGTTGGCCAACAAACTCAAGCATTGGTACAAAAACTTACACGAGATGTAGAAAAAAACAAACGAAAAATCAAGATTCTGCAAAAAGAAATAGCGAATTCTGCCAAAGCAGAAACAGCAAAGCTTTATGGGGAGCTGCTTACTACCTATTTACACCAGATCAATCGAGGGGACAAAGCAGTAACAGTCATAAATTATTATGAAGAGTCCGAAAACGAAGTAACCATACCACTCAATCCGACCCTTTCTCCAAATGAAAATGCACAGCGATACTATAAAAAATATCAAAAATTAAAAGCGGGAAAAAAATACAACGAAGAGCAAATTCAAATTGCCGAAGAAGAAATTTATTATCTCGAATCCGTCCTAGCACAGCTTGCCCTAGCAAATCTAGCAGAAGTAGAACAAATAAGAGAAGAATTGACAGAAGAAGGCTGGATCAAAAAACAAATCAAAAAAGGACGCCAAAAACTTTCTCAACCTACTCCCACTTCTTATATTGCAACAGATGGAACAACCATATTAGTAGGAAAAAACAACAAACAAAATGACAGATTGACACATCAAATTGCTAGAAAATCAGATACTTGGCTTCATACCAAAGATATACCTGGTTCTCATGTTGTTATTCGATCAGATCAAATTTCCGAAAATACACTACTGGAAGCCGCTATGCTAGCAGCCTATTTTAGTAAAGCAAGAGAATCGAGTCAGGTTCCTGTAGATTACACCTCAGTCAAACATGTAAAAAAACCATCAGGGGCAAGACCTGGTTATGTCATATATGTGGATCAAAAAACGCTCTATGTTACACCTGAACAACAAAAACTAGAATCCATCCTTAAAAATAGAAAAAACTGACGCTATCAAGTAGTGTCAGTTTTATTTTATAGCTTCATTACTATATCTTATGATTTGTTAAGGAGTAGTTGTTTGTACAGGTACCGTGTTCGCTTCTCGATAATCCAATGTACGTTGTCCAATCCGAAACGCAACAAACGTAGCCATACTAATAATCGCAAAGAAAAGAAACGTATACCCGCTGCCCCACCATTGAAATAACTCTCCACCTAAAGCAGAACCAACAAAATAACCAATATAAGAGAAATTTGTTGTTCCTAGATAAGTTCCTTGCAAAGAACGATTTAAATTTGCAATCGATTCTCTCCAGAGGGGATAGAATAAAATTTCAGATAAAGAAATGAACAAAAACCCTAAGAAATACAAGGGAATCCAACTATTAATGAAGCAAAAGAAACCTAACATAACAAATACAACACTTAAAAGCATCATAGAAGATAAAGAACGTTTCTCAGCCCAATTCATCAGTGGTGTAGTTATAATTACTGCCACAAGTGCATTGAGCAAACTTAAGGGCGAATACCAACTAAACAACTGAGCTGCTTGTAGTGCAAGCGGAAGTGTCGAATCAATTTGTATATAGGCAACAGCAAAAATGGTCCCAGCTAAAATATACCATTTGAGCGTTTGATCTGCCCACAATACGCGTAATGTCGCTTTTAAAGTGATCGTTTGTTTTTCTACCTTTCTGATACTTTTGGATCGAAAAAAGGGATCCAGTAGTAAAAAAAGCGTAAATACACAGGCAGAACCAATAAATACTTCGCTCCCAAACGATTTTGATAGTTCTGTACCAATAAACGGTCCAATCATAATACCTGCATTAAATGCTATATAATTAAGTTTAGAAACATTGGTCTGTTTTGATACATCAACAGATCGATACATTCTAGTCAATAATAATGGATCAATCGAAGTTCGGCCTATTCCATTAATCAAACTAATAATGAGTAGTAAGTAAAAGTTATCCACATAAGCAAATCCGATAAAGGATAGCAACCAAACAATCATCACAGAGAAATAAACCGGTTTTGTACCGATCCGATCAGATAAGTAACCAATCAAAGGACCAGCTATTGACCCCAAAATCCATCCACTACCAATGATCCATCCTATTTCTGTAGCGTCCATTCCGATTTTCCCTAAGTAAATAATCATAAAGGGAAGCAAAACAAAAGTAATCATTCGAGTAGTAAAGGAAATCAAAACCAAAAACCAAACTTCCCGATTAAATCCCCGATAGGTAGTAAATATAGAAGAAATATTTGTCACCCTCTTTCCTAGCAAACCTGTGGGACTCCGACTCTATTAAACTCCGATCTCTACTGTTTCTAACCTATTTTCATGATCCCACTCTACTCGACTTGTAAACCATTCACAAATCTCTACGGTACGAGCTTTTAATCCTTCTTCCGTTTCACTCTCAAATATCATGTATGCATAGGGATAATCATAATTCACATCTTTTGGATATTCTTGTCCGACTTTTCCTAAAAGTTGATAGTCTACGACCCAGTCCGGCGGATTATCGATCGGCAGGGAGACGATACGGCCTTCTTTGGGTGTAAAATAGACAAACCCATACAATTTTTCTGGATTGTGATTTTCCCCATCATTTGGCAAATGGATAGGTGTTTCTACATGAATTTGAAACATCAATTTAACCAAATCTACGTCGTACGTATAATCGATACAATGAGGAAGATGGCTGCCTGGACAGCGACATGCAATTTCACATAACACAATGTCGTCATCAACAGTATGAAATAACTCAGCATGAAATACTGCATGTTTTGGAGTATCTAATGCTTGAATCATCTTTTTCGTATATGCTATCAATCGTTTGGATAATGGATTTGTTGGATGAAGAATCCAATTCCCATTGATCCCACTACTATCTAGATCAATTAAGTTTCCACCTACATACTCACTTGTACTAATAAATACTACTTCATCGTTTATCACGACTCCGTCGACTGTATATAGTGTACCTTCGATGTATTCTTCTGCCTCATATCCCAAAAAAATGGGCTTACTTCGTAGATAGTCGTCCAAATCATGCTCGCTCCAAAGAACCTTTACACCAATCGAACCAAATGCAGAAAGGGGCTTCAGTAGAACAGGAAAACCATTTTCATCAATAAAGGAAAGTAAATCCATCTCATCATGTAACCTGCGATATCGTGGTACACGAAGTCCTCCAGCTTTTACTTTGTCTTTCATATAGACTTTGTCACGATATTGCAAAGCACTGTCGCTACTCTGTAGACCTTCTATATTCAAATGTTCTCTTAACTTCGCAGATCGAATCATATCTAATTCTGTAGGGCCGATAATTTTACGAAATGTATGTTTCTTATGTAACTGCATAGCCCTACGCATCACCATGGGATTACTCCAAAAATCAGAAAATGTTTCAATATAAGCAAATTTGTCTTTTAGAAAGAAATCTACAATTTCATCACTTGTTAATAGAAATAGTTCCTCTCCTAGTGATTCATACCAATCATGTACTGCAAATTTCCTTGCACAGAGGACTAATATCATCTTGTTTTCCAACTTTCTATTTTTATTATGAGATTACTGTAAATCCCATGAAACTTGTGATGTAAACCATTGACATACGTTTTGGATTCGTTTTTTTAATTGTAGTTCGGACGGAGCTTCGAGTAACATATGAGCAATTCTCCCAAAAGCATAAGAATCTTTTGCAAAAGACTGACCTACTTTTCCAAAAACACAGTATTCAAAGACACCCTCTGGAGGATCTCCTTCTGGAAGAGACAAAAGCTTACCTTGTTCACCATTAAAATAAAGCCATGCTGATAAGCGTGATGGTGTATGATTTTCTCCATTATTAGAAAAAGAATAGGGAGCACCCGCCTGCAATTGTACATGTGCTTGTGTCATATCAATTCCAAACGTATGGTAAGCACTTGGTGCGATATGAGCTCCACAAGGCCTACTCGCTATTTCACATAAAACAATATCATCCTCTTGTGTATAAAAAATCTCGGCATGAAATGCTGTATCCGAGGGAGTTTCTAGAGCCTCTATGACTTTTTTACAGTAAGCGGTCATTCTCTTGAACAATGGATTTTGTGGGTGCAACTGAAAACTTCCTGTGATCCCACTATGGTCCAGATCAATAAAGTTCCCTCCTACTGCTTCGGAGACACAAATAAATGCAATTTCTCCATCTTTCACAATCCCATCTACGGTGTGCAGCGTGCCATTTATAAATTCCTCTACTTCCAAATTAGATAAATCTGGTTTCTGTTTTATAAAATCATCTAGTTCTTCTTCTGTATGAAGAATCGTAGTTCCAATTGATCCAAAACCATCTATGGGCTTTACTATCACAGGATATCTGTTGCTATCCAAAAAAGTATGCAAATCTACTATATCGTTGATTCTGTTATACTTCGGCACACGCAACCCCGATTCTGCAACTTTGTCTTTCATTGTTACTTTATCTCTGTAATTCATTGCGCTTTGTATATGCTGACCATCAATATGAAAGTATTCACGCAATTTTGCTGCCAAAACAATATCCCCTTCAAAAGCGGCAACTACTTTACGAAAGGAATAGGTGCGATGCAACTGGATGGCACGATGATAAACAAGCGGATGATGCAAATAATTGTCAATGATCTCCATATGAGCAAATGCATCCTTTGGATAAGAAGATGCAGTTTCCCTACTTGTAATGAGTACTAGAGGTTCGTCTAATGATGCAAATAATTTTTCATATGGCGTTCGCTCATGAGGAGCGAAATTAAGAATTAAAATACTCATTGTACACCGCCTGTTTTTTTCAAAATAATAGTAAATATTTTACTAATTTAGGGTAGAAATTGGTATAAATACCCAGTTATCATCCTTCCTATTAGACACCATTATAAAAAAATAACATTGTATTCGCAATCGCATTTATTGAAAATTAATCAGTTTTTATATTTTATTCTTTATATTTATAACAAAAATATAATAGTAACCTATACTCGGATCTATATTTCGAACATGTTTTATTTTTCAATAAAGTACTTATTATTCCTAGTTAATTATATAACTTTGACAAACAGGATCTCCCTGGTTCATTAGAATCGTGAGTTTCGGGCACTTCTTTTGATAATCCAAAATATAAAAATGGATTATAATTCTATTTTATGTATTTTATTTGTATTTTCTTCCCATCCTAAACCTTAAAAATATTGTTTACCTTTCCTATCATAAATTGTATAATTCATATATTTATAAGAAATAGTTAAGCGATAATATTAAATAAATTTATTAAATATGGTAGGATCAAAAATATTAGAATAGACAAAATGGAAGTAATTTATCTATTTTTTAAACAATTCTACTTTTTTTTCTAAAAAATATTGAAATGAGGTACATCCATGTCATCACATCTGAAAGACGATCGAGTCGGTATGTGGTATGCTGTCGCAGCTTATATATCTTGGGGAATTCTTCCTATATATTGGCACTTTCTAGAACAAATTCCCTCTCTCCAAATACTAGCTCATCGATTTATTTGGTCTTTTTTATTTGTCGCAATTTTAATAACAATGAGGAAACAATGGCCTCAAATAAAAGAGGTCTTCACTAGTGTAAAAACTGTATCAATGGTTTTAGCTGGAGCAGTTTTTATGTGTGCCAATTGGTTTATATATATCTGGTCTGTAACAAATGGACATGTGATTGAATCCAGTTTGGGATACTATATTAATCCTTTGATCAGCATAGCTTTTGGAATGTTATTTTTTAAAGAACGACTGAACCTTTGGCAAACCGTCTCCTTATGTCTAGCTTCGATTAGTGTGATTATTCTAACTATTAACTATGGTCAGATTCCTTGGGTTTCTCTTTCTCTCGCACTTACTTTTGCTTTATATGGTCTATTTAAAAAAGTAGTCCATGTAGGTCCAGTCGTCTCTCTCGCTTTGGAAACGATTATGATGATTCCAGTTGCAATTGCTTATTTGGGTTTTGTAGAATTCAACGGGACAGGCTCATTGGGTCATGTTTCTCCTTTCGTGATGATTCTACTTATTTGCTCTGGCGTGTTGACTGCCTTACCACTTCTCTGGTTTGGGATCGGACAAAAAAGAGTTTCGATGTTTACCATGGGATTTTTGCAATACATTGCACCAACCATTAACTTGATCTTAGGGATCTTCTTCTTCCATGAATCATTTACAACCGTGGAATTTGTGAGTTTTAGTTTCATTTGGTTAGCTCTCATCGTCTTTACATTCTCTCGCATGAAATTTATGAGAATTCCTATAAAGGAAGAGGAGCTCATAAAAGAAAACACCTAAAAACTCAGCTGTTTTAGCCGGCGTTGCATGACGAATCAATTGGATATTCATCGAGATGCCTCCTTTTTGTTTATAAAACCTTTTGACTTCTCTTTACTTGGTACTCCTATAAATGTTGGATGGCTGGTGTATTCCTACACCAGCCACTGAGGTTTATGATCTCTTTTTCTTATCTATTTTTTCTTATCCCCAGATACAGGAGAAACAGAATGAGGGAACTAATCGGGAAACCGATGAGCAATCCCAACGAGTTTTCATATCCTTGCTGCACCGCTTCATTTGCGAAAAGCCATTTTGCAAGTGCAGGCATGAGTTCGAAGCAGACGATGGAAAAAGTGGCAAAGGCAGCACCGATCATTTCTGGCTTCATTTGACGTTTTAGCATGTCAAAGAACAGAATAATGGCAATACCATAACCCAATCCAATCATCAGCACAGCCCCGTAGGCAAGAAAATCTCGCCCCTTCCACAACATGATCGTTCCACTAATGACCATGCTCATAGCGAAGATCATGCTAGTCTGTGTTCGAGCTGTCATGTAGCCGGCACACACTCTTCCCAATACGATGGCAAGCGTGATACCAATCGTCACTACAACCAAGAACAGCTCTTTTTCTTTGGACAACGGCTCACTGTAGGTGGTTACCACCGCAAAGACAGCAGCAATACCTCCTGCCATAACACCGTAAGGAATGGCAGCCAAAACGAAAAAGCTCCACCATTTCGGTTTGTCACCTTGCAGGAGAAAAATCTCCTTCTTTTTGCTGATAAAGAGACTCAACCAGATGTACAATACCATCGTGACGAATGCCACCAGCATGTACATCATATGGAAGGGAATCTGTTCCATTAGAAACAAGCCGCTATAACCGATCGCGAAGATACTGATGGTACCAGCTACTGAGTAGTAGCCCATCCCTTTCGCAAACTGCTGCTCTGGCACATCCGATTTTCTCGGAGCAGTGCTCTCCAGTACTTTGGCAACCAAGGAATCGCTAAAGGAAAACGTTACTCCTTGAACCATTCCTTGTACCACTCGAAGCCCCAAGAAAAGTGCTGGCACACTGACGACTCCATACATCAAAGTCGTAATGACCAACATGAAAATGCATGCATGGAGTGCATAAAGGTTGTTTACTCGACTGAGCAGCCATCCGCCTAGCACACGCCCGAACACCATGCCAATGAGGTATAGAGAGCTCATCAATCCAAGCTCTCGCTCCCATTCTCGCTCTTCCACAAGGATAGGTATGGTCATATTTCCAAGGAACATCAGCCCGCAGGTGAGAAAGTTCACACCTACAAACGGATAAAAAACGATTGGGAATGACCAATTCCGTTGAGAAAACATACGTTTCCTTTCCATCTGCTGTTTTCTGTAAGTCTATTATATCGGATTTGTGTGAAAAACGGATACCATTCTCAATTTCAAATCAAACCTCTTCGTCACCCCTATGCTCTCGTAAAATCTTTCGAGAATAAATATCTGCTTGTCTTACAATTTCAGGTATACGGCTAATGTTGCCCACTTGCTCTAAACTTAACCGAATAGCATCTTCTAAAGTTATATAGTTCCCAATGGAAACATAGACTGGCTTTACATTGGTTTGTGTTCGTACTATAGCCCCAATAACCTCTTGGTGATCGCGAATCAATTGATAATCTCCCTGATTCCCCCCCAATTCTTCATGTTCTCCTAACAGATAAGTTTTGGCTATACCAATTGTTGGTTTTTGTAGAAAAAACGAGGCATGAGTGGCAATACCCATCCTTCTTGGATGCAACATTCCATTCCCATCGAAAAAAACAACTTCTGGTTCGATTGCGAGCTTCTCCCATGCTTTCAAAATAAGCGGAAGTTCACGAAAGGCAAGCATTCCCGGAATATAAGGTTCATTTACTGTTTCACAATGAGAAACGATTTCTAAGATTTCTTTTGATTGATGATTCATAATCACGATGATTGCTGCTGCTTGATCCGATTGATACGCAAGATCAATCCCACAAACAATACTTGGTGTATGGGAGTGAGGTGAAAATACAATCTGTTTAGCAAATTCTGTTTGTATTTGTTTCTTTTGTTCATCCTTTACAGGGAAAGTATGTATTCTTTCGTATTTCATATGTCCTCCGCTAAATTCATTCTGTCTTTATTTCATTTTATACTACCAAGAATTGAAAATGTGGATTCTTCAACTATCTCATACTCCCTCAGACAATTTCATTTTAAAAAAATGCTCTCTTGATTCTATTGAATCAAGAGAGCACCCATTTTCTATTGCAGACCACCTAAAGTCACCCAAACTTGTTTTTGATCTTTCCTCACTTTATTTAATTTGATCGATACACCGTGTTTTGGAAGAATTTTTCCTCCATCTGGATTAAAAGGACTACTATAATCTTGTTGATCTGAAAATCGAGTGATACCTGTTTTGGATTTATATTTCATATGAACACCACCAAATTGAATATCAATTGGGGAAGTTGGATGAATATGAAAAGCTGCATCGTTTACTTGATAGCGTGTAGACCCAACTTTCCCATCACTCCAATAATGCCCAATTTGATGAGCATCCACTACACCTAAGAACCCCTCACCTGGATGGAATCCTGTTTGATTGTCTTCTCCAAAGCTGCCATCATAGTACCAAACTAACATTCCTGAATCGTAACTTAACAAGTTTTTCTCTCTTCGAATATGGGCCAAGCCTTTATCCACTCCATGATGGGTTCTCCACTCAATCAAATAATAGTTGGGATAAGCGACAGGTGAACCATCGAAAACCTGAAAGCCTTCTAAGGTAAAACGAGGCTCCCCTTCAGCATCATCTGCGAGAACAGGTTGTTCATCTGCTAACACCTGTATATTATCGACATAGAATCCTTCTAACACTGATCCTACATCTGTCACATAATGAAATGCCAACCGAACCCGATGACCAACCATAGAAGACAAATCTAAATTTTTCTGCACCCATTTTTTATCCGTCTTCCCTGTAAAAGATGCAATTTGCTTAGGCTCTTGCCTGTCATCTATGTATGCTTCTACATATAAAAAATCATAACCCGATTCGATTTCATACCATGTATCAAAAGTTAGTTTTGCTGAATTGTTTTTCGTTAAATCTATCGTTGGCGAAACTAGTTTCGTATGAAGCATGTTCCCTTTGGTAGAATAGTAAGATTTTTTCCCTAATGGTTGAAGAGGTGGAGAAATAACGCGATCTGGTAAATCTACTTTGATCATTTTCCCTTTTCTAGAATAAGCTACTGCTTCTCGAATCGGTAATGTTCGTGGATTTTGTAAATCTTCCAATTTAAAGGACTTGGGAACAGCCCAATTGCCACCATAGACACTCGCAAAATACAATTTATCCCATGGACTTAAACCAGAAGGCTCTGTATCTGGAATCACCCCTGTCCAACTACCATATGACATCAAAGACCATGCCTCTACAGGTGAACCTGTACCTGTATATCCTGTGTCATATTCGTCTGGCAACCCTAAGTTGTGTGCATACTCATGTGTAAAAACTCCCGTTGCTCCATCTTCTGGTTGAATAATATAATCATAGGCTTTTAAGGTCGTACCAGGAATCGGTCTTGGTTCAGGTCCTATTACAGATCGATGAGACCAAATCGAGTTATCTCCACCACCTGCTTCTTCCCCTTTCCCTGCGTGAACAACAAATAAATTATCGAGTAATCCATCTGCTTCCATCACATTTTCGTCGTCATCTAAGTCATAAGGATCACGTTGATCATACATCGCTTCTTTTCCAGCAATTTTACTACCTACACTTTGTAATGTTTCTTCTATTAGTTCCGTAGGATTGATATCATTTTGTGTATAATCTTCAGTTTTATGATGAGCTCCATAGTAGGCAGCAGGCTGTTTGGCTAGACTCCATTTGGTCACAACCCCATCCAAAGTCCAAGTCCCAGCAGACTGTTGCTGATAATATTGATGTGCAGTGATTAATTTCTTTTCATTCGACATGGTATATCCATTTTTACCAAAAAGTAGATTTTTGTAATGCTCAGGATTGAAATCTTTTGTCCAAAAACTACGGTCATCAGAAAAATTTATTTGATTGTGGAGTTGATCAGGAAACTCGATTAATGCAACGACTGCATTATCTTGATGAGGGAACGAAGGAAGATCTGTTTGCTCGGAAAGTTTATGTACACGCTGGATCACTTTTTGTCGCAACTTTTGTTGTTGAAGGTATACCTTTTCCCCAAAAGTGCTCGTTGTATCTATACCATCTGTTAAAAAGAATGGATTTTGCCTTTGCTCCAATTCCTGTTTGACGATTTTATCTATTTGTTCAGGAGTAGTAGAAGCTTTGATTTTCCCTTTTTTACGTAGGTATGTGATATAGCCTTCTTGATGGACTAATCCCTTATCCATATACATAAACTTCTTTTGTTTTTGTTCTTTTGCTTCAACATCGTGATGCAATATAAATGGCAAACAAGCGCAGCTTAGCAAAATGAAACAAAGTACGATCTTCCATCTCCGATTAGAAACAAATATAGAAAAACCACCTCTTTATATGTTCAACATTGGCTAGGTGGGAACGAGAGAAGATTCGATTGGATTTATTACAATATTTCATTTATTTATTATAAAATTAGCATCCTCTCTTCTTTTTCCATAATAGCGCATATAAAATATAACATAAATTTACAATTTTTCAAACTCAAAGCTTATGAAGGGTAACATCATTTGGCAATCTACTCATCCAAATAACTACGGCGGTGACAACAAAGCTGTCACCGCCGCTATGCATGATCCAATTTCATGCATTTTGGATTCGATCAACCCTTTGCTCTTGGCGAGTTCTGATTCGCCTTGATTGCTCGAGTAGGTCGATATGAGCAAAGGGTTTACAAGTTTGTCCAAATTACTTATACCAGACACACATTTGCTCGGTTTAAAGCTTTCGATACAATTAAGGATATGATGGGGAAGAGCTGAAATCTCTCCTATACACGAAGTTGCAAATTTCACTTTGACTTGTCTGTTTTCATTTTAAATAAGATAAATAAAAAAACCTCCCTCATATAACAGGGAGGATAAAATCTTATTTTTTATGCCGGCTACCTGGTTTTACAACAGGAACTCCATCTTTACAGAAAGGACAGTCTTCTGCTGGATAGCTCTCGATTTGTACTGCTTTTAGTGCGCGATATGTTACATCAAATGGATTTTCACCCTTGGTACGATCTACTAGTGATCCTACTCCGATGATCTTCGCTTCTCTTTCTTCTAACAAAGCAATGACTTCCTTTACAGAACCGCCTGTTGTCACTACATCTTCAATGACGAGGACTCGTTCCCCAGCTTCTACTTCAAAGCCTCGTCGAATCTGCATTTCACCTTCTTTACGTTCAGCAAAGATACAGCGTACTCCTAATGCACTCGCTACTTCATGCGCGATGATGACTCCACCTAAAGCAGGGCCCACAACAAGATCAATTTGTTGATCTTCAAAAAGTTTAGCAACGGCAATTCCTGCTTCCTTTGCCTCCGCAGGGTATTGAAGCAATTGAGCCATTTGCATATATTGGTCGCTGTGACGACCAGAAGATAATAAGAAGTGGCCTTTTTTCAATACTCCTGTCCGCTCGATTGCGGCTTCTAATGTCCAATTGCTCATGTTGTAGCCTCCTTGATGGATTGTAAAATGGTTTCATACGCTTGAACCGGATTTTCGGCTTTGGTAATCGGTCTGCCTATCACCAAATAATCTGCTCCGCGTTCGATTGCTTCGACTGGTGTTACGACACGTTTTTGATCATCTACCCCTGCTTCTTTTGGGCGAATCCCCGGTGTCACTGCTAGGAAATGAGACGAAGTTGCTTGTTTGATCGCCTGTACCTCGAGACCCGAACAAATTACCCCATCTGCTCCAGAGCGTTGTGCCAACTGAGCTAGATGAATAGCTGATTCAGTTACTTGAGCTCGTATTTGTAATTCATTGGTTAGCATCGATTGATCCGTACTTGTCAATTGCGTAACGGCCAAAATTTTGGTTCGGTGATCGGCTGTTGCTGTTTGTTCTACTGCTTCTCGTGCTCGTGATATCATGTGACTACCACCACTTGCATGAATCGTGAGCAAATCTACACCCAATTTGCTCACTGCTTTTACTCCTTCAAACACCGTATTAGGGATATCGTGAAGTTTGAGATCGAGGAAGACTTGATAACCTTCCTCTTTCTTTTGAGCAACCCAAGCAGGTCCTGCTTCATAAAACAATTGATAGCCTACTTTGATAAACGATTTTGGAAAAGAACGTAAAAATAATTCTGCTTCTTGTAAGGAATAATCCAATGCCACAATTACTTGTTTACTCATAATTCCTCCTACACCAAGACCGTTTGCTTTTTGGTAACTTTTGCTTCTTCGCCAATTGGTAGTGCATTTAAATGGATCGATTCCATCGTACTCAGTAATGCTTCTACTGTATCGAGCGAAGTTAAGCATGCAATGCCATGTTCTACCGCTTCTCGGCGAATGAGGAACCCATCTCTTTCTGGTGTTTTACCACGTGTCCATGTGTTTACAACCAAATCTGCCTCACCTGTTCGAATCATATCAAGGATATGAGGGGAACCATCTTTCAATTTGTTGACTCGTTGTACAGGAATACCTGCGTTTTCCAAAATGTCCGCTGTTCCTGATGTCGACACTACTCGATAACCCAGTTGAATAAAGCGCTCCATCAATGGAATCACTTCTTCCTTCTCTTTATCCCCAATTGTTGCTACTACTGTCCCAAATCGAGGTAGAGAAATACCTGCTGCTACTAAACCTTTGTAAACTGCTCTTGCATAATCGCGATCTCTACCCATGACTTCTCCAGTAGATTTCATTTCTGGACCAAGCATGATGTCTACTCGGCGAAGCTTAGCGAAAGAGAACACAGGTACTTTCACTGCTACTTCTGGTGTTTCGGGCCATAGTCCACCAGTATATCCTTGATCCGCTAAGCTTTCACCCAGCATAATTTTTGTTGCAACTTGTGCCATTGGGATACCTGTTACTTTACTCAAGAAAGGAACGGTACGGGAAGCACGAGGATTCACTTCTAGTACATACATCTCTTCTTGGAAGAGCACAAACTGGATATTGATAAGTCCTTTTGTATTCAGTGCTTTGGCAATGCTTGTTGTGATTTCAACAAGGCGTTGCTTTTGTTGATCCGTAATAAATTGCGGTGGATAGACTGCGATCGAGTCACCTGAGTGAACTCCAGCTCTTTCGATGTGCTCCATAATTCCGGGGATAAGCACTTCTTCTCCATCACAGATCGCATCAACTTCAAGCTCTTTTCCTAACAAATAGCGGTCAATCAATACAGGGTGTTCTGGATTTACTTTTACTGCTTCCACCATATAATCTCTTAGTTCACTTTCGTTATATACAATCTGCATCGCGCGTCCACCTAATACATAGGAAGGGCGAACCAGGACTGGATAACCTAAGTCTGTAGCAGTTTCCACTGCTGCTTCAATGGAAGTAACTGCTGCTCCTGGCGGCTGGGCTATATCTACATCACTGAGAAGCTTTTCAAATTTCTTGCGATCTTCCGCACGATCAATCTCTTCTAAAGAAGTACCGAGGATTGGAATGCCTTCAAAGCGTAAGTCTCTTGCTAAGTTTAAAGCAGTTTGGCCACCAAATTGAACGATTACACCGATTGGTTTCTCGCGTTCAATGACATTCATCACATCTTCTTTAAAGAGCGGCTCAAAGTAAAGGCGGTCGGATGTATTAAAGTCTGTCGAAACTGTTTCTGGATTGTTGTTTATAATCACTGCTTCATAACCCGCTTCGCGAAGGGCCCAAATCGCATGTACGGTAGCGTAGTCAAACTCTACTCCTTGTCCAATACGGATCGGTCCAGATCCAAGTACCAGTACGGTTTTCTTATCGCTTTTTTCTACTTCATCTTCTTGTTCATACGTAGAGTAGTAGTAAGGTGTAGAAGCGGAAAATTCTGCGGCACATGTATCTACAATTTTATAAACAGGTGTAATTCCAAGTTCTTTCCGTTTGTTGACTATTTCCTTACCTTTACTCCCAGTCAAACGAGCAATCGTCCGGTCTGTGAAACCCATTCGCTTGGCTGTAAGTAGAAGATCAGCGCTTAGTTCAGCAGTATCTGCTAACTGTAGTTCCAGTTGGATGATTCTCTCTAGTTTGATAAGGAAGAAACGATCGATTTTGGTTAGCTGGTGTGCCTCTTCCATCGAATATCCTCGACGGAACCATTCCCCAAGTAAGAAGAGACGTTCATCATCTACACGAACGATTCTCTTTTCCAATTCCTCCCGAGTCATATCCTTTGTTTCTGGTAAATAAAGATAGTCTGCACCGATCTCAAGGGAGCGAACTGCTTTTAGCAGAGACTCTTCTAACGTACGACCGATCGCCATCACTTCTCCTGTTGCTTTCATTTGAGTTCCCAAACGGCGATTGGCAGAAGAGAATTTATCGAAAGGCCAACGTGGAATTTTGCTAACTACATAGTCCAATGCTGGCTCAAAACAAGCATATGTTTGTCCCGTTACCGGGTTGATTAATTCATCTAAGGTATACCCCATCGCAATTTTTGCAGCGATCCGAGCAATTGGATATCCTGTCGCTTTAGATGCTAAGGCACTGGAGCGGCTCACTCGTGGATTCACTTCAATCACGTAATACTGAAAACTATGAGGATCAAGGGCAAACTGAACGTTACAGCCACCTCGAATATCAAGAGCACGAATCATTTTTAGCGCAGACGAGCGAAGCATGTGATATTCTTTGTCCGACAAAGTCTGACTAGGAGCAAATACGATACTGTCGCCTGTGTGAACCCCTACTGGATCAAAGTTTTCCATGTTACACACGACGATAGCATTGTCATTTGCATCTCGCATCACTTCATATTCTACTTCTTTAAATCCGGCAATACTCTGTTCGACAAGGCATTGCGTGATAGGACTTAGGCGAAGCCCATTCTCGACGATTTCGCGTAATTCCCCTTCATTGTTTACGATACCGCCACCAGTACCGCCTAGTGTATAAGCAGGTCGTACGATAACAGGGTATCCATTGGAGCTGGCAAAACGAACAGCCTCATCCGCAGTCTGTACAATATCACTTGATGGAACGGGTTCATTTAACTCATGCATCAATGCTCGAAATTGATCCCTGTCTTCGGCACACGTAATTGCACGAAGTTCCGTACCGAGTAATCGTACTCCTTCGCGCTCAAGAACACCTGCTTCTGCCAATTTCACTGCTAAGTTTAACCCTGTTTGTCCTCCTAAAGTAGGCAACAAACCATCTGGTCTTTCTTTACGAATGATTTGAGTGAGAAAATCAACAGTAAGCGGTTCAATGTACACTTTATCTGCCATATTGGTGTCAGTCATAATCGTTGCAGGGTTACTATTTACAAGAACTACTTCCATACCCTCTTCTTTCAGTGCTTGGCAAGCTTGTGTTCCTGCATAATCAAATTCTGCTGCTTGGCCAATTACGATAGGTCCTGAACCAATTACGAGGATCTTTTTTAATGTCGAATCTTTTGGCATGATTATTTCCCCTCCATCATTGTCATAAACCGATCAAACAAATAGCCAGAGTCAAGCGGTCCTGGTGCTGATTCTGGATGATACTGTACGGAAAATGCAGGTACTTCTTTGTGCTCTACTCCTTCAATCGTCCCATCATTCAATGCAAGATGACTTACTTTGAGTGCTGTATTTTCTAATGAGGACTCTCGAACGACATAACCGTGATTTTGCGCTGTTAAATAAGATCGACCAGAAGACAATTCTTTGACTGGATGATTACCGCCTCGATGACCAAATTTCAATTTTTCTGTGTCTGCTCCGCAAGCGAGGGAGAGCAATTGATGTCCAAGGCAAATTCCAAAAATCGGTACTTTACCGAGTAGGTCTTGAATGGCTTGTACAGATTCTGGTACATCTTTTGGGTCTCCAGGTCCATTGGAAAGCATCACACCATCTGGTTGATACTTTAAAATTTCTTCTGCTGTTGTATTATAAGGAACTACTACTACTTCGCAATCGCGTTCTATAAGTTCACGATGAATGTTATGTTTTGCGCCATAGTCTACTAAGACCACTCGTTTGCCATTGTTCGGAGATATTTGCACATTTTTTGTGCTTACTTGTGCAACTTGATCCGTACGAAGAGAAGCATCTTGCAATCGAGTCAGAAGCACTTCAACTGGCTCATCACTCGTTGTGATCATACCTTTCATTGTGCCATGAATCCGGATTTTTCTTGTCAACATCCTCGTATCGATATCAGAAATACCAACGATATGATGCATCGCTAACCATTCATGGATCGATAGTTCATTTCTCCAATTGCTCGCGTACTCTGCATGTTCACGTACGATTAAACCTTGGCAATGAGGTGTTAAAGATTCATTATCTTCACGATTAAACCCGTAATTTCCTATAAGAGGATATGTCATGGTAATCAATTCGCCGCAGTATGATGGATCAGTAACAATTTCTTGATAACCTGTCATACTGGTATTAAATACTACTTCTCCGATTGATTCCCCAGTTGCTCCAAATGAAATACCCATAAATACTGTTCCGTCGATAAGAAGTAATCGTGCTTTCATCCTGTTCACCCTCCGCATATGCAATCTGTTTCTATTCTGCCGTCCAAACAATTTTTCCATCTACAATGGTTAGCGTTGGCCATCCCTTCGTTTTCCATCCAACAAAAGGTGTATTTCTCCCTTTGGATAAGAAGGATTTTGGATCGATTTCTTGTTCTTGTTCCAAATCGATCACTGTAATATCGGCAAGCTGGCCCTCTGCTAACTTTCCATATGGCAAGTCAAACCGTTCAGCTGGTATGGTGCTCATCAGCTCCACTAATCGACGAAGGGTAAATTGCCCTGTTTTCACTAACTTGGTATATAAAAGGGGGAATGCTGTTTCCAAACCTACAATCCCAAATGGTGCCAGCTCGATTCCAGCCGCTTTTTCTTCTTCTGTATGTGGTGCATGATCCGTTGCAATAAAATCAATCGAGCCGTCTTGCAATGCAATAATCAATGCCTCGCGATCTTCCTTTGCTCGAAGAGGAGGATTCATCTTCCAGTTCGCATCCACATCTGGGATATCATCTTCGCAGAGTAACAAGTGGTGGGGGGTAACTTCTGCTGTTACTTTTTGACCACGTGATTTGGCTTCTTTGACTAAGCGCACAGATTCCTTTGCACTGATATGACAGACATGGTAGTGAACACCAGTATCTTCTGCTAGTAAAATATCTCGTCCAATATGAATCGATTCGGATAGACTTGGCATACCGGTCAAACCATGTTTTGCAGCAAATGCACCTTCGTGAACCACTCCGCCTTTGACCAGCGTGTCATCTTCACAGTGGGCAACAATAGGTAATCCGAGTTTTTTCGCTTTACGCATCGCTACACGCATCATTTGACTGTTTTGTACCCCTACTCCGTCATCAGAAAGGGCGAAAGCCCCAGCTTCTTTTAACGCTTCAAAATCGGTGTGTTCTGATCCAAGCTGACGAGTAGTAATAGCTCCAATCGGTAATACTCTCGCTTTTCCTGCTGCTTTCGCTTTCGCGAGAATTTCCTCGACCACTTCAACTGTATCAATAACAGGGCGAGTATTTGGCATACAAGCGATCGTAGTAAAACCCCCACGAACAGCTGCTGTTGCTCCTGTTTCAATCGTTTCTTTATGAGTATATCCGGGTTCACGCAGATGTACATGTAAATCAACAAATCCTGGAGAAACAAACTTTCCATCCAGATCAATGATCTCAGCATCGTTATCCTCTATATTTTCTCCAATTTGCTCAATTTGATTTCCATGGATAAGGATGTCACGGGTGAGCAACTCATCCCCTTCCGCTCCCAAAATACGACCATTTTTTAATAGTATTTTAGCCATCTGTTTTCCCCCTATTAATTTGCTCGCTTTCACGCTTTTAAAAAAAGTCTCTTTGCCTGCATGACAAAGAGACTTTTGGATCTTTCAAAAGTTTACCTTTGTCAGCCTCACAGGACCGCCTTTAAAAGGACTTATTCAAGTGTGTTGTTGTTTGATAGAAACTTCATCTGTTTGATGATCCGCTTCCAGTAAGGAAACTTGTACAATCTCCCGTTTGGAAGTTGGAACGTTTTTCCCCACAAAATCTGGCCGAATCGGCAACTCTCGATGACCACGATCTACCAAAACTGCAAGTTGAATCATCTCTGGCCTACCTAGATCTATCAATGCATCCATCGCTGCTCGAATCGTTCGACCAGTATAGAGTACATCATCGATCAAAACGACTTTTTTTCCCACAATACCTGGGACATTTGTATCTCGCAACTGTGGCTCATCATTTTTTTCCGTCAGATCATCTCGATACAAAGTAATATCGAGTTCTCCAATGGGTACTTCTTGGCCCTCAATCTGCAAGATCCGCTCACGTAAACGCCTAGCTAAAAATACACCACGTGTTTTGATCCCTACTAGCACTGTATCTTTTACACCTTTGTTGCGTTCGATGATCTCATGTGCAATTCGAGTAAGTGCTCGACGGATCGCCGCTTCATCCAAAATTAATTTTGTGGACAATGGAACGCTCCTTTTTGGGTAATAAAAAAAATTCTTGTCCACACTGAACAAGAAGTACGTCATAGTACTATCTCCGCATCCTTGCCAGCCTCACAGGACTGTGTTAAAGGTTCCTTTTAAACTAGAAGTATTATCACCCATTTATACTACTTTTGTCAAATGGAAATAGACCATGTGAAAAAATCTTATTTTTCCAAAACCTACAATGCTCGAATCATCTGTCGCTTTGTCCATCCATAATAAACCGTTCCAAGAACGAAATAGATCAGCCATATCCACAGAAAACTAACATAGACCGGACGGTCTAACAAAAAACTAAACAAATGCAATGCTACAATCGAATGAATACTACCAACTACAAATGGCAAGAGAAATAAAATCTGGATCTGCCTCACCAATATCATTTGTCCTTCTTTTTCATGTAATCCTAACTTACTTAACAAAGAAAGTTGATGACGCTCTACTGGCAACTCAATGTACAATCGAAAGAACAAAATGCTACCTGCTGCTAAAAAGAATAAAAGACCAATAAAAACACTGACAAACAACAAGGGAGAAAATAAGTTTTGAAAAAATGTTTGTACGATAAACGTTCCATTGACTTGCATCTCATCTTTTTGTTGTAGATGATACATCTTTTTCAGATCAGACAATAACCCTTTCGTCTTTTGATAATTCGTAAATTGGTATGCCTCAACAGACAAAACTTCGTTACCTTTCTTTAGTTTTTGAAATGTATCATCGGCTACAGCCCACATCAGTCGTGTTTGATCATGTTCGTTGAAAAGGATACCTTGTACACTATCTGACCATTTCCACTGATAAGACAACTGATTATGGTGTTGAACCGAAAACAGATCCGATTTATTCTGTTTCTTGTCTTTCGCCCATGCGCCGCTGTTTTTCACTTGCACTACTTCTCCAGAACCGATCAAGACCGTTTCTTGATTTGCTTGCTTGAGTAATACATTTAAAGCGGAGTTATCCATGACATATACAGTAGGGTTGTTCTTATTTTTCGCTCGATCTGTTGTTTCCATCTGTATGATCGAAAAATGAATATACCTTTGTAAACGCAAACCATTTGCAGCTATTTTTTGCTGCATTTGGGAGGGATTGATGGGGCTATTGATCATGCTTACATGATAGGGAGCCTGTTCTTGAGCTACTTTATCTGCTTCCATATAGTAAGTGATACTTACTCCTACACTTGTCAAAACGATACTCGTAAAAATCGTAACAAGAAATAAAATATTAGCATTATCTTTCAATCGAAAGCGAAGCTGTGAAAATAGAAACATATTGATTTTACGGTAAAACCACTTAGGCATTTTTTCGATCAGGCTAATTACAACAACACTCAATTGAGTATAACCAAGATAGGTTCCAATTAAGATCATGACAAGAATAATCAAAAAATATTTCATCATACCTGCAAACGAGATAGTAAAGGAAAGCATATAGGCCATTAGGATACAAACCAAGGAAACAACCACTAGCCAAATGGAAAAAGTGGGCCTCTTTTTCTCTTGTACTTTTTCTCGTAAGACTGCATTAATGGATTGTTTTTGAATCGAATACCTACTCCACCAAGATAAAATCAGAAAGAGACAGAGAAAGAAAAAAGTCGTAAACATGATTGCCACAAATGAAAAGTCGAATGGTATAGGATTTGGTATATGCAAGATATAAGAAATAGCTAATAAAAAAAATTTCTCACTGATTAGTCCTGCAATAACTCCAACCAGAAGTGCTAGAAAACCAACGAAAAGGTTTTCCCAAAATAACATACGAACAACTTGACCTACAGGCATCCCCAATACCTGCAAAAGTCCAATGTCTTGTTTTCGATTTCGCAAAAATGCAGATTGTGAATAACCAATAAATAAAAAAGCAAAAATAGCGACAATACCTTCCACCATATACAACAAAAATACAAATTGCTCAGGAATGAGCTTATTATCTAAAATAGGATGAAAGAGCAAGGAAGCATATAGAAAAAAGACCCATACCGCAAAAATACAACTCAAAAAATAAGCTTGGTAGCTATTTCGATGGTGTTGGATATTTTTAATTGCGAAGGCTTTTAACGTCATGAATTTCTCCTCCTAAGGTCGATTGAACCAGTAGGATCTGCTCATAAAACGCTGACCTTTCCTCTCCGCAATATATCTCATTTTCTAAATGGCCATCTTTGATAAATAAGATACGGTCACAGTAACTTGCTGTAACTGCATCATGTGTAACCATAAGTACAGTAGCTTGTTCTCTGCTATTTAACTCCACTAAAACTTTCATCAACGATTTAGCGGATTTGGAATCCAAATTACCTGTTGGCTCATCCGCCAATACGAGAGAAGGTCGGTGGATCAATGCTCTAGCAGCGGCAACTCGTTGTTTTTGTCCCCCTGATACTTCATATGGGTGTTTTTCAAGTATTGTATCTATTCCAAGATATGTACTGATCCCTTGTACTCTTTGTTCCATCTCTGTAATGGATCTTTTATTTAATACAAGCGGAATTAAAATATTCTCTTTTAGGGAAAGAGCATCCAGAAGCTGAAAATCTTGAAAAATAAACCCAAGCTTTTCTCTGCGAAAATCAGCGAGCTTCGTTGTGTTCATCCCTACGACATTTTGACCATCAATCTTCAATTCTCCAGAAGTAGCTTGCTCAATCGTTCCTAAGATCTGCAATAACGTAGATTTTCCACTTCCTGAAGGCCCCATAATTCCCACAAATTCACCTTTGTTGATGGAAATATCAAATTGATCCAATGCTTGAAAGGAAGCTGTTTGTGAGGAGTTTCCATACGTTTTACTAATCTTCTTTGCCTCTAATATCATGTGAAAAACCCCTTTCATTTCCTTCAAGTCTAGCAGTATCATATTATTTTAGGCATCGATTTTCCTTTCAATAAACACCGTTGGCCTTACATTTTTGTCACCTTCTGAAAACGGATATGAAAGGTAGTCCCAGAACCTACTTTTGATTCTACTTCATAGGAATGATGCAAGTTCTCCAAAATGACCCGAACCACATACAAGCCCATTCCGGTCGCTTCAGCAAATCTTCGCCCATTTTCGCCTGTGAAAAACGCATCAAATATCCGAGGAAGATCTTGCTTGGGGATACCAGGTCCCTCATCTGTTATTGAAAGTAATATTGTATTTTCTTCTTCTGTAATAGAGAAACGAAGATATGCCTCTTCTTTGATCTGTATGGTGTATTTCACTGCATTTTGTATCAACTGCTCCAATATAAATTTTAGCCACTTCGGATCTGTGATCACTTCTAAATTTTGTGTTTGCTCTTCTATTTTGGGGAAAATATGACTGCGAATAAATAACCTGCGTTTCTCGTTGATCACTTCGCGAATGATATCGGCTATATAAAGTCGTTTCACTTGATAATCAGAGACAAAATGATCCAAACGAGCCATCGTCAAAGCCAAATCAAGCCCGTCGTCTATCTTTTCTACTTCTTCTAAAAGTGTGGTTTTCTGTTCATTATCATATTGTTGAGACAAGAGAGATAGTGTTGCCACAGATGTTTTCATTTGATGAATCCAAATATGAATAAATTGCAAATGGCGTTGATGAATTTGTTCTAACTCAACATGTTCTGCTTTAACCGTTTTGTACATATGTTGATAAACGTCCCAAAATCTTTGAAATTCCATTGGGCTGTTCTTTGGTGTTTCCATTCCAAGCTGTTTGTCTATTAACAATTGATCCAACTTTTGATAATGAGGAACATAACGAAACCCTTGCCAGAGAAGAAAACCCAAAAGGATGCTTGTAATCAGCAAACAACCATATGCAAATAAGCTCCAATCAAAAACCGTTTTATAGCCTGAATAATAAAATCCAATGGCAAATAATACATAAAGGGTTGTACCCGTTACGTATACCAAGCCAATCAAAGGAAGCTTTGTTCGCAAATAAAAAAGGATGGATTTACGCATCTTTTGACCCCGCATCCACGAATAAATAGCCCAATCCTCGCTTGGTTTGGATTTGATCTTCTAAAGCCCATTGCTGTAATTTTTTGCGTAAACGAGTCACATTCACCGATAAAGTATTATCATCTACAAATGTTTGATCATCCCATAAAGCTTCCAAACATGTATCCCTAGACAAAATTTTGCCTTTGTTCTCTATAAACAGTCGCAATAATTTCCACTCATTTTTGCTAAGTGTCTGTGTTTCTCCTCGATACAATATTTCCATTTGAGGAATGGATAAAACTAACTCGCCTGATTGTAATTCCGCGGGCTGTGATAACTCCGAAAAATCACCATATGATCTGCGCAACAAAGCTTTGATTTTTGCATGTAGTACTTCCAGATGAAATGGTTTTAGCATATAATCATCTGCGCCATTTTCCATTCCAAGTACTTGTTCCATCTCACTAGAACGAGCAGATAACATGAGAATAGGGATACTTGACCTCTCTCTTATTAATTTGCAGATATGGTAACCATTTTGATAAGGTAAATTGATGTCCAATATAAGAAGTTGAGGATTTACTGTTTCGAATTCCTTAAGGATAGCCGTAAAATCTTGAACAATATGTATGTGATAACCGTATGGCTCTAGATACGAACAGATCGCCTCTGCTATTTTCCGTTCATCTTCTACTATGTATATGGTATACACTCCATAAACCTCCACAATAGTTAACTATTTTCCATGATGATAGGGTAACAAACATCAAAAAAAATAGCCAATTCTGAGGGAATTAGCTTTTTATCTCATCACTTGAAAGAGAGCTTCGCTTATTTATTACGTAGCTGTGAACCATCCAAGCAAGGGAAATCCACATTACAATTGTTATGACACCGTTTTCTCCTGTTATATATGTCCAATAAGGTTGCTTTACATAATATAGCGTAGCTAAGAAACCACGGATATGATTAATCAGAGCATGACACAATACTACAGGCCAAATACTATCACTCGCGATACGAATCCACCCCAGCAAGTAGGAAAGGGGGAATATCATGATCGTAAAGAGCAACAGATTCACCCACATATTTCCTGTTTCCGTGTAGGCAACCAGCAAGAAAAATGGAATATGAAAGATAGCCCAACAAATTGCCGTAATCCATAAAGCTTTTTGCGTGCCTACTTCCTTGATAAGCCTGGATTGCAAATATCCTCTCCATCCGATCTCCTCTCCAAGTGCAAACAGAATAGGACCTAGTAGAAAACCAAAAGAGAAATATATTTTAGCTACGAATAGTACACGATCCCCTTGTGTCATCGCCATTTTTGTGATTGTTGGCAACTGTACCACACCGAATGCCCATGCCACTAAAAAACTAACTATCAACAGGAAGACTACTACGACCACCCATAAATAACCCTTCCATGTTCCGATACGAAAAATACCGAGTTCTTTCCATTTTCCTTGGCGTTTTGCAAATAACACAACAATCATCGCTACGAACATGGGCAAGGCTTGGCTAAGTGCCTGCAAAATAGGATTGGATGAAGAAAGAAAAAGAATCGTCAAACCAATCGTCCCCACCATAAAAATCCAAACTTCCATCGATAGTTTCCTCATTTTTTTGTCTCCCCTTTCAGATTTATCTTTATCTTAGGGCAGACAGGAGAGATCAACCATCGATCTAGCTTTCATTTCTTCGAGAAAGATTGCAGTTTTGTAAGATTTCTAAAAACGATATTTCTATTCCTTAAATTTACATATAAACACATCCTCTTTAAAAAACCCCTTTTTCTTATGCCGTATTCTATTCCCAATTTGCTTATTCCTATAATATAATGAAAATTAAATCACACCTTCGACACAGGAGTTATCGTGACTGAGACGGAACGCATGGAAATCGATGGTCTCGCCACCATCCAGATCGACGACGGCGTCGTAACCATCTGGCTCGACAAGAAGCTCGACGGAACCGTCGACTTCACCAGCTCGGACATCAACTACTTCCTCAAGAACTGGAAGCCCGGTGACGTCTACTATCGCAGCATCGAGGACACACCTGAGTCCTTCCGACGGATCGCAGTACTGCTCGAAGAGCTCTCCGGTCACCCGAACGGCGCACTGGCTCTGAGTCAGCTCAGGGAGACTCTGCCGAAAGACCACTGGCACCTGCATGACTTTGTCCGTCCCAAGGACACTGGCTCGGCAAGGTTCTGCTCTTGGTTGCTGCCTTCCGCAACGAAAAAAAAACAGACACATGTTGTGTACAACTTCGGTAATCTGCGGCGGTACTTCTGCTGGTGGCACTACGCGTCGGCCATCCCTATGTTGGCCTTTTTCATCGGGCTAATCTATCTGCAGACGCACTTCATGCCCTGGATGATCTACTCGCCGCTGACAGGAACCATCGAGCTGGGAAAGAAGACCAGCATGGTGGCAGCCATCGCTGGCCTCGTGCTTCTGGTAGTGATCGACAACAAGCTCGGTACTTGGCAGAAGAGCACAGGCTACTCGCCGTTCACCAACAAGGCCGCCATCTACGAAGAGCAGGCATTTCGCGAGGGAGCGGAGGACTGGAGGACCTGGGAGCGCTTCCGTAGCTGTCTGTCGTTTGGTCTGTTCCACCTGCCGTCTCTGTACTATGTGTTCGGCATGTTCCTGCCGCACGTGATCATGGGTAGCGTGTTCATGGCCATCTACCTGCGTACCTTCCGACGCACTAATTGTCGTCGTACGGCTGTACTGGCAGCATCGGTGTTCCACGTTGTGTACAACCGAGTGACACTCATCGTGATCGCTTTGGTGGTACTCTTCGAGCTCGCGTTGCCGGTACTCTTCTGATCCAGAAGGTGTGGTGCCCCCGTGTACGGAACACGGGGGCACTGATTTTATTTACACAATTTCACATCTCTGGCAATTATGCATTATGTTGAGCATATGCTTGAGCCGAAACATATAAAAAATACGAAAGTCCCGTTTGCTGATTCTCCAACATCGATCGATGAAAATCATCCTCTAAAAAAAATTTCGTCTGCTCTACAAACTGAGCATCACTCTCTAGCAAATGTTGGGCTTTTAAATAAGCCACATGTTCTCCAACCGTCTGTAACACTTGTTCATCATTAAACTTTGTTCCTTTTTGTAAAGCTTCGATCATCTTATTTGTAAAATGAGCAGCTTCTGCTGCGGTTTGATTGAGTTTGTCTACTTCCATTTTCGGTTGTTCATCTAACACAGAATACCCATATGTCTCTTGTAAATGCTGATCTTGTTCCTCTAATGCCTCTCTCCACTCTGCCTCACTCGTGAATCCTTTAAATAAATCCTTTTTCTCCATAGTTTCTCCCCTTTTCTCATAATCAATCGATTTAGTAATCGTGTCCAATAATTGATCGAGCCTATCTCTACGCATAACTAACAATTTTTTCTGATCTTCTAGTACCTTTTGCCTAATCGATTCATGATCCAACAACTGCTTAATTTCCAGTAATGAAAAATCCAACTCACGGTAAAATAAAATTTGCTGCAATCGTTCTAGTTCTTTCATGCTGTACAATCGATACCCGGCATCGGTTATTTTTGCAGGAATAAGCAGTCCTATCTTGTGGTAGTGGTGTAATGTCTTCACTGTTATATGAGACATCTCTGCCATTTCCTTTACGGTAAAATACATCGCCTCTCCCCTTTCTCCTTGAGCATAAATCCTCCCCTAAGGTAAGAGTCAACCCTTTTATGTTGTGCCTTTTCCAAACAAATAAAATAAAAAATCAACCCTATTAAAATAGAGTTGATTATCAGGAAAGGGCTAAGCTTGTAACACCACGTTCGATGGTTTCCTTCCTTTCGGTCTTTTGAATAAGAAATATCCCAACGTAATGACAAGAAAGGCAACAAGGAATAAAAACAAATGATTTGCTTGTACTTGTAAATCTCCCATATTTCCACTGGAAATGACATCTCGAAAACCTCTTATGCTGTATGTCATCGGCAACCATGGATTTAGTGCTTTTGCCCAATCTGGTAATAGTTCAAATGGGAAAGTCCCTGCACTAGAAGCCAATTGGAAGATCATCACCAATAAGATAATAAATCGGCCAATCTGATCCAACCATGTCACCATCGCTTGACAGAAAAACATAAAAGTAAACGATACAAGTGCTGTATAGGCATAAAATAAGGCTACATTTTGAACTTCTATCCCAAGTAAATAAACCAAAATCGTACAAGCAATGATCGATTGTCCCGAACTCATCAAAGCAAAAGTCATCGTCTTACTTACAAATAATTTCCACCCAGCAGCCTCTTTTTGTGTACTCGATGATCGAGCTGAATACACAGTTGTAAACACAAGCGCCCCAGCAAATAACGCAAGCGATACAAAATAGGGAGCGATTCCATACCCATACAAATCGATATGCCGATCGTCATTTTCTTTGATCGAAACCGGAGTAGAGAACAACTGAATTGTTTGATCATCTGCTTTCACTTTCGAGGTGTCGTTTGCTGCATCTTGTAGTTTTGTCGCTAATTCTTTTGATCCCTCGCTCAATTTGGTAGACCCTGACTGTAGTTTGGACGAACCATCAGCTAGTTGTTTTGTACCAGTCACAAAACTCCCAGTACCAGAAGACAATTCACCGATACCAGCGTTGAGCTGGCTCGCTCCGTTTTGGATTTGACTTGCACCTTGGACTAACTTTTGACTTCCTGTTACTACACCAGTAAATTTTGTATTGTATTGATGCAGTCCATCCGACAATTGTTGCTGTCCAGCTTGTAATTTGTTCGCACCTTGTAATAGTTGACTGTTCCCTTGACTTAGTTGCTTACTACCAGATAGTAACTGTTCTTGTCCTTTGGTAAGGGATTGGCTACCAGCTAGTAATTGTGATTGAGCATCACTTAATTGCTTTGAACCAGTGGAGACTGCTTGACTTGCTGCCAGTAGCTTTTGAAAATTAGGATCTAATTTTAGTTCAGGGTGCGCTGTTTGATATTGTTGCAGACCATTCGCCACTTGCTCTGCTCCATTTGATAATTCTTTACTCGATTTCTGAGAAGTAGACAAACCTTCCTCCAACTGTTGGCTACCTTTTAGGGAGGTAGTTAGTCCATCTGTTAGTTTATCTGCACCTTGTTTGGAAGTTTGAATCCCTTTCGCTAATGTTTCTGTACCTGTTGCTGTTTGCCCTGCTCCTGCTTCTAATTGCTGCCCAGCATTAGCAAGTTTTTGTGTCCCCTCTGCCAAAGCGAGTGCACCTTTTTGTAGTTCTGCTGTCCCTTTCTCCAGTTTCCTTGATCCATCATTTAATTTCTCCGTGCCCTCATGCATCGTAATGGCTCCAGATGATAACTTGGCTAGATTGGTTGTGACTTTAGATTGTCCCTCGTTTAATTGGACGGCTCCTTTATTCAAATCGGAAGCGCCTTTTCCTGCTGTTTGTAAACCCTTGGACAGTTTGCTGAATTGTGTAAACACACTGCGAGTATAAGCTTCTGTGACGTTATCTGAGAGTTTTGCCTTCATTTCTTTGGTCGCATTTTCACTGATCTGACCAGCGATAAAATTATAGTAACTATTGGATTCATATTGAATGTTTGCTTGATGCGGATGATCGCTGTTCAAAGAAGCAGCATCAGCAGAAAAATCATTTGGTATCGTAATCATCGCATAATAACGATTATGGTTCATGCCTTGCATCGCTTCATTTTTATCCACAAACTTCCAATTGAATTTTGGATTCTTTTTTAGTTCGTCTATAAATTCTTTCCCTACATTCATCGTTTTATCTTGATACGTAGCACCTTTATCTAGATTTACTACAGCCACAGGCAAATTTTCTAATTTCCCATAAGGGTCCCATGTTCCTTTGAGTAAAAAACCACTATACAAAATGGGTACACATGCAACTCCTAAAAAGGTAAGGATCAACATTGGTTTCTTGAAAAAATGTTTGAGATCGTCTAGAAAGACTTGAAACAACTTCATGATTTTCACATCCCCTAAATAGATAATTTTATATAAATGATAGAATATTCCGTGTTTTATTAACGGCAAATATATTGCCCTGTTTTCCGTAAAATGAGGTTAGCAAAAAATGAACTTGCACCTATTTTACCGATGTTATACATTTAGGTAAATTTAATTATAATGATGTCAGATTAATTATCATTTAAGGATGTGAGATAAGGATGCACCTAGAACAATTGGAATGCATCATAGAAGTAGCCAAAACAGGCTCCCTCACGAATGCAGCAAAAAATTTACATGTCACCTTATCTGCTGTCAGTCAGTCAATCTCCCATTTAGAAAAAGAACTTAGTATAACCTTATTTAAACGGTCGAGACAAGGAACTGTGCCTACAGCGGAAGGAGAAATCATCATAAAAAAAGCGTTTGAGATTATGAGCAAGGTGCAAGAACTAAAAGATCAAGCTAATGATTTTTCTAATATGCAGACAGGTGAACTTCGGCTGGCAACTATCCCAGGCCCTCTTTCCCTTTATCTCGATACGTTGATTCAATTTAAATCGTCTTATCCCCAAATTCAGATGGAAATCAGTGAAAAAGGTACACAAGAGATCATCGATGATATTCGTAAAAACAAAGTAGACTTAGGGTTGATCATTTTGTTTGAAAACTTGTTGCAAAAAAATCCCCATCTCACCTTTGGCCATCTTCTCAAAGGAAAAATGGTTGTGTGCGTCAGTCGAAAATCTCCGCTGTCCTTGTTACGAACCATATCACCTGCTCAATTGCTTCAGCAATCCTTTGTTTTTTATAACGATGATTACATGAAATGGTATATGGAGAAGTACCAAAAAACATATGGAAACGCAAATATATTGTTCACCACCAATAATCAGGATGCTATTTTCCAAGCATTACACGAAGAAAATATAGTTACAATTGGACTCGATTTTTCCTTTGTTAAACTGCCCCAAGTAAAAAATGGAGAACTTGTCCTATTGGAAATTGATATCCCAAGGCCAGAACCAATCTACTTAGGATGGGTTCGTGCAGAAGAAAAACGATTTTCCAAAGCAGAAACGATTTTTATCCAGAAACTACAATATGAGTTACAAAAAAAGCCACATATTAAATAGTGGTTTTTCCCTATTGGGTATGTTATTACTTTGTCTGATTATCAAATAATAATTAATATTTATTATATAACTTGATAACTTACTTAGGAGTTTGATCTATCCAACAATCAATAACATCAAAACTAGCAAAGAGTAACACACATTTTTTACCTATATCACGACTCATAACGCACGCTATACTATTCTGCCAAAAGCTAACGCACAACAGCCGTGAGATGCCGACTGGTACATCTATAAAGAACGTCATCTCATCGAATGTTTTTTCAACAAACTAAAGCACTTCCGTAGAATTGTCACTTGGTATGACAAGTTAGCTACTCTTTTTTGGCGTTTATTTATGTTGCTTCCATTTTCAAATTGACTGAATAATTAGTTTTCAGATACATCCTAATTAAAAATAAAGGCTGTTTTCGTAAACATTGTTGTTATAGAACAATGTTTACGAGCATTACCTAAAAAACGACACATAGCAAATGCTACATGTCGTTTGATTTATTATGCTTCTACAGTATTTTGTTCCATTCCACTTCCGTATTGCTTTTTGAAAGCTACCACAAAGTATGCTAAGGATAATACACTGAATAAGACAATAAAGCCTAATAAGATTATTACATTATGCCACATTAAGCTATAGTCCCCAGTGGAAATAACTACCTTAAATGCTTGTACAGTATATGTCATTGGTAAAATCGCATTAAAGTGTTGTAAGAATTTCGGTACTAGTTCTAATGGGAATGTACCAGCACTTGTTGTTAGCTGTAAAATTAACGCAATAATAGCAAGGAATCTTCCTGGTTCTCCAAAAACAGTTACTAAAAATTGAATTAACGCTAAAAACGCGAAACTCGAAACAAGACTAATTAATAAATAGTAAGGTAAAGATTTAACTTCTAGACCTAATATACTTATTAATGCAACACTTGCAATAACTGATTGGATGATTCCTACCACCATTAAAATACCTGTTTTTCCAGCAAACCAAGCAAAAGCATTTTTAGGACGTGATGCAGCAGCTCTTATTGGGTAAACAACCGACATCAATAGACCACCTACATATAATCCCATTGAAAGGAAGTATGGTGTGAAACCTGTTCCATAGTTAGGAACTTTATTTATACTTTCTTTTTTCAATTTAACTGGATTTGAATACATATCTAATTGTTTATTATTTACACCAACATCTTTTGTTTGCTCTTTAGCATCACCTAATTTTGTTGATAACTCATGTGATCCATCTTTAATTTTTCCTAATCCGCTGTTCAGTTGATTAGATCCATCCGCCAGTTGATTCACACCATTTTCTAACGCTGGTGTATTATCGCTTATTTGACCTATTCCACCTGCAATTTTACTCATACCATCTACTAATTTTGGTGAATTACTACTTAATTTATTTGCTCCATCATTTAGTTTATTAATACCAGACACTAATACTGGTGAGCTTTCTGACAGTTTATTTGTTCCATTTGCTAAAGCTTGAGTTCCTGTAGCAAGCTGTTTTCCACCGTTGTTTGCTTCTCCGAGTTTTTCACCAAATTGAGATAATCCATTTGTCAATTTTATTTGACCAGCAGCTAATTTACCTACACTTGCCGTAAGTTCATTACTTTTTTCATTTAAAGTAGTTGCTCCTGCTGCTACTTGCTTACCACCTTGGCCTAGTTGCCCTGCTGCAGATGATAAATCACCTACGCCACTTGCAACTTGCTTACTACCTGAAACTAACGCTTCGATTTTTGAATTATAAGCGTCTTGTTGTTCCTTAGGTAATGAAGATAATAATGGTGCTACTTCTTTCTGTAATTGAGACAGCCCGTCAGCTACTTGGCTAGCTCCTATTTTCGCTTCATTCGCCTTATTTTGCCATGTAGTTAAATTAGTTGATAATGAATTTGCACCGTCTGCTAATTGCTGAGTACCGGATTTTAACTGAGGAAGGTTTCCTTTTAATAAATTTAACCCGCCTAACACTTGTTTTGAGCCGTCAAGTAGTTGACCGTTTGCTGAATATAATTGATCTAGACCATATGACAGAGAATTCGTACCAGTATTTAACTTAGACGCTCCAGCATTTAAGTCACTTACACCTTTTGAAAGAGGTCCTACACCATTATGAAGTTGGTTAATCCCTTGAGATAATTGTCCTAGACCATTTGTGTATGCTACTAAACCATTTTTCTCTTTTTGAGAACCATCATTTAATTTACTAACACCTTCTTTTAATTCAACTGATTTACCTGCTAATAGTTTAAGTCCATTTGCAAGTTTCTGAGAACCATCCTTAGCAGTTCCAACACCTTTATCTAATTTTGCTGACCCATCACTAGCTTGAGCGATTCCACCAGTTAATTCGCCAATACTATCGTAAATCGCTTCTACATAGTTTCGAGTAATTGTATTAGAAATTTTTTCTGTTACCTTTTCAGATGCAGAATTCCCAATTTGTGCTGATAGAAAATTGAATCCTTCATTTGGAATATATTCCATTGTTAAATGTTTTGGATTTTTTTCAGAAACAGAAGCAGCGTTTTTTGAAAAGTTTTCAGGAATACGAACTGCCATATAATATTCTTGATTTTTCAAACCTTTCATAGCCTTTTCATTGCTAACAAACTTCCATTTGAAATTGTGATCTGTTTTAAGATTCTTAACAAAATCTTTTCCTATGTTTAAAGACTTTCCGTCAACTGTTGTTCCTTCATCTAAATTTACAACTGCTATGGGTAATTCCGTTAAACTTCCGTACGGATTCCAAAAAGCCCATAAAAACATTCCACTATACAATAATGGCACTAACAATACTGCAATCACTGGAATTAAAAGCTTTTTGTTTCGTACAAGATGGCTAAATTCTTTTCCAAATTGTGAAAACACGTATCTCTCTCCTTCTTATATTGGACAATTGACCAAATTATCCAATTGGTCAATTTTATTTATTTAAAAATGGATTATCATTTTGACAATCCATTTAAAATATAGAAATTAAATAGTTCTGTAATACGTTGTTTATCTAGAGGCTCGTGATCTCTGCCCCATTCAATCGCTAGTGTTGTATACAATCTATATAAAACTACAGCAGTAATTTCTGCATCACATTGTACGATTTCATTTCGATTATTTGCTTCTTCAATCTTATGCTTAAGATATTGAATAACCACATTGTTAAGTCTCTTAATTGCGTCATGGACCTCAATTGTCCCAATTTCGCGTTGTTCTTGAAGAAGTTTAATCGTTAAATCATGTTCTTTTTGAAATTCCGTTATTGTTTCGATTCCTTTATGAATTTGGATAATAAAAGAATCAGAATCACAAATGGCATTTTCCGCTGCACTTTTCATATCCAAAATTAGATTATTGATAATTTCATCAAATAATTCCTCTTTATTTTTGAAAAAAGTATAGATCGTACCTTTTCCAACGTTTGCTTGCTTTGCAATTTGACTCATTGTTGTAGCTTTATAACCAAATGTTCCAAAAGATCTTGTCGCTGCCTCTAAGATACCTTTCTTTTTACTTGTACTCAACGTATTACACTCCTTTTGACTAATTGACCAAAAATGAATTATGGTCAATTTGATATTCTTAATTTAACATACCATTTTCATCTTTTCAACTTTGATTTAAAAAAATAAGCTTTTTTTGTAAACTTTGTTGTTATTTAAAAATGGGATTAGGATGTGCCTGAAAACTAATTATTGAGTCAATTTAAAAATGAAAGCAACATAAATAAACGCCAAAAAAGACGTAGCTAACTTGTCATACCGAGTGGCGATTCTACGGAAGTGCTTTAGTTTGTTGAAAAAAAATTCGATGAGATGACGTTCTTTATAGATGTACCAGTCGACATCTCACGGCTGTTGTGTGTTAGCTTTTGGCGGAATAGTATAGCATGCGTTATGAGCCGTGATATAATCACGAATGCTCTTTGAACCATAGGCTTTGTCGCCAAAAATATTGCTTCCTGCAATTTTGAAAAGATCAAGCATGTCACAAACAGGGCGTGAGTCATGCACATTGCCGCCTGTTAGTTTCAAAAGAAGCGGATTGCCTAAGCCATCCACAATGGCATGGATTTTCGTGGTTTTTCCTCCGTGAATGATGCCAATATGCTGTTCTCTTCATGATTTAGAGCTCCTTTTTAGCACCTGAACTGTGCTGATAGGCTTTGATGACGGTGGAATCGATGCTAAGATTTTCAAAGTCTGCCTCTTCGAGGAGAAGACAAGATTTGATGATGAACATTATTTTAAATTATACAAACAAATATCAGGTGACAGATACTTGCAACCATACATCGAATTGGATTGGAATGAAGAAAATATGGACAGCCTACGTAAGAAATTTCCTTTGTTATGGGATCGATATAGTCAAAATCCTTTAGAATAAAGCTACTCTAAGATGAGTGGCTTTGTTATGAATACTATGGCTTTAGCTATAAAACAAAAGCAGTCTAGGAGAAATGCTCCTAAACTGCTTTTGTCAACAGCCCATATCATAGTGGCTTTTTCTTAGTTCCATACATAGTTTAACCATCTGTTTCTAGTTATATAAATGTTATTGCTCTGTATTACTATCAAATTACTATTAATCGGACATTTTATTTATATATGGTAATAAAACAAATATTTACCAATAAACAGACTTGATAACTTGCAGAAATCACTATTTGTAACCAAGGATATAATCTTATGCAAAAAGATGAAATAAACTGTTTGCATTCATACTTACAAGAATGGTGATTAATACAGTAAAAACGATAGCTGCTGCCGTTTTGCTAAAAGGATCTTTCACTCGAACATGAGCGATAATCGCACCTATCATCGTGATTCCAAGCCAGATAGCACCCCATGCAACCGCTTCAGCATACCAGTAACCGATAATGAGTATAGCAGCTCCCACGAGTTGGATGGCGCCTGTAACAACACGAAACCAATGAGGCAGTTTTATATCATTGAACACATCAACCCAGTATTTGGCTCCTGCGATCTTGTTGACGCCTGAGAAGATATAATACGCAACTAGTAAACTTTGAAGAACGATAGAAAAGATAGTCATGATGATTTCCTCCTGATGTTTTAAGAATTCGTTCTTAATTATTGTGCTAATAACTTATCAAGTTTGTTTTGCATAAGCACCCAGCCTTGTTTCGCTCCGTTGTAAGCATGGCCTTCATTTTCGAACCCAGAATGTTCCAGGTGTAAATAAGTAATATCGTCCGCTTCTTTCAATGTCCATGTAACAATAGTGTTTTGCCCATCTGTTAGCCAACTATAAGATAACTTATTGGGCTCATCCAAAACGAGCACTTCCGAATCGATAATTCCATCCCACCACTTGTTTGGTTTCGTTCGAAATTGAAATTTATGCCCCATGACTGGTTTAAAATCATTATCCATTACCCATTTCGCTAGCTTTTTTGAATCCGTTAAAGCTGACCATACTCGCTCGATTGAATGATTAAACTCAAAATCCAGTGAAACTGTTGGCATTTACTCTTCCTCCTCTAATAGTTTGATCCAAAAGCAATTTTTTTTCGTTCCAAAAATTTATGTAATATGTCCCAAGTCATGTATTTCTTGGAGTGGTTCGGGATTCAATCGATACCTCGTTTCTCGACCAACTTTTCGATTCGTGACAATACCGTCATCTTTGAGGATCACCAAATGTTTGGAAACTGCTGTGCATCCATTGGAAACTGATCCGTTCATTCATAGAGATGCAATTCCTCTACATTTGCCAAAAGGCGAATCAGTTCTCGTCGTGTTGAATCAGAAACGGCGTGATTAACATCTCCTCCTAGCTTTCGCCATCTAAAGGACACCAAATAGTGTCTCAAATATTTAACTCCATAATACGAAACCTAATGGTGTCTTGTCAAGCTGTTCTTTTTATTTTAAATCTGATTCACTATTAGGAGTATGTGAACGATTGGAATACGGAGGACATATCTGAAATGATTTCCAATTTCTCTGCTAATCTCAACTTAAGAGCTTAAATTATCCGACTGGGCAAAAACACCCAAAATCAGCATGGGTAACACACATTTATTACCTGTAGAACCTTTATAGGATTACAATTATGATTATGATATCTAAGAATGGAGTGTTTTTATGAGAAGGATTCTTATCTATAGAGATAGTACATCGGAAAAATTTTGGGAAATAAATGTTATAGAGAATACATTTCTAGTTACATATGGAAAAATTGGCACAACTGGAACGGTGAAGATGAAAGAGTTTGAATCGGAAGAAATCAGTCATAAAGAAGCGGATAAATTGATTCAATCTAAATTAAAGAAAGGATACGTTATAGCGGATTCGACTGAAGATATAGTAAAGAAAAACATGATGTCGGAAACACTTTTTTGGGAACTATTAGAAACTGCTAAGAAGAAAGAAGAGGATCCAGAAGATCAACTGGAATGGTTAGAACTCCATTTATCAAGGAAACCAATAAAAGATATTGTAGAGTTTGATTTTATTTTAAAAAAATATTATTACCAATCTTATACATCCGATTTATGGGCTGCTGCTTATATCATCATGGGCGGATGTTCAGACGATTCCTTTGACTATTTTCGGGCATGGTTACTATTTCTAGGAAAAGAAACATATGAATCTATCATAAATAATCCGGAATCTATTATTCCCCATCTCCAACCATTAGAAATAGAACAGGAAGTTCCAGAGCTTGAAGATTTACTCTATGTCGCTAGTATGGCCTATGAGGAAAAGACAGGATTTGATGATGAACATTATTCTAAATTATACAAACAAATATCAGGTGACAAATACTTACAACCAAGCATCGAATTGGATTGGGATGAAGAAGATATGGACAGCCTACGCAAGAAATTCCCTTTGTTATGGGATAGATATAGTCAAAATCCTCTAGAATAAAGCCACTCACTCTCAAAAGTGAGCAGCTTTATTTTGAATACTTATCTTTGATAACTCCATAACTTGAAACTGAACAATATGATTTCACGGAGTATTCGAACATAAAAAAGGAGGCAATCTTCCTATTGTATGTTTACTTAAGAAAGATGAATATGTATGGATCTTGGAGGGAAATAAAATGGAAAAACCAGTCGCTCTGATAACTGGTGCATCAAGTGGGTTTGGTTTGCTGATGAGTATTTCTTTAGCCAAACGTGGATATCATGTCGTAGCAACCATGCGAAATCCGGAGAAAAGCCCAGCTCTAGAGACATATAACCAACTTGAAAATATAGAAGTGGTAAAGATCGATGTAACGAAGCATGACGAAATGACTACCTCGATGAAACAAATCATCTCGCGTTTAGGAAAAATAGATGTGCTAATTAATAATGCTGGCTATGCCGAAGCAGGATTTGTCGAAGACATATCCATCGATGCATACCGCCATCAATTTGATACTAATGTTTTTGGATTAATCGCTATGACCAAAGCTGTCCTTCCTTTTATGCGAGAACGTAAACAGGGAAAAATTATCAACATTAGTAGTATAAGTGGCAGATTTGGTTTTCCAGCACTCAGCCCTTATACCGCTTCCAAGCATGCGATCGAAGGATTTAGCGAATCTCTTCGCTTAGAAATGCTACCTTATGGAGTTTATGTCTCGCTTGTAGAACCGGGATCATACAAAACAGCCATCTGGTCCAAAGGCATGACAACCCAATCGAAACAAACCACATCAGCCTATGAAGTTTATTTGACAAACATTCTCCAAGAAATCGACCAAACTTCCAAAAACGCAGGTAATCCTCGAGAAGTAGCTGATTTAATCGTGCAAATCGCTACTTCCAAACGTCCAAAACTCCGATATCCAATTGGAAAGAACGTAAAAATGCAACTGTTGCTCAAAAGTTTATTGCCTTGGGAATGGCTGGAGCAGCGAGTGATAAAATTAGCATCACGAACAACAAAAAGCAAGAGCTGATAGAAGAGGGATATCTATCAAAAAGATATCCCTCACCAAAAATAATAAACAAAATGACATATATGACTTATGAGATGGGAGTACCATTTTCCACCCATTCATCAGGCTTTAAAAGAATAACATCTCCATCACTTGGTACTCCTCCAATAATCAATACTTCCGATTTAAAACCAGCAATACGCATAGGAGGAAAATTCACTACTGCAACGACTTGCCTACCCACTAATTGTTCAGGGTTATATCTTTTTGTTATTTGAGCGGAAGATTGTTTGATCCCGATTTTACCAAAATCAATCATTACCTTTATGGCAGGTTTTCTTGCTTCTGAAAACGGTTCTGCTTTGATCACCGTTCCAATACGGATGTCTAACTTTTGGAAATCTTCCACGGTTACCATTTTTATTCCTCCCTATTTATGACCATGGCTTCTCGATTCACTAAACGAAGAACTCATCAAATATTTTATGTTGTCCAATCTTTTGTTCTGAATAAACATGCTAGATTTAGACTCATAAGTTATAATAATAGTGTAAATGATAGTGATGGGGAAATGAAATGAATAGAGAAGAAAGAAAAAATAAACTGCATGCATTATTAGCACAACAACAACAAAAGAATGAACGACAGCAAAAGAAAAATATGATAAATGAACTCGAAAATCAATTACTAACTGTATTCGCTGACCCAAAAGACTTTGAAATTCTAGATGAAGGTTTAAGCGACAAAGTAGTAGAGCAGTTTTGTGATATATTCCCGATTACGTGGAATAAAATCAACTGGGGAATGAAAAGTGTACATCAAATAAATGTAAAAATAGACGATATTCTTGAGATACCATCTACCCTAACATCGATAGGATTTAGCATATTGACTCCAATATATATCTTATGGGGATATGGTGATTACCCATCTATTAAAACAAAATGGGAACGGATATCACTTGAAAAAATAAATGAAATTATTTGGATAGGCTCTGATATGTATATTTTTTCCCCTATGCAAAAATATGTCGTTGAATTTTCACATGATGATTCGATTCACATCGGATGGGTAAACTAATCTATGGCTCCATGGACTCCGCACGTTCTAAAATTGTTTGTAAGACTTCTTCATCATCAATGTAGCCGATCACTAAGGCAAAAAGATACCTCATATCTTCTTCATGCAGTTGATCTAGGGCGCTAATAATTTCACTTTTGGTACCTTTACTCATGCTGTAACTACTCCATTTCTTTCAATAGATTTAAATTGTAATTTAGAAACGAAATTGATAAATGTTCAGAATAACCTTTAGTATAAAAAAACAGAGAGAAAAATCTCTGTTTTTTATACCTTATCTCAAATTAATTCTTTTCTGTTGTAATCTGTAATATCATGGCTCAACTTATCCAACAACTCTTTTACCGTATACTCTTTGTTAACTAAGGCTTTTAATTCACGATCTGTCATACCGATCAACTGTACGAATTCTACTTTTCCATTAGGTGTATGGATCACACCCGCTTCATCTGGAATAGTTATAAATCCAGTAATATTGGAAGTTCCTTCCGTATCCATCCCGCTCTCTTGTCCTGTATATATGTATTCATATGGCTGAAAGATCACATTTCCTTCAAATACATAGCGTGTCAATGATTGTAAGACACCTGCCATTCCCTTTAATTCCTGTTCGTCCACTTTTGGTGATTTTTTCAATTTTACAGTTAATTCAAAACCATATCCGCTGTATTCCAGATCTTCCGATTCCTTTTCATGCAACTCCGAAAGCCCATATGTGACAAAATGATAATAGTCTCCCCCATCATAAATACTGATTCCATCTAAAGGATCATTTCCGCCCAGTCTCCATTTACGTAAAGTACCAAAGTGTAAAGGATTTTCTTGATCTGGATACTTTTTTGAAAATACTTCTGTAATACAGTCCCAACCTTGATTTTGCTCTATCTCACTCATTTCCTAACCTCCGATTGTTGTTGATGTGATAAATGTCATATGGACAAACAAAATGTGGTACAACTTATCTCTCCAGTATTCCTATCCAAATATACATTTTAAAAGGTATCCAAACTTAGGATATCTTTTTTATGTGCCTCAAGACAAGGTATCGGGCAAAATGCGATACTCTCTATTTTTCCCCAACTCTCTACTACCATTTATAGAACAAGGAAACTCCCTTATACAGCAAATAAATTCATTCGATGATATTATATATCTTCCAATATCTATCAATAACAGAAAAGCTAACAAGTTTGATAGAAATCAGATTATAAGGGGGATAGTTTACATTCATTCCTCAAGTACTCTGATCACTAAATAGAACAGCATGTGGAGATGAACTAGAATCACCAATCCAAACATTGTTCAATATCGACAATAAAAGAACTCATCTATAACTAGATAAATTCTTGTCTTGGGAAGCTAATTCGCTATGATTTTGAGTTTCCGATCTGAAAATGTACGCTATCTGTTTTAACTCTCGCAGCTTGTATTTGCGTAACTGGTGCTGTTCCCGTATTTGTCTGACTTCAATGGCAGCTTTTTTAAACTCTTTTTTAATGCATAAATACTCCTCTAATACATAAAATCTTTCACTATTCGCCTCTGCATGCGTACCTCTCTTAACCTTCATAAGTAGCATTAATTCTCTTTCATCTATTTCGTTTTTTGCTAGTTCTAAAGCATGCACTATGTCCTGTGTAGCACGATCGTAACGTGCAAGATCTGATTTAGCACTATGATAATGCCCGGCTACTTGTCCAATATGTCCAGTTATGGTGTTGATAATTTTCCATGGATTGACTCTTTCATATGTAGCATCAAATATTGTTTCGTTTCTACTAGAGCTACTGTGTATTGTTACATTAATCGCTAGAATAATAGATGAAAGTCTATAGCTGCCGTCTTATGATGTACATGTTAATTTCGGGTAGTATCGTTCATAAGAAAAATACTTAGTTGGAGGATACAATGACGATTTATTATTTTATGTTTGAAGCAATACCACATTCGGATAATCCAAAAAAAGATGACTGTGCAGGTGCATTTATAAACTGTTGGGTTGACTCAACAGATGTGAACTTGGCATTGACTGAAGCAAGTAACTACATTAACGATGAAGGTTGGGAAGTAATAAGTATGGTAGATCAATTTATCGCAAGTCGAGAGCAGTATGAGGAAGATGATAAATTAAAGGAATCACTGGAGTGTTTTGATCAAGCTAGGAGTGATGGGATCGCCGCAGTCTTTCACATATGGTCTTATGATGACTAGATCTAACTTTTTCAACCAAGTACGTAATTGTACACACTATGTATCCTATAATATGAAATCTACTTTGCGGGTAATGACACATTTGCTGATACTATCCCTACAAGAGAGTGGAAAGGGAAGAAAAGGTCGCTAATTGATGGGGAAGATGTTTTTATTAAATCAAAGAGTTGGTTCTGTGATTGAAAAAGCCGCCACCAGCGATGGTGTTTTTTTGATGTACCAAAAACGAAACGTTAATTATGCCTTTTATACTGTTTTCTAGTTGTGATCGAACCAAACTCGTCACATTCTCATATAGAACATGACTAATTTAATGCTTTTTTGGAAAAGTTTTCAGATAAGGTAATATCACTCCACTTTTAAGCAAAATGGAAGAGTTGGGCTGGATTAAACGGGAACAGAAATGGAAAACAAAATATCTTTCATTGACTGAGCAAGGAAAAGAGTTATTTCATGAAGTGGTTCCGAAACAAGAACAATTTCAGGCATCACAATTTTGCGAATTGGATCGAAAGGAGAAAAAACAGCTTCTTGACTTACATAGAAAAATTCAAAAATAAACATTAGGCAAATTTACTAGGAGGTAAATATTATGAAATTCAAAGGAATTCATCATGTATCTGCATTAACAGCAAAAGCTCCTGAAAACTTTGATTTTTACACAAAGGTGTTAGGTCTTCGATTAGTTAAGAAAACAGTCAATCAGGATGATCCTTCCGTTTATCATTTGTTTTATGGAGATGAGAAAGGAAATCCTGGTACAGAATTGACGTTTTTTGAAATTCCTATGCTTGCACAAAATCACGAAGGTACTAACAGTATTTCTGCAACCTCTCTTCGTGTCCCAAATGATCAGGCTTTAGTTTACTGGAAACAGCATTTCGAAGAATTAAATGTAAAGCATGAAGAAATCACAGAACGAGCAGGGCGGTCTACTTTAGCTTTCAAAGATTTTGAAGAACAGCGATTAATTTTAGTGTCCGATGAAAATAATGAGGGAGTTCAAGGTGGAGTCCCTTGGGAAAAGGGGCCAATCCCAAAAGAATATGGAATTATCGGATTAGGGCCAGTTAAATTAACCGTACAATATGCCAAATCAACAGTAGGTGTTTTAACTGAGATGATGGGATTCCGTAAAAAAGGAAAATATCCATCTCCAGTAACGGGCCAACCAGACATTTTAGTATTTGAAACTGGTGAAGGGGGAACTGGTGCTGAAATCCACGTAGAAGAAAGAATGGACCTCCCACCTGAACGCCCTGGACGTGGTAGTGTACATCATGTAGCATTTCGCGTAGAGAACGAGAAAGAATTACGTGAGTGGATCAGTCGAATTAACGAAGCAGGACTTTCGAATTCCGGATTCGTTGATCGCTTTTACTTCCGTTCACTCTACTTCAGAGAACCGAATGGCATCCTTTTCGAATTAGCAACTGATGGACCTGGCTTTGCTACAGATGAAGATATCAATCATCTAGGAGAATCTCTCGCACTACCTCCATTTCTCGAACCAAAAAGGGAACAAATAGAGACAAAATTAAAACCATTGAATACAAAAGTACAGTAATTTCTTAAAAGTGATAACAAAAGGAAGTACTACAATTTTAGTAGTGCTTCCTTTACATTTTTAATAGTAAATTTCAATGATTTTATTATTTCTTTTCACAACGTACATTTTTAGATTGTACATCTGCCATCTAGGAGCCGCTTGCAAGTTTCATCCCTATAAGAGAGAGAAATTGACGGAATGTTTCACGAATTAATACACGAGTAATACATTTCTATCTCTTCTGTCTGTGAAATTTTATGTTATAAATCACGTTCTCTATCCGCCTACTATTAATAACAAAAAGATGTTAATCGCTATCCACTAGAATATGTTATTAACTGCAAAGTAGATTCTCCTAAACGAAAAACTACTTATTTAGTTGGCGAAACTCTTTAAAAGGCATAACAACTGAGAGTGTATATAACCATAAGTAGCGTTTTTTGTTTGTTGTAGCATGGAGTATAGCTGATCTTTGATCGTCATTTCTTGTTGTCTCCTTTAACTCCATCGGTTACAATGGGCTTATCTTAGTTATTTTTCTTTTGCTCGCTTCGGTGTTGGAACACCTTAACGGGCTTGATTGTTTTGCTGCAAATGCTTGGCAACTTATTGTTACGTTTGATCATGTTCATCTCCTTCGAGAAAGGTTGTTATACATGTACGATTTAGATTTTGAACAACAAATTAGTATCATTATTAAAAGCCTTGGTAAAATCGATGAACGTCTAGAGCGTATCGAGAAAATCCAAGAAGAACATGGAAAACTGTTATCTCATCTCGTCATCTCACAAGAAGCGAAATGAAATTTTGGAACTTCTTTCGCGTCGATCCATCAAACAAGAAGCTGAAATTAAAGCTATTAAGAGACCTGCAATCTAGCCCAATGGGCTTTTTTTTGTTGGAACGAACGTCCTATTACTACGAAGACTTTCACTGTAATAAGCTTTTATTCCAGCTTCAAACCATTCCTATTTCTATTCCTAATCAAAAAGAATCCAATTTTGTACAATTAATCCATTCGATGATAGGTACTTTCTTTTTCTAAGTTTTTATCGGAAAAAAATATAAATAAAAGTTTTTATATGCTGAATACCTATAGAAATCTATGTAATCCCAATGATATATCCAATAAAATATGATTAACAAAACAAAAGGAGATGTATCCAAATGACAGTAACAGTAAAAGAAACTACCGAAAATAACGAATTGAGATTTTTCACAACAGGTGACGGCATCCAAATTGCCTATCAGTTTGATGGAGAAGTCGACGCACCTGTATTGATGCTAGCAAACTCGATCGGAACTACATACCACATGTGGGATGGCCAAATCGCCGAATTAACAAAGCACTTTCGTGTCCTGCGGTATGACTTTCGTGGACATGGTTCCTCCGATGTGCCTTCAGGAGCATATTCCATTGATCGAATGGGGCGAGATGTGATCGAGTTGCTCGACTCTTTACAAATTGATCGAGTACATTTCTTAGGATTATCATTAGGCGGTGCAGTCGCTCAGTGGTTGGCTATTCATAATCCTGAGAGGATCGACAAGTTGATTCTCTCCAATTCTTCCTCATACTTGGGGCCAGCGGATCAATGGGATTACATGATAAACTCTGTTTTGAATGCGGAAGACCTCTCATGGCTTGCTGACATGTTCATCGGAAACTGGTTCCCTAAACATATGCTAGAAAAAGAGAGTGGCATTATATCATCATTCCGTAATATGGTGTTAAACACTGATCCAACAGGATTTGCTGGAACTTTCGCTGCGATTCGCGACTTGGACCTGCGAAGAACGGCAGCACTTATCACAAGTCCAACATTGGTAATCGCTGGTGAACACGATACTGTAACTCTCCCTAGCCACGGAGAATTAATTGCTGCCACAGTGCCAAACGCAAAATTCGTCTTGTTACCTTCTGTTCATTTATCGAATGTAGAACTTTCCGATGACTTTTTGAAAATCGTAATTGAATTTTTGCAATCCAAATAACAACAGCAAACAGACTTGAGTTGCTAAATCAGCAGCTTCAAGTCTGTTTGTCGTTCCTGTTCCATCCTCCTGAGTTTCTGCTTACGAACAACAACAAAAACTAGGTTAATCAACCATAACCAAATCTCTGGATGCTAGCTAGTTGGATACGTTTCTTGTAAAAATGCGATAGATTGATTTATCAGTGCTTTTAACACATCCACATCAATATCTGCTACTTTATTGATGTACACACATGCTTTTCCAGATGTATGTTTACCTAAGTCCTTTAATAATTCCTCTCTCTTTTCCTCACCCGGCGCAAAATAGAGACTAATCTTGGCTTTACGTGGGGAAAAACCAACTAGTGGAGCATCCCCTTCATGACCAGAGGCATATTTATAGTGATAGGTACCAAATCCAATAATACTCGGTCCCCACATCTTTGCTTCATATCCTGTCGTTTCCGTAAAAATTTCTAATAACCGATAGGCATCTTCCCGTTTTTTCGGGCCTTCGACATTTTCAATAAACTCGATCACACTGTTGTTTGTTTCCTTTGTTTTTAGTTCGTACATCATAAGAAAAGTACCTCTCTTCTAATACGCGTGAGTTTAGAGGTTCGCTCGTGCGCTCACCACTTTTATTTCATATGCTTCCAACCATGCTATCTTTTCAAGAATAAGTCGGAGAAAATGACTAGTACTTAACCAATAAGTACCTCTTCTTTTGGATAATTAATTGTACGCTTCTCTTCTCGTGATAGGGAGAGCAGTACTGTGATCGGACCAATTTTACCGATAAACATCATCACGCCAATAATTATTTTGCCCCCCATAGAGAGATCAAAGGTGAAATTTGCCGTTAATCCCACTGTTCCAAAAGCGGATATTACTTCAAACAGACAGATGATAAAAGGTGCATCTTCTGTGATAGTCAATAAAAATACCGCCAAAGCGATAAACATTAAAGAAACAAAAGAGATTGCTAAACAATTTATAATTAAGGAAGAATCGATCGATTTACGAAAAAGATGAATACTTCTTTTTCCTTTTAGATAGGAAATTACCGAGAGAAGAATAACAGTGAAGGTAGATACTTTGATTCCTCCACCTGTAGAAGTACTTCCCGCTCCAACAAACATAAACAGACACATAAAAAATAAGGTATATTCCTGTAGACCTCCAATATCGATAGTGTTAAAACCAGCTGTTCGTAATGTAACGGATTGGAAATAAGAAGCCCATAATTGCTCATTTAAAGGTAGGTTACCCATCGATTTTGGATTCTGAAATTCAAGTAAAAATAGGATGATCATACCAGAAAAAATCAAACAAATGGTACCTATGATCATCACCTTGGAATGCAGACTCAATGAATGGAAACTTCGTTTGTTCCAAACATCAAGTAAGACAGTAAAACCAATCCCTCCAATGATGATTAAGGACGATACAATAAGCAAAATAAAGGGATTATCGTTCTGACGTATCAGGTTATCTGGCCAAAGTGCAAATCCAGCATTATTAAAAGAGGCAATACTATGGAAAACCGAATAGTAGAGGGCATATTTCCAGTTCATCTGGAAAATCCAGTTGATAAACAGAGCGAGTGCCCCAATGGCTTCAAAAAGAAACGAATATAAAATTAGCTTTTTTACAAGGGTCATAATATTTCCAAATCGATCTTGATTGAGCGAAAAAGATAAGATATGACGTTCTTTCATGGATAATCGTTTCCCCAGCAACAGAAAGAAAATGGTAGCAGAAACCATTATCCCTAAACCACCTATTTTTACTAATAGGAGTATGACAATCTGTCCAAATAAGGTGAATGTTGTTCCAACATCTGTTGTCGCTAAACCTGTGCAAGTAATGGCAGATGTAGCCATGAACCATGCATCAATCCAATCGATAGATTTTTTAGTTGCAATTGGTATTTTTAGTAATATTGTTCCTAAAAATAAAATAAACAAAAAAACAAGTATCAAGATTTGGGAGGTATTTAGACGAGTCTTTTTGATCACATTAAACACCTTCTTCAAATCGTTGGATCGCAGTATTACGACCGATAACCACGAGAATATCGCCCTTCAAAATAAGTTCATTTGGAAGAAGGGAGATTTTCACGACATTATCACGTTTGATGGCAATAATATTGCAGCTATATTTATTTCGAATGTCTAATTCCGAAATCATTTTGTTTTCTATTTTGGGAGAAGCCACAATTTCGACAATACTGTGCTCTTTGGAAAGCTCAATGTAATCGATAATGTTATCTGAGTTTATATAATGCGCAATTCTCTTGGCCATATCCCTTTCTGGGTGTATCACTTGATCTGCTCCAATTTTGTTCAATACTTTTTGATGACTGTCATTGGATGCTTTTGCCCAAACTTTCTTTACTCCCATTTCTTTGAGTAGGAGTGTTAACAGTATACTTCCTTCTATATTCTCACCAAAAGAAACAAATACATGATCAAAATTCGTAATATCAAGCATTTGTAAAGCAATTTCATCAAGATTAGATATTTGTACAGCATTGATTCCGAGTTTTCCATATTCGTCGACCTTTTTATGATCAATATCCACTGCCAGTACATCAATGCCGAGCTGATGAAACTCTTTAACTAAACCCCCACCAAAACGTCCTAATCCAAATACGGCAAATTGACTGTTCTTCAAAACAAGTATCTCCTCTATAAGTAAGGTAGTTTCAAGAAAAAAGTTTATTATCATGCGATAGGATAATGGAGACAAATACAATTTAGGTTTTTGTAAAAGTTTAACTCGTAATTTGGTCTTATGGATACCTTACTGAATTAAATTATATAGTCAAGCTTTACACCTATTCGGTTTGTATTAAGATGAAATATTGCAAGGTTCTTAATGAATAAAATAAAGATCCATTTGGATCTATTTGACTCATTATGCACTTAGTTTTGCGTAATTGGAATCGAGCTATTAGATTGTAAATTTGTTCCTCCTTCTGGTCTTTCTTTACTACTGATCATAAAAATATATATTCGTTAAGTGATATTACTAAGTAGTTTGTTATAGGTCGAGAAATATTGGGAACACTTGAATGAGAAGTAATTATCATCTATAATTCAAGTATTCAATTGAATGAAAAAGAGGTGCCTATATGAAACAAGCCACAACTGCAAGAGTTTTTAAAGATAGATTGTATCAACAATATGCTCGAATCGGAAAATGTTTGTCCAGCGACAAAAGACTTGAAATATTGGATTTACTTTCCAACGGGCCAAAATCGGTGGAAAACTTGGCTAAACAGACAGAAATGAGCATTGCCAATGTTTCCCGTCATCTTCAAATTTTGTTGGATGCAAGGTTAGTGAAGTTCAACAAGAAAGGGACATATGTTATTTATACTTTAGCTGACCCTGAGGTTGGTAATTTTTTGATGTCTTTATGGCGTATTTGTGAAAATCAACTTGCAGATATACCACGTATTAAAGAAGATTTCTTAAAACATTATCAAAATTCGCAAGCCCTTACAAAGGACGAATTGATTGAAAAGATGGAAGCAGGCACAATTATTCTTTTAGATGTTCGTCCAAAGGACGAATTCGAAGCTGGACATATTGCAGGTGCAATTTCTGTTCCGATAAAAGAACTTGATCATTATCTACAAAATTTGCCTCAGCATGTTGAAGTTGCTGCTTATTGTAGAGGACCATATTGTGTATATACAGCGCAGGCTGTTGAAAAAATACAACGTGAGGGATTTAAAGCATACCGCTTAGAAGAAGGTGTTCATGAGTGGCAAATGAGTAGCAATTGAAGCATTCGTTCCTCTTTATTTTTGTGGCCAGAATACAGCCAAAACGAAAAAACACACTATTCTTTCTTTCGGAATTTCGAAAAGAGAGGGTGGTGTTTTTTCATTTAGTTAAAACATGAATTGAAAACAGTTGAAGTATGGGATCAATTTTTGTTTACACCATTTCCTTCTTATGATAGATACTTAAAAGAATTAATTATTATTAAGACTAAGCTTTGTTTTGTATCCACTGGGATTGGCATGCTTTATTTTGCGGTCTATGGTAGCAACCCTGTCACTGGGCCTGTTGGTATATGGATAGTGTATTGCTCGCTCAACAAGCTGATCCTCAATAAAACGCATCCTCTTAATTACCTTTCCTTCCTTATTTTTATCATAAACATTGTATTTTTTTTGTGGTTCAGCATCTGACCAAATTATATGTGCAATTAGATCATTCTTATGATGTTCTAGCCGATCTGTATTCATGTAACTTTCATCAGGCTGCCAGTCTCTTGGTAAATCCTCACTTTCCCTATAAAAGAACAAATCATAAATCCTGTTTTTGCTTTCTGTTACTTTCATTTCTTCTTCAACTGGGTGTTCCTTACTGTATTTTTCAAACAATTCTTTCAATTCTATTAGATCTTTTGGTGGATTTAGAATCATATAATGCTTTTTAACAGTCACCTCTTCTTCATCCTTTTTACCAAAGATCTCTTTTGTATTGTCAATTTCGAAAATCTTTGTTTCCCCACTTGATTCCTCATTCTTCTTACATCCAATTAAGTTTAATGGAATTAAGAATATACCAATCATCAAAACTATAATTTTTAAATTAACTTTAATCACTCCATTTTCCCCCAAATAGTACATCCATCTCCATTACAGTAAAGGGCTTATATTTCCCATTATATTCATCATAATTCTGTAAGACAAACCGGAAACGGAATCCCGCTAATTAGATTACTTTTAAATTTGAGATAAGTCGTATGGCAAACCCTTTCCTCTTTTATGGATTTATTAAAGTAAAAAATTATCAACTTTCTCGCTAACGATATAGGGATAGTGAAACGGATCGCGCTCTAGTCCGTCAGGTAGATTCCATTATATGGTTCCATTTCCCCTAAGTCGCCGGATGCCGGTTCTATCCCTTATAAATAGAATAAAGATCAACAATACCATACGATTGGACTTATATAATTTTTGGGACGATCTCTCTCGTGATACAGGTATGACAAATCGAAGTTGCTGGATAGAGCCATGTTTTTTTATTAAAAGAGTTATAAGAAAAGAAGGCATACAAAGTGTACAACAACTTATATTAAAAACCCAAGCACAAAAAGACCTCGAAAAATGAGGTCCTTTTTTATTCTTCCGAATGTTATATTATATAAAATAATGAATTTTCCAAAAGGAGAAATATAACCATGTCCTCTCTTGTGTGGTTGTCTATTGACATTGTTGTATTTTGTGCTCTGCTGATCAGTATGGTATTAGTTGTTACACCCCATACTCCAAAACCAAAGGAAGAAATGAAACGGGTAATAATTTACCTTATCATCATTCCTGTATTCTCTCTTTTTATGATATGGGTGTTTATGCCTTTGATTCTATTATGGTATGAGTAACATTTGGGTGAATTTACTGGTAGTGAGGCGTATGAAGAAGAAAAGACGCAGGTGCCAGTGGTACCGTTCATCCAGGCGATGGGCATGACGGATGGCACCAAGATACTTGTATCGTTACTTTTATTGTCATCATTCATGATACTTGTATCTATATCATTATGATCACTTTTGACTTTGTTTGTATTAGTAAGAGCATCTGTTTAGCGGCCTTAAAATCTTGAGCTTTGGCGAATTTCAAAACCATATTCAATTATTCAATATTTTAGTTGAATATGGTTTTTTTCTGATATATAATTCAATTAATCAATTGAATACAAAATAAAGAAAGGTTGAATTCATGACATAACCACTTCTCAAACGGAACAAGGTAAAACAATCATAAGCTAACTATATTGGTTATTACATTCCACAAATCGAATTTAGAAGTATGTTTTGATGTAAAGTTTTATTTTTTCCATGGTAATTGGTATCACACTACCATGCGTAAATGAATGTATAGAAGTATATGAAAATCCCATAAGAAAAGGAAGGTACAAAATGGCTCTTAAGCAGGTAACGGATGCAACTTTTAAAAAAAGTGTACAAAATGAAGGATTAACAGTAGTCAACTTCTGGGCGCCTTGGTGCGGTCCCTGTAAAATGTTTGCACCTGTTCTCGAGGTCTATGACTTGGAACAACGAGATGATGTAAGAATTCTTAAAATAAACGTGGATAAAAACGAGAAAATCGCGTCCTTCTTTAGAGTAATGTCTCTTCCCACCACGATTTTATTTAAGGATGGAAAACCAATTGATAAAAAAATCGGTTTTCTGCCCAAAGAAGCGTTGGCAGGGTGGATATCTGCAAATAAATAATCTGATATTTAAGATAATGATTGGAGAAAAAATATGAAAGAAACTTTTTTAGATTTAAAATCTGACAACATCAGAGACAATAAACCGAATAAAACGCGCTTTGCATTTACGATTCTGGCTATCGTGCAGGCGACCTTGATTTTTACAATTGCCCTGATCATCGTGCCACTGCCCAAGATTGCCAGCGAGTTTGCTCTAAGCTCGGCGAATTTACTACTTGTCCAAGTGGCTTATGGATTACCATTCAGCGGTCTTCTACTGTTTGGTGGGCGATTAGCAGATCGTTATCGCGGACGGCTGATGTTTGTGATAGGACTCATCATATTTGGGGGGGCATCTGTAATTGCCGCATTTGCCCCAAACTTTGAAATGTTGGTAAGCATGCGTTTCATACAAGGTATCGGAGCAGCACTCACAGCGCCTGCTGCATTGGCGGTATTGCGGACGTTATTTCCTGATCCAGCAGCTTTCGGCAAAGCCATGGCCATATGGGGTGGGGTACCTTTTCTCGGCGCAATTATAGGATTCGTTATTCCTGGTATACTAACAAATTGGATATCTTGGCGGTGGATGTTTGTTTTTCCGATTGTGGTTGCAATAGTAGCCTTAACTTTAACACGCAAATTGCTGCCGATTGGCTATGACAACACTTCCGTTAAACAACTAGGACTTGATCCAGTTGGGGCTGTACTCGTTACCTTGGGTATTTCGCTGGCTAGTTATGGTTTGATTGCAAGCGGTGACTATCCATGGACATCTACTACTGTGTATGGACCACTGGCTGTTGGTATTGTGCTGTTAGTAGCTTTCCTCCTGGTTGAACGAAAAGTACGTGATCCTTTGCTTCCGCCTGGCTTCGTTATAGAACCTCGTCGTATAACTGGGCTACTGGGAATATTCTTGGCTGCAGCAGGTTCTATGCTGATCGAATATATTCTAACCCTCTACCTTCAGCAGATTAGAGGATGGTCATCGTTGGAAACAGCAGTCTCATTCCTGCCTTTTCTGATAACGATGATTGTAGCTAACCAAGTCGCAGCATCATTAGTTTCCCGATTCGGAGTAGCACGTATTACTACTGTAGGAGGAGTTATCGCGGCTATTGGGCTTGGTATTCTAGCTAGTATCAACCCTAATACAGTGTATGTATACAGCTTGTTGCCTGGCCAGATATTTCTGGCGATGGGTATCTCATTTGTCCTTTCGGGTGCAGCGGTTCTTTCCATGACGAATGTTCCACAACATCAAGCTGGTCTAGCAGGAGGTGTGTTGAACACAGCTATGGAGTTGGGGCCGACGGTGGGGCTCACGTTGTTAATGTCTGTAGCAGCGACACAAACGGATCTGGTTCAAGGCTATGCTTGGGCATTCGGAACAGCTGGGGCAGTTTATCTTGTAAATGCGGTTGTGTCGAGCATGTTGCTTCGCCGTAGATCTTCTGAGAAGTACCAACAAACCTAATTGTGAGTGCGCTTGATTGGGTTGTTTCACCTTTATTATAGACTGGTGGGAAATAACTCCATCATCGATATCAGCTTCGTAGCAGTTGTGTTGAATTTTACTACCGCATTGTGTGGGTGATGATGCATATTTGTCAGGCTGATCAGCTGATAAAGTTCGCAAGACAGGGTGGTCTTTCCAGAGGAGAGGCCACCTCTTTTATTCATCAACATTTCCTTGTGCATCTTCTTGTACATGTACATGTATTTCTTGCTGGCTGTGTCTTTACCGCTTCCATGATTTATATCGATCCCACTGCTTACCGCTTTTCTTATTCTTTTCGTTTCATGGTACTCTGGATTGCATTAGCAGCTCATGAGATTTTAGCGCAGTACATTTATATTCATCCGCCAACCAGTACCTCCATAGACCAAGCGAACATCGGGAGAATGGTAATGTATTATGGTGGAGATGTGATGGACGTTGCCATTATCTATTTGCTTTGTGTGCATTGGTTTAAAGCCACTCGTTTTCGTACCTCTGCTTTTTTCTCCTATGATTAATTCTCTACGATAGTTGTCACGGTGCTTCCTTCTTTCATACCCAGCTCATCTCCATATGAATAACTAAAATCCACATAATATTATGTCAAATTTAAATATTGATTATTCATATTTATATAAATAATGTTATAATTAATTTGTAAGATCCCCCACAGGAGAGGAGAACCACATGCCTCCAGGCAACACTCTGATTTGCAGGAATTGCGGTAAGATACCACTTACCACCATTTTCTGCGAAACGTGTCGCCTGTGTATCAACTGTTGTGGTGGTCACTAAGAACAGTTCTAGAGTCTAACGATTCTACGATCTGTTCCATCTGGATGATTTGCTGGCAGTGTAAACCCTGCTCGCAAGTGGAACTGGTACGCTAACAGCCGTTAGTAGTTGTTCCAATCCAGTGCCCCTCATTCTGTACAGGATGAGGGGCAACTAATTTTACAGATACTTTTTATGTATATAATCAAGACAATAATCAACATAAAAAAATGTAATCGGGAAATGTCCGTAATAATAGATCAGTTCCCTCCTTTCTTTCAAAAAATGTCATAACTGCGCCCATGTATATACGTCATCCCTCTATCCATTTTCACCACTTCCGCATCCAGCAGGACCAACTCAAATTTTCCCCCTGTTTCACTAGTGATCATCAGTTTGCTCACATTTCTCGTAGGAATGGATGGTTTTTGATACGGTTGATCTTCAAACGTATAGGTAATCTGAAGTTTATCTTCGGAAAGGGAAACTTTTGAACCACTATAAAGCCTCCATTGTGGCAAGCACTTCAATGCATCGACAAACGCTGTCACTTTCTCTTGGCAACCTTCGATTTGTATTTGTAACGCCATTATGATCTCTCCTTGTCCCATTCTTGCAATCGCCTGATCTCCATACGAATCAAAGCATGAATCCATCTTTCGTGATGATCCAATCCATATGGAAATAAATAGGTTACGATAAACCCTTTTCTCAACTGTCTCAGTTCTTCGATGATTTGCTGTTTATGAAAATACATATGGTCCACGGTATAATCGTATTTATCTGCTATGATCTGTAAAGTTTGGGTAACTTCAACTGGCACCGTTTTATTCTCAATCAGCCAATCCAAATTCATGGCTTAATTATAGATGCAGTCTTCCGTCTTTTCCCATTTTACGCGGATTTAACTTTGAGATTAAAATCTGGCAGTCTTACTACTCGTAACTCTTGATTTTATGGAAGAACTTCTATTTAGATCATCCTTGATTTCAAAATAGAAACTAAAATCACAATATTTTATTAAGTGCAGTCCCTTTATGGCATAATGGGTCAAATAGTATAATAAAGGGGCGTTATGACTTGGAGAATTGCAATCCTGATCATCCAATGGTTCGTTATGTACTTCGTAAAGTGAGGGCAGAACAAGGGCTTCGCTTAAAGGATCTAGAAGATTACCAGATTTCTTCTGCATCGATTAGCAATCTAGAGCGCGGTGAGGTTAAGACGCGGGATGGAACATTTGAGTATTTGTTGAAGAAACTAGGGTTGAATCAAAAGAAATTGAGAGAGTTAGTAGAAAATGAGAAAGAAGAAATCGAAGAACTACAGTTTACATTAGAATGTGTGGAATCACTCTTAGAACAAGGGATCAATGAACCCGCGATAAAACAACTAGAGCAAATTCAACTAGAAGATTTTCATCCATTAATATCTTATTTCTGCTATCTAGAAGGCTACTATAATAGAAGATTGAAAAATTGGCCTCAAGCGCGTAAAAGCTTTCAAAAAGGGATACGTCTATGTAGTCAACATAATCTAAAACCACAAGATAATATTCTAGCTGCTTGTTACAATCAACTAAGTATTTGTAGTTATAACCAACATAACTTCTCTCAAGCAATTGCTTTTGCAGATCAAGGTTTAAAGGTATTCGATGATACGCTGAAAAGAGAAGATATTCAATACTCCCTACAAAGTAATAAAATCCTTTACTTAATAAAATCATCCCAAATGAATTATGCTGCTCAAACTTTAGATAAACTCTGGAATTCTATCGATAAAATCAAACGAAAAGTTGTTGTAATTACCTTACACAAATTCCAATCTATCATACTGCGAAGTTGGGGGATGTATCCCAAGGCAACCATGATCTGCGAGGAAGGAATCAGATTCGCTAGCATTAATGGATTCCAAGATCAACAGCTTGACATTTTAAATATTTTGGGAAGCATCCTATTGGAACAAAATGAGCTTCATAAAGCTAAAAAACGTTTTCAAATGGTGCTTTTAATGGATCAAAAATTGGACTTCCCATTTGTTCATATTGATGCTCATACTTACCTTGCAATCTTACACTCTAAACAGAAAGATTGGCAAACGGCGGAAAGTCATGCAACTTCAGCCATTGAAATGAGTAGAAAAATAACAAATGATTTTCGATTAGCGAAGGCTTCCATTGTAAAAGGTGATATACTTTGCAAACAAATGAAATGGGAACAAGCGATACCTTTCTACCAAGAGACAATTAAAATAACCACTAAACATGGATTTATAAACAGAAAGTATACAGCTCTTTCTCGGTTATCACGTTGCTTTGATGTGTTGAATAATCATGTGGAATTGATAACATGTATGAAACAGATGCTTGAAATCCAAAATGACTTAAAAATTACAAGCGAGGAGGATGAGATATATGATTTCTTTTAATCAGTTGTTTATGGGGAAAGGTGACGAAACCGTAGACTAATTCTTTTTAATCAAGGAAGGGATTACTTATAAGAAAAATGAATATGGTCATAATACGGTTGAAAAATGATAATGGAGTTATAAAAAAGAGGTCTTTCTACAAATTTATAGGAATTCTCTTTTATTTAAAGTCACATATTTCACAGTTCGTTTCAACATAACAAAATATTTAATATAATTTCAATTTCTTATCGTTTTTTAACTAAAAATGTTTTATCTAGTGAAGTACATGAAGTTTCGTTTCAATCTCTTTTAAGTACTCTCTAAAACACAAAAACGAAAGAAACGAAAGATAATGCACCCTGTTAAACCCAATAATAAGACGAATAATTATATTTATCTAAAAAATAAGTATAAAAAGAGATTATCGATCCCCTATTTTTGTGCACTATTGGAGGGCGATGACTTCGTACTAATTTTTGATTTCAGATAATCCCGATAATTGAAGATGGGTTGAACCCATCTTTTTTGATTCAGATCATTTATTTTAAATAAATAAATAATTCCCCCTATTTTCATATTTCCACTTAGAATATTATTATTGTAAATCAACATAAATATCGTTGGATATTTATTAAATTTAAATTATAATAAATATAGTTTTGAACAAATTGATTTTTGATAACAGGGGGATTTATATGAAAAAAAGCAAAATACTTATTCCGCTGTTAACAACAAGTCTGTTGTTAACGGCACCTTTCTCCGCGACTTTCGCCCAGCCTGTCAAATGGACAAATGTAAATTCCTATGAAGAACAAAACGGGAGCAAGTTTAATAGTGAAAACTACGATTTTGTAAAATTTTCACAAATAGGATCAATATTAAAAGATATCGAGAAAAAATCCAACCGTGTAAAGGTAGAAATACGAGGGAAGTCAGCCAATGGTCAGCCTCTTTATGTCGTGACGATCGCTGATCCGACTACACAAGGGAAATTTGGACATTACAAATCTCTCCGGAAAAAAATGTTTAAGAATCAAGAAAAAGCCCAAGATTGGGTGAAGAATAATCCCGACTTTAAAGTTCCGATCATGATTAACGGCTCGATCCATGGAACCGAGTTCGTTGGCACGGATGCAATTCTTCAGCTCATTGAACGATTTGCTACTCAAGAAGATCAGGTAACCAAAAAAATCTTGAACAACAATATTTTAATTTTTAATGTGGTTCAAAATCCGGACGGACGGGTTAATGCCACCCGTTTTAATGGAGCTGGATTGGACTTGAACCGTGATTTTATCACTCAATCTCAACCAGAAACCAAAGAAACAGTAGAGTTAATAAAAGAATGGAATCCATTGGTATTTTTAGATACTCACGGCTATGTAAAAGATTATGCACCAAATAAACAAGGATTAATCGAACCTAGTACACCTCCACATAATCCGAACTACGAATATGATCTGTTTAGTAAGTGGGCCAACCAACAAGCAGAAGCCATGGAATCAGAAATTATGGCAAACAAGGATAAATACCAAGGAAGCCTATATCAAAATATGACAGGCACTTACATCCCACAACGTGATGATAATGCTGGTTGGGATGATTATCCACCGATTTTCACACCTATGTATGCACTGTATCATGGATCTTATGGTCATACATTAGAAGCTCCAACGAACGATCTGGATGGGGTTCGTTGGATGTATAATGCAATTATGGGCGCATTAAATCATGCTACCAACAATAAACAGCAGATGATCACAGACCAAATCGAAATCTTTAAACGGGGAGTTAATTTCGATCATCCTTATCATCAAGCTGGATTCTTCCCACACGCGTATATTTTGCCAGTTGATCCAAAAGACCCAACGGTAACGCACAAAGCGGTGAATCATCTGTTAAACAATGATATCGAAGTAGTACAAGCTTCTGAAGCATTCACAGCAGAGGGCAAGTCCTATCCAAAGGGAACTTATATCGTAAAAATGGATCAGGCCAAAGCTGGACTAGCTAACACTATGCTTTGGGATGGAGAAGATATCACGGATGACACACCTGTCATGTATGATATTTCAGCCTGGAGTTTACCAGAACTGTGGGGATTTGAAGCGGTAGCAGCAAAAAGTCCAGTAGCAGTTAAAACCAAGGATGTGAAGCAAGTAACTGACCAAGGATCTCTTGCTGGAAAGGGTCCCTATCTGATCCCGAACAGTTCCGTGAAAGCGGTTAACTTGGTAAATACTTTGTTGAAGCAAGGTGTATCCATCAAGCGTGATACGAAAGGTAATTTCTATGCAGAAGCTACGGCAGCGGCAATCTCCTCTGTTGTGAAAAATTCTGGTCTACACCTTGAAACAGCTAGCATTCCAAATGGTGCTGTATCAGTATCCCAGTTGAAAGTAGCCATTTTAAAAGATGGAGGAATGGGGAAACAACAATCACATTCCGGAACGAAGCTAGCTTTGCAGAGACTCGGTTTCCAAGTGACAGAACTGACACCTGTTGAAGTAGCGAACAAAGGTCTTGAATCTTTCGATGTCTTTGTATACAGTGGGACGGAAAATCTGATTTCGCTCAACTTAAGTGAGGCGAATAAAGAATTCGGCTTGCAAGAAAGTACTCAATTGAATGAATTTAAAAAGAATGTAGGAAACTTTGTAAATAAGGGCGGAAAATATATTGCTATCGGTTCAGGAGCATCCCGAGCCACCAAAACCCTTGGACTGACTGACGATACCATTAATATCGGAAATTCCAACAGTAATGGCATTGTAAAAGTGAACTACAAAGACAGCGGTTTCACAGCCGGATATAATTCAAACGATCTTGGTTTTGTCTACCGCCCAACTTGGTTTACAGGTGATGGTATCCAGAATGACAATGTACTAGCAACCTATGCAAATTCCTCTGACTTCTTCGTAGCAGGTCACTGGGCAAATCGTCAAGCGGCTCAAGGTCAGCCGGTTATGGTAAAAGAGCAGGGCAAAGATGTAATTTTAATCGGATTGGAGCCAGGTTTCCGCGATCATACCGACTACCTATTCCGTCTCCTTTCTAATGCAATTTTTCAAAAGTAATTCTCTATCTTGAACAATCAATCCCCCACCAACTTCGTTGAGGTGGGGGATTCTGCATGAAGGGAACTCTCCACGAGTAAATATGGCAAGAGCCACCTAGGTATGATAAGCTTGCCCAAGAAGAAAAAAAGATGATCAAAGAAGGATGCACAATCGCTGGTGTAAGTCGTTCCGCTTTATATCGTGAATTACAAGCGCGTAGGATCACCCGTTGATCTTGATGCGCTTTTTATTTTGAAAAATTTTCAGATCTGGTTCACACGGGGGAGAACAATGATAGCTAACTTAAATGACTATTTTAGAGAATTAATGGTGTATATTCCTAAAGGAGAAACACGCCTGCGAGATTTTCTAAACGAGCAAAAATGGATTAGTTCAAATTATAAGTTTGGAATTCCAGGTATTAGAAAAAACCTAAAGGAAGTTATTTGGGATGTTGAGATAGAGCCGTTTTATCTTGCTAAATATACAGTGACAGAAGAACTTTTCGCAATTATTATGGGAGAGAAATTTGCAACAACGACTAAATCCCAAAAGCCAGTTGTTGATGTTTCATGGCTAAATGCAGTGAATTTTTGTAATTTATTGTCGGATGCAATGGGTTTTGATAGATTTTATAGTTTTGATAATGCGAGTAACGAAGTTGTTTGCAATTATGGTACGAATGGTTTTCGTTTACCAACAGATGCTGAATGGCAATATGCATGTAAGGCAAACTCAAAAGGGTATCGATATGGTGAAATTGATGAAATCGCTTGGTATAAAGGCAACTCCAACGAAAGAGTACACGATATTGGCGGAAAAATGCCTAATGAATGGGGCTTACACGACATGATCGGGAACGTTTGGGAGTGGTGCTGGGACTTATATGATAAAGAAACCTTTGGTGCTTACAGAATAATTCGCGGCGGAAGTTGGGCAGAAGAAGAGCGAGGATGTGGAGCTACTTGTCGCCGCAAGAGTATGCCTGACTTTCATATCGATGATATTGGATTTAGAATCGCTAGGTCTATCCTTTCATCATGAAAGCGTTATGGATTGATAATGGACATTTACTCTGCACAGACTTACTTTATTCAGAATGGACAAAAACAGATGTTCAAGATTCTTTGTATAAATACTAAGACTTGAGTTACCTATATGGTTTCTCAGGTCATTTTTCCATTTATGGTTAAATGATATCCAAATCGATAGATACTCCTCTACACATCCCACCACCTAATCCCATATCATAGACAATTTGTTGTTATTGATCCCTTTTCATCAAAATAAAGTGATGAACAACGATTTATATCAAATAGTTTTTAGCCTATCTTTGTTCCATAACCTTTTTGCATCAAGTACTAAGTGGTTTAACCAATAAAATCAATCAACAACTGGTTAAACTTATCCCGTTCTTCCCAAAAGGTAGCATGACCGCTGTATCGAAACGGGACAAGCTTTGAATTTCTTATTTTTTGATGGGTTTCCTTCGCTTGGGTAAATGGAACTACTTTGTCGTGAATCCCATGAACAATTAAAGTAGGGACCGATATGACAGACAAGTCAGCATATACATTCTCATCCCTCAACAGAACGATGATGGCTGCAGTGGACCAACCAGCTGCCTGTAATCCCGTTTGAAAAAACCAGTCAGAGAATGGACTTGTTATATATTGAAAGAAAAATGTGTCCGTTACTCCCTGCAACATCTTTGGTCGGTCATTTAGTGTCTCATGAAGCAACTGATTCGCATTTTCTTTGTTTGCAAAACCCACAGGAGCTGCGGCGTTGATGAGGACAAGTTTCGATACGCCGTAACCGTTGTACCGAGCCATATATCGAATAGCAATTGCTCCGCCAGTAGAATGACCTGCAAGTATAAAATTATCTAATTGAAGGGAGCAGATTACATGGTGGATATCTTCCGCGAGTTGATCCAATGTGTAGCCATGAAATGGTTTGTCCGAATTGCCAAACCCTCTCCAGTCTATGCCTATACAGCGGTATCCCCTTGCCGGAAGCACGTCAAACTGATATTCAAACTGTTTGTGACTTAAGGGCCAACCATGTAAAAAAACGATGGTCTTGTTACCCTCTGGATTTAAATCTTCGACATATAAATTTACGCCTTGTTCTACTTGAACATAATACCCCACATCGTTTCCTCCTGTATTGGTAAAGTGGCTTCCACAAATAAGGTATTCACTTATGCAAGCATAGATGAACACCTATCTATATTTGGATTTCTGTCGATGGAAATGAGCGATTTTTATACTGCGGGATATGGGGTTATTCGGAAATAACAAATGGAGGTAGTAAAGTAGCAATCTTATTTGAGGACTTATGGGAGAAAATGAAATAATCCTATGTAGAACAGCAACCCTGTCACTAAATCTATATACTGTATTATCTGAATCTAATATAATATGAAAGACAGGTAACCCTTCTATGAAATGAGAACACATGTTGCGGAATACAGTGCTCATTCAAATCTTGATCGCCTACCTTCATAACTGCGGGCATTCAGGTGGGGCTTGGTGTCAAACTTGTGGAAGCTGCATTTCCTGCTGTCCACCTGGCAGTCACTAAAATCAGTTACTTGAGCTACTAACCTCGAGTAACCATGACCGGCTTCGTTTATCTTTGGATAAATGTAAGTCGGTCACTCCTTTATATTGATTCATTATTCTGTGATGGTATAAATGACCAGCTACCAAGTCATTGCTCCAAATAGAGAGGATAGAAGTATCTATGTTGATGATGTTGATAATGATACTACCTTTAGCTACGATTATCTTGTTAATAACTATCGTATTGTATAAATTTTATATTCAACAAAAAACCATTGAAACAGTTTACACTCCATTTGATTATATTACAGGGCAAGCCTCCAGTGAATTTCACGAAGAGAAAGAAGACAAAGAAGAAAACCAAGATAACGGAGATGACAAAGATAAAAGTTTACGATAAGAATATAGACTGAGCAAACAAAACAAACCCCACCTATTTCCCAAGCTCAAAATGTACTCAAACTGCTTATATGTAAACACCGTGCCTCCCAAGCGCATGTCAACAACAGCTACAACACGTCAAATGATACTTGTACATAGTGTGTGGTGATTGCAATATAAAAACGACTTCTGAAATCCAAAAGTCGTTTTTCTCCATCTAATTCACTCTCTCTTTCCTATCCCAGTGAACTGCGTACAACAGGATGTGAAGAAACGATTAAGCTGATGGTTGTGTTTCAGGGGAAGCAGGTGTGGGTACAGCAGAGACTGCTATCGCGTAAAAATGCTTTTCAGCATCTGCCTTTGCTCTGTAGTCAACTCCGCGTTGTACCATGCTTCTCCGGTAAATGTGGCTGCATATCTTTTTTTATACTCTGAGTTTATCTTGGCCTCTTGATATACTGTTTCATATATAGATGTACCACCACTGTACGCAGATATTACTTTAATCGTTTTGTCCTCCTGTTCTATTCTGACTAATCCTTCGGATTGAAGAGGTCCTTCTGATGCTGTCACGTCGTTGTGTGCAATATCTTTTTCGTTCACTACTTTAATGCCCAGTTTGCGCACATGACGATCTAATTCCACCATGTGAGGCAATTGGAGCCAATCGAAAACGTTGATGGTTGCACCGTTGCGCATAATGATTTTATATTTAAAATACCCATTGGGAATTTTATCCTCAGTCCAGTCGATCTTCTTCCTATCGATTGTCATTTCTTCCCAATTTTCATAATAATTAGTAGTAGGCGGTAGGTGCAGTTCCACATAAGCCACATCTTTCCAGCGAAAATACTGATGATCGATAACAATCCCCTCTGGCCCAGCGCGGTCGGCAAAGATCCAACCGATTGCGGTGCATGCTGCAAACAAGCAAAGGGCAATAAGCCATTTTAGCATCGTTTGAAATTGTTGCTTGATACACGCATACACTACTGCTGCCAAACAGGTTGCGATCAGGATGGTCATACTATCTCGTAAAAACGTATTTCCATTCCCTTCATATCCCTCGACTTTCGATGCAGTATCCTTATAATCATCTAGGTAAAATACAGCTTCTCGAATGTACCAGTCATCCGTTGTAAGGAGAATAAGGTGAGGACCAAACATACAACCCAGCAGAACAGTGCAGAGAAAGGTGGTGAAACCAGCAAATTTAGCCATATTTTAAAAAATCTCCCCTAAAAAGGCAATTTCCTGCGAAAATGTATACTGTACAGACCATAAAAATAACAAGAGTTCCCTTTTTGCGAGGAAAAAAAGAACTCCTCCGAGGACGGTTACGATAATGAGTACAGTATAAAAATGATCCCCACCAGCTGCATCTGCCGAATTTTTTTGTTCAGTCAGCCGAGGCTTCTCAGCAGTATCCTCTATAATCTCTGATATAGAATTTTTATCCGTATCATCAGGCTCCAGCTCATATTTAGGTTCTCCTCGCTCGAAAAGATGACGCAAATCGGCAACGTGATCGATATCATCGCTTTTTAAAATACGATCTAGGGCAGCGTATAGCTCCATCACATGCTGATATCGCTCCGTTGGCTCTTTTGTGGTTGCTTTTTGTAGCACATGATAGAGCGAAGCGGGTATATCGGTATTGATTTGTCTAGGATCGGGGAGCGGTTCCTGTATATGCTTCAGCAAAATGGTGACAGGTTCAGTGGAATCAAACGGTGGCTCGCCTGTTAACAGTTCATATAACACAATGCCGAGTGAGTAAATATCAGATTGCTTTGTTGCTTTCTCACCTTTCGATTGTTCTGGGGAGAGATAAAGCGTGGACCCTAACAATTCTCCTGATTTCGTTAAATTTGTCTCCGATGCGAGCTGACGAGCAAGACCAAAGTCGGATATTTTCACTTTTCCTAATTTCGATAATAAAATATTCGCTGGTTTGAGATCGCGATGAATCACATCTTCATGATGCATGTAGGATAAGCCACGGCATACTTGCAGTATGATCTGCAATACATCGCGTACGAGTAGAGGATGCTTGTTTTTTAGAAATTGATCCATGGAAACACCATCGACATAATCCATCACGAGAAAATGAATGTTTTGATCAATACTTGCATCATATATATTGACAATATGTTCATGTGTCATTTTCGCTAACGTTATCGCTTCTTTCACAAAGCGTTGTGCGAATGGTTGTGCTGTATGCGGCAAGGGGATTTTCACGGCAACTTTTCTAGCTAACTGCGTGTCCTCAGCCAAATAAACCGCAGCCATCCCGCCTTGGCCGAGCAGCTTGATGATGTGATATCGCTGATCTAGCGTTTTTCCAATCATACATCTTCCTCCATTGCCCGATCATTATTATAATATTATTATAAATATTACCATAAATCTTAATTATCGTGTTGAAAGTGTGCATGAGTATCAGTGTGATCTATGTTTTTCGTAGGGGAGGAGGGCGATTATTTTTCATTGCAAGCGTGATGAGTTCGATCAGGCGTATTAATTGTGCAGTTGTATTACTCAAAAGTTCAGTACAACTAAAGATATTCGACGTTATAGACTGGTGTCATTTGAGATACTCAAAATAGAAACCACTAGAGTAAATATCTAGTGGTTAAACACAGTTACCTATCCACTTCTAGATCACCTTGTCCGCCTTACTCTAAGATAGATAATCATTAAAGGAAGCATGGTAACTGCCAAAAACATTGCACTTATAATCATATAAACCGACTAGGACACTTCATCGTGCTTGTTTTTTAATTGCCTTTTTATCTCCTCTATTCTTTCTTCTATCTGCATTTTCACTTCGTATTTCTCCGGTTTTTGCAGGGAAAATGCTCCGTTTTGAAACATTCCGGTCTGAGCATAGGCAAATTCAAATTCATCATAGTCTTGTTGACTTGATAGAAAACCTGCATAGTAAATCTTTACTTTATAGGACTGCTTTTTCATCAAAATCGGGTTGGATGATCTAGTTGTGGATGATGAATTACTTGTATTAGTCGAAGATTTACTCACAGAAGAGCGATTGTTACTGGAAGAACTCGATGATTTTGATGAACTGGAAGAACTTGACGAACTCGCACGAGAGCTTGCACTCGAACCTGAACTAGATCCCGCTGCCCATGTCAGCCCTGTAGAGTGAAGTAAGAAAATAAAAAGAAAGCTTAAATAGACAAAAATTTTGTATAAAGTATGTATGTTAACCTCCTTTAAAAAGGCTATAACTTTATTATCCCAAATGAAGTTAAAAATTGAAATATTTCAAATATTCTTCCTACAAAAGAATCTCATCTCAATAAAGAACATGATTAAAAACCACTTCATTTTTCAGATCACCTCACTTAAAGATTCATGCCTTTCCGCTTTCCCCTATCTCGATCAATTGGAACTAAAAAATCAAAAATGTTCAGATTCCAATGGAATTATCTGCCCATTGTCAGCTATCTTTACAAAAAATTGCTTCATTTCCGCAATCATGCTATTATCATCCCAACATTTTAATCCCAAACGCATTTATGCGTTAATTTAATTTACAAATATAAAATTTTAGGAGTGTTGAATTTGAAATTAACAGATTTATCATTAATGGCAGATTCTCTTTGGATTTTCTTTTGTGCTGTTTTAGTCATCTTCATGCAAGCTGGATTTGCTCTGTTAGAAGCAGGTTCAACACGTATGAAAAATGCCGGACATATTGCTGCAAAACAATTACTTAGCTTTTCTATCGTTGCCATCGTTTTTTGGGCTGTGGGCTATGGTCTAACCTTCGGAGATGGAAAATGGATTGGAACCACTAACTTTTTCCTCTCTACACCAATACAAGCAGGAAGCATATCAACTGAAATTTCATTTTTGTTCCAATTTTCCTTTGCAGCTGTTTCTCTTGCTATTGCTTGGGGAGGCTTTGCAGAACGAGCGAAGTTAAGTGTATACATTTTGTTTGGTGCACTTTTTACTATTTTTATTTATCCTGTTATCGGACATTGGGTATGGGGAAATGAAGGTTGGTTGCATGAACTGGGCAAACAAGATTTTGCAGGCTCGACCGTAGTCCATCTCCAAGGAGGAGTAGCTGCACTTATCGCAACGATCATGCTGCGGCCTCGAACAGGAAAATACAATGAAGATGGGACAGTGAACGCCATTCCCGGGCACAATCAAGTATATTCTGTTCTGGGTGCGCTTATTATCTGGCTTGGATGGTTCGGATTTAATCCTGGGAGCACATTGACACTCAAAGATGGATTTTTCGGATACGTTGCACTTACGACAAATTTAGGAGCGACAGCAAGTGTACTAGGAGCCATCTCTATGGCCTATTTCCGTAAACAAAAATTAGAGGTATCCATCATGGTCAATGGTTTACTTGCTGGTTTAGTAGCTATTACTGCTTCTTGTGCATTTGTAGAACCATGGGCTGCTATTGTGATCGGGTTTATCGCAGGTGCAATCACGGTTGTATCTGCTAGCTTTCTTGAAAAGAGAGGAATAGATGATCCGATTTATGCTTTTTCCGTACATGGTGTAGCAGGAATTTGGGGTACAATCTCAACAGGTTTCTTTGCTTCCCCTCGTCTGGTAGAAAAAGTAAGGGTCGGTACATCTGGATTATTATATGGCGGCGGCTTTCAACAACTCGGGGTACAATTGTTAGGAGTAACAATCACGATCGTCTATGTGGCAGTTGTATCTTTTGTACTCTTGACTTTAATAAAAACATTCGTTGGTTTCCGCGTTTCTGAGGAAGAAGAACACAAAGGTCTCGACATTTCAGAACATGGCAGCTACGCATACCCAGAACATCATCTGCACTTGGTCGAAAAAGAAGAAGACAAAACTACTGTTGCTATCTCTACTCCAAAGGACATCTCTTACGCAAAAGCTTAAAAACAAAGACATAAAACAGACATTCCAAAGAGGATGTCTGTTTTTATATTTTAGTCTAAAAATTTAGTATATAATGAAGTGTAAGTGGTCAACTAACAGGAGGAATAAAACGAAGATGGAACGATTTCTACGTAATAAGAAGAAAACAACTCTCATCGATTTGAGCTCTCAACTCCACAATCAAACGAGTTCTTTTGAAATTAATCCCCATCATATCACTTATTCTCTACACAAAGATGCAGTTACCCTCTCTCAAAAACTTTTGGATATAGATGAATCTTATTGGCCGAATGGAGAAGGATGGGCTATTGAAGAAGTTACCTTATCTACTCATGCAGGTACACATATCGATGCTCCCTATCACTATGGTCCAACAACAAATGGTTCTCCTGCAAAAACGATCGACCAAGTACCATTACGCTGGTGTTTTGGTAATGGAGTTGTGCTAGATATGACCCATAAATCTGCTGGTGAAGGAATTGATGATGAAGATATAAAAAAAGAACTTGACCGAATTCAATATCATCTACAGCCATTTGATATTGTCTTGATCCATACAGGGGCTTCCAAATATTTTAGTCAACCTAAATATGATTTAAAACATGCAGGATTAGTAAGGTCCGCTACAGAATATCTTGTTGATCAAGGGATTCGTCTGATCGGTATTGATGCATGGGGATTGGATCGACCTTTTGACATAATGGCAAAAGAAGCAAAAGAAGGAAAAACGCAATTTTGGGAATCTCACCTTCTAGGCAGAGAAAAAGAATACTTACAGATCGAAAAACTTTGCAACCTTGATCAATTGCCAGAACCATTTGGCTTCACCATCTGTGCATTTCCAGTCAACATTGCAGGAGCAAGCGCTGGTTGGAGTCGTGTAGTCGCTATCATAGAAGAAGCTTAACTCCTACTAGACAAAGGAGAGATTCATATGTATAAGACAGTTGGTATTTATAAAAATATATCGGATTCCAAACAGTTCGAAAAATATTATATGGAAGAAGTTATGCCACGATTGATCACTTTCCCTGGCGTGATCAAAATGAAAGTAACAAATCTACTCAACAGCACGAGAGAAAAATCACCGAGTTTTGACGGTATTCAATTCATCATCGAAACCCATTACGAGACAATCGATGATTTACGAAAAATAGTGGATACACCAGAAGGAAAAGAGATCGTAAAAGTGATACTGGGGAATGTCCATGGACAATGTGGTACATATGTTGGAGAGGGTAAATCATTTATAAAAAAGGAAAACATACAACCTAGGGAATAGCTCCCTAGGTCTTTTCTATTCTAAGTTTCTCCATTAAGTCCGCAAAAGCTTCAGGTGCTTCGGTTTTACATTCAATCCGCTCTCCTGTACGAGGATGGGTAAACCCAAGAACTTCTGCATGTAAAGCTTGCCCTTCAAATCCATACTTATTTTTCACAGGACCATATAAGGGGTCACCAATCAAAGGGTGGCCAATCGATTTCATATGAACACGAATTTGATGTGTTCGACCTGTTTCCAGTTTACATTCTACATAAGTAGCTTTTGGGAAACGTTCAATCACAGAAAAATGAGTGACAGCATGTTTCCCATTACGGTGTTCTACTGCCATTCGCTTCCGTTCTTTTGGATCTCTTCCGATTGGCGCATCAATCAATCCACGTTCATGTTGTATAACTCCATGAACAATGGCGAGATATAGCCGTGTAATGCTATGTTCCTTCAATTGCTCGACAAGTGAGTGATGAGCTAAATCATTTTTGGCTACCATAAGCAAACCAGATGTATCTTTATCAATACGATGCACGATACCTGGACGAGCAACCCCACCTATACCTGATAGATCATTCTTACAATGATGCAGCAAGGCATTTACCAAGGTACCACTTGCATGTCCTGGCGCAGGATGAACTACCATTCCACGCGGCTTATTTACTACCAATAAATCTTCGTCTTCATAACATATCGTCAATGGAATATTCTCAGGAAGAATATCCAAATCTTCTACCTCTGGTACATCTATTTCTATTTTTTCACCGACTTTTACTCGATAGCTTTCTTTTTTCACTTTCCCATTGACAAAAACCCGACTCGAAGAGATCCAATCCTGTACCCTTACCCGTGACCACTCAGGTTCAAGTCCTGCAATTGCTTTATCCAATCTCTCTCCTGCCATATCTTCTGTGATTATCACTAGATGCATATCCATTTAAGCATCTCCAACTGATGATTTGTATTGTTCTTTTTTGGCATCCAGTAGATTGGCGAGTAAAAATAAAACTACTCCTACACATATCGCAGAATCAGCTACATTGAAGATAGGAAAATGGTAAGCGCCAAATTGGAAATGAAAAAAGTCCACTACTTCTCCAGTGCGAACACGGTCCAAAAAGTTACCTATTGCTCCACCAAGTACAAAAGACAATGCTGTTTTGGTAAGCACCGTTTCTTTTTTCATCTTCATCATAAAGACAATGATGGCAATGACTACACAACTGGTCACCACAATAAATAGCCACGTCTGATTTTGTAAGATCCCAAAAGCAGCACCTCTATTACGGTGAGAAGTAATATAAAAGAAGTCAGATATCACCGAAATGGACTGATACAGTTCCATATGATTTACAATCCACCATTTACTTAATTGATCGAGCGCAATGATTAGAATAGATATGAGAAAAAAAAGATACACAAAACTCCCCCGTTCCAGTTATTCTTTTCCGATTGTAGCATAAGGAGACGGCGGAGGAAACGAAAACGACGATTTGACTGCCCAAAATGCACTGCAAGGATGAGACTTTACTCTAAATCCCCATCCACTTCTTTAGCTTTTCGGTAGTATGCTTCATTATGAACAATTTCTGGCATACCTTCGTTATGCCCAGTGATATCCGTGATCGCAAAACCCTCAATCAAATCTACGTATCCTTGAGGTTCGTCATTATCTTCCGTGAGTTCATCATAAGATGTTCCATCTTGGAAAAAGTCAGGAGGATTGGAAGTTCCAAAACGTTCCACGGATTGCCATGCATCTTCTCCATCAAAACCATTGTAATCATTATTATCCTTATAACTGTGGGTTACTGAGTGTTCCAACACTTCTTCTTCGATCGGACGATTGTCCACTACTTGAGAATGGGTATGATGTTCCTTACAAGTAGTAGTCCATGGAATTGCCTCTAACCTTTCAAAGGGGATTTCTTGGTGACATACTTCGCATTTTCCATATTCACCTGACTCTATTCGATTCAATGCTCGATTTACTTCCTCGATATGATGTTGATCTGCATCTTGAAGAGCTAAATCTTTCCCTCTTTCAAATAGCTCTGATCCTATATCACCTGGATGATTATCATAACCCGATAATTCTCCAACCGAATCATTCATCCCCGTTTCTAGCCCATAATCATGATTTTGTTCCAACCTATGCTCAAAATCTCGTTTTTCATTGATCAGCATTTGTTCTAGAGTAGCTAATTGTTGTTGATCCATTGATAAACCTCCACACTTTTTTTGTTAGCATCTCCAAAAACAGAAAAAAGTAATTCTTATCTAGAAATGAATGGGAGAAAAAATAATACGATATCTATTGTTAAACGAGACGACCGCTAAACCATTTGGTTTAGCGGTCGCTGCCCTCAGATGAGGATTTATCTATCTTTCATTGGGTTGTTGGTATTTCATCTTTTTTTACTTCTTCAGCCGCCCAACAACCAGAGCAATACCTGTGTATCCTGGGCGAATTCCCTTCGTCTCAACAAGATACATTTGGAAATGAACTGGAAGTCGAGTGAAATAGCCATGGACTTCTTCGGCTGTAAACCTCCCGAGTGGAATACTCACACCATTTGGCGTGAGAAAATCTTCCGATTCCAGCATGACAGCTGTGGCAAAAGAGTAAAAATTATTGTATATTATTTTCCAATAATTTATTTCGTGATAAACTCCATATTTCTCGTTTTTATGGTGGCAGTAACGAGAGCAGCCGATGTACAAGTTTTCACTCATACATCGGCTACTAGATCACGCCTCGATTTTTGTTTTTTCTATATGGTGTTTGCTTTCCACCAATGGAGGCGGAGTCCTTCGCAGATGGCGAAAGGCCAAAACATAAGCAACGGCGAAACAGGGAGACATCAGGAGCCATGTAAGGCGATAACCAAACGTCTCACCCATCACCCCACCTAGAGCGGACAAGCATGCTCCGAAATCGTAGATGGTATAAAAAATTGCTGATGCCAGAGCTTTTCGACTTTCAGGGACAAACTGAATGGCTAGAGAGAAGACACAGGCAGTCAGGCAGCTCAATCCCAACCCGTTCGCAATCGCGGCGAGATAGAAGAAAAAAGGCCCATTGCCCATACTCAGACAGATCACTCCTACCGCAAAGCAACCTAGTGAAATGGTTACAAAAAGGAGCCTCTCTGAGCGGTCTACCTTTTTCCCGATCAGCATTCGAGCGAACATGATCACGATTGAATTGACCATCAGGTACATCCAATCATGACCTTCCAATCCGATTTCTTTCGAAAAAGGTTGAATATATGTAGTCACTGCTGCCGTGTAAACCGTGACAGATGCCATGATCGATGCAAAAGGCAGGATGACCTTGATGACATCTCTCATCTTCATGTGCTCTTCTAGCCCTACAGCAGAAATTTCACCTGTCTCGTGAACGACTACTTCTACTCGTCTCACAAAAGCAAGCAAAATAAAGGCAAGCGATGTCAGCCCAATGCCCGCAAAAAACACAAGCATCAGTTGACCATGATCTGCCATGTACAAACTTGTACCTGACAGAAGCGTCATCCCTAGGTTACCTACAGCACTGAAGTAGGAATGACCTTCGGCACTTCTCGTCGCTGGAACAATGCGAGTAAGATATCCACTCACAGGAGGAATAGACATCCCATAAGCAATTCCATGGAACACTCGACAAAGCACCATTTGATCTCCTGTCTCCACCAAGGCATATCCAACAAAGGACAATACCATGAGGCCAACAGAGATCAACCCAATGAACTTGTATCCATACCGATCACTCAAATAACCTGAGATCGGCCGGAAGATAATGACAGGCACAATAAAAATACCAACCGCTAGATTGGCTTGTTCCTGCCCATGAATTTCCTCCGCAAAAAGCGGGATGATAGGTGCAATCGAGTAAAATGCCCCTATCAAAGAGAAGTTGATGACTAGCATCATCAAATACTCTCTAGTACACAGCCTTACCTTTGTTTCTTGGCTCTTAGCCATGACACTCTTTCTATGTATATAGGCGTATGGACTATTCTGATTTTAAACGATACCTATCCTTTTGAAAAGCATTGATCTGTACAATCTTTACAATGCACGCAGCCCTGCCCATTCTGTACGAATGGACAGGGCTGTGAATGATATCCCTATGCCTTTTTAAGGGAGAAGAAGGTGTCCCAAAGACAGCCTGTTCCTCTCCAGCTCCTGCTTCAGATCAGGAAGCAACTTTGTTTTCTTGTCTGCAACCACGATGATGTCATAATCCCCAGCCAGCCTCCCTCCTTCGATCACCAGGTTGTTTTCGTTTACGGTGATCTTGGAGATGCCCGAAATACCACTAGACACACGGAATCCAATGGCTTCTGAAACGTCAGGTTCCAGTGTCTTCGGAATTACGGTGAGGAACGCAATTCCGTCGGACACAGAAATCTCAGATCCGATTTTCTCAGTCGGCGTTCCATCCATGACACTGACTTGGAACTTAGCACCCGAAGCAGTAAAGGTCGGCATTTGTGCTCTTTCTCCAATAGGAATAACTCTAGTACATTATAACTTTACCGAACGAAAGTGATCGATCTTTTTGTTTCCTTTTATTGAACCTTATCCAGAATAGATTGGTAAACATCCTTGCCATTGCCATGAATATGTTCCACTTCATCTTGGATTAGACTTGCTATATATTGTTTTTCTTCTTCATATAAATCTGCTTCTTGATCTGCTAACCTCTCTTGCAAATAAGAGATGATTTCCAGATGATGAATATCATTGGTAGTTTGTTCCTGCAAATCTTGATTAAGGATATTTGCTTTTTCTTTTTCCAATTTATCTGCAAGTAGATTCATTTCTTCTAAGGAAAATATCATGTAAGCGCACCCCCAATAAGTTGACGATAGTATAAACGATATCCAAATAAACCATACATCGGACAAAAATCAACCCCATCCGTTCTATTTAATGGACAGGGCTGAAGGCATAACAAGCAAATATTAAGTTCCAATTTCCTTCTCATAACTATAAAAAGGTACATCCCGACGTGGAAAAAACACCTTTCCAACTTCCTCATAACCAAAGTTTTCATACAGTCCCCGCGCTACTTCATTTTCTTCATAAGCATCTAATCGTATGGAAGTATAACCATGTTTTTCAGCATATTCATCAGCAAAATTCATCAATGCTTTGCCTGTACCTTCCCCTTGGAAGTCCAAATGTACTACTAGACGATGTAGATACAGAGCCCTTCCTTTGTCTACACTCCAGTCCACATCTTTATGTTCCGGTTCTTTTTCATCATTCAAGACAATAGAACCAAGAATGTCATCCCCTTTGACAGCAACATACAGGTCCCCTGCTTTTATATCCTCTTGTAACATCTGGATACTTGGATCATTATGGTCCCATTGATAGATGTCATTTTCTTCAAGATCACGTCTAGCGATGATATACATTTCTGCAATTTTTGTTAGATCATCCATTGTTCCTTTTCGAATATCCATTTGTTGCTGCTACTAAAAACATAGAAAAACATCCCTATGCTAGAGTTTTCCTGCTTCTACGTGTCCTGTCTCGCCACAAAACTCGCTACTACAGTTTGCTATAACACTCCACAGGCGTAAATTCCCATGTAGCCCACGGTACAGATCTGTTCTCTCGTTAGGGGAGAAGAACATATTCGCTTGCTTGCATCAAATTGATGGCTGCATTGTGATCCCGATCGATGCTTTGTCTACAATGTTCACATTGAAACACACGTTCCGAGAGGGATAATTTCACTTTTTTTATGCCACAATGCGAACACAATTTGCTAGAGGGATAGTACATTGCCACTTCCCTTAGTTCGATTCCCATTTTGCGACATGCATTTCTCAACTTTTGTTTGAAATCATAAAATCCCTGATCGGAAATCGACTTCGATAAATGCCGATTTTTCTTCATTCCTTGGACATTGAGCTTCTCGATGGTGATGAATGCGGGCTTGATTTTCGCAATCACACTCACCACCCATGCACGATAGGCATCCCTCATGCGAGCAAGTCGTTGATGGACCTTTTGAATTTGGAGGATGTTTTTAGCTATGTTGCTTCCTTTTTTTGTAGCAGGTTTTTCACCTCGCTTTTTTTGGAATTCGTACTTACGAGATAGCGCTCGCTGTACTCGTTTCAAGCGTTTCTCTGTACGTTTGATGATGGAAGTCTTATGGATGTTCCCAAAAACTTGCTCCCGATTGGTAATAGCAAAATCTTTGATTCCCAGATCGATTCCCATCCCATCAGAATGACAGTTCGCTTTATATTTTTTCCGTGTCTTCTCGTAAACAGTGGAGAACAGAAACATAGAAACGATTGGCTTTCTGTTCGATGGTACAACTAGAAGCTGTTTCTTGGGTAGGGAGGTAACCTTTTTCTTTCAGTCGAACCCAACCCAAAGTGGGGGGTTTGATACGATGACGCTCTATTTCCAGATCCCTTGGATTGTTTTTTGGAAAGTACAGTTTCACGGTTTGAGCATGTTTCTTTTTGAACTGTGGTTTTCCTGCTGTTTTCTGGAGGTAACGTTGAAAGGCTGTTTCTGCATTCACTAAGCTTTTCTTTCTCGCTTTGCTTCCTGCTTATTTCTACTTTGTCTATGTTTTTGGGAACAGTTGAGACCTCCTTTCCATAATAATATTTTATAGTTAACGATAATAAGTGTAAAAGTTTGTAAGTATGGATTCTTCTTACTAAGATTGCTTCATCCTTATATATTATCCATTAGCAATGTTCAACATGAATCATAGAAAGAAATACTCCATGATATTCACTTATTCAGCACCTTAAGGCTTCCATAAAAAATACCCAGATTGATTATTTTATCAAAGAACATAAAAAAGAAAGTCCTCTGATGAACTTTCTCTTCTTCTCTCTATTCTATTCTTCATTATTCTACTGAAGATTTATATCCAGCAACTTACGCTCATCTACTTCTTCATATTGGTTACTTGAATTAGCCTTGAACCTCTTTTGTTTTCCCAAAAACATATTCATTTCTCCAGGAGAATTTTCTTCCATCAATTTCATAAGCTCATGCCCTTCCGGAGAAGCAAAAATATCAAAAATGGCTTCCTGAGATTCGAAATGAGTCTCTATGATTAATTGAGTCCCTTCTAATCCTTCGGATAGCTTATCACTTAGAACCACAACACTTGTTACATCTGTATACAAAACACCAGGTAACTCATGTACACGAGGAAAAACTACATTAAGATAGAACTCCTTAAATCGTTCAGGATCATCTATATTTTTAAATATAGAAATGGTTTTTATCATCTCTCTTATCTCCCCTCATCTCTAAAAACAAAGATGTTTAGTTTCCTTTAAATTTTTCACTTCTGAGTATTGCAAACACTTACATCGGATAAAAAAACAAATTTCTTGAAATTAATACTATTAATACTAGTTATAACATTGCTCCTCTTTTATTTCAATAATATTCCTCCTAACTAAAAAAAGCCGCTATAAGCGACTTTTTTCAACTAACTATACCTCTACATCTGCAGCATAATTTTCCTCTACAATGGATGCACATCTATCACAGAGGGTTGAATGATGATCATGCTGTCCAACAGTAGGTGAAATGATCCAACAACGTTCACATTTCTCACCAGATGCAGGGCTTACTTCTACTTGAATATCCTCTAAGTCCCCTGAGACAGGATGAATCTCTACATCCGAGACAATAAACATGTCTTTTAATTGTGGGATTTGATTCAATAGGGTAGCAGCCTCAAAACCAGGTGTGATTGCCACTTTCGCGCCTAACGAATTACCAATTGTTTTTGCAGTGCGTGCTTCTTCTAGTGACTTTAAAACGATATTCCGAAGATCGAGGAATCGATCCCATTTTCGCTCCAATGTTTCATCAATCAGATCGCCATTTACAACAGGGAAATCCGTCAATTGAACACTGGCTTCCTTTTCACCAGGAATGTGTTCCCACACTTCATCCGTTGTATGCGGGATGATTGGAGCCAGTAATTTTACTAGTGTTAGTAATAGATCGTATAAAACTGTTTGGGTAGATCTACGATCAAGAGAATTCGGAGCATCCACATACAACCTATCCTTACGTACATCCAAATAAAATTGAGATAGAAATACAGTACAAAATTGATGTATTTGCGAATAGACTTGGATGAATTCATAGCTTTCGTAGCCTTTGGTAACCCGTTCTACTAGCCCTTGCAATTTAATAAGCACAAATTTCTCTAGCTCATCCATTTGATCCACAGATACACGATGCTTAGCCGGGTCAAAGTCTGCTAAGTTTCCAAGCAAGAAACGGAATGTATTGCGTAGTTTTCGATATACTTCCGCAGTCTGCTTTAAGATTTCATCAGAAACTCGGAAATCAGCTTGGTAGTCAGATGAAGCTACCCAAAGGCGAAGAATATCTGCCCCATACTGTTTTGTTACTTTAGCAGGGTCGACTGTATTCCCTAGTGATTTGGACATTTTACGCCCTTCCCCATCCAAAGTAAATCCATGACTCAACACTTGTTTATATGGAGCTTGCCCTGTAGTTGCTACTGCTGTAGATAGGGAAGAATTAAACCAACCACGGTATTGATCAGAGCCTTCGAGATACAAATCGGCAGGCCATACTGTCTCTGATCGTTTGGTCAATACAGAACGATGACTGCTGCCAGAATCAAACCAAACATCCATTGTATCTGTCTCTTTTCGGAAATGAGTACCGCTGCATTCTGTACAAACTTGATCAGGAGGCATCAATTCGGATGTGTCTTTCTTATACCAAGTATTTGAACCCTCATCCGCAAACAAGTTCGCGATAAAATCAATGGTTTCTGTATTGATATGAGGATGATTACAGGATGTACAATAAAAGATTGGCAATGGAACTCCCCATACACGTTGTCGCGAAATGCACCAATCTCCACGATCTGCGATCATGTTGGAAAGTCTAACTTCTCCCCAATGCGGAGTCCATTTTACTTGTTTTATTTGCTCCAACATCTCTTTACGGAATCCATCAATGGAAGCAAACCATTGTTCCGTAGCTCGATAAATAATTGGTTTTTTTGTTCTCCAATCATGCGGATACGAGTGTGTGATAAAAGATAATTTGAGCAATGCGCCAACTTTTTCTAATTTCTCTGTAACCTTTTTATTGCCATCTTCATAGTAGAGCCCTTCGAAACCTGGCGCTTGGTTGGTAAATTTACCTTTTTCATCGATAGGAGAAAGAACATCCAATCCATACTTTTGACCGATCCAAAAATCTTCTTCTCCATGTCCTGGAGCGGTATGCACGCAGCCTGTACCAGCATCCAAAGTTACATGATCACCAAATACGATAGGGCTTTGCCGATCATAAAACGGATGACGACATACAACACCTTTTAGCTCTTTGCCTTTCCAACTCGAAACAATTTGATATTGATCAGCTTCTATGATCTCCATTACAGATGGTACCAATTCAGTAGCTAGTACTAGTTTTCTACTTCCGGTATCTACTAGACTGTAAGAGAAATCTTCATTCAAAGAGATAGCCATATTAGCAGGGATTGTCCAAGGTGTAGTCGTCCAAATAAGTACTTCGCTATCTTCTGGAAGAACATTTTGATTTTCGACAACAGGGAATGCCACATAGATAGATGCAGATCGTTTATCATAATATTCGATTTCGGCTTCCGCAAGTGCTGATTCCGATGTTGGTGACCAATAAATAGCCTTCATTCCACGATAAACATGCCCTTTTTCAACCATATCGCCAAATAACCGAATTTGCTCAGCTTCGTATTCTGGCTTCAATGTGATATAAGGATCATCCCAGTCCCCACGCACTCCCAAACGTTGAAACTGCTCTTTTTGCCTCTCTACGAAAGAGAGCGCATATTCTTTACATAGCTCACGAAAAGTCGCAACATCGACTGATCTACGATCCACCTTTTTCTTTGTCACAATAGCATGCTCGATTGGCAATCCATGAGTATCCCATCCAGGTATATAAGGAGCATCAAACCCTGCCAGAGATTTATAACGAACGATAAAATCTTTTAATATTTTATTTAGAGCATGACCAATATGAAGATCTCCATTGGCATAAGGTGGTCCATCATGCAAGATAAATTTTGGAGCACCTTGGCGTTTTTCAAGTACACGCTGATAAATATTTTCTTGTTTCCAACGCTGTTGACGTTCCGGTTCTTTGTTTGGTAAATTCCCTCTCATTGGAAATGCAGTTTTTGGAAGCTGAAGTGTTTTACTATAATCGGCCATATTCCCAATCCTTTACAATAAAATAAAAAACCCCCTCAATCCCATAGGACGAGAAGGTTCTCGTGGTACCACCCAAATTCACAGTGAGAAATAATTATCACTGCCTCATAACTCGTTAACGAGAGTTAAACGTTTCACCTTACTTTTCTATTTTGGGAAGTTCAGGCGATCAGTTCTTGGGTGATATAGCATAGAATCTCTTTACTAGGCTTGCACCATCCCTAGATCGCTGATGAAAGAGAACTTCTAACTACTTGTCCCAATCTAAACCTTTAACTATTAAAACATCGCTTTTTTCTTTAATTTACGTGAAGTTCTGCGAAGTTCACGGCGAGGTTCTTCTTCCTCTTCCATATAAGAGACAGCGACTTCATCCATTACTAATGCATCATCATCATCAAATTCATGTTGTATGGTTGGTAAAGTTTGATCGATCATATAATCTTGATTATCTTCTACTTCTGACAATTCTTCAAGTTGTTTATCATGCTCGTCTAACCCTTGCTCAATTTCTTCTAAAGCACCCCAGTCAGAGTTATCTAAGATATCCAAATGAGACTGCACTAGAGTACGGAAACGTGTACGGTATATGGTAGCTTTTTGTTTTAAATCAAGCAGCTCGGTATGTATTGCTCGAGCTTTGGTAAGAGCTTCGTTGATAATACGATCTGCATTTTTTTCCGCTTCTTGTACAATAAGTTCTGCTTCTTTTTTTGCGTTAAGACGAACTTCGTCTGCTACTTCTTGTGCAACCCTTATCGACTTATGGATGCTTTGTTCCATCGAGGTAAGCGCGGCTGCTGTAGGTTGCAGCGATTGCATAGATGTATCAGCAGCAAAGCGAGATGGGGTCTGTTGAACTGGAACTTCTTGAACTGGTGGTTGTTGTTGTGAACTAGCGTACATGGACTCGCCTTCCATCACTCTCTCTAATTCAGCTTGCAACTCTTCCACTTGTTGTTCCAATTCCATTTTTTCCCTAATTATCAAATCATAATCTCTAATAATCTGATCTAGGAAATCATTAACCTCATCGACATCATAACCACGAAAAGAGCGTTTAAACTCTTTGCTGTGAATCTCAGTCGTCGTTAGCATGAATGCACCTCCAAATTAACTGCATGCTCTAGATTTAGTTCCGATCACCAGACAGATGGTAGCCATATCTAGGAATTTATAAGTTAAGATACAAGAGAAATTCACTTGTAATCACAACCTACCTCCTGAATGGTCTATCGCATGCCTTCCTATTCGACAATATTACCAGATATCCTGCTTATTTGCCACCATACCGAGTAGAAATAACTGGAAAAAGCTATGGGTTACGCAAAAAGCGGATGGGAAGTTTCCCTTTTTTTGTCGCTTCTTGCACTTCATTCAGTCGAATTCTACCATATCCTCTTATCGATATGACATCACCAGATGTGACAATATAGTCAGGACGGTCTATCTTTTGCCAGTTTACTTTGCACTTCCCAAGCTTCACCATGTCTGTAGACTTTGATCTAGAAACTCGACAAATACTTGCGATGACAGTATCCAAGCGTAAAGAAGAGACTACCGTCTGTTGTTCTAATCCCTTTTGCTGTTCGATCCAAAGTTGATCACGAACAATCTCCGAAATGATAATCCCCTTTCTTCCGACTTTTGTCAAGTTACCCATCACATAATCTTTCATTTCAGCTGCTATGACAATGTCTGCACCAGAAGGTTTTGGCAAAATATCCCCTATCATTAAACGTTTCATTCCTAATCCTAACAGTGATCCCAGTACTTCCCTGTGTTCAAGTGGAACCTCACTTTGAAGAGATATATACCACAGAGAAAAAGAGTATTCATCAGGCATTAAATAATCTGGATAAAGGCATGCACGACACCTCTCCGCACCGTTATAACCACCATCTTTTCCCATATAAATATCTTTATTTTCTCTTTTGACAAGGGTAGACAGAATATACTGTTCTCTTGGGTCTAAAAACGGTGTAACAATTTCTTGATGTCTTACAGATACTTGATAAATCCAATCTAATCCGCGTTCAATAAATGCATGTTCTTCCCTGCGAAAATGTGTTAAAAGTTGGTTATCTTTCATGATGTGCTCCTAAAGAAGAGAAACAATCCAAATCCATATAGCAAAGACACCTTGTTGTACAAAGCGAATTGCAATGATTGCTACGATTGGAGAGAAGTCGATCATTGCAATTGGCGGGATGAACCGCCGAAAAATACTCAAGTAAGGCTCTACTATTTTCCCAATACCAATGCCAATTGGAGAATCTTTAGCTTGAGGGACCCAAGACATTAGGATGTAAATAATAAGCAGAATCTGAAAGATGTAAAAAGCCCATCCAATAATACTAGGTACAAGTTCTTCTAATAAATTCATGGCTTAAAGTCACCTCAACTAAGAATTAAAAAGTATCGTCGTTCATTATCTCTGTAATCGTTCCTTGTACATCGACATTTGCTGGGGTACAAATGAAAATATGATCTCCTACCCGTTGAATGGAACCGCCTAAGGCATAGACTGTACCACTTAAAAAATCAATGACTCGTTTGGCTTGGTCTCGTCTTACTCGATGTAAGTTTACTACAACTGGACGATGACTTTTTAAGTTATCTGCAATTTCTTGTGTCTCTTCAAATACACGAGGCTCGATCAAGATCAAGCGGATATTTTTTTGTGTATGTAAGGACACAATATTGCTTTTGCCCTTTGGATTATTATTAGCTTCTTTTTCCAAATCAATCTCTTCAAACTGTTCGTCATCGTCATTCATTCCAAAAAAATTCATAAATCTACCCATATTTATCATTCCTCTCCTCCCTATCGGGCGTTTAAGAGCTTGTCCCCACTAAAATAGAACCAAGTCGCACAAAAGTAGCACCTTCTTCAATCGCTATCTCAAAGTCTTGCGACATGCCCATTGATAAATGAGGAACAGCAATATGCTGGCGCTGTAACTCTTTTTGTAAACGTCTTAACTCCCGAAATACGGGTCGGACTTCTTCGCGATTGGGAGTATTTGGTGCCATTGTCATCAGGCCCGCAAGCTCAATATGAGAGAAATTCGCCATTGACCTTGCAAAATCATTTAATTCGACAGGAGAAATTCCAAATTTTGTTTTTTCACCTGACACATTCACTTGTATAAAGCATTTTATTTTACTATCCAGATTTGCACAACGCTTGTCCAGTTCAGCAGCAAGCTGCAAACTTTCTAATGCATGTAAGTACTCAAACCGACCTACAATTTCTTTTGCTTTATTGCGTTGAAGATGACCTATAAAATGCCAAATCCCCTTATCACCTAGTTGATTCCATTTTGGAACTGCTTGTTGTACTCGACTTTCGCCAATATGAAAACATCCCGCATCCAAGACTTGTTTGGTTATTTCAGCGTCTACATACTTTGTGACGGCTATCACTTGAACTTCTTCACGAAGACGTCCAGCACGTAAGCAGGCTTGTTCAATACGATATTGTACTTCAGCAATCCTTTCCGAGATATTTGCCATCTACCTTACCCCTTCTTCTTCCCAATAAACGCAACCATTCTCCCTGCGCTATTCGCCTCTCTACGATGAGAAAAAAATAGAGTATCGTCACATTGGGTGCATCGTTCACTTACCAAAATTTGATGTTCTTTTATGCCTTCCATCATTAACAATTGGCGATTGGCTTTTTTCAGATCTAATTGATAACGATCTGTTCCTTTTTTTTGCAAAATAGATTGGTCATATGCATCTGGTAATAGACGGTGAAGCGGTTCCATTACACGATCGTCTATTTCATAACAGCAATATCCAATCGCAGGTCCAATTACTACCAATATCTGCTTCTTATCTGCTCCTAACGTCATAAATTTTTCAATCATGCTCACACCGATATTTGCTACAGTACCTTTCCATCCTGCGTGAGCAACCCCAATCGCATCTATGTCAGGGCAATAAAAAAGAAGAGGAACACAATCTGCATAAAAAGAGGCTAGCAATATATCAGACTCATCGGTAATAAGTCCATCTGTGTCAACAAACGCAGAATCTCGTGTTTCTCTACCCTTTCCGCGACCTGATTTTTCGACTATTTCGATATGATCCATATGAACTTGTTCGCCACAAGTCCAACTCTCAAAAGGAAAAGATAAAGAATCTGTCAAGCCTCTACGATTGGTCACTACTTGTTTTGGATCGTCCCCAACATGCAAAGCATAATTGCGATTCTGTTCTGTTCGAGTGCTCATGCCAACAACTAAATGTGGATATTTAGATTCCCAAGATGCTACTTTTAAATAGGGATGATTTTTACTATATAATACAAATGGTTCCATGCAGATAGCCTCCTATGCTTATCTTAACATTTCAAAAGAGACTACACCAAAATAAAAAAGTGATTCCTATTAAGGAATCTTGTTATTTTTGTGTATACGAATCCATTTCTTGGTATCTGTTACCTAAACGAACCAATATAACATCCGAACCTATCTTCACAATTTGATCCCATGGTATCACCACTTCTTGACCACTAGACAGCCAACTAAAAAGCTTTTGTTCCGTTGGAACCACTATTGCTTTAATTAATCCTTGTTTTAAATCCATTTCTAAATCTTGAATCTGTCCCAATTTCTTCCCATCAGCAATATTAACCACATCTTTGGCTTGTAACTCCGAAATTTTCATCATATCCGCAACCCCTATTCACAACCGATATGTTCTCAGTATATGAAGGGATACGACAGTTGACCACTTCTCTATCAAAATCACAAAACCAGCATTATCTATAAAGTATATTCATTTGGGAAAATAATACATATGAAATCTGATTTTCTATATTAATATATCCCATTGATAGAATAATCTAATCATTTTATAATATTTTTATGAAAAAGAAAACAACAGAACGCATATAGTGACAAAATCAAGGGAAAGCATTCTTTTATGAAAACGATAGAACAATGGCGGCAACAAGCAGAAACTGGAGATACAAATGCAATGTGTGAATTAGGTGAGCTTCTTCTATATGGTATGAAAATTCCTAAAAATAGAAAAAAGGAGAGTATCGGCTAAGAAAAGCTGCCGAAGCAAAATATATATGGACAATGTTGGATTTAGGCGAGCGATGAGATCACTAGGTGGACGATACCTTTTTGGTGAAGGAATAGAGCAAGATGAGTTAAAAGGGGAATTATGGTTGCTTAGGGCTCATAAAGAATTGAATTCTGCTGCAATCCAAGACTTGGATCGGATATATGGACCTGATTATCGATATCCTTATCACGACGCTAAAGAATATGAATACGAAATAGATATGCGTATTGAGGAGTTATTAGATGAACTAGGGAACTAATACTATCATTTAATATATAAAGAAAAATAACTGATCTTTCACTTGTCGTGCAACTTTCGTCTTGTGAGGATACTCTTTATCAAAATGGAAGGACTCATGATTAAAAATCACGAGTCCTTATTTTCACTGCCATTCATTTATCGTTATTTCTCTTTTTCTGGTGAAACGAAGAGTATCAGATAATACACATACTTTCCTTCATCTATTTGTTTCTTTTATTATCCAATAAACCTGGTAGAGCCATGCATGCTGGTACCATCATTGGAAGAAAGATAAAAGTAAGAACAAGTAGCCCAACAATGACTGAGATCGCCAGTTCGATCAGCAATATCAGTCCTGAAGGCATAAGTGTTGCAAATGTACCCCCTAGGATAACCATAGCTGATATAATAACTCCTCCTACGCTTTTTGCTGCTTGTGTAATTGCTTCTCTGTGATCCAATTCACCGTATTCCTTGTAACGCATCATCAAAAATATACTGTAATCCACACCAACAGCTACGATGATGACAAAAGCGAAAAATGGGACAAAAGAGGATACTCCACCCACACCCAATATATACAGAGTATACAACTTTACGGCTCCCATCCCCACGTAATAGGATGCAATCAGCGAAATAATAATATATACTGCTGGCCAAAAAGCACGAATAACCAACACCAATACCAAAAATACACTGACGATAACAATCACAGAAGTACTTTTAAAAGAATCTAACTGGGATTTGTTCATATCATAAGTGTTAGACGTTGGTCCTGCTGCTCCATGTAAAGATCCCTTTAATATAGAACCATCTAAATCATTATCCAGCACTTCGTTGATTTCCTTAATAATATCAAGAGCTTCAGGAGAATAGGGATCTTTATTCAGAACAACCATCAGTTGAGTAGTGGTTCGATTTTGAGACATAAAAGCATCTGCTGCACGCTGAAAGGATTTGTCTTGGAGCGCTTCACTTGGAATAAAAAAGGTTTTTGTTGTACCCATTTGTGTTAGGAAGTCTCCTGTAGTTTTTAAACCTGTTGATATATCTCCCAGCCCTGTACTACTTTTTTGCAGTCCTGTTTTTAGATTCGACAATCCACCTGACATCTTGTTTAGACCAGTATTTAACTGTACTTGTCCTTTTTGAATCTTGTCTAATGCCATATTTAGTTTCGTTAAATTGGCAGCCAGCTCTTTCCCTCCCGAAGAACCTTGTTTCAAACCTTTGGAAAGTTGAACAGCTCCATTTTCAAGTTCTTTTAATCCATTTACAATCTGATTCTGTGCAAGCACCAGTTGTTTCAAACCTGCTGATGTACTGGCAAAAGAAGAATTTAATTGTTTATAATTTTTCTGAAGGGTAGTAAATCCATTAGTAGTAGAAGCTAATGCAGTAGCTAATTGTTGTCCCATCGTTTTCAACTTCACATAATCGGCATCTTCATTTAGCTCACTGTGACTTTGACCAAGGGTTCCAATCAAATCATTCATGGTAGAAAGGGTACTTTGAATACTTGGAAGACCACCAACAAGTTTGTCGTATCCACCTTGTGCGGATGTATAACCCTGCTGAATCTGTGTAAGTCCTCCTGAAACTTTTGCTGTCTGAGAAGCAATGTTAGCAAGCCCTTGATGCAGTTTACTAATACCAACTTGAATTTCCTGTGCTCCACTTGCCCCGCTACTCATTCCCGAACTAACCTTATTCATTGCAAAAGCAATTTGTTCATACCCGCTTTGCAGTTGAGCTGTTCCATCTGCAAGTTTGTTTACTTCAGAGAAATCTGCGCCTTTAAGACCATCTTGCATTTTATCAAGACCATTCTTAATACTGTTAACGCCATCCCTAGAAGCTGAAATGCCTTTCGTTACTTCTGCTGACTGTGTGCGAATGTAAAACTGATCAATTGGTTTCCCTTGAGGTTGGGTGATACTCCGAACAGATTGGACACCTGAAATACCTTTAATCGAGTTTGTAATGGTATCAATGACCCCTAAAGCATCATTGTTCTCCATTGACTCTTTGTGTTTGATTACAACTGTTGTAGGCAAAGCCATACCACGGCTGAAATGATCTGCAACGATACCAAATCCTTTGGTAGAAGGATAATCGTCTCCAAGCTCTTCAATTTGGTCAAAAGATAGTTTTTGACCACTTGTCATAAACACAGGAACCAAACATACTGCAATCACAAGTAGTGTGATAATTGGACGCTTGATGGAGAAAGAAGCCAAACCTCCTATTATTCGACTATCATTGTGGTCACTGATCTTCTTAGAAGGCCAAAACAACTTAGCACCTAAAACTTTCATAAAAAAAGGTGTGAGAGTGACGATTTCAAGCAATAGAATAATGGTTCCAATCGCTACTACATTGGCAGATTTGTAGATCCCAAAATCAGAAAAGCTCAAGCACGCAAATGCGATAAAAACAGTCGCTATGCTATATAAGATCGTTTTACCAGCTGTTCGATATGTATCCATTATCGCTTGATTGGTTGTTTTGCCATGAGCAAGTTCTTCTTTAAAGCGATTGAACAGTAAGATATTATAATCCGTTCCAATACCAAACAAAATCAAAACTAACATCATTTGGGTCAAACTGGTTACCGGAAAATTAAGCTTATCGATTGCTTGCGCTGCAATGCCCATCGAAACAAGATAAGATACACCAACTGTAAACAATGAAATGAGGGGAATAACAACAGAACGAAACATGACAATAAGCACGATCAGGATAAAAAGAACTGTCAATATCGCACTTTTTTCCACGCCTTCAATTGATGCCTTTAAATAATCATTCGAGATAAAACTTTCACCTGTAAGGTAATACGCTACATCAAGATCCTTCAGTTCCGTTGTAAATTGTTTTAGAACATCATCAACTTTTCGGTCTCCTAAATGCAGCGTAAAGTTAACCATTAGGGTCGTATTGTCTTTCGAGATGAGTGTATCTTTCAGGGCTGGCGTAGAAATTGGATCAAGCATGTCTGTAATACCGAGCTTCTGTTGATTTGTCTTCAAAGATTGAACGGCCGATTGGATATTGCTCATATCTGTATTTGTCAATCCATTTTTATTATAAAACACAATAAGATTACTCGAACCTTCAGACTTACTCATTTCCTTTAGCAGATCACTCGCAACTACAGAGGGACTGCTTTTGGGAACAGTTTCTTGACCGCGTTCTTCCATGATGTCATTAATATTTGGTTGAATAATAGTTAGCACTAGTGTCATGACTAGCCAAATAATAAGTAATGGCCAGCGCCAACTTATAATTTTTTTCATACTCACTTCACCTTCTGGATTGTTTTAATTCTTCTAAACGGTTGCTAATTCCAATGCTATGAATCGAAATGAGTCGATCAATAAGAAAGGAAAATATTTCATGTTCCTCATATTGATCAATAATAAAAACCAGTCCATCAATCAAAGTAGTCGCAAGCACCTTGATTTCTGCTAGCTCAAACTGACTTAGTTGCTCTATTGGCTTAGCAAGTGAAAATGTCTGAAGCAATAATTTTTCTGTAAACTCTATCATCTCTAACTTGAGCCCTTCATACTTAGAGCCTTGACTTTTACACATCATCAGCCTCAATCTTGGTCCAGTTGTCTTTAGAAGTGTGACATAAGTGGTACTCACTTGTTCCAAAAATGCAACGATGGCAGTTTCGTCTTGATTGGAGTAGAGATCCACTGTTTGGAGATATTCCTTGGTATATGTGCTGTATTTTGCGTAGACAGAACCGATGATATGGTCAAACAGTTCCTCCTTTCCACTAAAGTACCGATAAATATTTCCTGTACTTATTTGTGCAGCAGCTGAAATCCGACGCATCGATGCTTCAAGGTATCCATGCTCACTAAATTCTTCAAAAGCTGCTTTCACAATGGCATTACGAACTTCTTCTTTCAGTTTTTTCATTAGTGAACACCCGTTTACTATTGGATAGACCAATTATAAACTAAAATTTTTTTCTTTCCACTTCCTACATAAGAACTTTTTAAAAACATTTCTCTCCTATACCAAAATTTCTTTTACCACTCAAAATCAACGACTTATCATTCAGGTTTGTAGTATCTTTTTCTATCAGTGAAAAAGATCTCTTTGTGGTCTATTAAGGGTAAGTGGATATTTTTAAATGCATTGGACAAGAACTGGATTAATCACTTATATTTCATAGTATTCAAATAATGAAGTGCCGAAAAAAAAGAACCGTTCCTAAAAAGGGGGAAGGTTCTTTTCTTTTGAATAGTTTCGTTGCTGCTCAGTTTGTAAGTTACATTTATATACTTTATCTTGAGATTGGACAAAACATCCAATATGATTTTATGTATTCATTTCATCACAAATGATTAGGTAACATAACGATGCATTTGGTGAATAGCTGCTTTTTCTAATCGTGAAACTTGAGCTTGGGAAATCCCTATCTCATCCGCCACTTCCATCTGGGTTTTACCTTCAAAAAAACGCATAGATAAGATCATTTTTTCTCGATCGTTCAACCTAGCAAGTGCTTCTTTTAAAGCAATTTCTTCAACCCATTGAATATCTTTTGCTTTTTCATCGCTGATCTGATCCATCACATAGATCGGATCTCCTCCATCTTGAAAAACCGGTTCAAACAAAGATACTGGATCTTGGATAGCATCCAATGCAAAAACAACATCTTCTTTTGGCACTCCTAGTGCTTTGGATATTTCATTCACAGTGGGTTCACGAGAATGACGATTGGTAAGGCTGTCCCTCATTTGAAGAGCTTTATAGGCAATATCTCGCAAAGATCTGGACACACGAATAGGATTATTATCCCTTAAATAACGACGGATTTCGCCGATAATCATCGGAACAGCATAGGTGGAAAACTTGACGTTTTGACCCAAATCAAAATTGTCGATTGCCTTCATCAAACCAATACAACCCACTTGAAATAGATCATCTACGCACTCTCCACGGTTATGGAAACGCTGAATCACACTAAGAACCAAACGAAGATTTCCACTCACTAGTTTTTCTCGTGAATCGATATCTCCTGCTTGATACTCGCGAAACAGCTCTCTCATTTCCTGATTTTTTAGGACCGGTAATTTGGATGTATCTACTCCACAAATTTCTACTTTGTTTCGCGCCAAGAAAAGTCCCTCCTCAGGATGAAATCATGTTAAGTATCTCCTTTGGAGGGGAAATTATAATAGATAGGTACAAAATGTAAATTTACAGATTTTTGCTGAATGAAAGCCTATGGTGTTCAAAACCACAAATAAAAAGTTACAAGAACAACAAATATTTTGTATAGTGGAACATACGATCGGTGATCGTCCTACTAGTTAGTAGGTTTGTTCTTTGAAAATGTAGTGGTATGGGGTTGCGATGGCAAAAGAACATCTCCTATCGTGTAAAACCATTAGAGTCAGGAAAGAACTAGAATGCTGGTTACAGGCATTCCGCCCATGCGGGTACATTTTTAACTGCATGGGACGGGCTGATGAGACAGCCCTTAACTTGGGAGTCGCACAAAGCAGAAATGGATTGCGTGCGCTAACTACCTAAGAATCCCATAGCTTAAGTCGTGTGGAGTCTCAATAATTTGTTTTAGTACTCTTTTCCCTAAACCATCTTATTAAATTCTTTGCGCAATCGTTTGATGATTCGCTTTTCTAGGCGAGAAATATAAGATTGCGAAATGCCCAACATATCTGCCACATCTTTTTGTGTCTTCTCTTCTCCCCCATTTAATCCAAAACGCAAAATCATAATTTTCCGCTCGCGCTCAGATAAACTTTCTAGAGCCGTACGTAAAATCTTTTTATCTACTTGATCTTCGATATCTCGGTAAATCGTATCATTTTCGGTACCAAGAATATCGGATAACAACAATTCATTCCCATCCCAATCTGTATTGAGCGGTTCGTCAAAGGATACTTCCGACCGAATCTTATTGTTACGACGAAGAAACATGAGTATCTCGTTTTCAATACATCGAGATGCATATGTTGCCAACTTGATTTTTTTAGTCGGATCAAAGGTATTCACAGCTTTGATCAAACCTATGGTACCAATCGAAACTAGATCTTCAATATTGATTCCTGTGTTTTCAAATTTGCGAGCAATATAAACGACCAAACGCAAATTCCGTTCGATTAACATTGCACGTACAGCTGCATCACCACTTGGAAGTCGTACGAGTAAATGTTCTTCTTCTTCTCTTGATAACGGTGGTGGTAAGGCCTCACTGCCTCCGATATAATAAATCTCTTTCCCTCTTAGTCCCATTTGTATGAGTAAACGGTACCAGAACAGTTGTGCAAATAGTCTCCATTTGACCAACATATCATTACCTCCATTTTTCAAACTAACTAACAATGGATAAACAAGAAGGATGAATAATCGCTTGATAGGAACCATCGGTAGATAATTCTCCGACATCTATTCCTATGAGAATTTTTCCGACATTATTCCATTGACTATCTTTCCATATTTCCACTTGATCGGGTTTAAAAGCGATCATCATATCGCTGTCATTTCTTGCCGCTCGATATGGAATGATACGTATTTTGACCATCCACTCTGGTGGGATTTCCGACCAACTCTGTTCCCAATCTTTTGAAAGAAACATTTTGTGGACTTCTTCTGGTAGATATTCCATCAATTGTTTCATTTCTACTAGCATAACAGGCGCCCGTGAGATAGGATCTCTCAGTTGATTTCCGGTATCGACTAGTCCCGTGCATTCAAAACTATTCCCTTGTATCTGAATTTTGACGGCAGTCATATACTGTTCAATCTGATCACGTTCTTTCATGGACTGGAAAGAGAATTTCGTATACAGCCAGACAAGTGGAAAACCAACCATAATAAATACCCAAGAAACAGGGGAACCCCAACCTTTTGTTTCGGTGAATAAAATCCCCCCAGCTACTTGCGAATCTCCTTCTACTACATAGTGCAAGGCAACCATTGCACCACCTGTTACAAAACAAACAAAATAGAAAACTCCTAATGTACGAAGAAATGCGATCGGATTTCGGTATCCAAATACGATCCAAATCATCAAAATCGAGGACAAGATCTTAACCGGAAGTGTGTAAGCAAAAGTAAAATTTGGCCATAGATGGAGAGTGGCATACAATCCTCCAATGAACGATGCAAAGAGCAGACGCAATATTGATGTCCTCTCCTTCCGTATGCCAGAGGTTAGCCATAGCAAGAGAAAGTCGATACAACCATTTAATATAAATACGACATCTGCATAAACAACCAGCTAGTCCCTCTCCTCTCCCTCGACCTTTGTAAGCAGTATAAAAGATATATATTGCTAAGTCTGTTGAAACTTGCCTAACTATTTTTGTTTCTTTTGGCGAAAAAAGAAAACGTTCGACATAGGATGGCAAAACCAGAGCAGATGCCAAAATAAATAACCTATTATAATGTCCTCATCTATAAGTAAAACCAGACAAATGATAAATAAAAGAAACAAAAATATCTTTTTTGCTAATTTATATTTACTAATATTCGATATAATGTTGATAAGAAAAACCGAAACCAACCTTCAACCTTTGGAGTAGTGGTCAACATGCTTCGACTCGACCAGATCAGCGTCTGGAAGTTCCTCGCCGACGGTAAGCTCAACTCGGCACTCTACACGGCCGTCGAGAGCGGACTCGACTGGTCCCTCATGCGGTTCGTGATGAGCAACTACAAGCACCCGCTTGTCCGCGGCTTCATCTGCTCCCGCCTGTTCTACAGCGAGAAGGCGATCGGCATCCTGCTGGACAACCTCCAGGGCAAGACGAAGGAGGTTCGCCGGTTCCTCCTGAACACCCGCTATGAGCGGGAAACCCGGGAGTTCCTGCTGAAGAACCTGAGCGACCCCCGCGTCCAGCGCTTCCTGCTGGAAATCTGGGAAGAGAAGGACATCAGCTGGCTCGTGCTGGGGAACCTCGTACCCGAGGGGTACCAGAACTTCGATCCCGAGGCCGTCCAGCAGTTCGTGCTGGCGAACCTCGACAACGAGTCGGTTCGGACGTCCGTGGTGGCTCACCTCGATGTCGAGGCCGTTCGATGCCTCCTGCTCGACAACCTGCTCGACGACGAGACTGTCGAGACGTTCATGGCAGAATGCCTCCACGAGGAGGAGCTCCAGCGGTTCGTGCTGGACTACCTGAAGGGCAACAGTTACGATTACTACGACCGTCGTGAGTACAGGCAGTCGCTCGTGGTGCAGTTCCTGCTGAACAACCTCGGTGTCGAGGCCGTTCGGCAGTTCATCATCGACTACCTCGTCATGGAGCAGTTCGACGAGCGATGTGCGGAAAAGCAGCTCATCCAGCAGTTCGTGCTGGATAACATCAGGAACGAGTCTGTCCGCCAGTTCCTGCTGGAGTGTCTCGACAAGAAGGCCGTCCAGCAGTTCGTGCTGGACAACCATCTCGCCAACAGGGACATCTACGAACTCGTACTGGACAACATCAACGAGGAGTCTGTAGCGAAGTTCGTAGTGGATAACTTCGACGACAAGGACATCCACTGCTTTGTGAACGCGAACCTCTACAAGGAGGCCGTCAAGGTGTTCGTGGTGGACAACCTCCACAACAGCTCGATTGCTCGGTTCGCATCAGGGGAGATCTGGACGCTCACTGCGGTCCTGCGAGACAACCTCGACCAAGAGCACGTTGTGAAGTTCCTGATCGACAGTGTCCACCTTCCGGAGGGAGAGCACTTCGTACTTAAGCACATCGAACATATGCTCCCGCACCTGAAGGCGTCCCTCAAGGATACTTCGTTCGCGTCGTACGGTCCGAACTACCTTCGACGATCCGATCGAGTCTTCATGTTCTGCCAGAAGTACTCTGGCCAGCCGTCTGTGAATCAGGCGAACTGATCGTATCACAACTCCACCAGAAAGGTTGGATTCATCCCTTCCCTGGGAGTACACTTTGCAGTGTGCTCCTGAGGGAAGGGCACACTATCTTTAAAATAATTTACAAAAATTACATAATTTGTGATTTAGGTACATGTATACAGATATTAAGTTCGAGTAGATGTATATATAAAACATTTAACTATTAATTTATATTGATATGGATTGACTCCCGTTTTTTATTTAGACTCCCTATCCTCATAAAATCCCTTCATTACCAGCTTCTCTGACACCGTTCCTTGCTCTTCCAGTTAAACACTCTAGCATTATGCCTATTTGTGATAGGAATACACAATAGAGCCATACACCATTTGCGAAAATCTACTAAGATCCCCTTGTTTGACGACTAATTTACTGGTTTCTTTTAATTCGAAGACAACTTATTTTCTATACTGATGAATCCGCCCTTCAAATGATTAGATCAGATGAGATACTATTGGATCTAATATAAAACCCATAGCTAATGGGAAAACTATTATTTTTTTATCTCTCCTTTTGCTTGCGTGTCAAAAAAGGCACTTTAAAGTGGTCTACCTACTTTAAAGTGCCTTCTTACATGCCTTATTAAATTGATTTATTATCAACTCATAGCAAACAAACATCAGTAACCAATTGGAGAATAAAACATGAGTAAATTATAGAAAAACTAAACAGTAATCATTTCGTCTCTTGATCAAAAGCTCTTCTTGCATCTAATACATCATCATAGTGAGCTTCCGTCCATTGGTGCAAAGCTCTCATCGGTTCCATTAGCGTTTTTCCTAAAGGAGTCAATTCATACTCAACAGTTGGAGGAACAGTTGGATAAACAAAACGAGCTACCAACCCATCTCTTTCTAACTGCCGTAAAGTCTGAGTCAACATTTTTTGTGTCACACCTACTACTTGCTTTTTGAGATCACTATATCTCTTTTTACCAGTTTCTAATTCATAAAATACGACCACTGTCCATTTATTAGAGACAACTTCAAGAGCACGACGATAATGACAGGGTGATTCGACTTCATGATGAAAAGCTAAATTACTCATTATTTTAACTCCTTTCATTATCATTAAAAAACAAAAAATTATTAATAAGGAGCATATTCCTATGAAAACTTTTGAAATAAAACAAACATTTGGCCTGGATTCTCTAGTCGCAGGTGAACGTTCCATTCCTGTACCTGGTTCCCACGAAGTATTGATTCGCTTGGATGCAGTATCCTTAAATTATAGAGATTTGAGCGTCATCAAAGGAATTTTCAACCCTGATCAATCGCTACCGCTGATTCCTGTTTCTGATGGTGTCGGAAAAGTCATGGAACTAGGTGAACAAGTCAGCCGAGTGAAAAAGGGAGATCGAGTTAGCGCGAACTATGCCCAAAAATGGATTTCTGGCACACCAAATAGCGAGCAGTTATATAGCACCATCGGAAGCCCAACAGATGGACTTTTAGCTGAATACGCCATTGTACATGAAGACGCACTAGTATTGATTCCAGAACACCTGACTGATGAAGAAGCTTCCACTCTCCCAATTGCTGGAGTCACTGCTTGGCATGCGATTGTCGCGGAAGGAAAAGTCAAGGCAGGAGATACGGTAGTTATTCAAGGTACAGGAAGTGTGTCTTTGTTTGCACTCCAGTTTGCAAAACTACATGGTGCTAAAGTGATCATTACTTCCAGTAATGACGAAAAACTTGTTGAGACTAAAAAACTAGGTGCTGACTTTGGTATTAATTATAGTACGAATCCTGACTGGGATAAAGCAGTGCTAGCGTACACGAATGGAATAGGTGCAGACCATGTACTCGATGTCGGCGGTGCACATACAATCAATAAATCGATCTCAGCAATACGAATCGGCGGAAGAGTAAGTATGGTAGGTAATTTAACTGGGATCATAGCTCCAGAATTTAATATTTTGGCCGTTATGCTGAAAAAACCAACCATCCAAGGGATTAACGGAGGAAGCCGAAAAATGTTTGAAGCCATGAATCAAGCTATTGCTCAAAATAAACTTCATCCTGTCATTGATCGTGTCTTTCCGTTTGAACAATCGATCGAAGCTTTCCGCTATCAAGATAAAGAAAATCAATTTGGGAAAATAGTTATTAAGTTTTAATATAGATTTTGAGACAACATCTGTCCATTTGTTTAGATAAAATCAAAAAAATTAAAATATAGCCTAATATAATGACATAGTGAAGAAACACGGGATGGATTCGAAGTTTCCTTCACTATGTCAACCTCACAAAGGAAGATAATAATGAATATAAAAATAAAAAATCCTATGAAATACTTGCTCACTTTTATAGTAGGTTGTCTACTAATAAGTTCATTAATAGGTTTCTCATCACTTCAATCAGCACCTGATAATAGGAACAATCAAGGTCAATGGGTCGGATCTTGGTATGCTAGTCAAATGCCTTTTGATACGAATTTTTTCACCTATACATTCCCTCAAAAACTATTCAATAAACAAACGATACGTATGGTGATTCATCCACATCAGGCTGGGTCAAGCTTACGGCTGAAGTTTTCGAATCTATATGGAAGTGAACCCTTATACTTGGGTAACGTAGATATTGCTCAGTATGATACAGCTGGAAATATTGTTAGAAATACAAATAAGCAAGTTACATTTCAAGGCCATAAGGAAGTTACAATCCCTGCTGGGAAAGAATTATATAGCGATGAAATGGCTTATCCTGTAAAGGAAAGTCAAGATTTAGCCGTTAGTATATATATCCCAAAACAAACAAATACGTCGACATGGCACTTTACACCATCTCAAACCACGTATGTTGCTGAAGGTAATCATACGAAAGATTACAGCGGAGCAGCTTTTAATACGAAACTGCACTCCTACTACTGGCTTTCTGGTTTAGATGTGAAAGTAGGAAACAAGAAAACCACTTCCATCATAGCATTTGGGGATTCCATTACAGAAGGAATCAACTCTTCATTAGATGGAAATCATCGCTATACAGATTTCCTAGATGAACGTCTAGACAAAGATAAACGTTATAAACATATCTCTGTTTTAAATACAGGAATATCAGGCAATCAAATCCTTAGAAATGGATCAGAGTTTGGGATAAAAGTAGCAGGGGAAAACATGATATCTCGTTTGGAAAGAGATGTTTTCTCCCAATCTGGTGTAAGTGACATCATTTTTCTTGGAGGTATCAATGATATCGGTTTAGGAAGTTCAGATGCTAACCAAATCATTACTGGAATGAAAAAAATAGCATCAAAAGCACATCAAAAGAACTTACGTATTTATATTGGAACGCTTATACCGATGAAAAATTCACCTATCTACACTAAAGAAAATGAACAAACCCGACAAACGGTGAATAAATGGATTCGATCAAATAAAATATTCGATGGGGTTATTGATTTTGACAAAGTGTTGGCAGACCCAAAAAATCCAGATCAAATGCTCCCTGCATATGATAGTGGTGATCATCTCCATCCAAATGATGCAGGAAACGAAGCGATGGCAAAATCCATACCACTAAATCTATTTTTAAGATAAGAAATATTGTTGATCTTGCTCCAACTCACTGTCAGCTTCATAGATTTGTAGGAGATAATGCTAGACTACTCCCTTTTAAAAAATATTTACTCAACATGACAAAAGCACTCGTGAATAGGAGTGCTTTTGTTATGTCACCAATTACTTGATTAGATTCTACTTACTTAATGGCAATAATCATCCACTAATATAGTTTTATTGAGTGTGGCAAACTGACCAAACATTTTTTTCCCTATACAAAAAAAGCTGAGATTATAATTAAATTATCCATTTCTTCCTATGCAAAATATCCACCCCTAACTGGATATGCATTACGCTTTAGATAAGTATAAAAATAATAGCATGAATACAGATAAAACTCCTTTCATGACATAAAAGATGGAAAGATGAGGTGTAGAATGATAGCTCACAATCATCAAGGTTTTATGATCATTCATAATCTCATCACTAATAGAAAAATGCCTGCTCGATTACTTACGCATCTAACAACCGTACATGAAGTTGCTCATTCTATCCTTGCTTGGATGGAGAAAACTTATCCTCAAATAAGCATAGACAGAGAAGCTATCCTTTTTGGAGCTATTACACACGACATCGGGAAAATAAAGGCTAAAGAAGAAATAAACAAACTGGGTTCTACTCATGAGCAACTTGGATACGAATTGATGCTTGAATATGGAATTACACCAGAACTAGCACGCTTTACTTATACTCACTCGCAATGGATGAGAGCAGATACAAAGTTAGAAGATTGGATTGTAAGTTTAGCAGATAAAGTGTGGAAGGGAAAAAGAGTAGCGGAAATAGAAGAACGTATCATCAATCATATTCATGAGATTACCAATCAACAAGAATGGGAAATATTTTTAAAGCTAGATGATCTACTCCAAAAAATTACAAAAGATGCACATCAAAGATTACTAACGCAAGCAAGCCAAAGTATTTCTACAAACTGATGCAATATCAGTTTCTTTACCTTTTTGCGGGACAATCCTGCTATAATTTTAAAACGACGTGAAAGTATTCTTCACGTCGTTTTTTAGATATGTCCCAATGTTGTTACTAAGTCGCTAGTATATGCAGAGAAAAATTAGTTAATAAGAACCATCATAAAAGAATCTATGTTAACTTTGTTGTTTTTCTGGCGGACAAACAGAAAAGCATCTGTTTGCCCGTTTTGGGACATAGAAACTCAAATCAGTCTGCCCCAAGGTTGACCCAGTTAACGGTAATTACTTCACCGGATCGTGGGTCTTCTCGAAGAGTTCCCCTTCGTGTACAAAGAAGCCATTGGTCCCAGCATTGGGCAGAACGTAGTCGTTCACCCGAATCAGATTGTCTCCCTTGTGGTGTCCGATGTAGGGCTTGCCATCGACCACGACAACACTGCCGTTGGAAAATTCGTTCACCTGATCCAGGTTGTCCCCTGTGTACTTAATCGCTTCAACGAGGATCGGCTTCTTTCGGTACTTGATGCCGCCCTTCCAGTCGTAGCGTTCCGCGATGACGAAAGCAGGAACAGGGTAGAACTCACCCCCGACACCCTTGATAACGTAGTCCTGGTCTTCAAGGATCTTGTCACCCTCGAGGGTGACAATGTAGTATCGACCGCCTTCAGACTTAAAGTTCTCCTGGCCGACGAACTCCTTGATCTCGTCGAGGTTGCTGCCAGTGTACTGGACAGCCTCGATGTCGAAAACCTTCTTCCGGAACTGTCCCATGGTTACCTCCGATGTCGAAGGGACATTACGCTTGCCTGACATGAACTCGAGGTATTCCTCGAGCTGCTTTTCCTGGCGACGGAGATACGCCGTCCACTCTTCCTTTTGCTTCATCATCCAGACGTCGCAACGAAGGAGGGTTGCGATCGGAGAGAACAGCTTCAGCAGCAACAACACAAATTTGCTGAGTTTGATCTCCGAACGGCAATGAGCGAGAGCATCCGCTGCAGAAAAGGACATTTTTTGGTGCTCCTCTAGTCAGAAGTTACGGATCTTCTTACTCTCCTATTATACAAAAATATTTTTAAATATTGAATATTTATCCGAATTCAAAAACTATCCTTGATATTTATCAGAATCCACAAGAATATAATCCTCAGCAAAAAATTCCTTTAACGCTCTATTTGGAATCTAACATGCTTTTATTTATGACATTCGCTTATATTCTTGGATTAAAATGGAGCTTTGCTATCACACATAATTCAAATGAAAAAACACCCAATTTGGCTCCATTGAGTGTTTTTCCATACAAATCTACTTTTTAAATTGATTACGCAAAAACGTAGGAATTTCGTAGCTTTCGTCAATGACAGGATTGGTGTTTTTGTTGTTGTTTTTTTCTTCGTTCTGCAGGCGGATATTGTTATGTTTAAACAGTGGAGTAAACTCACTTTCCCGCTCATGGAAAATGGGTTTCTTCGATTGGGCGGTACCGCCAGATTCTTGGGTTTGATTATCAAAACCTGTTGCGATAACGGTTACTAAAATTTCATCTTTGAGATCTTCATTGATCACAGCACCGAAAATCATGTTTACTTCTGCATGGGATGCTTGTGTCACAATATCCGCTGCTTCGTTCACTTCATATAGGCTTAGATTTGCTCCGCCAGTGATATTCATCAATACCCCACGTGCTCCATTGATCGATGTTTCTAGCAAGGGACTACAGATGGCTTTTTTCGCTGCTTCTGTTGCTCTGTTTTCACCAGCAGCAGTTCCAATTCCCATTAAGGCAGAACCGCGTTCCGTCATAATGGTTTTCACATCCGCAAAGTCTAGGTTGATGAGTCCTGGTACAGCGATCAAATCAGAAATACCTTGTACACCTTGACGAAGAACATTATCGGCTTCACGGAAAGCTTCTATCATAGGTGTATTTTTATCTACAATCTCTAACAATCTATCATTTGGAATAACAATCAAGGTATCCACATTTTCTTTTAGAGAAGCAACACCTGTCTCTGCTTGAACCGAACGTTTTCTACCCTCAAAACTAAACGGCTTCGTCACTACACCTACTGTCAGTGACCCTAGTTCGCGAGCGATAAGCGCGATTTCAGGAGCAGCTCCAGTCCCAGTTCCTCCGCCCATACCTGCAGTGACAAATACCATATCTGCACCACGGAGTACGTTTTCAATTTGCTCCCGACTCTCTTCTGCTGCCTTCTTCCCAACTTCAGGCTTTGCTCCTGCTCCTAGTCCACGAGTTAACTTTTCTCCAATTTGCAATTTGATTGGTGCTTTTGAGCGGTTTAAAGCTTGTGCGTCTGTATTAACGGCAATAAATTCTACCCCTTGCACACCTGCGTCGATCATTCGATTGACAGCATTGCTTCCGCCACCTCCCACACCAATTACTTTAATCTGTGCGATTTGTTCAATATCGAACTCTAAGTCAAAACCCAGCATGGTATTCCCTCCAACACTATATAAATTCGCTTAACCAATTTTTCATCCTTTGAAAAGCAGAGACCCTCTTCTTCTCTTTTGTGCGGGGTGCTGTTTCGCTACGGGATGGTTTGTTCACTAAAATACTCCCCTGCTTGGCTAAATGATGAACCATGCTCACACTTGCTAAAAAAGCAGGCGTTGAAATGGAAGTTTCTTTTGATCTAGCAATACGAACTCCTTGACCTAACTGGGATTTAGCTGCTTCTAGCAAATAGGGAGTTTCCGTTACTCCACCTACTAGCACATAACCACCGGCAGGTTCATGGGTAAAACCCATTGCTTTGACTTGCTGATTGATCAACTGGAAAATCTCCATAATACGTGGTTCCATAATTTGTGCAAGTTCGAGCTGTGAAGAATATCGTTCTTTACCTGCCATCATCTGAATCGGAATAGATTCTCTTTTGTCTGCATGTGCTTTTACTGCAATCCCATGTTTACACTTCAACTCTTCGGCAACTTCTTTTTGGGTTTGGAGGACGTACACTAAATCAGTAGTGATATATTCTCCACCCATGGGAATAACTGCTGTTCCAGCTAGATTCCCTTGGGAATAAAATGCTAATTTAATTGTTCCGTTACCGATATCGGCTAGAACAACTCCTAAATTTTTCTCATCCGATGTCAGGGTAAACTCACTAATAGAAAGTGGCAAAAAGACAAATCCTGCCATATGTAGAGAAGCTTTTTCTATACAGCGGTAAACGTTGTGGACAACCGTCTTTGATCCAGTAATCACCATGGCATCCACTTCTAAACGAACACCAACCATACCTATTGGATCACGAATCTCTGCGATTCCATCCACAATAAACTGTTTCGAAACTACTTCTATAATAACGCGCTCTGGTGGAAGTGCAATCACTTTTGTTGCTTGTAATACACGTTCCACATCCTCAGCACCGATTTCTCGATCTTGATTTAAAGCCGCGACCACACCATGGCTGTGTTGGATAGAAATATGATTACCAGATAAACCCACATAAACATCCGTAATCTCTATTCCTACCATTTGCTCTGCTTGTTCTATCGCTTTGCGTATTGCCCCTGCAGCTTGCTCAATGTCGATGATGGCTCCTTTTTTTATTCCGGCAGACATAGCAGTACCAACACCGACGATAGGAAATGTTCCATTCTTCGTTAATTCCGCAACCACAACACGTACTTGCGAAGTTCCAATATCTAACGTTACCAAATATCCATTGCTCATGTCTTGGGCACCTCCTTGCCCGAAGAGTATGGAAAAGCGGGATAGGATAGTATCTCTTCCATGTGATAATTCAACAGTAAAAGCAAATCCCCTTTTTCTAGTATGTAAATTACATAATATTACAGTAATAGGAAAGATATAGACATTACTATTCAGGTGTAAACCATATACTATCCAGTAAGTGAACCGTTCCAGGGGGTTGTTTCAAAAATTTCGGGTATAGCTTCATTTTTTCTGCTAATTGATCAATCCGAACCTTCACTTTATGCTCGCCTCTTGTTCGCAAAACAACATACTGCGGCTTCTCTTCCATAGGACGAACCGTCAAAATATAACTGCGAGTAGAAGCTGGTAAGTGAGCAAATTGGGAAGTAAGTTCCAGAAAAGAAGCTTTTTCTTTGTCCCATCCTTCAAATATGGGCATTGTTCTCCACATAGAGGTGGCAGGATGAGATAGGAGAAAAGCTCCATTAGCAAGAAGAGGAATGAGAGTTTGCTCATCATCTATGTAAGCAACAACTGGGTATTCTGTTACTTGAATAGAGATCGTACTTGGAAACTTTTTTTTCATTGTTACATGTTTGATTGCATTCACTCGATGAAGATTGGATTCTACATCCTTTGTTTTCACACCAAAAAAAGACATTCCTTGGCGAATCCCCGACCTGTGCAAAATCTCTTGTTTGGTTAAAAGGTGATTACCTGTAACCGTAATCGTTGATATATGGCTGAGTGGGGAGCGTAGGAAAAGCACAAACAAAATACCTACAAAAAACAAAAATATAAACAAAACTGCCCATAATGATGGAGCTTTACGCTCGACTCTGATGCGAAAAGGAGGAACCCTTTCCACCATGCCACCTTCTCCTTTGTCCAATTTCTTCCCTCTATACTACCACAAATAAAAAACGGAGAGAATCCCAAAGATAGAATCATTGGAAATAATCTCCATTTTTTCTTATATAAAATTTATTATCTTTCATTATTTAGCCCAACACTTATGCTCATGTGGCGGGAGTACTTCTGATTTCCATTCTGTCAACGAAAACAGAAGTAGTCACAGATGACTGTCACTGTTGAGGAGTTTAGACCCTATCAGCAAACATGCACCTCCAAAGAAGAACAGGGTCACCGTCAGCTTATTGACCGTATAGGTCATTCGATACCTCCAGAGTAGATACATGCAAAAGAAACCCAAAACGAGAAATATGAGACCTACAGAGTTCAAGACTATCTCCTAATCAGGACATTTCATTGGATTTATTTGAGTATAACAATGCTTATCACAAATATATAACCCTTTAGAAATATACATAATGATCATTATATTCCCTCTTAATTACTAGTAATGACAAAAAAGAGAGCTCCACATTATTAACCATGGAAACTCTCTAAGTGATGGGCTTTTCTTTCAACATAATGGAAACACAATGAAGAGAATAGACTCAGAGCAAAAACAATATTTCAAACTGCTAATCCTCTCCGATCACTTCTACCTCAGGTACAAGGGTAACCCCAAATTTTTCAGCAATGGTTTTTCTTGCATGGTCGATCAAAGCTAAGACATCGCTTGCTTTTGCTTGTCCCAAATTAATAATAAAATTACCATGAAGAGTAGAAAACTCTGCATCTCCGATCCGATAACCTTTCAGTCCTGCAGCTTCAATTAATCTTCCGGCATGATCCCCAGTAGGATTTCGGAAGGTACTACCTGCACAAGGGTATTGCAACGGTTGGGTTTTTCGGCGTCGATCTTTGAAAGAAAAAAGTGCTTCCGTTATTTGCTTGGTATCCCCTTTTTCTAATTCAAAAGTTGCACCTGTGACAATTCCTTTGATCTCTTCTTGCAGGATCGTCGTACGATACCGAAAATGTAGATCCTCATTGCTCAGTTGTAACCATTCTCCAGACTCTGTAAGTACTTCTGATTTGGTCAGTACTCTGCTGATTTCCGAACCATGAGCACCAGCATTCATATAGACTGCTCCACCGACATTACCCGGAATTCCACCTGCAAACTCTAATCCTGTCAATCCAGCCTTTGCTGTTCGGCTTGCTAAAAGAATAGTAGAATAAGCTCCTCCTGCATGAACAGTAGTATCTTCTATTTGCAAATAATCAAATGCTTTTTGCAACTGAAATACAACACCGCGAATCCCGCCATCTTTGACGAGTAAATTGGATCCTCTACCAATGACTCGCCAAGGAATTTGATGTTGGTAAACGACTTTCATTGCATGCATCAATTCTTCTTTATCTGCAGGTTCAATATAAAAATCCGTAGGACCTCCCACTTTCCAAGTGGTGTGTCGGGAAAGAGCTTCATTTTGTTTGATGTGTGTTACACCATTCTTTTGAAATACTTCTAAAAGGTGAGATTCCATTATTCCCTCTTCACCATCTTTCACTATTATAGGTATTGTGAGTGAGAAAACCCACGGTTTAAATCGTGGGATGAAAACAAACGTCACTATTACAAGAGCACAAGTTACGCTAAGTCAGTAAAGTGGCTAGTCGACTTTGTGGACGGTCCCTCTCATAAGTCCGAGAATCTTTTCAGAAAACATTTTACAAACATACATTCGAATGGTAAAATATTCCTAGTTGCTCTTTGAAAAAAAGAATAGTATATGGGGTTATGCAAGTCAGTCGTCTTGCATGTAAAATGCTATGCGCACCTATATCGACAGACTGAAATGCGAAAACCAAGCAGTAAGTCTAGTTGATTATAAAAGCAACAAATATTCTTATTCAACCGTGGGGCTCACGGGGTTAGCTTGGTAAATTTCTCTCCAGTAGGAGCGATTACCCAAGAATCCCACGGCTTCAGCCGTGAGAAGTGTCAAGAGTGGACATTTGCTGTAACAAGCTTTTCAAGCTCTTCTACGATTTGGTTAGCTGCTTCGGGTCGCCCTAGTGCTCTTGCTTTCTCCCCCATCGATTTCCGCTCCTCAGGATCAAGAATCAATCCTTCCATTGCATTCCATAAATTCTCACCATTGCAATCGCGTTCCAGTAGCAATCGGGCCGCACCTTGGTCTTCTAGTACCCGAGCATTTGCCTCTTGGTGATTGTTCGTGACATAAGGAGAAGGGATTAAAATAGATGGAATTCCAAGTGCTGTTAATTCTGCTAGTGTTGATGCCCCTGCTCTTGCAACAACAAGGTCTGTGGTAGCCAATACATCTGGCATATTATATACAAATGGCCTTACATCTAAGTTTGGATAATCACTCGTTTTTATTTTAGCCGTTATATCTTGGTAATGTGCTTCCCCTGTTATATAAATAAAACGGACTCCTGGCAACGATTCCAGTTTAGGTAACATACCAAGCACAGCCTGATTGATTGATTTTGCCCCACGACTACCACCGAATATAAGAACAATAGGAGTACTTGCAGTAACACCAAGTGATTCTCTTCCCTGTTCCCCATTTGCTCGGATAACTTCTGTAGCACGTGGATTTCCAGTGTACACAACTTTTTTTGCACTCGTCAAATGCTTAACAGTATCTTCCAAACTTACTGCCACCACATCTGCAAATCGGGATAGAAACTTCGTCGTAAGCCCTAGGATTGCATTTTGCTCATGGATCATTGTTGGAATATTCATCTGATGTGCTGCAAAAACAGCTGGCCCACTCACATATCCCCCTGTTCCGACTACTACATCAGGCTGAAATTTCTTTATGTACTCTTTTGATTTACTTACTGCCCGAATAAACTTACGAACTGTATTCACATTTTCCCAAGAAAGGCTCCGTTTAAATCCTTGTATCTCTACCGTAAAAAATTGAATACCTGCTTCTTTGGGAACAATTTTGGATTCTAAACCATTATCTGTACCAATATATCCGATCTCTATCTCGGGATATTTTTCTCGTACTGCACGTGCAATAGCAAGTGCTGGATAAATATGGCCCCCAGTACCTCCACCGGTAAGTAAGATGCGTTTCATGTTGTATCCTCCCTTACTGTTTAACAAAGCGTGATAAATTAAGTAATATCCCTACAGCCCCTAAGGTTAGCGTCAATGATGATCCTCCATAGCTTAAAAATGGAAGTGTGATTCCTGTTACAGGAAAAGCACCAGACACAACTCCAATATTGATTCCTGCTTGAATCATGATCATTGATGTTACTCCAGCAGCAACGAAACTATAAAATTGATTTGGCATAGACATCGCCACACGATAACCACGCCAAATGAGTATAGCGAATAAAATAATGACACTACCTGCTCCAACAAATCCAAGTTCTTCCGCCAATATGGAGAAGATAAAATCAGTATGAGGTTCTGGAAGATACAAGTGCTTCTGTCTACTCATACCAATCCCTAGACCAAGCAGACCACCAGGTCCAATTGCAAAAAGAGATTGAATCAAATGATAACCTGCTCCTAAAGGGTCTTCCCATGGATTTAAAAATGCAACGATTCGTTGAATTCGATAAGGAGCAGCAAGTACCAAGCCAACAAATCCCGCAACACCTAACATCAAAAAGCTTCCTAGATGCTGCATTTTAGCTCCTGCAATAAAAATGAGGATGATTCCTGTCCCCATTAAAACGGTACCTGTTCCCAAGTCTGGTTGTAACATGATCAGTCCGAATGCAGAGCAGAGCAATAACATACTTGGCATGAAGCCTTTCTGAAATTTCTCAATCTGAAAAGACTGTTTGGAAAACCATCGAGCAAAAAATAAAATCATGCCCATTTTGGTGAACTCTGATGGTTGGATGCTAAATGCTCCAATACCAAGCCAACTTCTCGCTCCATTGCGCAAAATTCCCACTCCAGGAATTAAAACGATAACAAGTAAAATAAAACATCCGATCAAAATGGGCTTCGCTACAAAGTAAAATTTGTTTGGGTCCATTTTTGAGATCAAAAACATACAAAACACGCCTAAAGCTGCAAACAATACTTGCCGCTTTGCAAAGTAAAAACTATCTCCAAAACGATGATAAGCATAAGCAGCACTTGCACTATAAACCATTGCTACCCCGATGATAAGTAACAAGAAAATAGTCGCTACAATTAGCTTATCAGGGTTTTTTAGACTCTTGTGCATACGGCAACACCTCTTTTTGGGGACTTGCTCTTATTACAAGGTATGCACAGCTTGTTTAAAAATTCGTCCCCGTTCTTCAAAAGAGGTATATTGATCCCAACTCGCACATGCAGGTGACAAAACTACCACATCACCACTCATAGCGATTTTGCTTGCTTGATACACAGCATCTTCTACGTCATTAGCATAAACAATCTGTTTCACTCCAGCATCTTTGGCTCGATCAGCCATGATGGAAGCTGTCTGCCCGTATACAACTGCTGCCTTTACATTTTCATGGAGTACTGGGACTAATTCTCGAAAATCAACTCCGCGATCCAATCCGCCACCAATCCAAATTAACGATTCCGGAAATGCTGTTAAGGCTGTAATAGCAGCTTGGGCATTGGTTGCTTTGGAGTCATTGTAGTAACGAACATCTCGTCTAGTAGAAACATACTCCAATCGATGTTCTACACCTGTAAAAGTTTGTAATACACTTCGAATTGCTTCTTTGTTTGCTCCTGCTGCTAAAGCTATCGTTGTGGCTGCAAGTGCATTTTCCAAATTACGATCCCCAGGTAAGGAGATCTCATCTACTTTCATTACAGCATCATCTCTGCCATTCATACGAGCAATGATCCAACCATCTTTTACAAATAAACCATTGGATACCTCTTGCTCAATCGAAAACCAATAAACGGTTCCATTTTGCTTACTAGCCACTTCTCGACAAATGGCATTATCGTAATTCAATACTGCTATGTCATCTGAAACCAGATTTTTAAATAATTTTGCTTTGCTATCTGTGTAGTCTTCAATCGATTGATGATAATCCAAATGAGCAGGTACAACATTGAGAAGAGCGGCTATATGTGGATGAAAATCTACCGTTCCCTTTAATTGAAAGCTACTGAGTTCTGTAACAAGCCAATTTATATTTTCTAGATCATCGATAACATCTGATAGTGCACGTCCGATATTTCCTGCTACCAGTGCGGGTATTTCTGATTTGGCAAGCATTTCTCCAACAATGGTTGTAGTAGTTGTCTTTCCGTTCGAACCCGTAATACCAATAATAGGGATATGGATAAGAGAAGAAGCGAGCTCTACCTCTGTGATCACAGGTATCTTTTGATCTACTGCTCTTTGAACGGCTGGATTATGATAAGGTACTCCTGGATTTTTTATCATCATTTTACTAGAAGGTGTAACAATTTGATCAACAGAAGGCTGAAAATAAACAGGGATACCTAGTGTTTCTAACTCTTCTGCTTCAGGGCAAGCAGAGCGCTCTTTCTTCTGTTCGAAAACTTCTACATCTGCACCTAATTTTGCCAATAATTTTGCTACAGCAACTCCACTTTTTCCTAATCCGAGTACGGAGACTTTATCCTGTTTTTGGATCATCGGAGAAACACCTCTAGATAAATACCAACACCAGCTAAAAACAGACCTACACACCAAAATGTTGTTACAACACGCCACTCTGACCAACCTGTCAGTTCAAAATGGTGATGTAAAGGACTCATCCGAAATATCCGCTTACCTCTTGTCTTAAATGACAAAACTTGAAGCATAACAGAAAGGGCTTCCACTACAAATACTCCACCAATCAACGGCAACAATAACTCTGTCTTTGTAATAACTGCTAATGCAGCAAGCCCCCCACCTAACGCGAGCGATCCTGTATCCCCCATAAATACTTTGGCTGGGTGAGCATTAAATACAAGAAAACCAAGCAATGCACCAACAACAGAAATTGCAAAAATAGCAACAGTATAATTACTCTGTACCATCCCAATAATGGCATATGCCCCATACGCAACTGCGGCCGTACCAGCTAGCAATCCATCTAATCCGTCTGTCAAATTAACTGCATTAGAGGCACCTATCATCATAATCAATAGCAGCGGCAGATAGAGCCAATTGAGTTGCAACGCCCAATCTGTACCTGGTATATCAACATTAAAAATAAATTTAGAGATACCACCTTCTGTACCAATCCGCAGTACACGAACTTCTATCAACACCCAAAACAGGATGATACCGATAAACAATTGACCAAGTAACTTTTGGCTTGCAGTCAATCCTAAGCTTCGTTTCATAACTACTTTTATATAATCATCTAAAAAGCCTATAATTCCATATCCTAGCGTTGCGAACAAAAGAAAAAATAGGTCTGAGTTTACAATCGGTTTCGAATTATTTAAAAGTATAAAACTACTAAATGGTAATGCGGTAAGCACCACAGACATGAGAATAATCGTCCCGCCCATAGTCGGTGTACCAGCTTTTTTTAAGTGTGCTTCTGGTCCCTCTTCTCGGATACTTTGACCAAATTTTAATCGCTGTAGTGTTGGAATAATCATTGGACCAAGCAGTACGCCAATCCCAAATGCTACTGCGAGTGGAATGAGTATTATTCGTATATCAATATTTGCCACCACTCTACGCTCCTTCTACTAATTGTTTCACAATATGATCTAAACCAGCTTTTCGTGAAGCTTTCACTAAAAGAAGAACCTTCTCATTTCCTTCTTGTTGCAGATAAGAAAATGCTTCTTCATTGGTTGAAAAATGCTTCCGTTGTAATGGATTAGGAGAAGTAACCTTTGCAGCTTCATAGATCCACAATCCTTTTGTTCCAACTGTTATCAATTTGGAAAGATTTTTTGATACAGCGTACTCTCCTGCTTTTTCGTGATAAGATTTTTCCTCATCACCCAACTCTTCAATTCCTGCTAAAAGTGCCCATTTCTCTAAGTCTGGTTCTACTTCTGTTAAGATATCAATAGCAGCATTTACAGAAGTCGGGCTTGCATTATAGGAATCATTGATCACTTTCATGCCGTTTTGTGCTTCTGTCACTTCTAAACGAAGCGGCGTCATAGGAACAGCTTTCAAACCTTTCGCTATCTCCTCTTCCTCGATTTCCAACAACCTACCTGTTTCAATCGCAAATAGAGCATTTTTTATGTTATGTCTACCTAATAAAGGCAAGGAGTAAGTATAACCTGTCTTACGAGATGCAAATGTCCATCCAGATAGTCCGATCAGTTGTGCATCTTCTGGACCTTCCTCACATTCTTTGCTCCATCCAATTGAGATAATATCATTAAAAGGAATCTCTTTTCGTAGCAAAGGCTCATCACCATCTATTAAGAGAGCACCATTTTTAGACAATCCATCACAAATTTCTAACTTTGCTTGCGCTATTTTCTCCCTGCTACCTAAATACCCAATATGTGACTCACCGATGTTTGTCACTATCGCAATATCTGGTTTTGCTAATAAAGAGAGTTCGGAAATTTCACCTAAGTGATTCATTCCCATTTCTAATACTACTACTTCAGTAGTATCAGGCATTCCTAACACTGTTAACGGAAGTCCAATATGATTATTCAAATTACCTGCTGTTTTATGTACATCAAATGTTGTTGCTAACACACTCGCAACAAGATCTTTGGTCGTCGTTTTACCATTGCTACCAGTAATTGCAACAACTCTGCAGCATGTTTCCGTCAAATAACGCTCTGCCATTTGCTGCATTGCAAGTAATGTATTGGGTACAAGGACCAGTGGAATGGATACTTCGGGCAGTGGTCTATCTTCTTGCCATAGCGAAGCTACTGCTCCTGCCTGTACTGCTTTTTCGATAAATTGATGCCCATCAAACACATCTCCAATTAATGGAATATAGAGATTTCCAGCTGATAGTGTACGGGTATCTGTAGATACTCCAGAAACAAAGAGAGATTTATCTTCTTCTTTGTGTTCATAGGACCCAGATACAGTCTCTATGATCCAATTTATTCTACGTTCCATGCAGTTCACCCTTTATTGACTCATAAGCTATCTTTCGATCATCAAATGGATACCGAATTCCATTGATTTCTTGATACGTTTCATGGCCTTTACCTGCAATGAGCACTACATCACCTGATTTTGCTAATTTTAAGGCATGCTCAATTGCTGATTTTCGATCCACCATTGTTGTATACGTTGATATAGGTGTAACTATTCCTTCTACCATATCTGCAATAATAGTTTCAGGCTCTTCTGTTCTTGGATTGTCAGATGTAATGACAGCAAAATCACTGACCTCTGTTGCTATTTGTGCCATCAATGGGCGTTTTCCACGATCTCGGTCTCCACCACACCCTACCACACAAATTACTTTACCTTGAGCAAATGATTTAGCAGTTGTGAGAACATTTTGAAGACTGTCTGGAGTATGTGCATAATCTACCAATACGGTAAAATCTTGACCTGCTTGCACAGATTCAAAACGTCCATCCACCCCTTCCAACTTTTCCAATGCCTCTTTAATAAAAACTAAAGGTATCCCTTCCGCTAGTGCAACTGCAACTGCTGCTAAAGAATTGTAAACATTGAATGTTCCAAATAAAGGTAGAGAGATCGAAGTATTTCCTTGATAAGTGTGCAATTCAAACGATACTCCACTTACTCCATGTGTAATGTTTGTCGCTCGTACATCCGCTAATTCCTGTATCCCATATGTGATGACTTGCGCTGGTGTAACGCTTGCAAAATAGGCAGAAGCAGCATCGTCTTTGTTGAGCACTGCTACTTGGCTGTGAGAAAGGGAAGTAGGGTAATCGTTTCCCAACTGGCTGAATAACAGACCTTTGGCTTCTCGATACTTATCCATCGTCTCATGATAATCAAGATGGTCTTGAGTAAGGTTCGTGAATACTGCAATATGATAATGAGTACCTCTTGTTCTACCCATGTGAAGAGCATGAGAAGAAACTTCCATTACCGTGTATGCAGCTCCTTCATCAACCATCAGACGCAAGTTTTTCTGCAAATCTACTACATCAGGGGTAGTGTTTCGAACAGGAATAACCTGATCTTTGATCTTTACCCCAATCGTTCCGATAATTCCGGTTTCCCTCCCCACAGACTGCAAAATTTGTTCTATCAGGTGAGAGGTAGTCGTTTTACCATTTGTTCCTGTAATACCTATTAATTTAAGTTGTTGAGACGGAAATTGATAGAAACGATTCGCAAGAAAGCCCATTGCTCTTCTAGTATCTGGTACTAAAATCGTAGGGATAGAAACATCAACTTGCTCTTCTACTACTAACGCAGCCGCTCCGTTCTCCACTGCTGTATGAACATATTGATGACCATCTACTGTAAAACCACGTAGAGCAATAAACAAATCTCCTTGTTTTACATTTCTTGAATCTGTTTCTATTCCTGTAATCTCAACATCTTTCCATTTCAACTGTTCTTTTACATGTAACACATCTACTAGTTCGCTTAATTTCATCGTATGGTAAACCTCCCACTCCACTTGTAAAGAAAACTTGGCAATATGTCTAGCGTAAAGGCACCGACAAAGGCTTAAATTTCCCTTATGCACCTCAGACAAGGGCACAAGTCTCGCTTTGTCGCTATGCTCCAAGTCTCGCTTTGCAGCGAAGATAAAATAAAGACTTTCTTATCTACCAAGTGTAACAATAGAAAAACCAGGTTTGGGGTCCTGGCAATCATGACTCCCATTTTAACATAATTCACGCAAAAAATCCCTTGAGGGAAAGTGACGGAACACCAAACGAATTTAGGATATATTCCTATAAGAAAACAACAATAGGCCCCCACTCGCTTGTAAAAACAACGACGGAAGCCACTATTCTATTTATCACCTAAATACAATCGAATCACAGTTCCTTTTTTAATCCGTTCTCCTGCACGAGGGATCTGACTAATGACTACTTTTCCTTTCCCTACTGTTTCAATTGGAATAGTGTACAAACTGTTTCTAATTTTATCCATATCCTGACCAACAAAATTAGGAGTGGCAATAATAGGATCATATAAAATATTTTCTTCTGGCGGAATTTGATTTTTGCGTTTTGGCACTTTCATATACCGCATGCTGTCTCCAATTATATTTCCCACGATAGGAGCCGCCACAACGCCTCCAAATTGGATTCCTTTTGGATTATCTACAGCCAAATAAACTACGATTTTTGGATCATCTGCTGGCGCAAACCCAATAAAGGAAACAATGTGGTTATTTTTTAAATACGTTCCATTGGGCCCTACTTTCTGTGCAGTCCCTGTTTTCCCGCCAACTCGATACCCATCTACAAATGCTTTTCGACCAGATCCTCGTGCTACAACACTCTCTAGTGCCGCACGAACAGCCTCAGAAATTTCTGGGCGAAGTACTTCTCGTTTCATTGTTGGAGATATGGTACTAACTGCTTTGCCGCTTTCAGGATTCATCCATTGTTTTGCCAAATGAGGAACCATGAGTTTACCTCCATTTACAGTAGCTGCGACAGCGGCAACTTGTTGAATGGGAGTAACGGCAACACCCTGTCCAAATGCAGTCGTTGCTAGTTCAACTGGTCCCATACGGGAAGGTTTAAATAAAATACCTTTTGCTTCTCCATTTAGATCAATTCCTGTTTTCTGTCCAAAACCAAATTGATGAATATAGGAAAGTAATTTTTCTTTTCCTAAGCGCTGACCCAATGTCACAAAACCAGGGTTACAGGAATTTTCTACTACTTCTAAAAATGTTTGAGAACCATGACCGCCGGATTTCCAACAGCGCAACCTTGACCCTCCAACGGCAATAAATCCAGGATCAAAAAAGCCTTGTTTGAGATTCACTTTTTTCTCTTGCAGAGCTGCTGCTAACGTAATAATTTTAAAGGTAGAACCTGGTTCATACGTTTTCCAAATAGGAAGATTGCGGTTATAGATCAACGGATCAGTTGTTTTATATTGATCAGGTCGATATGTAGGGCGACTACTCATCCCCAAGATCTCGCCTGTAGTGGGTTCCATTGCGATCGCAATTACATTTTCGGGTTGATACTGTGCCATCGCTTGATCCAGTTCCCGTTCCATAATTTTTTGGATATTCAAATCAATGGTGAGCTTTAGATCCAATCCATCTTTTGGCGGTGTGAAACGATCCACTCCCCCAGGCAATTTTTCGCCACGTGCATTAGCACTAAAAGAAATATAACCAGGCGTTCCTTGTAGCTGTTTGTTATACTCTAACTCCAATCCTGCCAACCCTTGGTTATCTATCCCAGTAAACCCTAATAGATGAGAAGCTAAGCTTTGATATGGATAATAGCGCTTGCTGTCTTCTGTCACTACTACACCAGGGAGTTGCAAACCTTGAATTTGCTCTGCTTTCTCTTCTGATATTTTACGACCATATGGAGTAATCCTTACAATCAATTGTTTCTTTTTTACAAAAGGCAATATTTTCTCTGCTGGTACTTGTAAAATATTTGCTAGTTTATCAGCAGTTCCTTCTTTATCTTTGATTTGTGCTGGTACAACCATCACTGAAGGCGAGCTGATATTGTAAGCAATAAGTTCTCCATTACGGTCCAAAATACGACCTCGTTTGGATGAAAATGGAATGTCCCTTCCCCAGAGATTCTCTGCTTTACCCGTCAACCATGATCCTTGAATCAATTGCACAAAAGAAAGGCGACCAAGTAACGCGATCAGCACAAACAATGCAATGGAGAATATAATAAATAGACGCTTTTTATGCAAAACCAATAGTGATTTCACGTTCCTCCATCCTCTCCTCTATCCTTCTTGATAGCCTATGTGGACAAAGGATAAAAAAGAAGAATCCGTTGTTAACTTTTCCAACAAAGTAAGCAGTTCTCTAAAAATGTATACAACTAAATAAAAAACTGACCAGCGATAGCCAGTCAGATAAGATACATTTTCATATCAATTTACAAGTGAGGGAACTCCCTTGCCTTTTTTGTTTTGCTCTTCTCGTTCTTTGTTCAAAAAAACAATCACTTGTTCCACTCTTAAGTTATATGTCTTGCATAATTGAGAAACCATATCTATCTGCACTGTTTTATCATCAAATATTTTGTTCACTGTGGCCCAAGATATATTTGCCTCTTTTGTAATATGGCTTTTCACTTTCGTCGGGTGAAATCGATAAAACCAATTTCGAAATGGCTGAAATGAGATCATCCATACAAAACTCCTCGTCTATGTAATAGCTCCATTGTATCGATTTTGTATGCAAATGCAAACAAATTATATGCGTACGCATTGACTTATTAGACGCGAACATATATACTTATATTATACAACAAGGGGGTGGTATCCTTGATCAAAATGACAGCAGCGCAATCAAAAGTTTTTAAAAGCAAGGTGATGAAACTAGCTCACCAGATTGCAAAACAAATGACTGGTAACCGTCGTGAAGTGCTTAGTCTAGCTCTGCGTCTAGCCTGGGGAACCATGAAAGTGAAGCTGTCTAAGTTGGTCTTTGTTCGTAAATGGGTTGCAGAAAGTACATTAGGAAAATTAAACGAGTCTTCCTACTATAGCAAGGAAAATCAACAGGATATACAAATATTCTCCAAAGTATTTGCACAGATCGGCTCCAAATTCGTAATGATACAAGGAAATACCATATATGAAACACCAAAAGCAGTCTTATTCGCTGGTTACCTAGTTGGAAAGACAGGAACCACAACACCCCTCCACACATGGATTCCCAAATCAATGATGATAGCCTAAAAAAATATCCTTCCTTACTTCCATTCATAGAGGTCATGAAAGACCGACAAATCGAACACGAATAACGTTATCAAAAAAACTTAAATTCACACTCATGTTTCCATACTATCTCAACGGCAAAAACCTTCTATAGTCAAAGCTACGACACTATACGGCACTGTTACAATTGAATACGGTACACGCAAAAATCCTCATTGATCTCAAATCATGAGGATTTTTATGATTAAAATTACTCTGTCATCTTAATGCACATTCATTTATACTTTTGTACAGAAAATTGACTAAATAATAAAATAGTGTAAAATTACACCCAAAGAACATGGGGTGGTAAAATGAATAAAGAAACGATCATACAAGTTGTATCTGAACACTTTAAACTAGTGAGAACCGAATTTGACTATCACCAAGAAGAGATGGCTGGCATTCTTGGAATCTCCAAAAAAACGTTGGTTCAAATTGAAAAAGGACGTCAAACAGCGGGCTGGATTCAGGTTGTTTCCCTTTGTGCGATTTTTCAAAACAGCAATATTTTACAAAATGCTTTAGGGGGTGATCCACTCGAAGTGATTCAAACGATTGCCCGCAATCATTACGAGTGGAAAAGAGCAAAAACAATGGGTGGCAAGGTTTGGTGGATCGAAAAAGGAAAGAAAAATGGTTTTGTTTTACAGAAAAATATCATCACCAATCATTATCGCATTTTAGATGAACAGGATGAGCGTTGGTATCGGTCATGGGACGAAGCCTACATTCGAGAGCGTTTTGACGAGCTAACCAAACATAAGAAAAAGGACGTGAAGCATGAGTAAAATGAACGAATCCAAAAAAAGCACATGAAAGAATCGAATATTGTTTTCATCGAAACGGCATATAACCCCAATTAGAATGAACATATTTCCAACGTTTGATCAACACCTCACACCTATAGAGGCGTTGATCATTTTGTGCCAAGAATACCTCCACTTCTACAAGTGGGGAATGAATCGGCGTTTGTGGAAATGGATACCAGTTCCCTACAAAACACACTCAAACATTTGAAAGTACATTCAGTGGAGGGAGTATTTCAAAAAGCAACAAAGAAAAAACGAGGTTCCCCTCGTAGGCTATTACCTATTTCGATTTTGTCTCGATCTCTTTTTTTTCTTTGCCGGCCAAAGCATTTTCACTAACTTATTGCACTCTTGTATATGCGCATATTCTCTAGAAAGATCCGCTATTTCTTCTTGCCTTTCCATGTTGCGAACGAGCCGTTCCGGATACGAAAGAAAGACTGCTAGTAATCTTCTTTCTTTTGGCAACAATTTGTTTTCTTGCTCATATGCTGCCAGTATTTCTGCAGGGGATTCTTCTGGAAAACGATGAATCAATGTAGCAAGATCTTTGACAGGTGAATCAAGTTCAGCATGATCGAAATCAATCCAGAATAACCCATTCTCTCCCGTCAATACATTCGTGGGGTGAATACGATTATGACAAATAGTGTAGCGTGGTGCTACTCCTTTTTCTAATTCGAGATAGCGATTGATTCCATGAATCGCAAATGTAAAACCGCTCTTAGGAAGATTGGCGTTTTTTTGTGATATGGCAGCTTCGCCTTCTTCTAAAGAGGATTGCCAATCGGAAACTCTCACTTCTCGTTCTTTCCACGATTCTAAAGCATTTGTGTCCACTATTTGATGCAATTTGGGAAATTGAGTTGCGATTGGTTCCGCTAAACGATGAAAATATCCTAAAGAGGAGGCAAGTTCTGTTGCCGAAACATGCTCATCTTCCGATTCTTTCCAAGGTGTAGCATACCACTGACTACCATAAGCCGATACCACTATTTCCCCATCTTCTGTAGGAACCCATGGAAGCAAATTTGGATACCCTGCTGCTCGAACTTCTTCCAACATACGATAGAGGACATATAGTTTTTCTCGTGGAGCATGACTTTCTTTCAATGCATATTTTTGATCTCCATCCACCACTTCCCATACACCGCCACGATGTTGAACAGAAGAAGGATTCCAACCAAAAGCATGAATCACTTCCCACATAGAAAGCCCTCCTCTTAGTTCCGTTTTACCGGAATTTTTACGATTTGACCTTCTACCAAGCGATCTGTGGCAAATTCATTCGTTTTCAGAATAGCATCACAAGAGATTTCATATTTTGCAGCTAATGTATCTATAGATTCATCTTTTTGAACAATAACCATCTTGAGTGATGTAAATGTATCCTCTTTTCCATTGACTAACCATCTGCTCCAATCTTTTCCGCGTACTTCTTCTTCTGTACTACTTGGTTGCTCTACTTCCTCTTGTTTTCCCTCTTCAATTACAAGTAGGGGTTGCGGTGCTTCTTCGCTTTTTTCTTCAAATCGTTCTTTCGCTGTTCTTCTTGTTTCTCGATGTATGGTTCTGTCTAGTACTGGTTCTTCCACTAAAACTTCCTCTTCTACTGAAACTTTTTCTTCTACCGAAACTTCTTCTTCTTTCGCTTCTATCCTTTGGGGATCAGGCACTTCTAAAAATTCCGATTGTGCTGGATTAGCAGCAAAAGTAGGGGTTCCTTCTATTTCCTCTTGTTCCTGTGAATCATCAGAAATTTCCGTTATTAGTTCTTCCTCTTGATCTGGTAATATCCCATCAATCATTAATACTGCTTCAATCTGCAACTCAAAAGGAGAAAGCAACTGATAATCAAAAGATTCTACCTCAGCACAAATATTTGCCAATTCGGCACGATCACGCGGGAGAGTGATCTCTACAGGGATGACATAAGCAATTTCTTCTCCCTCCAGTTCGTCTGGATCATACTCTAATACATCTGCTTCAGCGATGCTATCGCCTTCATATGTACCGTTCAACCGAAGGTAGCCAAAAATTTTAAGATGATGTCCTTCATCTTTGATTTCGACATCTGGATAAAGGTCCAATTCCAATAATGAACTTATCCCTGCCTGTTGTGGATGCAAGCGAATTTTTTCAGAAATATTAAACCGTAGTTGTTCCACTTTTACTCCCTCCTCCTATCGTTAAAACCCTTACACTGAACTATATGTACGAGATAAAGGAGTTATCACTATAGAAGGACAAAATCTTCCTTTGACTAGGTTTTCTTTTACTTTCAAACACCATATGCAATCTATCATTTTGAAAACACATAAATCAGCATAAAAAATCATGAATTTTCTATTTTTTACATATCCTTAATTTATGATAATTTCACATGATATGGAGAGGAGATAAAAGATGGAGTTAACTACATCTTTGTCCCAAATGTTAAAAAGCAAAATACACCCCGCTGTTACTCAAGTGGAAAAGCTTATACGAGATATAGATTGTACATATCAACAAGTTATCCCTTACATAACCTCCCCAACTGCTACCCTCAACTATGGTAGAAATGTCATCTATCAAACTCCTATTTTTGAAGTAATTGTTTTAAATCTCCCATCATTCACTGCGACACCAATACATGATCATGGAGAGTCCTTTTGTTGTGTTCGGATTATGAAAGGTGAACTACATAATCGACTTTTTGGAGTGTCATCAACATCGGAAAGTCCACATCTTTTAAAAACGGAAATTTATACTACATTGGATTATTTTACAGTGACAAATGATCAAATCCACTCCATGTACAATCCAAACGCTGAATCCCTGATCACTTTCCATATCTATGCCCCACCGATAAAGAATAATCATATTTTCAAAATGCAACCAATAAAACAGTAATAAAATGCTCCTATACTGGTACAACCTACCGCCAGCTCCATTTGCATGGATGGCAGTAGGTTGTAGTTGCGGTCAATTTATCTCTCGTATGACCTGATTCAGGGATTGGATGTCTTCCTGATAGATATAGCTATCCAGATTCCCGATCGCAGACTCCAGCGTTGTAGTGGCGCGCATCGCATCTTCAGCTTGCAGATAAGCCAGTGCCTGCGCGACATCGTCAGATACAGGCCATAGGAGATGCATTTGCACCCTTGTCAGCACATCGATCTGGGCCTGATACCTGTTTATCTCTTCGTTCTCGCTCATCATGCTCCCTGTTGTTGTTACGAAATATATCTATAAAAATTATACAAAAAACGAAGTTAAAAGACAAAATATTTGGAATTAATAGCAATTGAATCACTTAAAGTTAAAAGTATAAACTCCAACCGTTCATCAAAACATAAAAAAATGGCACTTTCTGCCGTCTTTCATTTCTAATAAAACAGATATCATTACTTGAAACCATACATGTTCTTATGTTATTTTCGAGGAATGAGCACTTGATTCACTACGATCAAGAAGGAGCCAAAACAGAATGAAACAACAACAAATAGGTGTGATTGGTTTAGGAGTAATGGGCAGAAATTTGGCCTTAAATATGGAAAGCCGCGGATATTCGGTGGCTGTATTTGATAACTTTACCAATTTGATTGATCCATTTCTCCAAAAAGATGCTTCTGGTAAAAATATTGTCGGTACATATCGTGTAGAAGAATTGGTACAAAGTCTGGAGAAACCTAGAAAAATATTAATGATGATCAAAGCAGGTGCGCCAACCGATGCGACGATTGATCAAATCAAACCTTTTTTGGATAAAGGAGATATTTTAATCGATGGAGGAAATACATATTTCCATGACACCATCCGCCGCAATAAAGAACTAGATGCTAGTGGAATTCACTTTATTGGTGCAGGTGTTTCCGGTGGAGAAGAAGGAGCATTGCATGGTCCATCAATCATGCCCGGTGGACAAAAAGAGGCTTATGATTTGGTGGAACCAATCCTCACTGCAATTGCAGCAAAGGTAAATGGTGAGCCTTGTTGTACCTATATTGGGCCAAATGGTGCCGGACACTACGTAAAAATGGTCCACAATGGAATTGAATATGGAGATATGCAACTTATATCCGAAGCTTATTTTCTTTTAAAACAAGTACTTGGATTAGATGCAGAGGAACTACATGAAGTTTTTGCTGAATGGAACAAAGGAGAGTTAGATAGTTATCTTATCGAAATAACCGCAGACATTTTCACCAAAAAAGATGAAAAAACGGGTAAACCTCTTGTAGATGTAATTCTAGACACTGCTGGCCAAAAAGGAACTGGCAAATGGACAAGCCAAGATGCATTAGAACTAGGAATTCCACTATCCATTATTACGGAATCTGTGTTTGCACGAATTATTTCTTCCATGAAAGAAGAGAGAGTAAGAGCAAGTAAGATTCTCCAAGGACCGGAAGTCAAGCCATACGATGGAGACAAAACAGAATTAATTGAGGCAATCCGCAAAGCACTCTATTTGAGCAAAATTTGCTCCTATGCACAAGGTTTTACGCAATTACGTGCAGCAGCAAAGGAATACAATTGGGATCTTCCTTATGGCAACATCGCCATGATTTTCCGTGGTGGTTGTATTATCCGAGCACAATTTTTGCAAAAAATCAAAGAAGCTTATGATCGTAACCCAGAGTTGAACAATTTGTTACTTGATCCCTATTTCCAACATATCGCTGAAGAATATCAATCTGCACTTCGTCATGTACTTGCCATATCAATCGAAAATGGTATTCCTGCACCTTCCTTCTATAGCGCACTTGCTTACTATGACAGCTATCGCACGGAAACACTGCCAGCTAATTTACTGCAAGCTCAGCGAGATTACTTCGGAGCACACACGTACCAACGCATAGATGAAGCAGGAACATTCCATACCGATTGGATAAAGAAATAGAAAACAAAAAAAGGCTGTAGGGAGTATCCTACAGCCTTTTTTATTGTTACTCATTTATGCCATCAAACAAGAGAACACGTGCTGGAGCAGCATCAATACCTTTTAGTTTTAGAGGGGCTGCGACCATAAAATAGGTACCAGCTTTGACTTCTTTCAAATTTAAACCTTCCATTACAATAATATTTGCTCCAAAAAGTGCTTTATGGGTGGGATGCCCTTCTTGACTACGTTCAATTCCAAGTGCATCAATGCCTACCCCTTTAATCTTCCGATCGACTAAATATTTTGCTCCATCTTCTTTCAGAAAGATAAAATCAAAGTTAAATGCTTCATCAAAAGAATTTCGCGTTTTAAAAAGAACAAAATCTCCTTCTGCGATATGCAAAGGTTCTAAATCAGCTCTCGATATCCCATCTTCTACACGAGATAAGTCAAATACTTTTACCTTCCCAACTAAATTATCGATAGGAATCGTTTCAAATGTTTCTCCATCGTTAATCATATGAAGAGGAGCGTCAATATGTGTACCTGTATGTGCATCCATTTCAATTCGTGATTCTGTTACATGCCCATTGGTTGAAGTCGTAAAAGAAGGCTGTTTTTCCGGTTTATTTTTATATACTGGCATCCCTTCGAATACAGGCACCGTAATATCGTAGATTTTCATGTACTCACCCCATTTAAGAATTGGATGGCTTACTTTTTACAGTCCACCAGAAAAAGCCATCTTTTGCTAACAATTCATCCGATGCATCCGGGCCCATTGAGCCAGACTCGTAATTTGGAAACGCTATGTCTTTGTTTTTGTTCCATGCTTTGGAAATCGCATCTACAAATTTCCATGAAATAGAGACTTCATCCCAGTGTGTATAGTGAGTGGCATCACCAAGTAAACAATCAAATAAAAGCCTTTCATACGCTTCTGGTGTATTCATCTTATCGTCACAATTACTGCAATAATGAAGTTGGATAGGAAGAGAATCTTCTTTTCCTGTCTTTTGTTGAGCATTGAGATGTAGGGTCATTCCTTCATCTGGCTGAATGTGAATTTCCAATAAATTTGGATGTGGATGATTTTTATCTCGATAGAGATTCATCGGCAAGTCTTTAAATTGAATCACTATTTTTGTTGACTTTTCTTCCATTCGTTTCCCAGTACGAATATAAATCGGCACTCCAGCCCATCGGTAGTTATCAATCATTAACTTCCCAGCTACAAATGTGTCGGTAGTAGAATCAGAGTCTACATTATTTTCTTCTCGATAACCAATGACATCTTGCCCTTGTACTCGACCACTGCCATATTGTCCACGAACAAAATACTCTCCTACTTCTTCTTCTGTAACTGGACGAAGGGCACGCAGTACTTTCACTTTTTCACTTTGGATTTCATCTCTTGTCAAGTTAATAGGAGGTTCCATTGCTAGCAATGCTACCATTTGAAGCATGTGATTTTGCACCATATCCAAAAGTGCTCCAGATGATTCATAGTACCTACCCCGATCCTCTACACCTAATGTTTCACTGGATGTGATTTGAATGTTCGAGATATATTGGTTGTTCCATAATTCTTCAAAGATCGCATTGGCAAACCGAATAACAGTGATGTTTTGCACCATTTCTTTTCCTAAGTAGTGATCAATTCGATACACTTGATCTTCGGTAAATACTCGACCAATCTGGTTATTGAGGTCTTTGGCAGACTCATAATCATGACCAAAAGGTTTTTCAATAACAACGCGGCTCCACCCATCAGTCGCCGTTAATCCACTGGATTTCAAGTTTTCGCAGATCGTCCCAAAAAATTCTGGAGCCATTGCTAAATAAAAAATTCGATTTCCCTCTGTGTGATATTGACCATCCAATTGTTGTAACAACACTTGTAAACGCTCAAAAGATTGCTTGTCTGTTACATCAGCAGATTGAAAATAAAAATGGGATGCAAAATGTTGTATTTGCTTATTGTCGCTCTTTCCAGTAGATTGAACCACACTTTTTCGAAAGTCTTCGTTGGACATCTCTCCACGAGCTACTCCAACAACCGCAAAATCATCGGATAATTTATTTTTTCGATACAACTTAAAAAGGGAAGGAAATAATTTTCGTTTCGCTAAGTCACCTGTCGCACCAAATATCACGACGATAGCTTTTGGTTGTTTTTCTGACATAAACACACCTCATTTGATAAGAAAGAAACGGACGTTACCGAAAACGATAGTTGACGCTATACAGCAGAAAAAGGAAGAGAAAAACCTCAACCAAATTAGGTTTTTCATTTCCTAGATCCATTAATCTATCTCTACTATTTGATTTTCTTTCAATTTTACCGTTCCATGCTTTAACACCGTTACTTTCTGACCTTCTTTTAAATTTGTAAAAATAATAGGTGTAACTATAGCTGGAGCATTTTCTTTCAAATATTTCAAGTCTACTTCTAAAAGCAACTGACCACTGGACACTTTATCCCCTTGTGAAACATGTGCTGTAAAACCTTCCCCTTTTAGATTTACTGTATCAATCCCAATATGAATTAATATCTCGTGTCCAGTATTTGAAGTAAGGCCAATAGCATGTTTCGTTTCAAATAGTGTCTCAATGGTTCCATCGCATGGTGCCACGATCTTCCCATTAGATGGGATGATTGCAAATCCATCCCCCATCATTTTTTGCGAAAATACTTGATCAGGCACCTCTGACAATGGTACTATTTCTCCCTCGATTGGCGCAACAAATTCCCCAATTTTTTCATCCGTTGGAGCTGCATCCACTGCATCAGCAATGATATCAGGCGGATTAACAGAAGTACGACCTTCGATTACATCTTGAATTTGTCCTTTTAACATATCTGATTTTGGCCCAAATATCGCTTGGATGTTGTTTCCTACTTCTAATACACCTGCGGCTCCAAGTTGTTTTAACTTTTCTTTATCTACATTTTTAGCTTCATGAACGGATACACGTAGACGAGTAATACAAGCATCTAAGTGTGAAATATTTTCTTTTCCACCCAATGCTGAAAGCACTTGCGATGGCAACTCCTCTTTTCCGGTATTCGTGGAAGATATAACTTTTTTGTCTTCACTCTTTTCTTCTCGACCTGGTGTTTTAAGATTAAACTTACGAATCGCAAACCGAAAACCAAAATAATAAATAACTGCAAAAACAAGACCGACAGGTATCACCAACCACCAAGCTGTGCGGTTTTGCAGAACTCCGAACAATAAATAATCAATTACCCCACCAGAGAAAGTCATCCCGATTTTTACATTTAGTAATTGCATTGTCATGAACGATAGTCCAGCAAACACGGCATGGATTGCAAACAATACTGGTGCAACAAACAAGAAAGTAAATTCAATTGGTTCCGTAATACCAGTCAAGAAAGAAGTCAAAGCTGCTGAACCCATAATACCAGCAACATATTTTTTATGTTCTGGTCGTGCTTCATGGTACATCGCTAGTGCAGCAGCAGGCAGACCAAACATCATGAACGGAAACTTACCAGCCATAAAGGTTCCAGCTGTTAAAGCAACGCCATCTTTTAATTGGGCAAAAAAGATTTTTTGATCTCCGTGTATGATTTGACCGGCTTTGGTTACATACTCTCCAAATTCGTACCAGAATGGAGCGTAAAAAATATGGTGCAATCCAAATGGAATTAAAGAACGTTCAATAATACCAAAGATAAGAGCAGAAACAGTAAGATTGGCATTTACCATACTTGTAGAGAAAGTATTCAATCCATGTTGAATGGGAGGCCAAATAAAGACCAGCAAAACACCTAAAATAATGGCAAAAAATCCTGTGATAATGGGTACAAAACGCTTCCCAGCAAAAAATCCTAAGTAAGAGGGTAATTCAATTTTATAATAGCGATTAAACAATATAGCAGCTAAGGCACCCATGATGATCCCGCCAAAGACCCCTGTTTGCAACGTTGGAATCCCCAAAATACTCGCAAAGGCAGGATTACTGGCGATTTGTGCTGGGTCCAACTGCTTGGTAGCAATGAGTATGGTACTCATTGTTTTGTTCATAATCAGATAACCAACAATCGCTGCAAGTGCAGCCACTCCGTCACCAGCGAGACCTACTGCAACCCCCACTGCAAATAAGAGTGACAAGTTTCCAAAAATGATATCTCCAGCAGAAGATAACACATTGGAAACTAACTGTACCCAACTAGCATTTAATGCAGGGATAAACTGGATTAATGTAGGATTTTGCAGGGCAGTACCGACACCAAGTAAAATACCAGCTGCAGGCAATATTGCTACTGGCAGCATCAATGCTCTCCCTACTTTTTGGAGTTCTCCAAAAATCTTTTTAAACACAAACGTACACCCTTTCCACAACCAAATAAAAGTAGTGCATAAATACAAAAAAACCAGATCATAAGTTTTGATAACAAAATTGAAAACGAAGTGTACTCCTGTACCCATAGCGTTATCAACATCGTTATTTTCTACTCATGCCTGATCGAATCAGTCACACGTATTAAATATATAATCACACCAAAAAAAGAATGCGCTTACAATTATCTCCCTTGTATTCAAATCTCCAAATCCAAAACATATGTAACATTAAACTATATGAAACATGATAAATCAATAATAAAATCCAACTAATCTCCCTTGCATCTATTGCGTTACATTAGGCAAAAGGTCAGGAGTTCTTGCCACAAATATTGAAATATGATTTTGTTGCAAGAACTCTCATTCGGCTAAGCATATATGTTGAACCTAAAAATTTTTCCTTAGAGCATCTATTTCTATTTCATATTGTTGAATAGAATCCTCATTATATTCTTTCGTAAGAAATGTTGACCATTTTTTTCAGAAATTCCCAATTGCCATTTTTATATTCTCTGATTCTGTAAATGCGGAATTATACATTTGCATATAGTCAGCCCATGCGTACTGAACCCAATGATAAATATTTTTGAAAACATAAGATAAATTTAATAATTTAGTATTTTTCGGCTGGCTAATAACACTTTATCGATGTCTTTCTTAGTAATGCTATTGTTAGTAACAAATCTAATATTGTTAGGACCAAACGTCCCCGCTAATATGCCATGTTCTTTTAATTGATGTAAGAAAATCTCCATGGTTTTATTTGAATTAGTGATGTTGATTAAAATAATATTTGTCTCCACTTTATTTTCAATTACTATCCCTTTAATATTCAAAAGTCCTTCGGCAAGTTGCTTTGCGTTTTCGTGGTCTATCTCAAGAAGATTTACATTTTCTTCTTCTAGTGCAATAATACCAGGTGCAGCTAGGACACCAACCTGTCTAAGCCCTCCACCTAAGCGTTTACGCCACTTTCGAGCTTTGAAAATAAAATCAGAGGAACCTGCAATGATTGAACCAACAGGTGCTCCCAAACCTTTAGATAAGCAAAACTGAACAGAATCGGTATACTTTGCAAATTCTTTCACTGGGATTTGAGTAGCTACAGAAGCATTAAATAATCGTGCACCATCTAAGTGAACAGGTATACCATATCTTTTGGCTATTTGATAGATATTTTCCATATTTCCGGGTGGAATAACAGCTCCACCTGCTTTATTATGCGTGTTTTCTATGCAAATAAGACCAGTTTCAGGCTCATGGATATCATTGCCCCGGATGGCTGCTTCTACATCACTTGGTTTCATAGCACCACGTTCACCAGCTAAGGTCTTTATTTGTACTCCAGCAAATACAGACAATGCTGCAGCTTCGTAAAGGAATAAGTGCGCTTGGGCTTCCATTATTACTTCTTGGCCAGGCTTACAGTGTACTAATCCCGCTATTTGATTTCCTTGAGTACCACTTGTTACAAATAAGGCAGCTTCCTTTCCAAGTATTTTAGCTGCGATTTTTTCTAGCTTGTTTACTGTTGGATCATCACCGTAAACATCATCCCCTACTTCAGCCTCGTACATCGCTTTCCTCATCTTTTCGCTTGGCTTTGTCACTGTATCACTACGAAGATCTATCACGATTAGTCCTCCTCATTATTGTTTATAATAATGTAAAATGTATAATATATTATACAAGTATAAAATCAATTTATAGATGGATCAAGTATTCGTTACCTGCGTTTACGATATCAGCACAAGAGAAGGAAAATATACATTATTATAGAAAGGATTTTCACAATGAACCATCATCGCTTAGGACAAACCGTATTAGGTTATCGTCGAAAGAATGGGATGACCATTCGCGAGTTCGCAGAATATGCAGGGATCAGCACTTCGCTTATTAGTCAAATAGAAAGAGGACAAGCCAACCCCTCTTTAAGTGTTTTAGAATTAATTGCAAAAGCATTGCGAGTACCTCTGTTTTCCCTCTTCATTAATGAAATTGATACAGATTCACTTATTTCAAGAAAACAGGATCGAAAGAAAGTGTTTCGTGAAAATAGTGATCATATTGTCTATGAGGTATTGACTCCAGATTTTATGAAAGCAAATATCGAGATCTTAATGATGGATTTAAAGGCAAACTCAAACACAACAGAAGGGCATTACATACATAACAATAAAGAAGAGATTGCCGTTATCATGAAAGGACATGCTTATGTCGAACTGGAAAGTACCGAATATTTACTAAATGAAGGAGATGTCGTACGTATTCCACCGAATATAAAGCACCGTTTTCTGAACAAAAGTGATGAACCAAATCATATTTTATTTGTACTAACTCCATCGTTAACGTAGAGGTTCTGGTAACTTAAATCTAATCTCTCCATAAACTTCTCAATCGGAATAAAAACTTCACCATGCTTTTCTATGATCTTCTTATTGGCCCAGTGATATGGGGGGTAGTCCGAGATAACTCCAAAAGCGGCACGATAGATACATATATTTTCCAGTGTGGCCCCTCATTCCTCGAATCGTTCACGCGCCCTAGGAAGATACGTGTAAAAATAGGACATAGCCTAGGAATATTTCCCAAAGTGGCACTTCAATGTGCGAATCGGTGCCGTACCAGCGAAAATGTCATTACCCGCAAAGTAGATTACATATATTAACATCTAGATTGCACCTCGTGACAGCAACACTGTTAACGTACAGGTAATCTGATATATTGTGTCTAAGAAATGTCTAAACGGGGTGGAGGTAGCGAAGCTCAATTTTGCCGCCATCTGTCCAATAAATGGAAAAATGACTTGAGATTCATTTAAAAGCCCAAGTCATTTTATAATCTATCTATACAGGAAATTCGGGGATTACACGTTCATACTCCCCCTGTGCCTCTGCAATAGCAAGCTTCGAATATACTTCAAGCGATTGACGGCTTGCATGTCCTGAATAAGGTTGAATAAGCGCATCGTCAATTCCTTGTTTTTGGGGTCACCGTACCCAAAGAAGAAAAATACACGTTAAGACATATTTTGGACACATTTTAACCGACTACCTACACGTTAAGGTAAATAGTCGGTTGTTTGTATTATTACTCACTTTTTATTTACATTCTTTTTTGGGGTAGTGACAGGGTTGCTGCTCTAGTCCGCAAGATCATTTCCAATTGTTGGGCAAATTAGGGTTCGTTTGCTGGTTTTGCCCCTACTAAATCCTTGTTTTTCCCCTTACGCCCAATCTTCACTCCGTGTTCCCTCTATTTCTCCCATTTGTTTAAGTGATTTCATTCACAATATTTCAGTGAAAAATCGAACTTCTTATTAATTACTACTTCATAATAAATGCAATAACCCCTACTATAATACACAGAATTCCACTTAAAAATTGTCCTAATCCTGATGCTTCTCCCATTAGTATTAAATTGAATATGTTCTTACTCTTTCGATTTTTCCCAAATAAACCATTGTCTGTTCTCATACGATAAATTCCCCAGACTATTAAAATTACTCCAAAAATAAATAATATAATAAGCATTTATGTTCCTCCGTTGTTTGTTTAATATGTGCATCTTTATGAAATGTATTATTTGTCATCTTCATCAAACATAAAAGTTTCTTCAATTGATAAATTAAAAACTGAAGCTATTTTATACGCAAGTAGCACAGATGGATTATACTTTTGTTTTTCTAATGAGATGATTGTTCTTGAAGATACACTTACTTTATCAGCTAATTCTTGTTGTGTTATTCCGTGTTCTACTCGTAATTCTTTTACTCTATTTTTCATAAATCCCACCTTGATTAAAGGACATGATTATAATATTTTCTAGAACCAAATTCACTAATTATTAAAGATATTAAAACAATTAATAATGCAGTATTTGTAGGGATTACCACAAAATTAGTTAAAAACATAATAATTAAAATTTCATACATCAAAAAACGAATTAAAAAGTGAGCAACTTTTCCATCAATTAAAATATCTCTTTCATCATATTCCTTTGACATTTCCTTTTCTAATAATTTGTTATTGCGGGATTTAAGGTAAGAAATTATTGAAATTAACAAAATTATTCCACCTATGAATAACATGACATGACCAAAATTAAATCCTTCTGATGTATCGAGATTTATTTGAATAAACCCCAATGCCATTAATAAGGTTGAGTATAAAAGTCGCTGTATGAATAGATTTTTCAAATGTACCTCTCCTAACTAATTCCACATGAAGTTGACTTCACATGAAGTTGACTTCACATGAAGTTGACTTCACATGAAGTTGACTTCACATGAAGTTGACTTCATAATAACCTTTTTCAAATCAAATATCAAATGGTAAATAATAGTGCTTTAAGTAGCGGAATATTTCATCATTTGAACAATTTTAGTTTTAATAGTGTTCAACTAAACTACCTTACCAGAGCATCGGGAAGCGATTCTAAAACAGAGGAAAAAAGCGAAAAAGTTTAAGCCGCCAGAGATAGACAGAGCAACAATGGCAGGATATAGCTTACATCATCGGGGAAGCTGTAGAATATGAACAGCCAATAGTAGTTACATATGCAGGAGAATATGAGGAACTAGCCTTTTGCGGATATGTTGATAAAGTAGATCCTCAAAAGTATTTACAACTGAGCAACGGAAACCAAACGAAGAGAATACCATTCACCAAATTATTAGCTGTTGATTGGCCATAAAGAGAGTTGTTGCCCGGGATCGAAGTTCAGCCGAAAAGCTTTATGTGTCATCACTGTACCAGCTAACTGCAAGCCGTCCACCACTATCACATGATCAAATGACACCTGCACATTGCGCGAGGTTACAGCCTCAATACGAGCGGATACATTTTCATATAGAGTACCTTCTTTACCATGCCAGATATCGTTTATTTGAAGCTGTTCCATTTGGTCGCTCCTTCGATCGTATCATTTCGGGAAAAATACACGTTTAGACATTTCTTAGACACAATATATCAGATATTGTACACGTTAAGGATCGTGGTAAACTCTTTTTATATCATTGGAGGGAGTTTACATAATGCGTGAAGTATATCCGGTTAAATACTATAGCAAAAAAGGCTTTGTAGAACGCACGATAGAGATCAATGAGGAAGACTTAGAAGAAATCATTGAGGAATATTTATTGAGGCATGCTAAGTTTGATTTTGATGAGATCGAATTGGTGAACAACCGACCTTTCAATATATGGCTTCACGCTAAATGCAGAACATTTCTTCCTGAAGAAGATCCAGAGTTAAGTGAAGCATATGCTGATGCAGATATTGAGATTGAAAGAGACTATGACGGGAACCCACTTATAGGTGGTGTGTGAACGTTTCGCACATTGAGGGGCCACACTGGAAAATATATGTATCTGTATGGCCACTTTTGGAGTTATCTCGAACTGGCAGAAAAACGCGGATTTACAGCGTTAAGCCACTCACACGAGTGGTATTTTTTATGTTCTGGAGGTGGTGACAGTGACGTTATAGGGTATCTATCAGTGGAAAGCGACGAGTTTTTATAACGTTAATCGTCCTGTAAATGATGTGTTTCAGTCGTGATCAAACCAAACTCGTCACATTCTCCTATAGAATATGACGAGTCTCATTATGAATCACTCTTTTTAATTTGGTTGATTTGCTTTTCCAATCGCTTTTTAACAGTATTCAATGTATCTATGTTTCTGTTGACTTCATTCAATCTTTCTTCATAAACCTCCAACGTTTCTTCGCAAAGATACTCGTAATCAGGATAGACAAAGTTATCATGACAATTTAAGACTCCTCTTATCTGATCTGTAGTTAGTCCTAAACCCAAATAAATCTGGATGATTTTAATACGATCAATGGCAGATTCATCAAAATCTCGATAACCATTCTCAAGGCGAGTAGCAGTAATTAAACCTTTCTTTTCATAATGCCGGATAGATCGAACGCTGACACCAGTCCTTTTTGACAATTGGCCAATTTCCATTAGAAACGTTTCTCTCCTTGTAAGCACTCATTAATATTTAGTTTTTTACATGATACCAGAAATATTTTGTTGCCCTGACACTAGTGTCATACTTTAGAATTCATTTGTAAACACATTTGGAGGGATGGATATCATGAATCATACAAGAAAAGGCCAAGTAAAAATATATAATGACAGTGGTAAAGAACGTACACCTATAACAGTTTTGGGATTAGGTCCAATGGGCCAAGCATTGGCAGGAGCTTTTTTAAAAAATGGTCATCCTACAACCGTATGGAATCGTACTGCTGAGAAAGCAGAGAATCTTGTTAAGCGAGGCGCCGTTTTGGCAAATACGGTTACGGATGCAGTCAAGGCTAGTCCTTTTATAGTTATTTGCGTGATGGATTACGATGCAACACAAGCCATTCTCAAACCAGTAGGTAATGATCTAAAAGGACTAACCCTTGTGAATCTTACAACCAGTTCGCCAGAACAAGCACGTCAAACGGCTGTGTGGGCTTCTGAGAATGGATTTGGCTATCTTGATGGAGCAATCTTAACCCCGCCCGTAAATATTGGGACTTCTGATGCTCACATCCTATATAGTGGGATAGAAACAGTCTACAATACCCATCAGAAAACTTTGGCAAGTCTGGGCGGTACTGCTACATATCTTGGTACAGATCCTGGAAGAGCTTCCGCCTATGATATTTCTTTACTTGATTTTTTTTGGACATCCATGAGTGGCTATATTCATGCACTCGCAGTTGCCAAATCAGAGAACATCACGGCGAAGGATTTCGTTGGATATGCCCAAGAGCTCATAACAACATTTCCATACATTTTGACTCATTTTGCAGATGATGTGGACTCAGGTCGATATCCAGGGGAAGAATCCAATATTACCTCAGCTAAAGCTGGGATGGAGCGTATTATTCATACTTCCCAAGCACATGGAATCGATGTCAGTGTACTTAGTGCTGTCAAGGCGATTGCCCAAAAGGCAATTGATGAGGGACATGGTACCGATGGGTTTTCTCGGCTAGCTGAGGTAGTTACTCGTTCATAAATATTTATAAGCTTAGTTGAGACTCCACACGACTAAAGTCGTGGGATTCTTAGGTAGTTAGCGCACTCACTCCATTTCTGCTTTGTGCAACTCCCAAGTTCAGGGCTGTCTCATCAGCCCGTCCCATGCAGTTAGAAGTGTACCCACATGGGCGGAACGCCTGTTACCAGCGTTCTAGTCCTC
>NZ_ATZF01000007.1 GCF_000428065.1 Shimazuella kribbensis DSM 45090
TACAAAATATTCGTTGCTCTTGCAACCCCTTTTTTTGGGGTTTGGAGCAACGCCGTCTTTCATCCCACGATTCAAACCGTGGGCTTTCAGTCGGCAAAAATCTGTAAGCTTAGAACTAGAAATCGTGCGAAGTTTAATTTTACCAAGCATTGAAAATGGACCAAATTAGAGCACCGGGAAAAAGAAAACACATGATCTCTAAGTATATAGAGATCATGTGTTTTTGAATGCTATTTATCTGATATGGAGCGAAGAAACAACATCATTCCATGTTACTTTACCTAGTTTTTTCTTGATGAAATTGGAGTATATTTGGCTTTAACATCCATTTAGCTCTTTTGTATTTGATGAGCTCATACGATACAACTCCATCACCGGAAACTTTAGCAGATGAAGTGAGATTATTTCAATGACGTACTACTATTGAAGCAGAATTTAATGGAACGAACTTAAAATTAATATGATCATACAAAATAACACAAGAATTTTTCTTCTGGTAATGTTGGGTTACAGCAAATGAAGCAGAAAACAAGCAAGCACAGCAGAAGAGAAAATAGGAATTACTCTTATTCATCGGAATGACTCCGATTACAATATATTGGAAATTCATCTTTTTTAATCGTTTCTCGAATTTATCGACTGTGATTTCGCATCAAAATATACCTTGTACATGACCTGTCTTCTGTGAGGCTAAATCATATCTAAAATATTTTTAAAAGTGTGTTTTTTCCGGAATGATACGGTGATCTTTATAGAAAGAGGAAAGCAAATAAAGATAAGATGTGAATTTTAATTTAAAAACGATGCAAGCCAACAAAAAAACATGTCTGTTATGTTAAAATTGCTATTAAGGTTTTTTTAAGGGAAGAAGAAATGAATAAAAATGGTAGAGGAAGGATTGGTGATCTAGAGTGGCAGATCGAATGGACGATAAAAAATTTTTTGATCTCCTTGATTATGAAGGAAAAGATGAAGAACAAATGATACGAAAACTAGAAAAATTACTAGATAGCGACAGACCAGAGCTGAATCCTTACCGACCAGAGTTTGAACAAAGATTAGCAGAATTAAAAGAGAAAAAGAAGGCACAATCATAAAATTTCTAAACGAGAAGCTCCTGATAGAGGGGGCTTTTTATTTTGATCAAAGAAGCTTTCTAATGTTTTCGAAATGAATAAGTTTGTTATGTTTTTTTCTTTCTTATGTAAATGATATATAAATGAGTTGATAGATAAATATACAAACGTTATAATGAATTTAGATAAAGCGCTTTCTTTTTTGTATATCATTATGATGTTTGGTGATGGAGGTGATTTACATTGACCGAGTTCTTAAATAGAAATTCTACTGTTCCTTTGTACAAACAGTTGAAGAAGGAACTAATTGCTTATATTCAAGTGAATTTGCAAAAAGGGGAGGCTCTCCCCACAGAAACAGAGATTGAAGAGATGTATCAAGTAAGTCGTATTACGGTTCGTAAAGCGATAGAATCGTTAGAAGTTGAGGGGATAGTAGTAAAACAACAAGGACGAGGGACATTTGTAAAATCCAAAGAAATCATTCAACAAGTTGATGGTGTAACCAGTTGGACGACCGAAATGAAGAAAAAAGGAAAACGCACGAAAACGTTAGGGCTTGAGATGGTAGAGATTAAACCATCTAAGAAACTTATTCATGATTTACAACTGAATCAAAATGATTCTGTTATAAAGTTGAAGAGAGTAAGATGTGTAGATGATGAGCCCATTGCAATCATGGTCAGTTATTTACGCAGTAGTATGATCCCGAATTTTGTAAATACAGGTCTTAAGGATGAGTCGCTTTATGTCGACTTGGAAAATCGTTATGGTATTACCATTGAGCATGCAACCGAGTGGATCCGTGCACGGGAAGCAACCGATTTAGAGGCTAGTACTCTCTTGATTCCTCCATACAGTGCGGTTTTATCCCTACGAAGGCTTTCTATGGCTAAAGATGTACCCTTTGAACTAGTTGAAATGATTGCTCGTGCAGATCGATATCAATATACAATTGAGCTCTCGGGTAATAACAAACGGAAGGTTATCGACGATCAATAAGGGAGGATGTATCAAAGTGGAACTGTTGCAATTAGAAACTGTGGAATTAGATGTTGAAGGAAAGAATGCGATAAATGCCATTCGTTTGGCAGGAGATTTATTAGTGAATGCAAAAAAAGCGAAACCAGATTATGTTGATGCAATGGTAAAGGGATATACAGATATAGGACCATATATTGTAATCGCTCCAGGTATTGCAATTCCTCATGCTCGTCCTGAGGAAGGTGCTTTGCAAACGGGATTATCCATCATCCGATTAACTACCTCGATCGCTTTTGGACATGAGTCAAATGATCCTGTAAAACTTGTTTGTGCTTTGGTTGGTATAGATAAGTCAAGCCATTTGGAGATGTTAAGACAAATCTCGAAAGTTTTTGGTAACAAGGAAAAATTGCATACCATTTTGACAACAGAGGACAAGTTAGAGGTAGTTCACTTATTCAATAACACATAGAAAAGTATTATTCAGGAGGTATTGTTATGAAAAAGATATTAGCAGTTTGTGGGTTAGGACAAGGTACTAGCTTAATTTTGCGTATGAATATTGAACAAGTTTTAAATGAAATGGGCGTAGGCGCAGATGTAGAGCATGTGGACGTATCCTCTGCATCTGGGATGAGTAGTGATTTAATTGTAACAAGTGCAGAATTAGCGCAAACGTTAGCAGGTCATGAATCTGAGATTGTAATTGTAAATAATTACTTCGATCTAGAGGAAATCAAAGAAGCATTGCAAAATCGCATCTAGAAAGGAAATTACAACATGAATATACTAACTTGGATTGCGAACAACATTTTTGGTACTCCTGCAATTTTGCTAGGTATTATTGTGTTAGTTGGTCTTGTTCTCCAAAAGAAAACAGCAAGTCAGCTTGTGACAGGGACGTTAAAAGCCGTAGTTGGTTTCTTAATCATTAGTGCTGGTGCAAATATTATTGTGGGTGCACTTAACATTTTTGAACCAATGTGGAAAGAAGTATTTGGTATTAATGTTCCACCTTTAGCTGGATTTTTGGGACAAGATGCTTTTAATTCGAAATTTGGTAGCGCTATCACATTAGCAATGTCGATTGGATTTTTAATTAATGTTCTTCTCGCAAGATTTACTAAGTTTAAGTATATCTATTTGACTGGCCACATGATGTTTTGGACAACAACGATATTTGCCGGAATCGTAATCAACGCTGTTGGGGATGTATCTTTTTGGCCACTTGTAATTTTCTTGTCGATTGTTATGGGGCTCTATTGGACTTTACAACCAGCTTTAACACAGCCGATTATGCGGAAAATCACGAAAAATGATCAGATCGCATTAGGACATACATCTGCATCGGTTGCCTTGTTGGGAGCCGGTTTAGGAAAATTATTTGGCAATAAGGAAAATGACGCAGAAAAACTAAAAGTTCCTAAAGGATTGGAATTTATTCGGGATTCAAACGTAATCACGGCATTATCGATGGGTTTATTATTTTTAATTGGGTCTATTATTGTCTCTACAAAAGGTACTCCTGGAGCAACCGAATTAATCAAACAAGCTGGACAACAAAATTTTGTTATTTATTCTATCATCCAGTCTCTTACGTTTGCCGGTGGGATCGCTGTTGTTCTAGTTGGAGTACGGATGTTTATAGGGGAATTAGTACCTGCTTTTAAAGGAATTGCAACAAAAATAGTTCCAGGAGCACGCCCAGCACTGGATGTTCCGATCCTATATCCTTTTTCACCAAATGCGGTGACACTAGGATTTTTGGGTACATTAGTAGGTGCAATCCTCTGGTTGCTCGTACTTGGTAAAGGAATTGGATATGTATTTGTACCTACGATGATTGTTCTCTTTTTCCATGGTGCTGCTGCAGGTGTTTTTGGTAATGCTACTGGTGGGGTTCGTGGTGCTTTGATCGGTGGTTTTATGACGGCAACGGTAGTTGCTTGGGGACAATATTTGATGGTTACCAATCTGATTACCAAAACGATCCCAGATACGGCTATGTGGGCAGCTGATTCAGATATGTTTGTCCTAGGTCCAATCATTAAATTTTTAGCACAAATTCTGTTTTAAGGAGTGTCATTCTATGTCGTTTATACGTACTTTTTTGGGTGACATCAAAGCCGAGTCTCTCGGCTTTACTTATTCTCATGAGCATATTATTTGTCGTCCTCCTTACTGGGTTGAAAAAGGAGAAGATGATTTATTACTAGATGACTATACTTCTTCCAAAAAAGATGTCCTTGATTTTAAACACCTAGGTGGACAAAGTATGGTAGATGCTACAGCTATTGATTATGGACGAGATGTGCAGGGTGTTGCAAAGATTTCACAAGAGACAGGGATTCAAATTGTAGGAACTGCTGGTTTTAATAAGAGCTTTCTTTGGGAAGCGAAACTTACACCAGCTTTACGCCAAGTAATTGGTGAATTTACAACTTTCGGGCAATGGATAGAACAAACATCGATCCGAAAACTGACTGATCACGTCATTTCTGAGGTGGAAATGGGGTTAGAAGGTACTTCGTTCAAAGCTGGGCAAGTAAAATTCGGAACTGGTTATAATCGCATTACTCCATTAGAAGAAAAAACCATTCGAGTAATTGCACGAGCACATCATGAGACGAAAGCACCTGTGCACTCTCATACTGAAGCTGGTACGATGGCACTGGAACAGATCGAGATTCTAAAAAGTGAAGGCATAGATTTGCAGCATGTAAGTTTTGGTCATATGGATCGAAATCCAGATCCGTTTTATCATGAACAAGTAGCTCGAACTGGTGCATTTTTAAGTTTTGATGGAATAGGAAAAATAAAGTATTACCCGGAAAGCACTAGAATTAACGGAATACTACATTTGGTGAATAAAGGGTATGAAGATCAGATTTTGATTAGTGGAGATACAGCACGGAAAAGTTATTATAAGCACTATGATCATGGATTGGGATTAAACTATATCATTGGAAAATGGATCCCTCGCTTTATCGAAGAAGCAAATCAACGCGGGTATGATGGTGAAACTTTGATCCATAAATTTTTTGTTACCAATCCAGCTAGATGTTTTTCGTTCAAAAAGTAAAGGGAAGGGATGCTCTTATGCAGTTTCAAGAACAAAATTCCTATGAAATAAAGTCAGCTATTGAAAAATCAAAAGTAGCCATATTACCTGTTGGAGCAGTAGAAGCTCATGGTCCTCATCTTCCTTTGGGGACCGATAATTATCTTGCTGAAGAAGTCTCCAAAAAACTAGCTGATTCTATTGATGGAATGGTTTTACCTACCCTACCTTATGGCCAAGTTTGGAGTTTAAGTGATTTTCCTGGGAGTCTAACGATTTCCAATCAAACTATTACTCATTTCATAGTGGAAATCGGAGAAAGTTTATTCCATCAAGGTTTTCGTATTATGGTGATTGTGAATGGTCATTATGGGAATTCGGTTGCTCTAAAGGAAGCTTCACGTGTTTTATATGAGAAGTATCCGAAATTAAAAGTATTTGTGATGTTTTATCCAGGTACAAAAGAAGTTATTCATGATGTACGTGAATCCCAACCCATACACGATAGTTATTTTCATGCATGTGAACTAGAAACTTCCTATATGTTGTATTTGGCTGAAGATAAAGTTCGTATGGATCGCGCAATTCATGATTCTCCTGATATTCCAGATACAGCAGATGTTACTCCCACAAAATGGAGCACATTTTCAAAAACGGCGGTACTAGGGGATGCCACTCTGGCTTCAAAAGAAAAAGGAGAAAAAATCATTTCCGTTGCCTTGCGAAATATGACACAAATGATTGAACAAGCAAAGGATGAAATAGATTGCAAACAAAACGATTAAACGATTTTATCCTATTTAATTTTTTAGCAAAAGATGTTGCGAATTTACAAGATATCATAGTAGCAGGAAAAGGATACATTCTACCAGGTATTACAGCACAAGATTATGAGATTGAGGATGCAGTACAAACCATAAACGAATTCAAAAAAGTTGTGGATGTCGTGAGTGTTGGATTAGGTGGGAATGGTAACAAAGATAATTGGAAAAAGGCACTTCAAATAGCAGTGTTATCTGAAGCTGGTCATCTTAATCAACCGTTTGAAAATGCTAGTTATGCAATGGGTTATTTAGAAGGGAAATCAAAAAATCAGTGGGTAAATGCTCTGGTGGCTCCATCAGGAAAAGTAGGAACTGTACGACTTGGTTCTGGTCGAGAAATCAACACAGAATTATTTGTTGAATTGGTGAAAGTTTTTGGTATTCCTTCTATTAAATTGATGCCAGTAAAAGGGCTCGCTCATTTAGATGAGTTGATTGATTTAACACGTATTGCTGCAAAAAAAGACATTCAAGCAGTAGAGCCCGCTGGTGGAATTACAGAGGATAATATAAAAGAAATCGTAGACGGGGTCAAAAACACCGGAATTGAGCTATTTATTCCACATATATTCGGATCAACTATTCATCCCATTACAAAAGAAACCATCCCAGAAAAAGTTGCTACCATTATTAAGAAAGCGAGCGAATAAAATGTTTGAAACTTATTTGGAACATGTCCATCGTTTGTTGGATCAAGTGAAGCGGGAAGAGGAAACTAATATTATAGATGCAGCAACGAAAATAGCTGATTGTATTGATCAGGGTGGGATTGTGCATTTATTTGGATGTGGACATTCTCATATGTTGGGTGAAGAATTATTTTATCGAGCTGGCGGGCTTGCACCTGTACGAGTAATATTTCATGAACCTTTAATGTTACATGAAGGTGCTGTTTCTTCCTCACAGAATGAAAGAGAAAATGATTATGCACATACGTTTATGGGAAAGGAAGATATTCGCCCACATGATGTTGTGATTGTTATTTCTACCTCTGGTAAAAATCCTGTTCCTGTCGATGTTGCAATGATATCGAAAGAAAAAGGTGCCTATGTGATTGGTTTAACTTCTTCTCAGTATCAACATGAATTGTCCCGACATCACAGCGGAAAGTTACTCTGTCACGTGGTAGATCTGGTTTTGGATAATCATATACCAAAAGGAGATGCCATGATGAAACATGCATCATCCCCTGTTTCTTTCGGTTCTGCATCTACTATTGTTGGTGCAGCGATTTTAAATAGTATTTTTATTGAGGTGACTGATCTGCTTATCGAAAAAGGTTATAATCCACCACCTGTGTTTATTAGTGGAAATATAAATGGTGCAGATGAACATAACGAACAGATTGTAAAGAAATATAAGGATCGGATTCCACTTTTGTCTTAGATTAGATCCATATATTCCTGTTCCTGTCAGCAATAGCTTCTTTTTTTTATGAATTTTATCGTACACAAAAAGAAGCTATTTTTTATATAGCTTGCAAGGATAGGATACAAATGAAATATATGTTATAATTAATTTCGTGAATCGAAATATTTGTATACAGAAAGGATTCTTGTTATATGGCAGCAACAGAGAATGACGTTATGGCAGTGGGGAATCAGGCACATTCACTCAAAACGATTTTTAAGCAACCAAAGCCAGCATGGGCAGTAGCCTTTGCTTGTATGGTTGCTTTTATGGGTTTAGGGTTAGTAGATCCAATACTACCTGCAATCGGGAAACAATTGCATGCTACACCTAGTCAAGTTTCTTTATTATTTACAAGTTATATGCTTGTTACAGGTGTTATGATGCTTATTACGGGTTGGTTGTCCAGTCGCATCGGGCCAAAGGCTACGCTGCTTATAGGTCTTTTTGTTATCATAATATTCTCTTTATTTGGTGGTTTATCAGGAACAGTTGGACAACTAGTCGGTTATCGAGCTGGATGGGGTTTAGGAAATGCGTTGTTTATATCTACAGCATTAGCAGTGATCGTTAGCGTTGCTACAGGCGGAACGGAAAGTGCCATTATTTTGTATGAAGCAGCACTTGGTCTTGGAATGTCTGTTGGACCTTTATTAGGAGGTTTATTAGGTAGCATCAGTTGGAGAGGTCCATTTTTTGGAGTAGCCTTTCTAATGGTTATTGGCTTTGTTGCAGTATTTGTTTTGCTAGATAAGGTTCCAAAACCAGCGAAAAAGAGTTCCATTGTGGATCCTATCCGGGCCCTGGGACATCGAGGATTACTGTCTATTGGAATAACAGCTCTTTTTTATAATTTTGGCTTTTTTACCTTGCTGGCCTTTTCACCTTTTGTATTACATCTTGATGCCCAAGGTATTGGGTTTGTCTTTTTCTTTTGGGGCATATTTTTAGCAATATCCTCTGTCGTGATTGCTCCGAAATTGCAAGAACATTTCGGTACAAAAAAAGTAATGTATATGATTTTGTTTTTATTTACGTTGTTGTTACTCTTTATGGGTGTTTTTACTGAATATGTTCCAGTGCTTATCGTATGTATTGTTCTTTCTGGTGGACTTCTTGGGGTGAATAATACACTTATAACAACTGCCGTCATGGAAGTTTCGCCTGTAGATAGGTCTATAGCATCTTCTTCATATAGCTTTATACGTTTTGTTGGTGGGGCAATTGCACCATGGTTAGCAGGAAAACTATCAGAGTGGTATAACCCTCATATACCATTTTATTTTGGTGCGGTAGCAGTTCTTTTTGGATTAGCAGTCTTGTATTCTGGCCGCAACTATATGATGGAACTAAAGTAATCAAAAAGGGACAATCAAGCCATTGGAAGGACTGAGTCCAACGATTTTTGGTCTTTTCCGTAGCTTCATTTTTATGTTCCTGTTATGTGTCATAAGACTTACAAACGAGCGATTTTTTTGTGAGATGCGAATTTGATTATACACTAGTTTATATTCATCCTACTCTGATTCGACGCTCATGCGTCGAATCAGAGTAGGAGTTCGATTGCATTTTACCGAGACGGATACCGGTATGTGCAGAACAGTGATACACCACAGAGTATTGCACCGAGCAACAAAGCTGGTGTCAAACCCAGCCATTGTCCTATGCCAAATCCTAGGAACGCGGAGATCAGTTGGACACAAGTATCTTGGGATTTGCTTGCCGCTACATAGAGCGATGTATTCGACGTGAGTTGCCTAGCCTTTCGAGCTATCCACGTTGGGGCCGTACGACCCAGCATGACGAAGGGAACAGCCACCATCAGAAGTATTCCTTGGGAGGTACTAAGTCCCAAGGCTATCAAACCGTAGCCGACGATAGCAATCCCATGACTCCACAGGAGCCACCGATGTACAGTTGTCCACCAACTAGGAGTGGGATTCTTTGTGCCCAGCTCCGTTTTTTGAAGCAGATGGATACTGATGAGAGGCGTACACATAGGTACGACTGACAACAGAATCAAGGAAGCCCAACCTTGCATCGCTGAAAGGATCAGTACCGATACAAGAATCGAACCCGAGATCGGAGCTCCCATACCGAGGAGTTCGAGACAAACGGCTTTATCGTTCCGCCATGTCGTGTTTTTCTCTTGTTTTTTCTCTTTCTTTTTTGTCTCGAGTGTTGTCTCCTTCATTTGAATGATAGGTACGAAGAGTAGTCCGGTGATGACAGCAGGGATGGTTACCCACAGCCAAATCTGATGGTTTCGCACCAAGAAAAAACCCAGTGCAGTGAGGGATCCCATCACAACACCTCGGAACAGTTTCGACCAGTTGTCGACTTGGAGACCATCGTCTCTTTCATTGCCCCGCTGTTTCCTCAGTTCCAACCACCAAGCACCAATGGCCACGACAGCCCAAGTGGTGGGGAAGGTGGTAAATGCTTTCGGATAGAAACCCCAGATCCAGTCCTTTGACACCAAGATACCAGTGAGCGGGTAGGTGAAGATCCACACAATGACACCCCAGACGATCATCCTTTTTGGACCATATTGGTGGATGATCCGAGTAGCGCTTGTTGTCGCTGCCAGCTGAAGCCCCAGCTGAAAGATCGGCAGTGCTACAACATGACCACCATGACCTTGCTCCATCATGATCGCCGGCAGTACTTGGTGGATGATGTGCGCTGTCGGCGATAGGAGAAAGGTGAGAGCTAGCAGCGCCCTAGGAGTGGGTGTCCAGTACCAACTCTGTTTCACCTTCTGAGGGATATGTTTGATCCCTCTGAATACTTCCCTGATCATCGTCTCCCTTTCATGAGACTCGAACTTTTTTCTTGTTTCCAGTAATTGTTGGGTTTCGTTTGCGTTTGTCCTATCAGTATCATCTTGTTGATTGGTGGCCACGCCTATTCAGGGGAAGATCCTTTTGTTCTTCCAGATTCCTCAAATAAGCTCGTACATTTGGTGGCTCTATCTATAGATATCCATATTCTTAAGAATCAGTCAATAGAGAAAGATGACCTATGTGCTATGCTATTTGTAGGAGTTTACTAAATTATTGGAAATACAAGTGAAGTTTACTAATCAAAGGAGGGTATCGGTGACTGGTCTCTTTCAATTAATTTTTTTCTTAGTTTTGGGTGCTTTTTCAGCATATGTAGTTGACATCCAACATGCAAATGAGTCAGAGATATATATTTTAGTCATTCATCTACTGTTGGCATTAGGTTTATACAGTAGCACTTATAGTATTAGATTAGAAGATACAAAGAAGAATATGCGTATTATCATTCCCGTAATTACGGTTGGGGTGTTAATCAAAATAGGAATCATAAGTGGTGTATTGTTCTATTTTCATAACGATCCAAAATACTTAATTTTAGGAATTGTTGTCGCACAAATTGATCCATTATCTGTTGCCGCTATTTTAAATAATTCCCGTATGTCCAAAAGAGTAAGAACGATCTTGGCTTCATGGGCTTCTTTTGATGACCCGATCACAGTTTTGCTGTCTTTTTATGCATCGATGGTTGTTGCTTATTATATGAACATCGAAAATACGGAAATAAATATTTTAAATATTTCGGATTATGCTGTTAATCTAGGTGCTAATATTAGTTTTGCTATTGTAACATTTGCTATTTGGTATTTGATCCGCAAGTATTCCATTCTTGTCTACATCTTATTAGGTGTTGTGATGATAATCGCAGTATCCCACTTTCTGATGTTAGGAATTGCTCTTGTGGGCCTATTTTTGCGACCATCATTTGATGTATTTATTTCTTGTATTACCAAAATTGCATTATGGACTTCTACGTTTATGTTAGGAATGCTTATGTTAGATGGTATCGATATAATAAATGGTTTTTGGTTAGCTATTGTTACCTTTATTGCTCAGATAGTAGTTGGTTTTTTGCTCACGAAAAATTTACCAATTAGTGATCGCATTCATTTGGCATTTGCTCAACAAAATGGGGTAACAGCTATCATTTTGGCTTTGACGTTTGAACAAATTTTTGCAGGAATAGTCGCTATTACTGCACCTGCCATATTCTTTATTAATTTGTTCTACGTTATGTCAAATAAGACGATGAATCGATATTGGTATATTATCAAGGAAATGGACAAGAAATAAAAGGGATTTGATAGACGATTAGGCTTATCTTGTTTTGTTCACAAGTAGGGGTACCACCAATTTCAAAAGAACCGCAAAACTTAGACGATTTGCGTTGGTTTTCTTCCTCATTACCAAATGGAAAGCAAGCGTTGGACGGGAAAGGGTTCAGCCCTCTGACAAGTCCAACACTTTTTTCAGAAAATATATTTACAAACATACATTCTGGTTATAAACTACCATCAATTACATTTTTTGGATAGTTTGAAATGCGAAAACCAAGCAGTAGGACTATTCTGTTGTAATGAACCGTGGGGCTCACGGGGTTAGCTTGGTAATGAAGTAGTCATGAGACTACCGTCCCAAGAATCCTACGGCTTTAGCCGTATGGTGTGTCAAAAAGTGTTCCTCTAATTTTTGCTTTATATATTTCAGAGGGAAATCTTGAGAGGAGTACTCTATTTTTGGTATAGCCAAATCGTGAATGATTGCATCCATGTCAACAAACATGAAACAGTTAATATAAAAAACAACCTTTGCTAATCAAGTAAAGGTTGTTTTTTAGGTGACTGCCTTATTCAATTAATTCGGTATGAGTATTTAAAATCAACAGGAGCAATCCCGGGAACAACTGCTCAAAATCCTCCGTGTGTAAGGAATAAAATGTTATTTCCCTTCCATCCTTACTTGTTCCACACCAGCTGCTAAGGACTTTTAAATGATGAGTCAAAGTAGATTTGGGCATTTGATTATAATAGATTCCACAGTTTTGCTCCACATTATCTTTCAGAGTCATAACGATCTGTAGACGCCTTGGATCGCTTAAGACATGTAGAACAGACGACAATCTTATATCGCTTACCGATATACTAAAAATATAATTTTAATGAATACTCTATCCTACATGTATCGGATTAAGATGGTTTTCTTTATTCATTAGGAAAGACTTCTTGTAAATGCTCATCTAGCATTCTTAGAAATGAATTGATATCAGGATCTCTTATAACATTGTACAAAGAGAAAGTGGGCAATTGTTTCATCCCAATATATTCTTGTGTTTTATGAAAATGGAACATTGCTTCATCTACATCTTTCCCCTCATAAAATTGTCCTGGATTTGAAAATATTTCTGATGGAGCATTCCATGTCAAGGACAGCATATATTTCTTCTCTGTAAATAACCCGCCGCCCCCATAAGTATCCGAACCTTGAAAGAAAACTCCATATTCATATACTTTGTCAATATATGTTTTAAAGGCTCCAGGAATACTAAACCAAAAAACAGGTGATTGATAGATAACCACATCAGCCCAACGAAATTTATCCCATTCTTCTTCAGGTGTATAACCATTAGCAACAATGGTTGTTTTTATTTCATAGGAGGAGCGGAGTTGATCTGTCATATGATCGACAAGGGTTTGATTTAATCGTCCTGATGCATTTGGGTACGGTTCATACCCATTAATAATAAAAATTCGCTTCATGATTGTGTTCCTCTTCTCTGTTGGAGTGTTACATACTATTGATCCCCTGATAAGTTTTTCCATATGGATATTCATCATTATTTGTACTATTAATTTGGTACATTAGTATATTAGATGAAATGATCTTAATTGTCAATACAAAGCATTGTTTTTTCTTATTCCACTTTTTCGTGGGGATGGGCAAAAATATCCACTATGTAAACATGAAATGACTTAAGGCATTATAAAAACTCAAGTTTTTTTCTATTTAATGGTTATTCGATATCAAAATCGACGGATGTTCCCTCTATCCCGTCAAAGAAATCTCCAATCGAAGTATTTACCTGATCCACTAGATATTGAACAACTTCTGGAGGGACATCTTGTTTTTGATTTTCTAAACATAGGATTTTTACAAGATGTTTGGAAGCACCTTTGACAGCAAGAAATTAGGTTTTTAATCCCAAAAATTGCATTGAAATATATTATTCAAATGTCGTTATTAGATACGATGTACGAGCTTTGCGTTATCATGTAAAATCACCAAAATTGCTTTATTTCGTGAATGAAATTCCTTTATCTGGTGCAAAATTTATGTAACTTCTTATGAAAATAAAGAACATGAGGTATCAGAATGAAATCAAATGAAGATAAAAACAAAAGGGATAAGAAACGATTAAAGTCTCCATACAAATCACATAAATCTTCGCAAGAAATAACGATTAGTGAGAGTAATCTGGACCAGCAAGATGAGAAAATAACAGAAAATGAGATACATGAACCATTAAACAAATCTCAGCAGGAAGATGAACCAAAGAGTGATTCTCATTTGAGTTCACCAAAAACAGCAAATAACGAAGATCCCAATAAAATATCTCAAGAAGAGAAAACAAACAACAAACAAAGTAAGGAAGATGTACAAAACGAAGCAGAAAACATGTCAGCTAATGAAGGTAGCAATACCCAACAAAAATTTGAGGAAACAGAAGAGCAAGAGAAGAAAAAAATGAAATCCATCTCAGCTTCGTTACATGCGAATATCCGACATGTAAAAGATACAACTGGAGGAAGTCAGGACATTGTCGTTAGAGAGGTTTATATTGGAGAAAATCAAAAATTAGGCTGTTGTTTCCTTTATACACAGGGTTTAACAGATTCAAATGCTTTTCATCAATTTGTACTAGAACCATTGATGATATTTTTAAAAGAAAATGATTGGAAAGATTTTGATGTTTCTCCAGAGTCTTGGCTCCCTTTTATTCAAAGGTCTTTATTACCTATTGGCGGAGTAGTTCAAATCGAAAACTTTGATGAATTATTTACGTCCATGCTTTGTGGTGAAGTTGTTTTCCTCATGGAAGGAAGTAGAATAGGATACCGATTATGTCTAAAATCCTGGAAAGATCGAGGAGTTCCTGAAGCTGAAGGTGTTGTTCGTGGTCCTAGAGAAAGTTTTAGTGAAACACTCCGAACAAATACTGCCTTGATTAGAAGGAAAATCAATAACCCTCGCTTGCGATTAGAAGGGAAGACTATTGGAGAACTTACAAAAACAGAGATAAGCATTATGTTTATTGATGGATTGGTAGATAATAACGTTTTAGAAGAAGTCCGAAGACGTTTAGATAAAATTGACATCGATAGTATTTTAGAGAGCGGATACATTGAAGAACTTATCCAAGATGAAGCCTATTCTCCTTTTCCTACCGTTCATCATACAGAAAAACCAGATGTAGTAGCTGGTGGACTGCTCGAAGGTAGAGTTGCCATTATAGTAGATGGTACACCTATTGTCTTGATGGTTCCAGCATTATTTAATCAATTTTTTCAAGCGGCAGAAGATTACTATGAACGATCACTTATTTCTAGTTTAATTCGGATACTGCGTTTTATTTGTTTATTTATTTCTCTTCTTGCCCCAGCCGTCTATATTGCTGTTACCACATTTCATCAAGAGATGCTACCAACTCCATTGCTTGTCAATCTGATGGTACAAAGAGAGGGAGTTCCTTTCCCTGCATTTGTAGAGGCATTCTTGATGGAATTGGTTTTTGAAATTTTACGGGAAGCTGGGGTTCGATTACCCAAAGCAGTAGGTCAGACTGTTTCATTTGTTGGTGCATTAGTAGTTGGTCAAGCTGCAGTAGAAGCAGGTATTGTATCAGCCGGTATGGTAATCGTGGTTGCAATTACTGCGATTTCAAGTTTTGTAATACCTGCGTATAATATGTCGATTGCATTGCGTATATTGAGATTTATTTTGATGATGATTGCTGCTGGATTTGGGTTATACGGAGTTATGATGGGCATAATTGTGATTGTGTTGCACTTATGTAGTATACGTTCCTTTGGAATTCCTTATATGACACCATATGGACCATATATCTCTTCCGAATTTAAAGATAGTATTGTTCGGATGCCACATTGGATGATGGATAAACGCCCAGTTAGCTTAGTATCTCAAGATGTTGTGAGAGGTAATAATTCCCCACCTACGAAACCAAATAAAAAAGGGAAGAATGAAAAATGAGTAAAAGAAAACTTCTATTGGTTGTTTTCCTCTCAATGGTATTACTTTTATCAGGATGTTGGAGCCGTAGGGAATTAAATGAAATAGCGCTTGTTATTGGTCTAGGTGTGGACAAGATTGATAACGAGTATGTGATATCCACTCAAATAGTAGATCCAAGTGAAATAGCATCTAAAGGTGGGGGTGGCGGAAGAGCTCCTGTTGTAACTTATAAGACAAAATCAAACACATTAATGGGAGCGATTCGCCAATTGACAGCGAGTACCCCTCGAAAACTATACTTAGCGCATTTACGCATGTTAGTGCTTGGGGAGTCTATTGTGAGAGAAGGTGTAGCTCCAGCTCTTGATGTTATATCACGCGATCATGAATTAAGAAGTGATTTTTTTATTATTATGACGAAAGGGAATAAGGCACAAGACGTATTAACCATGGTAACCCCATTAGAAAAGGTACCATCAGCCTATATGTTTAACATGCTTAGGCATTCTGAGAAGTATTGGGCTCCATTTTCTACTCTGAAAATCGATCAATTGGATAATGAAATATCAGGTGATGGAAAGGAACCGGTTATTACAGCAGTAGAGATTAGAGGTAGTCTAAAGGAAGGTGAACAAAAGAAGAACGTCGAGAACATATCGATAAAAAATTATTTGCAGTACACCAGTGTTGGGGTGCTGCGACAAGATAAGTTAGTTGGATACCTGAATGAAACAGAGGCTTCTGGTTATAAATATTTGATTGGCAAAATAAAGAGTACGGTTATTGAGATGCCATGTAATAAAGATCATAAAGATGTGACAGAACTGATTCATACAAATTCTATTATAAAGGCAAATATGAGAAATCATAAACCTTCCATAGATGTACAGATAAATTCAGAGGCAAATGTAGCAGAACTCGAATGCCAATCCAATTTGCTAAATCTAAATGTTATCCACGCACTAGAAAAGAAAACGGAAAAAGAAATAAAAAATCAAATAACTATGGTTCTACAAAAGACGCAAAAAGAATATCAAAGTGATATTTTCGGTTTTGGAGATCAAATTCATCAGACTTATCCGAAAGATTGGTCTAAGTTAAAGAAAAACTGGAATAAAACTTTTTCTACACTATCCGTTAAAGTAAACGTAAAAGTGAAGATTAGAAACTTTGGTAAAGTAAATAAATCCACTCCGTCTATGAAGTAGAGGTGATAGCGCATGTGGCAATCGATCTTGATTTCTGTTGTGGCAGTTGTGGTAGCTTTGTTTGAGATTCCACGTTTAAAGAAATTAAAGTATACCAAAGAAATATGGTTTTTCTCCTTTTTTCTCCTGCTTGCAACAGTAGCAAATATATTGAAATTCCTTTACTTCTAACTAATACCAGTAGGGGGCTAGGACATGATAAGAAAAGAAAAGATTGAATACCGTCAATTTGCCATACTGGTTCTTCTATATACAGTTGGAACTTCAGTCATTATTGCACCTAGCATGTTAGCCAGTTATGCGGGACAGGATGGTTGGATTTCAGCACTTTTGGGATTAGGAATTGGTTTACTGGTAGTTTGGTGCTACGCATCAATAGGAAAATTCTTTATGGGTAGATCATTAATAGAAGCTATCAATGAGTCTTTTGGTAACTATTTAGGTTTTGTCATTGCTTTGATTTTTACTTTTTTTTCATTAACACTATCAAGCTTGGTTCTTTCTAATATAGGTAATTTTGTTAATACAAGAATGTTGGTAGGGACACCATTAGATGCAGCAGAATATATTTTCGTTATCGTTGTGATTATTGGGGTTCGTTTAGGAATCGAGACCCTAGCCAGATCAACAGAGACTTTGACTCCTCTATTTACTTTCTTGTTTATTGTGTTTATCTTTGCTGTACTTCCACAAATGCATCCAAATAATATTAGGCCAATATTAGAGCATGATATTCATGATATTTTCAAGTCTTCCTATGGGTTTATATCATTTCCTTTTGGCGAATTGGTACTTTTTCTTATGCTGACGCCTTTTGTATCCAAAAACAAAAAAATCACGAAAGGATATGTTTTAGGAGCCTTCATCGGTGGTGTGATAGTAATGATCATAACTGTACTTTCCATTTTGAGTTTGGGTGGATATGGAACAGCAATAAATACTTATCCTGCATTCACCATTGCAAAAAAAATCGATGTGGGTGGGGTTATTCAACGTGTAGAGGTAATTATGGCTGGTATATGGACGTTTTCTATATTTACCAAGCTATCTGTATGTGTTTATGTAACAGCACTAAGTATAAAACAGTTGTTTCGACTGAGAGATCTTAATTGTTTAACAATACCTATTGCCATTAGTCTTATCCCTCTTTCTCAGTGGGGAACACCAAATGCAGCAGATTTTCAAACCTATACGGCGATGTGGATGATGTATTTTACTTACATCATCATGATTATCCCTTTTCTTACTACAGGTGTGCTTTATTTAAAGAAAAAATGGGGTAAAAAGCAAGAGTCAAAAGCATAGAACTCAAAAGGATGGGATCTTATATTTTACACTTGTCACTCAGCGGTTGGCAGTATATACCCTTACTATCATGTTGTATCTGATAGTTGTCATGGTAATAGGGAGGATAGGGCTACAGTATTCAAAAAGGCCTGTTTAGAGAGGATCAAAATGCATGTGTGCACTGGTTAAACCAATGGAGCCTGTTTTATCTAATCAACTATTGGTAGATCCTAACCTGGTTTATCAAGTCAAATGGGATGGAATTCGAATACTTGCTAAAATAGAAAATGGAAATGTTCTGCTTCATACGAGAAATGGAAATGTAAGAAGTTTCATCTATCCAGAAATCAGGGATATATTAACAAACAAGTTTGCAAAGCAAACTTTATATTTAGATGGAGAAATGATAACAATAAATAAAGGAAAAGCAGATTTTTTTCAAGTCGCAAAAAGAGATCGCATGAAAACAGCAAGTAAGATTCAACAATACATTTCGAAAATACCAGTTAGTTATATTGTATTTGATATTCTTCAATATAATGATTGGATAACAGATAAACCACTCCATGAACGATTATCTATTTTACATGAAACAATAGAACCAACGGATAAGATTCAAGTTTGTCCGACGACCACTGATGGAGAGTCTTTATTTCACTATACAAAAAATCAAGGTTGGGAAGGAATTGTGTTAAAAGAAAAAAACGGAAAATATCATTTGGGAGTAAAACATCCTACATGGAAGAAAATAAAGCATTTTCAATATGTAACAGCTACTGTACTTGGTGTGACACTAAAATCTGGATCTGTGTATTCATTGTTATTAGGTAAAAGAGAAAGGGGAGAATGGATATACATAGGAAGAGTATCTTCTGGCTTGAGCACAGAAGAAAAACAAATCTTAACGATATACAGCAATTCTCTTTCCGTCTCCAATCCAGTAACAGCAATTCCTGCTTTTAAAGAAGAAGAGATTCGCTGGTTTTCACCAAATATGCAGGCAAATATACGATTTTTAGAATGGACCCCTGATGCAACTCTTCGTAACCCTGTAATTGAAAGTTTTCTAAAATAATTTAGCACCTTAAAAGGTGCTATGATTGAACGTTAATAATGACGACGATGCGGGAAGAAAATAAAGAACAATGGATCATATATTGGACGGCAATGTCGTGCTTGATAATGCGAAGATGAGAGATCATTAATATTTTGATACTCTTCAATTGTTACATCTGTATCCAATTCATTTTCGATTTCATCCCATAAAGCTTCATAGTCAATATTTTTGTTAAACATAGGGAATCCTCCTTTAGATCTACGTATATACAGCAGTGTATGTGATAAATAACTATTTGCTCATGGAAAGTTGGGAAATAGGCGATATGTATGTTCGTATAGATGGAGAAGAAGTGAAGATCTCCAATCCTGATAAAGAGCTTTTTCCTGGGATAACGAAATGGGCCTATGTTCAATATTTAGGTGTTTTAGGTCCTTATCTACTTCGATATTGCCGAGACAGATTACTCACAACCATTCGTTTTCCGGATGGTGTATTTGGTGATTCTTTCTATCAAAAAAATGTACCTGTCTCTAAACCCCATTTTGTCAGTACTACAAAAGCTGAGAATACAGAGTATGTCATGTTGCAAAATATCCCAACACTTATTTGGTTAGCTAATCTCGCTTGCTTGGAGTTTCATGCATCATTCCATTCTTATAATAGAGTAAATACACCTACAGAATTAATTTTTGACCTTGATCCTACTGGATCTCCCTTTGAACAAGTGAAGGAAGTTGCAATCTATACAAGGGAATTAATCAATGAAATGGGATTAGATGGAATAGTCAAAACATCTGGAGCAAGTGGTTTACAAATTTATATACCTTTAGAACCCATTCATACTTTTGAAGAAACACGTAAGATAAGTACCTTTGTTGCTCGTTATCTATCGGAAAAGTATCCAAAGCTAATTACGATTGAAAGAAGAGTCAAAGATAGAGGAACAAAGGTATATTTTGATTATCTGCAACATTGGAGAGGAAAAACATTAATAGCTCCTTACTCTCCTCGTTCTAAAAAAGAGGCTAATGTTTCCACACCACTTGAATGGGATGAATTGATACAGCCTATTAGGCCTAGCGATTTTACCCTCACAAATATAGGGGATAGAATATCGGAAAAAGGGGATATTTTTTCTCCTATTTATAAAGGAACAAAATATAATCTTACAACCTTGTTGCAGTTCGTTCGAAAATATTTCTGATAGGTAATGGACAGGAAGATATGGATGATAAAAAATCGCATGAAGTGGCTCATTCCTCATATCCCTTTTGTAATGCTTTTTCTTGGTATGTTTTTGTTGGATCAAAAGATCTTTATGTATGGCGATGATTATCGCTATGCTACTTATTTTAGCTTGTATCCGCATTTTAATGGACATGATTTTTCTATCTACCAAGTCATATATAACCAAATATATGACTATTACCATGTTAACGGAAGGTTTTTTACTAATATCTTTTCTATACTCATGCTAGTCAAAGGAATAAATATCTGGAGAGTTTTCAATCCATTTATCCTAACATTGTTTGGTTATCTCATTTTTTACTCTGTCTTTGTAAGATTACCAAAGAGAGGAGACGAATCGGCTGGTTTTGTCTTGATATCTATGTTCTTTCTTGTACATCTATACATCGCACGTCAAACTTTATATTATGCAGTCGGATCATTTAATTATGTTTATCCGATGGTAGGTCTATTTTTATTGGTTGTCTATTTTCGACGTATCGACTATGGAAAGGCCTTTCAACATAGAATACCCGTTTGTATTTTTTTGGTATTAGCATTTTTTCTCGGATGGTCGCAAGAGCAAATCGCTTTATTAACATTAGGTTTGCTATTATTCTGGATAGGAAAAGAATGGTTTTATCAACAAAAAATGCAACCTATATATCTTAGCTTCCTTCTCTTTGGTTTTGTTGGTTTTCTTGGATTATTTTTATCACCAGGCGTAAATGCACGAGCATCATCAAGTGCCATTGCTTTTTACAATCAATTATCTCTCTTTGGAAAACTTAAGATTACTTTTCCTGCAATGGTTCGTTTTTTTATCGATCAACAAGCTATTTTCACTATTCTTCTAGTTATCCTACTTTCAATACTCTGCTATCAAGTTACCTCTAAATGGTATTGGCTTATAAGTGGACCTATTGTTTTACTCCCATATACTTTTGACATTCCTCTTTTTGGACAATCAAATATATTTCATTCTTTGCTTATGAATCGGATTTATTTGAGTCTTTATGGCCTGATCTTAATTTTTATCATTATCGCCATGTCAGGATATTTGGCAATCCAGATGAAAAATTATTTGTTCTTGATGTTTCCTCTTGGATTTCTTTTAATTAACATAGCAACTATTTTTACTCCATCGATGACAGGTGGAAGAATTGCTTTTCCAGCAATACCATTAGCGATGGCTAGTATTATCCTACTTTTTGGTGCTTTAAAAAAACCAATAATACAAATACAACTTGTATTGTTTCTCGTTTCATCTGCATTGTTTAACTATTATTATCTTTATACGCAATATCATATGAATGCTGCTATACATAAAAAACGACAAATAATAGTGGGAGAACATGCTAAAATGAAACAAGATGTCTTAGTTCTTCCTCGACTTATCAATCGAGGTGCAGCAGGGTATGAATTGGATGACCAAGAATATGTGATAAGAGGATTTAAGGATTATTACCACATAAACCAAAATGTTATTATTCATTTGAAATAATGGAGGAAAAAATGAAAACTGCTTACACAAATGCACTTATCTTAACGATGGAAGAAAACTACTCGCCTTTCGTGGGAACCTTAGTAGTAGAAAATAACGTTATTTTAGAAGTATACGAAGGAAATGAATTACCAATTTCAGTTGATCAAACAGTAGATATGAGCAAAAAAGTACTATTGCCAGGGTTTATAAACACACATGGTCATACTGCAATGAGTTTGTTACGAGGATATGCTGATGATTTACCGCTACAAGAATGGTTGGAAGATAAAATGTGGCCTTTGGAAGGAAAATATAGAAAAGAACAAGTGTCAGCGGGTACTTCTCTTTCGATAGCGGAAATGATTCGTTCAGGTACAACCTGTTTTCTAGATATGTACGATTATATGGATACTGTAGCGGAATTAGTAGAAAACACAGGTATAAGAGCTTCTTTATGCCGGGGTTGTATTGGTTTTGGAGATGATCAACTTCGAGCGAAAAAATTAAAAGAAGCTACGGAGTTTGCAAAAAATTGGCATGGTGCAGCTAGTGGTCGAATAACTACCATGATGTCTCCACACTCCCCCTATACTTGTTCACCAACTTATATTACACAGTTTATCGAAAAAGCTATCGATCTGGGGTTACCTATACATACTCATATGTCAGAAACAGCTAGAGAAGTAGCCCAAAATGTTGAAGAATATGGCAAGAGACCAGTTGCTCACTTGAATTCACTTGGATTTTTTGAACTCCCTTCTTTGGTTGCTCATGCTGTACATCTAAATAATGAAGAGATTGCGCTTCTAGCAGAAAAAAATGTGAAAATCTCACATAATCCAGGTAGTAACTTAAAGTTAGGAAGCGGTATTGCACCAATCACAAAAATGTTAGAAGCAGGCATACGACCATCATTGGGAACGGATAGTTCTGCGAGTAATAATAATCTAGATTTATTAGAAGAAATCCAACTAGCGGCTCTTATACACAAAGGAATAAATCAAGATCCACTTGCGGTACCCGCAAAAACAGCTCTATGGATGGGTACAGTATATGGATCTGAAGCTTTGTTTCTTGATCAAATAACAGGAACGCTTTCTAAAGGAAAGAAAGCAGATTTTATTACTATCGATAGAACAGCTACACATATGCAACCTCTACACGATATTGTTTCTCATATCGTTTATGCTGCTTCGCGTGGAGATATTGTCGATGTTTTTGTAGATGGAAAAGCATTAATGCTAAATCGAGAATTGAAAACGATTGATGAAGAAAAAGTTAGTCATCAAGCGAATCAAGCATTTCAAGAATTGGAAAGCAGATAGGCCTGCCAGTAATTGGCAGGCGAAATGGACTCGGCGAAGGAATAGGTAGAAGATTTTTTGTAAAACTATGACTAAGTAAATCTATGTTTGTACATCAATATCCAGACGAAAACGTAGTGGTGGTTCTTCTTCTTCAGTCCAATTTCGGCATCGGGCTGCGGGGGAGGCCCATGATTCCGAATGGATAAAGGATTCCACCTGACTTAGCTGTACTTCGGATAAATGAGTCTCCAATAGATCGTACAACCAACAAGAAGACATGGTATACCCTCCCTTGCGGTGTAACTATAGTATCACCTTACAACAAGAAGGTATGTCTTACACATTTTACAAAGGCCGTAAATACGGTCTTTTTTCTTATTTCCAATCTTTCCTTTCAACGGAGATATATTACATGTGATATACTAACTAGTGTACTTTGTGATATATCAGAAGATGGAGGTACGTGACAATCATGACAAAACAAATGAAAATAGTTGCGATTAGTTTGGTTGTCACTTTACTTGTACTCTTCCGTGGTTACCAAGGTTTTCAATATTTCAAAGTGGAAAAGCCTATACAAGATGTGTTGCAAAAACAGGTAGAAATTTCTATCGTCAACATGAAAATAGAGCCTGGAATCACGAAAGTACAAGTGCATGCGAAACCAAATTATGATTTTATAGATAAATTCCCAGATGTACCTACTCAATTAGATGAGGAACTCGGACAAGGTAAATGGAAAATATCTTTTATCAATCCCCAAACAGCCACAATCAAAAAAGCATGGCAAGAAATGGTGTTTGGTGTGGAAGAAGGTATGAATACAGGGAAATATACGCTTGTTCAATCTACTGTTCGACAAATAGCGAATAAGTATCATCTTCCATATAACTTATTTTTAGATGATCAATATGTTTATCTTTCTCTACAAGACGGAAATAAAACATGGTTTCAGATATTACCAATAAAGGCGGTGAAATAAATGTACTTTTCCTTGCTAGGGGTTGGACTGGGTCTTTTGCTTTTTCTTGCTTATTTAGGAGTTCCCATACTACCTATGCTTGTAATCGTCGGTATTGGTATCGCAATTTGGTATTTTTCAGGAACAGGGACAAAAGCGGGTTCTCTTTGGAAAAAAGAAAATGCCAAAGATCAACGTAACACTATACCTCGTATTCAATTTACGGATATCGGAGGACAAGAGAGAGCGAAAAAAGAATTAATGGAAGCACTGGATTTCCTTATACAGCAAGACAAAATGCAAGCATATGGAATTCAACCGCTCAAAGGGATTTTGTTAACTGGCCCACCTGGTACAGGGAAAACTTTAATGGCCAAAGCTGCTGCTCACTATTCAGATGCTGTTTTTCTCACGGCTTCTGGTAGTGAATTTGTAGAAATGTATGTGGGTGTCGGGGCCAATCGTGTACGTCAATTATTTACACAAGCTAGAAACACAGCAAAAAAGCAAAAGAAAAATCGCGCAGTAATCTTTATTGATGAAATCGATGTGATTGGAGCAAAAAGAGAAGGGTCTCAACATAAAGAATATGACCAAACACTCAATCAGTTATTAACAGAAATGGATGGTATTAAAAAGAATGATATCGCTGTTTTTGTCATCGCAGCAACAAACAGAAAAGATTTATTGGATGCAGCCCTGACTAGACCTGGGAGGTTTGATCGTCATATTTCGGTGGACTTACCTGATAAAGAAGGACGAGCTCACATATTATCTTTACACATGAAAAAAAGACCTATTCATGAAAATGTGAATGTAAACAAAATAGCGCAAGAAACATATGGTTTTTCTGGTGCAAGTCTTGCTAGTGTTGTTAATGAGGCCGCGATATATGCTATGCGTTCCGAATCGAAAGATATTAGAGACCAACATTTTGCTCAAGCAGTTGATAAAGTATTGATGGGAGAACAAACAGATCGATCCACTTCCTTAGAAGATAAAAAACGTGTTGCCATTCATGAATTGGGACATGCTTTAGTTGCAGAATTATTAGAGCCTAACACAGTGGCACAAGTGGTTTTAACACCTAGAGGACAGGCCCTCGGCTATGTTCGACATCATCCAAAAGATGATCGATATTTACACACCAAAGAACAATTAGAGAAACAAGTTATGATTTGTTTAGCAGGTACGGCAGCAGAAGAAGTATGGTATGATAATCGATCTACTGGAGCCAAAAACGATTACGAACAAGCAATTCAACTTTGTAAAACAATGATTGATACAGGACTGACTTCATTAGGTATAATCGATATGACTCTACTGTCAACGGATCAACTTTCAAAAGAAGTTTCCCGGATTTTAGATAAGTTGTATCAACAAACGATTCAAATGACCAAGAAACACCATTCATTTTTCCGAGATTGTTTGAACACCCTGTTAGTAGAAGAAAGATTGGACGGAGATCAATTTCGTAAATTATTAATGCAACAATTGGTGAGTTAGGGAAGGAGTATTTTGTTTTGGTGGAAGAAATACAACAAATTGCTGTCATCGGCGGTGGTACCATGGGCCAAGGTATTGCTGAATTATGTGCATCCAGAGGTTATGAAGTCTTATTATTAGAGAAAACAGAGGAGTTGGCCCAATATGCAAAATCAAAAATTGAACAGAGCTTAGATAAAAAACTATCCAAATGGGGCATCACTACTGCGGAAAAAAAATTAACTCTTTCTCGAATTGTTTTTACTTCTAATATGGATTTCTTAAAAAAAGCAGATTTTGTTATCGAATCGGTAGTAGAAGATATGAATACAAAGAAAGCTGTTTTCCAGATTTGTGATGAATTATGTCGGGAGGATGTCTTATTTGCTAGTAATACTTCCACTTTGAGTCTTACCGAGATTGCCGCAGTCACCAATCGACCAGACAAAGTGGTTGGTTTGCATTTTGTTTATCCTGTAACCAAACGACCCCTAGTAGAGGTAGTACGCGGGTTGAAAACTTCAGAAGAATGTGTTGCTCAGCTACGAACATTGTTAACCACGCTTCAGCTAAAAGGGGTAGAAGTGTTCGAATCCCCAGGGTTTGTTACTACAAGGATGATTGTATTGTTTATCAACGAAGCTAGTTACATTCTCATGGAAGGTGTTGCAGGAGCTGCTGAAATCGATTTTGCCATGAAAAATGGATACCATTTTGCCTATGGACCCTTTGAAATGGCAGATCGATTTGGCTTAAATTCTGTTTTAGCTGCACTAGAGCGATTGTATCGAGAATTTGGAGACACCAAGTTTCGACCAGCACCATTGTTGAAAAAAATGGTACGTGCCGGACATCTGGGGATCAAAACAGGAGAAGGGTTTTTTCATTACGATAAAGACGGCAATCGTCTTGATGTTGAAAAGGAAGAATAGAACCCCTTGAAGAGGGCTCAAAGTAGGCATTTACAACTGACAGATAAAAATAACCGACCGCCTGTATGTTAAGGAGTCGGTTATTTTTTAATTCATGTGATTGATGAACACGAATACTGGTTACTAAAATTTCTGTTCGATAATTAGAAAGCTGGTGTTTGATCGTTTTTGATAGAAGGAAATGAATACGAAGAAGAATGGCTTTCCTATTTAAGTCCTTATGTAACGGCACATGTCAATCGATTTGGTAAATATCAGATTAATCTGAATCGACAACCGCCTTCTCTTCCTTTTGAATCTCCTAGAGCATCAATAAATTAAGATCGCATTTATTATATAACCATCAAAACAAAATTTTTAGTTACTTACGAATAGAGTATGGGAGCGTCAAACAAAAAAACGGAACAAACGTTACTGGGGGTAACGGGGAGATACATGTAAAAACGGGACATAAATTAGTGATATTTCCCAATTAGGATGTGTGAGGAATGGGACCAAACTGGGAAACATTTCTATTTAGTTTCTTCAACAATTCAAAAGTTATATGATGTTTATAAACCATAGACTATAACTATAGGAGATGTTATTATGATCGAAATCACAAATCCCGCATTTAATTATGACAAGACAGGTCAAAGATATTCCACTATTCGTCAGACCGATAATCGTATATCATCTTATGTCCACAATACCCTAGGAGTAGCAAAAACAGTGCTTAATATCGGTGCTGGCGCTGGATCCTATGAACCAAAGGATCGTTACGTGATAGCAATTGAACCTTCCAAGGTAATGCGAGCGCAAAGAGCTGTTACGAATAAAGTACCTGCGATTCATGGATTTGCAGATCATCTTCCATTTGATGACGATGCATTTGATGCTGCAATGGCGATGGTTACGGTACACCATTGGCCAGATATAAAGGCTGGCCTTGAAGAGATAAGACGTGTTACAAAAGGTCAGATTTTAGTTCTAACCTTCGATCCAGATGCACTCGATGAATTTTGGAATGTGAATTATTTTCCTGAGCTTATTGAAATAGAGAGAAAACGATATCCCGCCATTGCTTACCTGACAGAAGTATTAGGTGGAGAAATAGAGATTCAGAAAATACCAATTCCCTTAGATTGTAAAGATGGTTTTCAAGAAGCGTTTTATGGTCGCCCAGAAGCTTTTCTAGAAAAAGAAGTGAGAGCAGCTCAGTCTGCTTGGGGATTTTTACCTGGTGAGATTGAAAAACAATATGTTCAATCTTTAGAGGAGGAGCTAAAATCAGGGGAATGGGATCGCAAATATGGTCATTATCGAACGCAGTCCACTTTTACTGGTGCTCTCCGATTGATTGTTGCAAAACCAGAGTAAGTGCTACCACATAGACAATCTATTATGGGGTATGGCACCTATTCGCACATTAAAGTGCCACTCTTGGAAATATTCCTAGACTATGTCCTGTTTTTGCGCTTATCTACCCGCGGATACGGAATATTGGCTGAATTGGACATGCATTTTTGGTTCGATTTCAGGTCATGATGCAAAAATAGATTATCCTGAAGAGCGATATCTTACTACTGCGTTTTGCTATGGTTGTAATTTAGGTCCAACGCAGACTGTTCGTTATGTTCGTTCTGAAGACACTTTGATGGTTTGGCCGTTAGATCGTTTAGGACGCACGATGCACCATTTAATTCAAGTTGTTGGTCGACTTCGTCCGGGTCACTGGCGACAGCCATTATTTCATCAATAACTGAGATCTCGTCATTGATACGTAAATTGATATGGAATCGTACTTTCACGATGGAACTCCACACGAGTGACCCAGCCTGTGGGTGGTCTCATTCATCTGGTTCGTTATCATGAGTCTGGTCTGTGGGCTGGCTCCTCAAGGGTGCCCTTTCCTATCTCCATAACTGATACACTTCCGAGCGTTCAAAAGGTGGTTACTTTGTATCCATACTTCTTGCATGTTGACACAAAGTAACCACCTCTCATTTATATGACTGAATGAAAGTGTTTGATAATTTACATCATGATGCTACTTTGCGGTCTATGGTAGAAACTCTGTCACTAGGCCTTAGAAAGGGGGGGAATAAATTATAATAAGAGCATGGAAAAAAGGAACCGACATCTACAGGTTAAAAATCATAGACTAAGAGGCGATGGAGAACATGCAAAAAATCAGTAGACAAAAAAGAATAGAAGGAACCAGAGTACCCGGAATCATTAATAATATTCAGTACCACTATGTCAATATAGATGTATATGAAGATGGAATGGTAAACTGCTGGGAATTGGTGGATCTGGCTGGTCTAAAGAAAAAAATGACGCATAGTTGGATAGTTTCACAGGTTCCAGACAGTGAAAACATTTCGATATATGGACTAGGGACTTACAAAGTACAATCGGCTGAATGGAAATATAATAAAGCGGGTTATTTAAGGCATATAAGAGATACTGTCAAACGTCTAAATCCGAAAATGGAGAACATGTATACAATCTCTGAGGATGAAATACAACTACAAACAAGCAGAAGAGTAATATATTCCCCGCAAGCAAGTGAGTTTTATGTAAAAAATGAAATAGGGTATCAAACCACTGAAGGTGAAGCGTTCACCATCTTTCTTAAGCATCAGGATAAGAACTATTTGGCTAATCTAGTTATTTATAAGGATGGGCGTGTAACTTGTTATACGACGAAATTTGAATTGAATTTTGAAATAGATGATATTGAAGAATACTTTCAAAACGGAACCTTATTTACTAGCTTTACTAATCCAACCACTATAGTTTTTGAAGATCTGGGCAAAATTACGTTTGGAGAAGTAGTGTATAGCGCCGACTCAATTGAAAAGTATAAACAGCTAGTCGATACTTATCAAAAGTTGAACGGAAGCGAAACGTCGTTAGAGAAATGCAGAGAAGCTTATTACGACTATCTTGAATATCCTTCCGAGCCCGCAAGAGCCAGGTTAAAAGAATTATATGAATTAATTCCGGAGCATGAACGAAAATATCTTGGGGATATGGATAGTCGGGATACAGATTACATTAGAATTATCTACCACCCTGAGCGAAAAAGAGAGGTTTAAAGCGTATTCGGTCATATCTTTTAGGGGTAGAGGGAGCGAAGACTGGTTTTGGTGCCATCTCTATAATAATTGGGAAAATGATTTGAAGTTGCTCATGTGCAGCCTCAAATCATTTTTATTTTATCATTGTTCCGAATTTTGTTTTGAAATTGGGACTTTCCGCATTTTTGTTAGGATCTTGCCTGAAAAATCAAAGTCCATTATGTTCAGATAGGTAGAAAAGTACCGACTCTATACATTCTAGGAACTTTACTTGAGAGGATTGACATCACGATTGAAACAACAATGGATGAAGGAAGAACGGAGTGTTTGATGCAGATGAATCCTTTTTCAGAACATCTATTGAGTCACATCTCCCCACTAGGTTGGCAATACATTAATCCCTTAGGGGAATGCAAGTATAACTTTGATCGAACGATTGGTTTACACAATCTCAGACCACTGAGAACGAATTAAAGAATGAATTCCTCATCGGTTCGAATGGCTGAGGGATTCATTCTAAGTATAGAGAAAATCGACTGTTTTTTCATTTTGAATCTCTTAGTGTAGGATTTTTACAAAATGTTGGCGGTACCCCATAGCCATCAAGCTAAACAGTTGCCACATCACTAAACATGAGAAATGAGTACTTTTTCTGAGGATGTTCCAGAGAAAATGCAGCTCATTTTTTTCATTTTGAGGGTATCCATTTTTCTTAGCTTGATGGGCATGTGGCGGTACCCCTATAATGCTGCTGCTATTTACGATTGAACCAACAGCACATAAAAAAACCGAATTTTAGGTCTATAAAATTTACATAATTAATTGGGATGTCTTTCAAATTAATAATCGAATTGAACTGTAAAATAAAGAATACAAAATTTTATAGGAACAGGCATTTCACAAGTACAAGCCTAGAATGTTTCATACGATATTACGAAAGGGATTTACCCTTATCCAAGTAACAGGCGTGAAGGTTGAGCAAGAATTGCACAGGCAATATATTTAAGTGTGTATTGATTTTCACCATTTATATTTGATTAAATTTTCTTTTTTTGTTCCACACTTTAATCTACTGTAAAAAAAGAGTAGAATAGCATTCGAATGTCTATGGCAATTTATATTGTATATGCATATAAATCAGAAACGGAGCGGTAAGGCATGAAAATTTTAGTCATTAATTGCGGGAGTTCTTCTATTAAATATGAGTTATTTGAAATGGATGATGAATCGGTTATAGCCAAAGGTTTAGTGGAGAAAATAGGTACTGAAAGTGCCATTGTTACCTATGAAGTAACAGGAACAGAAGAAAAGATGCGAACAGCGGAGATTCTGGATCATCGAGAAGGATTACATTTAGTCTTAAGGTTATTAATGGACAAAAATGATGGAGTTATCACTAGTGAAGATGAAGTGGCAGCAGTTGGACACCGCGTAGTACATGGTGGGGAACACTTCTCTAAATCTGTAATTATTACCAGTGAAGTCAGACAGGCTATTCGAAAAACAGTCGATTTAGCGCCTTTACACAACCCTCCAAATCTATTAGGAATAGGAGCAGCGGAACAACAACTCCCTAATGCTATTCATGTCGCTGTATTTGATACTGCCTTTCATCAAACCATGCCAAAACATGCTTTTTTATATGCATTACCTTATGTTTTATACACACGGCACAAAGTTCGTCGCTATGGATTTCATGGGACTTCCCACCAATATGTCTCTGAACAAGCAAGTTTGTTTTTTGAAAAATCTCTATCTGATCTAAAAATCATCTCTGCTCATATCGGAAATGGAGCAAGTGTTACAGCTATCGAAAATGGCATTTCTGTAGATACAAGTATGGGGATGACCCCGCTGGAAGGATTAATGATGGGTACTCGTTGTGGAGATATAGATCCAGCAATTGTTCCCTATGTAATTGCAAAAGAAGATCTGACATTGATTGAAATTCAATCTATGATGAACAAACACAGTGGGTTATTGGGAGTAACAGGTATGTCGAGTGATATGCGTGAGATTACACAAGCAATGGAAGAAGGCAATATACAAGCAAAGTTGGCAATAGACATGTATTTGTATAAATTACGCAAAACAATCGGTTCGTACATTGCAGCAATGAATGGAGTAGATATTTTACTCTTTACTGCAGGTGTTGGAGAAAATTCTTCCTTTGTAAGACAAGAAGTATGTGATCAACTTAGTTTTTTTGGAATTGAAATTGACAGAGAAAAAAATAATACACGATCGAAAGAAACAAGAGAAATAAGCACGTCAAACTCCAAAGTAAAAGTATTAGTTGTACCAACAAATGAGGAGCTGATGATCGCGAGGGAAGCAAAGCATCTGGTAGATCATACGTAATGGTGGTATCATAAAAGAAATAAACAAGAATTAGAGAGGATAGGAGAGCAATGACAAAACTTTCCGATCGAGTAAAACAATTATCACCATCACCAACATTGGCAATCACGGCAACAGCAAATTCATTGAAGCAACAAGGTCACAATGTAGTAGGGCTAGGAGCTGGAGAACCTGATTTCAATACGCCAGAGCACATCTTAGCTGCTGCAAAGGATGCAATGGATAAAGGTTATACGAAATACACAGCATCTGGCGGGATTAAAGAATTAAAGGATGCAATCATAGCAAAGTTCGAAAACGAGAACAGACTTACATACAGCCCAAAAGAAATTATGGTTACTGTTGGAGGAAAAGAAGGACTTTATAATCTGTTCCAAGTAATTTTAAACGATGGAGACGAAGTGATTGTTCCTGCTCCATATTGGGTCAGTTATATTGAGCAAGTCAAACTAGCCGGAGGATCTTCTGTAATCGTGGAAGGGAAAGAAGAGAATCATTTAAAAATTACCGCATCTCAATTAGAGGAAGCAATTACCTCCAACACGAAAGCGTTGATATTAAACTCTCCATCCAATCCGACAGGTATGATCTATAGCGCACAAGAATTGAAAGAGCTTGGTGACGTTTGCGTCAAACATGATTTGCTTATCATCTCCGATGAAATTTATGAACATCTCATTTATGATGGAAAACCGCATGTAAGCATCGCTTCGTTGGATGAGGAATTTTTCCAACGTACAATCATTATCACTGGGGTTTCCAAAACATATGCGATGACAGGTTGGAGAATTGGCTATGCAGCTGGACCACAAGAAATCATTCAAGCAATGACGGATTTACAGAGTCATAGCACTTCTAATCCAACATCGATTGCCCAATATGCCGCGATTGCTGCATTAACGGGTACCCAAGAACCAGTAGCTACCATGCTATCCGCTTTTAAGGAAAGAAGAGATTATGTGATTGAAAGAATCCAAAACATAGCTGGATTCCGATGCATTACTCCACCAGGTGCGTTTTATGCTTTTATTCATATAAAAGATGCTCTTGGTTCGAAGTATGGCTCGGTTGACGAGTGGTCGACTGCCTTGCTCAAAGACGAACTAGTTGCAGTTGTTCCTGGTTCTGCATTTGGGGCAGATGATTATATCCGTATTTCTTATGCAACTTCTATGGATAATCTAAAAGAAGCATTTGATCGTATCGAGCATTTTGTTCATGCTTCCACTTCACTTGTATCCAAATAAGGATATGATGTTAAATGCATATATAAAAACAGATAAAAAACAATCGATTAATGTTTAGTCGATTGTTTTTTTCATTCTTGTATTCAAAATGCTTTGGGTGGCTATATGCCTTAACAAGGGATTATACTAAAATCAGCATTCTGCAACGAATGAGTAAATAAAACCCAAAGACCAACAAGGATAAAAAGTTTAGTGTTAGGAGTAATGTTAGGTGAGTAAGTTAAACTTGGAAAACAGCAACTTAAGATGGCTTGAGGAAAGAACGATTATTCTTGCACCAACAGGAAGTTATGCTTATGGAACAAATACGGAAACTTCGGATAGAGACTACAAGGGAGTTTGCATACCTCCTATTGAGTATTACTTAGGTTTAGATTCTTTTAATGAATATAATAAAAGTGGAGGAAAAAACTTCCGTAATACAAAAGACGATATAGATGTCACCATTATTCATATCAATAAATTTGTAAAAGACGCGCTGCAAGGTGTACCTAATAATATTGAAATTCTTTTTTCAAGGCAACAAGATTACTTAAAAGTAACATCATTAGGACAAAGGCTCATTGATAATCGCCACTATTTCTTATCAAAACATATCAAAATTAAGTTTGGTGGGTATGCGTATTCCCAAATTCAAAAATTAAAAGCGAAAAAAAATAACGATACAGGAAGACAAGACTTAGTTGATGCGTATGGCTATGATACAAAGTTTTTCATGCATAGTATTAGACTTCTCACCAGTGCGATTGAGATTTTAGAAACAGGTGACTTTAGTACGTTTCGCTCTAACAGACAATTACTGCTTGATTGTAGAAATGGTAAGTATTCATTGAAAGACGCACTAGAAATGATCGAAATGTATGATAATCAATTAAATGTTGCTTTAGAAAAATCAAAGCTTCCAAAAACCCCTGATTATCAAAAAATTAATGAACTATTAATGGATATTAACAAAAAAGCATTGTCGCTATAATATAAAATCACTTCACGAAAAATACACATTTAGACATACTTTTAGTCATTAAATAACTGTCTAACTACGAAAAATGTCAAAAGACCGATCGGTATATTTTGGAAGTATCATATCTCTGGATAGAGCACACGGCTGTTCAGAAACTATAAGATGAGTCATCCAGTGGATGGCTCTTTTTTGATGAAAATCGTATGAATAAGGGGCGCTTTTTTCGCTAATGAACCATCTCAGAGATGGCATGGCACGGTAATAGCTACTCCAGTATATAGATTAATTGACAAATGAATTTTTCTTGGTGATCCCAATTAAAAAGTTCTTAACAGTAGAGTTAATAAAGTCTTCATGAATCATTTTTTTGTTCCGGACAAGAAAACTATAGATGAGTGGATCTAATAATCAGTGGAAAGACTACCCCAACATAAAAATTGTCACTCATATAGAAGTAGAACTGAATAACACAGGGTTAATTTATTAATTTTACATACTTCCTATTGTTTACAAGCATAGTAAGAGTAAACAAACGCAGCAGGAGTGAATGATGAAAACGGAATGGAAGTTCGTATATAACAACATAAGTCTTCAAACGAAAAAAGAATATGTAATACAGCAATGGAACATGGAATTATTCCCCATGGAGCAATTCGCTTTTCTAGGAGGAGAAATAAAGCAACAGATTCCTTTCTATTTTTTACTCGGAGGATATATAAATCCGAGTAAAGGCGATGTATTTTTATTGGAAAACAGTCAAAAACATCCGATCAAACCTTCTGATGTTGGAATGGGACCAATCCCAAACTTTACTCCTTTTTTTACAGAGCTTCGAGTTAGAGAATCACTCATCCAACATAGTTCGTTATTCGGAGTAAGGAATGCCAATAAGCGAACAGACCAATTAATCGAGCAATGGGGTCTTCAATCGGTTCAAAAAGAAAGATTGAGGGATTTAAATGAGGATTACATGCGATGCAGTGAAATCGCCATGGCATTGGTACACTACCCAAAGTTACTTCTTTTGGATCATCCAGAACGCCATCTAACAAAAGGGAAATGGCAAGCTATCTGGGATCATCTATTGGATATTCAAAAACAGGAAGGATTTGCAATATCCATTACCACTCACGACCAATACACAGCATCACGTTGTAGTAAGACGATGTTGTTAGAGGAGAATAAAAGATGATCATATGGAATGTGGCGAAAACGCAGTGGTTACGTTTACTTCGTAATAACCTTTCTCGGTTAGCTATTTTGGCTATCTTATTTATCCCTCTTCTTTATTGCGGATTATATCTATATGCATTTTGGAATCCTTACGGTGCTCTGCATAAGTTGCCAGTTGCCCTTGTGATGGAAGATAAGGGAGGCGTGTATCATGGAGAACACGTGAATTATGGAGAAGAATTAGCAAAACAGCTGCAAAAAAAAATAGATCTTCGTTGGGAAACAGTAAGCTCCCAAATAGCGGAAAAAGGAATAGCAGGAGATCGCTATTATTTAGTTGTAAAAATTCCTGTTGATTTTACACAGCGATCTTTATCCATTACTTCTTCAAAACCCGTAAAATCTCAACTTGTTTTCATTCGAAATGAAGGGAAAAACTATATTGCAGGTACCATCGCTAGTCGCATCGAGTCAGAAATGGCATCAGAGGTTTCTAATACATTTACCAATCAGTATGTAGAAAATATCTTATCTCTTCTTCTACAAGCTAAATCAGGTATTTCTCAAGCAGCAGAAGGGGCAAATCAACTGTCAGCAGGGGCAGAAAAATTAGAAACCGGTTTGGATTTGTTACAACAAGCATTACATAAAGCAGCAGAAGGGGCAAAAAAAGTAGATCGAGGATCTGCCCAGTTCGTTACGGGTACATCTCAATTAGTTGACGGCACCAATAAAGTAGCATCAGGAACACATCAATTAGCCTTGGAAGCTGATAAAATCAATGATGTTATTACCAAACTAAAATCTGTACATAACGTAAATACCGATAAGATAAAAACCGAAATCACGAATATAAAAACAGCAATGATGAATCTAGAGCAAGATCTCGAAGCCTCATTAGCTGATCATCCAGAAAGAAAACCATTATTGGATCAAGTTAGTATGATCAAAAATCGAGTGGATACGATCGAACATATAGGTGATCAGCTAGATACAGTCGTTTCCAAAATAAACAACCTCCAAGTAAAGTTACAACAAATAAAACAACTAGACAAAGGAGCAAATCAAGTTGCATTTGGTGCGAAGCAACTCAATAACGGGGCAAAAGAACTAAAAAAGGGTACCACCGCATTAAACAACGGTCTTCAAGAAATCATCAAACCTCTTCCTCAGATGATCATTGGAGCAAAAAAATTAAAGGAAGGGAATAAGAAATTAGCGGATAAATTAACCCAAGCTACCAAAGAACAACAAGCTGATCCCTCTACTTTATCCAGTATCATTTCTAACCCAATCGAGATTTTGGATCAAAGCATATACAAAGTAAATCTATACGGAGTAGGGCTCGCGCCATATTTTTTACCGCTTTCTCTATGGATCGGAGGATTAATGTTGTATTTTGCTGTTCCTGCTAGTGAGTTGCGGTGGCGTTTGTATCCTTCCCATCCGTGGTTTATACAAATCGGAAAGCTTTTGACTTTTGTACCTTTTGGTATATTTCAATCGATGGTTACAGGGATTGTTATTCATTATGTGCTCGGTTTGCCTATCAAGCAACCATTCTTTTACTATCTATTTTTACTTTGTATTTCGTTTATGTCTATTGCATTAATCGGGGCCTTGATTAGTTTACTTGGAAGCGGACCAGGCAGACTGGTAAGTATTGTATTATTGGTACTCCAGTTGGTATCAAGTGGGGGAACGTTTCCGGTAGACCTTATCCCGCATGTTTTCCAAGTCATCAGCCCATTACTTCCTATGTCTTATGGGGTAAATGGTCTAAGACATATTATTGTTTATCATCAACCTGCGGAACTTATAAAACCTTTTATGATGATCCTATTGTATCTAATTGGGTCGCTTGCTCTTACTTTTTTAGGTCAACGCAGAAAGTTTCGTATTTCGGAATTACAAGAACGTGATCAATTAACAGCAGGTTAGGAGGATGAAGGATGGCTTGGTTTTACCTTATCATTGCAGGTGTTTTTGAAATGGGTTGGGCAGTAGGATTGAAATATACCCAAAGTTTCACTAAATTAGTCCCTAGTATTTTCACGATCATTTCGATGATTATTAGTTTGTATTTATTATCGTTAGCCCTTCGAACATTACCAATTGGGACTGCGTATACAATCTGGACAGGCATAGGGGCAGTTGGAACAGTCATATTTGGAATGATTTATTTAGGAGAATCTCGTGATTTTATGAGGATTTTATTTATTTTGCTCATCGTAGCGGGAATAGTGGGGTTGAAATTTGTTTCTGGGGGAGAATCGCATTAAACGATGCAAATTTATCATTACACTTTTAAATCATCTAATGAGATCACAACTTTAAGATCTGCATTATTCGCTATTCCTGGTACAGCACCTTCACTGGTAGCCGGATACTATACTAGAAGAGGGAAAACAACAAGTTATCGATCAAGCAGGGTTGAAACAAGGTCGTATTTCACTAGCAACTACCAATCACAAGTGCGATACAGAAATAGTTGGTCCTTTTTTATCCATGTATCCTGATGTCAACCTTCGCCTTACCCAAAATTCGTTGCATGAGAAAAAAATAGAACTCCTCCAAGAGGGAGAACTAGATTTTTGTATTACCACACTTCCGATCGATCATCCCGAAGTGGAGAGTATTGATTTTCTGACGGAAGAAATTTTTTTGGCTGTACCCTCCGGTCATCGCTTATCCAAGCGTAAGAGTATTTCATTGTACGAAGTAGCAAATGAACCATTTATTGGTTTAGATGAAAAAAATAGTTTTCGAATATTAACAGATGATTTTTGTAAACGAGCAGGATTCAAACCGAAGCTTGCATGTGAGGTAGATGATTCTACTGTAGTAAGTACCTTTGTAAAAGAAGGTATGGGGATCGCTTTTTTAGCTGAGATTGCAAAAGTAAAAGAACCTTCCCTTATTCTCTTACCAATAGAGCAACCTGATTGTCGACGTATTTTTCGACTGGCATGGAGAAAAAATCATTATTTATCCAAAGTAGCGCATGCATTTCGTGATTTTATCATTCAATATTATGCCAGCCACTAGTTCATATTTATGTATCCATTCTTTTCGGATGTTTGAAAATGCTACTATCATTGTAAGAAAAATACAAACATACAAAAGAAACATTTGTTTGTATCATGATTTTCATTATGTTAGGATCAAATCAGCTTTTCAAACCAAAGAACAAGAGAAGAGGGATTTTCGTGGCTTTGCGTTTAACTCCATACATTACACTAAACGGAACAACAAAAGAAGCAATCAAATTTTACCAAGATGCCATTGGTGCAAAAATAATTACGTCTCAAACATTTGGTGAAATGCCAGCTGATCCATCATTTCCTTTACCAGAAGAAGCAAAAGATCGAATTGCACATGCTTTATTAAAAGTAGGGGACACAGATTTGATGTTCTCCGATACTTTCCCAGGGCAACCCCATCAAATAGGTTCAAATGTATCCATCGCTATTGTAGTAGAAAGTAAAGAAGAATCGAAAAAGATCTTTGAAAAGTTATCCCAAGGTGGGCAAGTGCAGATGCCATTACAAAAAACTTTTTGGAGTGAATCTTATGGGGCATTATCTGACAAATATGATATACATTGGCAAATAACGACGGAGTGAGGCACTTTCGTGTGTTTAGACGATAGATAATGATTTGTCTGCTAACAACCGATTTCTATACAAAGTAGAGATTGGTTTTTTCTATTTTAAAAATGACATATAGATCGTCATTATACCAAATGATCAAAATCGCCCAAAAGAATAAAGGTCAAATTCCACCTACGTGAGAATTTGACCTTTATTCTTACACTTAATAAACACCTTGTCCTATTTTTTCTATATCGATTGAAGTATATATGTGTGTTCCCGTGTTGCTCAGTTTTGCGGCAGTACACATTGCATTGGCAACGGTCTTAGCATGATTAGGTTTATACCGAACCAATGGACCTCTTAACAACCATTTACTAACCGGGGTTACTAGTGTTTCTCCAAATCGAAATTCTGCCCGATATCCAAGTAGTAGGGAAGGGCGGAAGATGTACAAAACAGGTAGATTTAAGCTCTGTAAAGATCGCTCCATTTCACCTTTGACTCTACTGTAGTAAAACATAGAATGAGGATCTGCACCCATCGAGCTTACTACTAGAAATTTAGCATGATGAATCGATGCTAGTTTAGCTGCTTCTAAAACATAATCATGATCAACTTGATAAAACGCTTCTTTTGTTTTGGCTCTCTTCATGGTAGTCCCTAAGCAACAAAAAACATCATTCACTTCAAATAAAGAAGAATAGGAGCTAAGGTGTTCAAAATTGATAACATGCTCTATTAATTTATCATGTGCGAAATTTAATGATCTTCTTACTAGAATATGTATTTCATCATATGCTATGTCATTACAGAGCAAGTTAGTCAATGTATTCCCCACTAACCCGCTAGCTCCTAATATAAGAGCTTTTTTTGTCATTTATACAATTTCTCTTATCAAACTAACTACTTTTCCAAGTATGGTGACTTGAGGAAGGCGAAGTGGTTGCAAACGGTCGTTTTCTGGCTGAAGTCGAATGTGGTCACCTTCTTTGAAAAAACGCTTCACTGTAGCTTCACCTTCACCAGTCATTGCAACAACAATCTCTCCATTCACAGCAGTATGTTGCTGACGAACCACAACATAATCTCCATCCATGATACCAGCATTAACCATGCTATCACCTTGTACAGATAACAGAAAAGTAGTCTGATCTGTTCCGGCTATTCGAGTGGGGAGTGGAAAGTAATCTTCAATATTCTCTACAGCTGTAATGGGTTCTCCCGCAGTAACTTTTCCAACAAGAGGAACCATAACTGTATCTTTTTTGGTAATGTTGGAGGAGTTCTGATTTAAAATTTCAATAGCCCTTGGTTTGGTTGGATCACGACGAATATATCCTTTTTTCTCTAAGCGATTGAGATGTCCATGAACAGTTGAGCTTGAAGCCAAACCTACAGCTTCTCCAATTTCTCTAACTGATGGCGGATATCCTTTGTCATATACTTCTTTTTGTATATAGTTTAAAATAGCTTGTTGTCTCTCCGAAAGTTTATTGCTCTTCATACTCTCATCTCCTTTTCTCCCGAAAAATTCCGAACATAGTGCATCGGTCTGTATCATTATAGCGAAACAAACAAGAAAAATCAAACGGTTGTTCTAGAGAATGTCTGCTTGTATCGACGCCAATTTATCAAGAGCATCGTCTTTCTCTGTATTGATGACATGTGTATAGATTTGTGTTGTCTGAATACTGGAATGACCTAAAATTTCTTGTACCACCCTAAGGTTCTCCCCATTGGATAATAACATGGTTGCTAGAGTATGACGAAGTTTATGTGGTGATATATTCGCAGCCTTGGGAGGCAACTTAGCCTCTTTTACATATTTTGTAATAAGTTCAGAGATGCCTTTTCTGCTCAATCTGGAGCTATTTTTATTTAAAAATAGGGCAGCATCAGAAGATGATGGTCTTTCCTGTAGATATTGCTGTAAGGAGTTAACAACGACTGCGTTCAACTTCAACATCCGTTCTTTGCCGCCTTTTCCCATGATAACGATACGCAAAGATTCTCCGGATTTTTGTAAACTATTTACATTCAAACTAACAAGTTCAGATACCCGCATACCTGTATTTAGCAAAAGAAGTAGAATAGATATATCTCTTGATTTAATCCATGAAATTGTTTTTTTTCGATTATGATAAGTTTGAACTGCGTGTAATAGCCGAGACACTTCTTCCATTGTTAAAAAAACAGGTACTTTTTGTTTTGACCTTGTCTTGAGACTTGCATCTTCATATGCTTGCATAGGATCTTTATCTAATATTTGCGCGGTTACAAGATAACGAAACAATGATCGAAGAGAGGCTCTTTTTCGTTGCTTTCCGCTTCTTGTGTTTTCATGAAAATGTTTACGGGTAATCCATTCTCCGTCTGAATTTTGAATATAAACAGTACGTTCGTATCCGTTTTCTATGTATCGAAAAAAACGTTTAATGGTAATGGCATCAAGCGAATCCATATCTTTATTTTTTTCTTTTAAGAAACGAAAGAATAAAGAGAAATCATAAGCGTAATTGGCAATAGTCAGCGGAGATCTCTCTGCACTTATCATTTCTAGGAAAAAATCTTGGATATCTTCTGGTAAATCCCCAATCAAGCGGTTGATGTTAACCGGTAGCCTTCTAGAGTGAAACAAATTCATCCTCCTTCTTTTTTTGTCTCCTATTCGTATCTATAGTCTATCGGAAAAAGGAAGATACCTGCAAATAGGATTCAAAAGAAAAGAGAGAGTTGCAAATTTTAATCAAAAAACGAATAACTAAATAAAAGCTCTCGTAACGAAATCAATGTATGGAATTTTGTGTATAATTGGTTTGTAGATCGCCTTTTCCTAATAAATACAAGTATGTAAATATTCAATTATATAATTCTTATATCGATAGAAATGATCGGCTAACAAGGTGAAACCAACAGCATTTCCAACTGTTTCACAAAAATTTGCCAAGCTATCGATTTAGCAAGGGGTCATGATCAAATGAAAAAAGAAGTACAAAAAATTGCAGAACAAGTAATGGATGTTTACAAAAAACACACTGGTAAAGTTTTTATTGGTTTAATCGTTCATGGTTCTGCTGTAAAAGGTGGCTTTATTCATGGTTCAAGCGATATCGATTTTCAGTTATTTTTAAAACCGTCTATTTTCGAGAGGAATGGAATGCTGCCATTAGAGCTTTATTTAAAAGCCCACCAAGATTTAGCTAAAATAGATACAACGCCTTTTCGGTACATCCAATGCAAAGCACTTTCCAGCCAATTGCCTGATGGATATATAGGCCCTGTTCCTGGTACATATAAAATAGTCGCTGGAACGATGCCAATCCAAGAAGCAACAAATGAACAACTAAAGCATTCCGCACACGAATCATTATATCGTTTATATGATACGCCAAACTATCTTACTGCTCTATTGGATCATGGTAAAGATCGGCTAACTCATTTAATCCGTTTGTTGTGTACAAAAGTATCTACTTTGGTATATCAGGTGCTATCCATTGAGTATGATAATGCCATCCAAATTTGGAATATGCCGAAAAATTTGGCGATTAGATGTTTGCCCAATGACAATTTGAAGTCCTATGCAGAGTTATTTTATACTCACGCAAAATCATACTATCCACAAGAAACTTCCATTTACGACGCTTTAGAGATGGTAAAATATGCAGTTTTGTTTTTTGATAACACTAAAAAATGGTATATTACGCACAGCGAAAAGTAGAAATGCGAAATAACATGTGTTGTGTTTTTTGATGTATAGAAAAAAATAGGAATATCATAGTATTTTTATAAGATACATAAATGAAAGGGGCATACGCCAATGATTTGGTCGGTGCAATTAAAGGAGTTATATGAGGTGATAACCAGTTGAAAGGATGAAATAGAGTATGTTTCCAAATCAAACACCCCTTTTCCACGGAAATCTTATACGTCTTGCATCTTTTTGAATAGAGGATGCACAACAAATGGTTAGCTGGTATGATGATGGACATTTACTAAGAAACTTAGATACTGATTTTGCATATCCAAGAACATTACAAGAACTACAAACGGAAAGCTATTTAAAAAGCCGAAGTGCCGATGGGGTGCAATTTAGCATTCGAACAATAGCAGATGATTCTTTGATCGGATTTGATTATTCCATTCAATTGAATGGAATAATCAAACAGGACAAATTGCAATCGGTATCGGCAATAGACGAGATCGACATAAGGGATACGGAACAGAGGAGTTAAGATTAATTTTGCGTTACGCATTTCACGAACTAAATTTTAATCATGTGGAGTTAGATGTTATAGGATATAACAAAAATGCGATAAAAACATATGAAAAAGTTGGATTCATCACAAAAGACCGGATGCGTTCAGTTGTCCTTCGAGATGGCAATTGTTATGATCGGATTATCATGGGTATATTGAAGCATGAATGGATTACACATACAGAGAACGAAGTAAAAAAAGAAGCCGAACCTCTTTACCAAAATGGTTCAGCTTCTTTTTTTATCATCTTACAAGAATCTCTTGTGTAGCGAAAAGAGAGTTTCCGTGATTCAGTAATATTAGAAAGGAGGGAGTCTACAGCAAGTTCAATGCTTCTGGTGTTAATGTGTGAAGCTGCTTGTCACCTCCAATTGTGGAGTTATGACTTTAATCAATCGCGAGGAGTGTTGCAAAACATCTGGCAAAATACCAATTATAAAGATATTTGACAATTGTATCTACAAAAAAGACATCTTTTATATAGATGTCTCCACTAATTCTTTGACTTGTTTTTGTGTTACTAGATCTTCACATTTTTTAGAGCAGAAATGCTGGTATTTTTCCTGGCAGGTAGGACAAACGATGTGTTGGCGATGACAAAAATCATTCGCACAATTGATATAAGTTTCTGCTGGTTGATCACAATGGTAACACTTACCAATGATTACTGGTTCCACTTGATTGACCGGAACAGAAATTCGCTCATCAAACACATAACACTTACCATCGAATAATTCACCTTTTACTTCAGGATCTTTTCCATAAGTTACAATCCCGCCATCAAGCTGTGCAACATCCTCAAATCCTTCGGAGATCAGGAAGCTCGTTAATTTTTCGCACCGTATTCCACCGGTACAATAGGTGATAATTTTTTTATCTTTGTGTTCGCTTAGATTTTTGCGTACCCATTCTGGAAACTCACGAGTGGTATTTACCTGAGGACGTATCGCCCCTCGAAAATGACCAAGATCATATTCAAATTCATTTCTACCATCAATTACAATCACATCATCCCTTTTTAAGTGCTCGTTAAACTCTTTTGGGGATAAGTGAGTACCAGTAACTCGACTAGGATCAACTTCTTCATCGATTCTCCATGTCACTACTTCTTTACGAGGCCGGACAGAAAGTCTCTTAAATGCATGCCCATCATGCTCATCGATTTTAAACTGCATATCATGAAAGAGGGGATGATCATGCATGTATTCCATATATTTATCTGTTTCTTCTTTTGTCCCTGAAACAGTTCCGTTTATCCCTTCATAAGCGATCGATACTCTGCCTCTTAAGTTTAATTCCTTGCAGAAAGCAAGATGTTCTTTTGCTAAAGCTTCGTAATTTTCGATATGAACATATTTATAGTATAACAACACTTGGTAGTTTGTTGTTGTGGGTGCATCCATTTTTCTTCTTCCTTTCAGCGGAAATAAATCACCCATCATTTTATCATATTTCAAACAAAAATCATACACCCGGTATTAATTCTAATTATTTTAAAAACGGGGGGGGTATATGACTAGAATAGATTTCTGTATAATGAAAAAGATGAGAAATTCATCTGATTGATTTCCATTCCGGTTCAGGGGGGGTGAATGAGATGATTCGTTCAAAATGTCCCAAAACAGGAAAAGATGAATGCAACTGCGATTAAACAATCAAATCAGTAAAATCCCCAAAAACAACCTTAGTTCTGCCTAAGGTTGTTTTTTATGTGTGTCAATTTAATTCGTAAGTAGCTTGTTAAAATCGAAAAAATGAACGAGAGTAATAAAGATATGATAGATCAACAAAATATACTATTTTCTTTAAACAGAACGAAAAATGGTAAAAAAATACTTAAAGTGCAAAATATTGAAGAAAGGTGTGTTAGCATGCATGGAGATTTTTAGAATATCAAACCTAGTTCTGCTTTTTCTCCACACAACGTTACAAAATTAACATTTTGTAACGTTAAATTGCGTAAATCAGAGGGGTATTAGCTGCAAGATTTAACACTTTTTACTCCCTGTTTTTCTCGATAGAAAAAGTTAACTATAGTATTGAGAAATAACAAGAAAAAATGCCGATTTTAATTCATAGCTTTCCCTAGGATCGACCCACAATTAACTCTCTTTTCCAGCAAATCTTCATTTGTTTAGTCGCATTAGTTAGACTCTGATCTTAATTCCGCTTATTTGATCTATTTGATCTACTATTATAATGGAAGAAACTCGACTTTTTTTTGGATGCAAATGCAGCACTCTCTTCTTTATGTCTGATTTTAAGCAATAGAGTGTTGGACTTTTTTTGAATTCATGTTCAAGAGTCGCAATTAATCCAAAAACATAAAAATAACTTATCCATATGAGTTGACTATGTTACATAATAATTTGTTCTCAATATTCAACCACTTAAAAAGTTTTCATTTGATTCTTTGCCAGTTGCGGCCGATATCTTAAAAGAAATCCCTTACAGCTAATTCTCTAAATCGGAGTTAGGTGAATTTATTTTTAAGCATCCTTCATATTTGATTGGATTTTTCGAAAATATAGATAAATAACAAAAAAGCCAATACCACCTACTCAGCCCTAAGAGTATTGGTGGTATTGGCTACTATTACGCTTCTAAGTATTTTTTATAACGCTTGGCAGATGCCTTTATTCTTTCTTTTGCATTCTCCCATATGAACCTTTCTCTAAAAGCTCCATGAATCCGATCAAAGTCATATGTTTCTATTTTGGCTATTATCCTTTTAATTGTATTACATGATAACGGAATATGATTGGGATAGCTAAACATAAAACTAAGGGAATGTCTATCTGGATTCACTTGAATCACATCACCCGTTAACAAACTACCCCTACCTTCTGCTCCTTGAGTCCACAAAAGTACAGTAGCTCCATCAAAATGTCCGCCTAAATGTATGAGTTCAATCTCAGGCGTTAAGGAAAAACTTTCTCCTTCCCAAAGGGTGATTTTTTCACTTGATCGCATATGCCACTCTGCATCTGATGCATGTAAGTAAATCGGAACGTCAAAAGCATCTGCCCATTCAACCATGGTAGAATAGTAATGAGGATGAGAAATCGCAATAGCTTCCAAACCACCTAAGTCTTTTACAGCTTGGATAGTTTGTTCATCGATATAAGGTATACAATCCCACAAAATATTACCTTTTTCACCAGGGACTAACAAAGCTCTCTGCCCTATTCCAAATGGTTTGTTCAATTTCAATCCCCATAAACCTGGCTCTTCTTCAAACGGAACCACTTTAAATCCATCCTCTTTCATCAAGGATAGCGTCGTCCATTCTTGTCCATCCCATCTCACAAACTGTCTCTCGTCTTCGCAGATCAAACACTTATGCGGCTCGGAAACAGACTCAGCATACTCGGTCCCACATTGTACACAAAGAAATTTCGGCATGGAGATCACCCTTTGGCAAATGTATTTATTTGTTAACTATATTGTAACATTTAGAGTCTAGTAGTGAAATCCACATTATGTTTCCAATACTTGTATATACAATAGGTATATTCCAATCCGTGTCGAAAAGATAGATAGAATAGTAATTTGGAGGGGAAAAATGATTATAGGTTTAATGGTTTGTTTCGTGATACTCATAACTATATTTATTGGTTATCAAGTCTATACTTGGAAACATTGTCTATCCTCTATGGGTGGAATGATGATCGCCATGACGATGGCAATGATGGTATCTTTGACTGTTGGAATGACGATTGCTTTAAAGGTGATTAGCGATCCTACGATAGCAACCATTTATACTATTGTGCTTGGGATATTTATTGGTTATATCATCGGTTATCCATTTGGGATCTTAGCTCAATTGGATGGTATTTTGGCTGGTATTATGGGTGGTTTAATGGGTCCGATGACAGGATTAATGGTCTCTAATAGTAAACCTCATTTATTCATTGGTTTTTTTACATTGCTGTTTGCTTTCATTACATTGCTCGTGTTTCAATTCATCCATCGTTCCATTCCATCTTCACATGTAAAAACAACCAAATATTCTTGGTATCTCTTTTTGCCTACATGTGCTTTTTTAGCATCTCTTGCAATTTTCCAATCAAGTTTGGAATCCCCTTTACATGCTAATACCCTAAGCAGTAGTGTTCAGAAAAAGGGATACCAAGAGGCAGTTATTCAAGTCCGATCAAACGGATACTTTCCTTCCTCCATATCCCTTAAGGCAGGTATACCAACGAAATTAAATTTCAAAAAAATATCCAATACAGGTTGTTTATCTTATCTTATAATTCAAGATTTGCGAATAAATCAAGAATTAAAAGAAGGTGACAACATTATATCCTTCACTCCCGAAAAAACCGGAATCATAACATTCACATGTGGAATGGGCATGTATAAAGGAGCGTTAAAAGTAAACTAATTAGCATTGATATCTAAATAAAAATATTAATAAATAGAATTTTATAAAAAGTTTGTTTACGGCATATACTATATGGTAAAATCTTACTATGTTTGATTTTATTTACTATTATCAAAGTGAGGTGTCTATTCTATGGTTCAAGGGTTCTTACGTGTATTTGGAGCAATCTTTCTTTTATTAGGTGGAGCTGGATTCTTTTTGCCGACAACTGGTCCGATACATGAATTGCTACACCTAAGTACCGCACACAACATTGTACACCTAGCTACTGGGGTTCTCTTCCTAGCTGTTAGTGGAAACTTCCAATGGAGTAAAATTGTATCGCTTGTCTTTGGTTTTGTTTATACAGCAGTAGCTGTGCTTGGACTTTTTACGACGAATCTTTTTGGGCTAATCGAAGTTACACTAACTACTGAAATCGTACATTTTCTTGTAGGGTTATCAGTATTGTTTGTCGGCTTTAAGTCCACTTCATCAGTAACAAAAAATCAAACAGAATCTGTATAATGAATAAATCATTAAGATGCTGGTGGTAACACTGGCATCTTTTTTTTGGTTGGATTATCTATTTGAAAATTATACATAATAAAACCATTGTAAATTGTTAGTTAAATCGGATATACTTTATTTGTAAAATAATACAAAATATTAGGGGTTGAATGCATGAAATTTCGTTGGCTCTCTGCTTCACTTACAACATGTTTAGCTGCTGCTATGACATTGACTTCCTCTGCCGGTTTTGTAACTGCAAAAGAAACACCTGATGTTCGCTATCACCCAGTTTACAAAACCCCATCCTTTATTGAGGAAAATTGGTCTTCATCCAAACGTCATTTAGCTCCTAATGAGTTGGTCTGGGATTATCTCAATGCGAGGAAAAATTTATTCCGCTTTACTGACCAAGCTCAAAATCACTTTAAATTAAAAAGCAAAAATACAGATGAATTGGGTATGACGCACTATCGTTTGCAAGAAATACATCATGGTATTCCTGTATTCGGGTCCGAACAGACCATTCATACAGACAAAGCTAATACAGTAACTAGTTATCTGGGACAAGTTATCCCTAATATTAAATTGCCTGCTGCCACCCAAGCAAAGCTAATCTCTTCAACAAAAGCGATTTCTATCTCTAAGAAGCAAGTCAAAAACGCGAAACAGTATCTATATCAACCTACCTCTGAGTTAGTTGTTCTTCCCTATCAACAAACTCACACCTATGCTTATGTAGTGAAACTGGCTTATTTAGGACCTCAACCAACTGTATGGCAATACTTCATTGATGCAAAAAGCGGAAAAGTATTGGATAAAATCAATATCCTTCATGAGATCACTGGTGAAGGAAAAGGTGTGAAAGGTGACAAAAAAACGTTTGAGATTACCAAAGATGGAAGCTTGTATTATCTGAAAGATCAGATTCGTAAAATTTCCACATTCGATGCAGAAAACCAAAATGAAAACTCCCCTATTATTAACGGAAAATTAGTATCTAGTAAAACAACCACATTTAGTGATCCTTCTGCTATAGACGCACATGCATATGCAGAAAAAACGTATGACTTTTATAAAAAACATTTTAATCGAAACAGCTTTGATGGCAATGGAACTCAAATCAAATCCTATGTACATGTTGGTGAAAAATGGAATAACGCAGCTTGGGATGGCGAAAAAATGATCTATGGAGATGGGGATGGAAAAACATTTATATCCCTAGCTGGTGCCTTGGATGTTATCGCACACGAGATCACACATGCAGTTACGCAATATACTGCAGATCTCCAATACCGCAATGAATCCGGAGCTCTAAATGAATCGATGTCAGATATAATGGGTGTAATGGTTGATGATAAAAACTGGTTGCTAGGTGAAGATGTATATACTCCAAACAAACCAGGTGATGCACTTCGATCCATGTCTGAACCAACCAAATATAATCAGCCAGACCATTACGATGACAGATATATTGGTTGGGAAGATAATGGTGGAGTTCACATCAATAGCGGAATCAACAACAAAGCTGCATATTTGATTGCCGCTGGTGGAAAACACAACGGAGTAACAATAAATGGTATCGGAAGAGTGAAAACAAGAGCAATTTACTATCGAGCCCTTACCAGTTACTTAACCTCCAATTCCCAATTCATTGATATGCGTGATGCAGCAATTCAATCGACCACCGATTTGTATGGTGCAAATTCCAACGAAGTAAAGTCAGTAAAAAATGCTTATGATTCCGTTGGGGTAGTAAAATAAGAAAAACCTGGGGGGATTGTTTCCCTCAGGTTTTTCTTATTTTACAAACGAGATCCCCCACTAGCATCAATGGATTGACCTGTCACCCATCTTGCATCTGATCCAGCAAGAAATCCAGCAATATTCGCTACATCATCCGTTTCAGCCCATCTTCCCATAACAGAGAGATTCGCAGCAAATTGTCGCCCATTTGGATCACTCAAAACAGCAGCGTTCATATCCGTATTCACAAAACCTGGTGAGATAGCATTGACAGTAATTTTTCTGGACCCTAGTTGTTGTGCTAAAACATAGGTGAGCGTATTAATTGCACCTTTTGATACGCTATACCCCAATAGATTCGGAAGAGCAATTCTAGTAGCTGAGGACGAGATATTTATAATCCTGCCACCATCATTTAAACGAGTTAACGAATTCTGAATAAGAAAGATAGGCGCTTTTACATGTAGATCCATCACTTCATTGTAAGAGTCTCTGTTATACTTTCTATGGTTGATTCTTGTCTGATCCCTGCATTGTTTACAAGTATATCAAAATGGGTTTTACCCCATTCTTTTAATATGGAGTCCAAAGAATGGAATAAACCATTCACATCTTCCATTTTGCTCAAATCAGCCTAAATAGCTAGAGCTCTTCTACCTATTAATTGAATTTCTTCTATCAATTGGTTTGCTTTTTCTTGATTGTTACTATAGTGGACAATAACATCTGCTCCGTCTTTTGCTAATCATAAAGCTATCGAATGTCCTATACCTCTACTCGCTCCTGTTACCAATGCTATTTTCTCTTTTAAATGATCCATCATTTCATCCCCTTGTTCATTGTCTCTATCTTTCTACCATGATTTGAATTTCAAATAGTTGCTTTCTTATTTTCAAGATTCCCCATACACTTCTGCCCTTTTTTTGTAGCAATGGTAATATGACAAAGGATGTCATATTACCTGAAGTATAGTTGTTATATGAAACCTTTAAATGGTAAAGTGGCCTTAGTTGCAGGAGCTACTAGAGGAGCCGGACGAGGAATAGCAATTGAATTAGGTGCGGCGGGAGCTACAGTCTATGTGACAGGACGTACAACCAAAAAAAGAAATCAGAGTACAACCGACCAGAAACCATTGAAGAGACAGCGGGATTAGTAAATCAAGCAGGCGGCCATGGTATAGCAGTACAGGTAGATCATTTAGATGCACATCAAGTAAAATCGCTAGTAACAAAAATCGAAAAAGAACAGGGGAGACTTGATATACTTGTCAATGATATTTGGGGTGGTGAGTATTTAGTTGAATGGAACCAACCCGTGTGGAAACACTCACTTGAGAACGGTTTTAGGTTGTTAAGACTGGCAATAGATACTCATGTAATTACTAGCCACTTTGCATTACCTTTGCTAATAAAGAACAAAGGTGGATTAGTCATAGAAGTAACCGATGGCACATGAGATATCTCCTTATGATTGCACTGCACTTTCCCTTACTCCAGGTTGGTTGCGGTCAGAAATCATGTTGGAAAAATTCAGTGTTACAGAAGGCAACTGGAAAGAAGCCACAGAGCAAGAGCCTCACTTTATTATCTCTGAAACACCTCGTTATATAGGACGAGCGGTTGCGTCACTTGCCCAAGATCCTAATGTAGCTAGATGGAACGGACAATCTCTTTCAAGCGGGCAACTTGCTCCTATATACAAATTTACTGATCTAGATGGCTCTAGTCCGGATGCTTGGAGATATATTATGGAAGTGATGGAAGCAGGTAAACCTGCTAACTCATCTGGATATCGTTAATGTCTGAAAAAAACCTTAGTGGATGAGGCCCAGTATTATATCAATGGAAAGAACTATAATTTTCTTCATTGATATAATGCAAATAACGGAGGGATAATAGAGTGAGAGGTGATCGACTTGTATCCATACTTTTATTACTGCAATCCTATGGGAAAGTTACTGCCAGTGAATTAGCAAAAAAATTGGAAGTATCTCAACGAACTATTTATCGAGATATGGATGCATTAAGCGCAACAGGAATTCCTGTCTATGCAAATCGTGGAAAAGATGGAGGTTGGTCTTTATTAGAGGGGTATCGAACAAGTCTGACTGGTTTAAAAGAAGCAGAAATTCAAGCTTTATTACTTCCTGCTTCTGTACCTTTGCTTGATGATCTGGGTTTGACTCAAACCTCACAAGATGCGAGAAACAAACTACTTGCTTCTCTTCCTGTGGATAAAGAGCGTATAACAGATGTTTGGAATCGTATTCACATTGATACAAGCACATGGAGAAAGCGAAAAAAAGAAAAAAACTCAGCTTTTGAAATCATTAAGAAAGCCATATGGAAACAAAACAAACTAAACATACAATACCAGCGAGCAAATGGAGAAAAGACAGAAGAAATAGTATGTCCTTTGGGTCTTGTAGCCAAGGGAAGCAATTGGTATTTCGTTGCTTCCAAAAAAAACGAAGCTATTCGATCCTATCGCGTTTCACGAATTCGAATAGCCAATCCAATAGCTGAAACATTCCAAAGACCTCCAAGCTTCGATCTCGCTTGTTACTGGGAAAACTCAACCAATAGTTTTTTGAAGAACCTACCAACTTACGAAGTACAAGCAATGGCTCATTCTTCGATATATCATAGGCTCACTTTTGCAGAACGTTTTGTTCAAATTACCAAAGTCGGGGTTTGTAAGGAAAATGGCTGGATTCCCATTCATTTAACGTTTCAAACAGAAAATGAAGCAAAAGGATATCTATTAGGTTTTGCTGATCAGATAAAAGTAATGGAACCCAAAGAATTAAAAGATAAAATCTTAAAAATGGCTCAATCTATATTAAAAATGTATCATCCATAAACAACTGTTCTGTCCTTGAAATTCTCTTTTTGATTGATGCTTTCTGTTATGCTTCTTCCCAGCTTCTCCATAGATAAAATATGATTTTTGGAAAACCAACTAAAATAACTAGTATTTTTCAGTCCATGATTGAGTGTATTGTATCCATTTCATTCATTGTATTTCCTTTTTCCTGTTTAAGATCTAACGGGAGACAATGTTGCAAGAGAAGTCAAAGAAGAGCTAGGTATTATGTTTTATTTGAGAAACTCCAGCCATTAGGAATTAGGCAGACTGCTGCACCATCCTCAATACGTTCATCTGCAACATAATGTCCACCAACAGCTACATCCACATAATTTGGTCTGTCAAATGTATATAGGGAAGGTGACTTTTTCTGTAATAACATTGTCCTGTTTTCACTATTAATTACTATGCAAGTGAATACTCGATGCCATAATCCATTCATATGTGCATCTTCTTTAGAAGCTTATCCAATAAGATCATACTCCAGAGGAAACAAGTTCCCTTCCGTAAGTACGGCGTAACATATGGGCATGTGATTCTACCCTAGTAAAGCAAATTTATAAAAATAGCAAATCCTCGTTTATTAGCAATTCTCGTAAATCTCCTACTATTGTCTTAAACATTTTTAGCTTTCTGTTAGTATTTGATAGACTTACATCTTTTACCCCAAAGTAAAACTTCATCTTTGGCTCCGTTCCCGATGGACGAGCTACAAACCATGAGCCATCTTCTAATACAAATTTTAGTACATTTGATTTCGGTAAATCTTCTATATTTTGCATATAATCTTTTCTTTCCATCACAGCTAAACCTGAAATAGATGAAGGAAAGTTTGATCGTAGATATTCCATGAGATAATTTATTTTTTGCTGTCCAATTTTCCCTGATAGTGTAATAGGAATCATATCTTCTTGGAAATATCCAACTTTTTTATATAACTTCAGCAGAATTTCATACAATTTAAAGCCTTTGTGCTTATAATAAGCACTCATTTCTACAATGAGCATACTTGTTTGGATAGCATCTTTATCTCTGCAAAAGTCACCGATAAGATAACCTGCACTTTCTTCATAGCCAAATAAAAATTGATATTCTTTCGTTTCATCCCAGTGTTTTATCTTCTCTGCGATATACTTGAATCCTGTTAATGTATCCCAAGTTTCGATGCCATATTGATCAGCAATTGCTCTACCCATTTCAGAAGTTACGATTGTTTTAATCATCGCTCCATTGGCCGGAAGAATACCTTGCTTTTTTCGTTGGGATAAGACATAATCCAAAAGCAGTGCTCCTACTTGATTTCCTGTTAAAACGATCCATTGACCACTTTTATCTCTTATGGAAACCCCGACTCGGTCAGCATCGGGGTCAGTCCCTATAACCAAATCTGCATCATTTTGCTGTGCTAATTCGACTGCCATTTTCAATGCTTCTGGCTCTTCTGGATTCGGTGATAGGACAGTCGAGAAATTGGGATCTGGGACATCTTGTTCAAACACTGTATATACTTGCTTAAAACCACGGTCGTTAAGTATTTTTTGAACAGGTTTACTTCCTGTTCCATGCAAAGGTGTATAGATCACTTTGAAATCATGATTACTCCCTTTAGGTTGCAAGGCGATAGCATGCAATTTCTGTTGATAGGCTTCGGTTACATCACTCTCTACCCAAACAAACAATTGCTGTTCTTGTGCTTTATTCCAATTAGCAACTTTCACTTGTAATTCATCTGGAACTTTGGATATTTCTTGCGTGATCTGCTCTGCTAACTCAGCAGTAATCTGAGCACCATCTGACCCATAGACCTTAAACCCATTGTAGATTGAAGGATTGTGACTTGCGGTGATGACAATCCCAGCAGTTGCATGTAGGTGACGAACTGCAAAAGACAGCTCTGGAGTCGAGCATAAACTTGGAAAGACAAATGCTTTTACTCCGTTTGCCGCTAATACAAGTCCTGCTTCTTTGGCAAAATCAAAAGATTGATGCCTAGAATCATAAGCAATGACTACTCCCCTTTGTTGATATTCCCTACCTAATTTAGAAATAGATTGAGCCAATCCTTGGGCAGCTTTACGAATTGTATACTTATTCAACCGATTCGGCCCTACACCCATCATTCCGCGCATGCCCGCAGTTCCAAATGAAAGAGAGGTATAAAAACAATCTTCGATTTCTTTCTCATAACCATTCAATTCAAATAGCTGTTTTTTCAGTGTTTGATCGAGAGATTCATGCTCTATCCAATGTCTGTATACTTTGCGATAATCCATGAAAACTCCCTCCTATTGAACACGAGTTTTTTGTTTATAACCATTCGGATAAGCCTCAAACCATTTCCAAGCTGTCTCAATAATCGTTTTCAGATCACTAAATCTAGGTTTCCATCCAAGATGTTCTTGCAAGTATCGGCTATCTGCAATCAAAACAGGAGGATCACCAATCCTTCTTTGTTCTATTTTCTGTTTTATCTTTTTGCCTGTAATATGTTCTGTTGTCTGAATAATTTCTTTCACCGAGTGACCAAAACCTGTTCCAATATTATAAATGTTTTGTTTTAGAGGTTGATCCTTTTGTAATGATTGAAGAGCTAAAATATGAGCGTGGGCTAAATCCAATACATGAATATAGTCACGTATACAGGTTCCATCCATGGTAGGATAATCATCTCCAAAGATCGAGATAACTTCCCTTTTTCCTAATACCGTTTGCAAAATAAGTGGAATAAGGTGGCTTTCAGGTTGATGATCTTCTCCAATCGTCCCATCAAGTGAAGCACCTGCAGCATTGAAATAGCGTAAAGCGATCCATCTTATTGGATGAACGGTGCTCATTAGGTGTAAGTATTTTTCAATCTTAGCCTTTGATTCTCCATATGGATTGATCGGTTTTATTTCTTCATTCTCTGGAATGGGTTTGTCCTGTGCTGTTCCATAAACTGCTGCTGTGGAGGAAAAAACAATCTGCTTTACTCCCTCATTAACGACTGTTTCAAAGAAATGACATGACTTTTCTGTATTCTCGTAAAAATAAAGCTCTGGATTTTGAATCGATTCCGAAACGATGCTTTTTGCCGCAAAATGGATTACTGCATCAATTTGGTGTTTGCGAATGATCTCACGCACCAATCGTTCATCTGCAATATCACCTTGATAAAAGTGAGGCGTCATCACTGCTTCACGATTACCAGTCGTCAAATTATCCAAAACGACCACATTTGTATTTTGAGCAACCAACGCTTGAACAGTATGACTTCCTATATAACCTGCTCCTCCTGTAACCAATACAGATTTCATCAATAAACGCTCCTTTTCAACTCTTTCTCTAGTACGTTTTGCAAGTAAGCGAGTAAAGGTTCTCGCATTTCTTTCCGCCGTAATCCCATTTCCGTACTCGCTTGTAAGTAACCTAGTTTATCTCCTATATCATAACGATCTCCCTCTAGTTCCAATGCATGGATGGGCACATTCTCTAGTAACACTCGCAGTGCATCGGTCAATTGAATCTCGTTGCCTGCACCTCTTTCAATTGTTTGCAAAATTGGGAAAATGGATGGTTCTAAAATATAACGTCCCATGATGGCGATCTGAGAAGGCACTGCTTCAATTGACGGCTTCTCTACTAGATCGCGAACCTGATACACGCTTCCATTTTGCAGATATGCATCGATGATGCCATATTTATTTACATCTGCTGGTTGTACTGTTTTTACTCCAATTACTGGGTTTTGATATGTTTCATACACATTCATGATTTGTTGTAAGGCTGGCTTTTTCGAAACCATGATATCGTCGCCCAATAGAACAGCAAATGGCTCGTCATCGATAAAATGTTCTGCACATAAGATGGCATGTCCTAAACCCAAAGGATTTTTTTGCCGAATGTAATGAATCGAAGCCATATTGGTGATTCCATGTAACTCTTGTAAAACTTCCGATTTCCCTTTATCTTGCAAATTCTGTTCCAACTCAATAGATCGATCAAAGTGATCCTCAATGGAACGCTTGTTCCTACCTGTTACAATAATGATGCTTTCGATTCCAGCTTGCACTGCTTCTTCCACAATATATTGAATTGCAGGTTTATCAACGATTGGTAGCATCTCTTTTGGTAGCGCTTTGGTAGCAGGAAGAAACCTCGTGCCTAATCCTGCTGCTGGAATAACTGCTTTTCTGATTTTCATTACGATCACTCCTTGTTGTTTGGCATTCGGAAAAAACCCAAATACGACTTCCGATAAAACCTACACTGATGCTAATTATCGAAGCGATGACTTTGCTTACCATAAGAGAAAAATGATAGACATCATAAAATAAAGTGAGCAAACCAACGGATAAGAGAAAAGCAAAACCATTGACAACAAAAAATTTAATCATTTCTTGCATGTTTGCTTTACTTTTCTACTGAAATGTCCAAGCTCGATTAAACACAAAACTATTCAAGACTCCAGCTATATAAGAAAGAATCTGAGAGATTATATAGGGCAAACCACTTTGAATCAGGCAATAGAAAACAACAAAATCAATAATGGTGTTTCCAATACCTACGGTGCAAAATCGCAAAAAGAGAATAAATTTGTTTTTACTGGTGGGCACTCCAGTTCACCTCATCGGACGTTGGATGCTCCGCTTTTTGTTTATCTCGCAAAATATAGAGTGGTCGATTTTTTGTCTCGTCGTAAATTCTGCCGACATATTCGCCCAGAACACCTAATAACATCAGTGTCATCCCGTTTAGGAGCAATACGCAGGCAATCAAGGAGGCCCAACCGGCAACAGTACCAGCGAAAAAAAGTTTCTGTAGAAGCGAAATAATCAGGTAGGTAAAGCTAATAAATGAAATAATAAAACCAAGATAAGTAGCTAACTTCAACGGCTTATAGGAAAAAGAAGTAATCCCATCAATCGAGAAACGGAGCATTTTCTTGAGTGGATACTTGGTTTTCCCAGCAAAACGCTCCTCCCGAACATACTCGATCGCAGTTTGTCGATATCCCACCCAACTTACTAATCCACGGACAAATCGATTTTTCTCCCTGATTGAAGACAAAGCCTGCACCACTGCTCGATCCATCAATCGAAAGTCTCCTGTATCAAGGGGAATACTACCTTCTGTCAATGCTGCCAATGTCCGATAAAATAAAGAAGCAGTCCATTTCTTAAAGAATGTTTCACCCTTTCGTTTGGCTCGTTTGGCATAGACAACTTCATATCCTTTTTGCCATTTCTCAATCATTTGAGGAATTAGTTCAGGTGGGTCTTGTAGATCCGCATCGATAATGATGATCGCATCTCCACAGGCATGATCCATACCAGCAGTGATTGCGATTTGATGACCAAAATTTCGTGAAAAATCGAGTAATTTCACACACTGATCCGTAAGCAACAAACTCTCTACGATTTCTGCTGTTCGATCTTTGCTACCATCATTTACAAAGAGAAGTTCATATGATTCATTGACGGATTTCATCACTTGAGTAAGCCGATAATACGTCTCCTGGACAACTGCTTCCTCATTAAAAACAGGAATGATAACAGAGTAACGTACTGATGTTTTCATTTTTCTTCCCTCTCACATTATTTGATATGGTACACATCTGCTTGATCTGGTCCTTCACTTTTTGCACCTTGGTACTTGTTTGCCACTAGCGATTGGTACCTGTGTGAGTGTATCAATTGGAGTACTTCATAGTTCCACCTCTGTAGCCAAATTACAGCAGAATTATCACTATTTAAGAGGTTTAAACATGCAATTAATATCGCAATAAAAACCAAAATCTAATCCATTTGTTTTTCTTGCTTTGTTTTATCTGTGTCATTCGGTTCTTTCTAGATGCATTTATGAAGTTGTTTGCTAACTGTTTTAAGAATAACTCTCTTAACTGAATCCATCCTGAATGTTGCTTGAGTATTAACTGAAACTATAAAGGCAGACACAAAACAAACAAAAAAGCACTCATTCACAAATTGTGAGAGTGCTGAAAGTTAGTTCTTCATTATTCATGTCTGTTATCTTACCTGGATAATAAGATCCTGTTTTTAAAATGTATATTCGTCTGCAATAGGATTCGCAGAATGTTTTATCCTTTAACCTCATACAGTTCGTTTTGAGCTTGGCCATCAGCTTGTGCTGAACCCCACTCACTACCAGGAATTTTCCGGCCGTTTTTTTGTATCCAGTTCAATATTTCATTTCCAGAAAAACCAGAAGGGATCATGAAATATTTTACTTGTTTATTTTTAATCATTTCTTTTAGTTTGGCAACTGTCAGAATAGGATCTGATCCAGTAAATCCACCCATTGCCATAACGGATTTACCTGTTTTTATGATATAGGGAGCAGCTAACTGTGAATCTGGCGTCGCAAACAGAAACTTTTCACCTTTATTATGTTTGGTTACATAGGCAAGCAATTTCTCATCAACTGCTCCACCACTTATGGAAAGACTTGGACCTCTATTGCCGCTAGTACCAGATCCATTCGTCGTATTGACAGGTCCGCTCATCCCTTTACCAACTCCTTGACCACCATTACTATATAGAACAGGACCACTTACCGCTGGACCTTTGCCAGACCCTTGACTACTATTGCCGTTTGGCGTAGGACCATTGATTACTGGACCTTGTCCACCGTTGCCGTTCGGAATAGGACCACTTAATGCTGGGCCTTGACCAGCTCCTTGACCACCACTTCCATTTGGGATAGGGCCATTGATTACTGGTCCTTTGCCACCGTTGCCGTTCGGAATCGAACCACCCGCTGGCTTACCTTTAGCAAGATCCATGTTATTTGGTCCAGACTGTGGCAAGAAACTGTTAACACCACTCATTAATCCAATCGAAGACCAATATAATGGAGCTATTAACATAACCATTATTCCCGCCAATGCAGCCCAAGAATTCCATTTTTGTTGTTTATTAGCAAAGTACAAAATCAATGAAATGCTTATGCCTAATACACCAATAACGATGGACCATACTATGCCTATTTGTTCTTGGTATGGCCAAAGCACATATAGTTCAAAAGCAGTTGTAGCGACAATTGCTGATGGCAACAACCACGTTTTCCATCCTACTTTATTCTTGTACTGATTACATAGCTCTACCCATCCTGTTCCCACGAGGGCTGCAATTGGTGGGGCGAGCATGACCAAGTAATAGTGGTGGAAAAATCCTGCTGCACTGAAAAATACCATTCCAGGAATTAACCATGCTAACCAGAACAATGTTTCCTTTTGTTTATCCGTTAACGGCTGCTTTCGACGAATACCTGATAATAAACCGACACACCCAAACAATACAAATGGTATTAGCCAACTAATTTGACCAGAAAGCTCCTTCTGGAATAGACGAAGTGGTCCTGGGAAACCAGTGCCGAACAATCCAGCATTTCCATCTCCACCTGTCATAGATGGTACGTTATTTCCAGCTGGTTGCTGGGTTGGAGGTTGCTGAGTTGGAGGAGTTTGTCCTAGTCCATTCCCTTGATTTCCAGTCAAACGAGACAATCCATTGTAACCTAAGGCAAGTTCTAAGACAGAGTTCGTTTTACTACTCCCGACGTATGGCCGATCTTTTGCTGGAATAGAATCCACGACAATCGCCCAAGATAGGGAGACTCCAATCATGATCACTGTTGCTGTTAATAGAACAGTTAATCTCTTTTTCCATTCAGCCTTAAAAGCAATTAGATAAAAGACATAAAATGCTGGTACTACCAAATATGCTTGAAGCATTTTTATATTAAATCCGACGCCGATCATAGCAAAAGCACCTAGAATCCAAGACACTTTCTGTAGACGAATGCCCTTAAACAACATCCAAACCCCTACTAAAAGTGTAAACACTAACAGACTGTCAATATTATTGGTACGACTTATCACAACAGCGATTGGTGAACATGCCATAACCAAACCTGCTAACTGAGCAGCAGTTATTCCAAAAGACCGTTTCACTAGTACATACACCAGTAATACAGAACCTACACCGGCTAAAGCCTGAGGAAGAACTACGCTCCATCCATGAACTCCAAAAACAAAAGCAAATGCTGTTTGTACCCAAAACGAAACAGGTGGTTTATCCACTGTAACAAATCCACCTGGATCAAAGGATGCAAAAAAGAAATTATGAAAACTTTGCAGCATACTCGTAACAGCAGCAGTGTAATAGGCATTATCGCTATTTTGATTCCATACGTTGAAAAAGTTTAGAAATGCAGATAGTATCGCGATAACAACTAAAAACCAATCCAATCGTTTTTCTTGCTTAATTTCCTCAGTCATTTTTTTCTCCTTATCGATTTCTAGTTTTTCTCACATTATGTGGTTTTTGCTGTTCACTTTGTTAGGATAATCCCCTTAGCTGAATTCTTTCTGAATGTTGCTTGAGTATTAACTGAAAGTATTTTAAAAGACACACAACAAACAAAAAAAGCACTCTATCACGAGTAAATGATAAGAGTGCTTTTTATCAAAATTCCTAAGAAAAGTTAACATGGAATCCAAACATAAAAGGTACTTCCTTTTCCTTCTGTACTCGTAATACGAATCGTCCCATTGTGAGTATCAATGATTGATTTGGTTATGGATAAACCTAACCCGGCTCCTCCATATTTACGCGTACGTGATGAATCACTGCGATAAAATCGATCGAAAACACGAGGAAGATGAGTTTTACTGATGCCAATCCCATTATCATGGATTGATAATTGGATTCCTTTATAATGAGATTTTAATTTTATTTGAATATGACCTTTTTGCGGGTCTGTGTGCTGTATGGCATTATGAATCAAGTTTAATATAACTTGCTTCATTTTATCGGCGTCAAAATCACACTTCAAATCTGGTTCGATTTCCAAACTAAGCTTTCGATCTCCAACTAAGATCCGAATATGTGGTTCCATTTCATGGACGACAGCGTCCAGATATCCTTCTGATAATATAATGGGAGGAGATTGATCAAGTTTCGTTAAAAGCAGAAGATCTTTGACCAATTTATTTAGCCTATTGGACTCACTGTACATACTGTGGAGTGCTTTGTCCAATTGTTCTGGATGCTTAGAAGCACCTCGCAACAATATTTCCAAAAATCCATGTATAGAGGTAAGCGGTGTCCGCAGTTCATGGGATGCATCCGCAACAAATTGGCGCATTTTTTCTTTGGTTTTTCTTTCAGCTTCAAAAGAAGCCTCTAGTCTTTCTAACATCCCGTTACACGATTGGGCCAATCGATCAATTTCAATTTGTCCTTGCTTGGTTTCAAATCTCCTTGCTAAATTTCCAGCATCAATTTGTTCCGCTATATCAACCATATTAAACAATGGAACAAGCGTCTTTCTTAGTAAAGGTAAAAAAACCATCACACCGATTAACATAGCAATGAAAGATAGCCCTAAAAAAGTAAATAGCTGACGTATAAGAAGTTCTTTAAGCGGACCTGTCGGAGTACTTATTTGTATTAAACCCATTATCTCACCATGTTTAGAAGTAATGAGTTGTAATACAACAAGCTCTTCTTCTCCACTGCTGGCAACGGCTACTCTTTCTTTAATACTTCCTGTACCTTTCAATACATCCCTATATACTTGATTAGCTAACTTTGGTGGAGTTTTTCCTTTTTTTTCAGTTGATACAACACTGTAATTTCCATGGATATCGATAAAGGCAAGACTTGTTTCAGGAATAATCAAAGAGGAGCGTTGTTCTGGACTATTTGTAATGTCATCCCATACAAATGGTGGAATGGACATAATTTGGCTCTGGAGACTCGTTGCTTTGTTCTTATAAACGACATCTTTCATAAATACATATTGGAAGAATCCTATAAGCACTAGTAAAAAAGCGAGAATCAACAAAGTCCTAGATAGTAGTTGGATTTGAAGAGATCGGTGAGAAAAAAAAGATTTCAAACGTTCCATCATGGAAGATCCACTCGATACCCAGATCCTCGTAAAGTTCGGATTAACCGATGTTTCTTATCGTTTAGTTTACCACGCAATATTCGGATATACACCTCCACAATATTCTCATCCCCTCCAAAATCATAATTCCAAACTTTATCTAAGATCATTGTTTTACTTAACACTAGACCATGGTTTAGTACAAGGAATTTCAGTAACTCATATTCAGTTGGCGATAACTCTAAAATCCGACCTACAAACGTTATTTCTTTTCGACGATCATCTATTTCAAATGGTCCGATCATTACTTTACCAAACAAGTTAGGAAATTGATTTCGCAATCTAGCTTGAATACGAGCTAGTAACTCCTCAAAACTAAACGGTTTCACTACATAGTCATCTGCACCAAGAGTGAGCCCTTTCACACGATCACCTACTTCGTCTTTTGCTGTCAGCATGATGACAGCGACGTTTCCCATTTTTTTTAGCATCTTGCATACTTCAAAACCATCTATACCTGGCATCATCACGTCCAAAATGACTACTGATGGTTGAAATTGCTTCATCACCGTTAAAGCAGTCATCCCTTCTTGTGCTATTTGCACTTCAAATCCTTCATTTTGTAGGCCGATTTCTAGAAACTGCAAAATATTTGGTTCATCATCGACCACAAGTATTTTGATCCCTTTTAAAGATTGTTTCATATATTGTCAACCTGCTTTCTACTAGCTACTTATCGTTCTCTATTAGTAAAACCTTACAAAATCATGTAATTTTCTTAATTTATTCAGAAGCGCTCTATTTCATCATACTAACATATGGATATTGTTTACAGTAACAATAATCACGATAGTGTTTATTCTGCTAATTTTTGCTTTTATTGGATTTCAGCTCATATCATTATCTCTTATTGTGAGGATAATTAACTGCTACATAAATACGGAGACGTAGTCCCTCTCTATTAAGCCGTTTGTTAGATAGTCACTCATTCTGATATATTGTAGTAGAAGTAACTGAAAATAGGTTGAGCTCAAGCTGAATATAAGCTGAAAATATAAAAATTATCCGAGGAGGTCACCGTCGAGGTCAACCATGGTGAGGTTAGACTAAAAAACGGACACAGATTATGCCTCGATGAAAAATGGATAATAATGAAAATGGGGTGTTCCGCAAATGAGAAAAGTAAAACAATATGAAGAAGTGTTTAAAAAACAAACCATTCATTATATAGAAGAGCAAAACAAGCCAGTAGCACAGGCTGCTAGAGAATTAGAAATACCGGAAAGCGCCTTACATGGCTGAATGAGTAAGTATGGAAGGAACTAAAATTTGTATTTATCTACGATCACCGCTTAGAGTTCCGTATTCAGAAGATGTGTAAGGTATTGGATGTATCTTCAAGCGGTTATTACGAATTGATTAAAGCGAGAAGAAAGCGAACAGAAGAAACGAAAAAAGCAATTGGCAAATCGAATCCGTTATGTATTTATGGACTCTGGAAAACGGTACGGGAGTCCGAAAATCACCAAATCATTGGAGCAAGAAGAATGCAAGGTATCACAGAGAACCGTATCCCATTATATGAGAAAAATGGGAATTGCGTCGGTAACGAAGAAGAAATACAAAGCAACTACCAACTCCAAACACTCTCTTCCGGTCACAAAAATGTGTTAAATCAGCAATTTAACACAGAAAAACCCAATGAGAAGTGGGTAACGGATATCACCTACATCCATAAGGATGAGGGATGGTTGTATTTGGCTAAATTCCACTCTGTAAAAACAGGATCATATCCATATGTTTTCAATTTGTCTTCAAGCATGTTAATTAACATACTCTTTCCATTTCTGGCTACACCTTCAAAAACAATCAGTTTTCCTTTCGTGATGGTAATCTCCTCGATTCCTTCACTCTTTGATTTATTTGCCTGTTAATACTTTCACTTCTGCTACATGCATGGTGTCCAGAATTTCATGTTGCTTTGGATAAAACTCCAGTGTGCATTTTGTGATTCTGCAATACGATTAAACAAGTCATTCGTCTCGATCTCTGCTTCTTGAAATATCATTTGAGATTTTCTTATCCACTACTTTTCCACTGACTCATTCCATTCTTTTTCAATCATATCGATTGTTCTATCCACCAAAGAAAGCATCATATCCCCATGTTCTTGAATAAAATCTTCTACATTTTCACGTACAACTTGGTATACAAAAAAGGTTTTTGATTTTTTCTGATCCATATTCATAAAATCAGCTTCAATTTTTCTAATTAAGCTATCCATTTCATATAGCTTTTATCAATAGACAAGGAGATGATTATATAACTTCCAACGTATTTTGATGAATGCCAATTCTCATATATCAAAAATTACGCAATAATTAAACTTATGGTAAACTTATATTAGAGTCCGATAAGTTTCTATTATCGGACTCTAATATATTATGACGAACAGGTGATCCGTTTGAACGAAAATGAAATGATGAATCATAATGCACAGTTACCGGCTACTCTGCAAAATAAAATAGATCGAGCAAGAGAAAGAAGCAAAGCCGCTCGATCGAAAAATACTCGAAAAGCATACGAATCTGATTGGAATCAATTTCTGAAGTGGTGTCAAACAAATAACGTCCCTTCTCTACCTTCCAATCCAGCAGTAGTCATTTTATATATTGATGATCTAGCAGAAGAAAGGAAAAAAGTAACTACTATCAAACGTCACATTACAAGTATCAGTCAAAAACATCAAGAAAAAGGGTTTGAGTCACCAACTAAGCACAATAATGTTCGTCTCCATGTAAAAGCAATCGAAAACGAACTAGGAACCAGACAAAAGCAAAAAACAGCGGCTACTGCTACCATAATAAAAAAACTATGTGATCATCTACCTGCAAATTTAAAAGGCCTACGTGATCGATCAATTCTCCAAGTAGGTTTTGCTGGGGCGCTACGCAGATCTGAGATAGCAGCACTAGATGTAGAAGAAATTGAATTTCATGAAGAGGGAATGACTATCCTTTTGAAAAAATCAAAAACTGATCAATCCGGTGATGGAAAATTGATCGGTATAGAATATGGTCATTATCCATACTGCCCGGTTCGTACCCTTCGATCATGGTTAAAAGAATCAAATATAAAGAATGGTGCTGTCTTCCCTAGCATGAATAAAGCTGGCCGTTTATTAAGTCGAATAACCACTAGATCCATTGCGAGAATCATAAAAAATGCAGCTAATCGATCAGGTTTCGATGAAGAAGAATTTTCAGGTCATAGCTTGCGTCGTGGTTTCATCACCACCGCAAAGAGAAAAGGAACAGACGAATTTAATATTATGGGTCATACTCGCCACGAAAGCATTGAAACCATGCGCCGTTATATTGATAAATCGGATGTATTTAAAAATAACCCTACTAAAGGAATATGGGATTAGTTGCTCATTAATGGGCGATTTTTTTGTCAGCATGAAACGAGATAATTTCACATAATCATTACTCGGTTTTAGTTTATTTCTCCAATCAGATAAAATGAACGGCTCCCCTCGTCCATCAAGTAGAATATTAAACAATTCTAAAAATTCTGGTATTCGAACCCTGAAAAAGTTGACCCCTATATGCCTCGTGGCGCGTTTTGATTTAAGATAGTTGGCCAATCATATTAGAAACTAAAATTTAACGTTACACCCGCCTATAATCCTTTTTAAGAAAAAAAAAAAAACATCCTTTATTTTCGTTTCTATTGTAACTATCTGGTGGCAGTTTTTTAGGTTATAAAGGATGTTTTTTGAATTTCAGTAAATTTTCTTCATATGGAGCAAACATCCATCCAGAGGAAAAGACTTCTTAGCGGAAAATTCTGATGTCGTTTTTATCCAATATTTATACTCTGACTCCAAGTTATCTATTCTTAATTTCTGCACATCTATCTCTATACATAAATCGTGATAAAGTTCTAGCCACTCCTCTATTTAATACTGATAAGTACGAATCAAAAGTGAGTTCCCATTAGCTACAAGAATTATCACACTTCCAGGTTATACAATCATCCAACTAAAAAAACACAAAGTGAAACAAGCTCGTCAAAAACTAGAAATAAGAGCGGCTTATCAAGATCACGATCTAGTAATTTGCAATCGTTTTGGGAGACCAGCCAATAGAGAGAGGATTAACAGGCATATGAATATAATAATAGATGAAAAACATCTATCGAAGATAACATTTCACGGTCTACGTCATACTCACGCTACCATGCTACTTTCCATTGGAGTACATCCTAAAGTCGTTTCTGAACGACTGAGTCATTCTAAAATCAACACTACCTTAGATACCGTATCGCCAAGTATGAAAGAATCTCTGGCGAAAAATTTGACATGGTGATGAGAAATAATCCAACTAGCAATTAAAAAGCCGATGTGACCTAATCATATTTCCCTCCAAATCAAAAGCCTTGAATATTCTAAAGGATTTATCATTCGACATCCTCCAAGCCCCTCCATAAATAAAAAACAACATATGCCTCCCATCCACTCCAAGGAATAAACATCTGTTCTATTTCCTTCAGAGTCGGTTTTTCCTTGAGATTCAACAATCGTTTGAGCGCATTATGAAGTCCGACGTCACCTATAGGAAATGCAGAACAATCACGGAAGCAACGCATCATGGCATAATGAGCCGTCCACGGACCGATTCCTCGAATGGATAGCAATTGGCGCTCTGCTTTTTTTAAATCATGAAGCATTAGTTTTTTGGAAAGATTACCACTCTTGATTTCCTCTGCAATTCCGACAATATACTCAGCTTTCTTTTGGGTAAATTGCATTTTTCGCAATTGCTCTATTGCGTCCTCATTCAATTGACTTGCTTTTGGAAATAACCAAAAACTACGTCCTTTCCACTCATAGGATTTTCCAAAAGCTTCTACAAACCTCCTTTTCAAGGTATAAGCAAAAGTTAAATTGATCTGTTGACCAATGACTGCCCAACATAGAACTTCAAACAAATCGGGTATGCCGATGATACGCAGCCCATAGTAACGTTGTACAATGTCTTTTAAAAGTGGATCATTTTCTGCTAACTTATAAAAACGAAGAAGATCTGTATTTAAACCGAGCCAATCATTGACATACTGCATGATATATTGTATATCAACTTTTGAAGTAGGTTTTTTATCTACAAACGTAATTTGCAAAGTAGAATCATTGGATTGGCTTACTTCTATAAGGATCATATCTCCGTTTAAGTCAAGTAATTTATAAATCTTGTTACATTCTATGTAATGAAGCACTTCAATAGAGGATCGAGACAGATAATGAAGTACTTCTTGGAAGCAAAACGCTTCTGGGAGCGGAAGAAAGATAGCATCTTGTTTAAAATTGGTAGCGAGCATGTCCTCTGTCGATGTAATCATGATAACCCTCCAATTGAAGTAATTTTTTCTTGTTTGTTAACCCTCCCCCAAATCCAGTAAGAGTTTTGTTTTTTCCGATGACACGATGGCATGGTACAACAATAGGTATGGGGTTAGCTCCATTAGCAGTTCCTACTGCGCGAACTGCTTTTGGATTTCCGATAGCATTAGCAATATCCGCATAACTTAGGGTATGTCCAAATGGAATATCGATTAGGGCTCTCCACACTTTTATTCGAAATTCAGTACCAAACATGTCTAATGGTATGTCGAACGATCGTCTTTCCCCTTGCAAATACTCTTGGATCTGCTCTACATATATGTTTATTCTTTTTGGATCTTCGATTAAAATCGGATTTTTTATATTGCTGGTTATCCAGTCTTTCAATTCTTCAAAAGTATCATCTGGCCACATCACTCTACAAAGTCCTTTATCTGTTGCTCCGATATAAAAGGAACGATTATCAAAAAATGACGCAGACACAAGTGCCCAATAGACATTCGTATTCTCAAGTTGACTGTTCATTTAATTGTCCTCTTTTCCACAATATTCCTAGGTGTTAGTTGGAATTTCTTTTTAAAAGTCATCGAAAAATGAGAAGTACTACGGAATCCTACCATCTTTGCTATTTCGGCAACACTCCAGTCTGTATCTACCAATAATTGCTTCGCTTTATTCAATCTGGTTTCAAGTAAAAAATTAGCAGGAGTTACCCCTATCATTCGTTTAAATACGCGTTGCAAATGAAAAGGACTAATCATGATCTCTCTTGACATATCTTCCAATGTAATAGGACTGCTGTATTTTTTTAAAATAAAGTTCTTCACTTCATTCGCAATACGGGCATCAGGATTCATTGCTCCCAATTGCTCTGGTCGACATCTTTTACAAGGACGATAACCTGCAGTAACAGCTTCATCTAAACTTTTGAAGAGCTGTACGTTTTCTCTATTTGGAGTTCTCGACTTACAAGACGGCCTACAGGAAATACCTGTAGACTTGATTCCCGTAAAATAGATGCCATCATATTTGGTATCTCGTTGTAAGATGGCATCATATACTTCCTCAAAAATAGCTAGGTCCATAACAAACCCTCCCTGAACACATTATACTGATTCTACGTAGCCTTAGTAATAATCTAAAATAGGATAGCAAGATTTCGATAATCGCTGAAATCGCAAAAGGGGTTTTTACATGTGAAGATGGAATGGAACAATGGATGAATTACGGAGGATAAAAAATGATATTGAATAATGTCTTATTAAATAAAAAAAGAAAAATCATCACAAATGATATATTATAAATCGGGGATGAATGGATGAATAAAACCACAATGGTGATTGAACCTATATACGGAAATTGGAAGATGGTGAAGAAATGGATACAATTACACATACTCTGTTTGGACTTGGAATTTATAATGGAATGAATAAAGAAGAGATGAGTAGGAAAACGAAATATGCTCTGCTTTTCACTACTATAGGAGCCAGTCAAATCCCTGATATTGATGTTATCTCCCAACTCTGGGATACAGCAGGTCAATACCAGATGTGGCATAGGGGAATAACACACTCCATTTTCCTTGTGCCTATATGGGCGTTATTATTTTCCTTGATAAATCGATTTATTTTCGGGATAAAAGGCATGTTGTCTTTCTTTGCTGCTCTCATTTCCGTATTCATACATAATACTAGTGACCTATTTAATGCTTGGGGAACTGGCTATCTAGAGCCTTTTTCGTCAGTCCGGATAACTTTAGGAACCATACCCATAGTTGATTTCGTTATTTGGTTTATCTTTCTAATGACATTTATCATAACCAAAGTGTATCCAAAGGAAAATCATATTTCATCTTTCGTATCGGTTGGATTATGATAATTTTACATTTTGCCATTCAATCCATACAAGGTTATGTTATTTATGAACAATATAAAACAACCTATCAAGATATCGCCTTATCTGCAAGCTTTATTCCATGGCATTATACGGTCGTCGGGAAAAACAACAATACTGTAGATATCATTAGTGACTCGCTTTTAACAGAAGCTGGTATGGTCGAGAGGCTACAATCAAGTAGCAATGCAGACCTGAGTGAATTATTTTCTAAGAATCCTCGAGCGAAAACCTTATATAAATGGGCTCCCTTTGTTGTTATTGTAAATGACGAGAAAAAAATAGGAATCTATGACCCTAGATTTTACCGCAATGGAGCATCCTTTCTATCTGAATACATCGACAAAGCTCCAAATAAATAATATCTAAAAACATAATTGACGTTGAAGGCAAGCGTCAATTATGTTTTTTTCGAATCTCACTTTCATTACTCGAGTGTTACAAAAAAAGAAAAGAGACCTCGTACAATGATGAGATCTTTTTTTGATTCATGCTTTTACCAATTGCTTCATTAATTCCAACAGATGTAACCCTGCTTCTGTCTTCCTTCTCCCCATACCACAAGAACATGCCACGTCTATTTTATGTTTACGGATGGATTCAATATGATGAAGTATCCCTTTCCATTCATCTACATTTCTTTTTTTCTGTACAAAACCAGCTACAATAGCCGTTAGGTTTCTTCCCGATTTATCGAACATACAGTTAGTTTTTCTCTGATACAGATCCATTTTTTGATATGGGAGCATTTTTGCCTAATATAACAGAAAAGACTACAATCATTGCTATTACAAGAGTGAACAATGTGATGGATTCATCTAGAAATACTGTTGCAATTAGAATCATTAAAAATGGTTGTAAGTATTGAATCTGACTAACTCTTGCTATCCCCCCCATAGCCATTCCGCTATACCAAGCAACATATGCTAAAAATTGACTTACCACTGCGAGATATATAAAACTAACCCAAGCTTGTAAAGGGGCATGGAGCATTTCAGTTGTAAGGCTTAGACCAACTGGAATAACAAAAAATGGAGCACCGATTAAAATGGCCCAAGCAATTACTTGCCAGCTGCCTATTTCTTTCGATAGTTTCCCGCCTTCTGCATAACTTAGTCCAAGTATAATCACTGCTGACAGTAAAGCTAAATCGGCAAATTGTAATGAACCAAATCCAAGGTGTAGGGCATAAATAATAACAGCTACAGAGCCAATTACACTTGAAATCCAGAATTTGAGAGAAGGGATTTCCCTTGCTCTAACCATAGCAAATCCGGCTGTTGCTAATGGCAATAGAGCTACTTCTACAGCACCATGAGAAACAGGCAAGGATTTCATTGCCCACGAAGTAAGAAGAGGAAATCCTAAAACTGCACCAGCTGCAACAAGGATCAGACTTTTGAATTGGCGGAAGGAAGGCAGCTTTTCTTTTCGAACAATCAATACCACTGCTACTAAAACAGCAGCAACAACTGTCCTTCCTAGACCGACGACCGTAGTCCCAAAATACTCTACTGCAATTCTTGTAGTCGGGAGTGTTAGGCTAAAACAAATGACACCAAGTAATCCCAATAATAATCCGAATTTCTCTCTGGTTTCATTCTTCATTCTATCCTACCCCTATTTTTTTATTTTGTATCACATCTGTACCATTTTTCATTTTCATTAAAGTACAGTTTCGTTATAATTAAAATAATAAAAGGCACACACGAAAAAATAAACTATTCTTTTAGCCATCTGTACCATGACAGAAAAAGGAGGATACATGTATGAGCACCAAATATATAGAGATAATGGAAGGGATTAAGCATCGGCTAGCAGATAGGACACTTATTGCAGGAAGTAAACTCCCTTCTGTTCGTCAGCTATCTGAGCATTTTTCATGTAGCAAAAATACGGTCATTAAGGCATACGAAGAATTAGAAAAAGAGCATTTAATTTATTCTGTTCCTAAAAGTGGTTACTTTGTAGTAAATGAAATCCAAAATGCGACAAATGAAAATGACGTGATTGATTTCTTGTCTGGTGGTCCAGATAAAAATGTTATGCCTTATGTCGAATTTCAACATTGTATAAATCAAGCAATTGAACAATATAAAGAAGAACTTTTTACCTATTCTGATCAAAAAGGTCTTTACCCTCTACGAATTCAGCTAGTGAAATATTTGCAGAGTTTACAGGTGTTCACTCAACCTGAAAGAGTTGTCGTTGTATCCGGCTCACAGCAAGCCCTTAATTTATTAGTTTCTATGCCATTTCCAAATGGGAAAAACAATATCTTAATTGAACAGCCTACTTATTATGGGTTTATTGAGTCGGTTAATCTGCACCAAACTACTACTTTTGGAATTGAGTTAACGATGGAAGGGATTGATTTTGATCGTTTAGAATACATTTTTCGAAACAATGATATAAAATTTTTCTATATTATCCCGAGATTTCACAATCCACTTGGACATTGTTACACGAATAGTGAAAAGAAAAAAATCGTTGAATTGGCTGAAAAATACGATGTATATATAGTGGAAGATGATTTTTTAGGAGACCTGGATCCGAATGCAAAATCAGATCCTTTATTTTCTTTTGATCCTTCTGGAAGAGTAATTTATATTAAAAGCTTTTCGAAAATTTTCCTTCCAGGTTTAAGAATGGCTACTGTTGTTCTTCCTGCACTCATGATCAACAATTTTTTACGATATAAATTTAGTTCGGATTATAATAGCTCCGCACTTTCTCAAGGTGCGCTAGAAATCTATTTAAAAAGTGGTATGTTCAATAGCCATCTCAAAAAAACAAAAGAGGTATACTATACTAAAATGCAAACCCTTCAAGAAGCATGTGAATTATTGCTACCGACTGACACTCATTTTTCTAAACCGACTTCAGGATTTTATCTATCCATTCGAATGCCTGAGAATGTGACAGCAAAACAGGTAGTTTCAATACTAAATGAACAGCATATATATGTTGATGATGCCTCTAGAATGTTTTTGCCAGAATATAAGAAGGAAAATCTCCTTCGATTAAGCATTTCTCAAGTAAACGAAAGCCAAATTAAACTAGGGGTAGAGCGATTGGCTCGTTGTATTACTCTTATTAACAGTAGAAAAAATCATAGTGCTCCAAATAACTTTTTACTCCTCTAAGTTAGGTGAGTTTATATAGGAAGATAGCATCTGGATTATGCGGATTTCCACAAACTTTTAAACAAAATAAAAACCCTTTCAAAATGATGATTTTTGAGAGGGTTCTTGTATTAAATTGACTCTGAAGTATGGAAAACTGCTCCGTTAGTCCTTGTTTATTAATATCTATTTTTAGAACAGTAGATATTACATCTCCACCACCTTACGAAGATTTGCTTCTATGAGAGCATCCCAACCTTCACTCATCGTTTTATGGATAACAGAATGCTTTTGATTTGATTTGGGTACCACATCGTCTGGCCGTTTCCATCCATCATGTATTAAAGTAAACTCGGTTTTACCTGAAACCTCTTTTAATTCAAAAGTAATTACCCAACCATCTTCATCCCAAGAAAATGAAAGCTTATTTGGTGGATCAAATATCAATACCTCACATGGTGATGGACCAAAAGGAGATTGCAAATGAAATTTCTGCCCTACTATAGATGGGAAATCATTCGGCATAAACCAAGTAGAAATTCCCTCCGATGTAGAAACTGCTTTCCATACCTTTTCGACTGGTGCATTGTATATTGCTGTTTTTCTGATTGCTGACATTGCGGCTTCGGACATTTATAAGAATCCTCCTTCATATAACGCCAAAAGGTTCATTTGAAAATATGAGTTAATTATCATGGTTTGGTTTCCATTACTGTTATTGCCTTGCTTTCTTTTCCCCATACCAATACAGTTAGTGTAGCAATAATTGTTGCTACACTAAAAATCGTAAAAATACTGGAAACATTCATTTTAGTAGCTACTAAATAACCAATAAGTAGCGGCCCTCCAATCCCTCCAATCCTTCCAAAAGCAGATGCCATACCAGCACCAGTCGCCTTTATTTCATCGGGATATTGTTCTGGAGTATATGCATAGGTCGCTCCCCAAACACCTAAATGAAAATAAGATAATAAGACACCACTAATTAGTAAGGTCGACATAGTATCTGCATTACCGAAGAAGTAAGAACTAATAGCCGTACCGAGTAGAAAAATGACCAAAATAGGTTTTCTACCTAATCGTTCAATTAGCCAAGCTACCGTAAAATATCCAGGAAGTTGAGCAAGGGTCATGATTAATACATATTGAAAACTTTTAATCAGCGTAAAACCTTTTAAAACTAACACACTAGGCAACCACAAAAATAAGCCATAGTAAGAAAAAACGACACAAAACCAAAGTATCCATAAGACGAGAGTTTGCTTTCGATAGGGTGGACTCCATACTTTTCGAATACTTTCCCAAACTCCTAATTTATTTCTTCTCCTCTTCTTTTCCATTTCATTTGGCAATTGACTACGAAGATACAAAACATAAAAAGCAGGCAGTGCGGTTATGATCATAGCTATTTGCCAACCATATTGAGGGATAACAAAATAAGAAATAACTGCTGCTACCAACCAACCTACTGCCCAAAAACTTTCTAAAAGCACCACCATTCTACCTCTTTTTTCAGCAGGAACCGATTCAGAAACTAATGTTGTGGCGACTGGCAATTCCCCGCCTAATCCCATACCCATGATAAAACGTAAACATATAAAAGCCCATAAAGTAGTAGTTAAAGCGGATAACCCACTAGCTACAGAAAACAAAAGCAGCGTTATCATAAATACAGGTTTTCTTCCAATTCGGTCTGCAAGTAATCCAAATACAAAAGCACCTACTGCCATACCAATGGAATTAACACTTCCGATCCATCCGATTTCTTGTACACTTAGATGCCAATCTGTCTTTAATGCAGCAAGCACAAACGATAAAATCCCTACATCCATGGAATCAAACAAAAAACCCAAACCAGCTAGCCAAAGCAATTTGCGGTGAGACATCATGTAGCCTCCTTTAAGGTAATGCTTTACATTTGAAATATTTCCCATTTACAAACGCAATAAACATAGATTACTCCCTTGTTTAAAAAGGTATGACAATCAATAGAAAAATATGGTTCTGATATATAATATCATTTTAAAAATAGAGGAGACTGGAGCGTTGGTTGTTTTCACAAAAAAAGATATCCCATTGCTAGGATATCAAGAATCGTCATATATAGATCAAAATAATTCTTTGATTTTATTATTCCAAGTAGCTGCATTCTCTATTGCTCTTCGATCATTTTTAACTTCTTCAGGCTTTGTTCCTTGTCCAATGAGATAACCGATCATGGGCATGTTCATAAAATCAAAGATATATTGGAATTGTTGAACCAAAGGTAATGCCTTAATATGAATTCGATCCCCACCGACGATAAGCACGAATGCTTGTTTTTTACCCATCTCACCCCTGAAATCCAACCTTTTATCTCGAAGAGACTGCGACCAACGATCCACAAAATTTTTCATCCTCCCAGACATGCCATACCAATAAAGAGGAGTTGCAAAGAGGAGAATATCATAATCTAAAACTTGGCTGATTACTTTTTCATAATCGTCATCAACCGAATCAAATCCATTGGCATCATGTCTTTGGTCTACAATTGGCTTGATGTCAAAATCCCTTAAAAACAAAGTAGAATGAGAAATATCTTTTAAGAGGATATCAGCCAAATACTCCGAATTTCCATTGGCCCTAGAACTCCCATTGATAACTAACAATTTCATACTAATCAACCTTTCTTGACTTTTTCTATTATTCCTTTTCTATTATAATAATAGTTGAACAAATAAATGATAAAGAAGGAGTACCTTGGTCTATGCCGAATCATGGAGAAACCGATCGCAACTATCGACCATTTAGTCCAAAAGAAATCCGAAAATATTGTTCGAAGTGTAATCGCTGGCATGAAATTAACTTGCATTATAAACCAAAAGATGTATGTCCCAAATGCGGAATTTATTTCTAGGTTATAAACCTTCCTTTATTAAGGAAGGTTTATGTTTCATAACGAAAAAAAGAATCAACCGTTGATTTGTCTAGCTTTTTTGCGATTGCTTTTGAGAATGCTTCTGCTGCTTCGATATCTTCACGATCTACAATCGTAGCATGCGAATGTATGTAACGGCCACAAATCCCAATCGCAGCAGAAGGAACACCTTCACCTGATAGATGCACTACTCCAGCATCAGTAGCTCCTTTGGAAATGAAAAATTGATAAGGAATTTGTTCCGATTCTGCTATATCTAGAAGGAAATTACGCACCTCTGGATGTGTGATCATCGATCGATCGTATATACGAATCAATACACCTTTTCCTATTTCTCCGAATGCATCAGGAACACCTGGTGTATCCCCTGCTGGTCCAACATCTACTGCAAAGAACACATCTGGTTTAATTAAATTTGCAGATGTAATTGCCCCTCTGAGTCCTGCTTCCTCTTGAACCGTAGCACCAGCATACAACGTATTTGGTAGTCGCACATTGTGTAAAGAACGTAATAGTTCTACAATTAAACCACAACCAAAACGATTATCCCATGCTTTGGCAAGTATACGCTTACCACCCATCAGCGGAGTATAAGGGCTGATGGGGACAATTGGATCTCCAATCGTAATCCCCCATCCTCTCACTTCTTCTTCAGATCTAGCGCCTATATCAATAAACATAGAATTTAAATCAGGACCTTTCTCTTTTTTCTCACCTGGTAGTAAATGAGGAGGAACAGAGCCAATCACCCCTGTAATACATTTGCCTGTTTGTGTCATGATTTCTACTCGTTGAGCAGGTAATACAGTAGGACTCCAACCTCCTAACGTCTGAAATTTCAAGAATCCTTTGGGCGTGATTTGAATCACCATGAAGCCTACTTCATCTAAATGACTAGCAAATAAAACTTTAGGTTCACGAGACAATCCTCTTTTTAAACCGAAAATACTACCTAGACGATCTTGGATGATTTCGTCAGCGTACTGATTCAGATAGTATCTCATATGATTTTGAACCTTATGTTCAAAACCTGGCGGACCAAATGATTCCGTAAATGTCTGATAAATACTGTCATCCATTGTTGATTTCCTCCTGTTCTACTAACCACTCTCTGTATCTTCTATGTACAGTAGCTCTCGAGACTTCAAAACCAAATCCTTTTAAAGTGGCGGATATTTCTTCATAGGTGAGTTTTTTTTGTTTGAGAGCAACAATTTGTTCAATAGGAACTTCTTTTTTCTCTCTTCCTCCTAAACCTTGATTTTTAAGATTTTTAGCAGGATTAAATCCTTTTTCTTTAACTGCACGCTTCATGCCCCAGCTAATCTTTTGATTCATCATTTTTCGCTGCAACTCTTCCACTTTGGAGATAATATGCAATACAGTAGATTCTCCAGCGTCCAAGGCTAACTCTCCACCTTGGAGTTTGCAGTAAATTAGGCAGCCGGCACGTTGCAATTGATGAATAACTGCTAGTTTTGCCTCTCCACGACCTAATCGTGTATCGTCTTGTATCAAAATCGCGTCGACTTTCTTATTTTTTATGATTTCCAACATTTGATACAATCCTTCTCGATTTAAATCGTATCCACTATGCTGTTCTTGAATAATCTGAAGAACATCCATTTGTAACTCATTCGCCCATAATACAAGCTCTTCCTTCTGGCGGGCCAGACTAGATTCTTGTGTATCTTTCTTTGTACTTACACGTGTATAAATGATCGCATTCATCTTTCCGTTTCCTTCCTGCTGCACTTCTGGTACACTCTTGATTGAAGGAGTGTTTACCGTGATAACACCTGAACTACTTGAACGCATTAATTACCTAGCAAACAAAAAAAAGGACGTTGGTTTGTCGGAAGAAGAGCTAAAAGAACAAAAAGAACTTAGAGAAATTTATTTACAAGGCATTCGTGGACAAGTCCGAGATCATCTTTCTCGTATAAAATTTGTTGATGATGAAGAAAAGTAAAGATAAACTAATTATACCAAAAAATCGGTATTTCTTTTTAAGATTTGACTGGCAAACTAGTTTAAAGAGGTGGTAATTGTATGATGCCTTTTCAAGAAATGGCCAAGCTGAACAAACTCATTCATGAACCAGCGCGCTTAGCTATCATGAGTGCTTTGGAAGCATGTTCCATGGCTGAATTTCTTTTTTTACAAGAGCTCACCGGACTTACAAAAGGTAATCTATCAAGCCACTTATCTAAATTGGAAAGAGCAGAATACCTCCTTATAAACAAAAATTATATTCGTAAAAAAATCCCCCAGACAACCATCCAAATTACCCATGAAGGTGAATCAGCACTTAAATCCTATTGGGAACAACTAGACAAAATCAGAGAGATTACCAAACAATGGCAAAAAACATAGGTGATTACCTATGTTTTTTGTGTTAACCTGAAGTATTCCCGATTTCTCGTATTCCTCATTCCTTCTTCCCTTTTTGGGAATGTGCAAAAATCTTGCTTTACATCCGAATAACAGTTTTTCGTTTTTTAGCACTATTACCAAACTTCAATGATATCTTTGCTGTCTTATTTCCCTATATTATGTAAAAGGTTTGTGATACATTAATTAAAAAAAATCTTAAGGGAAAGTGAACCTGTTATGCATACTGTAATTGAACCCAGAATTCTCATTTTGGCACATTTGTAGTGCTTATTAGTATAATGAATGAAGACGGAAAGCCCAATTTGGCTCCTATGTTCGGGTTGAATACCAGTTCAAAATTTGATCCATGAACAGGAGTGTGAACTTTATCTCCCGTTCATTAACAGTCTCTGAAAGATACACGGTGTTCTAAATTGTAATGGCATTGAGGAGAATATTGAATATTGTTCCACTTTGATACTGATCCACCAAAGAACGTGCTCTTAATTCACCACGTTTTCCGAAGAAAACAGCTCTCTTAAAGCATTCATCGCTTCCCCTTTATTCAATCCCCTTGGATTCTTCTTCGTAATGTTTCCTTTGTAATAAAATCAATGAGAAAAATAGAGAGGAAACGGAGATTAAGTCTATTTCGCTAAATTGATGTGATTACAAAAATATAACGGGTATACAAAAGAAAAACGACTCGAGATATCCATATAGGTATCAAGTCGTTTTTCTTTTTTTGGTCAATAACGGATCGTCGTTCAGCTGCTGGTTCTGGGCCTTCTATAGAATCACCTTGGCAGAAATGAACTCTAATCCCAAGAAATGAGGTTATCTAGTGTCTTGAATTTTCCATCTCACACCCCCTTATCTTAGCTGGACGGGTAACCATTTAAAAATAGGAGTGTTTTTGTTTTGTATTAACTTAGAACCTTCAGACGTGACCAGTCAAACAAATTCCCAGGATCCTGTTTTCTGTCGGGTGCGTATTCGTCATGCCCTATAATGTGCTTTCTGTCCCTTTTAATAGATGGATAACGTTTGAAAATCCGATTCAACAAAATGTTCAGTGAACGGTATTGAGCATCTGTATATCCTATATTTTTAGCTGTGATCAGATTATACGTTTTTTCTGACATAACAGGTAGCATCTCATTTCGGGTTCCAATTGCTAATAATTCTATTCCGATAGAATACTCATTCATTTTATTTTTATAAGTTGGTAATCCTGGCAGCTCTCCTTTTCCTGCATGAAATGCAACTCGATTTTCACCTACCAAAAAATAGATTGTACCGTCTCTTGCAATCATATAGTGTGAGGAAGTCCCAGTGTTAACGAAAATACGATAAATATCTTGTATATTGTATGGATTTTGAGGTTTGATCGCGGCATCTGAGATAAAATGAATTAGCACATGAGTGACTACTTTCGTCCGTATTTTTGAATTTTGTGATGGAAGGTAAAGATTTTTAATTGGAATTTTATGCTCCTGAACTATCGCTAGACTTATTACTAGCCCCAAAACGAATAAACATGGTACAAAAATGACCAAAAAAGAATTTTTCATTAATCATATTCTCCTTCGTTATTTCTATATGGCTCAGTGACAGGCATTAACATGCGTTAATCCCTCAAATTTATGGTCAAATTAAGATTCTTCTCTAAAAAAAGATGGATGAAATTGCATTATCACATTCACTATGTAAACTAGTGATACTTTTGTCATCATTTGCCGTGAAAAATTCCCCCTGGTATTTAGCATCTCTTTACAAAATGTTACCTCGATGGAAGTTGAATAAGACTTAAACTTTGATGGAAGATATGTAATTATCAAATTCGAAGATCTTAGATCCTCCAAATCGTAACAAAACATTGCTGATTTCCCTTTGAAATTTTTGAGTCATACACCGTGACACAATCATGTGGTGGTGGTTGATCTGCATGAGAATAACTAGAGAATGCGACAGCACCGAGTAACACAAGGGAAAACATAGAGATAATGATTTTTTTAATTTCGAAACACCTTTTTATTTAATCTTTTCTCATTATAGGAGAATCATGGAGAAAAAATGGCCCCAAAGAGTTGAAATAATAACTATTTTGTGTCAAATCATTTTTATCTGTATTTTTAAACGGGACAAATTGATAGCATGGAACGAGTTTTTAAATCAATATTTATTATTGTTTTCTAGTATGAGAGAAAAAAGTAGATGAATCTAACTAATTTTCACAAATGATATTGACTTAACCTTTTCTTTTTTCTCTCTTCCCTGAATATCTCTCCGAGTTCAGCCGACACAAATATTTGATTGTTTTTTCCCATAAAGCACAACCAAAAAATATTTTAGATTGTCAATTAGGTGCAACAGCTTTTCCTGAAAAGATTGGTGTGTTAATTTCCATTTTAGACAGCTTCATATTACAATCCTTCATGGAAAGGGAATCCGAATTTCTTTTCGTTGTAAATACCCGTTTTTCTGTCGGAATCCCCAAAAGAATCTTTGAAGCCTTGAACCCACAAAGGGCTACTGAGGGGAAACGTAACCATATGATGGAAACAAACCGATTTCTATTATTACTCGGTTTGTTTCTTTAGGTCTGTATTCAAATACAAAAGACGAACCAAGACTTTACTAACACTAATATGCTCATCATTATCAAATCCAGTTGATAGAAATAGAAAAACCAAGTATAGGTTCGTTACCTTTACTTGGTTTTTCTTAGGAAGAATTGTCGAGATGTGGGATTTTAACTTAGAAGGAATGGGCCACAAACAATAAGTCTATGCCATAACGCAGCAACAAGAACTCTGTTTAACCATGGGGCACAGAGTTCGCTCAGTAAGGAAGTAGTCATCAGACTTACCATCCCAAGAATCCCATGGCTTTAGCCATGGGGAGTGTTGAACATCTAAAACAACTTAAGAGTGCAAGTTGGAAATAAGGAAAGCTTGAAACCAATTTCTCCATTTGTCCCCTACTTCACCATCGGTATCTAAACCTTCGTCCGTTAAAAATGGAGCATACTGACAGAGTTCATTACCAATACATTTTAGCCGCGTTATGTGATCGATGAAATCATGGAAAGTGGGTGCGAGATAAGTAACTTCTTCTGTTTCATGATCCCAGTATACAACTGGAGGTTCACCTGTTGCAGTCAAATCAAAAGCGATGACATCTCCATTATCCACAGACATAAATTTTAATTTATTATGTAGCGAAGAACGGTATCCCTTGTTATTTTTCCATTTCTCATCGAATTCCTCAACAAAGCTCTCGAAACTCTCTAAGTTGTTTGGATCTGTTGTACGTCTCATCATATCAATCATTGATTGATACTCTTTTTCGTCATTTCCTCTAGCATCCATTTCTTTTGCCCGATCTTCTAAATCTTCCAAATTATGATCATCTATACCCCATCGAATTGCACCTGAACTTATTCCTTCAAATTCCTCAGGAATCACATCTTCGACTTCTTCATACATATTCCAAAAAAAATCTACCTCTTTTGAAAATGAAGTAATGTATGTCGAAATGTGGCTGGTAACTGGTAGCCTAACTTTTTTTCTACTGTTTCTACTTCATCTACTGTAGCAGGTGGTTTTATCGTTAATGGATAAATGTTTTCTTTTTGTAATACATCACCAATTTGCTCTAGCGTTTTCTCCCAAATTTTTACCCATTCTATGTATCTTGTGTCCATATGATTACCTCTCGTATTAAGTGGCTCTAAAAATAAGGGTAGTGCATAAGTAATAGAAACGTCAAGCTTTCCGCATTAGTACGGCTAACCATACTAAGTCACAAATATCTAAGTACTTTTTTCTCCATCTCTATCATGTCATAATCATTTCGAGAACAACGAAAGAGGAGCAAATCGATATGAAAACAATCGTAATCGTAGCACATCCCAATTTAAAGGAATCTCGTGCAAATAAAACATTTATCGATTCTTTATCTGAGCAGTCACATATTGATATTCATAATTTGTACCAAAAGTATCCTGATTGGAACATCGATGTGGAGAGAGAACATCAATTGCTTTTGGAATACCAGCGAATCGTATTGTTATTTCCTTTCTACTGGTATAGCAGCCCACCCTTATTAAAAAAATGGTTTGATGATGTAATGGTATACGGATGGGCATTTGGACCTGGTGGGGATCATTTAAAAGGAAAGGAATTCATCATTGCCACAACTACGGGAGGGAAAAGAAAAGAATATCAGGCAGGGGGCCGAAATTGGTTTACTATCAGTGAGTTATTAAGACCTATGCAAACAACTATCCAACGTTGTAATGGGACATTTTTGCCCTCTTTTGTCATGTACAATGCAAATCTTGCAGATGAGGCCCAACTAACAATAGAAGCAGGAAAATTTCTCAATCATATTAAAAGTCCTTTAGAAGCTTTTGACATGTAACGTTTATCATTTGTCTAACTGTTCTCTTCCCCAATTACACATTCCTTTTAAAAGAGGATACAACGTTTGACCAAAAGAAGTTAGTGAATACTCTACCTTAGGTGGAACTGTTGGAAATACTTCACGATGTATTAAACCATCCTTCTCTAGCTCTCGCAATTGAGTAGTAAGGACACCTTGTGTAATTCCATTCACTAACTTCCTCAATTCTCCAAATCGCTTTGTCCCTTCCTCCATCAAAATAAATAAAATGAGCAATTTCCACTTACCACCTATTAATTGCAGAGTATACTCTACTGGATAACGATAGTTATTTTTTAAAGCCATTCCATAGTATTCCTTTCTTTTTTGAAAATCAATTTAAAACAAAATAAGATCTATGTAATTTCCCTCCTGATTATAACGCAAAGTGATATAGAAGACATATTTGATCGAATATTTCAAATTCTAACTTGTGGTTTATTTGAGTTTAATCTACTATTTAAAAAGTCTCAAATAGAGTCTTCATAACTTCGTCCAGGGAGTAATCTGTGTCCGAAGAACTGCTTCCGTTTTGCGATGAAAAAAACGTCGTTCTGGGTTGCAAAGTCAAATCGGAGGTTCACCAACGTGGCCTGCAGCAGTTCCGTGATCCTGGCAAGAAGGTCCTTCTAAGAGTCTGGAACATCGCCGTTGCGGGTCATATCTCTGCACGAAGAGACTGCCGTAAAGGAAGCTCTGGAAGAGTTGAGCTTGCATGTAACCCCAGCTGACTTTGAGTCGGCAGGTGAATCTCTGAAAAAGAGCATCACTATCACAAATATGTTCATTGAAGCTGCCGGATGGCAGATCGCATTTATGACTACAACTTCGTGATGAGGCGAGAACTCGATCTGAAAAAGCTTCGGCTGGAACAGGGACACGCGGCCGATGTTTGGTGGTATCCGTTGGATCAGCTGGAAGCTGATCTGAATCATCCATCTACAGCAAGCCAGCATGCCCATCGACCAAACGACACGACAAGCTGTATGCAATGGTGATTGAAGCCATGCATCGGCTTTAGCCATCTAATAAAATGGAAAACGTTATCTACGCTATGAGAAGTGGATAGCAAAGCATCCTCTGATATTCGATTCGTTTGAAAAGATCGGGTCTAACTATCAGAGGACGCAGTACTTCAAGCAGGTGAAATCTTAATAATTTAAGCATCTTCTCATCAAAATACGATAACCAGTTTGCGTCTTCTGTCATTTTCTCGTTTCTTTTGTTCTTCTCACTTTGAAAATCTGCGATGAATCGATTCAATTGTCCCAATTTCTTTAAATTGTTTACGCGAAATTCAATAAAACAAGTTCGCATTGTTTGTTCCTCTATTCTCGAAGTATATTTCCTTTAAGCCATTACCGATGCTCAGAATGCGTATAAACGTGTCATCCCTGAGTTTCCCATATAAATACAAATGACTTGAGACCCCATGTAGTCTCAAGTCATTTTTCCATTTAATGGATTGATGGCGCCGGATTTGCCGGATGTTCCTTCTACTACACTTTAAGAAAGTAAGGTGGCAAAATGGCTTGTGGTCACAGACAACTCATATCCCGCAGGTGAAAATGGATATAGTCCTTTTCACAAAGCAAATACTTTTGCTTCACTGTTTGAGAGTTCACTTGGATGTTTCCTTGCTTAATCAGTTTTTGGATTTGGGTTCGGCTCACATCTTTAATTTTAGTCGAAAGCGCTCGATCTAATCTCAAGGGGCATGATACCGATTGGATGCAAATGTACAGGGTGTGAATTCCTTGTTTCGATAGTTCCCCAATGGATATCGTTGAATCTTCCACTGACTCTAAGTAAAATTCTTTTTCTGTGTCATTGACGGATGAAACTGGCTTTGCTTTGTAGATATCCAATTTCTTGTTCCAAGTGTGATCATTTGCGCATTTATAAATGGCAAACTGATAGATATTTTTTCCGTTGGCATTATGTCTGCGTTTAGAAGAGTCCACAAAAGAAACCTTTCGTCCGCATTGCGGGCAATATCTGGTGACCGATTCCTCAGTTTCCAGATTAAATCTCCAATGAATATACAGTACAGTCACTTTCCTTCACCTCTTAGGCAAAGGAACGCAGGCAATCTTATGTTAAAGGAGATATGAACTTTTCCAAAAAAAAATGCGAAATAACCCTAAGGTTTTCCGCATGGTTTCGTTTATAAAAACTTGATACCCACGTTCCTTGTAATGGTTATAAATAGGCGCACTAATCCCTTGGTCAACTGTTGAAAAATCAAATTGGATCAGTCGCTATTCGATTACTTAACCATTACAAGTTAGTTGGCATAAAAGTTTAATTCCCCTTTCAAATATCTCCGCATACCATTATAAACTCATTTCTATGCGTTTTCAAATAATTTGTTTGATTAAAATCTTTCCTCTAACCACACATGGCCAAAGTGAAGTCGGCTTTGCATTCTGTCATCTACTTGGCTTTAAGCTGATGCCCCGATTCAATACTTCATGATTTGATCACAGATCTTAAGGACTGGGATGCCGATCAGGAGTTTAATTTTGGCTTGCAAGCATTGTTACAAAGTATTTTAATAAACGGACCAAAGGTCGGAAAGATTCATTAGAAAAGGTGAAATTAGTATGTCACTCAATAAAAATGCAAATAATAAAAATATTCTAATATCCGATGCAAGCATAGCTGGTCCTACATTGGCTTATTGGCTTAATAAGCATGGCTTTAACCCCACTGTTGTGGAGCATGCACCCATGCTTCGTAGCGGTGGATATAAAATTGATATCCGAGGTTGAAGTGACCGATCGAATGGAACTTATAACAGAAATACGACAGAATGGTACAAATATGCGTGGAGGATCGTATGTAAATAATGCGAATAAACCGATTGCCACAATGTCTGCTGATATATTCAATTTTCGTCAAGAAAATGATGTAGAAATTATGCGTGGTGATATGGCCCGCATTCTCTATCATCATACTCAAAATGATGTTGAATATATATTTGGGGATTCTATTTCTTCCATCGAACAAGATGATGATGGAGTATATGTGACTTTTGAACAAAGTGATCCTCGGACCTTTGACTTGGTGGTAGCTGCCGATGGACTGCATTCAAACGTCCGCAATCTCACCTTTGGAGATGAATCACAATTTACACAGCACCTTGGGTGCTATGCTGCTATCTTCACCATTCCTAACTATTTGGACCTCAATCAATGGGAACTGTATTTCAGTGCTCCTGGAAAATCTGTGAGTATCTACAGCACAAAACTAGAATCCGAAGCAAAAGTATTTTTCGCTTTTAAATCTCCACTATTATCCTTTGATCATCGGAACAAAGATCAACAAAAAAAAATTCTGGCAGATGCGTTTGCCGGAGATGGCTGACAAATCCCTCAACTTCTCAGATTTGCTCAGGATGCTCAAGATTTTCACTTCGATTCGATGAGTCAAATTATAATGGATCAATGGTCAATTGGCAGAACCGTACTTCTAGGTGACGCAGCATACTGTGGTTCACCTGCTTCAGGTCAAGGGACAAGCATGGCATTAGTGGGAGCTTATGTACTTGCTGGAGAACTAGCAGCCACAGACGGCGATTATCGTTCAGCTTTCGCACATTATGAGAGTAAAATGCGCAAGTATGTTGAGACGAATCAAAACTTAGCACTAGAAATCATTAATGATTTTATTCCAAAATCACGCACAGAGATCTTTTTCCGAAACCAAATGATTCGATTACTCCCTTATCTTCCAGGTAATGGTATTATTCTTTGGGAAGATGGCAAAACGTGTGGAACAAGCCGCCAATGCTATTGAACTCCAGAACTACAGTCAGGTGATAAAAAAATAGGGAGAACTAAGGCCCCTCAAAACAGGGAATCTTCACGAAGACCGTAAACTGGTCACCGCAAGTTTTCTAGGAGAATATCAAAATGGAGAACTATTTCGTACACCCTTGTTTGAAGCAATTTGTATAAAGATATGGCTGCTTATATCTCCATCATCCGAACTACCATCATTCCAACTGCCGTCACTACTATAATTTTGTTGGCTACTCCAAAACGAAGATAGAATTGGAACCAGCCCAGAAACTACTAGTGTAGGAATACCAACTAGCAAATATCCTCCTGAAACCAATTGAACTCCACTGATAGCAAAGATAAAAAAGCTCATGATGGATAACAAAAACATATTATCCCTCCAATCGAATATGAATTTTGATTATTCTATAAAATCATTATACTATAGTATAGAGATACGGATATTGGTTCTAGGCCTTAGTCAACAACCCCATGACTAAAGTCACGAGCTTGTAATTACCTATGGTAGTCCTAACGTTACGCCTAGTAGATACACTTCTATCCTAATTCCTAGTGAAACAACATTTGATGTTCACATCCTCCTAGCAGGATTGTAGCTGAAATACATGTTCATGATTCCTCTTATCCATAAGAAAAAGACCCTAATCTTCCTTTAGGGACTTTCATTTTATGTTCATTGGTACTTCTCCTAAATGAAGGATGGTAATAATAGAGTGTATAAAACATGGAAGTGAGTGATTTCTGTGAATTTGTTTAATGAAATAAATAAGGATTATTTAAAAGAAAAAATCCCTTTGCTTCGAAAAACTCAAATGATACAAATACATAAAGGATACTCTTCAGATCAAAAATTTATTTTGTTATCTAATAATGAACAGAAGGTTCTTCTTAAAATTTTCGATCTAAATAATTATAACCAAAAACAGTCCGAGTTCGATGTATTGAGCAAAATGGAATATTATGATGTTAAATCCTCTAGACCCATTATGTTAGGAAGATTAGAAAAAATAAATAAAGGTTACATGATTGTGTCATATATGGAAGGCAATGATGCGTCTGATGAACTGTCTAATTACTCCTACAAGAAACAATTTCAGATAGGAATGGATGCTGGAATAGAATTACGAAAAATGCATCAGCATAAAAGTCCTTATTTTATAAAACCTTGGTACGAACGAAAATTACAAAAACATCAAACATATATAGATGAATATTTGAAATCGGGAATTAAGATCAAAAATGACACAAAAGTACTATCTTTCATTGAAAAGAATCAAGAACTTATGAGAAATCGTCCAAATTCGTTTCAACATGATGACTTCCATGTTGGTAATATCATTTTAAAAGATGAAAAACTATCTGGAGTAATAGATTTTAATAGATTTGACTGGGGAGATCCCATCCATGAATTTATAAAAATAGGTATGTTCAGCAAGGAAATAAGTATACCATTTTGTATTGGTCAAATTTTCAGCTATCACAACCACAGTGATCCTCCAGAATTTTTTTGGAGATTATATTCGCTTTACTTAGCAATGTGTTTATTTTCCTCCATTGTATGGACTCTAAAAGTGGCTCCCACAACCTTGAGTGAAATGATGAATAGAATTTCTACTATTCTAGAAGATCATCAGTACTTTGCAAGTGTAAAACCAAAATGGTTTAAGGAAACTCCATTTATCTAAAAAAAAGAATGACTTGCCTAAATCCGTCTTTTTTCCATTCTGATTTTTTTGAAATGAAATATAAGCATATCTGCCATACTAAGGTACCACCTTTTAAACTCTAACAAATCAACCTCCCATACATCGCGTAGGAAGATTGATTTGTTATCTATTATACGAGGCTAAACTAGATCACTAGATATTGTAGTAGGCATGGTGACCGAGTTTCTACTCTAGTTAGTCATGTATTTACCATGATATGGTTCTGTTACCGATTTTGGTCCTTATAGTGACACCTACTTCTATACGCGGATTATTTTTACTGGATGACTACCTCTGTCCAGCATCCAAAGTTCAATTAAAATCACAGAAATCGGAAATAATCTTACGCACTAGAACATCTATGTATCCTTTATAAATGCAGATCAATTATTTTTTTGTCCAAGTAAGTGTTGACGATCCGCCTCATTTCCGTATTTGCCTTTGAATCTCATGTAACGAATCATCTCAGCGGCTGACTATTAATATGGCTAATGCCATAATGGTTACTTACCTTAACTGACGTTTAAATGCTTTATTGGCGAAGAAGTAAGCACGCCGATGCACCAGGCAAGCGCGATCCAGATACCGTTGCCAACAGATCCTTCATACAAGAGGGCACGGATCGTATTCACGATTGAAGTCACTGGCTGGTTCTCAGCGAACAAACGGACAATTTTAGGCATGGTTTCGGTGGGGACAAAGGCTGAACTGATAAACGGCAGGAAAACCAGCGGGTACGAGTAGGCTGTCGCCCCTTCCATCGACTTCGCTGTCAATCCAGGAATGACCGCCAGCCATGTCAGCGCCAGCGTAAACAGCCCGAGTATCCCAGCTACCGCGAGCCAATCTAGGATATCTGCACTGGAACGGAAACCCATCAAGTGACAGTAAGCGCATTGGAAACAAGTGAGGTCCACAGCTGCGCATGATGTTGCGCATTAAACGCCCTAGTAAAACCCCTGTTTTGCTTTTCATTTACATCTCCTCCTTTTTGCTGATGATTGCGAGGAAAATCTCCTCTAATGTCGGCTGCTTCTCAATGTACTCCACTTTCGCTGGTAGAAACATCTCTTTGAGCTCAGTAAGAGTACGGTAAAACAAGATCGACAACCCCTGCTTGAATAGTCCGTCAGATAGATTCCATTATATGGTTAAGTTGTCCCTCAGTTGCATGCTGGTTCTGGGCCTATTAAGCCCCTCTACCTGTTTCGTATTTTTGGATGGTCTGATAGAACGTATTTTTCTTTAGCCCAAGCTCTTTCATAAAATGAACGGCTGTTATTTCTTCTGCTTTCCTACCTTTTCAAACGACCTAAACATAACAAAGCCACCAGCAATGGTGGCTACTTTTCATATTTGGGGTCGAGACAACTGGCTGTCGCCTCGACTTTTGGTTCAGTTCGGAAGGGATTCCAGCGCTTTCTCGTAGGCATCACGTGGTTTAGGAAGGTACCCGTAATGGAGAGTGTAGCTCAATCCCATTTTGGCTGCCTTGGTAGCCATCGCATTGTAGAGTGACATGGCTTTATTCATGTAGTAATCTCGAATCTCTTTACGATTACTAGCATGTGCCAGAATTTTCGCAACACCAGCCTCAAGAACCTGCTGTTGCTTGTCATCCAGATCGTCAAGATTCATTCGACTCTCCATTCATCGCAGAACCAACTTTGCTTATAGAATAGCATATTTCGCCATCAATTGGCGGCTTTTTCTTTGTGATTGATCCACATATCAAACTGCATTATCTTTAAATGAGAGTATCGCTCCTATCTGGTTGAACGATACCAAACCTCAGAAATGAGGAATCATGATTATTCAGGACAGGGCCCAATGGCAACCCCGACTTCACCACTTATCCTAATGGAGTCCAATACTGGAAACAGGGTCTTCATGTTACCTATATGCAATTTCCTGGACCTGATGGACGTCTTATTGAGCAAACCTCGGAGGGAAAGACGGTCTACTGGACTGACCTGAGATGGATCTAGTAAATATCATTTAATCTTCCAATTCATTTATTCTCTATCTTTTTTATTTCGGACGAGTTTTTGTTTGAAATTACAGTAAGATATTTTAATCTAATACAATTGTTTATACTGTAACGTATTATATAAATAATTCTGTTTGTAAAACAAACATGTTTGCAATTAGTTTATCATTCAAACCTTTTCAAAATTAAAACCGCATTGTGTCCACCAAATCCTATAGAATTGGACAAACCTATTTGGACTTTTGCCCTCTTTGCTTTATTTGCTACATAATCCAAATCGCAGTTAGGATCTGGGTTATTTAGATTTATGGTTGGTGGCACTACATTTTCTTGCAATGTTTTTATGAGCGCTACAGCCTCTACCCCGCCCGCTGCACCTAGCATGTGCCCAATCATAGATTTAATCGCACTAATAGGAACATCATATGCTTGTTTTCCTAATAACTTCTTAATTGCTAATGTTTCGGAATGGTCTCCTACTGGAGTACTTGTTGCATGTGCATTGATATGATCGATATCGGAAATGGAAATAGCAGCATCCTTCACTGCCTCTTTCATCGCTCGATAAGCTCCTAATCCTTCCCTATCTGTTGCTACCATATGATAAGCATCTGACGAAGCACCATAACCAATAATTTCTGCATAAATAGTGGATACTGTTCTTTTCCTTGCATGCTCCAAAGATTCTAACACCAGAATACCAGCTCCTTCTGATGCAACAAATCCGTCTCTATCTCTATCAAATGGACGACTAGCCTGTGTTGGATCTTCATTCCTAATAGATAGAGCTTTTGCATTCCCAAAGCCTGCAAGTGCTAAATCAGTAATCGCAGCTTCTGCTCCACCAGCGATGACAATATCCGCATCCCCTCGTTGGATTAACTTAAACGCTTCTCCAATCGCGTTATTGCTCGTAGCACAAGCAGAAACATGGGCTAAAGTAGGACCTTTCAATCCATGAAGAATACTCACTTGAGCACTTGCCATATTGGCGATCATCATTGGTACCATAGCTGGATTTACACGTGCTGGACCTCGATTAAGCATTGTTTTGTGATTTTCCAATATGGTTTGTATTCCTCCTATACCAGTACCAATATATACACCTACTCGTTCCCTATCTACTTTATTGAATTGTAACTTAGCATCCTTAATAGCTTGATTGGCTGCTGTAACTGCAAATTGACAATATCTATCCATTTTTCTAGCATCTTTTTTACTCATTTCATACATCGGATCAAAGTCTCGTACAAAACCCGCTATTTTCGTTTGAAACAATGAAGTATCAAAAGTATCAATCTTAGAAATTCCAGACTGTCCTTCTAACAAATTAGTCCAGAATGAGTTTACATCGTTACCAATTGGTGTAACAACACCCATACCTGTCACGACCACACGTTGCATTATTTATCCCTCATTTCACATTCTTTTTATTATCATTGCATGTCGTAATATCCTATTACAAGTTGCAGGTTATCCTAGTATAATGAATGCTAGTATCGAAATAAACAGTTTATGGCTATAGGAGTTGATAAAAAATGAATGGAGACATTCGTTTGAAAGCGCTATCTGATTTTTTAGTGACACATAGAGCTAAATTACAACCTCATGAAGTCGGATTACCATCCATTGGCCGCAGGCGTACACCTGGATTAAGAAGAGAAGAAGTTGCTCAACTTGCTGGCATAAGTACAACTTGGTATACATGGTTAGAACAAGGAAGAGATATTACTGTCACAACACCTGTCTTAACTGGTATTGCTTCTGCACTTCAACTGAATGAAGAAGAGAAAAAATATTTATTTATGTTAGCGTTAGACCAAAATACATTACTAGATCAAGAATTAAGTAGTACAGTTAGTCCAGGTATAAAACTAATCCTTCAAGAACTAAATTATTTCCCCACTATTGTGTCAGACCGAAGATGCAATATCACTCACTGGAATCCAGCTGCATTAGCTGTTTTTCTTGATTTTGAAAAAATACCTCTTGAGGAAAGAAATATGATTTGGCTGCTTTTTACTAGAAGGGAACTAAAAGCATTGGCAGTTAATTGGGGGGAATTTTCTCGTGGATTTCTCTCGCTATTTCGCTCTTACTATGGGAAATACATGGGAGATTCTTGGTATAACACATTCATCAAAAAAATGGAAGCAAAAAATGCAGAATTCACTTCCTATTGGCATCACAATGATGTAAGTTCTTCACCTGAAGTGTTTATTGAGTTTCGTCATGCAAAAGCAGGAAAAATGTTATTTGATCTCTCCTCATTGGATGTAAAAGGGGAAACCGATTTGCGATGCAGTATATTTACACCATCTGATGATGAAACAAATATAAAAATGAGAAAAATGATGAAAAGAATAAATGAAATGAATAGATGAACTCAGCAATACTACCCTTATTCAGAATATAAATATTTAAAAATAAAATATTTTATAACAATCTACGAATTCATCTTCTAATATGGTATTCTAATATGAGTTTTTGAAAAAAGGAGGTAGAAAGAATGCTCAAACGCTTTCTGCCAGAATTCACATTGATCTCCATAAGCTTTATTTGGGGTATAACCTTTGTTGTCGTTCAAGATGCCATCCAAGAACTGCCTCCTTATTCTTTTCTTACACTTCGGTTTTTGATAGCTTTTCTTCTTCTGTGGTTGATAAACAAGCTTTTTATCAAACAAAAGATTTGGAATAAGACTGCAATCAAAGCGGGGATGGTGGTAGGATTTTTCCTGTTTCTTGGATTTGCATTACAGACTTTTAGTCTACTGTACACTACTTCAGGTAAATCTGGATTTTTCACAGGCATGAACGTTGTATTTGTTCCTTTTGTTACTTTGTTATTTTTTAAGCAAAGGATCAAAACCCCCACCTTAATTGGAATATTTTTCGCTGTCATCGGACTTTATTTTCTTTCCGGTTCTATTGTAGGTATGAATTTTGGGGATATTCTTGCGCTCGGCTGTGCAGGTGCCTTTGCAATTCAAATAGCTTGTAATGGATATTTTTCCAAGCAAGTACCCACCTATTCTTTTGTACTATGGCAATTGCTCACTGTAACCGTATGTAGTGGAATATTAGCTATTTTTTACGAGTCTTTTCATCCAACTGTTTTACTAAAACCTGTTGTTTGGTCTGCAGTATTAGTAACTGCTGCACTTGCTACCGTCTTCGCATTCGTAGCTCAAACGATTGTTCAAAAGAAAGTTATCTCCTCAAGAGTCGCCATTATTTTCACATTAGAGCCAGTTTTTGCGGCATTAGGTGATTATTTAGTAAATGGCATCACCCTTTCAGGATTTGAACTTATAGGCTGCACCACCATTATTATCGGAATCTTACTGGCAGAAATCCCTTGGAAAACAAAGAAAAAAGAACCAGCTATTACCCTTGAATAAGGAGTAGCTGGTTCTTTTCTACTGGTAAATTGGATACTTCTGTTTTAAAAAACTATAATGGAAAAAAAGGGGATATTATATGTACACACATAATGAAGTCAGAAGGAACATCTGGAAAAATGTCAAACCATTGTCAGATCAACAACTCAATCAATCCGAGTCAACTGACCGGTGGAGCATTGCTCAGATTTTAGATCATCTACTTATAATAGAAAACTTTATCACCAAAAAAATAAAAGACACACTGGATGTACCCACTCCACCACCAATCAATAAACCCATCCATTTAACACTCAATCGATCAAGGAAAATAAAAAGCCCGACAACAGTAAGTAATGACTTTCAAACTTTGCAATCCCTGCAAAAAAAATTAAATGCCTCTCGGTATTCTTTTGAGTCACTTATTGAGCAAATGACACAAGAACAATTGGAACAAAAATCAATAAGTCATCCTGTATTTGGTGATCGAATGAGTCTCAAACAATGGATTGAGTTTGTAGGTTTACATGAACAAAGACATTTAGAACAAATCAAAGAAGTCAAAGCAAACTTACGATTCCCTTAAATAGGAGGAATTCATATGACATTTTCAAATATATTTTCTACTACTACTTTAGCTAATGGAGTCAAAATGCCTTGGTTTGGACTTGGAGTATATAAAATTCAAGAAGGAGATAATATGCTTTCCCTATTACACCATGCAATGGAACTAGGATATAGAAGTTTTGATACAGCATCTTTGTATCAAAACGAAGCTGGATTAGGGAAAGCAATCCAAACTTCCATTATTCCAAGAGAAGAATTATTTATTACCTCTAAGGTATGGAATACAGATCAAGGGTATGAGGAAACTCTGGCTGCATTTGATGCAAGTATGGAACGTCTTGGATTGGAATATTTAGATCTCTATCTGATACATTGGCCTGTCCCACATCAATACAAAAATACTTGGAGAGCACTCGAAAAACTCTATAGCGAACAGAGAGTACGGGCCATTGGGGTAAGTAATTTTCACATTCACCATCTCCAAGATGTCATGCGTGATTCTAATCTGAAACCAATGGTAAATCAAGTAGAATATCATCCAAAACTCACCCAAGTAGAGTTGAGATCTTTCTGCAAACAAGAAAACATCCAACTAGAAGCATGGTCTCCTTTGATGAGAGGTAGACTCCAAAATAATCCAACATTAAACCAAATTGCACAGAATCATAACAAAACTATTGCGCAAGTGATTTTACGTTGGGATCTACAAAATGAAGTTATTACCATTCCTAAAACATCCCATGAATTGCGTCTAAAAGAAAATGCCGATATTTACGACTTTGTTCTAACGGATAAAGAAATGGAAATAATTCAGGCACTCAATGAAAACCAAAGGACTGGTAAAGATCCTGATAACTTTCAATTCTAAGGGAAGAGTAGAAAAATAAAACAGCCGGATCCTATATAACCGGCTGTTTTTCATGGATCAATCTTTTAAAATTGCAAATCCGATTGTTGTAACCATGCATCAAAACTCAAAAACCGTGGATTGCTTTGGCGCAGAAATTCCATATCCGATTGATAACCTTCCTTTATAAAGAATTTCGTAGCTTTGATTCCATCATGCTCATGTGTTGATGGAGGAGGTGAAGTTGGATATTCTACTGAGATTCCGAAATACTTACTTATTTTTTCTATGAGTTGTGTAACGGATAATTCATCTCCGGCGATGTCAAATGATTTTCCAATAAATTGGTTTGGATGATTAAAGGCCTTCAAAGTAAAAATTCCAATATCTTGTACTGCAATCATTTGAATTTTGGTTTCAAGAGCCCCTTTATAAGGCAATATCATTTTATTATTCACTTTTTGGAGAGTAAATCGAAAATTTTCCATAAACATGACAGGTCGTAGAATAGTTGCTGGTAGATCAAGTGAGTGTATGTACTGTTCTATTTTTCCCTTATTTTCAAAAGATGTTATCCCTGTATTGCGATTTGCACCAGAAGCAGAACTGTATACAAAATGAGATACACCAGCTGATTTCGCATAATCAGCGATATATTTCCCATGACGCAATTCTTTATCTAGATCTTCTATATCCAATCCCTGCACACTAAAAACACCATAAACATTCCTCATTGCATCCTTAATAGTAGTAGGATTGTCTAAATCACCTTGTACAATTTCTATACCTTGTTGTTGAAGTAACCGTGCAGATGCTTTATTGGGATTACGGACCAGTGCACGAACATTCCACTCATTTGATACTAGTTGTTGTGCAACTGCACCTCCTTGTTGTCCTGTAGCCCCTAACACTAAAATGGTTTTGGATGATTTCATTTTTAATCTCCTTATGATTTTATTTATTTAAAAAAGAAATTCGCTCCTTTATTGATATTGTAAATATCGCAGTTTACTATTAAAAGAAAGCAATATTTTTATACATTATTTCAATTAATAAACTAACTATATTTTCGTAAGGGAGATTATCATCATGAATCCCAATTTAGAAGAAGAACAATGTCTTTTTGCAATCCATCATGCAACTCATGTTCTTGGAGGCAAGTGGTCATTCTTAGTTCTTGGTCAACTTTTTTGCAATGACTCCCAACGCTTTAATCAACTACGAAGAAAATTAGGTAACATCAGCACAAAATCTTTAACTGACACACTACGTCATTTGGAACAAAATGAAATTATAGATCGTAAAGTGTTCCCTACTGTACCTGTAACAGTTGAATATTCTTTAACTGATAAAGGGAGAGATTTCAAGAGGGTAATTTCTGAAATGCGTTACTGGGGACAAAAGTGGGGACATAATAACCAAACGCATCATATTTTGTAACAAACCAATCATTTGCTCTATTTGTATTGCTAACTGCATTGTCCGGACAATGTGATATAAAATAAAAATGAACCGATTATATTTGTGTAGTCGGTTCATTTAGTCTGCATGATCTTTCTAATCAAAAGGCTACGATTCGTATTAACTGTAGCCTTTTGTATATTTATGATGTTTCCTTCCTTTTTCCACTTATACCATGAAGCAACAGTTCAATCGTCCATTTTATTTCCTCTTGTTGTTCTCCTACGAGTAAAAAGTCAGGCACTACATTTTTTGCAAATAAAAAGCCAAATACTTGAGACATAATCCCTCGTATCAACACGCGATTTGGTAAATCTGATCGTACTTTTCCAGTTTTTTTTAGATGATCCACTTTTTTTGATACTGTATCAATCACATCTTTTGCAATTTGTTCCTTTAATGCATCTCTTAAATCAGGATGAAATAAACTTTCCACGATAACTATTCGTATCGTTTTCCAATTGTTCTCAATTAAAGTAGCTCTATCTTTGATTAGATCAGACAAAATATCTTCTATTGTTTTATCTTGATCCAAGATCTCAATCAAGGTATTTAAAATAAAAGGACTAGCAAACTTAGAAAGAATCGGAATGACTAAGCGGAAAAGTAATCCTTTCTTTGTTCGATAATGTTTAAATATCGTAGCTTCTGCTACACCTGCTAACTTCGCGATTTCACTAGTGGTGGTACCGTTATATCCTTTTTCTGCAAACAACTGAATAGCTGACTCTAAAATTTTCTTTTGCTTATCTGTAAGTTTTTTTTCGTCTAAATCTATTTCATGCTGATTTGCTAATTCTTCAATCCAACTTCCCATATTCTCACCTACTAAGTGTTACATCTTCTTCGATATTATTGATGATATCATAGAAAGAAAAAGTTGATAAATATATCGCTAAGGGCATTAAATTCAGTCAATCTATATTTGATTTAGCACGGAATTTATGAGGAGTTTGGTTCGATCACAACTAGAAAACAGTATAAAAGACATAATTAACGTTCGTATTTGGCACACGCACAAACAAATTAACCGCCAATTGATGGCGGTTAATTTGTTTGTGCGAAGTCCAATTCGGTTTGTCTTACTTCTTACCACACTACAAGATTAACTAATTCCAATCTATCTTTTTTCTCTGTTACATTAGTCCAATGAATATCAATTTCATTTTTACCTGCTTTATACGTTTCATAAACTTGCCCAGCACCTTGATCGTGTTTAATCGGTTTGCCCCATGCTTTTTCAACTTCATCATGTGATAGGGCAAGAATACGTTTATCCGTTGTTGTTACACTTGTTACTATACCTTTGTAAACGAAAAAACTAACTCTACGTTTTTCATAAGTAATTTGTTCTTGTTCATCTCCAGTACTTTCAGTAGAATCTGGTTTTCCCCATTTTCTCAAAATATCTTTTTTCTTGGAACCTAGGCCAAAATGTTCACTGTTGATCACTTTTCCTTGAGCTGCCAAGTTGCGCGTTTGGTCAAGAGTTTGTTTATGTTCGGAAGATTTACCGCTATCATGTTGAGAAGCAGCATACACATTTGGAATAGATGCAGTGATTGGTATGATTACCCCAGCTAAAAGAGTAGTAGTAAGCAACGTTTTTGCTATTTTTTTCATAAAAGTATCTCCAGCCTTTTCATATAATGAAATATAACATATCTTCTATATATTCATAATACTATGTATACAATGAAAAATGATTATATAAAAGTTAATAAATTGAAAACAGACTGTTATAATTTAATCAACTTCTCAACTTAAGTACAAAAGCGAAATGTGAGGCCATATGCAAATATTTTACATATAAAGAAAGGGCATGGAGAGAAAATTTAATCTCTCCATGCCTAAAGTTATGCTTTTTCTTTATCAGAGGCAAAATAGTTAACTAACCAAACACCAAATACAATAATAATTGAAGCGGCAAATTGGATCTTAGTAAGAATATCTTGTAATAACCATGCAGATAAAATCACTCCTGAAACGGGAGAGATATAACTAAATATAGAAGTCCGTCCTGCCCCTATCGCTTGTATTCCAATCAAATAAAACCAATTAGCTAACGTTGTAACAATGATGGAGAGATAAAGTAGATAAAACCAAAAATGGAGGCTAAGTTCATGAAACTCTACTTTATTTATATCAGGTAAAGAACAAAGAAATAGAAAGAAAGATCCAATTAATGTGGTGTATGTCGCAACAACCAAAGGATCAATTTTTTGCAATACATTTCTGCTAAGCAAAGTATACAATGCACCACAAATAGCTGTAGACAAAAACAAAAAATCACCAAATAGTCGTCCATAACTAAAATGATTGTCAAAGCCAATGACAGAGAAGAAAGTAATTGTTCCAATAAATGCAAGGACTAAACCAACTAGTTGTTTGTTGGTTAAGCTCTCTTTCAGAAAGAAATAGGCAAGCATAATCGTGATAAAAGGAATCATGGAATAGATGATAATGCTACTATCGGATGCATGAGAAAAGTACAATCCCCAATTGGTGAACAAGGAATGAAAAGTGATTCCAATCAAACCTAGAGCAGAAAGGTACAAAAATTGAGTTTTATTTAAGATAAGCTGTTTTCTCCGTTTTGTAATCATAACAAATAGAAATAAAAACACGGCAGCTATACCATACCTTAAAAAACTTGCTACATTAGGTGGTACTGATTCGATGAGTATTTTGGTTACTACCTGTGAACTTCCCCAAAGGATATTGGTTATAATTAAAATAATTGTCGCAAATGTGGAATTTTTCACACAACTAACCACCCATTAATGTCATTTTTTTCGTGATGTTTATGGCTTGATAAGTGTAAATTGAAATTCTTCTTGAATAAAATTCATATCGGAATCTCGTGATACTAAAGCCAGTTGATATTCCATCGCTGTTGTAATGATTAAAGCATCTGGAGTTTTTAACTTACGACCTTTTTCTTTTTGTTCCGTCGAAGATGCCCCACTCTACCTATATCCTATCCATTGCGTTACCACAGATTTCAAAATAATTCTGAGTAGAAGTTAATACGTAATCTAACAAATCTAATTGATATAGCGATACGTAGAAAGCGGCTGCCTTTGCTTGACAGTTTATGGATTTGTTTGGATTAAACTCGAGATCTGTAAAAGCTTGAAATGTCAATACTTGCTGACGTAACATTTCATGGGAAGTAAGTACATGTAGAAACAGCCAATCATAGAATAACGTTTTGGGTTCAAAAGGCCACTTTCGATGCAAGTGTTGAAAATAAAGGAGTTTACCACTGTTTTTCAATCGTATATCCTTCTTCGCTTCTCTGGAAGTCCGTTGAAGTAAATCCATGTATGGACCTCCATTTTGCTTGATTGAAATGCAACTTCTACACTGCATTCTGTCTGGTTCTCTATTTGCATCATGAGATTAAATGCACTTAATGAAATGCCAGTTTCGCTTTCCGATTTACTTGATATCTCTAAAACATCCATTGATTTGTATTTTTGGTTGAAATTTTTATGTAAGGATTGAATCGATCTTTGTTTCTGTTTTATTGAAAATCCCGGATACCATTCAAAATCAATGTTCACAACATGAACAAAACCATCTTTTTTTGGATCTGCAATAAATACGGGTCTCTGTGCAGGGAGACACACTGATTTTTAAAGACAATAACGTCAAAACAGAAGATCAAAAAGCGTTCATCTATCATTGCTGAACACTTTTTTTAAGGGCATTACTTTATTTAACATTTTTCAAATTGGGGCAGTTCAAATTCCTTACTAAAAATTGACAAGATGTTTTTTCTAACGATTCATGGATGGACTAATTATCGATACTTAAAAATTTGCCCTTGTTTTTCAATCGTAACCTCCTGTCATCAATTGTGAAAAAAGTAACATGTAATAAAAAATGAACCGATCCAAAACAAAATCGGTTCATTTTTTTGCGATCACAGTACCCTCCGAAGGAATGGATAGAAAACTTATTCTTTTTTCATTCTCCCTGCTTTTTTTGCCGCTTCTTTTAAGACAATCTCTATTTGGGCATTTACACTTCGCAATTCATCCTGTGCCCATTTTTCCAGTACTTCATATAGTTTTGGATCAATCCGCAGTGGAAATGCTTTTCGTTTATTCATTTACGACACAACCTTAATAAATGCTTCCTGTATTGATAATAGGTTGTGTTCCTTTCTCAGAAACAATGGCAACCATCAGGTTATTCACCATCTGTGCTTTTTTCTCTTCATCCAACTCCACAATTTCTTGTTCTTGAAGTTGATCAATTGCTGCTTTTACAAGCCCTACTGCTCCATCAACTATTACTTTACGAGCAGACAAAACAGCATTCGCTTGCTGTCTCTGAAGCATAGCAGAAGCGATTTCGGAAGAATAGGCCAGATGCATAATCCTCGCTTCAATAATATCAACACCGGCAACATCCATACGCTTTTGTAAATCATGAACGAGAACCTCTGCAATTTCATCACTATTTTGCCTTAAAGTGAGGATGTTTTCGCCTTCCTTTTCGTATGAATCATAGGCATATCTACTTGCAATATGACGAATTCCTGTTTCACTTTGAATTTGAATAAATCGTTCATAGTTTTCAACATCAAATAAAGCTTTTGCTGAATCATTTACTTTATAAACTACCACTGCAGCAATTTCAATTGGGTTTCCTTCTAAATCATTCACCTTTAATCTTTCACTTGTAAAGTTGGTGACCCGTAGCGATACGCTTCGTTTAAAGGTGAAAGGAATCGTTGCCCACAATCCTTGATCACGAATGACACCTAAATATGTGCCAAAGAATGTCAATACTTTGGCTTGATTTGGCTGTACAATTGTTAAACTTGTGGCAATAATCAGTCCTAAAATAAATACCACTATCCCACCTACTTTCCCCCCTAAAGAAAAGCCATTTATCAGTAAGTAAGCTCCACCAACAAAACAAAGTAGTGAAATGACTAGTGCTGCATAACCATTCATTTTATAAATTGATTTTTCGTTCAAATTAATCTCCCCTTGATATAAAAATGATATCACTTTAATATCATTGTATGGCAATTATGAAACAAAGTAAATACATTATTCGTTTATGTTTCCATCATTTTTATGAGGAAATAGGGCATATCATAAAATACTTCATCCAACGAAGGAAACGAAAAGTGAAGTAATTACTAAATACCAATAAAACCCCCTTTATCTAAAAGAAAAGGGGGTTTCGCACAGTCAAAGACTGTGGGACATTTGTATATTCATTATATTGATAAAACTTATTAGTCAACAATTGTATAGGCGCTCTAAAGTTGCTCGAATTTGATGCATATCTTGTGAAGACAATTCTAAAATCCTGTCTCTTTGATTTTTTCTATAGTTAGTCTCCTTCTCTGTGTTCTTTTTCGTCACATATAGACGTGCTATAGACAAGTATACAATCTTTTTTGTCTAAGAATTTTTGTGTTATCAAACATTTTATAATAAATATTAAATTAGACATAAAAATCGATAAATACCGAATATATTGCAAGTAATTATATTATAAAATAGTAGAGTTATATATTTACCAATGGAGAGGAACTCAAAAATGAAAGTAATTAAAGAGAGAACTTATACTAAGAAACTCCTATCATTTATTATTGGAGTAGTGATTGGTTTGTTTTTCTATTTATTCATTGTAGCGATGTTTATTAGTAGTGAAGAGATACCTGATAAATATGCTATTTTAGCGCTTGTGCTTTCCTTACTAACCATGGTCATTTATTCCCTCACAAGCGAATTTAACTATTTGAAGCAACTGGAATTTACAATGAGCTCTTTGCTTAGCAACATCACAGTCTATAAAAAACGTGAAAAGGAGTTGGCATCCAAAGCTGAAGAAGTTATTGTTAAATTTTTGAAACATGAAAGTGATATTCAGAAATCTATAGCAGCTTCACGCAGTGGCACAGAAAAAGTAGCAGATGAATTAGAAAATTTATCGTTAACTAATTTGAAAGTAACTGTTGAGAACTACCCTAATTTAAAATCAGACAAGCACATTTCAACTATACTTAATCAAATTGAGGAATCACAAAACACTATTTTGGAATCCAAATTGTTATACAATCAATATGTCACTTATTACAATTCGACGATCTATAGTTTCCCGGCAAATATCTTTTCTGGTATTTGGAAATTGAAGCCTTCCGCTTTTTATGAAGATCAGATTGATAATGATATAAACTAGTAGTTTTCCGTAAATTCTGAAGAGATACCTGCTCAGGTATCTCCTTTTTATTCTCTATTACAACATATTATTGAAATTTGCATCACTTACTTTTATAGATGATTCAACAATAGCCTTTTGTCATCATTCCTAGAGAGGGAGAAACATCTTTACGTATGTATCTGTATGGCAATGAAAAAATAGTGAAATTAGATAAACTAGTAGATTCCTCTCCATGGATAGACCTTTTTTAATGTACTAGGTATGAAAGCTTATAGCGACAGGCGCAATTGGATTTTCAAGCAAATCGTCATCTGACAAAGGAAAATTATTATTTGAATATCTAGTAAATGAAATTGAAAAGACTGTACTTGAATTTATCAAAACATAGTGTTGGTTGATTTTAGCAGATTGAACCATCGTATAATTTTTGTATTTATAAAAATCGTACGTTTTATATAGTGCATAGAGCTGCCTTTGGCTCTTTTGCTTTTTTATAAAAGGGACTAACATGTTGTTTGTCGTATTCCTCATATCGGGAAAAAATCAGGAGGGATCATCATTTCATTCATAGTGTGTCTGTAAGGATGAGAGCCTCTATTATTGAGATTCTTTTGTTTTGCTCGAATTTTGACCCCTCTTGACATATTCATGTTTAATTCATTTTCAGATTTAGAAAGCCATTCTCACCCTTGAAGTTCGAAAAACGACTATATCTGAATTATCCTAGGTGTTTGATTTTAAGCTCTAGGCTATATTTTAACTGGAGTTACGAGTTTAACAGAAAGAGCCTCTCTATCTGATCTCTAGATTCTATTCAACTCTATCAAGGTTGTTCAAGTGCAAATGCTAAGGCTTGTTCCAAATCAGAACGCAGATCATCTACATGTTCAATTCCAACGGATAAACGGAGCAAACGGTCACATACTCCTACTTTTAAGCGAATCTCTTCTGGTATATCCGCATGTGTTTGTGTGGCTGGATAAGTAATTAAACTTTCTACACCACCTAAGCTTTCTGCAAAAGTAATCAATTCTAATCTATTCAAAAACGGCCGAATAAGATTAGCATCAGCTAACCGAAACGAGAGCATACCACCAAAGCCATTGGCTTGTTTCTGATGTATGTCTCTTTCCGTCTCATCTAAAGCCGGATAAAAAACTTCTCCATTGATCAAAGGATGTTTCCGAAGAAATTCCGCCAATTGCCAAGCATTCTCTTGGTGACGATCCATACGTAAAGCAAGTGTTTTCATCCCTCTCATCAACAAATAACAATCATGAGGACTCAAACATGCTCCGATAGCATTATGCAAATATTTCACTCGCTCTGATAGTTCATTTCCTTTAGTTACGACCAAACCAGCTAGTATATCATTGTGACCACCCAAATATTTGGTTGCACTATGAACAACCACATCAACACCCAATTCTAGAGGACGTTGGTAATATGGAGTTAGAAATGTATTATCCACAATGGTTAAGATGTCATGTTTTTGAGCTAAATGACAAAGTGCTTGTAAATCTGCTACCCTCATCAATGGATTAGTAGGTGTCTCAATAAAGAATGCTCGTGTATTTTCTTGAATCGAACCTTCTACCTCTTCTATATTACGCAAATCAACATAAGAAAAGTGTAAACCATAACGACGAAGGGTCTCCTCAAACAATCGATACGTACCACCATATAAATCAAGGGACACAATCAAGTGATCTCCTTGTGAAAATAATCCCATGACAGTTTGGATTGCTGCCATTCCAGAACTACAAGCAAAACCTGCATCTCCTCGTTCTAATTTCGCAATACTCTCTTCTAGAACATCTCTGGTAGGATTAGCTGTTCGTGTATAATCATAACCTGTACTCACTCCTCCAACATGCTCATAAGCAGTTGCGTAGTAAACTGGAAAATTAATTGCTCCTGTCTTTGATTCTTTCCGAGTACCAATCTGTGCTAATTCTGTCTCCATTTTTTTCATTCACTCATCCCCTAACTGTTTGATCGCATCAAAAAACCTCTTCTCCTAAGAGAAGAGGCTGATAGTAGGCGCAGCTTCCTCTCTTATCTTTCAGGAATCCTTGTTCCTGCAGGAATTGGCACCTTATTGATAGATAATCAATTGGTTGCCGGGCTTCATCGGGCCAGTCCCTCCGCCACTCTCGATAAGAGAAATAATCTTGATATAGAATTGAATTACTTAATTACTCTCATTTTAGCATACATACTATTTTACCATCAAATTAAATGATAGTATGTATAAATTGACTTTGGATGTTTATTTATGGATTGGTTTAATGGTTTCTGTTGCAAACTTGTTTAATATTCCAACTTTGATTTACTCATATTTTGTGTTATTTTTTTGCAGTTACATATATGGACATATGTGTTTCAACAGGTGGTTTAGGTTCAGTAACTCTTACTCGATGCCACCCTCCTTTAGATTTTGCATCAAGAAAAAAAGATCCTCCATTACAATGAATTTTAGTGCTATCCATTGTAACCCAATTGTTCCCATTAAAGTATTGGAGAAAGCCCGATTGAATATGTTTTTTTGCATTCGTACAGTGCAAATATACATGAATGGCTTCATCTTTAGGAATTTTGAATGATGATGTATTATAGTATGAAGTATAAGTAACACGTTTATCATGGACTACCTTTTCAGCTGCCCATGTTTCCCCATAAGATGAAAATAGACAAATCACAGACAAAATCGCCACCAATAGGGGTAGAACCCCATGTCCATCAAGCTAAGGGAAATGAATGATGAAATATAAGAATGAGCGTACATGAGCCTTGGGTATCTTGGAAAGGAAGGCACATCAAACAAGCCTTACCTAGGCTTGTTTTTGAAAATTATGCTACTTTCGAAGTCGAAATGGTATACCCATAGACAACACCCAAAATGTCAAAGACCGTCTTTTTCTTGTATCGATGAGATTTTCGCCCATTTTTTCCTAGCAGGTGGAATAGGCGAAGCAGGATCTGTGTATATGCTTGGGTGTTTTCCTGTTGGATAGCTTGATGAAACAATGGGAAATAAGTTTGAATCATGTAAAATGCTTTATATTCGCTTAATTCTTGCTGCTTTTTACGTAGCAAAATCTCTCGCATCCGAAACAAAGTAGAGGAACAGAGGAGGATCGCGATGAGTTGTCCATACAAGTGACACTCTAACCGTTCCTTTTTTACCCCTTTGCATCGATCCATTTGAAAAAACGACTTCCATGTTTTAAACACGATTTCGATCTGCCAACGCAGAGAATAGAGATCATGAACACACTCCTTGGGAACAATCTCCCAAGCAATGTTGGTGATATAGACATTGATTCCAGTTAGTCGCTTGCTTTTCTCTGAATACTTCACTCCTTTTTTCTTCTCTTTATAGGCTTGGTCTTTTCGTCTTTTCTGTACTTGAGTTTCCGTCAATCGATACAAAATAACGCGAGCAGGTAGCTTTTTATCCCTTCCGATGTAAGTGTCTTGGATTTCCACGGTTTCTTCAGGTTGCATGCGGTTCATAATCTCTTCTAGATCCAGCGGGAGATACTCCGTTTGTTTCTTCAAGGTTCCATCTTGAAAATATGCTGGTTCTGGATTCTTTTGATAGATTCGATTGTTTAACTTTAAACGGGATATATAAAAAGCACCTCGCTGATCCATCTGATCCAAATCCTCTAACGAAAAGTAACCCAAGTCTCGTATACACAAGTCTCCGGTTCGAAGGGTAGATAAACAGGAAGTACCAAAGGTTTTGTCATTCTTTTTTCCAGCTCCAACGTCCAAATTTAAAAACTGTCCACTATGTAAGTCATATTCCAATTGGATTTTTACGCCAGCCGTATGACTACAGCCTCCTGCGCCTGGATAATGTTCTGCTAAGGAATCTGGAACTTGGAACGTAGTCGAATCGAGGATCCGAATCCGTAGAAAATGATCGCGATAGGCACTTGGAATGGCACTTGCTGTGTCTAGTTCTGCTTTCAGTAGACGGGCAAAGAGTTCTTGAAGAAAGGTAACTGCATTTTCGTTCAAACGTTGGTTCAGTCCTTCTGCGCTTATGCTGATTCCTGTTGTAACTTCCAACTCACTGCATAACTGAGTCAGAGATGTGCTGGCTAAGTTGTGACTCAACCAAACACATAAAGTCACCAAATCTTGCCCACGATACTTGCTCGTTCGTTTCACAAATTCGGTTGCTCTTGCCAACTGTTCGACTTCCGTAGGAGAAAGATATTTTTGCAATACCTGTGAAAACAAATGAAGTTCTTCTTGGGTGGATAGATTCACAAAAACACGCCATCCTTTCCTTTTTCAATCCTTAAAGAAAGAATAGCGCGTGTTTTTTTTGTTTTGAAGAAATTTAAAATTGTGTGGCGCGCCTTCTGAATCTATGTTCAGATGACGCGCCCACATCACTTTACAGCGATCGGAGGAAGTCCTCAACGCTCGTGTGCGACGCAGGAAGGAAAGAATTCTCCGGATTATCCGGAAAGATCCTGGCCACCGCTCCTTGGCCCACGAGTTCCACAGGGAACGCATGAGCGTTGCTGGCGCAGTCGACGAAGGTAGTACCTACATCGGCCTTGGGCTCCACATCCACATTCAGATTGGGCCCCTCGATCTGAAGCCGATTGATTTCGAGTACACTGATCCGTGGGTCTGTATCCTTCCGATTGATCGGGAGAACCTGCCCCTCGATGGTCACAGTGGTGGTTTCACCGTACTTGACGACCAGCCTCCTGTCATCGATGTAGGTCACGTTGAGGTGCGTCAACTGCTGATCCACGATGGTTCCCCTTCCAGGTGAGTGATGTGTTGGCTGTTACAGTAATTCAATATTACCATATAAATCTAATAACTCACAGGCGGTTTAACATACCCTTGGAGTAAAGGGAGTTTTTCAGCTTGTTCCCCTTTCTCGGTGGGATGTGCAAAAACACCACAAATCTTACAGAAAGAATAGCGTGTTTTTTCGTTTTGGGGACTATTTTGTTTTTAGCTTGATGGGCATGGGGTTCTGCCCTTATATGGATGTTTATGATAAAAGTAGTAATAACTTGATTCATTAAAACTGAAACTTTACTCGCTTCATAATTTTTTTTTACTTATGATACAATCATTTAAGGAAATTATACTTGGTTAAAATCATAATTAGACAAACATACGAGAGGTGAGACCATCTATGAACAAAATCGTATCCATCTTCATTTCATTTGTGCTTATTTTCCTACTTACAGCCTGCTCTGCTCTTTCGTCTCCTCCGAAAGACAAACCAACCTCTTCAAAACAAACAAAGGAATTACCAAAGAAGCGTAGTGATGAGGCGACTATTCAACAGTTAAAAAGTGTATCCAGTTTCGTATTTCAAACTGCATCTAAAATTCAGCATAAGTATGACGCTTTACAGGCTAGATACTCTGCCGAAGGAACCAAAATCCAATCCGTTTTAGAAGATGCGGCGGTAGGAAAGCGAGTAAGTTCAGCAAGACTAGGAGAGTTTAACACGACGTTTGCGTAATGGAAAACCTCATATACGGAGTTAATTCATTTAGAAGAAGAATTATCCACATATAATCAACAAGGGATCGCATTAGCGAATCAATTAATCAATGATAAAAATAAAAAATTATCCCTTCAATTTTATCGGAATTTAGCGAAGCATTCGGATGCATGGAACAAGTATTTATCTACTATGATCGATTACGCTACTATTTTGCAGAATGTTGCTAATGAATATCCTAAAACAAGTAAGGATATATCTTCTGATCCAAGAGTAATCGCAATAGGAAGTAAAGTGAATGAGACATTAATGACAGTGAATGAGGTAGAACAACCACTGAAAGATGCCTATGAGCCATTTGTGAAACAGGTTTTAGGAAACTCATTCGCAAATGGAGAATCTCCGATTTTTTAGCAGCAATCGCATTACAATATTGCTATAGATAGAGGGCGTACAATGAAACAAAAAGAATATGCATTGGTCAAACAAATTTCGATGGAGGATCATGTTTATCAGCAAGAATCAGTCGCTTCCCTCTTTGATCATATGTCTAAAACTTATGGTATTGCCAACTACATGTGTTCATTTGGGTTTATTGAGCGATGGAGACATGCATGTATTCAGTATCTTCCTACAAAATCGTTGCAGGGACATGGAGTCGATTTGATGAGTGGGGGTGGAGAGCTTTGGGATTCGATTGCGAAGAAAATGACGGACCAAGGTTCGTTAACTGCTATTGATCTGAGCAATGAAATGAATCAAAAAGCGATCCAAAACAAACAAAAGCATAAATTTCCCATACAACTTCTAGACGAAGATGTGTTAAACCCTCAACTAATAAAACCAAATTCTCTTGAGTTTATTGTTAGTTCATTTGGGTTGAAAACGTTTTCTATTGACCAGCAGCAACAACTAGCAAGTAATATCAATAGGTGGTTAAAACCAGGTGGATCATTTTCTTTTATCGAAATGACTACTCCTACTTCTCGTCTATTAAAGTTTTTATATATGTTTTATCTTCGATATGTTATCTCGTTTGGTGGATGGTTATTTACGGGAGATAAGAGTAGCTACAGTATGCTAGGCAAATATATTTTGCTCTTTGGTCAAGGAGATCATTTTTTGCAAGCCTTACAAAAAGAAGGGCTTGTATTAACGAAACATCGTTTATTTTTTGGCTGTGCTACTTGTTATTCTGGGTATAAAAAGGATTTATAGGCATTTATTTTTTGTTATCATCTTAATGTTCGATATTTTAATGATAGAGTTGATTATGGGAGTGGTGAAATGAAACGAGAGCAAATACTAGGTGGGTTATATGGATTGTTGATAGGAGATGCGGTTAGGGGTTCCCTATGAATTTCATCCAGCTAATCAGTTGCCACCTAGCGAACAACTAGAGATGATTTCACCCCAAGGTTTTAGTCGAGCTCATGCTTCGGTGCTTCTAGGAACTTGGTCAGATGATGGAGTACAGGCATTGTGTTTATTGGATTCATTGGTTTAGTGTAAGAGGGGTACGGCTACATAGCCATCAAACTAAGCAGTTGCCAAATCTAAATATAAAGAATGAGTACTTTTTCTGAGGATGTTCAGGAAGAAGCGGGCTCATTTTTTTGTTTTGGGGGGTATTCATGTTTCTTAGCTTGATGGGTATGGGGTAGAACCAGCAAACGAACGACGAACCCTAATTTGACCAATAAATGGAAAACGACTTGATTCCTAAAAGTCCCAGTGACAGGGTTCCTACCATAGACCGCAAAGTATAATTGTATTTATCTATTTCTCTTAAAGTTATAACATGAAGTAAAGCCAGATTTCGTAGCAATGGGTCTGCCTTGAAAAAGGCTTTGCTTCTTCTCAAATTAAAGATCACCAACAATATTTATAATATTTCCTTCTGAATCAACAAATGAAGCAAAAACCATCCCAATTTCAGGTATTTCAGTTCTTTCTTTTACTATTTCTCCTCCAGATTTCCTTATTTTTCCCATCATGTGATTTACATTATCAACTCTTATCACGAGTCTTGGGTGTTGCATCCCCTCGTTGCGTTCAGCGATTTCTCCGTTTATAGCACCCAACAATGTTTTGTTTACGTACATTTCTTCTGGGCTCCAGCCAAAAACCTGGTGATAAAAGTTCCATGCTCGCTCCATATCTTCTGCGGGTAGTTGAAACCAAGTTACCTTGTTAACAGGAATATTATTCATATTGACTTCTCCTCCATTCAATCAATGGCTTACTGTATTATTATAAAAGATCAACACTGACAAAGTATGTCAGTATAAAAATCAACTTTTCTATATTTAGAATAAAGTTCGATTTGGGGCACAATGTTCTAGTAACTCATTCAGACTCCCAATCCAAATAACTATTTCGATCTAATTGATTTCTTATAAAGAAAATTCTACTTTGCGGTCTATCGCAGGAACCCTGTCACTACGCCTTGTTGGCAGTTGTTTTATGCTTTCGTCTATACCATCAATACGCTCATTCATATCTTGTACTTTTTCTAATACAAGTCGCATCATCTGCATTAAATTATCTGTTTGAAATAGAAAATTGAGAACAATGAATAACGAAAAAACATTATTTTGCCAAAAATGTTCAGCTGGGTATATAACGATTGAGAAAGTCAAATTTAAGGATGTCATTTGGTTTGGAGTATACTTTGGACTTACTATTATCTTGATAGGTTCTTTATTAGCTCTATTATCTACCTGGATGAACTGGGAAAAAATATTAAATGGAAGTATTACTGGTATCCGTGTTGGGGTACTAGGTTTATTTTTATTCCCCTTCTTATTTTGGTTCTCTTTTAGAAATAAAACTGCTTATTTATGTAATAACTGTCAACATAAATAGATAAGCAAATAAGAAGAGAAAAATTCATACTATGCTCAGAAACGGCAACCAAACGACAAACCTTAATTGGGGTATGTGAACGATTCCGGGAATGAGGGATTATTGGAAAATATATCCAACATAAAGAATGAATGATGGTTCCGATTTAGGACACCATATAGGGGTTGCACATATCTCCCTGCACCCCCTTATCGGAAACTGACAATTGGAGGGCGTTATTGAAATGGCTAAACTGATCTACGCTGCTAACATATCTTTGGACGGGTACATAGAGGACGAGCGCAGCAATATCGAGTGGACGATTTCCGATGACGAAACGTATGCGTTTTGGACTGACTTTCAGCTGACGATTGGCACCTACCTATACGGGTGTCGAATGTACGAGTCTATGGTGTACTGGGAGACGGCGAACGCTAACGGCGACCAATCGGAGGTAATGCGGGAATTTGCGCAGATCTGGCGAGCGGCTGAGAAGATCGTGTATTCCCGGACGCTTCAATCGGTGTCAAGCGCCAAGACTAGGATCGAGCGCGAATTCGATCCTGATGCGATTCGGAGGCTAAAGGAATCTTCAGGAGCTGACATTACGATTGGCGGCCCCGAGCTTGCTGGGCGGGCGATGAGCGCGGATTTGATCGACGAATGTCATCTACTCTTAATCCTATCGTCTTGGGTGGAGGTAAGCGAGCATTGCCGGACAACCTCCGCATGCGGCTCGAGCTGCTCGGTGAGCGCCGCTTCCAAAGCGGCGTTGTTCATCTCCACTACCGCGTGATCGTCTGACCGCGACGCTAGAGTGAAATTAATCTCCTCCACATCAAAACGTACGTGGGCTTTCCCACATAGCTTTCCGATGTCCATCATTCATGTGCATGCTGTCAGAAAAAAATAAAGTGTTAGACTAATAGGGGTACGGCCACATAGCCATCAAGTTTTTAAAAAAATAATCCCCCAAAACGAAAAAACACGCTATTCTTTCTTTAATGGGTAGAACCAGCAAACGAACGATGAACCTTAATTTTATCAATAAATGGAAAACAACTTGATTCCTAAAAGGACAGCTCAAGTCGTTTTGTTATATGTGAATGAAAGAACTTTATAATTTAGACTCCACTCTAAGAAAGGAGCGAGGTAGGTACCTCCTTCTCCCGTGGGAAGAAGCCAGAGACATGTTAGCAGATCTCGACCGATCGTCCGTCCTGGTCCTGGAGACCGTTCTCTCCGAACAGTAGCCACTTGCCGAATGCATCCGTTGTTACGTAGTAGACGTCGGCGACGCATCCGGGCGTCGAGAAGGAACCTGCACTGAACAGCTTGGGCGCCATCGTATTCCTCGGGAGCACCATGAACTGGTGTCCCTCCAGCATGACGATGTGGTTTTCGGTGCCGTACACCCGATTGAAAAAGAGGTGTCCAAGCTAAAAGAGGATATCAAAGCAAGAAAAGCAAAAACAAAAAAGCCTGACCAGCGTTAATCGATCAGGCGATTGAGAGAGATTATAAGATGTTAGAACAGAGTATATCACAAGTGAGGGGAAACCCCATAGCCATCAAGCTAAGGAGAAATGAATGTTAGAAGGAAATAATTTGCATGCCGAAAACCTTGAGTTCATAAAGATGTAGGCACATCAAACAAGCCTAGATAGGCTTGTTTTTGAAAATTATGCTACTTTCGCAGTGGATAGGCTATACCCATAAACAACACCCAATATGTCAAAGATCGTCTTTTTCTTGTATCGATGAGATTTTCGCCCATTTTTCTTTAGCTGGTGAAAGAGGCGAAGAAGGATCTTCGCATATGCTTGGGTGTTTTTCTGTATAGCCTGATGGAACAAAGGGAAATAGGTTTGAATGATATAAAAAGCCTTATATTCGCTTACCTCCATACGACTTTTGCGTAGCAAAATCTCTCTCATCTGAAACAAAGTAGAGGAACAAATGAGGATGGCAATAGGCTGCCCATACAGGTGACATTCCAACCTTTCTCGTTTCACATTCTTACATCGGTCGATCTGAAAAAAGGATTTCCATGTTTTGAATACGATCTCAATCTGCCAACGCAGAGAATAGAGATGATGAATATGCTCTTTTGGGACAATATCCCAAGCGATATTGGTGATATAGACATTGATTTGGGTTAACCGTTTTCTTTTATCTGAAAGCTCCTTTCCTTTTTTCTTCTCTTTATAACTTGTGCATCTGTGAGCCGGTACAAAAAAACACGAGCAGGTAGTTTTTTATACCCAATAAAAGCATCTCGAATCTCCGTAGTTTCTCCTGGTTTCATTTGATTCATTTTTTCTTCCAGATCCAGTAAGAGATACTCTGTTTTTTTCTTGATTGCTCCATTTCCAAGGAATTCGGGTGCTGGATTCTTTTGATAGATCCGGTTTTTGAGTGGCAAACGAGATAGATAGAAGGCTCTCTGTTGATCAATCTGCTTTAGGTTATCCAGCGAAAAGTAACCCAAATCTCGTATGCACAAATCCCTTGGTTGAAGAGTGGGGAAACAAGCGGGGTTAAAGAGCCTGTCATTTCCTTTTCCGGCTCCCATATCCACATTCAAAAATTGTCCACTATGTAAGTCGTATTCCAATTGGATTTTTACCCCAGCCGCATGACTACTTCCTCCTGAACCTGGGTAATGATCGGCCAAGGAATCTGGTAACTGAAAGGAGGTCGAATCGAGGATGCGAATCCGAGTAAAAACATCTTGATATTTGGTTGGGAGGGCACAAGATGAACTTAGCTTTGCTTTCAGTAATTGTGCAAATAGTCGTCGAAGAAAAGACACTGCCTGTTCATTCAAACGCTGATTTAATCCTTCTGCACTCATGCTAATTCCTGTCGCAGCCTCCAACTCACTGCATAACTGAGTCAGAGAAGTACTTGCTAGGTTGTGACTCAACCAAACACATAAGGTCACCAGATCTTGTCCCCGACATTTGCTTCTTCGTCTTACAAATTCAGTAGTTCTTGCCAACTGCTCAACTTCTGTAGGGGAAAGATATTTTTGTAATACCTGTGAAAACAAATGAAGTTCTTCTTTGGTGGATACATTCATAGAAAACACGCCATCCTTTCTTTTCATTCCTAGAGAAAGAATAGCGTGTTTTTTCCGTTTTGGGAGATTATTTTGTTATTAACTTGATGGTTATGGGGGAAACCCTCGCTTTTTTATTTCATTGGTTGCCTGCTGGAGACTATCTTGTGAGTAGAGCCCCCAGCAGACATGTGTAAGAAGTAGCTCATCAGTGACTGGAAGCAAGTCCGTCACAACAAGAGGTACAGATACCACACGTGGAACTTGCAACATGTCCGTAAGATCCCATGAGGTTACAGATGAATGCAATGATCGATCGCATGATCATCTCCTTATGTAGTGACAGAAGGGTTATCTGTCACTTATTATTTTATCACTCTAATCAGAATAATTACATATTTATAATCTATTATCTGGGTACATTTCATTCAAAGTTTTTTGTAGTACTCGGAAATCATAACTGTGTTTATATCACAAGTGAGGGGAATCTTCGCTTTTTTGTTGTAAAGTAGTGTGACCTGCTGACATCCGAAGACATCAGCAGGTCACAGTGCTCCCTATTTTTTTCTAGATGATCAGGGATACACAGTCTACGATCAGACTGAGTGTGATGGCGATAGTTCCGAGTACTCCGAAGACAAGACCCATCCACTTCAGGACAGGACGGCTTGACTTCCATGCACTACGAATGATGACAATTCCACCCAAGAACGCCACCACATAGCCGATGATCGTCATGATCGGATTTTCCAGAAACGACTTGAAAGTTTCCACGGAATTCCTTCGAGTTGGTTATATTTCAGAATTAATAATATCATTTTATTTAACTTTTGGGTACATTTCATTTAGTGCCTTCTGCAATATCCTTAGATCAAAATCACGCTTGAGCAGTAGAACACAATTCGCATTTGCTTCCATTGCCCATGTAACTTTATCGCGGATCTCATTTGGATGCTTGCTGCTACGGATACCGACGAGCTTGTAATCTTTGAGATATGACAGATCATACATTTCAAGGTCTTTGAGCGGCGCTACAGCTGTAGGATTACTTTTAATAAGATTGATAAAAGCGCTCCAACCACTTGCGCGAAGTCTACGTGGACAGTTTTTCCCGCTCCATTTGTTACGCTGGACCACGTTTCCGATTGGAATATCATGTTTGTTCATGAGATGACGCACGAGCCAAACGGCGTTTTCCTTGACTGTCTTCTTGCTATACCCTGCTTTTATTGCGGCTTCTGTAGCATTTTCCGATTGGATATAGTACTGACAAAATGCCTTCTGTTTCGGTGTCAGCTTCACATACACCACCACCCCCAACAATATGAGATATAAAAAATACCACTATAAAAGTGGCTAAAAATCATCTAAATATATTCTAAATAAGCACCTGTAGAATAAGCGGTTACTTGATTCTTACTTGTTCTACTTTGCGGTCTATGGTAGCAACCCTGTCATAGCAATCCGAGATAACTCCAAAAGCGGCCATACAGATAGATATATTTCCCAGTGTGGCCCCTCAATGTGCGAATCGGTGCCGTACCAGCGAACGTGTCATTACCCGCAAAGTAGATTACATATATTAACATCTAGATTGCACCTAGTGACAGTAACGCTGTTTGAGTATATTGTGAGCATGAGGTGATCACATGGAACAGCTTCAAATAAATGATATCTGGCATGGTAAAGAAGGTACGCTATATGAAAATGTATCCGCTAGGATCGACGCTGTAACCTCGCGCAATGTGCAGGTGTCATTTAATCATGTGATAACGATGGACGGCTTGCAGTTAGCTGGAACCGTGATGACACATAAGCAGTTTGGTTACATTTTGATGCTGGCCAGCAGTTAAGTTTGTTTTGATGATAACTGAAGTTTCTCCTGCACCAAGTGGACCACATGACAGGGTTGCTGGTTCTACCCCTTTGCTAAACCTAAAACTATAGCTACAGTCTTTAAGTAATCTAAATCATCAAAAAAGAAAAACTGATGATTCTAACATTACGATTGACTTTTAGAGTTAAATCATCCAAGTAGGCGTGCTGGTAGTACTTCATTTTCTCTTCAAAATTGCTTTTGGTATTGATAATAATCTCTGGATGAGCGGAATCATTGACAGATACCAACACCATCATGAATTTAGAATTGGCACCTGATGTCCTATACTCTTCTAGAAACATGTCCATTGTGTAACCCATATTTATTCACCCTCCTTCATGGGGTAGTGAGACGGTTCGTGTTTTGATCCGTCACATAGATTCCATTTCCTGTAATCAACCTGTTACTTTGCGGTCTATGGTAGCAACCCTGTCACTGGGCCTCTTCGGGTACGGTGACCCCTAACGAGTAAACAAGTATAGGAGTCATCTTCTGACAACGTAGTGTTTTTTATGAACCGTCCACATTAAAGGTCACAGTTCAACCCGGTTAATTTAATGTTGTATTTCTATCGACTAACAGAATTATTATTGGTAATTGGTGGTACAATAATCTTTGTGTGATTTTCATTACAGGAGGGTCAATGCAGTGGTACAAAGTGTCCTGCTGGTTATACTGTTTGTTATCGTTATCCTGCCGCCGATCATTTTTATCGGTTATATGTATGCCTTATCCAAAAAACCGAAACATTCCATCATTCGTTCACACCCGTTTCTTGGCTGGGTACGTTATTTGCTTGAAAAGTTGGGGCCTGAGTTCCGTCAATATTGGTTTGACAGTGATATGGAAGGGAAGCCATTCTCGCGGGCAGACTTTGTCGGTCTTGTGTATGCGGCGAAATACCGGACGGATCTTATCTCGTTCGGCGGCAGGCGCGATTATGAAAAGCCCGGATTTTATTTATCCAATGCCATGTTCACGAAATTGACAAGCGAGCTAAGGGTGGGTAACGAAGTCCTCGTACCAGGAAAGAAATATGTCATTACCGACGAAGGGCTGTTTACAAGGAAGGAAATATTCGTAGAAGAACAGGTCAAACCTTGGCTTCTGCATGACAATGATGTTATTATGGTCGGCGAAAACCGCGAACACCCATGGCGGCTCAAAGGCATGTTCGGCGCCTCAGCTACTTCCTATGGAGCTGTAGGTGAGCATTATATTCAGTCCACGGGAAGCGGCGCATTCATGGCGGGCGGTTCTTGGATCAATACAGGTGAAGGCGGAGTTGCGGATGTACATCTTGCCACAGGCGTCGATATCGTCTCGTAAATCGGGCCAGGCCTGTTTGGCTTCCGTGATGACACTGGCCGCTTCTCCATTAAAGTGTTCAAGCACAAAGCTAACATCTCGAACATTAAGGCGTTCGAACTGAAATTTCATCAAGGTGCCAAAATACGCGGCGGGCATCTCGAAGGATCCAAGGTCACCGAAAAAGTCGCAGAAGCTCGTTTAGTGCCTATCGGGAAAACAGTGAATTCACCGAATCGGTTCGAATTTCTAACCAATCCGGAGGAAGCGCTTCGATTCATAAGCACCTTGCAAGAAGAAGGCGGCAAACCCGTGGGTATCAAAATTGTTGTCGGCGATCCAAAACGGCTCGAGCTGTTTTTTCAGACTATGCTTGAGCTAGAAATCTTCCCGGATTTTATTACCGTAGACGGTTCCGAGGGAGGTTCTGGAGCTACGTTCAAAGCAATGGCGGATGGCATGGGATTGCCGCTCTTTAACGCGTTGCTTATCCTTGACGACATCGCAAGAAAATTCGGCGTGCGCGAGCGTTTCAAAATTTTCGCTTCCGGCAAACTCATTACGCCTGACAAAGTAGCAATCGCCCTGGCGATGGGTGCGGACTGCGTCAACTCTGCACGCGGCTTTATGATGGCCAATGGCTGCATCATGGCTCTGCAATGTCATACGGGCAAGTGCCCAACAGGAATTACGACTACGGATTCTAAGTATCAAGAGGCACTGGCGCCCGAAGAGAAACAATGGCGCGTGATGAACTATATTCTTCAGATGAGGGAAGGCTTATTTTCGCTGGCTGCCGCCTGCGGATTAGAGAGTCCCAGCGAATTAAGGCGAGAACATGTGGTGTTTACGAACGAAAACGGACAAAGCTTCCGAATCGTGGATTTGTTTCCTTATCCGGTATCGATGTAAGTATACAGTTCGAAAAGCTGTCGATCCTTATAGGGGGTAGAACCTAGGCCACCATCGAGTGCGACGAAGCCAGCGGTGCCATCATCGTGAAGTGGGCGGAGGACCACTGGTGCACTCTCTCTTCGTGGGTGCAGCTCGGTCCCGAGGCATGGCTGAGCTCGACCGGATCTGGGAGGAGATGGACGCGGAGGTCGCCAACGGCTGAAGCTGAGCATTTCTTTGGAGAACGGCGGTCAGCTACAATGTAGTCTGGCCGCCGACCTGATAATTAAGGATTTATAAATAGATTCTTTTGGAGGTACGTGAACGATTCGTACATTGAGGGGCCACATCTCAATTAAAAACCAAATAAGTAAAAATATAGGGTGTATATTGGTAGAATGCGACGAGTTTTTATAGTGTTAATCGTCCTGTAAATGCTCTATTTCAGTCGTGATTGGATCAAACTTGTCACATTCTCCTATAGGGGTAGTGAGACGGTAGCTGCTCTAGTCCGTCAGATAGATACCAAAATATGGTTCCGTTGCCCCTCAGTCGCCGTTTGCTGGTCCTATCTCTAGCTGGAGATGAGTCCAATGCATCTAAAAAGAGAGGACTCACAATAGACGAATTTTTCGCCTAATGATAAAAAATATAGATGAACCACGACGGAAAACGCTGAAATGATGATACCTGTAATCGCAAATCCTTTGTTTCGTGAGTTTATACTCTTCATTCCAAATACAATCCCTACAGTGCTAACAATGATACCGATAATGGTGCCTAGAGGACCGAGATTAACTAATAGTATAATACTAATTAAAATAGAGACAATCCCAATAACTATCGATGTTAGTGCTAGGCTAATCTTACTTGGATTTCCTGATTTTGTTTGTATTTGTGTATCCAAAAAAATCATCTCCCTATAATTTTTTCTCAATATAGGCTTGTGGTCATAGATTCTTCTAATTCCTCACATGTAGATTACTTTTAAATCGAGGATAAGTCGTATCCTGTATTCTCGGTAAACCCTTTCCTCTTTTCCTTTTATAATCCACTTACACTTTTTGATCATAAAAGAAAATCCTATCTGAACAAAGATAGACTCCTCCCTAAAATGTATTTTATTTCCAATTTTGACCAGTGACAGGGTTGCTGCTCTAGTCCGCAGGTTTATTTCCATTTGTTGGTCAAATTAGGGTTCGTCGTTCGTTTGCTGGTTCTACCCCGTGTAGGATATCTGATATATTGTGACTAAGATATGTCTTAACGTACAATTTTCTCGAAATGATACGACTAAGGATGTGATCAAATGGAACACCTTCAAATAAATGATATCTGGCATGGTAAAGAAGGTACNCTATATGAAAATGTATCCGCTCGTATTGAGGCTGTAACCTCGCGCAATGTGCAGGTATCATTTGATCATGTGATAGCTGTGGACGGCTTACAGTTGGCTGGCACAGTGATTACGCATAAGCAGTTTCGGCTTAACTTTGATCCTGGCCAGCAGTTGAGTTTGTGGTGATCTCATTATAGGAGAATCATGGAAAAAAAATGGTCCCAAAGGATTAAAATAATAACTATTTTGTGTCAAATCATATTTATCTGTATTTTAAAACGAGACAAATAATGAATAGTATGGAACATGGTAGTTTCTCACTCCACATTAGATAAATAGCAATAAGAAACTACTTGGTGGCTCCTTCGACTTTCATAGAAACAAGTTTTGTTTTGGGGACAAGCTCTGCAGAATCTGCACATTGGCAATCGAATAAAAACCAAAGTTCATATTTACCAGCTGTATATATCAATACCCCTCCATCTTCTGGTCCTGACATATAAGGATGACCTAATACTTTTTTTATTTCACCCCAAGAAATCTCTTTATAACGACTATCCATCTTTACTTGTTTACCTTGGGGGATTATTTTGTTTTTAATTTGATAGGTATGTTATCTGATCCTTATTAGACACGGCCATATAAAATCCATTTAGCCCAATCTTCTCGGCCATTTTCTAAAGCTCTTTTCGAAGCAGTTTTCCAATCATATGGAATTATAATATGTTCAATAATCCATTTATCGTATTGCTTTGATAAAATTGTGTAATTAGCATGAGGACAACCAGATTCCATTTGATGAGGAAAGGGAAAATCATCTGAATAAGCAGGAAGCCCAATACTTCCTGGATTTATTACAATTTGGCCTGTAGAAAGATAAACTGTTCTTGGGATATGACTGTGTGCGCATAGAATTACAGGTTCATTTATATCTTTAAGATCTCTTAAGATATATTCAGAAGATCTAAGAAAGACTCCATGGGACGTAACGTCCTCTAACAAACAAGTTTCATCGGACGTTGGAGTACCATGGCATAAGAAAAACTCTTCCATAAAAAAACTTAAGGTAGCGGGCATATTTTCTATCCAAGATAAGTCGTTCGAAGTTAAACTTTCTTTCACATATACATAGGTTTTTGATTTTAATACTTCCGTTGTAGGAGTTAAGAGAACTCGATCTTGATTTCCTTTTATAGACTTGATTTTTTTTGAAGATAATCTTTTGATAGTGCCTACAGGATCAAGAGGACCGTATATACTATCTCCTAAATTAACGATATTGGTAATTCCTCTTCTCTCGATATCTTCTAAAACAGCATCCAATGCCCATGAATTCCCATGAATATCCGAAATAACTGCCAAAGCGGAAAGACCAGATATGTTAATTCTCCTTTCTATCATAGATTTCCTTAACTTCTATTTTGTATAAATTAAGTTCCTTAGCCAACTGTTCGAAGGCTGAGAAACTATATAAAGAAAGAATAGCATTTTTTATTCTTGATGTAATTATTTTTCTTAGCTTGATGGGCATGGGAGAAACCCTCGCTTTTTTGTTGTAAAAGTAGTGCGGCCCGCTGACATCAATGCGATGATCATTGCTACTCCCTGAGGAAATCGACCTACAGTAACCTTATCATATCACGATCAATATTGACTGTATCTATTAACTTGGCGTGATTTTGTAATTAATCCCCAGATTAGCCCCTCAATGTGGGTATCGGTGCCTTACCCTATGTAGGCCCAGTGACAGGGTTTCTACCATTAACCGCAAAGTAGCATATAAAGATGCAATTTAATTTGGGACGGTGTGAAGTGGTCAAAAGATGAGAGGTTTCAATTCCTACAAGGATACAATTTAATTGTTACAGATATCGCAACGAGAAAGGCCAAGAAGAAAGCGAGTTTCAATTCCTATAAGGATGCAATTTAACCCGTCTGTGAACACCAGTAGATACTTCCTATCTGATTGTATTTTAATTCGAGTATAGATGCAATCAAGGCCATTTTGATACTATCCCTATTGTATATCTTTATACTTGCACTAATACAAACACAAAAATCGGTTCAACAAACCGCCCTTGATTAACTTACTTCTTGGGCGGTTTGTTGAACCATGCTTACCAAGCTATCCGTTTCTTGTCCTTCTACAAAAAGAACCATCGTCGGAAAATAAAAGTCATCGGGGTATAAATTCATGCCCTTTGTAGGTATATTTCATCAATTCGATTATTGAAAAGCAGTTAAAGGGAATTTTCTTTTTGCTAATTTCGCAACTTGGTAAGGAATTAATTTCTCCCACCCTATAAACTTAGGTCTAAATTTGATAAAATGCTCTACACTTTCTTCTAGTGTCTTTTCGAGAAAGAATATCCCCCAATTACTTGCAATGGTGCTTGTTAAAGACTGTAGAGGGTCCCTTAATCCAAAATTTACACTGATTGGTGGGAGTGGGATAATACCATCTAACAAATCTATCTCTAAGTATTTCTTAGGAATAGCATAAGGTAATTGCTTTTTCTGTAAACAAATGCCTAATGCATTTTGGATCTTTTTTTGTTCCCGTTCTTTTTCTCTTATGTCTTGAACCCACTCTTTTACTTTTTCAGATGTTAGTTTCATTTCTTTAGATTCAATAACTAGGTGCTCTGGATGAATTTTTTTATATTCATTCATTACTTTCCAAGTAGATGCAGTCCAAAATTTAACACCATGTTTTTCAATTGCCCAAGATTGTTGTTCTCTTTCATGCCAAGAATATTCCTCCTTTAAATCATCGACTATTTTTCAAACTTCTGTTTCACACCTTTAAGTTGCAACGACAACTTTTCTAATCGATCATATTTTGGTGAGTAAAATAAGATAAAAGAGCCCATTCGATCTAATGAAACATTGACTGAAAATACTGGATAACCTAATTCACGAAATTTGGTTAAATTTTGTCCGGCTTTTTTGTGTACATGAAAAATATCTATGATAATTGGGTTACCGAGGCCTAAATCTAAAACAACATCACATACTAAATCTACTTGTTTAAATCTTTTATCTATATAGGATTTCCGAACAGGGAATGTTTCTAATTTTCTTTTCAGATCAAATGTTTCTGGGTCCAGATTAATCATGGGTAAAGTGATTTGATTCAAAGAACTTATTTTCTCTTTCCAAAATCTAAGATTATCCAAATTTCCTTCAGGTGCATGATGAAACGCTTTTGACTGATTCTCTTTGTTAAGTGCTGATATCCCATTGGGATTTCTAGATTGTTTTAGATTATTGTTTGGATGCTCTATCTCTAATTTCTTCTTTATTTGATTTTCTAAATCTTTCTTTCGCTGCATCTCTACTCTTAATCGTTCTTCTTGTAATTTCTGTTGTTTTATTCGCTCTTGTTCCTCTTTTTCTCTTTCTAAACGCTCTTGCTTTTCTTTTTCCAACTGCGCTTTTGCTTCCAAACGTGCTCTCCAAGCTGCTGCTTGTGTTTCCATAATTAATTTCAAACTATTTAGAGTGTTTCCAGTGGTTCGCCCTCCATCAAAATCAATAAAGACATTTCTTTTAGACTCATTCTCTTGATATAACTCAAGGCAATCATTACCTTTAAAATCATGTTCACTTACTTCTTTCGGTTTTGTTGTCTTCTCAGAAAATGCATATTCTATGGGAACTAATGGTGTACCTAGAAGAACATCTGCAATACGATCATCATCAATGAGACTTGCTAAATAATAATCATCTCGTGAAGTCCATTTTTCCCCTCTTAAAAGTGCATGCTCCTTTTCCATTGCTGTTTCAGGAGAGCGTCTAATCAAAAAAATTCTTCCATCATGCTTTACTCCTATTACAAAAAAATAGTGATCCATGATGAAGTTGAACACAGGATTATCCTCACCAACCAAATAAAACGGATACTCTTTATCCGACAATAAAGGGGCATCAACATAGTCATCTAATTCAGCATCATATACTACTCCACTATCCATCTTATAGTTTGGAAAAAAACCGACTAAAAACAACACCCAAGATACTGGGGCATTCTCTTGAAAATAAGCAGCAATACGCTTTTTCACTTCAGTTTGTGTTGTATTAGACGCCTGCACTTCCACAACCAATTTTAGAACCTCGTTCTCTTTCTATTCTTCTATCACAGCAACATCCGCTCTGACAGACCTACCTCCAAATTTATACTTCTTTTCCTCATATACTCGGTAACCACGTTCCGTCATTTTCTGAAATACAAAACTTTTAATCATGGCATGGGATACACCTTCTGAGCTATGACAATTCTCTTTTCCGTTCTTTTTATGAAACCAACAAGAGTTAACTTCTTCACCAGTTTTACTCTTAACATGACCAAACCTAAAATGGAGTTCATCATTACAAACAGGACAGTTTACTGTTCTATATTTCCTTAAATAACGTACTTCTTCATCTGAAATACTCATACTATCTAGGGCAATAAAGTCCTTTTCCTTAAAGATTTCTTTCGATCCATTTGGTAAAAAATTTTCCCAGAGTTCAAAGGGTTCAACTTTAGCATAACGCGGCATTGTCATCCTCCTTCTACTTCTTTCATTTATTACCATTTCTATATAAAATATTTTCGGTATAACTTCTAAAAATCCTATTAATATATTCATTTTTATCTCAATAATCTGATTATATTTTTCGCAAAAGGTAATTCATCTTTATGGAACGAAAAGAAATTATAGGAATTTGAATAGAGGTTTCGGCTTTACTTTAGGTGACCTAAAGTAAAATGAATTAACCTACAGGACATCTAAAGCCTCTTAATAAAGATACATTTGGTGACAACTACGCTTTTTTGCGTTGGTACTCGGAGTACTTAAATTAATCGTAGAAGGCACATTCTACGAAGTAAAATAAGAACAAAATAATATCTAAATAATTGCTAAAAAATCATCAAAATAACAAAGCTTTGAATGCTGCGATATCAAAGGGATAGTGATAAATTACTTGTTTCGCTTACTATAATATTTTTCAAATATCTCCGTTTCGCTCAACAAGTCGCCCGACTAAGCGTCCCCCGACATCCCCGTTTCACTCCCAGCTATATTTCCGCCGCGCGCCGCGGAAAATAAAAAACCACCCATGCGAGTGGTTAACTTACTTTGCGGTTTATGGTAGCAACCCTGTCATAGCAATCCGAGATAATTCCAAAAGCGGCACGATAAATAGATATATTTTCCAGTGCGGCCCCTCATTCCTAGAATCGTTCACATACCCCTAGTCCGCAAAATAGACACAAAGCCATTACCAATATGTGAACTCGCTAGAATGATATAGGGTTTTATCCCATCCATCCTAAATAGTGGTCACCGTATCATTCCGGGATAATTGTACGCTTAGATATATCCCGGACACGATTCAACCGACTACCTGTACGTTAAGGTAAATAGTCGGTTGTTCGTAGTTACTTACTGCTTATTTAAATTCTTTTTTCTCGCAGGACGGAGTTGTGCATGACAGAATAACCCCCATCCCTTCCAACTTCAGAGACGAGTAGCATCCCCATGGACTCAATTTCTCTGATATCTCGAATAGCTGTCGAACGAGAGATGTTAAATTCTCGCATGATTTCAGAAATGGTAAAGTGGGAGCGGTTGTTGATATACCGCATGATGATATTAATCCGGTTCAACTTTTTTCATCGGGACTCCTAAACAGTATCATTTTTTGACATGATTTAAGGCTATGATATACCTATCAAGCAAAGAAAACAATTCATAAAAAAAAGGAAGGTATTGAATATGACAAATTATACACTTGAAGAAAAAGACAGCTTTACCGTTGTAGGTTTTGGAACGGAGCTTACAACAGACTATGCTAACTTAAACAAGGAAAAATCAGACTTTTGGCAGGCTATCAGCCAAGATGGAAGGCTTGACACTTTAAAAGCCCTATCCACAAATGACTACATTTTTTCCGTGAACGAAAGAGTGAATGGCAAGATGATGTATTATGCTGGTGTCCAGACAGAAGAATCAGCACCAGAAGAAGCCGGAGTTATCCATTTTCCTAAGGGGGAGTACCTGATTGTGAAAGGGGAAGGGAAGACGGCTGATGAATTGAATAGTAAACTTGAAGGCATTGCTTTTGGTCAAATCTTGCCAGAAGCTAAAGATTTTGCATATGTTGGTGCTCCAAATGCAATGGTTAAGTTGGGCCAGCGAAATGGGTTCGTTTTTGGTGAAATTTGGATTCCTGTTGTTAGGAAGTAAAGAGATAAATTGAAAAAGCGATCAGCAAATGTCGCTTTCTCTTATAGGGGTAGCGTCCCGAAAATGCGGATTTACAACGTTAAGAAGTTTGTAGTGATAAAAATGAAGAATGTAACAACGATAAGATTTTTGATACAAGTCATATGAGACACTAGAAAACTTTATTTGGTGCAAAATAGCTTAAGTCTCAATAGATTAAACCCTATTGATACAAGGATTTTTATCTTAGCGTTGTAAATTGTCAAAATCCTGACTCTACCCCTTTATGAAATCATAACAAACGATTCAGAAAGTATTTTTTACACTTACATTCATTTATTGAGGAATTAGAGGAGCACCAGCGAAGCTGCTATTTCCCGCAAGCTAACTGTAAATTATTACAAGTCAGTTTGCACTTGGTAGCAGCTACGCTGTTTGCTACAATTAACATGTTTCTAAATAAATAGGAACGTATGTTGTAATAAAAAGAGCCATCCTCCGAAGGTGGCTCTTTTGCTTTGCCGCATTCTTTGCGTTCTAACTGTCTGCCATCATAGCAGCATTACGGCCAAGATTCACAAATTCATAAGTGGTACCAAAGAATTCAAGTACGTGTGAAAGATTTCTTTCGCGAAGAAAAACGTCAATTTGCTCACCTATGATATCTTCATCGTTATCCTCGTTGGTTACTACTAGTTCAGCGATGCCACGAATGCTTTCTAAAAGAGAGTCAACGGTTAATAATTCAGAGTCTAAGTCTGCACGTAGCTCCAGACCAGCTCCCCAATTAACTAAGTATACCTCTAGCCTTAAACTTTGCTCTTCTACATGAGCCTCTTCACCAATCGTTAAGGTAGCATCTAGTTCTGCATGAACAGAGCTAATCGGAGAATTAGGTATTACCTCTTCCTGAAGTCTTTCAATAAATTCAGACAAATCCTTATGTAATCTAATCAAGTCTATCACTCCTTAGAAGTTGGGATAAATATACCATAAAAGTTAGTCGCAAAGACGACTATAAAAGACGCTGAAATGAAAGTAATACGTTTAATACGTAATTTAATAGAGCAACAATTTACTTCATAGAATGTACCTTCTACGATTAATCGTATAAAAAGAGAATACATTGGGGTATGTGAACGATTCGGAGAATGAGGGGCCACATCTGAAAATTTTTCCAAATAAGCAATAAACTCGTCGCTTTCTACTGATAGATACCCTATATTTTTACTTATTTGATTTTTTATTGAGATGTGGCCCCTCATTCCTCGAATCGTTTACGTATCCCAATGTTAGATCAAACAATGAAATATTTTGATAAATACATTAAAATGAAAGGATAAGTGTCTACCGATCAGACTACCAAGGAGTGAGGATGACTTCGCAAGAACTGACAAACGAGATCATGAAGGATAACCACAGCAAAATCCGTGATGACCTCCAGAAACAATCGAAACCGATCCGAGAGGTTTACGAGAAGAAGAATCGACAAGAACTGGAACAGATGGTCAGTGAAGAAGGGAAAACATTGGCCGAGAATCTGCTCGGTAAGTACAATCATTTCCTCCAAAATCTTGGACAGCCCGCAATTGGCTTTAAAGATGAAGGTCTGGAAATGCTCGCATTGGCGGCAATCTGCACATGTTTTCTTGAAGCGATTTCTAAGCTTCTCAAGCTAAGGACGGTGAATAAGAAGGAACGGGGCTGGATCAAGAGCGAAGTGCATAGTTGTGCAGCAGAAACTTCAAAGACGATCCATTTTACCTTCGGAGAAATGGTAGCCCCACGTTACATTGGCAATGGTGTATCGAGGGATGCTGTGCTTCATGTCGCGAGGGAGTTCTTCGAGGTAGACTCCAATGCTATGGAGTTTGTTGGAGTTGGCTCCGATTCTTTGGTCAAGTTCTGATCGGGGGTCGTTCGTTTCTCATCCGAGAACGAATGGCCCGAACTTTTATAAAGGAATGTTTTCTACTAAGGGTAGTGGTAGCGAAGCTGATTTTGCCTCCATCACTTTTTTACTTTCTTTTTTTCCATTCGCCATTTGGAGGTTGACAGGGGTACGGAACCGATTCGAGAAATGAAGGGCCACTCTGGAAATAAAATACATTTTAAGAAGGGGTCTATCTTTGTTCCGATAGGCTTTTCTTTTAGGGGTAAAACGCACTGATCCGAGATAAGTACAAAAGCGGCATGATAGATTCATATATTTTCCAGTGTGGCCCCTCAATGTGCGAATCGGTGCCTTATCTCTATCTAAGTCTTAATGTTCTTTCTATTTTGAAGTAAATAAGCAATATAATTGGACAAACTTCTTTGTTCCATTTCTGCTTCTTTTTCTAACTCTGTTTTTAGATCCTTGGTCAATATTATATTAAGTCTTGTTTTATCTTTACCACCAGCCAATCATAACACCCCTTCGCATTAGTTACATGTCAATAATACATAAGTGATGTAACCTTATCGATAGAATAGGTGTCGTACCAGCGAACGTATCATTACCCGCAAAGTAGATTCCATTTATTTTCATTTCGGTATATTGTGAGCTTAACAATCAAAGGAGTAATCACATGGAACAGCTTCAAATAAATGATATCTGGCATAAAGAAGGTATGCTATATGAAAATGCATCTGCTACAATCGACGCTGTAACCTCGCGCAATGTCCAATGTATCCTTTGATCATGTGGTAGCGGTGGACGGCTTACAGCTTGGCGGTACCGTGATGACACACAAGCAATTTCGGCTTAACTTTGATCCTGGTCAGCAGTTGAGTTTGTTTGGATAAAACGGTTGCTGCTCTAGTCCGTCAAATAGATTCCATTATATGGTTACGTTTTCCCTCAGTCTCCGGATGCTGGTTCTACCCCATGCCCATCAAGCTAAGAGAAGTGAAAGATGAAAAGGGAGTAAACAACAGAGAAGAATCTTGACATATGGAAAAGAATGGTACACCAAATAAGCCTAGGTAGGCTTGTTTTTAAAAATATGCTATGCTACTTTTGTGGTATATTCATAGATAACACCCAAAATGTCAAAGACTGTCTTTTTCTCATATCGGTGAGATTTTCGCCCATTTTTCTTTAGAAGGTGGAATAGGCGAAACAGGATCTTTGTATAGGTTTGGGTGTTTTCCTGTTGTAAGGCTTGGGAGAACAAAGGGAAATAGGTTTGAATCATGTAAAAAGCTTTATACTCACTTACCTCCATTCGATTTTTACGTAGCAAAAGCTCTCGCATCCGAAATAAGGTGGAGGAGCAGATAAGGATTGCGATGAGTTGTCCATATAGGTGACACTCTAACCGCTCTCGTTTCACATTCTTGCATCTGTCAATCTAAAAAAAAGATTTCCATGTTTTAAACACGATCTCGATTTGCCAACGCAGGGAATAGAGATGGTGAATATGCTCTTTTGGGACAATCCCCCAAGCAATATTGGTGATATAAACATTGATTCCGGTTAAACGTTTGCTTTTTTCCGAATACTTCACTCCCTTTTTCTTCTCTTTATAGGCTAGATCTTTTCGTCTTTTCTGTACTTGAGAGTCGGTAAGTCGGTACAAAATGACTCGAGCAGCTAGCTTTTTATCCTTTCCAATGTAAGCTTCTCGGATTTCCACGGTTTCTCCGAGTTTCATGCGGTTCATGATAGCATCTAGATCCAGTGGGAGATATTCGGTTTGTTTCTTGATCCTTCCATCTTGGAAATATTCCGGTTCTGGATTCTTTTGGTAGATTCGATTATTTAGCTTTAACCGAGATACATAAGAAACACCTCGCTGATCCATCTGATCCAGATCTTCTAGCGAAAAATAGCCTAAGTCTCGTATGCACAGGTCACCCGGTCGAAGGGTGGATAAGCAAGTAGTACCAAAGGTTTTGTCATTCTTTTTTCCTGCCCCTACATCCAGATTCAAGAACTGCCCGCTATGTAAGTCATATTCCAATTGAATTTTCACCCCAGCTGTATGCCCACAACCACCTGCTCCTGGATAATGTTCCGTAAGAGAGTCTGGAACTTGAAATGTGGTAGAGTCTAGAATACGAATCCTCAGGAAATGATTCCGATATTCACTTGGAATAGAACTAGTTGAACTCATTTCTGCTTTTAGTAGATTTGCAAATAATTCTTGGAGAAAGGTTACCGCATTTCCATTCAGTCGCTGATTTAAACCTTCTGTACTCATACTGATTCCTGTCGCAGCTTCCAACTCACTACATAACTGAGTTAGAGATGTGCTTGCTAAGTTGTGACTCAACCACACACATAAAGTCACTAGGTCTTGTCCTCGATATTTGCTTGTTCGTCTCACAAATGCGGTTGCTCTTGCTAACTTCTCCAATTCGGTAGGAGAGAGATATTTTTGCAATACTTGTGAAAATAAATGAAGTTCTTCTACAGTTGTTCCTTTCGCAGAAAACACGCCATCCTTCCTTTTTCAAATCCTAAAGAAAGAATAGCGTGTTTTTTAGCTCTTATCTATATAATTTCCCTTATAAACTCTCCCCAGAACCTAAAACGATCCTGGGGTTGGCTCGCAAATGGTGCAAGAACCATATGCTACCTGTTGGTGGAATGGATGCTCTCGATCCTCAGATCCTTATTAAAAAACACCAGACATGAGGAGCCCAAGCGGATTTCTGGTCCATATCCACTTAGATGGTACTCTTCGATATATGCCTCATCTGCCGAGCCTTGCAACCTCTGCTCTTCCTCTGTCACTTGACCATCGAACTCGATTCCACGGGGAAGAACAAGATCGTAATTGACCTTGTAGAGAACGGTACCGGTCAAAAAGACTCTGAAATCCTCGAACGAAAGCTTCCCCTGCTCGTGGGAGAGCACAAGGATTTTCTCATCCTTACGAAGTTCACCCGGTTGGGAGAGTTCCATTTCATCGTCGTTCACGCAGCCGATGTGTTCCATTTCATCATCATCTACGTAGTCGATGTGTTCCGTGTTCATGGAAGCAACCTTTCACTTGGAGGTAAGTTCATTATATAGTAGATTTTGATCACCTTAAACACTTTTTGGCGTAGCATAGATTCGTAACTTGTTCCACGATATATGCTCGTTCGTCCCACAAATCCGGTTGCTCTTGCCAACTGTTCAAGTTCTATTGGAGAAAGATATTAGCTGGTTTTGCAATACTTGTGAAAACAAATGAAGTTCTTATTTGGTGTTTCTCTTCACAAAAACACATCATCCTTCCATTTACTAAAGAAAGAATAGCGTGTTTTTTTTGGTTTGGGGGACTATTTTGTTTTTAGCTTGATGGGCATGGGGTAATACCAGCGTAGCTGTCACCAGGTGCAATCTGGCTTCCAAATAATAGGAATCAACTTTTTTCTGTGCTAATGCTTTCTACTGCCCGCCTTAGATCTTGTTGGCTAGGGGTTATATATCTTCGTGTTGTCTCTAAACTTTCATGTCCTGCGAGTTGTGCCACTATCTGCAAAGGCTGTCCCGAATCAATCAGGTTCCGACAAAAGGAGTGACGAAGTGAATGTGCGGAGTAATCCTCTAAATCCATTACATCTAAGTATTTTCTCACTAAATAGTGAATTCCTTGGCGTGTCATGCGTTCATGACCTCGTTCGGATAGAAATAAAGTAGATGATTCTATTGATCCTCGAATGTCTATCCAGGTTTCTAATGCTCGAAGGAGATCCAGATTGATAAAAGTAACCCGATTTTTCCCACCCTTACCTGCAATAACAGTAAGAGTTTTTCTTTTAATGTTGATATCCTGCATGTCCAACGAAGCAACTTCTGATATTCGTAACCCTGCTTGCAGCATGCATTGTACAATGGCTAAATTTCGAGCATTCTTCCAAGCGTTTTTTTCTTTTTCCAGTTGATGAATGAATTTGTCTTGTTGATTACGATCCAACCATTTATGAGATTGGTCCAAAGGAGAAATTCTTTTCATCTTTACTTTAAAGGTAGGGTTGAGAGTGGAATGGCCATATTGAATAAGAAAAGACCAATACACTTTGATTGCTGCTACTCGTTTATTGATGGTTGCTGGAGCTAATTTTTCAACAGTTTGCATAAAGGAAATCCATTCGTGCAGATCACGAGCCGTAATGTGATCCGGATGAAAATCTTCGAAACGACCCAATATCCATTTCTCCAAAGAAAGAACAGCTGCTACATATTCGGAAATGGTTCGAATTCCTTTTCCACTTTCATGAAGATAGGTTTGAAAGGGATCTAAGTAGTTCATCAGAAACCTTCTTTCTAAATTCGTGTTCGGTAAAGTATTATTACTACTGCAATTCTACGTATTCGGTAAAGAAAAAGCAAAGCAATAGATTTCAACCTTTAACTTTACCGAAGACATATTCGGTAAACATATTTAAAAGTAATCTAACAAGTGAAGAATTAGAAGAAGTCTATACATCACAAGCCCATGAAGTAGATTGGGCAGATAGAAAATCGAAGGGGATGGTTCAGAAATGGGGATCTCTTGTATTACTAAAGACGAAATCCCCCTATATAGGGGGATAGAGGGGCTCAGCAGTTAAAAAACAGCTATGAAATATATATAACAAAAATTTGCATTTCTCATATATCCTATTAAATCTCTATTGTTTTAATCTATTTGTATGTGTTCAATGGAATTCTAATCGACCCTCCTGTGAAAAATTTACCTGTATCCATTTCGTATTGGAAAAATTCATCTCCATGAGGAGTTAAAAGTATTTTATTACTATGATGATAAAATTTTTGAACATGATAAAATGTTGTGGCTAATGGTTCAGCATAAAGTGGTCGGTCATGTAGATCCGTTAAATAGATATCATACCTGGGTTCAATAGTATTGCCATTATTGAATTCCACAGTGAACGCAAGAGCCGATTTGTCAGAAATAGCAAAACTTAATATCCCTGAACCGTTCATCGTGATGTTAGGTTTGATATCAGACACCTTTTTTTCTGGAGTACTCAGATCTAATGAGAAGATTATGTGGTGAGGTGCTATATTGCTTGATTTAATAAAAATGAGTTTTTTACCAGCTTCCATTAATCTCAAATTGTACAAGCTACTTTCATTCCAATGAGTAAGTTGTTGCATACGATTCTCAGCTAGATCAAAAGAGTACAGGTCAAGATCTGTAGGAATAGGGTAGCCTGCTTGAGTTTCCAACCGTTTGGCTTGAACAAAGTAAATTTTTTTCCCATCAGCAGAAAAGATGGTTTCTTGAACCATTGTATTTTTCCCAGTTAATTGTCTGACACGTGTTCCGTCTTTACTCATTAGAAAAAGAGGAGAATGGGTTCGATCTGAACTAGACGAGATAAATGCGATTTGTTCCCCATTTGGTGAGTATGTTGGGTTTATATGAAATTCGCCTTTTTTAGCAAATGTTAAGCGAACTACCTTTAATCCAGAAGAATTACTCGTATAGATACTGGAAAATTCTCCTTGACGATGTGAAAAAACGAAATGGGAATCATCGGGCGATAGATCCATTTTTTCTTGAAGACCCTCAGGGAAGTATCGTAAAGACGGGTCATCTTTGGAAGCAGAGGGAGGAGTTGCAAACTTGATAACGGTAAAACGACAATGGCTATAATGATGAGAGGAACAAAGATTATTAAAGATACCAAGGATGAGGTAGTTTCTTGCTGCTTCTGTGACATAAAATTTTCCTTTCTTTTTTATTAGGCGAAGTGTTAATATAATAATATTTTAATATATATAATTGTAAATATCATTATAAGCCATTGGAAGCTGTTGCAGAAAACTGAGAAAAAATTACCCCCATAAATTAAAAATTATTGGTTATCCAAAAAAATAAAAGCCAAAAGAATTAAACCTTTGGCTTTTGATCTTATGTTCATAAACATCCAAGAACCCTGTCCCCACATAAATGAACACGCTCTTTAATCATCTGATTTTCGAGAGAGTAATCTAAGTAATTCTCTCTTAGATTATGATATTAGAGCATATTTTTATTTGTATTTGATTTACGGATGAAATATTTTCTGGATTATGTTAAATCACCATTGGATACTAGTGTTTGCCGTTTCTTCTCTTGCTTCTTTGTTAATCGGGTTACTAATATAAAAGCTAATACAGTTGAAATTACATCTAGAAATGCCAAACCAGTGGAAATCTTTAAATTTAGAATCACGTTATCCATAGTAGGCGGGGTGATTGTATAACTAAATATTTGATGGGATAACAAAAAAATAATCCACCACCATTTAATTAACGAATGCCCTCTCTGTTTGTCGTATTCTGTATCACATGCATTCCAAACATCCTTCATTCCTTGATATGGCTTAAATAGATTAGCGATGGGAACAAAATACCATCCTACTGCCCAACCAGGTGTCATTCTTAAATAATCACTAGCTTCCAAAGCGGACATGTTTTGATAAATACGAAAAATCCACAATGAAAAGAAGATAACAGTAATGCAAAAAACAGACAATTGTAAAAGTCCCGCATATTGGCTAAGTTGGGAGATTTTCAAGATATCCATATCTGAGTTCAGCTGACTTATTGTTTTTCCAGAATAAATATTTATCTTTCTAAATGAAACGATAATAGAAAGGATGGCGCAAATAAAATAGATTACAAGCATTACTTTCACTGTCATCGCTCTTCGTGTAGCACTTTTGAAAAGGACAATGACCGATGAATCATCTTGCATGAAACTTCCCCCTTTCTTTTTAATAATATTTTATATAATTACATTTTAAAATAACATATTAAATATTATTAAGCTACTATTTAAGTCAAAGAACTAAAACAAAGTAATAGAAAGAAACTCTTCGCTAAGAAATAAGAAGATAAGTATATGTTCTTATTTCTATTTTCATGTCAAAACATCTTTTTTCTACGATATATACGTATACATATAAATACAAAAATGGAGTGGCATCTTATTTGTCGAATCGGTTCAGCACCCCAATTAGGGTGTTTTTTTTCATTTATCAAGCACTGTTACGCTGTAGAGATATTCGTTGATTCATATTCAACTGGAAGGTGCCATAAGGATTTACATGAGCATAGATCAACGGAGTAAGAGCACGGAAGTCTTCAGGATGAAGGTTCTTTAAAATGCGTTGATCATTTTCCAACAACACTTCCTGAATCATTAAAGTATTAATAAAGACTAAACAATTTTGAAGTAAATGCAAGGATAGTACAGCAACTTCTTGATCTTCGATTTGGTTTGTTTGGATCTCTCCACCTTTTCCATAAAAGATAAAACTATTGGCAGAGTTCCAATTTTCAACTACGTTCAACCTTCATGAATTTCTCTTCTTATCTCCTCTGAATGCAGATACTCACATAAAAAAATAGTCTTTATAGCCTTACCCAATTCGCCTAAAGCTCGATAGGTTGGATGGCTACTATTGCGAGTAAATCTTTTTAGTATAGCTTCTGTTTCCGCTGTACCTAAACGCAAAGCTGTAGCATACTTCATCATTTGGTCATATTGTTGCCGAATGAGTTCCCAATTGATAGGTCTTGTTAGAACAGGGGTTAAGTTAGAATAAAGATCACCTAACTCTGGCTCAGGTCGATACAATTTTTGAGAATGAATGGCTTTAAACCTTGGCATAAGCTGAAAACCTAACAAGTGGCAAAATGCAAATGCAACTTCACTTTGACCATGAGTATCAACATAATTTTTCTCTACTTCCATCTCTGTGCAATGTCGAAGTAATCCTTCCATCATTGCCGCAACTTCTGAAGAGGAACAAGATTTCAATTGTGAATAGATACAGGTGGAATTCTTCTCCACATGCCAGTAAATCATTACACCTCTACCTCGATAACGAATGTGCCATTCTGCCATCAAATTCTGATCCCATGATCCAAACTTTTTACTGTCAGAGGCACATGCAGTTGTCCCTTCACCCCAAATGTCTTGCATACGAGTTCGTAAAATGGCATTTACAACCTCCGAAAGAGCTTGTCTCAAATTCTCTTTATGAATAAATTTGCGCCTAATATACAATAAATCTCTATAGTTTTCCCCGTGATCACCTGCGGATACACGTTTTAAACCTGTATTCGTGCCTAATCCATAAAGGCAAAGAATAAGCCTTTTCTGAATGGTTTCTCGATCTAAAACTTCACGATTTCCTAGTGTCTTAAAGTGCTGGGTTAGATCTATTTGTAAATCGGTCTCTTATAAATATCAAGCAAACTTGTCATGGACCATTTTTTCATGATTTCCGTTTTGATAGCTGTGATGTGTTTGGGTTCAGGCTGAGCATCTAATGGCGTTACCGATATCCAACCAGATCCTTTTGATAAAATTCGTACTTTCTGGTTCTGACGCATACCTTTATCTAGTTTTTCAAGTGAGGTGTGCATCCTTTGTTTTAATTTTTCGATAAAATCTTCTGCTTCTATAGGTTGTTTTAATGCTGCATAATGCTCTATACGATGTGATTCAAAGTCTGCAGGAAGATCCTCTTCTGGATTCCTGTATCGATCCGCTCCAACTACCCAGATTTCTTTGCATCTAAGCTTATCTCTTACTGCTTGCAACACACTTATTTCGTAAGTAATACGGTTAATACGGTTTTCTTCTTTATCTAGTACTGTATCTAACCAAGAGGAGCGAACGACCCCTTCAATGGGAATATTATCGTCCTCAGCATAAAACCGATGATTTGTATTTGCATACTTCTTCAATAATTCCAATGCCTCAATAACAGGTCTATGAAGCTCATTATTGGATTTAAAATGAAGAATATCTAATATTTGTGGAACCATTCTTCGATAATGTGCTCCATAGGAAGCTCGCATGACCGTATACACCTTTTGACGAAAGGCAGGACCAGTGTGCTTGATTTCTTTTACTAAATCCTTCAGTGTCTGTTCATTTACTACTGGATATAGAATTTCTTTAATAATTCCATCAGGATGTTCCAATGCTTTTTCTGCCATTCGATAAAGAAGATTGGTTTTTCCGTTCACTTTTTTAAGATCATGAAGTATTTCTCGCTCTACTTTCTTTTCTGCACGAGCGCCAATTCGATGGACAATTTGAATGAGTAATTCCACCAAACTATCTGTAATTTCTCTACTTCGACTCCAAAAAAAAGCTGCAAGTAAAGTGTAGCGAATGGGATCTGGATGCCTTCGTAATTCCCGAATGTCCTCAGATACTGCTCTTTGTCTATATTTTTTTAACATTTTTGCAGGAAGATGAGAAAATAGGTTTTCTGGTAACTCTAGTTCTCGTATGGTTTGGAGTTTTTTTATCTCCTGGAAAATACTATCCAGTCCTACTCTTCCTGGATCAGAAACAAGTTCTCGAAAAGATATTGGCATTTCCTCTGCTCCTGAATCAGGTTCTTCTGTCCATAGATAGATAAGACGATCCATTTGTTTAATAGTTTGAGTTGTTATCTGGTTATATGTGTTTTGAAATATTTCTTCTTCATGTAGTTTGATAATGGATCGAAGGAACCTTTCCATACGGCCTTGAGTTGGTGGTTCCAGCTGACGTTTCCGAAGTTCTATGTATGCTTGTTCTTTTATCCAAGATAAATCGGTGTCTTGATTCAGTACCTTTGCACGTAACCATTCAGCTAGTAAATCCATATCTTCTATCGTGCTCGTCCGAAATCCAAAGTACTCCCTAATTTGTACACGATGTAATTTAGCAGATCTTCCACTGAAATCAAAGCGACTTAAAGTATCAGCTGAGACACTTACTTGCTTTGCGATGTACTTAAGAATTGGATCTGGAATTTCTAGAGCGTCTTGTGGAAATTTTCCTTTATATTGAAATATTTTGAATAAAATCGCGAAAGCTAATCGATTTTCTGGAGTTTTGTTCGACAGTAGATTCATTTCTAAAGGGGGTAGTGACAGGGTTGCTGCTCTAGTCCGCAGGATTATTTCCTAAATATGTAAAACGAAGAACCAGCCCTTTATTTAAAGCTGGTTCAGCTTATCTAGGATTGCTTTTCGACTAATTAGGTCGTTTTTTGTAATAGAAGACTTGATAAATTCGCTTAAAAACCAATTCATGTCGCCTTCTTTAACTGAAAGTTGCTATATACTCGTTTGAGACACATATCGCAATTTTTTTGATAAAACCGAATCAACTCATCCATTATCCAAAAGACGAAAACAACTGTTAAGCAAATAAAAAACAAAACCATGTCAAATGCATAATATGATCCATATAAAAACATGGGTGCTAAATGGATCATAGCTGCAACGGTTCTTTTTCGTCGTAAAGGAAGTTTCCAAGTAATCAAATCAGAGAGTAGCGAAGTACTCCCACCTATAATAAAGAGAATATAAGTCCAATAGAATAGATCTTCACCAAAAGAGGAAAGTGAATATTGAGATATTAATGAATCGCCATAATAATAAGAAATAAAACCTTTAGCACCTATGATGAAAGCAATAATAAACGAAACTAACAATTTCCGGAATACAGCTTGAAGAATGGTGATCAATTTAGAAGTACATTTCCCCATATGATTTAACCCCTCTATCACTTATTGACTATAACGTAATCCTGTGAGATATCCTTTGTCAAAGGTAAAACATGACAATTCACAAATATCTTTTTTTGGCTATTTTTGCCCAACGTCCCGAAAAGGTTCAATTAGAATTACAGCAATTGGAAATAATCTTGCGGATTAGAACAGCAACCCTGTCACTGGGCCAAGTTATGGAGTGAGATAAGGTCGTTCATGTTTTAAAATTGCATAGATCCAACGCACTAATTTGTTTGTACATGCTATGATCGCTACCTTGTAAGCCTTACCTTCTGCTCGTTTTTTATCATAGTATTCTTTCAGTTGCTGATTGACAGACTTACGTATCCCACATTGTACAGCTAAAAATAAGGCTCGCCGCAGTCGTTTGGAACCTCGTTTTGTGATGCGATTGGAGGTCGCTATAAACTTTCCTGATGCATATACACTTGGATCAATTCCTGAATACGCAATTAATTTTTTAGCATGATCAAATCTTTCAATTCCCCCGATTTCAGATAAAATGGTTGCTGCAATCTTGTCTCCAATACCAGGAACCGAGCGAAGCAGATCATATTCCTTTCTTTCCTGAGCCAAAGTATCTATTTCTTGCTCTAAGTGCGAGAGATGCTCTTGAAGCTCCAAAAGTAGAGAGATGAGCATGTGAAGGGTGATGAAATGACTGTCGTAGATCACTCTACTATTTGGGCTACACTGTGCAGCGCTTATGATTTTTTGTGCTTTTTCCTTTGCCCAACTCTCCGAACGTTTTGCTTTCTCTTGGATTAACCTCATGATTGGTTCGATTCCTACTTCCATCACCGATTGAGGGGTGGGATATGCTAGTAGGATCGTTAAAGAGGCATTGGAAAACAAATTGCCAAAAGCACCTACATAATGCGGAAAAATTTGATCAAGTACAGCTTGAAACTGTAACTTTGTTTGTACATAAGTAGCTGTCAAAGCCCCATGTTGTCTGGTTAAATGTTTCAAATTCAACAGTTGGATTGCTTGTTGTTTATAGGGTTCAAAATCCTCTTTGTAATACAAATCCCCCAAATGAAAAGCATCGATGACATCGGTTTTCACCTTCCGAAGATGTGCCTTTTTCGCTCGTTGAGAGGTCAAAGGGTTCACCACCATAAGTAAGTACTCATGTTTCTCTACTACTTGGACGACAGGCTGATGATAATGTCCGGTTGCCTCTAAAATAATGGCTGGTCGTACTCCACTTACCTTCTCTATTTCTTGAAGGATCTTCAAGAAAGATTGGAATCCCTCTTCTGTGTGTGCAAAACGAAAGCTTTTTTTGTATGGCTGATTCCTATCTAAAAACGCCTGACACTGGCTATTTCCTTTGGACACATCAATGCCTACTACTGGATTCATCATTTCCCACACCTACCCACTATTTATGCCGGTAACCCTACTCCCCTTGTCTACCATAGCTTCGCATGTAATACGAGATCTGTGTCTCAACCAGCTCAAACATAGTTAAACAAGTAGGAGGGCGAACTGTTTTTATGACGGGATCATACTCCCAAATACCACTTCGTTCTACCCGGCTACCGTGATACTACAACCATTTGTATAAAAAATGGTCATCCAGTTTTTTCTTAACTGGACGACCTTATATACGAAAATACCACTCGTGTGAGTGGTTGAAGATAGATATATTTCCCAGTGTGGCCCCTCAATGTGCGAATCGTTCACGTTCTAATGTCTTGCGATTCATTACCTCACCTAGAATAAGTGCTATTTGTTTGGCGTTCTCAAATATAGCTCGTCTGGTATGTTCATCGATAAATTTCCCTAGCCCTGGGCTCAAGTCAACAGTTACGTCCTCATTATCCTGTATTACTACTTCTAAAATTGGATTACCTTTGCTGTGCTGTTTGTAGTTCTGTAGCACATCACACGTTTCAACTATAATAGGTCTCATTTTTTCTACTAAGTCTGGATACATATCTCTGGCAATCTGTTCATTTAAAACAAAGTTAATTCCACTACCCGTAACATCCGATTGAAATAAAAAGATCATGATGTAACTCCTCTGATTTTTCTATAAATTCATTATACTATATTATCTCAGTGACAGGGTTCCTGCCTTAGTCCGTCAGATATATTCCATTTATTGGTCAAATTGCACTTCGTCGTTCAGTTGCTGGTTCTGCCCCTAATTCGAATGATCTTCTTTAACGAGAAATCCATTAGAATCAAAAATAGTTATTCGGATTGGGGGAAACTGATGAAGCAGAATTGGAGTCCAGATGAGTTGTTAGAACATTTTGGATTAGTTCCAGTTGAAAAACAACTCATTGGAAATAAAACGGGAGCAAGTCGATTAGGGTTTACTGTTTTACTGAAGTATTTTCAACAAGAAGCTAGATCCCCCATTAAAAGGGGTCACCGTACATGCCCATCAAGCTAAGAGAAGTGAAAGATGAAAAGAGAGTAAACAACATAGAAGAATCTTGGCACATGGAAAAGGATGGTACATCAAACAAGCCTAGTTAGGCTTGTTTTTAAAAATATGCTATGCTACTTTTGTGGTATATTCATAGATAACACCCAAAATGTCAAAGACTGTCTTTTTCTCATATCGGTGAGATTTTCTCCCATTTTTCTTTAGTAGGTGGAATAGGCGAAGCAGGATCTTTGCATATGCTTGGGTGTTTTCTTGTTGGATGGCTTGGTGAAACAAAGGAAAATAGGTTTGAATCATGTAAAAAGCTTTATACTCACTTAACTCCACTTGTTTTTCTTTCAGCAAAAGCTCTCGCATCCGAAACAAGGTGGAAGAACAGATAAGGATAGCAATGAGTTGCCCATACAGGTGACACTCCAACCTCTCTCGTTTCACATCCTTACATCGGTCGATCTGAAAAAAAGATTTCCATGTTTTGAACACGATCTCCACCTGCCACCGTAAGGAATAGAGGTCGTGAACATGCTCTTTTGGGACGATCTCCCAAGCAATATTGGTGATATAGATATTGATTCCGGTTAACCGTTTGCTCTTCTCCGAATACTTCATTCCTTTTTTCTTCTCTTTATAGGCTTGATCTTTTTGTCATTTCTGTACTTGAATGTCGGTAAGTCGGTACAAAATAACTCGAGTAGCTAGCTTTTTATCCCTTCCGATGTAAGCATCCCGAATTTCTATGGTTTCTCCTGGTTGCATGTGATTCATGATCTCCTCTAGATCTAGGGGGAGATACTCGGTTTGTTTCTTCAGGCTTCCATCTTGAAAATAGGTTGGTTCTGGATTCTTTTGGTAGATTCGGTTATTCAGTTTTAAACGAGAGACATAAGAAACACCTCGCTGATCCATCTGATCCAGATCCTCCAGTGAAAAATAGCCTAAATCCCGTATACACAAGTCCCCTGGTCGAAGGGTGGATAAGCAAGTGGTGCCAAAGGTTTTGTCATTCTTTTTTCCAGCACCTACATCCAGATTCAAGAACTGTCCGCTATGTAAGTCATATTCCAATTGGATTTTTACCCCAGCTGTATGACCACAGCCTCCTGCACCTGGATAATGTTCTGCCAAGGAATTTGGAACTTGGAACGTGGTCGAATCGAGAATACGAATCCGAAGAAAATGATCGCGGTATTCACTTGGGAGAGCGCTGGATAAACCTAGTTCTGCTTTCAGTAGACGTGCAAACAATTCTCGGAGAAAGGTTACCGCGTTTCTATTCATTCGCTGGTTTAATCCTTCAGCACTCATACTGATCCCTGTTGCAACTTCCAACTCACTACATAATTGAGTGAGAGATGTACTTGCTAAATTGCGGCTCAACCAAACACATAAGGTTACTAGATCTTGTCCTCGATATTTACTCGTTCGCCTTACAAATTCGCTTGATCTAGCTAACTTTTCTAATTCGGCAGACGAGAGATATTTTTGCAATACCTGTGAAAACAAATGAAGTTCTTCTTTGGTGGATACATTCACAGAAAAAACGCCATCCCTTCTTTTTTCATTCCTAAAGAAAGAATAGCGTGTTTTTTTCGGATTGGGGGATTATTTTGTTTTTAGTTTGATGGGCATGTACGGTGACCCCTATGATAGGGGAACCCTGTCACTGGGCCTTAAACTAACGACTACTGCAACCTTCGTCGTTCGGGACTTTCACCCTATAGAATAAACCCATGCCGGGCGCACATTAAAACAAAGAGTCATCTTTAAAAAGATGACTCTTTGTTAGTTACATGGTTTAAAGTGTACTTAGCATATCTTTCCGATTAAAATAAACTGCTGCTACCACTATGGAAATAACCAGCCAAATCGATAGGACTAATATCCCGATCGGTAGTGTTAGATTTGTTTGTAAATCGTGGGATAGTTCTCCACTCCAGTTACTCAGTAGATTAAGATGAACGGTAAATAACCAACCAATCCATTTGCCAATCGGAAACATCCATTGTACCAGCTGGCATATGATAATAACTGCAAATGCAACGGATGTACTGATCATCGATGACCTAAATAGAGTCGAACATAGAAAGGTAATTGTTGCGACAACCATCAATGAAATCATTAATAAAAAGAATCCAGTTAAAATATACTGCCAATGAGGAATAAGCGTAACGTGATTAAGATTTAAAATAGCAGCCATTCTTGGTGTACCTAGATTATCCATACTGATCGATTTAAATATATAGGTAACATTTATAGCTCGTGGTGCAAATGCTCCTTGGTGTCCATAGAAACCTAGGTTAATCAAAAAAAGGAACCCATAAAAACCAATTACTAAAACTGCGGTTGCGGTTAGACTGACCAACCACTTACCCAACAAGATTTTCAGACGGGAGATAGGACGTACCAATAGGAGTTTGATCGTCCCATTCGTTGTTTCACCTGATACGATATCTGCTACTAAAATTACTACCAACATTGGTAGAAAGAGAACGGATAGCTGAGCAATAATCTGTTCTGTTCTAAAGTAACTGGAGTTCCACCAAGATGGCAAAGGTTCCACTTTGTGTTTTAATCGATACTCAAGTTCTAATTTCTTTACTTGTCTGGCTGAGTACATTTCCATGTTGTTTTTTGATTTTTTATCATTTAAATAGTAATTTAAAAGGGTAAGATCTCTTTCTAAAACCCCTCTCCCATTTCCTGAGAGAATCTGCAAATCATCATGAAACGATTGTTTCTCAGCTGTCATATTAAAAATGTCATCCTTGATGTTGCTCTGATTACGTGTTGACTTTGGATTTTGTAACTCTTGTTGCCACTCCTTGATCTTTTGATCGGCTTGGGCAATCAGTTTTGGCAAGTTTGATTTCATATAGAATTGAGTTCGTGTTGTATATTCATTATAATCGATCACCGTTATAGCAAATACGATCAAAACCGCTAATCCCATCGTAACCCACAGTCTCCAGCGATGCATCATCTTCATCCATTCATTTACAAATACGCGTCTTAATTCATCCATATGATCCCCTTCTTTTCCACTTATACATTAAGTATCTCTTTGCGATTAAAATAAATTGCGGCTATTACAACCGAAAAAAGAGACCAGAATGCCAGCACAATGATTCCATCTAGCAAAGTAATATTGGTCATCAAAAATTCCGATGGAATTCCTAACCAGTTATTAAGCAAGTTTAAGTGAGCCGTGAACAGCCAGCCAATCATCCATTTGCCGCCTTTTCCTACCAGAACAACAAAGATTTGAGGAACGATAACTAGTGCAAGCGACACCCCTGTACTGACCATCGATGACTTAAAAAGAGTTGAACATAATAGGATAATTGTCGCCAATGTCATCATCGAAAATAGACTTAAGGGTACACCTGTTAAAATAAATTTCCAAATAGGGATCAAAGTTGCCATGTCATAGTGGGGAATGGCTTCTAAGGATGCTGGTAAACCGGAAATTAACGCTTGACCCTCATAAGTATAGGGAACGTCCACCGCCACAGGTACAAATGCTCCTTTGCTTCCGTAAAGTATAAAATTTATTAAAAATAGTAAACTATAAAAACCTAACACTAAGATCATCGTTGCAGTTAAACTAACCATCCATTTGCTGAAAAAGATTTTTAAGCGTGATACAGATCGAACCAATAGTAGCTTAATCGTCCCATGGGTTGTTTCACTAGACATCATATCTGACACCATTATCACAACCAGCAGTGGTAAGAACAGACCTGATGTCCTTGCAATTAGTTTAGCTACAGTTTGGTAACTTGATTGCTTCCAATAGGGCAGCGGTTCCTCTTTTTGTTTTAATTGATACACTAATTTTATTTGATTGCCTTTTTCGATGGCATAGGCTTTTCTATGCTGTTTTATTTCTTGATTATTTAATAATTGGTTTGATTTCTGTAGTTCCCTTTTGACAGCTAACCTCCAGTTACCTGAAAGAATTAGCTGGTTATTTCGAAATATGTCTTTACGATAAATTAGATCATCGATTTGATGTGGGATCTCCTCGAATCGGGTATCCGATTTTGATTTACTATTTAACTGCTGATGCAACTTTGATAGATTTATGTCGATCCGGTAAATACTTTCCTCTATTTTTTTTATGGTGTAGTGATGTTCGGCCTTATTTTGATACTGTATAAAAAGAGCCATCGATAATCCAATTGCGACCAAAATCATCAACCCCATCGCAACCCACAAGCGCCAACGATGTACGAGTTTCATCCATTCATTGGCAAACATCCGTCCCATTTCATACATTTATCCCACTCCTCATTACCAAATGTACAGTTCACGCATTTAATACATCTCTGCGGTTAAAATGTCTGCTGGCTAGTATGACTGCAACAATGGAAAACAGGGATAGGAAGGCTACTGTAAACAATATAGGATAAGTATTGGATGTGACCCCTGTCACCCATTTGGAAAATTTATCGATGAAACCTGTCCACTGAAAAAGATTACCTAGTACTACAACTGCTAAGGAAGCGCTTGTGCTAATCATTGACGATCTAAAAGCCGTTGAACATAGGAAGACAATCGTTGCTACTACCATCATGGACAACGTATTCAAACAAGCCTTAAAGATAATAAATTGCCAGTCAGGAATAATGGTTACATGCTCATAATTTGGAACTAAGGTTAATCTAGCATGTTCATTTAGTGCGCCCGGATTTACGTCATTGACATACATAGGACTATAGGAGACCCCTAGAAAATTAGGTTGAAATGCTCCATGACTGCCGTACAAAGCTAAATTGGTCAAAAATAACACAATGAAACAACCCAAACCAAGTATCAACGTAATGGTTAAACTGACTAACCATTTGCCGAAAAAAATTTTCAAACGCGAGACAGGTCGAACCAATAATAACTTGATAGTGCCGTGAGTTGTTTCGCTAGACATCATATCTGCTACTAAGATCACAACCAATATCGACAGAAAGATTCTAGACATATTCGTCATTTGTTCATTTGTTGCTTGATAACTCGATTTTTCCGTCAGTAACAATGGACGCTCATCATGTTGGAGTTGGTACTCCATTTGCAAACGTTTCCCTTCCAATTTTGCTGCTGATGCAACATTTAACTTGGAGTTTTTTAAATCTCTCGTTCTTTTTTGAAGATCGTTCTTAAAAAAGGTTTTCCAGTCACCAAACCGTATCTGCTGCTCTTTTTGCATTAATCCTTTCCACGATTGAATATCTGCACGCACAACAGCAATCTCTTTTTTGATATCACTTGGTTTACGACTTGACTTCTTATCTTTTAATTCCTGTTCCAATTTTTTTAAGTTCTGCTCTTGAGTACCAAGCACTTGTTGTCGAGATGCCTGCGAATAACTGTTTAAGCTATTTTGATAGTTCATATATCCAGAGACTGATAGTCCAATAGCCACTACCAACATCAAGCCTACTGTAAACCACATCCGCAAACGGTGTATTAACTTCATAAATTCATTGGCCATTACTCGGCTTAGTTCATGCACGGATCACGCCACCTTTGTCTGAAGTTAGGATTAGGAACTGGTCTTCTAACGTTTCTTGAATAGGTTGAACCGAATGAATCATAATATTTTGACTTACCAAGAAACCTATTAGCTCTTGTACTCGTGGCTCGTCCAATTGTACTTGCAGGGTCTGTTGATCAATCTGTATATAAGGAATCTTTTGATCTTTCAAGATGGAAGAAGCGAGCGTCGTATCTTTTAACTGAATTTGGTATCCACTCGTTTTTTGTTCAATTAAGCTCGTCACACTTTGTTCCGTAATTACTTTTCCACTTTTGATAATAGCAACCCGATCACACATCAGTTCAATCTCACTCAACAGGTGACTAGAAATAAATACCGCTATATCTGTAGAAGCTAAATGTCGTATTAGCTTACGAAAATCATGAATTCCTTCGGGATCTAAACCGTTGGTTGGTTCATCTAAAATTAATAGTTTAGGGTTACCTAGCAATGCTTGGGCTAAACCCAAACGCTGGCGCATTCCTAATGAGTAAGTTTTTACCTTGTCATCAACATACTCTTTTATATCAACCATTTCGATTACTTCTTCGATCCTCGCCTTCATGTTGGATATACCAGCTAAGCGGGCAAAGTGAATGAGGTTCTTTCGACCCGTTAAGTACGAATATAATTCTGGATTTTCCACAATGGTACCAATTTGCGCTAACGCTTTAGCACGTTCACTCCTTATATCATATCCACCTATGCTGATTGTTCCATTTGTCGGCTTAATTAGCCCTACCATCATCCGGATGGTAGTGGTTTTTCCAGACCCATTGGGTCCAAGAAAACCATAAACCTCCCCAGCATTTACAGTTAAATCTAGTTGGTGAATAATCGTTTTCGTACCAATTTTCTTTGTTACGTTTTGTAGTTTTAGTGCTGACATCATGTACCTCCTAGTAAATAACATAATATGAGACATCTAAGAAGTATAGTAAATCAAATAATGTTGCAATGCAACATATATACTGTAACGATATATTTTTGAAATGATATGCATATAAAAAAAGGAATTTTTCATTAGATTGTAAAACAGAATATATTGATTTACTATATAGATAGCAACACTATCTATATTCGATTTTTATGGAGGTTTATGTAATGGATAAAGAAATGATGAAGGGTAGTGTAGATATTCTCGTTCTATCTATTATCAATAGAGGAGATACTTATGGATACGAGATTATGAAAGTGCTCCGTCAACGAAGTGAGGATCACTACTTGATGACTCAAGGTACTTTATATCCATCCTTAAAACGCTTAGAGAAAAAAGGATACTTGACTTCATACTGGGGAGACGCTCCCGAAACTGGAGTCAATCGGAAATTTTATTCCATTACGAATAGTGGGAAGAAAATATTAGAAGAAAAAATAATGAGTTGGAATAATATTACGAAATTAATCCAGCAATGCAGGGGGGAGCTTTCATGAACGAACTTAAATTCTATGTAAATAGCATTGTTCAACATTTAAAAATTTCAAACCGAGAGAAAATGGAACTGGCTTCTGAGTTCATGGATCATCTTTTACTTCTAAAACAAGAGTTTATCGAGCAAGAATATACGGAACAAGAATCGATTAGGATGGCTATTAATGAATTTGGTCATTCAAATGATATCACTCCTGCACTCCAACAAAGCATCAATCCATTTTATCACTGGAAAGAATACACACTTTGGGGAATGATGATCTTATACTGCAGCTATTATCTTTACGAGAACTTTCTTATCTTTTTTTATCGGAATCAGATGGTTTATGGACACTTTCTACGAGATCATTTTACTTTTGACTTCTCCCTCTTTTACGGTTCATTCACAACAACGTCTATCATAGGAATATTACTTGGATCTATCCTGAAGTATGGTCCTCTAGGATTTCTTTGGTCTCATCTATTTCGTAAAAAATTCACCTTCAATCTGATCGTAAGTCTATGTTTTCTCCAGGGGCTTCACCTGATTTCCTTTCTGATCAAATTTAATATGTTTTATGCATACAAATTTGTTTTTCATCTTATTGGTTTTGCAATAGGTTATTTGATCTGGAAGTTTGTTCGTATTATCATAAACTACTGGATAGAACGAAAACGAAGTAACAAACTAGATATTGATGGTTTAACCTTTAATAAGCCTTAGAATGTTGACGAAAATGTTATTTCATTGGAAATGAAAACGACATTTTAAAGCAAGCAGCGCTGATCATGGACGAAAGGAACTGTTACCCAGTAAAATGGGGACAAATACTCGGTATCAGCATTGTGTGACGTTTTATAAAAAATTCCAAGAGCACCTACTATTACGAATCAAAAGTGTGAAAAGCAGAAGATGACATCACAAACGATGTGATCAAGATTTCTACCAAAACCGTTAGGTTTATGGAACACGCAAAATCAAAGTAAAACTACAGAAACGAGTTCTTGTGACGAATTGGTCGCGTGATGAAAGAGAAAGGGCTTGTTTCGGTCTACACAATTCATGTCACATGGGATAGATTTCGTCAGATAAAATCGTTGTTTCCATTGTTACGACCAATTTTCACTTTTAATAGAATGAAAACTTACGCCATGCTGTGAAGCAGTTTCGGAGGAGTTGATGCTCTACTGACGCTTGGCTCCCTACTTCACCTGTCACTGGGCCTAATATATCTGATCCAGCGGAATGCATTTTACTCTGATGGATTATGTTGTCTATTTTCAATATTCGAAAGCATGGACTCAAATTGGGAAGCAACACTATGATAACCAATTGCAAAAAATCCTCCTTTCGGATTCCAAGTTTGATAGACCAGCGCAGCTTTTTTAATTCGATATGCCTGAAAAAAGTTTGGTTTTATCGTAAAACCCAGATTTTTCAGCTTTGTAAAATCATTTCGAGAAACAAATAATCGTATGTCCGAAATAATATGCTGATGATACAGATCCACAAGGGCTTGTCCACTAAGTGCATGCGATAAGGAACTATCATGTTGCGACATTGCTTTGTAACTAGCATTTGGGTATTTATAAGCATATTCTAGAATTAACTGTTTAACTGTCTTCAAATTAGGTATGGGCAGAAGAGGGCGAATATGGATATTTTCTCTTTTTACACCTAGCTGTAACAGAGCTGTCATAAACTCTTTTGTACGTGCTTGTGTAAAAGTTTGATCGTTGACATATCCATATCCCTCTTTATTGGGATCATGGATAGAACCCCACCAGTTGGACTTTCTTTGACCATTTAGTATTTTTTGTGCAACGGAACCTTCACCATTTGTATAAAGTACTATTATGACATCTCTACCAGCATCAAGATGCTGTGTAATGGCTACTCCCATGGATAATGTTTCATCGTCTTGATGAGGAATAAAAAAAATGGCCGGTTCTATCTTTTCACTGGAGAGAGCTGATTTTTTTGAAGTATACAAGAAAATAATTGCAAAACAACAAAAGAGGATAAAAATGGAAATCACGATTATGTTTTTCATTATTCAATACCTCTCCGAGTTATATAGATTTTCATGAATTAATTTGTTGAGTAGCAAAAGGAAATAGTATCTTTCTCTATTTTTATAAGAGTTTAAAAATTAAGCCTTCCATAGAATGAGTAATCTTTAGCAAGAAAAAATCATTTTTAATTCAACATTTCTTGTAATTCATCAATGGATTGTCCAAAAGTCATTTCTAAATGAGGATAATCTTTGAACTGTTCCCAGTCTCCTCCCCAAGAAAAACCTAACTTTTTAGCCTCATACACCACTTCTTGCCAATCTGAAATACCATTTTTGTTTCCATCTTTTTTGATATCCCAAGATAACTGATGTGTTTTTTCATCATAAAGAGCAAAATCAATTGCTAATCCATAGTTGTGATAGGATTGTCCTCCCTTGGCATTTGTTACAATTGGTCCAGGTTTCTTACGGCCTTGTGAATAGAGCTGGTCTTGCTGATCAAAAGAGCGGAATCCTTCTGTAATCCGAATGGATATTCCTTTCCGTTGTGCCTTTCTTATCAACTGTTCCATAGCAGATTGCACTTTTGGATGCAAATGTTGAACATTATACTCGTGATGTTTTCGCGAGTGGGAGAAGTAGTTTTTGAAGATTACGATTGTGAGAAAGATAGCTCCAATAATGCCTAATACAAAAATCCACTTTTTCTTGTTCATTTTTTCACCACTTTCTTTTCAAAATGGGTTAGTTTTACCTAGTTTTTTATATATAGTAATAGTACATATGTCGTAATGCAATGTATAAATTTGTAAAACAGAAAGAATAATAAAAAAGAGGTCTAGTGGTCGAATCCAAAATCCTTTTATTGAAATGGCTATTCATATGATCTATCAGCAAACTTGGAAAAAGAAAATGATCAAACTCAATAGAGTTTGATCATTTTTTGTGAAATTTTAATGATAATAAGAATAAGGGGTAATACCAGTGAATGTGTCATCATCCCGATGAAGGCCCAGTGACAGGGTTGCTGCTCTAGTCCGCAGGATTATTTCCATATTTTAGAATTTTGATTTTTAACTGATTTGTACTGCTTTTGTAGATAGTTTCTCTCTATCAGAAATTATACTTATTTAGAAATGACATAGAGAGAAGGGAAAGCAATAATTGAAAAGAAACTGGGGTAAGGTCGAGGAATGAGGGGCCACTCTGGAAAATATATCAATCTACTAGCCAATCAAGGCGAGGAGTAACAGATGTTTTTTCACAAGAGTGGCACTGACAGTAACGGTCGCCCTGTCTGCATGAGAGAAGACCCGATCAGAAAGTGTTTCATTCTGACATTTTCCGCTTTTTCTGGTCTCTCTGGAGAACACGGGTATGAATATTACAATCAAGCGTCGGTTGAGCGCGACTTCAACCAGTACGCTGTTCCCGACACGGTGCGAGAAGTGAAGGACATCACCTGCCAAGTGGACCACCAGTAATGTGAAGGACATCAACCATGTTCACTTATTACTTCGGTAGTAGGAGAACATGGTTGGCAGAAAATAATTTTTCGTGATATAGATTACTAGGAGTAGAAGGACTCCCCGACAAAACACAACACTAAGGATTCAATTTGTACCCCTTTAACGGACGACTGCTACTTTGTTAATAGAGTAGTAGTCGTCCGTTAAAGGCTCATGTTCAGAAAGATAAGTTTCTGGTTAGATCAAGTTATTCCTTAGATTAACTCTTTCTAACGATAGATGTGTTCACTTACTCTGTCTGATATTCAATGACCAGTTAAATAGCTTCATCTTTTTTACTGAACATTAGAGTGATTTTGTAATTAATTCCCAGAGTGGCCCCTCAATGTGGGAATCGGTGCCTTACCCCATGCCCATCAAGCTAAGAAGTTGCCAAATCACTAAATATAAAGAATGAGTACTTTTTTTGAGGATGTTCAGGGAGAAGCGGGCTCATTTTTTCGTTTTGGGGGTATTCGTGTTTCTTAGCTTGATGGGCATGGGGTCACCGTACCATTTCGGGAAAAATACACGTTTAGACATATTTTAGACACAATTCAACTGACTACCTGGGGTACAGATATTTTTACGCGGATTAACAACGTTAAGCAATTTTGATTCCCTTTTTCCTGAGGCAGTACCAGCGAACATGCCATTACCCGCAAAGTAGATTACAATTACTAGGAGGTGATGACATGGTACCTTCTAGGCCCAGTGACAGGGTTGCTGCTCTAGTCCGCAGGATTATTTCCATTTGTTGGTCAAATTAGGGTTCGTCGTTCGTTTGCTGGGGTTCCCGTACCATTTCGGCAATATCTTTAATGGGAGTTTTATTTGTAGCAAGTGTTTTAATCATTTCTTCTTCTTTCTTTCCTAATTCCTCCACAGATGGATGTAAGTATAAAAAACACTTTCTGAATCGTTCGTTATGATATCATACATCGATTCAAAGACTATGTAACTTGTACCATGTATAACAATTAAATCTTTTACCTTTAAATCCACTTTGTCATCAATTGTTAGGATGTGCCTAGTAGCCATATTGGCATCCTTAGGATTTATTTCTGTAAAATACGTTTGATATTTCATTTACATAGCTCCTTCTTTTCCAACAGTCTAAGTTCAATTTTATCAATCTCCAATATAGGGGTAGTGACAGGGTTGCTGTTCTAGTCCGTCAGATAGATTCCAGTATATGGTTTTGTTGCCCCTCTTTATTTATTTAACATACCAGCATGGACCACATCCACATCCCCCAATATCACAGCAACCATCATCCGAACTACCATCATCCCAACTGTCACTACTATAACTTTGTTGGCTACTCCAAAGCGAAGATAGAACCGGAACCGCACCAGAAACTACCAGCGCTGGAATACCAGTTAGCAAATAACCTCCTGAAACCAATTGAATTCCACTGATAGCAAAGATAAAAAAGCTCATGATGGATAAAAGAAACAAATGATCCCTCCTCTTCGTTACATCCTACTAATTTTGATTTTTCTATAAATTCATTATACTATATTATCTCAGTGACAGGGTTGCTGTCCTGATGAAACCATCTTAGATGAGGTACCGCCAACATTTTGTATGAAACCTACGCTAAGAGAAATTACGTCGCAGAACTACATTTCTACGATGTAAATTGAGCATATCGGACCAAGTAGGGCAGGAAAAACAACCTATTTTCCCTAGAAATTTTCATCGTAGAATGTCTCGGCTTAAATGAAAAACCCTTATTTTACTGAATCCGCTCCTTAACGTACAATTTTCTTTTTTGGGTACCGTGACCCCATTTCGGGGGATATGCAAAAAAACCCATGTTGTGGAACGTTTCATCAACCGATTGAAGCATTGGCGTGGAATTGCGACGCGATTTAAAAAAAGAGCAGCCTATTTCTTTGCTGCTGTTTGTGTCGCCTCTATCGTGGATTGGCTAAAGTGATTTACCAGACACGACCTAGGGAGAGTCTGCTCTATTCGATTGTAAATATTTGTAATGGGTTTTGCTCATTTATAAATCTCTAGAAAATATCTGCTATAATCAATTTGTACAAAATATGAAGGAGAGAAAAAAATGGTATTACAGAGAAAAACAATAGGTTTAATGTTGGCCATCACACTACTAATCACGGAAACATTACTAGGGGGTTGTAGCCAAAAAAGTGTGTCTAGTGACTCACCAAAAACTACATCGCCCCAATCGGATCAAAATCATACAGCACTCTTAAAACAAGCAGATGAACTTTTTAAACAAGACAAGTTGAGGCTGACAACCAGCGGCGAATTCGGTCTCCGTTCTTCTCAAAAAGAAATTGAAGCCAAATGGGGAAAAGCCGATCCAGACAGTAAAAAAGACGAACTCAAATATAGCAAACATGCTACCACATTTAAAATAGCTAATGACCTTACTGACTCAGGCGGTCAATGGCTTGTGTATAGCTTATATACAACTGATAAAAGCTATACATCTATTACTTATGACGAAGTGAAAAAAACATTGGGCAAGGCACAGTATGACGCGATAGACAAAAATGAAGATACAGGAAAACCTGAAGGGATAGTCGGGTATAATGATCCTGATGGTTCACTTAACGTGCTTGAATTCCGCTTCTCTGTTAAAGATGGAAAAATGGACAAAATATCATCTGTAGTAATAACAGAAAACAACTAAAATTAACAATTAGTAGAATAGTTGATTACCAAAATTTCAACGCTTAAACGAGCTGTCTTACATAACTCCCCCTGTCTACTTAATAGACGGGGGGAGTTATATTGATAAACAAGAAAAAGCTCCTAGTAGGGGTAGTGAGACGGTAGCTGTTCTAGTCCGTCAGATAGATTCCATTATATAGTTACGTTACCCCTCAGTCGCCGGATGCTGGTTTTATCCTTAATAGGGGCAAAGGTAGCGAGGCTCAAATTTGGTGCCATCTTTCCGAAATACAAAAAGGTGATCTGTTAAGACAAACGGCCAAAGTAAACTATACTCTCTCTATTTACCTACTCTCCGTTTGTCCTCTAAAGTAATATGAATTCCATGGTTCAATAAAGATAATTCATGTAAACGATTTTGTAGTGTATTAAACTCATACGCAGTTGTTTCAGTAAAGATAGTTGGATCAGGCAAAAATCTAATATGGGTACCACTTATATCGGTCGTTCCGATTACTCGTAGATCCGCCTCCGGAACTCCACGTAGATACTTTTGATAGTGAATTTTTCCTTCTCGGTGGACTTGTACTTCCAATACAGCAGAAAGAGCGTTTACAACTGAAAAAATACTTATACCAAACAGACCACCAGAAAATTTATAACCTTCCTCGACAACATTGAGGACCGTCATAACAACTTCTAGAGTTGGTTTCCCCATCTTAGGATGAATCTCAACAGGAATTCCACGTCCATTATCAATTAAAGTAATACTATTATCTTCGTTTACAATTACCTTAATCATATCACAATAGCCTGCTAACGCTTCCTCGATACTATACTCTACGATGTCCCAAACTAATTGATGCAAACCACGACTAGAAGTAGAACCGATGTACATACCTGGACGCTTCCGGACTGCCTCTAAACCTTCTAATACCTGAATCTTTGAAGCATCATAGTTGTTACTTTGTACTGTCAACATACTCACCTACTCTCTCTCAAATCAAACTTCATCTTAGTTGAGGGAGTCTAGGGAGCAACCAAACAGAAAACGGGAATAGACCTTACCGAACATGAATTTTAGCTCCTATTTACTGCCTTATCGGATACTAAGGGCTGTATTTGGTTGCGTTTATCTCCGATAACTCTACTTATCGAAGATAGAAAGTAAGCGTACTAGAAACGAGTAATCCCCTTATTGACTTAAGGGTTTACACGATGTCCGATAAGGCTTATTCCGGTTTCTTGTTCCACTGATCCCGATACCCCATGTACAACGATTCATTCAGGCGGTGTTAGAATCAAAAAACAAACGCGATTATGCTTTGGTGAATTTATCGGACAAGGTGGTTCATCTACTACGAGATTACCTAAAAGGCCTAGTGACAGGGTTGCTGCTCTAGTCCGTCAGATAGATACCATTATATGGTTCTGTTACCCCTCAGTCGCCGGATGCTGGTTCTAAACTAATTTCGTTTCGTGTTCTTTGATGATCTTGTAAAAGGAATTCTTTTTTAATCCTAACAATATAGCAAATGCAACACCTGTTATTTCTTTGTTTTTCCATCGAGGATAATGGACAGATAGAATTTGTTTTTGCTCTTTTGTCAAATTGTTAAGGTTCATCTGTGGTCGTCCTAGATGTTTCCCTTTGGATTTTGCAACTGCGATCCCTTCGGCTTGACGTATTTTAATCGTTTCCCTTTCCTGTTGAGCCAAAGTAGTATAAACCTCAATGATAATATTATTAATCATATCGATTACCCAATCTTGACCTTCGGGAACATCTTGCATGGTGGTAGGAAGGTCAATTATTTTGACTCTTATTCCTTCTTTTTTAAAATACTCTAGGTATCGCTTAATCCCATCTTTGGTGCGACCTAAGCGATCAATCGATTTTACATAAAGCGTATCCCCTTCACGNATGGCTTTCAGCATGTTTTGGAATCCATCTCGNTCCATATCTTTTCCACTAGCTTTATCACTGTAAATATATTTATCCGCAGTCACATAGGGTTGTATCGCAACGAACTGTCGGTCCAAATTCTGTTCCTTTGTCGAAACTCTCACATATCCAAAATGAATCCCCATAAAAACACCTCCTTTTGTCTGAATAGTATCACAAATGTTTATAAAGATCAATTTTAAGAAGGACGCTTTTAAAGGTGTATTATATAGATAAATAAACGAATAATCATACATGTTTCCATCCGTTTGTAAAGGAGTACCTTTGTAAACACTTAAAAAGGTACTCCTTTACAAACGGAGGTTTTTTGTTTCTCATAATTAAACAAAAGTTGTTGACCCTATTTATCTTTCTCCTTATACTTAAAATAGATTAAAGTCCACCAACCACGGCATCGGAGAGTATTTTGCGTTACGGACATGGTGAACTTGACGAGAGTATGAAGACCTACACTCTCGATCATGGACAGGCAACGTTCCAAGGTAGTAGGATCACTTGGACAAATAGGAGCGGTTTCCGACTTCACAATGTCACTTATGACCTGATCCTCCCAAAGAACATCAAACTTGGTGACAATGGAGAGTGGATTCCTGAGATCCCGAGGGGGTGTACTCGTATTTGTGGTCGAGCTGAAAGTCTAAAGGTATACGGTTACGCTTTGGTGGGTGAAGAGTGGAAGTATTCTGATCTCAAACTTCGCCTCGATCCAAGGAAGTACTGGGATGTCCTCTTCTCCAACGAGGAGCACCCAGATCGATTCACCTCCATCTGGGAAACTCACACTCGCTAGTTGTTAGCAGAGTGTATGGATCGGCTGAATATCTGAAGATATTCAGCCGATCTGCCGTTTTATCATCTCTTTTCTTTCTTATAATCAAATCTCACAAGCTCATGATAATCATCTCTGCACATCACCTGATAATGCTTAATTCTTCGATTGATGTAGAATACAACTCCACGCCGACCATCTTTCAATTGAATGGTGTCGCCTTCTCTAAGAATTGGGATCATTCAGTTACTCCCTGTATGTAAAACATCTAATGTGAGCCGTTCTGATCGCGTTTTATATATCTGATAATACCATACGAAGTATAAAAATAGCGTTATTGCCTTCTATAAGCCTGTATAATCGATAACAACAAAAAAAGCAATCAATTGACCGCTAATATGAGCATCCAGCAAGTGATAGGTAGGATTCCGAGGTGTTGATAGACTCATCTACTCGCTGGATGACGACAGTTACACTATGTCTTCCCTTTGCTCTTTCCTAAGATCTGGTTCCTCTGCTATTACTGGTGTCTCTCCATGTCCGAATCTTGCATCTCTAGCTGCTTGGTATGCCGCCATCAAAAGAGGAGAATTCCAGTTATGTTCACGGTCGCTATCTACGCAATCACATAGCCTCACACTTCTCCCCTCAAATCTTATTCCGATTTTCTGGCAGTATTTGCATTCGCACCACCATTGGCAGAGAAACCGCTCATCTTATTGAACGTTTAGAGAAAAGGATCTCATTTCGAATACTGTATTCTTTTCTGATCACTATGAGCTGACAGGAAAAGGACAAGATGTGGTTCGAGACATGGAGAAGTTAATATCTTGATTACCCATCAATTATTGAGGAGGAAACATGACAGAAAATGAAGTAAAGGTATTGCGATATTGCCACCAATTAGGAAAGAGTGGGAGAATATTATATTCTCGTTATCTCTATAAAATAGGATTCACCAAAGAGGAAACATCTCTCCTATTAATAGGTTTAGAGAAAAATGGATATATGAAAAATAAAGGATTTCTTTTTAGTTCCTACACGCTAACCCAAAAAGGGCAAAGGATGATTCTAGAAATAGAGAAACAGAAGAAGAAAACAATACAGGAATCTTATGAGGGTAGAACCAGCAAACGAACGACGAATCCTAATTTGACCAACAAATGGAAAAAGACTTGAGTCCAAGTAGGATCTCAAGTCTTCTTTTCGACCCGCACTAGCGACTCATTACAAAGAACATTCGTTATGACTACTACATTACATTACAGATCATCTTTAATTTGTAAAAAAATCTTTAACTCCTATACATAGACTTTTGAAATATTCCCTTTTATACTTACAAATTTTCTCGTTTCGATCATCTTGTTTCCACATCTCTAGTTGGTCATTTTCTATAATAAAATAGTATTTATTATTACCTACGTTTTCGAAGCCATATAATATTCCTCATTAGATCCTATTTTTTTCGATCCTACTTCTTGATTGTAGAACGGTAATCCTGATTGTTTTACTGAATTACAAATTTTATATGACCCTAACATTTATTATCTCGCTGATCTTTACAAAAATAGGAAAATGTTACCATTATCGATCAAAGACCAATTAAGGTTTTGCCTTTTATCATTTACTTGGATTCAAACTTATGCCACGTTTGATTTTGCTTACCTGGTTGAAAAAACAGGGGATCGATGATGCACTTATTCGGGACATGCAAGTAGGCAATCGCTTGAAGTATACTCTAAATTAGCTATTACAGAAGCCCAAGAAGAATATAACCGTGTGATTTCTTCCATTCCTGTGTAAAAAACATACCGATTTAAAATAGATATCGGTATGTTTTCCATTTGTTGGTCAAATTAGGGTTCGTCGTTCGTTTGCTGGTTCTACCCCCAATAGAGACTTACATATTAACATCTTTTTCATTGGCTCCACCCCTAAATAATATTAAATTTAAAACGTTTTATATATTAGAAATTATATTTCATTTTTCATGATTGCTAAATGATTCAAAAGTGAAAAATTTTACAAAAATATAACATATAGTATGAGATCTTCATTTTAATAAAGCGATAATTTATTGCCTGTATTCCGCGAAAAGATGACCTCGTAACCATGCTTGGAGTCGCCTTCGATTATAATTGGGATAATCAATTTCAAAAAAGTAAAATTTGGTAATAACAGACACGAACGTCGACCAGATGATAGTTCCAAACCTCATCTGGTCGACGGTGTTCTATAGATCAAAAGCATTTTTATCAATCTCATAGATCAGTTTGTTTACTCCGTCTTCTGTGATTCTGAATGGAGTAACCCTAAAACTATTCTCCAATGATCGTATAGATGCTATGTTGTCTTCTCGTACTTTAAAGACAACAACATCTACGCCAAATGAGAAGGAGTGTGTCATCATCAAATGTTTGACTGGTCGATTCAATCCTTTACCACGGAATGGAATTCCCAATATCGTCGTGCCTATTTCTATCTTTCGATTCATGGGTAGACCATTTTCCAGTCCTTTGAAAGAAGTAGTACCAACTAGCCTCCCTTGATACCAAATGAGCAATGGACAAACAATTCCTTGTTCACACTGTTGCTCTAAGTAGCAAAGAAACTGTACCATTTTATCGATGGTAATAGGTACAATTCCTGGAAGTTTGAGGTAACTCCAGTCTTTTTCGGTCGTTGCTCCGCTTCCAACTCCAATTGCCTCATATATTTTTCGACTGAGGTTTGGATTGGAGAAGTCAATGGGAGTAACTTTTAGTCCTCTATCAAGATCGACCAGTCCCTGTTGAATTGATAAGCCAAACATCCTAATCCCTTCATCTAGTAGAAAACATTTGGCCCAATCTCAATATAACATAAAAATGATCCTTCATTTGTTAATTTTTCAATAATTTTCATTATTAAAAATTAACAAATGTCATCACCCCAATAACAATATGAATTTATACTTCGAGTTTAAATATTCTTGAAGATTTTCTTTTCGTTATCTCTTGATCATTGCAAAGATTTATACAAATATTAGTGAAACCGATAGCAATAAACCTCTGTAAAAGGATATACAGGATCATTACGCAAAAGTCGCAAATATAAAAAGATAAAACGGTCAATCATAACCATCCTGTCTTTAGTTTTTTCACTGATAGGGATAATACCTGTGAAGCTGTCACCTAGTACAATCTCCCCTATTACGGATGTGGAGCTCACTCAATTAATATCATGATGGTACTGATGAAACTAGAATTAACCTCTAGAAACTATACACTGAGGGTCTGCTATAAAAGGCTCAGTGACAGAGTTCCTGCTCTAATTCGTCAGATAGATTCCATTATATGGTTACGTTGCCCCTCAAACGCTGTTTGTGGGTTTTTGGCCTAAGGGGAGTGTGATTCAGGAAATGAGAGCTACATTCACATTATTTAAGTGCTATGATAATAATATCTGTTTCCTTGGAAAGGACTGCAATGGTAGAGCTCGAAATCGTAGAATTCAAGCGACTCTCCTACGGTCATCGTATTGAATTTACTGCATCCTGAAAGATGGTCGAGTGTTGTCCTTTACCGTCTACACGGATAATCCCCTATTCTCTAATCATGAGAAGAGGTGGTATTACACTGGGAGAATCAAGCATGAAAATGGTAGCTTCTTGAAATTTAGAATTCTGCGTTTCAACGAAGACCGTTTTACATTGGAAGCTTTGCCACAGTATCGAACCATCCTATTCATGCCGTGACTACTCAAGTAGAAACAAACGGATAATCCCCCCGCTCCATAAGGAAGCAGCACTGGATTGATTGGCTTCCAAGAGGATCTAATCAACCCAGTGGACGTCTAAGGATCAGTAGCAGGTTTGCTGCTGTCGTCCGCAAGATCATTTACATTAAATGGGAAAATGGCACCAAAATCAATCTTCGCTCCCTCTACCCCCACTACAATATTTTTCAAATATCTTCGTTTCGTTCAACAAGTCGCCCGACTAAGCGTCCCCCGACATCCTCGTTTCACTCCCTGCTACCGCGTCGAAAATAAAAAACCACCCGAGTGAGTGGTTTAACTTACTTTGCGGTCTATGGTAGCAACCCTGTCATATCAATCCGAGATAAGTCCAAAAGCGGCCAATACAGCTACATATATTTTCCAGTTTGGCCCCTCCATGTGCAAATCCGTCACATAAGTTCCATTTATTGTATTCCTTATCCCCCCTTTTCGGAGGATGGGCAAAAACAACCTAGTTAGATTTCTTGGTCTAACTAGGAAGGGTGCACATTAATAACGGTAGCTTTTTTTCATTTGGATGCAGGTTGTACTTGAGTTAGATCAACTAATAAATCTGGGATTTTTCGAATAACAACTGCTTGTCCACGTCCCAATGTTTTTAGCGTATTTGGATGTATGACATGCACCTCTTCATCGGATACATTGCCTACTCCAGTAGGTCTTTTTCCGAGGAGAGTTTCCTCGGTATTGAGTGATTTGCGATAGACGATATGAGTCCCTACTACTCCTGCGATATATTCAGCAGAATCTGGTACATCTTGTCGATGAATGATTTTCACATTGGTATTACCAACGACTTGATCGACCAGTTCATCTCCTCCTGCGATAGCTAGATCGGCTAGTTCTTGAGTTGCAATCAAACAACAAAATCCTGCTGAACGACTTTTATTGATCATATTGATGACTTGTTCTCCTGCAAATAAGTTAAATTCGTCCAAAACTACATAGATATAGTCATCTCTGCCTTTTTCCGTAACAGCAGCAGCGACTGACTTCAAGTCTTCGACTATCATTGCTCCAAGTGCAGGTGTAAAAGAGGAGTAACTCAGTCCGGATAGTGACATAATGACAACTCGCTTATCTAAGACAGCTTCTAGTAAGTCAAGTGCACTGCCATCGTCTTTAAATAAGGGACCGACATTGCTCTCTGTCATTAACGCTAAACGGTCTTTTAACCCATCAATCGCACTTTTATGACCAGCATCAAGTCCGTTGATATAGTCTTTGATCTCTTCTTCTGTTTCCCTATCCAATCTGCATTTTTTAACCCATTTTAATAATGTTTTTGTCTCTAACAATTTCTGGACATTGACCAAATCAGGTGGAACATTTCTTTCTTTGATAATACGAAAGACAAGTTGCAAATATCTTTCCGCTGCACGTTTGTAGTAAGTTTCCGTCCATTCTTCTGCAGCGATTAGTTTATCCTTTAGCTCTGTTTCATTGCCGTGTTTTAAAGGATTGTATCGCAGATTACCACCATAGGAGAATGCTTGAAATGATCGATTGTATTGTGTAGCTAATTTCTCAAGATCATTTACAAGTGCAGGATCACCTTTACCATCGACAAAAATGACTGGTTTTCCACGACGAATCGCACTTTCGAGAATGACCATCAAAGTATTGGTCTTTCCAGCACCTGTTGCGCCGAGAACCAAAGCATGCATATTTAATTCTTCATCTTTTACAATAACTGGTTTTCCTTTGCTATCTATACCAAGTGCTGCTCCGTGAGGGAGTGTGGGTAAGCGAATTCCTTTGGGAAAAATAGTTCTGGGCTCTGTTTGTCCTTTTTTTAGATTGATCGGAAGTTTGATAAGTTCAGGACGATGAACGATAAACCATAAACCAATTCCTCCGAGCAGAGTGCCCATACCAAGTGATGCAGGCAGAGCAAGGATACTGCCAATAGGGATATACTGCCAAATGACATCTAAGGAAGTAGCCCAAGGGTAGTTGAAGTGAGGAAGTGTTTTTGCAAAAGCAGTTACGATGGTTGTACTCATGTCCCAATATGTCGTGACTACATCGATATATTGGATGATATATCCGGAAAAGCCCATGATAGTGGTAAAAAGCAGCCCAGTGAGTAGTAACCACCGCGACTCCCAGTCATTTTTTTTGGCTAAGATGATGAGGATGATCCCAACCAAACATGGTATGAAAAAGACAATAACAAAGGCAAGTTGTAAAAAGAACCAAAATGAAGCGATCATCAGTGAATCATTCGAGGCAGTTGTTCCACTGTTGCTACTTTCCATTTTTCACTCCTTTTTGATCAACCAAGCGATAATCTCTTGATTCGATATCTAGGGAATTTTTTGTGTGATAGGTGGTTCACTCGTTTTGTAATTCGGGATCTGCTTGTAATTGATGATAGTAATTCATTGCTTGCTGTACAAATTCATTATTGGTGGAGAAGGCAGAGACTGCTTGACGAATAATATCATCTGTCGCCCCTTTTTTCGCTCCTTTGCTTTGAAGGAAATAAGCTACACTGATAATTGCGTCATCCGCATCCTCTGGATCCGCTTTTTTATCTTGATCGATATCTTTTCCCCATCCGTTACCTTCTTGGATTTTGCTTATGTTTGTCAGGTCAAAGTCTGACTCTGTGATTTTTCCATCTTCATCATGATCCCAGCTTTCTCCCGACCAAAAAGTTTGTTTGAATTTAAACTGGCCGATCGGATTGGGATCGTCTGAAGTATCGGAGTCATCCTCTGGCATGTTGCGACCGCAATCCGTTGCAGCTTTGTGCATGGCGGCTAGGAGCATCCATGGAACGTTGGTCTGGATTTCGGCAAGCCGATAAATAGCTACATAAGCTAATGGAAGATCTAGTGCGGTCATACCAGGAGCGTTGGTGATTTGTTCTTCGATATCATCAGGAGCACTTGGTATATCGGGAATGATACCAAAAAAGCGTAAAATTGCACCAATAACAGACCCAACGATTGCTGCGATAATCAGAACAATGACAAGGGGAATAAATAAGATGAGTAGTAGGTTTCCCCCTACTAAGGTGTTGATAATTTTTATTATTCTGGACAATACTTCCATAGGCATACACCTGCACTTTATGATTTAAGTTGGTGATATCCCTAGCTTTTGTTCGATGATCTGACGTTTGGATATTTTCTTGGATTCTTCTAAACCGAGCACTTTCCGTTCGTCTGGAGATGATTTGACTTTCATCTCGATACGTTTACCCGCAGCAACATGGATACAGTGACCTTGTTCCTTTTTCTTCCCCAAAATCCGCAATTCTTTTTCTGAAAATGACATAAACCGAGATAACTCTTCGATATCTTTTTCAGACATTTTCATAAATGTCTTGATGAATGCATTGTTAAAAATTGCTGTACCATATTTACCAATGGTGAGAAAATCATCGACATTTTGCGTTGCAGTAGTAAGAAATCCGCCATATTTACGTACTCGTTTTGCTATCTCTCGCAAAAATTTCATCGTTTGCTGGTTATCTTCATCGGCAAGTAACCATGCTTCATCTACATAGAGTCCTTTTTTCTCTTCACGACTAATTTTAATTTCTTCCCAAATATCTTTGAGCAATAAATCCATCAAGGGCCGTTTAACTTCGTCGCTGAGTTCGTGTATATCGAGAACAGTAACTTTCTTTTTCATATCCCAGTTGGTCTGCCCATTGAACATACTGGAATAAGGGCCAAAAACGTATGGCTTGAGTGTGGCTATCATGTTGTGAGTTTCGACATTTGTCTCTAATACATGAACCAAATCTGATAATGTCGGAAAGATAGCAGGAAGAGAATGAATGTTCGCGCCCAGAATCAATCCTTTTTGTTCATAAGCTGTTTGAATACCTTCGGATAGATATCCCTTTTCGATCGCAGAGAGATTAGGGCATATCCATGCAAAAAAACTCATCATTTCTGCTATTTTTCGGCGTAAGTATTGCTCTATATCATGACTTCCATCATCGGTACTATCTGAATCTACGACAGTAGAGCGGATATGAAAAGGGTTCGTGGTAAATGATGAACCCAATCGAAATATGATGCGATTGGCATCAGGCAAAAAATATTCCCGCTCAGGGTCGATCACAAAGATACGATTGCTGGTGCCCGTTGTAACTTGGCGGAGCATATCCAAACGCAGATAATAACTTTTTCCTGAACCCGATTCCCCAAATACAACTTCATTTGGATTATTAAAATAACTATTGTTGTAGCGATCGTAGATAACGGGGCCTTCTGTTCTTCCGTTCATTCCTTTGAGTACACCTTCACTGTAGTTTAGATCAGAAGAATTAAACGGCAAAATAGATGATACAAGGGTAGATTGCATGGGCCAACTGATCTGACTCTCTAGATCTTGATGATGAAAGCAAATAGGAAGCAGATACCAGACCATTTGGTTTCCTTGAAATAAGATTTTTTTGGATCGGAAACGGCTGGAAGCAGTGGCTGTCTGTAACCGCTTTTCCGCTGATTGTAAGTCTTCTAGACTGTTTTCTTTTAGACACATAATGATGGAAACATCAAACAAATTTTCTGTATCGGATTGAATTTCTTCCATCAGTTTTTCTAAGCTTTCTTTTTGCTTTTCGTATTTCTGTTGATACATCGGTGGTAGTTTCCCGACTAATTTACTCTCTAACTCGATAAGCTTTCGATTGGTTGATTTTACAAACCGAGATTTTTCCGCTGGACGCAGCAAAATACTAATATCTAAGTTTGCTTTTACTTCGATGACTCGTTTTAACCAAGCGGCGCCTACTTCCTCTGGGAAATGAGAAAAAGTATAAAAACGATGGTACATATCATCCATTTCAATCGTTTTACCTGCATGATCTTCGATTGCTGAAGGGAGTATGCTTGTAAGCGTACTGTGCTCGGTATATGGTTCTATCATCGAGCTTTTTGGATTGAGTTTTTCATAACAAATTTTTTTGATCTCATCTTCATCAGCGGGAATCATTCCCATTCCACCGGTTTCCAAGTATTCGATCAATGCTAGGGCTGTATCATATAATTCGTCGCAAGCGTCTTCTGGGTTTTTGGTGTTGGTAGATAGGACAAGATAAAAATTATGGATATTGCGGGCATTTTGGGCGTGGTTTTTTAAGAAGGATTGTTTTCCGGCAATTCGTTCTAGGAGGTAAATATTTTCATCTTGTGCTGCTGATTCTGCTTTTTGATCCAAGTAAGTAAAATATTGTTCCATATCGATTTGTTCAGAGGAGATGAGAATTTGGATTGCTTGATGGAGGTTTAATGCATTGAGACAGGATTGAATAGCTTCAACTGCTTTGATGACTTCATCGTCGGATAACAGCTCGGAATTGATTGTATCGGTTATTTTTAATACTAATTTGAAGTGACCATCCGTCGTCTGAACGAAAAATTTCTGGACATCTAAAATAGGAAATTCTTTCGCCAGTTCATTCTCTTTCTCGCTTTTGGAGGTTAACCCGAACCAAGAGCGTATGGATATTGTCATATGATGCCCCCTTCCAAAACAGATGAATTTTTTTTGAGCGGTACCACGTTACAATATCCAGTAGAAAGCCTAAATTCATGTTGCCTGTTTTCTCATCCACGGTAAACAGAAAATAAAAGATTCCGATCAAACTAGCACCAAGGACAATGCTTCCAATAATACTAGCCGTAATTTTAAAAACAAGCCATCCAATTAAAATGCAGATCGGCAGGGTGACAGCCATCCAAATCCAACCCACCAGCTCCAAACCCATAAAACTTTGTCCTTTTTTTACATTGCGAGGGATTGTAAATCGCATGATATCACCTGATCATCATTTATTCGAAGAAGAACCTTTTCCTAAGTTTCGGTACACTAACGCTTTGCCAGCTTTACTTGCTAGATTGCTAATGCCAGCTCCTCTAATATATTGGCGTAAGGTTTGCGGTCCTTGGATGCCTACGATTACTACAGCTGTCATAAAAACAATATGGACGATCCCATCTCCGGTGAGAACATTGCCTGATGGAAGAAGCGCAATGGCCAATTTCAAAAGGAAAAATTGCAGACTTTGGGTAAAAATCACAGCAAAGCATTCCGTCCAATATGTCGGATAAAGATTACTCCGATTGATGTAGCTGGTAGCGAAAAATGGTCCCAAAAAATAGAGCAAGATCAGTTCCACATAACGCATCGCACCAGCAAAGGTGAGTAGGATGAAGACAATAAATAAGATGATCTCTAATATCACTTGTACCCACACATTAACACTGCTCGAGAAATGAACGACATCGGAAAATTTTGCTTTGTTGATTACACTGATATCGGTCGCACCAATTTTCGTACTAGTGATCAGATTAATAATACCTGTGTTAGCAGGGATTAGAAATTCAGTGATCACGTATGGGGTGGCAAAAATAAAGGCGCAAGTTACGATAAAGGAACCAAGCAATTCGGGATAATTTGTTTCTTCTTCATCGGTGAGATTATCTCGCAAACTCTTCAAGATTCGAATCATAAACAGAACCATTAGCAGTCCAAAGGCGGTATATTGAAAACTGATAAATAAGGTAGATAAATCGACGCCAACCGGGTTAATAGGATTCGATGGATTGACGATAAATTCGTTTACAAGAGGTAAAACGATATCATGCCATAGACTGTTAAGAATTCCCTCTACGATGCTTTTTACAACTTCTCCAATCAAATCAGTGATAAATTTTACTGGATTGGTAAATATATCAAAAAAATTGATCAAAAAAAGAGGCGACATGTTTTCCTCCTTTATATATAGAGTAGGAAACTACTCAACCACCTGTATTGATATTGAAAAGCTGTACTACCCATTGACCAACCCATGAAGCGCCACCTGCGATTGCCGCCCCAATAATGGCTCTTGCCATCCTGTCCTTCACTGCCTTTGTTTCGGCTCCATCTTCTGCTTTTGCCAAAGCTATGCCACCAATCACGAAGGTGATAACAATTACAGCTGGTACTAAGATCAACATCCAGTTAGCCAATTGTGTGAGAGCAGTTTGTAATCCAGTAATAAACCCAGGAACACCCATTAAACGCTTCACCTCTTGTGTAGGTTATTTACCAAAATATAGCCATAGGTTTAGAGCAAAAATAAAATTATCTATGTTAAGAATAACCAAAATATACAGATTTGTCTATTAAATATTCTGATTACAAATAATATTTTATTGTAATCTGATAGAATGAATTAAAATTGTAAAATAAAATCAGAAGAGGGAAGGTTATTTTACGCGATAAAAAGTAATGTCATCGAAAGCTGCCCATTGTTTACCGCCCGCAACGGAATAAGTAAAAACAATTGCCATCCCGGCTTTGACTACTACATCATCGACGTGAAATGATTTCCATTTCGTTGGTTCAGCTTGTCCACTCAATTGAACATATTTTTCTTCGTTATTCATGGTGTTATCAAAATCTTTTACACCTAACTTGAGATCAGCTTGTCCACCGCTGCTTCTTGCTTTACCTGTGAGTCGATACGTTCCGTTTGGTAAGTTATATATAATCTGATAGGAAAGTTGTCGATAATCACGGTCAAACCAGTGTGCCAGTATCTTTTCTCCACTTGCTGGGTGGTCATTGGTGGCAGCATGAGCCACGCCTTGTCCATCAGGGGACCAACTGTCCCAATGATTTAAACCATCTTCAAAACCACCATTTAAGACAACATTTTTTCGCGAGATATTGGAAGGTTTGCTTTCCTTGTTTGGTTTCTTTTTAGTGGCAGGAGATGACTTCTTGGAACTAGGGGTTTTTGTCTTGTCGTTGGGAGAATCTTTGTAAATATAAACGGTTTTCACTTCTGGTTTTGGACTAGGATTTGTATTTTGAGGATTTTGGGGCTTCTGCTGCTTTGGAGCACGGTCTTCTCTAGGTTTTGAGTATATTGTCGCTGTTTGTTTTTCGGTTGAGCTAGTATTCGTTTTTTTAGGCGGCTGTTTTTTTTGAGGAGATGCTTCTATTGGTGTTTCCTTTTTTGGTGTTTCCTTTTTTGGTAAGATATTGGTTGCCAGCGTAATTCCCGTAAATAAAAGGAGTAATCCTACTATGATCCACCAACCCTTTGGGATTTTCCAGTTGAGTTTTTGTCTTTTCGGTTTTTTCCATTCCATATCCCATTTGGATGAGGTTTCTTTCTTTTTGTTCATTTGCAGTTGACACCTTCTTTCATCTTGCTTTTATTACAATCAACGGTATGCATTTTGCAACGATTGAAGCGAGTTTAGCTCCAACAATTGTGTTGGTCACTTGATTCACTTCTTTGTACGTAGCAGGTGATTCTTCCCAAAGTCGTTCTTTGGTCCATCGGTTCAATACGACTGATTCATTGTTATCTACTATAAGTGTGTTCGATTTTCCATCCAGCTCAAACTGCTGACAGCTTGTTTGATTAGCAAATATACGTCCTGCACCGTGGCAGATGGAGTAATAGTTTTCTATTCCATTCGACCCTCCAACCATAATATAGGAAGGGGTGCCCATAGAGCCGGGAATGAGCGCTGGATGGCCAGTCTGATTATAAATGAGAGGATTTGCTGGATGGAGAGCAGGTAGAGCTCTTGTTGTCCCTTTTCGATGGACAATATATGTTTGATTCTGATGTGTTTCCATCAACGCGTAATTGTGCATCAAATCATAAAGTAGATGGGTTTGAAACTTCGCTCCAAAGATACGTTTTAGCGCATTTTCGATACCAAATCCAATGAGATGGCGATTGACAATTGCATAATTAAGTGCACTGCTCATCATATGAAAATATTTCATGCCTACAGGATGGGAAAGAGGGAGATAAAGTAAGTTGGATGGTGTTCTTGGTAGTTTGAGTTTTTCCATTACAGAAATAAAATCTTCCGTGTAGGAAGCAGCCAAGGCTTTTCCCCATGCTCGAGAACCCGTATGAATTAAGAAGATGACTTGACCTTCAAACAAACCCCACAATCTGGCGATCTCTTTGTTTTCTTCTGGAATAGTTACTGATTGAATTTCGATAAAATGATTGCCGTTACCCAGTGTTCCAAGTTGATTTTCTGCTCGTTTTTTCATGTGTTCAGATATATTCGATAAAACACACACACCAACGGGAGAGGAAGATAATTCCACATGGCTAAGGCTTCGTTTATTCCGATACTTAGCTGATAATGCAGGCAAACCATGTTGGAGGATAGCGGACAAGGACAAGGAACGATAATGGGATGGAATTTGATCCGTTAGTGGAATGAATTTTTCGATCGCACGAATTATTTTTTGTTTCAATCGAATATCTGCTAAATCTTGTTTATGGAGTGTAGTCAAATAAACTCGGATTCCACAACCTATATCTGTACCGACGATGGAGGGACTAATATAGCCATTTGCCGCATCCCAAACAGCAGTGGTGCCTACACATGTATTTCCGTTTACATGTACATCAGGTGTTAACGAAAAGAAAATTTGATTGGGAATTTGCAGTTGATCATTGGCTACATCATATACTTCGGAAGGGATCATTGAATGAATGACCTGGTTTGCATAAAGTTGAAAGTTTCCGTTTTGCAGTTGAATGGATCGCGAATAACCCAAAAATATCACGTTCTTTCAGATTTTATTCTAGCGATTCTATGTTCAAATGATGCAAAACACCTATAATTAATTATAAACATATAATTCGAAATTGATATAGAATAATATATATATTGAATATTCTAAATTTCAATGATATAGTGAAGTTGTACCTTCGAAACATATTCACCACACACACAGCACATAACCAAATCGATACCTATCAACCAACCGACAATATGGCTACCAACGATGTCGTGATCAACATGGGCACTCCGGAGAGAACTCCTTCTCCAGTCAATACCGTTGCTCAGCTTCTGGAGCAAGTGAAGTCTTTGGTTCAGAAGTTGGATGGAATGCCAACTGATGAATCTGTCTCTGGGATTTTGCAGTCTCAAATCTTGCCTCTTCTGGGAAAGATGGCAAAGGTCGAAGGTTCGCTCGACGAATTCAAAGACTCCGTTGCCCAAATGCTCGAGAAGTGCGCAAGTGGATTGCAGCCGAATGATGCTCAAAATCTTGCTGTATCCATGTTGGAGAAGGCCGAGAAATTTCTCTCTGCCAGCGATATTACTGGAGCTTCCCTGTCCGACATGAAGACGTATGTCGAGATCGCCAAGTTCGTCTCCGATATCAAGAAAGCGGAGACGGACATCTTGAAGGCGAACTCGGATATGAAGAAGACAGAGGAAGAGCTGGGAAAGATCAACCTGGATAAACAGAAGACCGAGGCAGAATTGGAAAAAATCCAACTGGACAAGAAGAAGACCGAACTGGAGATTGAAAAGCTCCAACTCGAGCTTGAAAAGACCAAGGTCGAAATTGTCGAGAAGAAGGAGAACATCCAGAAGATTCATGACGAGAAGCATAGAGGATGGACTTCTATTGCAGTTGCCATCTGTGCCATCTTGTTTGCTTTCTTCGGGAGTGCAGGATTTGCTAGGTATGTGAAAGGTTAGAATTGCTAACCTGATCGTTCCTTCTTTCTTTTTGTCTTGTTGATCAGAAAATGAAAAAACCAAAAAAAAGCATCTGTTTTCGACAGGTGTTGTTGTAATCTACGTGGGTAGATACAACGTCAAGTGAATCTTGCGATTCAGGCAAAATCCTCCGGATTTTGTCAGGGAGCCCGTGTCCCTCTTGGCAAACGAATTCGGTAAGTTGAACTTGCCTTTATATATGGAAATAAGAAAAAGGCTCCTATAGTTTGTACGGAACCCCAAAAGTTGGACTTAAAAATTAAGCTACAAGCTGGTTGGATTGTATCCTGTATTGAACAAGGCTCATTTCAACCAGTTTTTGTTACTTCGTTTGTTGTTGGGGTATGGAACCAATTCGAGAACTGAGGGGCCACTTTGGGATAAAATACATTTCAGGAAGAAGCCTATCTGAACAAAGATAGGCTTCTCCTTTTATGATCGAAAGATGTAAGTGGATTATAAAAGGAAGCGAGGAAAGGATTTGCCAAGTATTTAGATGATGCTTTCTGTTTCCCTGCTCCTTAAAATCCTCTCCATTACTGTTGTTTAGCAAGTTCAGTCCACATTCTCCCCTTTTCTATATTTCGTGGTAATCCATCACCATATAGATAGCGTATATCTCGAACTTAGGCCTGAGGAACATTCAAAATACATGTGGATTTCATCCCCTGATGAAGTCCCTGAAGATTCTGATGCTCTGAAGGCATCTTTGCGTGAGGAGATGGAAGTTTTGGACATCTTGCAGTGATCCCTTCTCACCGGGACCTACTGGAATTATCATTTCAATCCGTATGGTGAATTTCGTATGAATCTGGATCAACGACTAGCTTTATAGAAAGAAGATTGGTCATGTTAGTGGAGCGAACATCTCCGAAGAAAAAAGCCAAAGAACTGGCTAAATATTTGAGAGGAGAAAGACCTGACTATGATTACCTAAAAAGTGTTTTTCGTCAACGCCGAAACCAACTAGAGGTAGAAGTATCACGCACTCCAAAAAAGTTGCCTTATGTACCAATGGAAAATGAATTAAAAAGCTACTGTGAAAAAGTGTGGAATTTAAAGAACTTTCCAGATATGTTAATCATTAAAACACTGCTGTATACAGGAATACGTGTAAGTGAGTTGATTAACATCAAACGAATCGATATAGATTTTCAGCAATGTCAAATTCGTGTGAATCAAGGAAAAGGTAAGAAGGATCGTATCGTTCCATTCCCTTTTCCTTTAAAGAGACATTAGCCATGCACACGGAAAACATGAGGAAAAAGCATGCTACCTATCTATTTGAATCAAGCTGGAAAAAGAAATACACATATCGAGGGATACGTATGATACTCAAAAAGCATTCCGATCAAGCAGAGCTACCTTCTATCTCCCCCCATAAACTTAGACGTTTTTTGCTAACTTGGTTGAAAAAACAAGGAATCGATCATGCACTCATTCAGCCTTATTCCGGACATGCAAGTAGGCAATCGCTTGAAGTTTATTCGAAATTAGCTATTACAGAAACTCAAGAAGAATATAACCGTGTGATTTTTTCCTTTCCTGTGTAAAAAACAGACCAATTTGAAATAGATATCGGTCTGTTTTCCATTTGTTGATCAAATTAGGGTTCGTCGTTCGTTTGCTGGTTCCACCCCTCTTTGCAGTTCGAGGTCGACTTGACCAACCTGAGCCCTCAGCTCAACGTGCTCAGCCCCGTCGTCAATGTCACACACGTTTTACGTGACTGTAAACGCGCGGATGGAATACATCAAGGTACAAACACGTGAAGGTGAAGACATCCTGACACCCACTGTCTGATCCAAGGGCACTCAGGTTCCACGTCGACACACCTTTGTGTCCTACGGAACCCGTGAAAATATTCATCCTTTCGATAAAAGAAGCCCTACCAATTAAACCTAAAAAAGGGAGGTACTTATTAGGAGTCTGACAGAAAAAACGTGGGTTTTATATTAAAAATCCCGATTTCTCAGTATTTAAGTGAGAAAAACGGGATTTTACAATTTTTTCTATCTGTATGACCGTTTTTGGAGTTACCTCGGATTACTCCCATTGAGCTCTGGAGATCGACTTTGTGATCAGGGTGCTAACTTAAAAATAGCTTCAGAAATTAATGTAGCGGCTTCTTTTCTAAGCATATTTTGTTTAGCATGGTAATCAACACCAATTTTGGTTTTAGTAACTTCAGGCCCAAATAATTCTAGTGCTACTATTGCCTTAACTCTCTGTTTCGATGAGTCATTTACTTCTCCTGTTATCTGAGCATTCAATGTATCTATCTCTGGCATTCTAAGTTTTTTGGCTGCTTTCATAAAAATAGTTGCAGCTTCCTGTCTTTGGATCAGCGCATCCAATTTGATAGGAGCGTTGAATATGGTAGAGCAAAATTCTTAAACAAAGTAAATTTAATATTCTCCATGCCAACATCCCACTTTATTAAATATTTATTTGTCTTAGGAAAATACGTCTTTTAAACTGATGTTTAAAAGACGTATTTTATTTTAATGATTTTAATATATGGAAAGCCGGTAACAATGCCTCTTGTATCTCCTTATGGCTCCAAACTAAAGTAATTCGCTCTAATTTACTTCCTGCTATTTTGAAGATTCTCGAACCAAGTTCCTCTCTGTTCGAGACCTAGATCGAGAATCCCAAAATCACTTACATCCTTTCCTTTTAAAAATCATACTTTTTCTTCATATCATTGGTCTTTGTATCAATAGTCTTTTGAAATTTTTCTTTCTTATCTTCCATTATCCGGTCTTTTTCTTCAAAAAGTGGTCTTCGATAATATTGATCTATCCATTTGTAACGCTTTATAATTTCATCATCTAAATCGAACCAAATCTCATATGTAATGATGTTTTGGTTTAATAAAAATTCAGCTGCTGCTTGTAAACGTTTTTTCTCTTGTTTTGCTAATGTATCAAAGTACCCACCATCATTAAATTTTTTGCTCAACAAATAGTACTTGTCCCAATATCGTCTTTCTACATCTTTCCAGTTTTTCACTCCCCATTTACCCCATGCAAACCATAGATCAATATATTACTTTTCCAAATAGTTTGCTAATTCTTCCCCTGATTCCACAGTCGAATATTTCCCAGCACCTGCTTTTGCTACCGCCTGAAGTGCTTTTTGTCCAGCATCATCTACATCAAAACCGATTATATTAACAACTGCATTAATCTCAGAGTTGTGGAGGATTTGAGAAGCATTAATTGGATCTCCTCCACAAGTTTCTATTCCATCACTTACTATATATATGATGTTTCTTGTATTTCTATCATTTGATTTCATTTTTTGAATCTCTAAATCTTTTTTTGCTTGGAGTATTGCTAAAGCAAGAGGTGTATAACCTGTTGGTTTAAATTTTTTCAATGATTTGCTAAATTCTTCTTCATTATAGAGGCCAAACGGATATACTAGTTCACTACTTTTACATGAAATATCCTTATCTTTTGAAGCATTACTGCCTTTATGACCATATATTCGAAGTGTTACTAGTGTTCCCTCTGGCATATTTTTAACAAACTTTTGAACTGATTCTTTTGCCAAGTCCATTTTTGTTCCACCATTAACACTACTAGCCATGCTGCCACTTGCATCTAATAGAATTTCTACATGTGTTTGGAATTCTTCTTGGGTTGGTGGCTTGATATTTTCTGGAGATTTTTGTCCTTGTATTTGAATGGAAGTGTCCCAGTTCTCTAGTTCTTTTGCCAAAGGTTTGTAATCAAAGGCGAAAAGCTGAATGAGTCGGATGTATGCATCTTTCACTGACAAATGAGCAGGGAACTTTTTTAATTCGTTTTGAGCCACTATTTCATTATAGTTTTTCCACTCCATTTCCCAGGACCTTCATATACCATTCCTTTAGGATCATTAGCAGCTATAAACATTTTCTCTTTCTGGAGATTAACAGGTTGAACTGTTTCATTGCTTTGTTTCTTTTCTTTATCTCTTGCGTCTTCCGCACATCCAACAAGTAACAAAAAAGGGATAATAACAACACTTACATACTTTTTTCTAAGATCCATTATATTGTATTTCTCCTTTTCCTTTAGAAAATCCCTCGAATATTTTTTAATAATAGAAAATTGTCGGAATTAAATTTTCATAGATTCACCATTTTTGTGAATAAATTCTAATTTCCCACCCTAATTGTAGTTTATGAAACAAAGGAAAGAATCATATTTTTATTTGTTCTAAAAATTACTTTGTAATGATCAATAGTCATCAAAAACAAAGAGTAAAAAAATAGACGCCTGACAGCGTCTATTTTTTACTGGATAACCACGTTGCTAATTTTTCTTGGTCAGCCGCAGGAACGAAAGACTGAGATGGCATGCTGCCTTTCCCATTTTTTATAATCTCCATAATTTGCTCTTTTGAATAGGACTTACCTACATTTTGCAAAGCTGGTCCATATGCCCCTTCTAAATTCCCACCATGGCATGTTGCACAGTTATTTTGGTAAATTGTTTCCTCAGCAGATAACTGTGGTGTATTTTTAGGTTGCTCTGATTTGTTAGGTGATGAGGTATTACATGCAGCGAGAAGTAAGAATAGGGATACGATCGATATTGCAAAGCCTATTTTTTTCAAAACTTTCTCTCCTTAAGGTTTATCCGTTGCTAACTGACTTTTCTTCCATTCTAATAACTCTTTTTCATCTTGGGCTCGCTGTTCACGAAACCATCGTGAAAATACAAGAGCTATTGCAGTAATATATACCACTTCTTGTGTGATCTTCATAATCACTCCGCCTGTTTGTTGATCTTGTAACGGCGTCATAAAGGAAAATGGAGAGACTTGGCTATACATGGAATAAATGGTTGCATCCCCAAACATAATCAATGCACAAGCTGGTGTCAAAAGAATACCATTAGCGAAAATGTAACCTAGTTTATGCAGAGGTTTCATTTTATCCATTTCCTCTACAGGACATATAACAGGCCACCACATAAGTAAAGCGGTAATCAACAAAATGGAATGGGCGATATTGTGATACAAATGGCTTCCCATGATCATATCAAAAACAGCAGGAACATGATAGATCGAAAGAAGACCATTGAATATAAACAAAATGATAAGGGGTTTAGTAAAGAAATTCATTAACAACTGAATTACTTTTATTTTCAACAAAGGACGAACAAACCATCCAGGAATACCTAATAATAACAAGGGGGGCATGACAATATACATGATTGTCATTTGTGTCATATGCATGCTGAATAACTCATGAGAAAGTAATTTTAATGGACTACCTTCTGCGAAGTAAAAAAACATAAGCCCCATAATAAAAGAAAAACGATGGAGACCACTGACAGGAGTTGCACCAGGGATATACTTTACCATCGGGCCTGTCAATAAAATATATACCAGTGCAATAGCAACAAAAACCAAATTTAACATAATGTCCCAATTACTTGCATAAGTGAACAGCTGTAAAAATTGAGTACTACTCACAAGAGAACCCTCCTCTCTGCAACATCGCTTCTATCTTAACATCAGTTTCATCTGATTTCCATGATCCATTGTTAAACTTTCTCAACAAATTGGGTACACACCCATCCCAACTTATAACCTGCCCGAATAAGATAGCCGAGAAGCTAGATGCATGGGAGGGAAAAAGATGAGAGCTACTACTCTCGGAAAAGCAGTAGTCATCATGAAAGGAAGGTTATTGTCTGGAAAACCCAACCTGCCTGTTCATGAAATTAATTTCGCAAGATTTCGCGCTTTAAAATCTCATCAACTTTATGTATATACCAAACAAAGTAAATGGGAAAAACAACTTGCAGCTATTCAACATACGAAACCTATTGGGGTAGTTATTCCGAATCAATTGGATGCAAGAGGAATTCCAGCTAGTGTGGCTATAATAAGAGCAAAAGATCCCTATGCTGCTTATTGGAAAATGGCATTGTGGAACTGGAAACAAATGAATCCAAAGGTAATTGGAATTACAGGAAGCGCTGGGAAATCTACAACCACGGCTATGGTTGCTTCTATCCTTCGTCAGCACTATCGTATGGTTCGAACGGATGGAAATCTAAACACATTTGCATTCCCTATTTATCCGTAATAAATACATTGAAGTTGATACATAATGAATAATATTTTATTGATTATTTAGGAATCGATGGGAGCTTTCCTTCTTGAAGCTCCTAGTACGGGGTAAAACCAGTAGTTCTATCTCAATTAGTAACGTGAAAAGGATTTCTTTTAAAGAATAAGGAAGTTGCCGAGAGAGTTTTTTCGTATTATCCCCAATCAAAGCAATCCAAAAGAGCACCCGCTACTAAATTCAGCGAACGCTCTTTTTTCATTTCTATAAAATTTGAATTATGACAAGTGCCAACATAACACCTTAAAAATCTTTACTGACCAAATTTATAATGGCAAGCCAATCGGTAAAAAACGGCTGGAATCTCCTGTAATCTGATTCGATATCCGGGTAGTAATGGCAGATGCTTTTCCGCCAACTAGGAAGCAACCCCATAACAGCCAACCTCTGTAGGGCCCCGTCAAACTTTCCACTTCGATCTCTTCTAATGGGACTTTTTCCTGATATACCATAGTTTGATCCCAATACGCTTGTCCATCATCTTGTAATGTAATGGTACCATCTTTTTCATATAAAGTAATCGCCCCGCCATTGCGACCGAATATAGGTTTTCTGACATAGGGCTTCTTTCCTGTAAATACATTTTCTAAATAAGTAGGCAACATATAAGTTCCTATGATCTCATGCTCTTCTGTTGTAAAAAACATATTCTGCTCGTGCAAATTCCAGATCAAGGCTTGAACTGCCTTACTCTGACTGATAAAGCCACTAGGTGGATTGATGATCGCCAGTTTTTTTTGGGCGATCAAGCTCAGTAATTGAGCGCCGATGGGATAATCAGTTTTGCTTTTTTCGGTTGCTAATATTTCTAAGGCATGAAAACGGAATAAAACATCAATAGGTCGATCCAAGCCTCGAACATAGAGACCGTCATACTGAACCACAAGTTCAGACAGTGGGACAAAGGAAGCAAGTAAGCCGGATTGCTGCAAGAGGTACTTGGTCGTGCCGGCATCTTCTTCATGCCAATCCAGTGAACTAAAGGTTATGTGTTCGGAAGGATAGCCGAGCTGCTTGTATCTCTTTAATATGTACTGAAAAGAGTCCGTAAGCATCCGGTTTTGGTCAAGATTTGGATTTTGCCATCCAAAGTAATCACAAACTTTTTGATTCACATAAAAGGCTTCTACCACTTTCGAAGGAGTATCGCTATTAAACTCCAACATTTTCAACCCATTTGGCGTATGAGCAAAATCAAATCGCCCAAGTAAAGTCGGTATATGATCAGCGACAGACAGACGAAGAGTAGCCCATGTCTCCTGAGGAAACCCCAACTCTTGAAAGAGCTCTTCCGATCCCTTTTGTACAATCTGAATGGTCTTGGCAAAGATTTCCCCCAATTGTTCTGTAGCCATTCTTAAACTGGATACAAATGGTTCTGCAACAGGATGAATCGTCGCTAGTGCAAATTCTTCCTGATCATGTGCATCAATATCCCAAGTAAAAATCTTTTCTTCCCGTATGGGAAAATAAATTTCTTCTCTTCTTTTAACATAATCCGTTTGGCGTAGCAAACGAATCAACCTCCGGAACCGTGAGATCCATCACCATATCCACCACCACTGGAACTGTGGACATCGACATCAACACTATCACATGCTACTTCATTCCCTTGAGAATCATAGCATGGTTCCTCATCATCACCACACCCCGTTAACGGAACGGTAGTAAGTACTGCTGCTGCAAATAAACCAATTAATTTTTTTGATTTCATTAAAAATCCCTCCTTTATAAAAATAATAATAAACATTAGGAATTATGTATAGGTTTATATCTCAGATATTTGGATATTGTACCAATTTCAAATAGTTTATTCAGTATAATATATTTTCCTGTGATACAGGTAGCACCCCACATCCATCAAGTTAAGAACTACGTTGCCTGATGAGTAGAAGTGGTATAATCATAAACAACACCTATCAGTTTTTCTCTTATATCGGTGAGATTTCGCCCGTTTTGCTGTAGGAGTTTGAATAGTAAAACCACCTGACAACTTTACTAAATCTGAGTACATTATCGGTGGGTGCTCTTCTGTCCGCATGTGATACTATGTTGTAACTATCATTTTAATTTTTAGTCGTTACATATTTTTATTTCAGGAGGAATCGTATGGACAAGAAAGCATTTTTATTACACGGTTGGGAAATTGGTTACGACAAAGAAGACTGGTATCCTCCGTTGGCCGATGTGCTCAAAGGCATTACGGCGGAGCAAGCGAATTGGAAGCCTGAAGGCGCTCCGATCAATACAATCTGGGAGAACGTTCACCATCTGACGTTTTACAAGGAACGGTTCCTGAAGCGTCTAACAGGTGAAGAAACCGAGAACCCTCAAGGTTTGACAAACAACGACACATTTGCCGTCACTTCCGTGGAACCGTCCGCTTGGGAAGAATCTGTTAAGAAACTGGACGACGTACATCAATCGATTCGCAACATCATTGCTGGGTACAGCGATTACGACTTGGAGCGAGAAGTTCCGAGCCCTGTCGGCATGTGGTTATACAGTCTTATTCTTCACGATGCGTATCACACCGGACAAATTATACAAATCTGCAAACTTCAAGGATCTTGGCCGGCTAAGCGGTCATTCGGACAATCCTGAAATAAATTCACGGCGATAAACAGAACCCTGAAGACAATAATCCCAGTAGGGGAAAAGGGCAGACGCTGAGGGGATTGGTTTACTTGCATCTGGCCGCTTTTGATTGCCATACCCCATCGCCATCAAGCCAAGAAAATAGAATAGTCTTAACATCAGAAAAACGCTATTCTTTCTATAGGAATATAGGAAAGGATGGCGTTTCGCAATGAATCTTCCGATTCAACATGAACGAAACCTATTACGGAAGAAAAACATTTATCATCAGCTGCTCTTGAAGTCGAGATTCTGTTCAAAACATGGAAATCGATTTTCAAGATCGATCACTGTAAAGACATTATAAATGAACGAATGGAATGCTATCGCTATAGTCAGCTGATCACTATCTTCTTATGCTCTTCTTCCGTGTTTCGCATGAGAGAACTCTTGCTCCGCAAGAAGGCCTTCTATATGATTCGAACCTATTTTTTATTGATACATCAGTCGATACAAGAAAACACACAAGAGTTATCAAAGATTCTACTTCGCCTCTTCTATTTGACAGAAAAGAATAGGAGAAAATACCCAGTACATCCAAAGAATCATGGCATGTTTATAAGGATATACCTTCGTGTCCACATTTTTGATCCTTCATGAAAAAATAAGCAGAACCCATTTGTTCTTGAAACTTCCAACCTTGCTGCTTCATCTTTTTTGGTATGAAATCGTTACTACCTTTTGCATAGGTTATGTATTGTTTGTTTTGTTGATGATAATCAGAATCAATAGGAACCATTTTAGCATCACTGAATTCTAATTTTATTACAGCTAGCCCAATACTCCATGAGTTCGGTTCTTGTTGAAATAGATAGTATACATACCCAGCAAGAACGAAGACGATAGGAAAAGTAATGAATAATATCAACTTAATCCATCGTTGACATTTGAATACTTGAATTGTAATCCCTCTCTCTTTTATTGGGGGTAGTAAGACCGTTTGATCGAGAAGAAATAACAGAAGTATGAACAATTTTCATAGGACATAACTTTCCAGTCAATAAAAAAAACAGTCAGATAGATTCTGATATAGAGTTCTCCCTTAGGTATAAAAATGGATACGATATCACGAAACAATCTTGAAACATACTCACTGCCTCTTTCCAATTAATTTTCTTTCATTCAAATTTTAAAACAATTCCCATCTTAATTACACAAAATTCTTTTTGATAGAATAACTACTTAACCTTTTATTTAAAACGTAAACCATATATTCTTAGTTCTCTCATCTCATCTAATCCATGCTAAGTAATAAAATAAGCATGACATTAATTGCGCCATGCTTTCCCTTTATAAAATGATCTCGACAATTCTTTCGCATCTTCCAACCCTCGTTTGAACGGAAATAACCACACGTTATATGGGTTTTGAAAGTAGGCTTTATATCAATAAATACAACTATACTCTAGTGCTCCTCATGCATTGCATCTGCCTTTGTTTTATGAACCGTACCGAATGGATGATTAGGTGGTGCATAAATACTGTAGAGTTTAAGAGGTTTTTTCCCCGTATTGATGACATTGTGCCATGTACCAGCAGGTACCATGATCGCATCATCATCATGCACCCTTTTCTTGAAATATAAATTATTTTTCTTGTTCCCCATTTGAACCATTCCATGACCCTCTTCAATGCGCAAGAACTGATCAACATTAGGATGAACTTCGAGACCAATATCTTCTCCAACACGAATACTCATTAAAGTAACTTGAAGATGATCTCCCGTCCACAATGCTGTACGAAATGTACGGTTTTGCTTTGTAACCTTATTAATATTTACAACATATGGTTTAGCTCCATAATCCTTTATTGGAATCGTATTTACAGTGCCATATTGATCCATATAAGGATTATTCCAATAAGCATAACTTGTTCTAAAGTTGTATCTTGATACATTTACAGGATATGGATATATATACGGATGATAGTACATTCTAGTTCAATCCCTCCAAATTTTATACAAATTAACTTATTCACTTTGTTTTAGGAATGTACCCACCTTTTATATATTCAAACAAAGCTTCTGTCCCTAATCGCCCCTGCTTTGTCGAGGATATGTGTGTTAAATCAAATTACAAACTTTTGCTGACTGAAAGCCCATGGTTTGAATCATGGGATGAAAGACGGAGTTGCACAAAACAGAAATGAACTGCATGCGCTAACTACCTAAGAATCCCACGACTTTAGTCGTTTGGAGTCTCAATTGCCTATGTTTATCTAGTAATGCCACCCATAACTCTAATCATATAACCCGTATTTCGTGCCTTGGTTCACACCTCTTGCCTCAGATCTCCTAGGAGACACGGGAAATATGGTTGATCAAAGATAGATAAAGTTTCTTCTTGAATGCACTAAAACCAGGAGCTGGCTAGAAGGAATCCAACCAGCTACACGGAATATGCTCCTGCTCTGTTATGCCCGCGAAAAATATAATTGTTGTTGAATTTTCTTTTATCATCTACAGAAAAAAGCGATCTCAAAGAGATCACTTTAGTTGTTTTCATTTTCTATTTCTATCTCACCTTGTTCAAACTCTATTTCAACTTCGATTTCATCTCTCTCTAACTCTATTTCTACTTCATCTAATTTGTTAACATCTTTCTTTCTGTGGGTCTCTTCATAGCTTCCTGCTGAGACTTGACTTGCATTCCCATACATCGTAAAGGGTGTAATCAACAACACGGTTAAGAGTAAAGGGAAAATATAATTTTTTTTCATTCTAAACCACCTCTATGTAAAGTTATTCATTTATTCGATACACCCCTACCTCCAATCCTCTTAATTTTACAAATTGTAACATTTAAAATTACAATCAAGTACTATTACACCAACCATGTTTGTAAAAACTTCTCAAGAATAACACCGAAACTCCATTTTGACAGTAGATTAGACCACATCATCTTGATCATCGCTTCGATTAACTCATTTCAGATAATAAATATTCGTACAAATTGAAAATCAAAGGAAAAAATGGCTATTTCATTTGGAAAATAAACGTAAAAAGAGATTGTCTGCCATTAAAAAGACAATCTCTTTATCTATAGAAAAATATTATTTTTGGCGGGCACATCAGAAGAACTGCATCTGATGTGCCCTAACGCCTACGCGCTGGGCTTGACGACCTTACGGAACGCCTCTACCTCGGCCTTCACAGCCGGAGCGAACTCCACCCACAGATAGAGGAGGGTATCCCAGAGCTCCGCACACTCGGTTCGGGACTCCTCGGACTGGTGCACCAGATGATCCTGAGCGGCCTTGAAGGAAGACTGCTCCAGGATCCAGCTCGGGAATCCAGATTCACGGATCACCTCACTCGTATACACTCGGATGAGGTGAAGCTTGATCTCACCCTCGAAGGTAAGCAGAGCCATGTCGAGCTACTCGAATTGCTCCATGTGACGTGGTGTCGAGTAGAACTTCTTCAGACGAAGTATGAAGCCGTAAAGCTTCCTCAGCATCTCGGAACTGGGGAACTCGTTGGGCTCCTTGCTTTCGAGACACTGCTTCACCTTCTCGATCACACACTGGGCACCCGACAGCACGTTGCGCTCCTCGATGTACCTGATCCCCTCGAGCATCTGCTCAGTCAAGAGGTCCTTCCCCAGTAGCGGATCAAGTTGTACCAGGCAGAAACGCGACCGTCATGAAGCCCGTAGAAGTGCTTGTTGTCCTTCATCTCCAGACCCTATCGGTCGAGTTGAACTAGTTGACTTCTTTTATAATCACGCTAATTAAAGATTAACAATTATGGAAATTCGTTAAACGAAGGGGTTTACTGTCCATTTCCAAGATAAATAAAAAAATTACATACATAACCACGATTTTCATGAATATTATTGTTTGATTTAAGGTATCAACATTTCAAGATTGCTTTTATTTTTCTGATAACCTGTTCATCCATATAAACCATATTTGCCGTTTTATATCTTCTAATCTTTCGATTCGCTCCTCTTCTGTAATTTGTGGACCAACAACGTAGATAGTTGTACCTCCTACCTCATATACTTTGCTAAATTGAGGATCTTGCATACTGGATCACCTCTATAAACCGTATGCAATTCCGTCTCTAGGACAATCACATTATTTTTCATTCAAAAGGTGTGAATTTTCTTAATGGAAAGAGTAGCTATATACCTCCGAAAATCAAGAAGTGATATCGAAGCAGAGACACGAGGCGAAGGTGAAACTCTCGCTAAGCATAAAAAGACATTGTTACAAGTAGCGAAACAACAAAATCTAAATATCATTAACATTAGACAGGAAATTGTATCGGGAGAAAGCCTCCTTCATCGTCCAGAAATGATGGAGCTGCTAAAAGAAGTGGAAACAGACAAATATGATGGTGTTTTGGTAATGGACATGGATCGTTTAGGTCGTGGAAACATGAAGGAACAGGGCCTTATCTTAGAAACATTTCGAAATTCCAATACAAAGATCATTACACCACGTAAAACCTATGATCTTCTGGATGAATGGGATGAAGAATATAGCGAATTTGAAGCCTTCATGGCAAGAAAAGAATTAAAGATTATTAATCGACGATTGCAAGGAGGACGAATCCGATCTGTAGAGGAAGGAAACTTCATTGCAACCCGCTCACCTTATGGTTACAAAGTACAAGAAGACGTCAACGGTCGTTACTTGATTCCCGATGAGGAGACAGCCCCAATTGTGAAAATGATGTTTGAATGGTATACCAATGATGATCCTCATCAACGACTCAGTTCAAGTAAAATTGCTGATCTACTGAATGCACAAGGAATACGCACATATGAGGGTAAATGGTGGAATGGATATCTTGTGAGAAACATTATAAAAAATGCAGTTTATGCTGGACGATTACAATGGAAAAAAACACAAGCCACACAGACAAGAAATAACAAACTGGGCTCTGTATTAAGACCAAGAGAAGATTGGATTGATGTGAAAGGTAAACATGAAGCAATCATTTCAATGGAAACATATCGAAAAACACAAGATATTCTAAAATCTAGGACGCATGTACCTCACAAAGCATCAAATGATATTTCCAATCCGCTTGCGGGACTTGTCAAATGTGAAAATTGTGGATCATCCATGATACTTAGAACCTATTCCAAACAACCTCCCCACATCATGTGTTATAGAAGGAAACAGTGCAAAAACAGGAGTGCTCGATTCTCTCATTTGGAAAATAGGATCATTTTCGTCCTCCATCAATGGTTAGAGCAATACCAGCTAAAATGGGATATATCAGATAAACCAAATAGTGAGAATCATATCATCGAAATAAAAATATCGACATTACATAATTTGAATCAAGAATTAAAGAATTTGGAATCCCAAAAAGGTCGATTGCATGATTTATTAGAGCGTGGAATTTATGATGACTCTACCTACTTAGATCGTTTCCAACATATTGCCAATCGTATAGAAGGAACTCAAACATTAATACAAAAAACAGCAAAAGACTTAACCCTAGAACAAGAACGCCAAAAAGCAAAAAAAGATATCATACCTCGTGTGAAACATGTCTTAGAAATCTACAATCAATTGGATGATCCAGCACAAAAAAATTCCTTATTGAAAAGCGTCCTCGAAAAATGCACCTATAGAAAAGAAAAACACCAACGAGATGATCAATTTACATTGGTTATTTATCCGAAAATTTAGTGTTGTTATTTACAGGTAAAAAGGAAATGTTAATACGTTTCCCTTTTTACCAAATTATCTTATTCGTTTGAAGGATCATCACAACTTACTTTTGCTTGAAATCGGAATGAAAAGCTTAAATAACATTCGACGTCAGTGCAATATTGTAAAACCACATATTGGAGTTGTTACGAATGTTGGAGAAGCTCATGCAGGCAGTCTTGGTGGGTTGAGTAGAGTTGTCAAAGCAAAACAAGAGCTAGTAGAAGGGGTTCGTTCTGGCGGTATACTGTATATCAATGCTGATGATGAGCGTTCCAAACGGTTGGACTTAAAACGATCCAAAGCACAGATTCGAACTTTCGGTTTGAGTAATACTGCACATATTCGAGGTGAAAATATTTCCTATTCATCTAAGGGCATTACTTTTGACGCTGATGTCCAAGGAAAGAAAATATCGATATACATTCCCACTTATGGAAAACACAATGTTTACAATGCACTAGCAGCTATTGGCATTGCAACGAGTATGGGCATATCTTTATCTAATATCAAACAAGGACTAGCACGGTTCCAAACACCAAAAATGAGGCTTCAAGTCCTATCTAGTAAAACAGGACACACCTTGATTAACGATGCTTGGAATGCAAATCCTACAGCAATGAAAGCGGGTTTGGGCGTTTTACAACAAATCGCTTACAAACGTCCTAAAGTAGCTGTTCTTGGAGATATGTTAGAACTTGGAAATATTTCAAACCAGTCTCATGCCTCCATTGGAGAATATGTTGCAAAGTCAAATATTGATCAATTGATTACGATCGGATCCCATGGACGAAAGATAGCGGAAAGTGCCATTACGCATGGAATGAATCCTAAAAAAATATTTTCCTACTATCGACATGCTCCTTTGATCACGCATATCAAAAACAAGGTTCCAACAAAAGCTGTCGTTTATTTTAAAGCATCCCGCAAACTTCATTTAGAAAAAGTAGTTCAATCTCTTAGATAATCCAAATTGACACTCCCACGGCTAAAGCCGTGGGATTCTTGAGTCGTTAGCGTCCGCAATCCGTTTCCGTTTGGAACAACGCTCAAGTTTAGGGGTGTGCCATCACCCCATCCCATGCAGTTAGAAGTGTACCCGCATGGGCGGAACACCTGTTACCAGTGTTCTAGTCCTCTTCCTGCCTCTAATGGTTTTACTCGGCGGGAGACGTATCCATTTGCCGCCGAAACCCAATACCATTACATTTTCAAAGCCAAACCTACTACCAGTAGGATGATCACCGATCATATGTTCTAATATACAGAATATTCGTTACTCTTGCAACCCCTCTTTGGGATTTCGAGCAACGTCGTCTTTCATCCCACGATTCAAACCGTGGGCTTTCAGTCGACAATTGCTATAATAATTTACATCCCCCTTAAAAAATCATAGGGGATGTATGTATGTGACCACTCATATATCCAAAATATCAATCCATCTTATTGATAAAATCCAATAAAATCCCACTCAATTCACCCGATCTACTAATCATAGGCAAATGACCAGTGTCTAGTTCTACTATCTGATCAGGATTCAAGTTATGAATCATTTTTTCTTGCAGAACATTATCAAGTTCCTTATCCTCACTCAACTTCACATACATTTTTGAAACATTCGGTGATGAAACATTGGTCTGATCTGTATACAAATGCAACGATTCAACTACAAAATTATCGATTATATCCTTGGTTTTGGACTCTGGTATATCGGAACATAAACCTTGACGGATTGCTGATTCAGGTGGTTTGGTTCCGAATAGCCTTAAGATTATATGCATCAGTAAGCTTTTTGGGTATGGAAAGATAGAAAGAAAAGATCCTCCATCTTTCGGTATAGCTGCCCCAATTGCTATTAATCCTACCACTCGATCTTGCATAAGGTTGGCACACTTTAGAGCAACCACTCCTCCAATCGAGTGTGCCACAATTACAATTTTCTCTACCTCCCACTTCTCCACTGCTTGTTTAATATTCATCGAATATTCATCCAATGTAAGCTTTTTATTGGTTTTTGGTTGTGGTGAATCTATTAAAAGATAGGGATAAGGCAGTTTTTCCAATACATTGTTCCAAATCGAACTTTGTAATCCAGCACCTTGAAGAAATAAAAAACCAATTTTCTTATTTATTTGTGACATATTCAACTTCTCCTCTAATAATCATTTTTATTTATAATAGAACACTTCCACTGACATAGCTTGTCAGTGGATTTTTTCAAAAAAAAAACATACAACTAACATTTCAAATTTGATTCTAATTAGTTTTTTGACTCCAATGCATTACAATTCAATAAAAACAAGGTATCTATATAAGATAGAATCTACCTTTTCCTCAACACGTTGTAATAAAAAAATGGTGTAAGCATGTACCAAGAATCGAAATTTTGTATTAAAATAGTATTTAATTAATAATTTTTTAATTAAAATTATCAGAATTAATAAGAAACAGAAAGGATGAATACAATGAAGAAACAATGGTGGTCTTATTTGATCTGGGCTTTTGTATCTGTTCTTGGAGCAGCATGTTTTGCGTTACTCGCGTTAAAACGGGGAGAATCCGTAAATTCCATGTGGTTACTCACTGCTGCTGTCTGTACTTATGCTGTTGCCTATCGATTTTATAGTCGATTCATGGCAAGGAAAGTATTTAAACTAGATGATCAACGAAAAACACCCGCTGAAGTTCATAACGATGGAAAAGATTTCGTACCAACAAACAAATGGGTATTATTCGGACACCACTTTGCAGCAATCGCAGGTGCAGGACCTTTAGTTGGACCCATCCTCGCTGCCCAAATGGGGTACTTACCAGGAACACTTTGGATCATTATTGGAGTTGTTCTTGGTGGAGCTGTTCAAGATTTCATTATTTTATTTGGATCCATGCGTAGAAATGGTAAATCACTTGGAGATATGGCTAGAGAAGAAATAAGCCCAGTAGCAGGATTTACTTCGCTTATTGCTATTATAGGTATCATGACCATCCTTCTAGCTGTATTAGGTTTAGTAGTCGTGAAAGCGCTTGCGGAAAGTCCCTGGGGGATGTTTACGATTGCCATGACGATCCCCATTGCTTTATTGATGGGAATCTATATGCGTTATATACGCCCAGGAAAAATATTAGAAGCTTCCTTAATCGGATTTATTTTGTTACTCGGCTCCCTTTGGGGAGGACAATTAGTTGCTGAAAGCCCATCTCTTGCTCCTATGTTCACCTTTGAAGGAACAACTATTGCTTGGATGATGATTATTTATGGATTTGTTGCTTCTGTTATCCCTGTGTGGCTACTACTTGCCCCACGTGATTATTTAAGTACTTTTCTTAAAATTGGAACTATATTTGGTCTAGCACTGGGAATTTTACTTATGATGCCCGATTTACAAATGCCTGCATTGACCAAGTTTATTGATGGAACAGGCCCAGTATTTTCTGGAAACCTCTTTCCTTTTGTATTTATCACTATCGCATGTGGGTCAATCTCAGGTTTTCATGCATTGGTATCCTCTGGAACAACTCCAAAAATGATTATGCGAGAATCACAAGCCCGATTTATCGGCTATGGGGGAATGATCGCAGAATCTTTTGTTGCCATTATGGCCTTAATTGCTGCTTGTATTCTAACACCTGGTACCTATTTTGCTATCAACAGTCCAGCGGCTGTGATTGGTACCGACGTAAACAGTGCAGCTCAAGCTGTAACTCAATTTGGCTTTACGATTACACCAGATGATCTAACCAAATTAGCAGACCAGATCGGCGAAGAATCCATTTTATCTCGTACTGGTGGAGCTCCAACCTTAGCAATAGGAATGGCTACTATTTTCTCATCTGTTCTTGGTGGAGAAACTTGGATGGCTTTTTGGTATCACTTTGCAATTTTATTTGAAGCAGTATTTATTTTAACAACCATTGACGCAGGGACAAGGGTAGGACGATTTGTTTTACAAGGCCTACTTGGAAGAGTATCTCCCAAACTAGGAAAAACAGATTGGTATCCTGCCAATATTCTAACAAGTGCCGTTATTGTTGCTCTGTGGGGATATTTCCTTTACCAAGGAGTAGTAGATCCGCTTGGTGGAATTAATACCTTATGGCCATTATTTGGAATCGCCAATCAGATGCTAGCAGTTATTGCATTAGCAGTAGGAACAACGATCTTGATTAAAATGGGCAAAGCCATCTACGCTTGGATAACAGTAGTACCACTAGTATGGTTAACAACCGTTACAATGACAGCCGGCTGGCAAAAATTATTCGACCCCAGTCCAGCCATTGGCTTTTTGGCAGCAGCTGATAAATATCAAACAGCATTAGACAGCGGAAAACTATTGGGCGTTGCCAAAAATATCGATCAAATGAAGCAAATTATTTTTAATAACATGGTGGATGCTGTTCTAACAGGAATTTTCATCTTCCTTGTTCTAGTTATCTTATTTGAATCCATTCGTATCTGGTATAAAGTATTAATAAAACGAGAACAACTCCCACTTCATGAATCTGAATATATTAAAAATGAACCTGCTGGGGAGGTATGATTGTGAAGTGGTTCAAAATATTGCGATCGATCTCTTCTTATTTAAACGAAATTGCTGGTGTCCCAAACTACAAACGGTATTTAGATCATTTTCAAAAATGCCATCCAACATCTACCCCTCTATCCGAAAAAGAATTTCATCGACAAGCAACAGATGAGAAATATGGAAGTGGAAGTATCCGCCGCTGTTGCTAGTTTCTAGTTTCTCACACTAAGAGCATCCTAAAAAGGATGCTCTTTTTTAAATGATCCATATAAGAGAAAAAGCACGACTCGGGGCAGTTTCGTCGATAGTACCATTGTAAAGGGAGCATATATCAATTTTGGTATCATCTAACCTTTAATCGGAAACAATCCTGCGGACCAGAATCCTCAACTGTTTTCTCTCTATTTCTTTTTTCCAAAAGATGGGTTTGAAACTTCTCCATGTCTATGTCACTTTTTTTATTCTTAGCCCTCTCTTTTTTGGATTTTTTCCTCCGATTTTAACCCAAAAGTGACGCAGAAGACTCATTCTACTTCACTTTTTAAATTAATGCTTGATAATCTGTTGTTTAGATTTCTATATAGATGATAACGAACGAAAATGAAATATAGTAAACCGGAGCAAATTTCTGCACCCACCAGAAAATGCCCAAGACGGGAAGGACCACAACACAGGGCATCAGCCAGTGCGGCGGAAGCGGGCCAGATACAGTCCAGCAAGCACCATGCTGTTCAGCCCTACCTCTATGGTCACGATGGCCCAGGCTTGCCCGTTGCTGTTGCCGAAACAACCGTAAGAGTTAGTCAAATACAACCCAGCAATGACTATGCCGATCAGCCCCGCCACTATGGTTACGATTGCCCTGCGACGTCCGTTGCCGGTGCTAAAACGACGACCGGAGGAGCGAACTAGAGTTATTCCAGCAATTACTATACCTATCAAACCTATCTCTACGGCTACGAAGGATCCCGCTCGCCCGTTGCCGGTGCCGAAACAACCGAAAGTGTTGGTCAGATGAAGTCCAGCGATGAGTATACCGATCAATCCTGCGACTGCTGCCACGATGGCCCCCGCCCGCCCGTTGCCGGTGCCGAAACGACCGGAGGAGCGAGCCAGTGACAGCCCACCTATGACCACGCTGATGAGCCCCACCACTGCTGCCACAATAGCTCCGGTTCGCTCGGAGGTATATCCAAATCCGACATAACCATTGGTACCTTCAGCAAAGGCAATAGTTGGCACAAGTAAAAGTGTACAAAGTATTGCGAATGGAACTAGCTTTATTTTCATTTGTAAATTACTCCTCTTTGTTGATTTAAAGTAGTATATATATCAACTTATACATACCATGTATCTAGCATTCTTATATTGTCTGCTAACAGATTTTAGGATGGTTGTAGTTCTCACATTATTATAAGAAAAACAAAAACGTGCGATCACTTCTGGTCCTTCTCGTATGGATAGTTAGATGCAAATGAGATAATGTTCTTTCTCTTGCATTTACTTAGAATCTCGAAGAGTTCGATAGGATTACCTGCTGGGTCATCTGGTAAGATCTGCTTTCCACCAAAACCCCTGTGACAACATCATTCCGAAAGCGTAGGCCTGCTTTACGTAAGATCTCGACAAAGCCACCTAGGTCATCAACCTCGATTTGAATCCGATTCCATCCACCATGTTCCGGTTTGAAGATTGGGATCAAAACTCCATTCAAATACTTTGCTGCGCAGATACTTGCTACTTTGCTTAGATCCTCCGTATGATTTCCAACTCCCCACTACGTTTTATTTTGATTATTCATCTTTCATCTCCCTTTCGTTAAATAATGAGCAAGTTGAATTTTTTATTTGTGTACATCCTGCTATTGCGTTCCTCCACGATCAAACGAAGTTTATCAAGTTGATGTTAAGGACTTGTCCAGAACCTATCCTTTTCTCAAGGTGATTCTATTTTTGCTTAAAAATAAAGCTATAATACGAATAAAAACAGCAGAAAGAAGCGAGATTTTAGATGAAAACAACAATACTTCTTGTTGACGATGAAGTGAAAATGCTTGAGGCGATGGCTCCATATTTACAAAATGAAGGGTTTCGAATTGTGAGCGCCACTACGGGAAAGGATGCGCTAAACGCAGCCAAAACGGAGTGTCCTGCTTTGGTTGTTTTAGATTGGATGCTTCCAGGAATGAGCGGAATTGAAGTTTGCCGCGAACTGCGAAACATGGGTTCTTATGGGATCATTATGCTGACGGCAAAAACGGAGGAGATGGATAAAATTATCGGTTTGGAAATCGGTGCCGATGATTACATGACAAAGCCTTACAGTTTGAGGGAGTTAGCGGCGAGAATACGTTCCGTCTTACGTCGCATTCAGGGGGAATCCGAAGAAATTCAAACAATGATAAGGGGAAATTTGACGATTATCGAGTCGAAATGCCAAGTCATGATCGATGACGTAGAAATTGTTCTTACTCCTACTGAATTCAAATTACTGCTTACTTTGGCCGCCAAACCTGGTATTGTATTCAGTCGCCTTCAACTGATGAAATCAGCCATGGAAGATGATTTCATTAACTACGAGCGCACGATCGATTCTCACATCAGCAACTTGCGAAAAAAGATCGAGAACGATCCAGCGGTTCCAAAATATATTCAAACCGTGTTCGGATTTGGTTATCGATTCGGTGACAAGCTATGAACGTTCGAGGGAAATTATTTGGCGCAATGACAATTCTGGTTCTTTTTGTCACAGTGGGCTACTTCGGGGCAACCCAAGGATACTTAAAGAACCGTTTTGAAGATTATTTCAAAGAAAAAACGACAGGGCTGTTTGAAATCTACTATAAGGAGCATAAAAACTCATGGGAAGGCATAGAAGAAATAAAGATTTCAGACAAATTGGAGCAGAAAAATCTAGATCGACGCAAGATTGCTCTTTTGTCTCCTGATGGCAACATCTTGTTTTTTAGAGGATCGGGAGATCCTCAATCGTTGATACAACAGGGAAAACGGAATACTATCATGGTAAACGGAACAACGGTCGGTACAATCTATGTCGATAGGTGGGAATCAAGCGAAGATTATTTATTAAAAAATTATATTCTGGACTCCATGCTCACCCAAGGTTTAAGGGTACCGGCCTTAACCGGGATCATGGCACTGCTTCTTGGCTTATGGTTAACCAAGAAATTAACGCAACCCCTGAAACGTCTCATCCCTGCCATACAAAAAATCGCAGTTGGAGAGCTTCACACTCGCATTCCTGTGACAACAATGGATGAGTTCGGGAAAGTTACTGAAGCGCTTAATCATATGTCGCAGCAGTTATTTCACGCAGAAGAAGTACGAAAAAATTTGACAGCCGATGTGGCGCATGAATTAAGAACACCGCTCTCCATTATTCAATGTTATATGGAAATGATTCAAGAGGGAGGACGAGACATTCCTCCAGAAACCTTATTGCCTATGCAGGATGAAGTAATCCGATTGTCCAAGCTTGTTGACGATCTCCACCAGTTAACACTGGCAGAAGCAGGAAAATTGAAGTTGGATCGATCCTCGACTGATCTTATTCCCCTTTTAGATCGGATTATCGATATGTTAAAGCCGGAAGCAGAAGAACGACATATCGACATTATTCGTTCGTATCCGGCGCAAAAATTGAATGTGTTCGTCGATCCTAACAGAATTACGCAAGTATTCTATAATTTGTTGGTTAATGCCATGCGGTATACCTCATCTGGTGGAAGGATTTCGATCCAAATTACGGATATTTCCCATGATGAATCGCGTTTTGCGTCTATCTCGATTACGGACACCGGAGTCGGAATCGCGGCGGAGCAACTGCCCTTTCTGTTCGATCGGTTTTATCGCGTTGAAGAATCACGTTCCCGTCATACAGGTGGCATGGGTCTAGGACTTGCAATTGCAAAAGAATTTGTTGAAGCTCATCAAGGCTTCATTTCGGTACAAAGTGAGATCGGGCGTGGGACCCAGTTTATTGTTTATCTGCCTTGTGCATAGTCCGACCAGTTATATGAAAGATTTTGGAGACTATATAATTGATTAGAGACGGTCTCCACAACCTTTTGAAAGGCACTGGATTTCACAGGTTAAAAATGTATTAGCCCAACGGTTGTTGGGCTTTCTAATGTCCATTGGTAAATATCCCTAGCCTATATCCTATTTTTACACATATCTTCCTGGTACCCCTGTTACTAAAAAAAGAGGACACTGTACTATTTTGGATAAAGGGTACGCTACGGTTTTTAGGAATGTAAAACTATTAACTTTCTGTATGTTAAGGAGCTTTGTTCCAATTAACCCCAATAGCTTAAGACATTTGGAACTAGAAATGAACTTTTTTGTTTTGTAAAACAAGAATATATATTAAAATAGTAGAGTAATTCTTTTTAGAAGTAGAGACTTAGGTAAAAAATATTGAAAATGTATGTTTTTGACCATGATGAAGATGAAAAGACAGTAGGAAAGGAAATTCAAGGTTCATACAGTTGGATTTGTTATTTTCAGAATTGACAAATTACAATTTAGAAACAGAGGAGACAACATGAAGAAAATAATCGATCTGCATCAAGTGGATGCGTTTACGGACACTCTTTTTGGTGGTAACCCTGCCGGTGTTGTTACAAATGCTGACGAACTGAACAATTACGAAATGGCAAATATCGCGAAAGAAATGAACTTATCTGAGACTTCATTCGTACTCAAGCCCACTACTGTTGATGCTGATATCAAGCTGCGTTATTTTACGCCAACCGAAGAAGTGCAATTCTGTGGGCATGCTACCGTAGGAGCTTTATATGAGCTAGCGCGACTCCATATGTATGGTCTCGGTGGTTCTGGGCAAAGCTCTATCCGTGTCGAAACAAACATTGGCGTGATCCATATTTCTGTTAAGCGAGGTAACGACAGTCAGTCCCAAATTACATTTTCCACTCCGAAAGTCTCTATGGAACCTTATCGTCTACAAGGGGAAGAATTTGCACATTCCTTTGGTATTCCCACCAATGTGCTTGAAAAAAATGGTGAGGTACTCCTAGACCACGAACTGAATTACCTATATATCCCAATTAGGTCCCTTAGACAACTTGGAGATCTGAGATTTAATTACGAGCAAATCCGTTCGAGTTTTGGTTCTGAAAATATAATTGTATTTTGTTTATTCACCAACGAAACAATAAAGAAAGAGTCACACTTGCACGCGCGTGGCCTTGCTCCTCTTATAGGTATTGATGAAGACCCTTTTACCGGCTCCATGCAAGCTGGTTTAATACATGCCGCAAAACAAAACAATCTTATAGAATCCAAACAACAAAAAATAATCGTAGAACAAGGAAACTTCATAGGTCGTCCAGGTTTTGCGGAGATTAACCACGATATGGATACGAATGAAATACTAGTTACAGCAAGCGCTGTACAAGTGTTTTCAACAAAATTGGAGGTTTAAAAATGAAACGAATAAGAGCAGTGGAAGGTCTTTCCCCGGCGGCTGGACCTTATTCATTTGCGGTCATTCATGCAGAAATGGTCTTCACAGCTGGACAGATCGGGCAAACCCCTGAGGGTACCCTTATCGAAGGCGGTATCGAAGCTGAAACGCATCAAGTGATGAGAAATCTTGGCAAGATTCTTGATAAAATCGATGTTGGCTTTCGTGATGTCGTAAAAACTACGATCTACTTAACAGATGCATCAGACTTTGGCCTAGTTAACGAAATCTACGCAAGCTACTTCCCTGATCACGAATACCCTGTGCGCGAAACAACTGTCGCTGCTTCATTGCCACTAGGTGCGCGTGTTGAGATTAGCATGATTGCAACTCTTCCTGATTCAAATAGCCAGTAAGAAAGGAAAATAGCCAGTTCTCTCCTGCATTTAAAGATAACTATGCTACAATAAAGATGGTTAAACCAATTACAACAGCTCGTCCTAAAAAACTATTAAAGTACCTCTATAATAAAATAGGGATAGTAAGACAGATCATGATCTAGTCCTTCATACACATTCCATTTCTTGAGCAAATAACGGCAAAACTGATCGATGCTCCTTCTATCCCTATTCGTTTCATCTTTTCTCCATCTTTATCAACCATACGTTTCATAACATCATTTTAATGTAAATACCTATGTTATCCTATTTGTGATGATAAGTACTTTTATAATTTGGGTATAATCGAAAACAAAATAGGCGAACCTTTTTTCAAATAAAAGAGGTCTGCCTATTTTAAGATGAATTTTATTTTCTTTACCTATCCAGTCACTCTAAACCTTCGTAAATCTCTATCATATTCCCTTGAGGATCTCTAAAATGAGATACTTTCATTCCCCAATTTTCTCGAACGGTTGGTTCAGTGATAAATGTGATCCCTTTATCCTGTAGCTCCTTATACTTCCTATCTACTTGATCCACTTCAAAAATAAGAACAAACGGGTCCATACTTTTACTTTCCAATGGCAAATCATGTACACCAACCGATTGAGCCATAAGCTCTCGATGAAACAAAGCCAGTCTTGATAAACCTGTATCAAATTCAGCAAAAGCAGAAGTTTCATTTCCCCATAACACTTTAAATCCTAAAATATCCCGATCAAAGAAAAAACATTCCCTAAACTTAGTGACACATAAACGTATATTGTTCAGTTTCATAATACAATACTCCCTTTCTTTTTCTTCTAAAACAAATCTCACTTTTCAACATTCCACTTGCCTCCCCAATAGTTTCGAAAGGAAAAAAATTCATTTTGTCTTTTATCTTATAAATAGCGAATGAAAATATAGATATGGGTGATGATTAGGGAAACAAGCGTGATCGGAGCTCCAATTTTTAAAAATTCCATATAACTAAATCCTCTTCCTTCTTTAGCAGCAAGGCTTGCAACAATTACATTTGCAGAAGCACCTAAAATCGTACCATTCCCTCCCAAACAAGCTCCTAATGCTAACGACCACCAGAGAGTATTAATTGCAGGTGCGTTTACACTAACACCAAGGCTATTTGCCATCTCTTGAATCAATGGAATCATCGTAGCAACAAAAGGGATATTGTCGATCGTAGCAGAAGCAATTCCAGATATCCATAAAATATAAATAGCTGCTAAAGAAAGATCACCATTAGTGAGATTCAACACTTGTTGTGCGACATATTTAATTACTCCTACTTCTTGTAACCCTCCTACCAAAGTGAACAACCCAGCAAAAAAGAAAATTGTCGTCCATTCAACGGAGGCAAATGTTTTTTCGATCTGATGTTCATTTAAACCAATCAGCAACAATAAACTGGCTCCTACAAAAGCAATGACAGATGCTTCTACATGTAAGATAGAATGAAGCGTAAAACCAACAATCGTTAATCCCAGTACAAATAAGGATTTTTTCATCAATGGAATGTTCTCAATGGATTCATTTTCATCTAAATTAGCTAATTTCTGTCTATCTTCTTCTGTTACAGTAAGCTTATTGCGGTAAATAAAATACAACATAAGAAGAGTGGTAAAAAGAATAATAACTGCTATTGGACCTAAATTCATCAAAAAAGCATTGAATGTTAGATGTTTGTTCGCAGCACCAATCATAATATTAGGCGGATCTCCTATGAGAGTAGCAGTCCCACCTATGTTGGAAGCGATTACTTCAGAAATCAAATAAGGAACTGGATTAACCTTTAAAATACGAGTAATCGAAAAAGTGATGGGCACAATGAGCAACACTGTTGTAACATTGTCTAACAATGCGGAAACTGCGGCCGTTAAAAGAGATAGCATCATCAAAAGATGAATCGGGTTGCCTCTCACTAACTTTGCTGTTTTGATCGCCAACCATTGAAAAACTCCTGTTGTATTCGTGATGGTCACTAAAATCATCATACCGATCAATAGTGCAATCGTATTCCACTCTATATAGTGAGTAAACACTTTATGCACATCTATAATACCTACTAAAATCATAACAGATGCACCTAATAACGAAATAACTGCTCGATTCCATTTCTCTGTGATGATAAAGGCATAAATAATGAAAAAAATCCCAATAGCCAACATTGTTGTATTCAAACAAATCCCACCCTTATTGCATAATAAAAAGCCCATCAACACATAAACTTCCCTTTTTATTAAAAAAGAAGTTATAGGTTGACAGGCTCCTCCGAAAAATACATATTCATATTAATGTCATTATAAAGGGAATGATCTTTGGAGGCAAGATACAAGTTAGGCTGTCCATTCTACTTTCTATAAAAGATGATGCCTCATAAGCATTAAGATCAAATCTGCATAGTACTCTGACCTTACAATAATTCGAAACCCATTGTTTTTACAGCAATAACATAACACCTTTGTATCCTATTTGTTATCAACAAAAAATCCTTCACTAGCCTGATGTGCTTTGCAAAAGGTTCTTCCTGAACTAACTTTATTTGGATTTCAATCTTTTCTTCATTTAAGACTTCCTTTAAATGCAGTAGTCAAAAGACTACCATCCCAAGAATCCCACTGCTTCAGCAGTGTAGAGAGTCAAATACTCCATCTTAACAAACAATGTGAATAAACAAACCCTCCACCAAAACCAGAGAGTAAAATAAGATCACCTCTTTGTAGTTTTCCTAACTGATAGGCTTCTGTCAAAGATAGCGGAATAGATGCAGATGAGGTATTACCATAGTACTCTCCACTGAATAGAACCTTATCTTCATTCATATTGATCCGATCACAAATTGCATGGATGATCCGCATATTAGCACTGTGTGGCACAAACCAATCTACATCTCCTACCCCATAGTCTGCTTCTTTTAAAAAGGGAGGAATAGTATTGGAAAGGGAAGAAACAGCTAATTTGAAAACTTCCCTTCCATTTTGAACAATTTTTTTCTCTTTTTTAATTCCTTCACCTTCTATGTTATTAGCTATATTGGAAACATATAAATACCGACCTGCATCCCCTCTTGTCCCATATGATGCATGAACAAAACTAGGATTGATCTCTTCTCTTTCTACCAAGGCTACCCCTGCTCCATCTCCAAATAGAACACACGTGGTCCGATCTTGATAATCAACAACTTTGGACATGGTTTCCGCTCCTACTACCAATGCTTTTTTACATTGATTGGTTGAAACAAGCCCATTTGCTACATTGAGCGCATAGGTAAAACCAGCACATGCTGCACTAAGATCCATTGAACCGCATTGCGAGATACCAAAATAATTCTGAATTTGACTTGCTACACTCGGAAATACAAAATCAGATGTAGATGTTGCTACAATAATCATATCGATGGTTTGAATTTCAAGCGAAAAAGTTTCTATCATACTTTCAACTGCTTTGATCGCTAAGTCACTTGTAAATTGAACATCTTCCGCGATTCTTCTTTCTTTCATTCCAGTTCTTCGTTGAATCCATTCATCGTTTGTTTCTACTGATTTAGATAAATCATCATTCGTTAGTCTTCTTCCAGGTACATAAGAACCAACAGCAGTTACCTTTGCTTGTGAAAACAACATACAACTTACCTCCGTATCCTGAACACTATCCATATTAAAATCATTTGTATATAAAATTAAAAAAATACCTTTCATCCATAATAACGTTTCATTCATCTTATATAAATGTACAATTTCTTAATTTTCCTATTTGGTTCATTCCTTTTCGATAAATATAAAAAAACCACAACTTTCTAAAAAGCGTGGTTTCCCAAAAACTATTCGTATTTCACAGGAAACTCAACTAATCCCCTTAGTAAAAAACCTGGACGATAGATTAATTCATCTTGTTCAACAGCTAACTCTAAAATACGTTGTTTTGTTGTGGGACGAAGCCGAAATCGGAAGGCTCTGTGCATCGATTTCACCTCCCTAAATGGGATTTTACGGATATTATAGAACGATGTTTGTATATGTCAAGAATTTCAAAAAATAGTCAGACGAGATGATCTCTGCCATCTCTCGTCTGACTATCGCTTTCATCCCACGTTTGAAACCGTGGGTTTTCTCTCTCACGAATCTATAAAAAATTCCCGGTAGTCATCTGGAAAGAAACGATAATTGTTGTTATCAGGAAACACATGAGGATCCTTTATAAACCGCTGATCACTCATTATCTCTATTGCATGCTTATACTTTGTAATTAACCAACCCTGATTGTTACCTGGTAGTGTAATAGGATAGGTTGGTCGCTCTTTTCGCATTTGCTTATAGAATTGATGTGATTTAGCCTTAAAATCAGAAGAAAAAATGTTAACACTCATCCCATCCCTCCTACTCTATTAACATTCCAATTATACAGAAATTTCATACTTCATGCATTTTTCATTATACTACACAGTAGACATTCTAAAATAAAATAGTTAGAGCATCTAAATATTTCTAGTAGATGCTCGATTTATTCATTTATTCAGATACTACTTTTGATTTAACACTTAAGACAATAATGGATGACAAGAAAGCGAAGATCACAATAATGGCACTAAACCAAGGATTAAAACTAGTTGTACTTGAGAATTTAATCAACATGCCACCAAGACCTGCTCCTACTGCTAATCCAAATTGGGCTACAGAAGAACTTGCGCTTAAAGCCAAATCTGACGATTGTGGTGCTTGTTGAATGAAATATGTCTGCAAAGCTGGAATTGTTATATTTGCTATTCCTACCCATAATCCAGTAAGTAGCAATGTTAACAGCACAGATTGAGTAAAGAGTGGTATAGAAATCAAGAAGATCGTATGAAATAAAACACTATACGTAATTGTTCGGGATGTTCCCCATTTATCTGCACCAAATCCTCCAAGTCGGGTTCCTGCCACTGCAAAAATACCAAACACGAACATACTCAAACTGATCGTTGTCATATCAAGATGAATAGTTTCTTGCAAAAATGGCGTTAGATAAGTATAATTCGCTCCGTATCCAGCGATCAAAAAGAAAAAAATGGATAGACCACCCAAAATTTTTTTGTTTTTCAAAATAGAAAATTGTTCTTTGATAGGGATTGGTTCCGATCCTTCTAATTTGGGGATTAATTGGAATAATGGAATCATAATCGCTAAACTCAAGATAGTTAAAAGAGCAAAAATAGATCTCCAACCCAACCATTCACTTAAAAACACCCCAAGAGGTACACCCAATACCAATGATGCTCCAAATCCTAAAGAAACAGTACTGATTGCATTCCCAATTTTATCAGGTGTGACTAATTTAGCAGCAACACTCATAGCCACCACAATAAACACACCGGCACTAGTTCCAAGAATAACCCTTGTTAGCAATAGAATCGGGAACGAATTTGGGAAGAAAGAAACGATATTCCCTATGAGAAAAAAACTTAATGAACCAAGCAAAACTTTTTTTCGTTCCATTTGAGAAGTAAAAGTAACAACAATAGGAGTACCAATCGCAAATGCCAAGGAAAATGCGGTTACCAATTGACCAGCAAGCGCAACGGTAATTTGTAGATCTTTTGCTATTAGATTTGCAATTCCTGCCACAACCATCTCAGAAGTACCTGTTAAAAATGTTCCAATCGCCAGTAAATAAATTGCTATGTTTTTCATTTCCAATCAACCTTTCTTTTTCTTTATTTTTGAATTTTGGAATTTTATTTCTTTATTCTTTCCTGCTAAATCATGTTGGCCAACTTGCTTCTCCACTTTTCCATCGATTTATCTTGTTGGGCTTATCGTACTATGGATAAATAATAAATAAAAATATATAATTCAACATATATACATTCCATCTAGTATATGAAATAGGAGGAGTGATTCCATGGAACTACTACAACTACAATACTTCCAAAAAGTTGCTCGACTTGGACATTTAACAAAAGCTGCAGAAGAACTTCATATTGCCCAACCAGCACTTAGTAAAACCATTGCAAGATTAGAAAATGATCTAGGTGTTGCTTTGTTTGATCGACAAAAACGGCAAATCAGATTAAACGAATATGGTCAAACCTTTCTCAAGCAGGTAGACATTGCACTAGCGGCATTAGAAGAAGGAAAAAAACAAGTAATGGATCAAGCCGATATCGATCGAGGAAGAGTCACATTGGCATCTACCGATCACCAATGTGACGCAGAACTTGTGAGCTCATTTTTAACTTTGTTTCCTAACAATCGTCTGCTTATTAAACAGACACATTCTGAAGAGCAAAATCAAAACCTTCTCCAAAACAGAGAAATCGACTTTTACATTACTTCCTTACCAGTTACAAATAAGAACATGGAAAACCATGTATTTGTTACAGAAGAAATTTATGTAGCAGTTCCAAAAACGCATCCATTTGCAAATTATTCTAAAATCGATCTCCATGCTCTCTCAGATGAAGATTTCATTAGCCTACCATCACGAAATCATTTTCGTCATATAACAGATGGTTTATGCAAAGAAGTAAATTTTCAACCTCAAACCGTTTGTGAAGTCGAAGAATTATCTGCTCTCAGCAGTTTTGTAGCAAAAGGAATTGGGGTAGCGTTTATAACAGAAGCTGTTTCGCGTCCTGAAATCACCTTAATACCGATCAAACAACAAAATTTCCAGCGGAGTTTTCAACTTGTATGGCTAAAAGAAAAATATTTATCTAAATCAGCTCTACGTTTTCAAGAATATCTCATCCACTATTACCAGAATGAAAAACACCTTACTGCGAATTGAGTAAGGTGTTTTCTTCCCTATGTTTATTCTGATTTCGTATGCTGATTTTGTTTTGACCGCTTTTTCCATGTCCCAATCATAATTACTCCCACTACAACAACGATGATTACTCCCCATTTCAATAAGGGATTATCTTCAAAAAAACCTTTCAAAAATTTCTCATCTACCATCATTTTAGCAGCAGTAAATGCTAAAACGGCAGCTCCAATCGTAATGATAATAGGATAACGTTCTAACCATTTTAAAATTAGCGTGCTTCCCCACACTACAATTGGTACCGATACTAATAAACCAATAATGACTAAGGAGAAGTCGCCATGTGCGGCTCCTGCAACTGCAAGAACATTGTCCAATCCCATCAAGGCATCAGCTATAATAATCGTTTTTATCGCCGTCCAAAAACTTTGGCCTGATTCTACATTATGTTCTTTCTCTTCTGCGAGGAGTTTATAAGCTATCCAAACCAGTAATATGCCACCTATCAAGAGCAGACCTGGAATTTTTAAAAGCCAAACTACCAATAACGATGCAATTGCTCTTATTCCAATTGCACCAACTGTCCCCCAAACGATCACCTTTTTCTGTTGTTCTTTGGGCAAATTCCTTGCTACTAAACCAATGACGATCGCATTATCACCAGCCAGAACTAAATCAATGACGATAATTGCTAACAATGCTGACCAATAGTCGGGTGTAAAAAAATCCATGACTAGTACCACTCCTCACTGTTAATATGCTCCATTTACATTATATTTACTTTACTTCAGCATAAAAAAAAGAACATTTACTACTTTATATTTTGTATATTATCAGACCTATACTATTCACACTTTGCATATTTTTGTTCTTTTTCAACATAAATCCACCTCTTAAAATAGACATAACGTTCGTAGATGCCTATCCATTGTGATGCCATAACAAATTCTTGAAGTAAAACCTTCCTGTCATTTGTAGTTTAAATAAAGTATTTTCAAATTAAAAAGACAAAAAAACCGATGATTTATAATAAACTCATCGGCCAAAAATATTATTGATAATTCTTTTCATTAACGTAATGTTTTTAATGCGCCACTCCATGCGGCAACTTGATCTAACATCAGATTAATATTACTTACATGCAGATCAGCAGGTTTAAAAGTAGAAAAATTTTCAAAATCGGTAAATAATGAAAGAGTGGGATGTGTTTTTACATCAGCAATAAGTAACTCACCCATGATTCCACGAAGGTGTTCTGCTGCACGGGCTCCACCAGTAGAACCATAACTGACAATGCCTGCTGCTTTGTTATTCCATTCCTCACGCGCTAAGTCGAGTGCATTTTTAAGAGCTCCAGTAATGCTATGATTATATTCTGGAGTAACAAAAACAAAACCATCTAAGCTAGCTAGTTTTTCTGACCATTTCTGAATTTGCGCCTCTGCACCTGATTCTCCAAAGAATGGTAATTTATAATCGGCAATATCTACTATCTCGTAAGTTGCATCTCCACGTTTATCCGCCAATGCTTTCACCCATTCTCCTACTTGCGGACTAACTCTTCCTGGTCTTGTACTTCCTAAAATAATTCCTATTTTCAACATGTTGTATCCTCCTATTAACTCTAATCCATCGTATACAACGACAGTATACACTGACATTTTATCCTCAGCTAAATCTTTTGTCAATAAATTTTCAAAAAATACAACATCTAATTTAATAGTTTATTCATTGGTTATTCTTTTAAAGGGACGAAGAAATTATTCTTTCTCCTGCTTTTTTTACTTGATGATTCAAAGATGATGCCAAATGTAACACCTACTGCCATGCCTACTTCTATAAAAGCTGTATTACCCAATGCCAAGCCAATACCCGATCCAAGTGCTACTCCTATACACAATCCTAAAGCCATTCCAGTTCCTTTTTTAGTAGGAGATTTCGACATTTCCCATTCCTCTTTCATAGATTTAAACACTTATATATATTAAAACATTTTAAATACAAATAATATATACACGCGATTTTTTATAAAAATTTATTAAAGTATAGCCTGTTTTCGATTTAATTTTTGTATAAAAAACTGAATGAACGGTCCAAAGAGGAAAGCAAATATAATTGTACCTATCCCGATTGATCCATGTAATGCAATCGCCAAAAGAAGAGCAAATAACTCGCTAACTGTCTTGGCAAACATAATAGAAATTTGAAAGCGATAAGACAAAGCAAACATGAGTTGATCCACTGGGGTAGGGGTAAAATCGGATAGCAGATAAATAGATGCTCCAAAAGAAGCAACAATCAGGCCTGTCCAAAACAACGACATTTGCAATCCGATATGGATAGGATGAAGTGTTATAAAAAATAACCAACAATTAATTAATATCCCTACCATTGCGATGGTCAAAAAAGAGCTATAAGTTGGCTTTCTTTTCCATAAAAACGCATTGAACCAAATAAGAATAAAACCAATTATAAAAACCCACATTCCCATGGATAAGCCTGATTTTTTAGCTAACCCTATATAAAATGCTTCCCATGAACCAGTTCCTAAATTAGATCGGATAACCAAAACAAGTCCAAATGTTTTTATCAGTAGACCCAAAATATATTGAATAAACCTTATTGGAGCATCCTTCATTCATCATCCATCCCATTTTGTGTAATGGCAAATATATATGAATGATGACAAGACGGAAGAACTGAGTTGTCTTCTTTTTTGTTTTCAACATTCGATCCTCCTTGCATACGCTGTTACAAATGTCCAGAGACCTAGGAGGTATCGGATGTGGAATGGTTAACCATTATATTGATTGGGATTGCTGCCAATTTGGATAACTTAGGAGTAGGCGTCGCATATGGCGTACAATCTACTAAAATACCTGTTAAATCGAACTTCATCATTGCTGGTATTGGAGCTGTAATTACTTATTTTTCTGTTACATTAGGGAGTTGGATCGGTAATTATATTGACCCTGATTTAGCTAACATTGGTGGCGGCATCATTCTTTTTGGCATAGGCGCTTGGACTATTTGGACGGATTGGCAACGTATCACATTAAACGATGCAAGACAGAAATCAGAAGAAGGACATTATCTACAAAAAATACTAGATTGCCCTGAGCGAGCTGATACAGATAACAACAAAGTCATCTCCTCCAAGGAATCGTTACTGTTGGGTATAGCTCTATCACTCAATTGTTTTGGTGTAGGAATCGGAGGTGGAATAACTGGTGTATCTCCTGTATTGTCTAGTATTGTCGTTGGTAGTATGTCCTTTTGCACGATGATGATAGGGATCAGAATGGGTATAAAACTATCCTATTCTTGGATCAATCGTTTTGCCAGCTCCATTGCAGGAGTACTATTAGTAAGTATGGGCCTATTCGAAATCTTGATGTAGGCTATCACTTTAACTTTATTAAATCTAAATGATTTCCTTTAAATACATTGATATCAACAAATGTTTCTATTCCATTCACATGCCCTCGATTATGGTACTGCCACATCATCCACTTTTCTTTATCAATCGAGGGATATTTAAAAACATCACGAATCCATATTTGATAACCAGCCATAGAGTCTTTTATATAGGTATGGTAAGTATCATAAGTCACATATAAAATAGGCTCTTTTTGGTATGTTTTTTTTAATTCCTTAATCATCGTTGTCAAGCTGTCTAGAACTTTCTTTTTATCATGATATAAAGCTATTTCCACATCGATAACTGGTGGTAAACTATCCGACACTACAGGAACAATCCTTTTGAAATGTTCGGCTTGATCTTTTCCATTACTCTGCATGGAGAAAAAATGATATGCTCCTGTTCGAAATCTTTGCTTTCGAGCTTCCATCCAATTATTAGCAAAACGATTATCTGTAAAGTCTTTTCCTTCGGTTGCTTTTATATAAACAAAATCAAACTTACCTTCTTCTTTTACCGCTTCCCAATCAATTGCCCCTTGGTGATGAGATACATCTAACCCTTTCACATCATATCCTATAGCAAATATCGAATTGTACCAGATAAAACCATAATAATGAAGCATTCCTAGACCAACAACAAGAACCATTATTACACTAATATATCGAATCATTTTTCCTCCTATTTCTTTGTTGTAACGGTGTGAATTAATTTGTTTGCATTACAAACTAGTCTATATATTTATTTTTCTATAATCTTCTAATAATAATTCTTTGAATCGTTGTGCTGCAATAGAAAGATATCGCTTTTTCGACCACGACAAATAATAATTCCGATGACAAATTGGCTCTTCGATCGTTAAGACATGAAACGCATTGTTCTCCTCTACTAATGTCTCTAACCAAAAAGCACCACCTATTCCAGAACTAACAAGTGTTGTTAATGTTTTAGAATCATCTGTTTCACAAACTATTTTTGGAGTAATTCCAACTGTTTTACACCATTCATCCGTTACTTCTCTAAAGGTATGTCCTTCTTTAAAATGAATAAGAGATTCCTTTGCAATGTCAGTCCATTGTATTTTGGTTTGCTTAGCAAGACCATGCTTTTTGGATACAATAAATACGATTTCTTCCGTCTGGATAGGAATACTAATTATTCCATTTAAATCTTTTTGTTTACACGAAATACAATAATCTATTTCACCATTTTCTAGCATTTCATTTTGTTTTTCTAGTGATGCTGTTTGTGATATGCGAAATTGAACATCAGGATAGGTTGTTCGAAAATCGTTTATTACTTCTGAAAAATGCGGTAAAAAAGTCGTATCAATCGCCACCGTTCCTCTGTCGAGTCCAGCCATATCAGCTATCTCTCTCCTACCTTCCTCTAATGCTTGTAAAATAATATCTACTTTGTTTAGAAACACTTTTCCATAAGCATTAAGATGGATCTTCCTACCTTTTCGATCAAAAAGTGCTACTCCTAAATCCTTCTCTAATCTAGCAATCGTTTGACTTAATGCAGGTTGTGTAATATGTAACTCTTCTGCTGCATGTGTGAGATGTTTGGTTTCTGCCACTTTTTTAAAATACCTCAATGGAAGTAAATCCATCACTCTAACCTCATTTCATAAGTTAAAAGTTATCTATATATAAGAAAATATACATTTTTCATAATGCATAGGCAAGCGTATGATACAAATATAGATCAAAGAACACGGGGAGATAGAACATTATGATTGCCCTACAAGATGAAAAAAAAATTATTGGTTTACTTCTATTTATGGTACCGTTCGCTATTGTAAATAGTTACATGCTAAATGTTGCACTTCCTAGTATCTCGAAAGAGTTTGATTTGCTTCCTTCCACTACTAGTTGGTTAGTAACCATTGCTGGGATAATCTCTGCAATGGGATCCGTAATATATGGGAAATTAGCAGATCTATATGGCGTGAAAAAAATAGCGTTATTTGGAGTAGTTTTCTTTTTCGGAGGCTCTCTCCTTTGCTTTTTCGCACCAAATTTCACCTTGCTTCTTATCGGGAGAATCATACAAGGAATTGGGATCTCTACCATTCCATCATTGGCAATGACCATCCCAGCAAAATATATTGTTGAAGAAAGAAGAGGAAATGCACTAGGAACACTTGCTTCTGCCATGGCATTTGGAGCAATTATTGGTCCTGTACTAGGCGGGCTACTTACAGGTTTGAATTGGAGATTCCTATTTTTATTCCCATTCATTCTTCTCTTCACCATTCCATTTATATGGAAATGGCTGCCTAATGAAACTGCTAAACAAAAAGATAAAATAGATTTCCTCAGTTTAGGATTATTGATGGGATCTGTTATTTCCTTAATGGAAGCTATTACCTTTATGAAAATAAGTTTACTAATCATTAGCCTGATTTTCTTTCTCTTGTTTGTTTGGCGACAAAGAAAAGTACAAAATCCTTTTGTTCCATTTACACTGTTTCGTCGGACTGCTTATGTTCAAGGTGTACTTATGGGAGTCATTAATACAGCAATGAACTTTGGAGTTTTTCTTATTACCCCATTATTACTAAGTCAGTATTTTGGTTTATCTGGATATAAAATCGGGCTAGTACTAACTCCAGCAGCTGTTGCAGCTGCATTGATGGGTAAATTTGGTGGTAAGTTAACAGACCATTTAGGCAGTCGTTATGTATTATCCATATCTATCTTTTTACTTGGTATAGGATTTTTCATGCTTTCGTCTTTTTCAGGATATCAAGCATGGTTGCTTTCTATCCTGCTTATCCTTACTGAGATAGGTTACATTTTTATGCAGCCAACCATTAGCAAAACGATTTCCACTCACCTTCCAAAGGAACATACAGGTATAGGAATGGGGATGTTTGGATTACTTAATTTTCTTACGATTGCTATATCAGGAACACTTTTAACTAAATTTATCGAATTTAAACATATTCCTCCACTCAATCCATTTAGCAATACAGATCTATCCGGAATTTACAGTAATATTTATTTATTTTTCTTTGTGCTCACCATAGTAAATTTGATTTTCATGTTCCTACTTACAAAAATGAACAAAGGAGTTTATACAAAATGAAATCAAGAGAAACAATACGCATCTACCAATATGGAGGTCCCGAACAACTAAAACTCGAATCGATACCCTATCCAAAACCAGCAGAAAAGGAAGTATTGGTTAAAATTAAGACCGCAGCAGTATTACCTTATGATTGGAAATATAGAAAAGGTATGTTTCAACAGATACGCCCTGCTACGTTCCCCTATATTCCAGGTTCTACTTTTGCAGGTATTATAGAAGAAGTAGGAGAAAATGTTACAACTTTCACCAAAGGACAAGCCGTATTTGGACGAAGCGCCTATGGAACTTACACGGAATATACTACAGCTTCCATTGAACAAATTGCGCTTAAACCCGAAGGTTTAAGTTTCTCAGAAGCTGTCACTATTCCGGCCAGTGCTTTGGCTGCATGGTTAACACTTTTTCATGATGGAGGATTACAAAAAGGACAGAAAATATTGATTCATGGAGCAGCAGGCGGTTTTGGAATGCTAGCGGTACAAATGGCCAAATGGGTTGGTACTCACGTTATCGGTACTTCATCCACTCGCAATGTCCCCTTTGTCTACTCATTAGGGGCTGATCAAGTTATTGACTATACAAACCAACTTTTTGAAGAACATGTTTCAGAAATAGATCTTGTGATTGATACAGTGGGTGGTGAAACACTGGAACGATCGATGGAAGTAGTAAAAAGAGGAGGAAAATTAGTATCTATTGTTGGAGAACCATCGATAGATAAGGCCGCACAAAAGGGGATCATCGCTATAAAACCTGATGTTCAAACTATGCCATCATTGGAGGAGCAAAAACTTATTTCACAGCAAATCGCTGATTTAATGGTAAAAGGAAAACTAAAAGCAGAAACAAACAAAGTCTTTCCCTTACAAGAAGCCCACAAAGCCCATATTCTCAGTGAAACGGGTCATGGACGTGGAAGAATCATTTTAGCTATTAATCATTCCAAATAAACGATGAATGAGTCCGCCCTTGTTGTATTTCACTCCAACAAGGGCGGTTTTCAAACGGAGAAGGGACTCGGAGATCAGAAAATTCCCCAGATCAATCCAAGCCACTTACTCCTTATTTCTGGAAGAATCCTAGGACCTTCCCATTCCACTTTTCGAGCCATGACTGTTCTTTTTGGGTTTTCCACAGCTCATAGTACAAGCCTTTCTTCTGACGACGAAGCTCTTCATGTGGACCTGTCTGTACAATTTTTCCGGAATCCATCACTACGATCCGATCCGCAGTGCGAATCGTGGAAAATCGATGTGCGATGATGATCCGAGTCTTTCCTTGTAGCCTGCGATCCATTCGCTGAATCATTTGGCTTTCCGTCTTTGCGTCCAAAGCAGAGGTAAATTCATCTAGGATGAACACCTCAGCATTGGGCCGAAGGAGAGATCGTGCAATTCCGAGACGCTGCTTCTGACCGCCTGAGAGATCTGTTTTTCCTTGGAGTTTTTCCTTAGGCAAGTCCAAAGAAGCATCGAAAAGCGCTTTCTGGATCTTTGTATCTGTTGCCTCAGGATTAGCAAGCTCTAGGTTGGCGATGATCGAACGATCGAGCGGGTCTGTATCTTGGAAGCAGAAAGCAAACCGTTCTCGCATCGATTCTAGGGTGAAGTCCTTGATCGATCGGCCGTTGATCAGTACTTCCCCCGAATCGGGCTCAAGCATCCTGCCTAGCAGATAGATCACTGTAGTCTTCCCGCTACCAGATGGTCCAACAAGCCCGATAGTTTCGCCTTTTCGGATCAAGAAAGACACATTGTGGATCGCAGGTACATTGCTCCCCAGATGCGTAGCAGTCACGTTTCGAAACTCAATAGTCTCTACTTCTTCCAGGTCGATCGGATTGAGGTTCAGAGGAATTTCCTCCAAATGGAGAATTTCGTCACATCGGTCCACATCAGGCACAAATTCCAATACAGACTGGAAGCGCTGAAAGAACCAATTGACACCCACCTGAAAAGTCACAGCGTAGCCCGCAAACTGGAAGGATTGCCCAGGTGAGATAATTTGAAAATACAACATCCCCATGAGGAAAATCGCCCCTGTGATGATAGCTTCCATCAATACAGAAAACGAATCAATCCCAAAGATCTTCGTCATAGCAGCTTTGAGATTGGTCTTCATGTATGCAGTACGGAGACGCTTAAATTCGTCATTTTCCCTCTTTATTGCTCCACACATCTGAATGTCACGAAACGATCGAAAAAAATCAACCGTGTGCGACATGATCTTGTTTTGCTGCTCGAACATTTGCTTATTCAGCTTTGCGTATTTTTTCAATACACGCTTTGACAGAAAAAGCAAACCGACACAAAAGACACAGATCACGGTCAGCACAGGACTAATCCACAACATGGCACCAAGCGACACCACCATGTTGAGTTTCTGGTTGAGCAAATCAGGAATCACAGTTGAAATAGCAGAGGAAATCTTGCTGGTCCAGATCGGCACTCCTGCTGGCAACTCCGTGCTGTGAAACTTATGGAACAAACGAAGCTCAGATACTTGATTCGGCTTCTCCCTTAGATTTCCTTGGAGACCAAGATCTACATATCCGTTCATAAGTTCCTCTAGGACGTCGCCAAGCCTCATGAACATAAAGCCGAACACACTGGCGAACATGAAACCAAGAATCGAGAGAAGGAGAATATCATTTTCCCCTTGACTGACCCCTTCATCGATGAATAGCTTCGTCATATATGGACGGAGGAAAGAAACCAGTGCATCCATCATGACACAGAAGAGAATCACGAGTGAAAGCAGCTTCTTTTCCCACATCCATCGCCACGCTAGTCGCATCGTTGTACTTTTGAAGATTTTCTGTACGGTTTTCACTTTATCTTCCAAAGCTCGTAGGAGACACTTACCTTTTATCATACCATATTAAGTTGAGCTCATAATTTTTATAATATTTTAATAATAATTCCCATTTCCGCACTTTCACCTGCCTGATTATGTAAAAATAAATTCACATTTGAATTTAAATCTCGCGTATACTCCAAAATACTACTATTTACTCCTCTGTTTACACCTGTTTGCATATATAAAATTTTATAAATCTATTTGTGCATTATCAAAATATATGTTAGCTTCTAACTAACTCATTCCATGATACGAAGGTATATTTTTATTCACCTTTGTTAGAAGTGAATATTTTTTAAAGGTGTGTTTTCTTTGAAGAACGATAACTACCTATACGAAATCCATATGATAAGAGCCTTGTCTTGCCTATTGATTTTAGTCATCCATGTTACTGGTTCCTACTATTATATTCACGATCAACATCATGAATGGTATACCTTATTATTAAATCAGATGAGCCGCTATGGTATTAATCTATTTATTATGATTAGTGGTTTTCTGTTGTTTTATCACCGGAAAATAAAAGGGTTTCAAGCTAAGCATTATTGGAAATCACGAACAAGTAAAGTAATTATCCCATTTCTTGCATTCACGGTTTTCTATCAGATTATTTCTTATCTTTATAGTGGGCATACTAACTTTGCATTCTCCATCGAATATTTTTATCAAATGTTGTATCTAGGAGAAGGATTTTATCATTTGTGGTTCTTCTCATTGGTCCTTCAATTTTATTTGATCTTCCCACTCTTACAAAAATGGGTAGACAGTCCAAAACAATGGAATATCATGTTAGTAGGTTCGCTTATTGTACAACTTCTCTTCTTAAAACTGCTCCCACTTTATTTGCATTGGGAAAAAGTATATGTATTCAATTGGATCTTCTATTTTATTTTAGGTGGATACCTTGCTCAATATTGGACTACGATTCGCGATTGGATACAGTCTCACCCAAAGATAAATCTTGCTCTCGCATTTGTCGTTTTAGCTGATGGACTTTGGTCTTTTTATCGGATTCGATTAATAGCTGAATATCGATTAGAAAATATGATCATTGTACCTATTCTTTTCATTGTATTAATCGGTATCTATCCAAAAATAAAACAAATAACAAAGCTTGATAAGACATTAACTTCTATTGGAGAATACTCCATGGGGATTTATGTGATGCATCCACTATTTATCTATTATGGAGCTTTTATGCCGGCCTTCTTCTGGCATCCAGCTGCTATAGGCTTTGCCTTTCTGTTCTACTTAATAGTTAGCGTTATCTCATTGAAAATCTTTGAAAAAGTCCCTTACTATCAATACTTTATTCCTATTCCTAAAGTGAGAAACAATCCAACCAAAACAAATACTCAATCCTATTCTGGTCCAAGTTATATAGCAAAATAATGGAAACCAAGGCGTAAAAAAGATCTGTGCGCCTTGGTCTTTTACTGTAATAATAGTGCCGTAGAAACGCAAATTCTACGAAATATTTCAAACGCAAAAAGTCCTATTGTAAGGTGGTGAATGAAATGACATATAGACCCGATGATGGTGTAGTTGTGTGGTGGTCGTAATAATAGTGGTGAAAACGGAGGTTGATTTTTCGCTAGGTTAAGCAAGGGCTGCTGTTCTAGTTTATAAGATTATCTCCAATTATTGAATTCTTTGTGCTCCTTAGAAGGGTTGGTTAATATGTTTACTTTGCATGGTAGCAACCCTTTCACTAGCTACTATATATGAAACATAAGGAGAGACAGCTTGAAGTTTTAATTCACTTATTCGAAAAGATTCTAATATCACCAATTATTTGTAAGTTAAAGTAGGCATGGATTAATCAAATACAGTCTCTGCTACAAACTAGTTTTCAAATATCCCTTATGAACAAATAACAAAACAGCGCTACTAACAAGCAGTAACAATGTTATGATTCATTTATTGTGATTTTAAATCTCTCTTTTCTCGATTGAGTTGATGAATATTTTCTTGGCCTTCATCGTAAATTTTATTTTTCTCTTGTCTTCTCTTATCCATCCCTTCTAAAGAGGTGGGGCTTGTATCTGTCCAGTCATGCAAGCGATTCCAAAGGGATCAATCCACTGTGATTGCTGTGGACCCTGCCTATACCTCTCAGACCTGTCCAAAGTACGCAAGCATGATCGCTGGTACACCGTGGGTTGAGCGTTCTACCAAGGCTTCGCTGTTCCGAATCTCCATGTTCCGTCAAAGAAATGTTCCATCCCTTTCGTTTCGTAAGGAATTTGTACCCGACCTTCTAATGTGTTAACCGAAAAGATTTTATTGGGTCGAATGGAATAATCCCGATTAAAGACGAGATCGTATTCAGGATTTTTAAACCTAACTAGAGACCAGTCATGATCATTCGATTTCGCTGATTTGTATTTCGCAATGACAGCAATCGCAATACTTTGGGACATTTGAGAGCGAAGAGAATAGCGAGAGCGAAGCGTTTCGTATGTCATTTTAATCAATTTGGCTCTCGTTAGAACCTTACTTTGATACACTTGTTCCGATACAAAGTTACATCCTACTTTGACAGCTTGTAATGTTTCTAACAAAAGTTTCTTTTGCTCCTCATTGGGAAAGATCTTCACTTTTGCTGTAATCGTCCATTCCACTTTTCCACCTTCGATCCTTCAACAATTTTCATTAAAATTCCGAACATTAAGGAAAATAAACAGAAGAAAAGAGTGTTTTTCTAAGCATCCCACAAGAGGATACCGAACAACGCCACCATTCCTCCCCGACCTATAGAGGATCGGGGTATCCTGACGGCAAAATGATGAAGTGGTCTTATCCGCACCATTATTACCCCCTTTATGTCCATCGACACGTAACGATATAACAGCATTACTTGGCAAAGTAGAAGCAAACTTTTGTACAGCCGCTTTGGCAATATTCATCTTTGTTTTGTTCCCTATTTTTCCTTCATACTCCCGCTGGCATCTAATAATATGGAGAAATATACCCTTTTTTCCTCTACCAAAACAATTTTTCCATTTTTTTGATAAATCAGTTTGAACATCTGTAGATAAATTTTGAATACATTCTTGAGAATAATCGGTTGCTAAAGAATAAATTCAATCCAAATATTGTTTTTTTGTCCATCTTGTAGAAATTTATTAATTGCTATTCGCATAGCAGCTTCATTATACTTATCTCCACTGTAATTCCTTGGATAACGTAAAAAAGTCACCGTTCCATTTCTCCAAATTTTCTATCAGAAATAAGAGGCATCGTCTTTGCATTATTTTGTGATTGTTTTGAATTTATTTTGGTTACGGAAGGCGTTGATGAACTACAAGTTCAAAGTAGTATGAGAATAATAACACATAGGCTAAACGTTTTTCGATTCATTCGTTCTTCTTTGTTACTTACTACAGTATTCTATTTAAAAATAACAATGATCGATACATCATAAAATTAACATCGGGAAAATAAAGTAAAATATAATTTGGATATGTATCTTTATTCGCCCAAAGAAGGGTAATCCTCTTCGATCTTAGAAAATACGCATTCGATTCACAATAATACAAATCGTCCTCGATATGTACAACAAGTACTTCCTTACCTTGTTTCCAATTGTTCCAACTGCTTTCCTTCTAATATCCCAATCTTTCCCCTTCAAATGATAAATGCACCTCGTTTTGAGTAAACTCCATGATAAAAGAGCTTGTACTATCATAGTAAGGGCTTTCCCAAAGAGAAGACAAATCTTCTCCACCATAAAAATTAACTAATAATTTAATTACAATAGCATGGGTTACGAGCAGGATAGTTTCTCCTACATGTCTCTCTACAATATTTTGTACAAATGGTATGACCCTTTCCTGCACGTCAACAAAGGTTTCTCCCTTGCTTTCTGTTGCTTCATAAGAGCTAGGATTCTTCCAAAATAAATGGTACTCATCAGGATATTGGAATTGTATTTCAGATAATGTACAACCTTCCCACTCTCCAAGATACATCTCTGTTAAATCCTTGGTCTTTCTTAATTTTATCTTGCGGTTATGTAAAATATAAGAAGCTGTATCACATGCCCTTTTGCTTTCGCTTGTGTAAATGGCATGAAAATCAATATGTTCTAAACGTTGTGACAAAGTTTTTGCTTGGTCCACTCCAACAAGGGTAAGTGGTGAATCTGTTCTTCCTTGCATTCGCTGATTACGGTTCCAGTCGGTTTCTCCTGGTCTCACAAAATATAAAGTGGTATTCAACTTCAACCAAACCCTCCTACAATCATAGTGAACTGGGTACATCTTCGTTTCAACCTTATTTTACAATCAGAATTAATAATATTAAATACTAATATTTAAATATAGTATTTAGAACCGATAAGGATTCCCCCTACACAACCATGGAAATCCTGAATAGCAAAACAAGTCGTGTATCACAAATAACAATCAATAAATGTAAAATTTACTAATGATTCTTACCATCTCCTCCGAATTACAGATATTGGATAATAATTTCGTGAACTAAATAATAAATTGAAAATAAGAAATTATACAAAATCGAAGGAGGAAATCATGATAAATCGTCGGATTGTTATAATTTTACTAATACTCTCTTTCTTCTTTGCTTCTTCACATACTGCTTTTATGGATAATGCAACACCATCTGCTGGCTGTGTCACGGTTTATGAGGATATTAATTACTCAGGTAAATCAACAACATTCTGTGGAAGTACAAACTATGTAGGTGATTTTTGGAATGATCGGATCAGCTCTTTTAAAGCAAATTGTTCGATGAATGCGATTAAAGTTTATGATAACGCCAATTTTGATGAAAACGCCGAATCGATACGACTCGAGGGAGGTTGTCGACAGATTAATGATTTAACAATCTATCAATTTAACGACCGAATATCCTCTATCAAAATCGAATAGACAAAGCAGAAGGGTTATTTACCATAACATAAGGAATGGTAAATAACCCCTTGTTCTCTCCCTGATCATATTGTAGACCATCTGTTTATAAATGTGAAACCTTTCTTTTTTGGAATACATATTGGGACAAATAATAAATCATCAATGTTACAAGTTGCAATAAAACTAATAGAGTAAATATATTACTATATATAATGCTTGGACCATACAATTGGATAGGAATTATCGCGACTTTGGCATCTATATCCACTATCTTGGCGTATATACCAGTACCAATACTCCCAGCAATAAAATTTAGCATCATAAGAAATCCCATCCCTACTCCTACTTGATCATAAGGCAAAGTTCTAGAAATAGAATTCGAAATGGATAGCATCATGTACGATTGACCTAAAAAACCAAAAATCAACAATATAGCAATTACATAAGGTGAACTACCTATTAAAATAGAGATAGCCCCAAAAAACACCATTAATAAACAAGAAGCAATCGTAAATAATGGCTTGTTACCTTTCGTATCTACTATTTTCCCACCGTATCTACCAAGCAATGCTGACACTGCTGCTGCTGGAACCATGACAAACCCGATCCATCCTGCCTGCAGCTGTTGAACATTGGCTAAAAGCAGTGGGATAACAAAATAAATTGCTGTACACATACCATTAACAAGAAAAGAAATCCCCAGTCCAACTACATAATCTTTGTTTCGAAAAAGAACAGGCTGGATAAAAGGGTTTGATGATTTGTGAATCCTTACAATAAATAATAGAAGAGTAACACAACCAATGAGTGAATACCACCAGGATCCATTTGTAATCCATAATAAAATGCTCGTAACTGTTAAACTTAGCATGAAGCCGCCTATCCAATCTGTTTTTCTATTTTTGAGTAGTTGTTCATCATCTAGATACTTGCGATAAAAGGGTATCACTATGACAATAAAAACGGGGATAAAAAACAACCATCTCCAATGGGTAAATTCCACAATGAGTGCTGAAATGATTGGCCCCAGAGCATTTCCTAATGAAAGACCAACTACGATAGTCCCCGTTGCAACTCCTCTGTTTTCAGGCGCAAAATAACGGATAGGAATGAGCATGGATATTGCTGGGATGACACTAGCTCCAAGTGCTTGTACACTTCTTGCTGCCAAAACCATCCAAAAACTCGTGGATCCTAAACCAATTAATGATCCCACCGTAAAAAATAATAGTCCAAATGTAATCAAGTTTTTTAGTCGATACTGGTCAGCCATCTTCCCATAAAATACTGTCCCAATCCCATAAATTAAGCCATAAATGGATGTAACCCAACTTACTTGTGCGGTAGTTATATGATATTCCTTACTAATATCTGTTAATGTAAAATTAAACATCAAAGCACTCATTGCTGAAATAATAAGGGTAAACATCAAAATGAGTAATAGTTTGTCTCCGTGTTGTCTGTGCTTCATCTTATTTTTCCCCTTTTTACAGTCAGTACTGACTGTCTATTTGGTTAAAAAAAATTATGTCTTAAGGCCTTGAACAAAAATTTGTACACTGTCCTTAACAAAGGTATCTAATGACATGTTATAAATGGACTTCTCCACATCAAGATTGTTCATAAATGCACCGAAGTTCATCATCATAAATGCGAGGGCAAGGGATTCCGGATTAATATCTTCTCTTATTTTTTGCTCCATTTGCATTTGAGTCAAATATTCTGTCAAAATACGCAATAATTGTCTTGGATGATTTTGCGCCTTATCTTTCAGAACATCCATCAAATGCTCATCTTTAATCGAAATCATGATCAATTTTCGATTTTGATTCATCAAATCATGATAGGTTTTGCTAATTAATTTTAAATCTGTTGGCAAATCATGCACTAACTTCTCATGAAAAAGTGCAGTCATCTCTGCTCCATAGTGAAATCGATCATATGCTGTCAATAACAGATTTAATTTTGTACCGAAATTGCGAAACAAGGTCTTTTCACTAAAACCTGCATGTTTTGCAATCTCCTGAGTTGTTACTCCTTTGTATCCCTTTTCTGCGATCAACTCAATAGCTGATAATAACATTTTATCTTGATTTTGTAACTTTCTACTCATTTCCAATCACCTATTCTCTATTTCCATAACGTCAGTGAATACTGTCATATTATCCTTTATTTGAATTTCTGTCAATCATAACTTTCCTATTCTTAAATAAATCATTATAACTCTGTCAACTTTCTAAGGTGATGATTTTGGTTCAATATTATAATTACAATCTTTTTTAGAATTATTCATATATGACTTGTTACAAATTGCATATTTCTTTTATGATAAATAGGAAGTTTCGTTTTGCCTCTGTAACATTACCTATCCTAAAACTTAACGAAAAGGGGAAAAAAATGGCAGAAATAGGAAAAGTAATAAAAGCATTTGTACGCGGAATCGCTTTTGTCATATATTTTCCGTTCTATCTCATTTACAAAATTTTAGAATGGATCTGGATTTATGTTATTACTATACCTCTCCAATGGTTATGGACTACTATTCTTGAACCCGTTTTCATATTTATTTTGAAGTATATCATTGGTTATCCGTTATATTATGTCGTTTGGATACCATTAAAATGGTTATGGGATTTTATCATTACACCTGTCTTCTTATTTATTTGGCGTTACCTATTTGTATTCGTCTGGACGAACATTTTGTATCCTATTCTTTACTATGTCATCATCTTCCCATTCACTTGGTTATGGAAACATATCTTTTATCCTGTCTTGCACTGGATTTGGAATGAAATCATTGTTGTAGTTGTTCGTTGGACTTACATAGCAGTTTCATGGATCTTTCGGATAATTGGACAGATTTTACGTTATGTACTGTGGATTCCGATTAAGTGGATTACAATTCATTTGATTTGGATTCCTGTGCGATGGTTTTTTCAACATATTATCATCCCTCCATTCCATTGGTGGAACATTCATATTTGGAAACCAACTTCCAAATGGTTCCAAGATATATTGAAATAAAACAAAAAACCCCCATCCTTTCTCTTATAAAAAGGATGGGGGTTTTACTATCCTTCTAACCAATTATAAAACGTAAATTCGGAAGTAGACCGTTTGGGTTGTACTGGTGTTTCAGGTTGCCTAAAACGCTTCGAAAATTGGATAGCTTGTTCAGCAGTACGGATTTGATGTCTTTCCCACTCCATTAATATACGATCCATATACCGTATCGATATTTTCTCACAATAAACTGCTTCACGAAGTGCTGCTTCAATGAGTTCTTCTGGATAAAGATCTTCATCCAACCATTTGATAATATGTTCACACTCATTTGGAGAAAGAGGCCGTCCAAATTCTTGTTCAATAAGATGAAACAATGTTTGATATTGCTCATCCGAATCAATAATAATCTCGTCATCCTCTTCTTCTATACTTGCTACTAGACGTTCATAGATAAGAGAGAGATCATATCCTTTTTCTCCTTTTGAACCAATTCCTACCCAACCATCTTTTGATAATTTCGCTACCATATCTGCAATCTCTTGTATTGTTAAATTCATTCGATAGGAGAGTTCTTGAAAAGTTGGTGCAGCTATTTTTTCTTTCTCCTGAAAAATAAGTAGTTGTGTTAGCAACAATACTTCGGTCTCTCGTAAACCCAGACGTTTGTATTCCGTAAAGAGGGCAACAGGCAATGGAATCGTACCCTTTTGTAAAAGTTGTACGAACATAGCTCGTATTTTTTCATTTCCTTTCATTTGCAGACCCCTTGTCGGTTTATGGATACATGCGATTTAACATCCGAGGAAATGGTATGGTCTCTCTCACATGTTCCAGACCACAAATCCAAGCAACTGTTCTTTCCAATCCCAATCCAAAACCTGAATGTGGAACAGTTCCATATTTTCTTAGATCCATATACCAAGCGTAATCTTTTGTTGGTAGATCATGTTCTTGGAAACGTTTCTCCAGTAAGACAGGATCATCAATACGTTGACTACCACCAATAATCTCACCATAACCTTCTGGTGCAATCATATCGGCACACAGTACGACTTCTGGACGTTCAGGATTCGGTTTCATATAGAAAGCTTTGATTCCTGTCGGGTATTCTGTAATAAACAGTGGTCGTTCAAATTGCTCTGCTAATAAAGTTTCATGAGGAGCACCGAAATCATCCCCCCAAGTAAAATCTACACCCGCCTTTTGGAGCCTCTCTACTGCCTCGTCATAGGTAATGCGCGGGAAAGGAGCTTGAATTTTTTCCAACTTACTGATGTCCCGACCCAAAACTTTTAATTCTAATTTGCAATTAGTCAGAACCGACTGCACCACATGCGAAACTAACTTTTCTTGTACTTCCAAGTTACCTTGATGATCTACAAATGCCATCTCTGGTTCAATCATCCAAAACTCAATTAAATGACGACGTGTTTTGGATTTTTCTGCGCGAAAAGTAGGACCAAAAGAATAAACACGACCCAAGGCCATCGCAGCAGCTTCCATATACAATTGACCACTTTGAGTCAAATAAGCATCTTCGTCAAAATACTTTGTATGGAACAAATTGGTTGTACCTTCACAAGAGGAAGGTGTTAACACAGGAGGATCAACTAAATTGAATCCTTCCGAATCAAGATAAGACTGGATAGACCGAATAATTTCTGCACGTATTTTGAGAATGGCACGCTGTCTTTCTGACCGAATCCAAAGATGTCGATGATCCAATAAAAAATCTACTCCATGCTCTTTATTCGCAATGGGATATTCCTCTGCAATATGTATGACTTCTAAATTTATGACATCTAATTCAAATCCAGACGGTGCTCGATCATCTTTTCTCACTTTTCCCCATACATACAAAGAACTTTCTTGTGTCAAATTTTTAGCAGCGTCCCAGATCGATGAATCTACTTGGTTTTTTAGCAAAACTCCTTGTATTGTACCTGATCCATCTCTCAACTGTAGAAATTGAATTTTTCCACTAGACCGCTTGTTATACATCCAGACACCTATCTTTACTTCTTCCTCTATATGATTGTGTAGATTGGCAATAGTTGTTAACATTCAACAATCCTCCATCCGATTCAATTAACATTAAGCATAATTATACTATGTTCACCACTCGACAACAACGGGGATAAACTTTTCATTTCCTGTTGAATTTCTGGTAAAATATCGTATAGCAGTAGCAACATATTTTTGGAGAGTGATTCAACTGAGAAAACAAATATCGATCATTACTATGTTGGTCTTATTTCTTCTATTATCCGCTTGCCAACTAGTTCAAATTGATCAGGCAGATGAACAGAAACAAAAAAAATCATCACCACCTCCTCCACCACCCTCAAAGCTTACGATCGCAGCAATTGGTGATGTGATGATGCATGAACCACAAATGAAGTCTGGAAAAACAAAAAACGGTTATGATTTTCGCAAATTTTTTAAAAACGTCCAGCCATATTTATCTTCTCCTGACTTAACCGTTGCAAACTTAGAAACAACCTTGGCTGGTACGAGCAAACCTTATAGTGGATTTCCTAGATTCAATTCACCTGATCAAATCTTGGATGCATTAAAGTATGCTGGTGTAGATGTGATAACAACAGCAAATAATCATTCCAATGATACAGGTGAAAAAGGGATTATTCGAACATTTACTACGATTAAAAAGAAAGGTTTTATGATGACAGGGACAGCTCCTACTCCTGAACAGCGAAAAGGTATTGTAATAGAGAAAAATGGAATCAAATTAGGATTTCTCTCTTACACCGAACATACAAACGGACTTCCTGTTGCTAAAGGTAAACCTTACTTGGTTAATTTAATTAATCCTGCTAAAATTACCAAAGATATCAAGGAGCTAAAACAACAAGGAGCCGAATATGTCTTAGTCTCTTTACACTGGGGGACAGAATACCAACGCACTCCCAATCCGTTTCAGAAAAAAACCGCTACGCAAGTATTACAGGCAGGAGCTGATGTTATCTTAGGACATCATCCCCATGTCCAACAACAAATTGAAAAAGTAAACATAAATGGACAAGAGAAATTGATAATCTACTCTATGGGGAATTTCATTTCCAATCAATCTGATCCATACACCGATCAAGGTGTGATTGTATATTTGGACATCATGAAAGATGCAAAAACGAAAAAAATAAAACTTACAAAAACCTCATTTTTACCTACTGTTGTAAACAAATATAAAAAATCCGGAAAATCTGAATACCAAGTGGTTCCCTTACCAACCAAAAAAGCGGGAAACTTAAAAGCATATCCAGGCTTTACGAAAAAGAGATGGGAAAAATCTTGGAATGATATTAATTCCATTATTACCAAAACGGAAAGCTTCCCGGTATTTGCTCCAAAACCATAAAGAACTGCAAAAGCAGTTCTTTTTTACATTCCATCTGATTTTTCCGGAAACCAAGGATTCAAATGAACCAATACTTCCTCTACATTTGGATTTTCTTTTATAATGGATTCTTTGATTCTCCGACTTACATCATGTCCTTCTTTCACAGTTAATTGATTGGGAACACTTACTCGAATATCGACAATAACATAATGACCATGTTCGCGTGCACGAATTCGATCAATGCGTTTCACTTCAGGAATCGTGTCTACAATATGATGAAATTGAATCAATTCTGGAAATGGCACATTTTGTTCCATCAAAATACCAATGGATTCTTTGCCCATATCATAGGCTAACTTTAGAACAAGGTAAGAGACGACAACTCCTGCCAAAGGATCGCCAAATCTGAATATTTCTATAGAAAATACATCGCCTAGCAGTCCGGCACCAATCCCGACAACGGCAGCAATAGATGCATACACATCAGCAAGATGATCTTTTGCTGTCGCAATCAAACCTTTACTTTTTTGCTCTTCTCCTAAACGGATACAATATCGGTACAATCCTTGTTTCCATATTAAAGATAGAAAAGCGGCAATCAAGGCAATCCAACTTGCTTTTACTGCGGGTTCAAAAAGTGCAAGAATAGAGTGATAGACCATATATAGTGAAGCCGCTGCTAAAATAATGGCAACAATTAAAGACGCGATTACTTCCGCTTTTCCATGTCCATATGGATGTTCTTCGTCAGCAGGCTTTTTAGATACCATTGATGACGTAAGTGTTGCAACAGTGGCAATTACATCTCCAGCATTGTGAAGCGCATCGGCGATCAGTACTTGGCTTTTCGAAAACACACCAACAATAAATTTTGCAATCGTCAAAAAAACATTACTAATAAGGCTTATCCAGATCGCAACAATACTTGATTTCCAATCTAATTTCATCTACTATGTCCTCTTTCATTTTCATCATATCTCCGTTGAAAATGTTTCCCAAAGAAAGAACAAAGCAGCTTTATGCATCTAGATGTATTTTTAGATCACTTCACTTTAGGAAAACAGCTATTTACTACGTAAAAGACGAAGTGCATTTAACGTTACCAGAACAGTTGCTCCCATATCAGCAAAAACAGCTAACCATAATGTGAGCATACCGGGGATAATGAGAAGAAGAGAAATCAATTTCAATCCCAATGCTATAGTAATATTTTGTCCAATAATACGTTTTGTAAATCGACTCAAGCGAATAGCAAATGGTAATTTCTCTAACTTATTCCCCATCAAAACCATATCTGCTGTCTCTAAGGCAGTGTCTGAACTAGCACCTCCCATCGCTATACCAACGTTGGAAATAGCTAAAGCAGGTGCATCATTTACACCATCGCCCACCATCGCAATAGATATACCGGAATTACGTAACTGTTGTATATACTGTTGTTTTTCATTAGGTAACAATTCCGCTTTTACTTCTTCTATTCCTAATCTATCAGCGATACCATGTGCTGTATGTTGATTGTCTCCTGTTAGCATCACCACATGATCTACACCCATGTCTTTTAGCTCTCTTATAATTTGCTTACTTTCCTCTCGTGGTTGATCAGCAACTGCGAATCCACCAAGTATTTCATCTGAAGTAGCCAAAAGCATTACCGTTTTTCCTGCTTGTTGATATGGGACAATTTGATTTGAAATTTCTGTCGTTACTCGTTTTCCAAACCAATTAGGACTCCCAAAAAAGTATTTCACACCTTCAATTATTCCGGTTACCCCTTTACCTGTATGCGATTGAAACGAACTAGGATTTACCATTGGCTCTATTTGATGATCTTTAGCATAACGAAGAATAGCAGATGCAAGAGGATGGGTAGATCCACTCTCTAGTATGGCAGCAATTTGTATAACAGAGGAATGACGGGCTTCATTCAAGGAAATATAATCGGTTACAGCAGGTTCACCTTTCGTTAATGTACCTGTTTTATCAAAAGCTACCGATTGTATCATGCTCAATTCTTCTAAATAAACCCCCCCTTTAATCAGGACGCCATTTCGAGCAGAATTACCAATTGCCGTTACGATCGCCACAGGTGTAGAAACTACAAGTGCACAAGGACAACCCACTACTAGTACAGTAAGTCCACGGTAAATCCAAGTCATCCAATCATCATGAAACAAAGGAGGAACAACGGCAAGCAAAATAGCAAGAATCAGAATAGCAGGTGTATAATATTTAGCAAATTGATCGATAAAAGTTTGTGATGATGCTCGATTTGCTTGTGCATCTTCTACTAACTGTATAATTTTGGAAAGGGTAGTATCTGCTGATGTTTTGGTTACTTGTACTTCTAAATAACCTTCTTCATTCATGGTACCTGCAAAAACATCATCATCTACACACTTGATAACAGGAATAGATTCGCCTGTTATCGCAGCTTGATTAACAGAAGATGTACCTTGAATAACCTTGCCGTCGACAGCAATTTGTTGACCTGCTTTTATAATACAAATATCTCCAATTTTTATTTCCTTTATTGGAATAAACTGCTCTTGACCATCCCTGACAACAAGTGCTTCTTTTGGTGATAATCGGATCAAAGAACGAATGGATCTTCTTGCACGTTCGAAAGAAAAACGTTCCAACGCCTCACTAATTGCAAACAAAATGACAACAGTTGCACCTTCACTCCATTCTCCTATTGCAAAAGCACCAATGATAGCAATGGTCATTAAAGTCGTCATATCAAACTGAAAACGAATTAAGTTCTTAAAACCTTCGTAAAAAAGCGTAACTCCGCCAATAAGGGTTGAAAGAACGAAAGAGAGAATTCCGATAATATTTTGTTCCTCATAAAGAAGTTGTACAACAAATCCAACTAAAAGAAAAACTGCAGCAAGGGTAAGTTGCTGATAATGTCTTTGTAGATACCAAGATCTCTTTTTGAATTCCTCATGTTCGGCGACCAATTGTAAATGATCAAACGAACCAGCTTTTTCCAATTCATGGATGGATGCTGCTCCATTTACAATTAACTTAGCTGCTCCAAAATTAACTTTCGCTTCTGACACGGACGCGATCTGATTGACATTGTTTTCGAATTTTTTTGCACAAGATGTACAACTGAGACCTTCAATCCGATATACTGCTACTTGCTCATCTCTACTCATCATCTTCCCTCTTTTCGATGGATAAAAGCTAATTCCACCAATTGCTTTGCATGATCATTGTCTAAAGAATAGTAAACCATCTTTCCTACCTTCCGGTGTTTTGCTAACCCTTTTTTTCGTAAAAATCGTAAATGATGCGACGCTGTAGCAACAGAAACTTCTAATACATTCGCTATATCACAAACACACAATTCATCTTCTAACAGAAGGGAATAAGCGATTTTCAGTCGATTTGCATCCGCTAATGATTTGTATAAATCTGTCTTTCTTAGAAAATTTTCCTCCTTAAATCGAGCACGCATTTTAGCGGCTTTTTCCTTATTTATACATTCTGTAGAACAAACATCTTTACTCAAGAGGATAGACTCCCTTATTCAAATATTTGTTTGAATATAATTGTATTATCTCATACTACTATCGTCCAACAAACTTTTGAATAAATTATGAGTAATTGTTTATTTTTGTAGGATGAAGTGGTGAGATATAATGATAGGTATCCGAAAAAGAGGTGAAAATAAAATGGAACCATTCATTTATCAAAATCCAACTAAATTAATCTTTGGACGTGATCAATTATCTGCTTTGTCTAAAGAAATTAAGCCGTACGGAACAAAAATTTTATTGGTTTATGGTGGAGGTAGCATCAAAAGAAATGGTCTCTATGATCAAGTACAACAACAATTAACTGAAATAAATGCTACTGTCTTTGAATTAAGTGGAGTTGAACCAAATCCGCGTTTAACAACTGTTCAAAAAGGAATAGACATCTGCAAAGCTGAACAAATAGATTTTATTCTGGCTGTTGGTGGAGGTAGTGTAATAGATGGAACAAAAGCTATTGCAGCTGGTGCAAAGTTTGAGGGCAATGTATGGGATATCATTGCCAAAAAAGCAAACGCCACAGATGCATTACCATTTGGAACAGTATTAACACTTGCCGCTACGGGATCAGAAATGAACGCTGGATCTGTGATTACTAACTGGGAAACACAAGAAAAAATAGGATGGGGCTCTCCTTTTGTATTTCCTCGATTCTCCATCTTAGATCCTGTACATACTTTCTCTGTACCTAAAGATCAAACCATATATGGGACAGTAGACATTATGTCACATGTTTTGGAACAATACTTTAGCCATGCTCCGAATGTTCCACTCAACGAAAGATTTGCAGAATCCATCTTGCGTACCGTTATAGAAGCAGCACCCCGAGCACTAGAAAATCCAGAAGACTATGAGGCTAGGGAATCTATCTTATATTGTGGCACCATGGCATTAAATGGGACGCTAAGTATGGGTATGACAGGAGATTGGGGTACACACAGCATCGAACATGCTGTTTCAGCTGTCTATGATATTCCTCATGGCGGTGGTTTAGCGATTATTTTCCCAAACTGGATCAAGTACAACTTAGACACCACAACACCAAAAATGAAACAACTAGCTATTCGTGTTTTTGGAGTAGATAGTACGAATAAGTCTGATCGTGAGATTGCAATAGAAGGAATTGAGAAACTCCGTGAATACTGGAATAGTATAGGGGCTCCCAATCGCTTAGCAGACTATGGTATCAACGAGGAAAGATTGACCGACATGGCAGAAAAAGCTGCACCATCAGGAACGGTAGGTCGTTTTCAGCCAGTATCCCCACAAGATGTATACGAAATCTTAAAAATGAGTTTGTAATCGAGAAAAATAGTATAAAAAAGAAAGATAAAATAACTTAAATAGATAAGAAACCTTGTAGAGTGATACTACTGCTCAAAAATGTCGAAAGATGTTTATGCAGTAGCTTTTTTTATATAAAGAAGGATGAATTAAAAATGAGAGTATATTGCATAGAAAACTTCTTGAAATTTGTTTCATCAGCTTTCAATTAATAGGTAAATATTTACCATTAGTCATATATCTCTTTTTTAGATGCATACCCCTAACCTAATTGATTATAATTATATTCAAATATGTATTATCAAAATACTAGGAAGGAAAGAATAATATGAGAAGTAGAAAATGGATTAATTATCTATTAATTATTGTTGGATTTGTAATTACCATTTTGTTTATCGTTGGTGCTTTTTTCGCGTTTAAAGATGGAAATTATTTCAATGCGATAGCACTAATCATCCTTCCATTTTATATAATAAATTTCATTAAGAAGCGAAGAATGAAAAAATAGAAAAATATTCAGTTTTTTATAATTTAGTTGCTGTGGCAGTAGAACAAAATCCATGAATAAAAGATCAACTCTGCACACTTACAAATAAAGAAAGGATATACCATCATGGAAATAAAAGATATCAAAAATCATTTCAATCATATTAGGAAATCGAAAGAGATGTGGAACGAGTTTGTATTTGTATATTCTGAAAATGATGATTTCGGAGATGCAAACTATTTGAAGAGATATGCTCTTGCAATCGAACTGCAATATAGTGGTAACTCCCATGATAAAGAGCTTGTAAAGTTTTTGATGGAACAAGAAATAGAAAATAGAATGAACGCCCCTTACCAAGGGATCGGAGAATCATTAAACATCCTTTCTTATTTGCTTGCAAAATTTAGAGAACCAGAAAATGTATGGTTATTTGAAAAGGCTAAATGTGCTAACTATGATACCTATTGTGGGTATAGTAGTGAATTTATTTTTTCTGCTGGTGTAGAAGCTACATGTGATTATCTTGAAAATCAAACAATCACTGAAGATCATTTATATTTGTTTAAAAACAAGGACAAACTTCGAGAGATATATACAGAAAATGAAATAGAAGAATTTTCGGAATGGATGAAAGAAGAGTTTCCTGACAGAATAGAGGTGGAGGAAACTACAACCTTATTTAGTAGGGCAATCGAATTTGGAGATGAGGAAGAGGGGAAACGCTTATTCCGTTTGTTGGAAGAAGAACAGTTAGATGCTCAGACTTTGTATCATTATGCTAAAGACATTAAAGATTATGAAAAATCAATCTATTATCAAAGCAAACACCTTGAGAAAGCAAAGAGTGCACAAGATAAAGTCTCTTCACTCCGCTCTATTTCCATCCTATACTGCCTTAGTAACGATTATATCCGCGCATTTGAAACAGCGAAAAGATGGGATCAAATGCTTGACGAACTCAGCATTTGGAAGGAAATAGGCTTAGGTCGAATGTTAACAGAAACTTGGTTTGATATATGTCTTGGATTGGATGAACAAAATAATAGAAAACTCGCGTTCAATAGTTTTGATAAAGGTAATAACATGCTCAATCAAATCAAAAATCATCCTTTAAATCTACTAAAAAAAGCAAATATGTGTTGCAAAAAGTTTGGTACTCCTAATCAGCAGAGTGTTTATATGCGATTATTGGAAGAAGAACAAAAGAGGATAGAAATGTTCATGAAGTAATTGATGAAGGGCTACTCCTTACAAGTATAAAAATAGAGAACCACATGTTAAGAAATAGAAATATCACTAGATTCAAATTCCCCAAAACATCTAATGAATAAATAAACACCAAGATGGTTTTTTGCCAACCTCCTCCCTCCCCAGTGGTCTAGTATACAATCCAACTATGGGGTGGCGATTGGTTGTTTTGGTAAAAATCAAACCACCCTTTATTAGAGAATGGTTCTTAAAGTTGAAATTCCTGTAATTTTGTTTTGTCGTTAAGATTTAGTTCCATTTTCACAAGATCTATATCTGGTGCAAATCCATCTGAGACGATCTTCTTCACAATGAACCCAAATCGTTCGAAAAATCCACAGCTATACTGTGATGTCTCAATGGCCACGATAGAAAATTGCTCTGCTACGATACGCTGCAGACGATCAACAAGAAGTTGTTTGCCTAGTCCACTGTAGTGCAGATCCCGTCGAACCATCCCCCAACATAACACAGCAACTTCTTGATCATTCTTATCTGCGGCATAACCACCACAGGCGACAACTGTGTCCCTATCATTTTCCATAACAAAATACGGAAATTTTAAATCATTCAAAAACGAAACAAAATCTTTACGCTCCACAGACGCAAAATAGGTAGGTGTATTACTATCAAATAGAGAAAGACAAGCTGCCCGATCTTTGTCTTGATACTGTCGTATGGTATTTCGCCCTATATTTTTTGAACCGTTCATGTCTCTACATCCTTCCTATTCATTTTTTATTTTAAAGATTTTCTCACACCAATAGCGTCCATTCCAGTAGATCAAGCACTTCCTTTGTTCCCTTTATTATTAATTTATCATTGTTTCAAAAGATGAACCAAATTAATAAAATATTTAATAAATATAAAATGCAATTTTTGATCCTATTTGTAAAACAGTTGATAACCCTTTTCAACTCCCCTAAACATAACAAAACCACCCTCTCAGGTGGTAAGTTTTCTATAGATTTTCTATAAGCGATTTTTCTTTGTTAACAACAACTCTGGAAAAAAAGGGAATTATAACTGCTTCATGTTATAAATCTGTGTAAAAATGTCTGGACCTCAAGTAGGGTTATGTAAACGATTCGTAAAATTTAACTAGCACCACGGGTTATTATATATCTTTGAGACTTTTTTCCCACCCAATCAACATGTCCTCTAATCCAAGATTGTAAAAGTCCTACAAATTTACTTACATCTTGATCCATCCCTGATTCAAGAATAGGTAGCTCTTTCTTTAAAATCAAAAACCGTTCTACCATTCTATTCACTCGTTCAATTACTTGGTTAACAGCATCTTCAACTGTGACTTGATTCTGTTGAACAATTTGCAAAACCAAGTTATGATGAACTTCTTCTTGTAGAATCTCTTTGCCATGTGAAAAGAGATCATTACAAAGGGTAATATGCATGACAGTTAAATCTGTCATTTCTCTCAAAACAGGATGATTTTTAATTTCAATCGGAACTTCCATCTTCTCTGTTATATCTCCTAAATCCATGGAAGGATATACAGCTCCCGAAAAATGGCGATTGCGAATATAGTCCTCTTGAGAGGGAATAATCTGAAACTGGCGATTTCGAGATTCCCAGACACAAGCATCAAAATATCCCTTCATTCCATTAATAAATTGCCCTTGCCATTGAACATCTGGTTGGTATTTACAAATCCGACTCCAAAGTTCACACATTGATTCAGCGATAGGATCCTGTGCTTCTCTCGATAGTATGGTTCGATCAATTAACAGCTGTAATAGATAATCAAAGCGGTGGCGAAGTTTTATGTAGTCCCGTCCGATCTCTGAAGTATCATTTAGATCATCAAGTAAAAAAAGCCATGCATTCCAATCAGAAACAATAAACTGTTCTTCTTTTCCAGCATTTGGATAAGCATAAACCATTAGCCAACTATAGCCATATGATTGAAACTTCCGCTCATCTTCCATATTATCAAAAAAACCATAATATCTTACCCAATCATCCATATGTTTTTCTGCTTCTATTCCAAATTCACATTCTTGAAAGTCAAATGGAATATAAAGCTTTTTAATAATCTCTGAGATGGGAACAACCATATGTTGATGAATAACCTTCACTTCCTTATTCTATTTTTAGAAATGATATCGAGTTACAGTTTCTTCGACACCTATAAACCAATGAGCTTTTACCCCTAAAGAGTTAAATACAGAAATCAACTCTCCACTTCTTTCATCACTAATCATAGCCTCAACAGCTTCAGAAGACGGGAAATAAGCTGTAATACTAAAGAAAATATCCTTTCCCAAAGTAAATTCAAACAGCTCTGATTGTACTGGATTAACCTCACTATATTGGATCTTCACAACCCCATTGATCTTAATAGACTCTGGTAAAAATGCTTCCTTGTATAGTTGGATGAAATGTTCCTTATCAGTATCAGGATTAGCTTCACAAAGTATTGTCAATGTTTTCATAGATGTTTTCCTTTCTAGCTGCAACGGGCTCCCTAGGTTATAATAATTACATCAAATCAATGGAACTACAATATTCCACTTTCTCATCCCCACTCATATAATATCAGATTTATTTAAATATAACCTCTGTATCAAGAGTCTTTTGTGGGGTAAATTTAAAATAATCTTATTGGTATTTGATTAAGTTCTTTTATTTACATTATAGTACATAAAAACACGCGTTTCACTACTATTTTTCAAATCTTTTTACATGTCTGATTTACATAAAATTATTCTCAGAAAATCCTCAAAGATGGCTTTTCGATTCATAAAGAAAGGATGCTACCACAAACCCAGTAACACCTTTCAAAATGAAATGCGAATCATTGGTTATTAAAGCCTAGTAAATACCCTAACTCCACTTAAAAGAAGTTGGGTAAAGACTCATGGAATGATTTCGGTTCATTTGTTAGTGTTATAAAGTAATTCAAAAGAAACCACTTGACCTCTTAACACTTAGAGATCAGGTGGTTTCTTTTGCTGATTGCAATTGTTCTAGTTAAATAATTTCCATTTGTTAGGTAAATACTGAAAATAAGCATATCTAAAATTAATTGATGCATTTTATTTTGGAAAGATACCCAGCTTTGACCCATTAGGAAATTGCAAGAGGGACACATGCTTCCATTCCTAATCACCCCTGCTATTGAAGGAGATGATATTAGATTATTTACTAACACATACCATGCATAAAACAAGACGAGTTCGTTTCCTTTTCCACAACCATCTAACATCAAAATGTTCTACATTTATCTACGACTAAAGTTCCACTTGGACTAACAGGAACATTATCAATGAAAGCTATTGTATTACCGAATTTAGAAATTATGATGGTTCCAAATTGGTTAGTACCCTGATTAAGTGCTAACTGAATTAGAACTTGTTCCCCTGTAGCTAAATCAATCCCCTCGCATCTGATAAAGAGACGGTCATCTGTACAGTCAAATGGAGGATTACAGCTTGTAAGCGCCACACTTAAAGGTTCGAGAGCTGGATCATCGGGTCTAAAAGAGAGAGTACCGGAACTATCATTCGGATTACATGAGCTGCAAATTTGAACATTAGCAGAAATCGTTCCTGAAACATTCGGAATTCCTCTGAACGATTGTGCTGTAGTAGTAGTTACATCACTAAGGATTCCCTGGCATTGACAGCTGGCTGGTGGAAAGAAGGTACATTGTTCAGGGAATGTAATCGTAGGGCAAACCGAGGTTACCGGAATCTCAATTGGATTACGTGGAGAGCAGAATTTTGCCAATACCTCTAGTTTAACAGCAGCTACAACTTGAATCTCTTTACATACAAATAGTTCCAACCCTACAGATGCAGGAAATAGGATGCCACCAACTGGTGGTGGAGTCGTAATGATACAGTCGCCACTGATAATCCGGCAAACTACATTATCATTTGTAAATTCAGGTGGAAAACAAAGTACAACTTGACGAATAAAAGGAACTAAAACAGAAATGACACAAGTCGCAGGTGCTCCTGTAACATCTGTACCAGTAAATGTTACATCAACCGGAATATCCTGTCTTAATTTCACTAAAGCTGCATTGATTCCATCGATATTTACAGGACGACGATCAAGTATCGTACAAACACCATTGGTAACACAAGTAATGGGGAAAAACGGTTCCGTTGTTAATGAACAAGTAATATCAGTGACAGTAGTTGGGCATCCTGCTGGTGGGATAGTAGGTAATGGTATGGTAGCATTAATATCTTCTGTAAAGACCACAAAATCATATACTTTGGGCACACAAATACATTCAGATTGAACGTTATTTGGAATAGGCGGGGTGATTTGAGATCCTTGAATGGGCAATGTCATTTCTTATATCCTCCATTATGCAGTAAATTTCCCTTTTATACATATACAAAATGCAGAAAATTGACTTAGACAGATTACTAATTTTTTCTAAACTTTCCTTTACAAAGGCAAGTTTAGAAAAACAGAAAACTGTGGCCCGCTTTTCATTTCATTTTGTCAATTTCAGGAGATCATTGTCCTTTTTAGGTTAAGGGTTTAGGTAAAGTACCTAATAGATGGCTATTGTATTGTCATTTACCAAAAAAGGTGTGGGTTCTTAAAAAATTCGTTTCCAATAGGCTGATATTCTGTCACTATCACATACTTTGGACAAATATTCCTTTCTCAGTCGTATAGAGAGTTATGATCACTTCCCTGCTAGATGATGCAACATGTCGAAAGCGAAAGTTTTATCGTCTTGATGAGAGACCAAGAATATTCTAGACCTATCATATAGATCATTTTTCAAATTTTAAGCATAAAAAATACCACCCGTATGAGTGGCATTTACTTTGTATTTAATATTTTTGCTTTCTCTGATTGGAATTCTTCTTCTGTTAAAATCCCTAGATCCTTCAACTCTCCAAGCTCTTTTAATTGCCGTATAACCATCTCTGTTCTGTCCTCGTCTTTTTCTGGTTGGTCTTGTGACGCTATCTGATCGTTTGTAGCTTTTGATTCTAATCTCTTGTTGATGTAATTTACTACCCGATCAAGAAAAATAGGAAAAATATCATTATCTAGATTTGTAACTTTCATCTTGTCTTCACCAGAGTAAATAACAATTTCCCCTGTTATAAGCCCTGGAAATTCTTGCATGTAAGATATTTCATCATATTGAAAATATTTAACCTCAAGCGAGAAAATCCCCTTTTTGATAAAAATCAAACGCCTATCCGTTGCCACTAATACTCCGTTCCCGCCGATCAAATTTTTTGGGATTTCATCCTCCCATAAGATACTTGGCAGCTCTTTCACTTCTTTTCTCCCAAGAAACTTGCTACCAATACTCGTTTTCATCAGTCTTTTGATCTCTTCGTAAGTCAACATAATACTATCACCTCTGAAAATATTTATGAATGCTCCCAATATAACATAGACAACCAATCTCCTATATAAATCACAACTTATTTAAAATGATAATATATCATAGCAGCATTATATAAAAGAGCATCCGACGATGGTGTTGTGCTATATGAAAACATCGATTACAAAGGACATAAGATGTTGTATCCTCACTCCGTATGATAAATAGCAATAACAAACCATATGATCTCCTAAATACATAGAGATCATGTGGTTTGTCTTATGACAAAATTCCTGATCTAGTCCGTTACACGAGTTCCATTTTTGCCCGAAGACACAGCAGCATCCTCCCGTTATTGGGAAAATGATATGATTACTCCTTGTTAGGAAAAATACGTTCGTCGTTCAATTGCTGATTTTACTGCAAATGCTTTAAAGTGAACCTTAATTTGTGTGGTTTATCCAATAAAATATCTGCTATCCTCTTGTTTATTTGCTATACCTTGCGTTTTCGGAAATTATGTTAACTATAAGCCTTTTCTTCCAAATTAATCCTCTTAAATAGATAAAATACTGGGATTAGGACTTGGAGCGGATGATTATATGACCAAACCATTGTCCGACAGGACCAACGGGTTCAAAAGGAGAAACTGGTGCTACTGGTCCTACTGGAACAATTGGGGTTACTGGGGTTACTGGGGTTACTGGGGTTACTGGGGTTACTGGAGCGACTGGTTCTACGGGGTCCTCTGGAGTTACTGGTGCTACGGGTCCATCTGTTGCTAGTTCAACAAAAATTGTTTTATTTGGTGGGACAAATGCCGGATTTCAACGAATAGCTGGATCACCTGGAGCAGTATCTAATGTTATTCCATATATAGTAGCCGGTACAGTGGGGAGTATAGTGGGGTTTTCAGGTTCTATTAATATTAATAACTTACAACCAGGAACGTTTATTTTTCAAGTGTGCTTTGATGTTCCCATCACTCTTGCAGCTCCACTCGCTACTAATATTATTTCTACTATAACATTAACCACAACTGCCTCTATTACAGGAACTATCATTTTTTCGATTCGACCAACCGATATAGGACCTCAACCCGTTTTTGTATTAAACCCAACGAAAACCCTTGCACCCGCCACAGTAACATGGACTAGTAACATTCCTGGTGATCCAATTGTAAGATATGAAGCAATATCGCTATATTCTAATCCAAATATTACACAAAGCGCTGTATATTCTGTATTCATGTCATCAAATATCTAAAATATAATGATCCAAAAACAAGTCCCCCCTGTAAGAAGTGCATACACTCTTTTAACATAGAAAGAACGGTTCTTCTTTGTGGAAACCGTTTTTTCTTATAAGGACAGTGACAGGTTTGGTGCTCTAATCCGTCAGAAAGATTCCATTATATGATTTTTCATTGCTCTTCAGTCGCCTTTTGCTGGTTCCAGGCCTATTTGGGGTACTTCCACATGCCCACCAAGTTAAGAAATGGAAATCACCCCAAAACAAAGATTTTGCGCAAATTGCTCAATTTTCTCGTTTTGGGAGTTTATTTTTTATTATGTTTATGGCAATGCATAAGACTCCTATACAAGATTGTTTATGTAGACTTTCCGCGCCATCAGAGTCTATACGAAAGGGTTTATCACCGCTCAAGGTTTTGATTTCTGCTATAATGACCACTATGTAGCTTTAATTTTTAATACATAGGAGAGTGGAATATGGAAAATAACGTTTTTGAACACATGGCAAAAAGATATGATACAGAAGAAAGAATGGAATTAGCTAAGGTCATAGTTAAGGAAGTTAAACCAGAACTACAAAATAGTAAATCCAAATCTTTAATAGACTATGGAAGTGGTACAGGTCTAATTGGTTTAGAATTATCAGATTTAGTACATTCTATTTTGTTGATAGATTCATCAAAACAAATGTTGGAGGTTGCGAAAGCTAAAATTTCCCACAAAGGAATTACCAACACAAAAGTACTTTATTCAGATTTTACTCAAGAAACTCCTGAACTTAAGGCAGACATAGTATTCATGTCCCTGGTCCTTCTCCATATCCCGGATACTAAAAAAATTTTACAAGAACTGTTTAACATTTTAAATAGTGGTGGCAAGCTAATTATTATTGATTTTGACAAAAACGATAAAATAAATCATCCGAAAGTTCATAACGGTTTTTCGCATGAAGAACTGAAAAAAAGATTATCCGAAGTCGGATTTAAATCAATTAAAATTAAGTCATTCTATCATGGTAAACGTATTTTTATGAATCAAGATGCCTCAATGTTTATATCCAGTAGTACAAAGTGATTTCTTGTTTCTTCGTTCACACAATCTCTAAAAAAGCATTCTTACGAAAGGTTTTGGCCTTTGATATTGAGAACATTGATCATCATCTCATACCACATAAAATCCTTAGTATTCTACATAATCGGATGATTGGAACACCATACATATATCTAAGTATACGCCGTTCTGAGCGTGTTTTATATTCGAGATAATGTCATAGGTATCTAATAATTAAAATATCGTTAATGGCTATTATACACTTGTATAAACCATAACAACAAAAAAAGCGATCATGTGACCGATAATGTGAACATCCAGCAAATGATCTATAGGAATCAGAGTGTTTGGTTGATCTTATCTACTCGTTGGATGCTGTTTATATATAGTTTTTCTTAGTAACATCATAACATGATTAAATCAAGATGTTAGTTCGTTCTGAGTTCGCTTCTAGTTGCGAATTAATGGAAACGATTTAATATGCTTATCGGTCGACTGGCTTCGATTCGCTACAAATAACACCATCAAATAACACTTGATCTTGTGATTCATATGATAAATCACACTCGATCAATCTCCTACAGTTACGTTGTCCTCTTGTTTTTAAATTCTAACAATTCAATCAACTACCTATATGAAGAATAGCCCCTAATTTAACCTATGGCATGGATAAAATATAAATAATGATAAAATTTCATTACCGATCTATATTATTCGTTGTACGAGCTTCTAGGGCTGTATAATGAAATTGGGAATAATTTGTATCTATTAAAAAAGGGGTCTGACATGAACAAAGAGCTGAGTTCCATAATATTGGTTGGTCTTATATTGGTAATAATATCAGCATATTTGTTTTTCATATGTTATTGATATGGACATTCAACTTTCGATTCTACAGTGATCGTGATCTTGTTTTTTATTATTCCTATTTTAATATTGGGATCTGCGCTGTATTTGATTTTTTGATGATAGAAAACCCCATCGAGCTGTGCAAACCTTATTTTTACTGGAGAAGTGTGATTGTTGTTGTCTTCCGCTCGTCGGGGTTAGGTATGTGTAAATATAGATTTGCTTGATAACATCATATCGTGGATAAATCAACGGCTTAATATACTCTTGGTATACTATTTTCAACATCCTTGCCTGTCTTCCTATCTCTCATTGCTGCTTCAGTTGCATTCTCTGATTGAAGATCGCAATCGCAAAAGGCTTTCTGTTTCGGTGTCAGCTTCATATACATTACCATCCTCGACAATATGAATAAAGAATACCACTTGTGTGAGTGGTTAAAAATTTATCTTTCGCAAGCAATCTGATCTTTGTCTTGATCTAAGTTGGTGTTTTATTATTGTATCTAATATGGCTTATAACGATATTTTTCACAAAATAAAACGATACCTCCATGTTCCTTCACATTTGTGACTGGTCCTACTGACTATACAAAACTTCTTCTTTCTAAAGAAAATATGATAAAAAGGAGAATAGAGCTGATAAAAAATAAAGCTGATCCAACGAGAGCGGTAGTTCTTGCAATTAAGTCTAATTTTCTTCGCTGAGTGGCAAACATAGGTTTCCTCCTTTTTTTATATTTTGTCATATAGTTTATGATTTCATAAAGAGTCAGGTGTCAAGGCAGTTGTTCTAATTCACAGAATTATTCCCAATCATCAAGAATAGGATACAAGGAATTACTACAGCATGTTATCGCAATATCTAAGGTACCTTCACTCCATTCTTATCTTATTCTGCCCCCTATAAATCATAAAAAACTTCACCGAATATTGCTCATAATTAAATCAGTTATTGCTTGCTATCTCCATTCATCTGTGAGTATAGTAATTCCAGCAACAATAACGGACAACCTAAGGGAAGTCATGGTTGGATTGCCTCTTATCCTGTTCGCCCTCATCATTCTGCTGGCTCTCGGTTGCAATCGACCTGAGCAGCAAGAATCTGCTGTTCAGTCGCCGGGGACTCTCAGCCGTAAGAGCGAAAGCCCGCGAACTCGACGCATCAAGAGACAGCGTGCCCGAAACAAGGGACATCGGACCGAAAGTCCCCGAAGCCAACGAATCGATAGGCTGAGGACTCAGTCCAAAAGACGATGAACTGTCGCACCTAGTGACCTACTCTAAGGTCGTCCTGGCACCTTTCATCCATCCAAACAAGGTAGATGCGAGGAGCCATGGATTTTGGTTTCTCAATGGTGAATTGTTTTATATCCCCTATTTAAGTTACAACATCGTTCCACTCTTAGAATGGAATCCAAATTATAAAGCTCGTTCATTAACATATACAAAAACGACTTGAGTCCAGATCACATCTCAAGTCGTTTTTTCCATTTCTTGGTCAAATTACGGTTCGTCATTCGGATGCTGGTTTTGCCCTACTAACGATTATCGCTCTAGTCAGGATAGTGAGACAGTTCGTGTTCTAGTCCGTCAGATAGATTCCATTATATGGTTCCACTGCCCCTCAGTCTCCGGTTGCTGGTTCTATGCTTACCTTGCGGTCTATGGCACGAACCCTGTCACTACCCCTTTATCGTAAAGAGATTCGGATCTTCTTCTAACTCCCTTTCAAAACATTGCCTATACTTTTTAACTTCTTCAATATCATCCTGAACCTTTTTATTAATGATTTTACATCTAACTTCGATACGTTATGATCAAAGAGTCTTTTCACTCTTTCATATACGAGCGAATGTGTGGCGAATTGTATGAGCCAACAACCGAACTTCTTTAAGTTCATGATAGACTCCAACGGCCTGAAAACATATTTTATAGTGTTTGCCGTCATTTACCCTCTTACTCTCGTAGCAAAGAAAGGTAGTGAAGCTGGAGGAAGGTTCATTTAAACTAACTTTAAAATAGTTATAGCAGCAGAATCTGCTGTTAGAGTACCTCCTTGTGTTGGATCTAAGACAATATTTCCAGTAGAATTGTTATTTACTAAAGTTAAAACACTGGGACTAGTAGTTACATTAAAAATAACCATCCCTGAATTAATATTATTATTACTCTGTTGACCATACCTTCCTCCAGAGATAGGCGATCCGTTTAAAAAGAAAGAAAACTGATTTCTCTCCTGAGCAGAAAGGCGAAATTGAGCTAGATAAAGACCAGTAGTTCCAATAGTAATAATGGAAGTACCTGCTACATGACTAAATGGAACAGAGATTGGACCATTTGTGTTAAAAGAAACGCTTCCACCAATTGGAATTGTTTGTGCAGTTGTATCAAAAACAAAAAGGGATGAAATAACATCGGGTCCGGTAACTCCAGTTGCTCCAGTTGTCCCGGTTACTCCAGTTACTCCAGTTACTCCAGTTACTCCAGTTACTCCAGTTGCTCCAGTTGCTCCAGTTGCTCCAGTTGCTCCAGTTGCTCCAGTTGCTCCAGTTGCTCCAGTTGCTCCAGTTGCTCCAGTTGCTCCA
>NZ_KE386621.1:0-68289 GCF_000428065.1 Shimazuella kribbensis DSM 45090
CTTCTAACTGCATGGGACGGGCTGATGAGACAGCCCTGAACTTGGGAGTTGCACAAAGCAGAAATGGAGTGAGTGCGCTAACTACCTAAGAATCCCACGACTTTAGTCGTGTGGAGTCTCAATAGAATGGAACCATGATCAAGATCATGTTCATGCGTTGTTCCAAGCACACCCTAAAACAGAGCTTTCTCTGACGGATCATCCTTCATTGGTGCATGATGCTTACGAATGTGCCATAACTTATCATGATAGTTTTTCTGATATCCGAAAGGAAAGGCAAAATAGTATTGTTTTGCTTGGTGCTCCTGGAAGTGGAAAAACACACCTACTTACTTCTATTGCAAATGGCTTTCTAGATCAGGGGATCGGAGTGATCTATTTTTCGTGGGTTGAGGGAGTTTTGCAATACCTGTGAAAACAAATGAAGTTTTTCTTTGGTGGTTATCTGCACAGAAAACACGCCATCCTTTCTTTTTTATAATCTCAAAGAAAGAATAGCGTGTTTTTTCTGTTTGGGGGATTTTTTTGTTTTTCGCTTGATGGATATGTGTCACTACCCCTATAAGTAAGTAGAAAATTTATATATTAAGACCAACTAATTTAAAACAAGTTCTTTTTTCGTTATTTCTTGGAAGCTATATTTGTTTTCCATATAGACTTGATGCCAGATCATAAAAATCAAAATAGTCCAAATTTTTCGGCTATTATCCATTTTCCCCTTACAATGTTCTTCAAGAAGTTTAATGATTGCATCTTTGTTAATTAAATGATCCACTTGACTTTCTTTAATGATGTTTAATGCCCAATCATGCATCTCATTTTTTAACCAGTGGCGGATCGGAACAGGAAAGCCAAGTTTTTTACGGTTTAATACGTGATCTGGAACAATTCCTTCTGCAGCTTTACGTAAAATGTATTTTGTCGTGTTGTTTGATGTTTTAAAATCAGTTCCAATTTTAGAAGCCACTTTAAATACTTCTTTATCTAAAAATGGAACGCGCAGTTCCAAGGAATGAGCCATCGTCATTTTATCTGCTTTTAAAAGAATATCTCCCCTGAGCCATGTGTGAATATCAATATATTGCATGCGATTAACTGGTTCATAGTTCTTTATTTCTGCATAGAGTGGTTTTGTAATGTCAAGATAATTCATGTCATTTTTATACCATTTATAGATGTTTTCTTTTTCTTTTTCATTGAACATTTTGGCGTTGCCTATATAGCGATCTTCCATAGGTGTACATCCGCGTTCGATAAAACTTTTTCCTGTTACACCTTCTGGGACAATATTCGAAATCTCTTTTAATGCAGCTTTGAAATATGTTGGAATTTTGTTAAAAATAGCTAGATCTTGTGGTTCACGATAAATGTTATAACCACCAAATAATTCATCTGCACCTTCACCTGAGAGAACAACTTTTACATGTTTTCTTGCTTCACGAGCAACGAAATACAGAGGAACAGCTGCGGGATCAGCCAGTGGGTCATCAAAATGCCATATGATCTTTGGTAGTTCCTTCATATACTCTTCTGGGGATATCACATAGTTAATGTTTTCAATTCCTAATTTTTCTGCCGTTTCTTTTGCCACATCAATTTCACTAAATCCGTTTTGTTCGAAACCAACAGAAAATGTTTTTATAGTTGGATTAAACTCTTTTGCAATAGATGTAATAATAGATGAATCAATTCCTCCTGATAAGAAAGAGCCAACTGGTACATCACTTCGCATATGAATTTTCACCGAATCAATCAATACATCACGGATTTCCTTTACAAGCTTATCTTCTGTTGATTTTACAGGGATAAAGGAAGCTTTCCAATAACGATTGAGTACTATTTTTTCACCGGCTTTTTTGGTGAAATAATGACCAGGTAAAAGCTTTTTAATTCCATCGGACATTGTTTCTGGCTCCGGTACATATTGATATGTTAAGTAGTGCTGTAATGATTCATCGTTAATAATGTCATTTTTTATTGACAAAATAATGCTTTTCTTTTCCGAAGCAAAATACGTTCTATCTGGGTTTTCCATATAAAAGAAAGGTTTAATCCCGAATGGATCTCTTGCCCCAAATAAAACCTTTTCTTGCTTATCCCAGATTAGGAAAGCGAACATTCCCCGTAATTTTTCAGGAGTTTTTTCTTTTTGAACACTGTATAGAGCAATAATTACTTCTGTATCAGAGTTTGTCTTAAATTGAAAACCTTGCTCGACAAGTTCGTTTCTTAGCTCAACATGGTTATAAATTTCCCCATTAAAAATAATCCAGTAACGCTCATTTTCATAAGATATAGGCTGGTGGCCACTTTCAATATCAATAATACTTAAACGTCTAAATCCAAAGCTAATATCATCATCGTGAAAATAACCTGAATCATCCGGGCCCCTATGAATAATAATAGTATTCATATCTTCAAATAACTCTTGAAACTGAAAATCTCTACTTTCGACCTTTTCATGGAAACATCCTATAAATCCACACATAAAACTATCACCTGCTTTTGAATTTTCATAAATTCCAATATATGATTGCATTGCCCCTCAGGCTCCGTTTGCTGGTTCTAGGTCTGATAGGACATTTTTATTTTAAAGATCTGAAAAAAAAGAAAAAGGGTAAATATCTGCTAGGAAATTTCCTCTTTTTTGTTTTATTTCTTCTCTCTACTTAATTTATTGTATAAATCATTTGTTTCGAATATATAAACCGTGTGTTTCCTAAATGTAACTAAACTTTGGTCAATTGGTGAATAAGAGGTGGTGGAAACGGTTTGTGTTCTGATCCATTAGAAAGGGGATGTCCCAAGATAATTTCCATTGTGCCATTCCGAGTGGATGGGTAAAAAAGCAGTTACTTTGCGGTTTATGGTAAGAACCATGTCACCGACAGCACGAATGAAACATAAGAGCAATTATGTTTACTCATTGGCAAATCCAATCATCAAAACAGCCCATTTATGAAACATAATTTACTCTACTTGAACAAGTTCGCTTACAAATTTCACCAACATTGCTCGATATGTATGACGTCCTATCTTGTTGTAAAAAGCACAAAGGTCATTCCTCCCCTATATATACACTTTGAAAATAAAAATTTAATAATAACGAATTAAAACAATCCGATTATTCAGGATTGTTTTAATTTTTGAACTATAATGTTAATACGAAAAAGGTTTGAATCCGATGAACTCCCGATCAGAAGAGGGACGGCATGTCTCAGATGAACAGTGGCTCCCAGTCTGCGGAGTTGAGCACTGAAGAGCTCATCCTCATCGATGGGTTGAAGATGTACCTTTGCTACCTCATCACTGATAGGGAGCTGGAGAGCATTCCATTCGGCCAAATAAAACTTTATTTAAATGAATGGAAATGGATACACACAAATGAATTCTAAGTGCCAAAATTCCCTGTGATACCGGATGAGCATAGTCTTGGATTAGTGAATATGAAGCTTTGATTTTATTCTAGAATAGTAAGGTGAAGGTGATGGTTAACAGAAGCTTTCTGTCTCTGTTTTTTTATTGCTGGATTTTATCAAGGGGGATTTTTTTAGTAGATATTGATATGATAATATTAATATTAAGTATAGTTGTTGTATCATTATATTTGGATATATTGTAATATGGTGTTTATATGTGCTTATAAAAGTATAATGGAGGAGATTGTATTACATATGAGCAGTCTTACTAATCTATCTAAAAATGCAGTCCGTGGAGCGGCCAATGGTGTAATGTTTATGACTTTTTTTGGTGCTCTATGGGCATCGATTGGTATTGTTGGGTCGCGTAGTTTATGGGAACCATGGTTACTTATATTTTCTGGTATCATTACTTTGCTACTATTAATAGGATCGCTATTTTTATTTGGTAAAGGGCGTAATCTGACGAATTCAACAAATCCAGAAGAGAAGGAACATTGGAAAAAGGTAAATCGGAAATTTAGTTTGGTTTTTGGACTAGAGGGAGTAGCAATCCTCATTACAAGTGTTATTTGCAATGTAACAAACCATTTTGAAGTCTTCTTCCCTATTGTTGCAATCATTGTGGGAGTCCATTTCTTTCCCTTAGCGCAGTTGTTTCGGGTATCTTTTTATCATGTTACAGGTATCATTCTCTGCGTCTTAGGAATCATAACTTTCTTTTTACCAATGAACGCAACTATAAATGGCGTAACATTGGTTGCTTCATCTGTTTTTATCGGTTTTGGATCTGCTTTCACATTGTGGATGACAGGACTAACCATTTGGATAACTACAATGAAACAATTAAATACAAAATAACAAAAAGAGAGCAGATGGAATGCTCTCTTTTTGTTTTAACGGAGTTCCTGAAAAAAGGAAACTACATCATTTATCCATACATCTGGTATTTCTAATACGGCATAGTGACCGCCCATGTCATAATCTGTCCAACGGACGATGGTGTTTGTTTGTTCTGCATATCTACGTATTGCTACATCTTCACTAAATACTGCCACACCAGTTGGTACTCTAGAGTTTATTTTCGGTGCCCAAGCATTTGGATCATGTGAATTTTCATAATAGAGGCGAATAGATGAGGCCGCAGTACCTGTGAACCAATAAACCAAGAAATTCGTCAAAAATGAATCTCTGTCAACAGCATCTATGGCATCTCCAAAGCTAGTAAATAACTCACTTATCCAGGTGAGTAATCCTATTGGTGAATCTGAAATGCCATATGCTAATGTCTGGGGACGATGAGATTGAATAAAGTTAAAACCAAAGTGTTCAGACATAAACCTTTGCAATCGTTCTAGTCTTGTTTTTTCTACATTTGTGAAAGTAGCCAGATCGGTAGGATTCACAGGTCCCATAGGAATAAAACCCATGGTAGCAGCATTCACATGGAGACCAATTACTTTATTTGGAGCGATTCTCGCAAGTTCAGGTCCGATAATAGCACCAGCATCCCCACCTTGTACGCCATATTTTTCATAACCTAAACGATCCATAAGACCAATGAATGCTTTGGCTATCCGTGTATTATTCCATCCTGATTCTTTTGTTGGTCCTGAAAATCCGAATCCGGGTAAAGAAGGGATAACAAGATGAAATGCGTTTTCGGGTTTGCCACCATGTGCTCTCGGATTTGTTAATGGATCAATCACTTTAAGGAACTCGACAAACGATCCAGGCCAACCATGTAAGAGAAGTAGTGGTTTTGCTTGTTTTTCTTGCGATCTCACATGTAAGAAATGAATGTTTTGTCCATCTATTTCTGTCGTGAATTGCGGATATTGATTGATTTGTGCTTCATGTTTTCGCCAGTCATATTCATTTAGTAAATATTGGATATGATTTTTGGCATAATCTTGTGTGGGCCCTGAATGCCAGTCTGCGTTCTTCCATTCACTTGGAAAGATAGTTTTGTTTAAGCGCTCGAATAGATCTTCTATTTGTAATGATGGAATATCAATTTTAAATGGCTTGATTTGCATTTCCATTCCCATTCCCCTTCGCTTGTTGATATACCTATCATACAACGCTTCACCTGACAACAAGTGTCAGTGAAAAGAGGGAGTAGTTCTTCGATTTTTCACGAAAAGAACCAGCTAATAATAGCTGGTTCTTTTTTTATTCTTTCTCGTTCCAAGGCTCTTTCCCTTGTAAATTCTCTGGAAAGATGATCATACCATCATGAACTTCTAAAACAACTATTTCAGATTGCTGGTCTATGATGACTACCCGTGGATAAGATTGATGATGCATCCCTACATAATTAAATACTTCGGCTTCATCCTCTAAATCTACTGATATCATGCGTTCCCCATCTTCTGTAAAACAATATCCTGTAAAAATAGGAATCTCTCCTTATTTATTCATTTTGCATCCAATGTCTTATGCATTCATGGATCGAATATCAGCTATCATCTGTTGGATTTGGCTGTGAACTTGTTCCGGAGAAAAAACTTCAACTATCTCTATGCTTGGTTTTAATGCCTCGTGTACAGGAATACAGAAAGATACATCCCATGAACGGCCTCCCAGCATATTTTCACCTAAAAGGACAACAGGTACACCGTTATATTTAGGAACATGATGCAACGTTCCTTCTCCAAATAACCAATTACCAACAGGAACAGACTCCAGAAGCTGTCCTTCATCGTTCAATGCTCCATAGTCATAAAATCCAAAAAGAGCATGATCTTGTAGTTGTTGATTTTGTTCTGGCATTTCTTCGCCTTTTGCGATTTGAATTGCAGCTTCATTGCGTATAAATGACGTGAACGAAGGATGGAGACGAAATTGTTCTACAAATTGATCTTGTAGTAATGTGAAGAAATGAAAGTTATTTTGCACCATGTCTGCTTTTATTTTGAGTCCGGTTTGACTCTCTGGATGAAGGACAATCATTTCCAAGTCATCTACGCTATGAATGACCTGTCTTAAATAATAAAGGTTATCGACATCGTCCTCTAGCCGGATTACTTGCTGGATGAGTGGTCCGTTTTGACGCAATTCAAATCTTGCTTCTTTGACTCTACAGATGGAGGTCATGGTTGCTAGTACGACAAAAGATGCTGTAATACTTGCTTTTACAGCGTCTTGGTTACGATTAAACAGCAGATCCAGATCGTTTGAAGATAATGATTCTGAGTCTAGTCCTTCCTTTTCAATTAAAGCTAAAAAAGCCTCAGTTGCTGTTAAATGTTTTTCTAGTTGTTCCACAATTGCCTGAACGATTATTTTAGGATTTCCACCAAATTCAATGAGACTACCACAAATAAGAGTTGCGAGTCCCTTTTTATACACGTCTAGTTCTAATGGGAGAACTTGTGCAATATTAGCAAGTATTTCATCCAAATGGGTGGGGTTCTCAACCGCAAATCGAAGTAGCTGTTCCAGTGCTTGTTCCTGAAATGCCGTTTGATCTTGTTTTAGGTCTTTCCTATTTGTAATTGGTATATGTAAGTATTCGATAAAGCTATGTATAACCTCTTGGGCTGTCATAAACACTCTCCTAGGTGTCAGGAATAATCATTTATTGAAGGAATCGAATTTTGGATGAAATATGATGATTTTCCTATTTTTTGATCATAGATAAAAGTTGATCTCGTTCATAGATTTTATCATAAAGAGAGGTAATGATCTCCTTATTCGTTAAGTCATTTTTTACCCGAATCGTAAACTTTTTAAAATCCGGATTTTCTTTGCAAAGTTTGTTGATTGTTTCCCAGTCCATGTCTGCTTTGAATTTGGCAGCGAAGATTGTTTCTGAAGCGTCAGGATCATCAATATTCAACCGGATAATTCCTATTCCAAAAGCAGAAGAGAGACGCCGAAGCTCATTGTAAAATTCCTCATTTTCTGATATTTTTGCAGCGACCAAGTAACCTTCGTTTGCCCAAGAGGAATTGGAGACAGCTTGAAAAAATGATTGTCTTAGATTTGCAAAAGTGATTTCTTTTTTTATCTCAAAAGAATAGAGTTTTACAAGTGGACTTCCTAGTGCAGTGCCAAGATTAAGTGTTTCTTGTTCCCATTCATTGATGGGAAAAGAGACCCCCACAAGATCAGGATGTAACCATTGTGTATATGTTTTTTTGGCTGATTTTTCGTGATAGATTGTTTTGGTGTATATTCTCAAATAAGTGTGAGCGTAATAGGCAAGTAAAGGATGTAAATCTCGTTCGTTGTATTTGGTTTTCTGCGGTTGTTCTATTTCTTTTGAAAGATCAGAGATAGAAACCGAATCCATTAGTTCTTTTAAAAAGAATTTAGTAGGTTTGGAATCAATATGAACAAAAGGTGTGTTTTTTGGTTTATCTCGCATGCTGATATAGATTTGTGCTCCAATAGAAGCCCAAGGAGTTTTTCCTTTTGAATTCAAGTTTTGACTCCAACCGTTATTTTCTGCATAATGCCATATTTCTTCCGTTGTCATCGGTTTTTTTGTTTCGCTAAGGATACCTTCAGCTAATTGTAAGAAGGTTATATTTTTCATCATAAACCTCGCTTGTTTCTAGGTATAATAGTATATATTTCGCTTTCTTCTTATATTTCCTTTATTCAGGCTTCTAGAAGTCCTTATATTTGTTGCTTGAGTTTTATACCAAGAGAGGAAATCCGAGATTGGACAGCAAAAAATCCGTTACAAGAAGCAACGGATTTGCATGTTCGTTATTTTATTTTGTGAATGGATGTTTGTTGAAGAGCTTGAATCGAATTCACACCTACTCCAAACATGGCTAATTTTAATTCGAGCTCAACTTGTTCCATCTTTTCGATTAATTTAGCAGGATTATTTACAGCATCATCTAACAAGTACCGACCAAAGCCCGCTAAATCGGCTCCAAGTGCAATAGATTTAGCAACATCTACCCCATTTTTAAGGCCTCCACTTGCAATAAGTGTTCCTTTGGGTGCTTTATTGCGGATATCCACAATACAATCAGCAGTTGGAATACCCCAATCGAGAAACGCCTTTGCTGCGTTCTTTAAAATAGGAGTAGAACGAAAGCTTTCTACTTGGCTCCAGGATGTACCACCAGCACCAGCAACATCGATAAAGTGAACCCCACAATGATACAATTGCTTTGCTATCTCACCGTGTATACCCCATCCGACTTCTTTAACTCCAATCGGAATCTGCAAAGTGTTACAAACGGCTTCTATTTTGTGTAGAAGACCTGCAAAATTAGTGTCCCCACTTGGTTGGAAAGCTTCTTGCATGGAATTAAGATGGAGGATGAGTCCATCTGCTTCGGCAATTTCCACGATCTGACGACAATGATCAGAATCCAAGCCTCTGTTTAATTGGATGGCACCTAAATTTACAAGAATAGGTATATCTGGTGCATAGGATCGCATTTGAAAGGTAGAGTGCGTTTCCGGATTTTCAATAGCAACACGCATCGAACCCAGTGCTAGAGTCCATCCTCTTGCTTGGGCTGCTGTGGCAAGTATGCGATTGATCTCGCCTGTTTCTTGTGTTCCTCCAGTCATGGAACTAATGAGTAATGGGGTATTTGTATCTCTGTTTAGAAAATTGGTAGAGAGGGAGATGGAATCAAAATCAATATCTGGCAGAGCTTGATGTAAAAAACGATAGTCTTCAAAGCCAGTTGTTATCCCTTTCCCTTGTACATCTTCTTCTAGAACTATTTTTACATGCTCCGCTTTTCGTTGTTTTGTATTTTCCTGAGGTGTCATTGTATATTCCTTTCTCTTTCTATATTCACTTTTCGCTGTGATTTATTATTTTTGATTTATTATTTATCTGTGATTTCTTGATTGATCATATGATAAGCAGTCATTACAAGTCTAGACCACATTTCATCTCTAATTTGGTCATCTATTCCCACTTCTTGAAGGGCAGAAGCCATACAAGCTAACCAAGCCTCTGCTGTTTTGGGGTAGATCGGAAAGGGGAGGTGCCTTGCACGTAATCGTGGATGACCTCTTTTTTCGGTATAAAGGGGGGGGCCGCCAAAAAATTGACTTAGAAATAAAAATTGTTTCTCCATTGTATCTGAAAGATCTTCGGGAAATAAATGCCTCAGTTCTGGATGGGCTTGAACACGTGGATAAAAAGCTTCAACGATTTTTCGGATCGTTGATTCTCCACCTATTCTCTCATAAATCGTTTGCATTCCTTTGTTTCCTTTCTGATGCTTAATTATGTATAGGTTCATCCATTCCGATTATCTTCAAAATATCTTGCATATCCTCTATCCAATAGGTAGGCTGGTGGTTTTTCACATCTTCTACATGAAGACTCCAAGATACTCCGGCGGAGTCTATACCGGCACGTTGTGCTGCTAAAATATCATATCGACTATCTCCGACCATCAAGGTTTCTTCCGCTTTTACATTTAATTTTTCCAATGCGAGCAGAAGCATATCAGGGTGTGGTTTATTGTTTGGTGCTTCTCCTGCACAAATAACGGCTTCCATCCATTTATTTATTCCGAATCGCTCTAATCCTTGTTCCACTGCAACCCTTCGTTTGTTGGAAACAACACCCATTGTTATTCCATTTTGATGAAGCTTCTCCAAACAGGAGAAAACGTTTGGGAATTGTTCGACATAACGATCGTGTTCTTTCTCATTAAAAAGACGATAAGTAGCAACCATTTCATCTGCTTGGGTTGGATCAAAAAAATGCATTTGATCTCTAAGTGGTTCACCCATAATAGGCATGACATCTTCTCGCGTAAATTTGTTAGGGCAGTGAATAGTAAAGGTATGCTCAAAAGATACAAGTATCAGTTCATTTGTATCAATGAGCGTACCATCTAAATCAAAAAGTATCGTAGTATATCGCATGTGAAATCACCTCTTCCTTATGGTACTACAAATATAATGTGGTTTTCACATACCTTTGATACGATTGTCTTATTTCTTTTGGAATGATAGATACAGCCTTTAAACAGGATAAGAAGGAATTGAATGAATAGGGAGAGGGGAAGAGGTATTTATTGAATGGTAACACTATTCATTATCGGTTTATTATTTTGTGATTTATAAAAGGTGGCATGTGGCTAAGAAATCTCTCTGAAGCTGAAAAGCCTTGATTTATAAGGGTTTCGGGATATGGAAAAATACAACGTTACTTAGCAAATGCATAATACTTCGCTTACCATAAGTAGTAAGCAAATCACTTTACTTTAGGTTATAACTATTTGCAAGTGGAATTTGAAAGTCGTAATATCTAGCTTTTTTGTTTTATCTCAGGAGATGGGGAGCGAGTAAAAAAGGAGGATAAATACTTGTGTGAAATCATTTATAAACTTAAAATAGAATTAGTCGGTGAACAAACAAACACCGTTTAGAACGTAGGAGTTCTTCGTGAAGAAGCTTCTTTCCTTGCTTGCTTCTACCCCTTCCATCCTTGCGCTCTGTATCCAGGTGGCATTCGGGGTCGGTGACATACGTCTTCCACATGGACAATGTCTGGGCATTCACGGGAGTGTATATTCTCGTCATGGTGGGTCTGGTACTCGTTTCCCAGCTCGTCTCCAAGATGCGGAAGAAGCGGCGGATTCAGAAGAGCGAGCCCAAGTAATTTCGGCGTTCATAGGTGGCTTCTTTGGGACAGTGCAATCTTGCATTGTATCCAGAGGAGCCACCACTATTAATAAAATATCTTTTGAAGCAACAAACACTGGTTGGCTTGCCTCTGTACTTATGGACAAGAGAAACAGATTATATTGAAGTGCCGTATGGTGATTTTAAAAGAATAGATGCAATAGTTGACACTATTAAAGCGTTCAGAAAACAAAAGCAGCAGTAACTGCATAACTAATACTAAAATTCCCTTGCTGTTTAGATAGCAAGGGTTATTCTTTTTACATAACAAATAAAGGTCCCAAGCCTTAAGTTATCATACTGAGTCTTTAAGCTCCTTGTACGTAATTTTTTTCTATCTATCCCAATTCATACTCTTAAACGAATAGTAGATTATATCGTTTTAAAATATTTAATTACTAATAAAATTCTTGTGATATATGGCGTTTTTGTTTATGCTAGAGTTAGCGATAGTTATAGTTTTAAACAAAACTACCTTACGATAACAAAAAGGAGTATTCATCTATGTCAGGAGTACGTTTGAGCCATATTTACAAACGTTTTGGTGATATAACTACCATTAATAACCTGGATTTAGAAATAAGAGACAAGGAATTTCTTGTTTTAGTAGGACCTTCCGGATGTGGAAAGACAACTACCTTACGAATGATTGCTGGCTTAGAGGAGATTTCGGAAGGCGAACTATACATTGGTGATCGACTTGTAAATGACGTTCATCCCAAAGATAGAGATATAGCCATGGTTTTTCAAAGTTATGCTTTGTATCCTCATATGACTGTTTATGAGAATATGTCATTTGGATTGAGTCTGAAGAAAACTCCTAAAAATGAAATTGATACAAAAGTAAGAGAGGCTGCTAAAATTTTAGATATTGAGCATTTATTGGACCGTAAGCCGAAAGCGCTTTCAGGCGGGCAGCGTCAGCGTGTTGCGTTGGGGCGTGCGATCGTAAGGGAACCGGCAGTATTTTTGATGGATGAACCTTTGTCCAACTTAGATGCAAAACTACGTGTTCAAATGCGCACGGAAATTAGTAAACTTCACCAGCGACTCCAAACGACTGTTATTTACGTTACCCATGACCAAACAGAAGCAATGACAATGGGTACAAGGATTGTAGTAATGAAAGATGGAGTCATTCAACAAGTAGACACACCGCTAGAAATCTATCAGCGCCCAGCCAATCAGTTTGTTGCTAGTTTTATTGGTTCACCTGCGATGAATTTTGTGCATGGTAAACTTCGTGAAGAAGGACAACAAATATTTTTTGATACGTACAATGTAAGTGTGAAATTTCCAGAGGGACGAGCTACTGTACTTCGTGACCAAGGATATAATGGGAAAGAAGTAGTACTGGGTATTCGTCCAGAAGCATTACATGATGAACCTGTTGTGATGGATACATTGAAGGATAGTATTTTCCAGGCTAATATTGATGTAGTTGAATTTATGGGTTCTGAGATGTTTCTTTACGTAAGCGGTTTTGGTGACAGCTCACTGACAGCAAGAGTGAGTGCTCGTACCCCATTCGCTCCAAATACATCCATTCAACTGGCAATTGATATGAACAAAACCCATATCTTTGATAAAGAAACAGAAGAACGTGTCATTTAGGCAATAGACCTAGCATTAGAGTTAACTCTATTCTGTATAGTCTAATCATAATAAAAAAATGTAAATAAGAAAGTTCTCAAGCATCACTAATTTCAACCAAAATGAAGAAAGTCAGGATTGCTGGTTTTCGTTATCAAAGTACTACGGAAGAATGCACGAGAAAAATTATTGCATTTCAAAAAATAAGCTGACTCTATATTTCGTCAGCTTATTTTTGTTTGTTATTCTATAAAGATACGAATGGAAATTAACACGAGAGAAAGTGCCATAACTATATTAAAAGGAGTTCTGTATTTGGCTAAAAATGTTTGAAAAACGGAACCAAATAAACTCCAACTAAGCGTTGCTAAAAAACCAAACAGAGCAATAAGTGCTGCAAAAAATATAAGACTCAAATGAGAATGATAGTAAGGGAGGATAAATGTGGTTACTACAGTAATACCGGATAAGATACCTTTTGGGTTGATAAACTGTAATAATATAGCAGTGAAATAAATTCGATCTTGTTTTCTGTCTTTATCTTCTTCTGTAGCTTTACTAGTAATGATTTTATAGGCGAGATAGAGCATGTACAATCCGCCTAAAATGGTCAGGACAAATTGAACATTTGGCATGATGTCTTGTAAGAAAAGATTTAAATAGCAACAGGCTAACATTACAAAGAAATAACCTGTACCAACACCTAAGCAAAATCGAATGGATTTTTTGATACCATATTTGTTTCCGAAAATCATGCCCATGATGTTATTAGGTCCTGGAGTGAAGCTTGTTACAATCACATAGAGTAAGAAAGAAAAAACAGGCATGTAAAACTCTCCTCTAGAAGTATGTTATAATGTCCGACATAGTCACTATAACATATATTACTTTTTATTGTACATGTCGTGCGCAATATTGTATAAAAAGAGGTGCATATTTTGGAAGAATTACACCTGGTTATTGCTAAAAACTTAAAAGCCTTTCGAGAAGGTCGAAGGTTAAGTTTGGAGAAGGTTGCAGAGTTAACTGGTGTGAGTAAGACAATGATTGGTCAAATTGAGAGAGGAGAATCGAGTCCAACGATCAAAACGATTTGGAAAATAGCCAATGGACTAAAAATATCTTTTACTTCTCTCATTCATAATCCACAGCCGGAAACGAAAATAGTCAAAAAAGAGGAACGCAAAAAATTATTAGAATCAGAGGGGAAGTATCGTGCATTTTCTAATTTTCCATTTGAAGATGGTAGAAGATTCGAAATTTATACCATAGAGATTGATGAAGAGGGGAGCTTAGACTCTGAATCCCACCCAGAAGGTACGGAAGAGTATTTAACAGTTTTTGAAGGAGAATTAATTGTACAAGTGAATGATGAATCGTTTGTCATTCAGTCTGGAGATTCTATTCAATTTAAAGCTGATCGTCCGCATTCTTATCGTAATGTTGGGTCGAAGATGACGCGTTTGAGTATGATTTTGTATTATCCTAAATAAAAAATACCACTCCAATGATGAGTGGTATTTTTTATTTTTACTCTTTCACCGCTCCTGAGGTAAGACCTGCTACAATCCAACGTTGGAAGAAAAGTACCAAAACAATAAGTGGGATGGTTACAATGACGGTCGCTGCAGCAATATCCCCCCAAGGAATAATAAATTGACCTTGGAATAAAGCAATTCCAACGGGGATCGTTTTGTACATTTCTTCTGTGTTGATAGTTAGTGCAAATAAAAATTCGTTCCAGGCTGCGATAAAGACAAGGATAGCTGTGGTAAAAGTACCTGGTAATACAAGAGGTACAATTATTCGATAAAATCGCTGGAATGCGGATGCGCCATCTACTTTAGCCGATTCTTCAAGCTCCAGTGGTATCTGCTTATAGTAAGTGGTAAGGTTCCAAATGGCAAGCGGGAGCGCAAAAGTGGTATAAGGTAAGATCAACCCAAAGTAACTATTTGTCCAATCAAATTGTTGGAGAAACAAATAGACAGGTGCTATCGTTGCAATCTGAGGAAACATGGATACTGCTAAAATGACACCAAGTAAAATATTTTTCCCTCTAAATTGTAGACGAGCAATGGCATACGCTGTGAAAGATGCAATAATCAAGCTAAAAGCAGTGGTGATTGTAGAGACCACCGTACTGTTCCATAAATATCGTAGAAATGGTCTTTTCTCATCTGAAAACACATTAATATAACTTTGCAAACCCGGATTGGTCGTATAGAAAGAAAAGGCGTGTTTGCCAAATAACTCCGCAGGCGGTTTGATAGAAGTAATAAATTGCCAGAAGAATGGGAACAGAACAGCGAAGAGAAACAAGCCGACAAAAAGGTAAAAATATATTTTCCGACGCATGCTTGTCCCTCCTTTAATGAGACTGATTATTGTTCATGATGTTTGCACCAAGGAATCGAATATATATAATGCTGATGATCGCAATACAGATGAAACCGATTACAGAAAGAGCGGAACCCACACCAAAGTTCATTTGAGAGAACATAATTTTATATGTAAACAGCGATATGGTTTCGGTTGAATTGCTTCCTCCTGTGAGTACATATACCAAGTCGAAAATTTTGAATGCATCTAGTGTACGGAATAATAAAGTTACCAAAATAGTAGGTTTCAATAAAGGTAGGGTGATCTTGAAAAATTGTTGCATTCGCGTTGCGCCATCGACATGTGCTGCTTCATATAAAGAGCCTGAAATCGTCTGTAAACCAGCGAGTAACAGCAATGTTACAAACGGAGTGGTTTTCCATACATCTGCAAAAATAACCGAAAACATAGACCAAAATTTTGAAGTTAACAAAGTTCCCATATCAGGGATTAAGCCGATACTATGGAAGAACTTTGCCATGATCCCATTTTGTCCATCAAACATAAATTTCCACATTAATGCAGACACTACAGTCGGAATTGCCCAAGGTACCAAAACAGAGGCACGAACAATACCGCGACCGCGAAATTGTCTATTGATTAATAATGCAATAGCAAGACCTAAAACTAGTTCAATAAATACAGAAATAACGGTGAAAATGGTGGTATTCCATAAAGAAAACCAAAAACGAGATTGTTTCATTATGTCTGTATAGTGATCAAAACCAACGAAATTTGGCGTAATTACGGTCTTTTCTATACCATTTAATAATCCTAGTATTCCTTGTTTATCCGAGTCTTTCAGCTTTAATTTCTTTACTTCCGATTGAAGCGCTTCCAATTGTTTGAGTAAAGAGTCCGCTGAGCCTTTATTCATCGCGAAGGTAGCTAATTCTTCCGGTACATTACCATCATCTAGTTGAATGGTATCTACCTGATCATATTGTTTAGCAAAGTTAGGAACTTTTGAAAGACTATCTTTTACTTCCAGTACTTGTTCGTTTAATTGATGGAGCTTTGCTACACTAGGTTGATTTTCCGGCTTTTTGCTTGATCGATCTATTAAACTAACAAGGATTGGATATTTTTCAACAAACCGGTCCATATCCAGTTTATAGCTATTATAGATATCGTTTTTGGAGGGGTCATTCAGTCTGACATCATATAGACTTAACCAAAACGTACGGAGGACAGGATATAACGCGATCACAGTAATAATCAAAACGGCAGGAAAGATAAATAAATATGCTATATTTTTTTCACTGAAACCCCACTTTGGCTTCAAATCTACTCACCACCTATAGAATATGGAGAGTCATGAGGTGACTCCCCATAAACATTTCTATTCCTTCTTTATTTTTTCAGGATAGCATTCAATTTTGTCTCGATGTTTTTCACGGTTACTTCAGCTGTTTGTTGTCCGCCGATAGCTTTAGCAAGCTCAATTTGCATGGCGTCAGAAATAGCTGGGTAAACAGGTGATACTGGGCGAGGAATTGCTTTGCTAATTCCTTCAATAAAGTTTTTATTTGCATAAAGTGGGTTAGAATCTTGTACAGCTTTATCGTCAAAAGTCGGTAGGTAAGTAGGGGTAGAACCATACTGAGCTGAGATTTTTTGTCCCTCAGGACCGGTAATAAATTTTAAGAATTCCCAAGCTTCTTTTTTGTGTTTGGAGTATTTGTTAATACCAGCCATCCAACCGCCTAAAGCAGCAGCAGAGCCTTGATCTCCAGCAGGTAATGGAGCCACGCCAACTTTTCCAACGATCTTAGATTGTGCTTTATCTTCTGCAAGAGCGTATTGATATGGCCAGTTACGAATGAATGGAGATTGACCTTGAATAAAGGAAGTGTGTGATTCTACTTCCGTAAAGGTAGAAATGTTTTTAGGAACAACATCTAATTGGGCAATCTCCATCATTTTTTTCAACCCTTTGATTGTCTCAGGGCTATTTACCACAACATTACCTTTTGCATCCAAAATTCTACCACCATAAGAACCGGCGAATTCGATGAAATTACATACAAGCCCTTCGTATTGCTTAGCTTGCATAAGGTATCCAAACTGCGTACCGCCTTGCCCTTTTAATTGTTTTGATTGTGCGATCAATTCATCCCATGTTTTAGGAGGATTTTTTACTAAATCCGTGCGATAAAATAGGAGACCGGCATCAATAAAACGAGGCATTGCATATTGCTGACCGTTCACATTCCCAGCTTCAACATTACCTTGGACATATTTATCCATAGGAATGCTATCGCTTTGAATGTAGCGGTCTAAAGGTTGAAGATAACCAGCTTGTCCAAACTCAGCAGGCCAGATAACGTCTAGGTCAATTACATCGATTTCGCTAGACTTACTGCTGAGCATGGTGACGAGTTGATCATGATTTTGTCCAGAATCTGCAGGCATTTCTTTGAATTTTACTTTGATGTTAGGATGAGTGTTTTCGAATGCTTCGATCAATTTTGTCGTACTTCCATTTGCATCTTTTCCACGAGCAAAGGTGAGGGTTACAACTTCAGATGTTTTTTTATCTTCTGCTTTTGGAGTAGAACAAGCAGTTACACCAACAACCAAACTAGCAATAATACCAAGCGATAGAAGCTTTTTCCCTAATTTCATCATGTTTCCTCCATGTTCTAGTATGCGATAGGAATAGTTTTTCTCTCTTCACTTGATTGTAGTGCTGCTAAGACAACTTTAATCGAATTAAGGCCGTCTTGACCTGTAATAGGAACAGGTTGATTATTGATCAATGCTTCCACAAATGCATCAATCACTCCGCTATTTAGTTGTACTTCATTGGTAGACACAGCCTCTGCACCATGTTTTTCTACTGAACTGTCACGGTACTCGACAATCAGTGGAAATTCGGGATCGGAGATTAATCTCATTGTGCCATTTTCAAAATGAATCGTCGTACTATTGTCTTCTCCAGGGACATGGGTCCAACTGGTAGTAATCGTGCCAATTGCTCCAGAAGTAGTTTTAGCTACAATGGCGGCATTATCGTCCACATCGCCAGGTTTTTGTAATGTAGCAATAAGTGCACTTACCTCAACGATTTTCTCATCTAAAAGCCAAGTGATGAGATCGATTTTATGCACACCAAGGTCTCCCAAAGAACCAATAAATGCCTTCTTTTTCGAGAAAAACCATGAATTTTCTTTTTCTACACTCCATTGTTCTGGTCCACCATGAGCAAAAGTAGTACGGAAAGTTAAGACTTTCCCAAGTTTTCCACTTTGAATGACTTCTTTTGCGATAATGTGAGGAGAAAAATAACGTTGATTGTAGCCGATCATCAGTTGCACATTATTTTCTTCTGCGGTTTGGATCATTTCTTCTGCTTCTTCCAATGTAATGGACATTGGTTTTTCACAGAGCACATGTAAACCATGTTTCATTGCAGCGATAGAGATTGGTGCATGAAAAGCGTTTGGTGTACAGACACTTACTGCATCTAATTTTTCGTTAGCAAGTAGCTCTTGAAAGTCGTTATATGCGGTTCCGCCGTAGAGAGTAGAAAACTCTTGAGCTCTTTCGAGTACATCATCTGAAAATGCGACAAGTTTGACATTTGGATTTTGTGCGTATTCTGGAATATGGCGGTGTTTGGCAATGCTACCACAGCCGATGACTCCGATACGTAATGGTTCCATGGTATTCACTCCTAATTCCACCATAAGCTTGGTAAAGGTTCTTGTGGGATAACTTGTTTTAGATTGTCAACTGCTTTTTGGAATCCTTCTTCTGCTGAGAAGAATGCATCTTCATGTTCAATGCTTACGACATAATCATATCCGATTACACGAAGTGTGCTAAGGATATCAGCCCATGTTTTCATGTCATGGCCAAAGCCGACGGTACGGAACTGCCATGCACGTGTTTGCAAATTCTCAAAAGGTTGCATGTCGGTGACACCATACATGTTCACATGTTCTTGGTCGATGATGGTATCTTTAGCATGGAAGTGATAGATCGCATTTTCTCTACCTAAGATTTTAATTGCGGCTACTGGATCAATACCTTGCCACCACATATGACTTGGATCGAAATTAGCTCCGATCACCTCCCCCACAGCTTCGCGTAATTTCAATAAGGTTGCTGGGGTATGGACAGAGAAACCACCATGAAGTTCTAATGCGATTTTGACATTGTGATCTTGAGCAAATTTTCCTGCTTCTTTCCAATAAGGAATAATTTTCTCTTCCCATTGCCATTTTAAGACATCGCGGTTCTCGGTTGGCCAAGTAACGACAGGCCAGTTTGGATATTTTGCATTTTCGTGGTCACCAGGAGTGCCAGAAAAACAGTTGATTACTGGAACGTCTAACTTTTCTGCTAATAGAACGGTTTGAAGAAATGCATTGTGGGATTCCTCAGCGAAAGCACGATCTGGGGTAAGAGGATTACCATGACAACTGAAAGCACTAATGGTTAATCCTCTATCATCAATGGCTTTCTTGAAAGCTTGTAATTTGGATTCGTCCTCTAATAGCTCCCCGGGATTACAATGTGCATTACCAGGATAGCATCCAGTGCCAATCTCCACTGCTTCGATGCCTTTTGCTTTGACGTGATCTAGCATTTCCTCTAGATTCATTTTGCTAAATAGTACTGTAAAAGTACCGAGTTTCATGTAAATCATCCTTTATAAAATACTGGAAAACGTTTGCACGAAATGGGATAATAAAGCAATTTTCCGTGCAAAATATGTCCGATAACTTGACACAAAAAAAACATAAAGAAACCGCTTTCATATGTGGTAAATTATCAAGACTACGTTTGCCTTTATCCTACAATAAAAAAATCGATATGAAAACTATTTTTTTTATGCAATTTTAGGCAAAGTTGAAGAAATTATATTATAATACATAAAATTCTATATGATATTGCATATGTTTTCTTATCTGGTAATATAGTAATGGAAACGTTTGCACAGGAGGTTGAATATGGCTGCTGTAACAATTAAAGATGTGGCTCAGGTAGCAGGAGTTTCGCCTTCTACTGTATCACGGGTTATTTCCAATCACCCTAAGATAAGCCATGCTACTAGAAAAAAAGTACGAGATGCAATGACTAAGCTCGATTATCATCCTAATATTATGGCGAAAAGCCTTGTTTCAAAGAGTACCAATACGATTGGACTTGTCCTTCCGTACTCTTCTAATAATCTATTTATTAATCCATTTTTCTCTGAAGTTTTACGAGGAATGTTAGCATATGCCAATAATAAAAATTATGACCTGTTATTATCATCTGCTCGAAATCAAAGTGAAGAACTAGAGGCCGTTAATCGTATGGTATTAGGTAGACGGATCGATGGTGTAGTTTTAATGAGTCCCATCCGAGACGATGTAATTGTAAAAAAATTAATTGAATATGATTTTCCATTTGTATTATTAGGGAGATCGATGGAGTATCCAAACGTTCTCTCTGTTAATAACGATAATATAAAAGCTTCCTATGATCTAACCAATCTACTGATATCTCAAGGTCATCACAAAATTGGTATTGTTACGGGGAATCCAGAGTTGGTCGTTTCGCAAGATCGCTTAGATGGATTTAAAAAAGCACTGGAAAAAGCAGGGTGTATCTTGAATCCAGATTGGATTATCAGTGCGGAAATGTTAGAGAAAAATGGATATCACACGATTTCCATGTTAATGAATGCGGAAGATCGACCAACTGCAATTTTAGTTATTGATGATGTGATTGCGATTAGTTTGATTCGAGAATTGGTAGAAGTAGGATTTCAAATACCAAAAGATATATCCATTGTTGGGTTTAACAATATTTATATGTCCGAAATGAGTAATCCGTCGATCACTACCGTAGATGTAGGTATTTATCAGTTGGGATATCAAACGGTGCAACATCTCATACGCAAATTAACTGGAGAGAAGAATGTACCTACTCAAGTAATCGTACCTCATCGTCTTATCATACGTGAATCAACTAAATAGGCCTTTTGATCAACTTAGCCATTTATAAAATAGGATGAAAGAAAAATCGTAATTAGCACGAGTATACGATGGTATCTTTGAACCATATGTAACAGAAGAAATGAGTGTACCGATTGATAAATTCTGTGAAAGAGTTTCTAAATGCTTTTTTTCCTCAGTTGTCCCTTGAACCACCCCTTTTTTATAGTTGGAATACAGGGATTCGATTTCAACTAGGGGAAGATTATGATAGAGAGCAGATCGACAATACATTTAAATCTTAATTATATTTGTATTTTACATATTATTATGCTATAATAACAGCCGTGTTGAAACTTATATAAGATAGACAGAGAGAGTTCATGTGTTGGAAGCCCAATTCATTTGGCGCGGTCTTTGGAGCCGCAAAGATGAAAGAGAGGTAGGGCTTTTGTCGTTTTTGGTTTTCCATGCAAGTTTAAATAAGAAGTTTCTTTGTTTAACTAGAACAGTTCATCATATAAAAAACCGCACCGATGGTGCGGTTTTTCCATTCTTATCAAACAACATGATTTGTACCATCTAGTAGGGAGGTTTGCTCTATTCTGCTAAAGTTATTTTCATATCCTATAAACCAGTGAAATGTACATTTGCTGAAAGCAAGAAACTTTTCTATTAATTCCATGCTCAATGGTAATTTCATAGCAGCTTGCAATGTCTTTTCTGATGAATAGTGGATTTGGATTTGAAAGAAAAGATTACGAAGAGGAGTCCTGTCATAATCGTTATAGGGAGTAGATCTCAATTGGATACAATTGATTTTTTCTACACCTTGGATTTGCAATGTTTGTGGTGCTATTTCTTTTTCAAAGAAGTCAAATATCTGCAAGTGATCAGTATCTGGTTTTAGTTCCATAATAAGTGTGACAATGTACATAAAGACAACCCCTCTTATTAAGATGGAAACAGATTATTGCCCTAAAATGGTGGAAGCATGATTCATTTTCAAGAGTCTATTTTCAATACATAAAGGGTGGATGGAAAAGTATTCATTATGTTAAAAGTAGATATTTTTATATAATTAGACTAGTGGTTTACTTTCAATGTTGATGAAAACTCTAGATGAGCAAATTCACTAACATTTTGTTCTAAATCTGCTAATGCATTCAATAAGTATTACTTTTTAGAGACCTAGGAATATGTTTGCTTTCTGAGTCTGCTACAAAGAACACAGAGGATGCTCCAACCAGCAAAGTGAGACTAGGTGCACAGCGACACATAGTGAGACTTGTTCCCAAGGCTCAGGTGTATATCTTCGTTTGGTGTTATTTGTATCTATTTTTTCACTCGAAATAGCTAGTAATTCTTTATTTTATCGTAGGAGATTTTCTAGTAAAGGTTTTCTCATGTCCCACAAACCAGTGAAATTTACACTTACTAGAGATAATGAATTTTTTGATAAGTATCATAGTTTCAGGTATTTGGAGGGCTTCTTGTACTGCTTCTTCGGATTGGAATGAGATTTGAATCTGATAAAATAAGTTTCGAAGTGGTGTCCTATCGTACTCGTTAAATGGTGTTGATTTAAGCTGAATACAAGTAATTTTTTCTATTCCTGGTATTTTTAGGGATGGAAACGCAATCTTTTCTTCATAGAAATCAATGACTTGTTTGTAGTTTGTTTCAGGCGTGAGTTCCAATATAAGAGTTATAATATACATAAGAACAACCTTTCTTGTTGTAATCAAATATATATTTCAATCAACAAGGTATTCGATAGTTTAGGGTTATTTTCCTACTTGAACTATAGTTAATTTTATTAAATTAGAATTTTTTTTGCAATCGATTACAAGTGATCGATCATGATCTGTATGTATCGTTTTTTATTTTTAATAAAAGAAGTTACAGGGTGCATATATGAAAATTTTTCCATGATCATTGATTCTGGGTCAATTCCTGATGTGGTTCTCTGTATATCCCTTTGATTGGTAAATTATTGCAATAATATTATATCCCCCTCCAATTTTTGCTTGAAGGAGGGGGAATCCAGGTTTGTTTTTCTATTTGTTTTTAAACCTAGACATCATGGACAAAACGGAGCAGCAACTGATGAGGATGATGGATAGCAACCATACGAGTCGATATCCCAACCCAGTTGCAGCTATTCCTCCGAAGCCAGCAACACCGATGAAGGCGCCAAACTTTGAGAGGGCAGCATTGGTTGCTACACCAGTAGCTTGTTGATGGCCCTTCCGATAGGCTTTGATCCTCTCCACTTTGTCTCTCCTCTTATAGGCTGATTCTTCCCCGAGGTGGTTATAGCACATGATGTGTCCTCGATGTGCAAACCCACCTACAACCGCAACCGCTACCAATACACCTACTGGCATTGGTGATAGGGTGAGAATGAAGCTAACAAATCTGATGCTCAAAAAAGGAGCTTGCTGGAAGGAAAGATCCGCCCAGAGTAGGAGGGCTTTACCTGCAACTTCTTTGTATGCAACCAAACCCAAGCTCCAAATGAGCAGGATGTTGCACACATGAATTACACCTTTATCGCCTATCCTCTTGACCAAATAATTGAGAATAGGTGTGGAAATCATATTGGCTACACCATAGCACACCTGAAACAGGACGATTAGCAATCCTGATTCGAGGTATACAGGCATAAAAGCACCAATAGGACCATAGGCGCTAAAGCTCGCTAGGCTAACCCAACACGCTCCCAGGGAACTGCTGTTGATCCAGTTCCCCATGAATGTTTTGGGGTAATGCTCCGTCTCTTGTGTCTCTTTTTTATCTGACGGATTCGGGATGGAGTATAGCAAGCAGATGCAGACAATGCTCATTACTACACCAGCGATCACCATGAAACTAAGAGAAGTGTAGAGAACCATTGCTAGTCCTACCAAAGTTCCCGTTAGTTCACCAAATGTGCTAAAGGAGTTGCGAGTGGATCGCATTTTCCTACGCTGGTTCTCATTCTCAGGAAACATCTTTCTGAGAATACTCGCAATGAGGATTGAAGCTCCAGTCCCTGACACAGAGTTGAGTGCTCCATGGAGAAATGTAATGATGGATAGCTGTGTGAGATTAGTCCATCCCAGATAAGACAAGATGACTGGGATGGTCAACAAATATGTGATCAAGGTCACATACTTTGCATCCCATCTCGCTACAAGCCTACCACCCAACAGAGCACAGAAAACACCAGATAGATAGGAGCTTCCGACAACCCATCCACCAAAGTGGAATCCTCGCATTTCGGCCAAGACGATGATTGGAGCAAAGAAGCAGTTTTTTGAAAACAGCTCTAGGAACGCGATTATTGTACTTTTAATGTATGGACTTCGATGCATGGCGATCCCCTAGCGGGAGGAGCTACTGGCTTTGAATCTATGTTATCAGTTTATTTTTGAAAGATACAGTAATATCAAATTTCAAAGATGATTTTCTACTCTTTTCACATATGGAAAGGGTTTGTTGTATGTCTGACGCATGGGGTTATTCTATTATGAATTCTCTCCATATAAAAAACCGTTCCTCCCAATATAAATGAGAGGAACGGTTTTTGTTTTAGAAAGACAACCATTTTTTAAACATATGTTTTGTTGCTTCGCGGTTCATGGTAGCGATCGCAGTGGTAAGTGGGATACCTTTTGGACATGCTTGTACGCAGTTTTGGGAGTTTCCACATTGTTGCAATCCACCATCGGAGATCAATGCTTCGGTACGTTCTTCTTTGTTAAGCGCACCAGTTGGATGAGCATTAAATAAGGTTACTTGTCCGACTGCAAATGGCCCGATGAAAGCAGAATTGTCATTGACGTTTGGACATGCTTCTAGACAAACTCCACATGTCATGCATTTGGATAGCTCATAACGCCATTGTTGTTCTAAAGCAGATTGTCGAGGTGCTGGACCCAAATCGTGGGTACCATCAACAGGAATCCATGCTTTTACTTTTTTCAGTGCGTCGAACATTCGACCACGATCCACTACAAGGTCACGCAAGACAGGGAAGGTACTCATTGGACCGATGCGTATAGGTTGTTGTAGTTTATCTACAAGAGCTGTACATGCTTGTCGAGGTTTGCCATTTACGACCATCGAACATGCACCGCAAACTTCTTCCAGACAGTTGGATTCCCACTGAATAGGAGCTACCGTTTCACCCTTTGCATTCACCGGATTACGTTGGATTTCCATCATAGCAGAGATAATGTTCATGTTTTTCCGGTAAGGAACGTGAAATTCTTCATTGTATGGTTTGCTATCTGGACCGTCTTGTCGAGTAAAAATCAAGTGAACCGTTTGTTGTTGTTCCGCTACAGCTGTTTGTTCACTCATTTCTTGTCACTTCCTTTCGCCACATCGTAACGACGAGCGCGTGGCTTAATTAATGAGGTATCGACATCTTCATATGTTAATTCTGGTCCTTCTGGTGTAAAGCGAGCTTTGGTCGTTTTTAAGAAGTTTTCATCATCGCGTTCTGGGAATTCTGGTTTGTAGTGTGCGCCACGGCTCTCATTACGATTGAGTGCTCCGAGTGTTATCACACGAGATAGTTGCAACATATTCCATAGATGACGAGTAAATGGGGCAGCGGAGTTGCTCCATCTGCTAGTGTCCACCATGTTGATTTTTTTGTAACGCTCCATTAATTCTTGGATTTTTTCATCCGTTTTTTGGAGACGGTCATTGTAGCGTACCACTGTTACATTATCTGTCATCCATTCGCCAAGCTCACGGTGGATGACGTATGCATTTTCGGTACCTTCCATTTTAAGGGTATTCTCATATTTGTCTTCTTGTTCTTTACGTTGGGATTCAGAGAAAGTAGGATCAAAGTCATTCACGGATTTACCTAAACCACGAATATATTCAATCGCTTTTGGTCCCGTGATCAAACCTCCATAAATACAGGAAAGCAGGGAGTTTGCCCCAAGACGGTTTGCACCATGATATTGGTACTCACATTCTCCAGCAGCAAATAATCCAGGTATATTGGTCATTTGATCAAAGTCTACCCAAAGTCCCCCCATGGAATAGTGAACAGCAGGGAAGATCTTCATCGGAACTTTACGTGGGTCTTCACCAATAAATTTCTCATAAATCTCAATGATCCCGCCAAGTTTGATATCCAATTCTTTCGGGTCTTTGTGAGAAAGATCAAGATAAACCATGTTTTCTCCGTTAACCCCAAGTTTTAGGTCAACACAAACTTTAAAAATTTCACGTGTAGCAATGTCCCGTGGAACGAGGTTTCCATAAGCAGGATATTTTTCCTCTAGGAAATACCAAGGTTTTCCATCTTTATATGTCCAAACTCGTCCACCTTCACCACGAGCGGATTCCGACATGAGACGAAGTTTATCATCTCCAGGAATCGCTGTAGGATGTACTTGGATGAATTCACCGTTTGCATAATATGCACCTTGCTGATAAACCGCGCTAGCAGCAGTACCTGTATTGATCATAGAGTTGGTAGATTTACCAAAAATGATACCAGGGCCACCAGTTGCTAAGATAACAGCATCAGCCGAGAATGCTTTGATTTCATTGCTGCGCATATCTTGTGCAACAATTCCACGACATCTGCCTTCCTCATCTTGAACAATCGAAAGGAATTCCCATTGTTCATATTTTACTACTTTCCCTTCAACTTCATATCGACGAACTTGTTCATCTAGGGCATATAGTAATTGTTGGCCAGTAGTAGCACCAGCAAAAGCTGTCCGGTGATGTTTGGTACCACCAAAACGACGGAAATCAATTAGACCCTCAGGAGTACGGTTGAAAGGTACACCCATGCGGTCCATCAAGTAAATGATTCCAGGAGCTGCTTCACACATTGCTTTTACAGGTGGTTGGTTAGCAAGAAAATCTCCACCATAAATGGTGTCATCAAAGTGTTCCCAAGGAGAATCTCCCTCTCCTTTGGTATTAACTGCTCCATTAATCCCACCTTGTGCACAAACAGAGTGGGAGCGTTTCACTGGGACGATGGAGAATAAGTCAACAGAAGCACCTGCTTCAGCAGAGCGTAAGGCTGCTGCAAGTCCTGCCAGACCGCCTCCAACGATAATTATTTTTTCGTTCATCTGGTTTTGCTCCCTTCTATTGTAATGTTGCCACATTACTGGCAAAGTTTGGGTCGTTAAAAGCAGCTAAAGCGCTGAGACCAAAATAAGAAATGATAACAAATGCTACAATCCATACCCATGTGGAAACGAGTTGGGCACGTGGACCGACTGTAACTCCCCAACTTACGAGGAAAGACCACATGCCATTACAGAAATGGAAAACGGTAGAAATAACACCTATAGCATATAAGATAGCAGTTATATCATTGGATAAAATACTCGCTGTATCCATCGCTAATTCGTTCGCTGTTGGTGTAGGATCAAACAACAATTGAACGCGTGTTTGCCATACATGCCAAATGATAAAGACAAGCGTAATTACGCCAGTTATTCGTTGTAGCACAAACATGTAATTCCGAAATGTACCAAATTGACTTACATTATTCCGTGCACGGAATACGATGTAAAGTCCATAGAAAGCATGGTACATCAATGGAATAAAGATAAAAAAGATTTCAAGGACAGGCAGAAGGGGGATCCCCCAAAGAAAATTAACTGCTTCTACAAATGCTTCTTTACCTTGCGTTGCATGATAGTTCGTATAAAGGTGTTCAAGCAAAAAAAATCCAACCGGTATCACACCAAGTAGGGAGTGAAGCCGCCGGTTGAGAAAATCAGTCTGATTGCTCACAACTAAGCCTCCATTTCTCATTACCAAAGTGAATATTTCACTGGTTCTTTCAACGTTTCTTATTGTACTCCCAATATCTATAGAGCGTCAAGAAATCGACATCGATACTTGTCGGAATGGAAAAGCTTTCAAAAATAGAAAACCCACACAGACAAGAGAAATCTTTCTCTATATTTTCTTTTTGTGAAGAAGTATTTTTTTAGACAAATTGCTAAAAGTGTACTCATTTTGGGAGAGTGCGTGATGCTGTAATGGGATATGGGAGAGTCTAGTTTTGGTATTGAGAATTTTTTTGTTCTATTACAAAGTGACTCTCATCGTTATAGTGTCTGTATTTGTAAAAATTATGATAGAGAACAAATCCTATTTTTTATGTGATGTAAGAAGACCACTCCATCCATCTGAGTGGTCTTCTTTTTTATTTATTTTTTAGCAGGTACCGGTTTTTGATTTAGAAATGTTTCTATTTCATCCGATGTAAAGCCACTTTTCACTTTTGTATCTGGAGAAGCTGGTGCGAGTGAGCGGGAAGTGCTTGAAGTAGTACTGGATGTTGTTAGTTTGACAGTATCGTTGTAGAAGCGAGTGCTCATGTTGTTAAAACGAATATCGCCTGTCATTTTGTATAACTGTTTGAGTTGGCGAATGTGAATATTATGATAGGTGGAACTAGCTGCATTGTTGTATTTTAATCCATAGTAACTATAGTTATTGGGGAGACGGTAGCGATCTCCATAAGCCAATATAGTTGTCATTCCACCTTGAAGATACGTTTTTGCAATGGTATTTCCGGTTGCATTATAGTAGTCGTACAATCCATATAGAGCGAAGATAAATCCATTTAGTATGCGGTTGTGCGCTTTTGTTTCGGTAGGATATTCTTCTAACCACTCATATTGGTACCCATCAGATGTGGTTACCCATGGTTTTGCACCTGGCATCGTACGAACAAATTTTAGCATGGATTTTAGGGTACGATTCGCATAGGTTAAATATTTTGTCTCTTTTGTGACTTGATATATTCGAATGTATAAGGATAGAGCTTGTCCTTGTGACATTGCTGAAAACCAAGGTGATGTTAAGGTTTCAGTGGAACGACCTAAAACAGTGTACTTAAATTTATAAGCAAAAAAGAGGGAACCATCGGAATAGGAAGCAGATAACGTTGCTAAATGATTTGCGTATTGTTTTGCCTTTTCTAGGTATTCTGGTTTATTTAATTGTTTGTAAGCATTTAGATAATACAATCCATTTCCGGCAGTTCGAACAGGGTGATAGTAGGTAGAGCCGCCATATTGTATCATAGGCATCCCATTTTTATCCAACAGAAAAGGAGAAACTGGTTTTGTTAATTCTTCTACAGACTTTCCATTTACAAAGTCATAGTAGTAGGGATCATCAGTCTGAGCAGTTAAGTTTTTAATGGTGAATGGATAAACATATACACGATAGGTACTATTAAAGGTACCAACATTGGTATACGGTTTTACTATCGGGTTTGGTCTAGTTGTTACTGCATTTGCAATAGAATGAATGGATGTTCCTAATGCAAGAACACTGACAAGGGAAGAAACGATTATTTTTTTAAACAAGTATGTACCTCCTAAATAAATTTATTAGAACAGGCTTAATTATAAGTGATTTATAATTTAAATGTAAAATAATAAAATGTAAAATGTGTATATTATACGAACTAATTTGCGGTTTTTATTGTCTATTACATATAAAATTATATATATTTCGAATAGTTATTATTTGTTGTTTTAAATAGAATTTGTTTAGTATGATAGATACATGAAGTGCTAGATCCCGACTATTTACGCAAATGAGGGCATCATGAATACAAAACTCTCGTTCCCTGACAACTTGCATCGTCTTCAAATGTCAGCGGATGATGGGAGAGTCGTACTGAAAATCTACTCACCAGAGCACCTTTCAGACATCGGAAGGGTAATTATGGAAAGAGGAGAAAAGCCGACTTTTTCATTTTCAGGAGTGAGAGGAACGTTTTCAACAGAAGCTGAGGTCTGTCGTCATGTAGTGGAGTCACTGGAAGGGATGCAAAAGAAAGAGATCATTCCCTTCAGTATTTTCGTTGATGGGAAAATCAGAGGAGTTGTACATCTCGGAGGAATAGATCTCATCGATCGACGTGCAACGATTCAGAGGGTGCTCATTGACCCTGATTTTCAAGGTCAAGGAATAGCTCCAAACGCAGTGCAGACTTTGGTGCGTTGGGCAATGGAAGTTATACGATTTGACATCCTGCTGATAGATGTTGCCAAAGGAAACGAGTCAAGTCGTAAAATGATTCGAAGGTGTAATTTTCGATACAAAGGAGAAAAAGAACAGTTTTACTTGGATGTTTGTGGTAATAAAAATACTCTTTTGACCTACGCCATCAATCAAACAAACTGGAATAAGCATCCCACTTGGTTTGAGATTGTTTGGGAGCAACTTTCCGACCTTCTGATGTGAGAAGGTAAAAAATCAGGTCAGGCATGAAAAATGCCTGACCTGATCGCGTTTATTTTGGAAAATCTTATGAACTTTGTTTTTCAGGAACAATCTCTTCTCTCTCGCTTTTTGTAATCCTGTCAAGTAAGGAGATAGAAGCAGGTAATACCATTGGCAGTAGTACAAAGGCGAGTAGAAGAAGAGCAATAATAACTACGGTTGCTATTTGTACTAGTGTTGTAACACCAGATGGATACATCGCTGCAAAAGTACCTGCTAAGATGATTGCCGCGGATATTACTACGCTTCCAGTCCTTTCAACTGCTTTTAAAATGGCTACTACCATACCTTGATGCTTGTATTCTTTGTAACGCATCATCACAAATATACTATAGTCAACACCAAGAGCAATAACCATGATAAAAGAAAAGAATGGAATGGTCCAAGATAATCCTGGCACATCAAAGAAATGGATAAAGATATTTTCTGAGATGGTGAGTGAGAAATAATAGGCAAGGATCAAAATGCCCAATATCGTTACCGTAATCCAAACAGATCGATACAGGATGAGTAGCAAGACACCAATTCCAGCTAACATAAGAATGATCGTTAGTGAAAAATCTTCATCGGATACATTTTGCAAATCGTAGTTAGATGAAGATACTCCTCCTGTACCGATTTGAAGATTGGTATACGGAGTATGAGAGATCGTTTCCCGAATCGTAGTATCAATCTCATGTGCAACTTTCATCGCATCTTTGGAATATGGGTCTATCGATAATGGAATGGTCCAAGTAACAATCTTACGATCTTTGGACATGTACACATCTAGAGCTGTTTGGAATGCTTTGCCGTTACGTACTTCTTTTGGAACAAAGAAAGTACTATACGGTGATCCTTCGCCTGTTACTTCGGTGAGATAATTGTTTGCTGTTGACAGTCCGCTGTTAATTTTATCTAATCCTGAAGCACTTTGCGAAAGTCCCTTTTGGAGTTCTTTCATTTTGGATTCAAAGTCATTTAGTCCTGCTAATACTTGCCTTTGTCCATTGGTAATAGCATTTAAACCCTCATCCATAGAAGGAATGGAAGAAATAACTTGTGATTGTCCAGTTGCTCCTCGTTCGAGTCCTTTTTTTAATTTACCTGCACCCAATTTTAATTGGGCCGTACCATCAGCGATTTGTGTTTGAGCATTAGCAATTTGTGAAAGCCCTTTGCTAGCAGTTGCTAGACTTTTGTTTAAGGTGGCTAATGAACCATTCAGTTTCGTAATGTTTTGTTGAAGTGCAGGCAATGCTTGACTCATGCTGTCGCTTGTCTTTTTTAACGTTGTATAGTCAGCATCCTCTGCGAGATCTGGATTATTTTTACCAAGTGAATCAATTGCGGTTTGCATTGTTGCATTCATTGTTGCAAGGTTCGTTAAACCGGAAGCAATTCCTTGATAGCCTGGGGCGAGTTTTTCCAAACTATTGCTTATTTGGGTGAATCCAGATGCTAATTGTTTAGTGGATGTATTTACTTTCTTCATCGAACTTTCCAAGGTTGCCAATCCGGACTGGATTTGATCTGCTCCTTCAGCCCCTTGTTTGATTCCAGAATTGATTTTTGACAGAGCAGTTTGTACTTGACCAAGACCAGATCGCACAGAAACAGTGCCATCGATTAATTTGTTAATATCGCTCAAATCACCTGATGTAGAGGTTTTAATTTTGTCGGAAGCAGTGGATAAACCTTGAGAGATTTTTCCGAGCCCACTACTTGATTGTCCAATGCCTGAACTTACTCCTTTTGTTTGCTTCGTAAGATAGAGGTCATTGATATATTCTCCGTTTGGTCTTGTTGGTCCATATACATCTTTTACCTCTTTTATCTGAGTTAATTTTTCATGTACCTCATCCAAAAAGGCCAACCCATTAGCAGTATCCATTGGAGTTTTGGACTTTATGACTAACGTAGTAGGAAGGGTTTGACCTGCACCAAAAGATTGAGCGACGATATGGAATCCTTTGACAGATGGAGAGTCAGATCCGATTTCTTTTAAGTTATCAAAAGAAAGTTGATCTTTATAAAATAAAAAAACAGGTATACAAAGTACAACTACTAGAAGAATGCTGATGGATACTCGTATTACTGAGAAATGACCCAATCGTGACCAGAGGCGATTTTGACCATGTCCTTCGAATTTTTTTAGAGGCCAAAACAAACGATTCGCCATTAGGGACATAATGATGGGGTTAATGGTAAAGATAGCTCCGAGGAGAACGACAATACCAATGGCAACCGCAACCGCAGATTGATAGATCGAGAAGCTGGAAAAACCAATCATACTAAATCCAATAAGTACTGCTAATCCACTGAAAAATACTGTTTTCCCTGCGGTACGGTATGTTTCTACAATGGAAGTAAGGAGAGGCTTTCCAAGACCTAATTCTTCCTTAAAACGCATAAAGATAAGGATATTGTAGTCTGTCCCAACTCCAAATAAGACGAGAATAAGGAATATCTGTGTGGTATTAGCAAAAGGGAAATCAAAGTACTCTACAAGCAAACCAACTGCTCCTTGTGCAATCAAATAAGCAACTGCAACAATGAGGAGGGACAGAATTGGTGTAACAGGCGAACGAAATACCAAAATCAGAACTAGTACGATAAAAATGATCGTAAAGAATTCTGTCTTTTTTACACCGTCAATCGAGTTCTGAGCATAATCTTCTTCGATGTAACTATTACCAGTAAGGTAAGTTTGAATTCCATCCATTTTCATTTGCTGTTCGAATTGAGCACGTATTTGAGGAAGGCTTTGTGTTGTTTTTTCGACACTTGCAATTGCCATAATGGTTTTTTGATCAGCTGATAGCAGTCTTTTTTCTGCATCTTTACTATCAAATGGACTTAAAACAGATTGGATATGTAAACTTTTATTTTCTTTCATCTGTTTTAATTTCTGCTCTATGTGTTTCTTTTCTTCTGATTGAAATCCTTTTGGATCGTGGAAGACGAGGATCGTATCGAGATTTTTGCCACCCTTTTCACTCTTATGAAATTCAGCTAGTAATTTAGAGGCAATACTAGATGAATAGGTACCATCCATATTCGGTTGCCCTTTTTCTCGTATTAACGTATCCATGGATGGCATGGTCAGCAAGATGACAGCTAAAATAACGCTCCATATCACAAGCCAAAACCATTTCAATCGAATAATACTGCGCATAGCTCTCTATCACCACCAATAGATGAATTTTGTACACGAATAAAATTATTATATCATTGGTGGCAAATGCCAATCGAAAGGACACAAGAAGGGCACATTATGGAAATCATTGAATGGTCATTAGTAGTACAAATGCAGGCTACGTTTTGTGGAACCTAGAAGAAAATAAAAAAGCCGTCCAAGACGGCTGTAGCATAAATAGAAGTACTTCATTATAGTCTTGTGAGTGGGAAAACCCACGGTTTGAATCATGGGATGATAACGAGCGTTAGACAAGGGAGGTTTTTTCCTCCCACAAGTCTGACAAATTTTTCAGAAAACATCTTTTACAAATATATATTCCCCTGTTAAACTATCCGTTAGTTGCTCTTTCAAAACTGGATAGGATATAGGGCCCAGAAAACCAATCGTTTTGCACGTAAAATGCTATGCGTACCAAAAAATGGCTAGACTGAAATGCGAAAACCAAGCAGTAAGTCTATTCTATGACGTAGCAACAAAAACTTTTTTCAACCGTGGGGCTCACGGGGCTAGCTTGGTAAGAGAAGTAGTCATTAGACTACCGTCCCAAGAATCCCATGGCTTCAGCCATGTGGAATGTCAAATGGTATATCAAAATATGCGATGCAAGGAATTTTCTACGGTGTGTAAGTTCTTCTTCATTTCCAACTCTTCATCTGGAATGCTTCCGAACAGTAGATGTTCCATTGGTTCAATTCCCGTAAATTCAAATATTCCAGTACTAGAAGTCAGTTTTAATGCCTCTGTCATACTCATTTGATCATAAATTTCTTTTGGTGTTCCATGTGTATTGATAATTATGCCTTTTTTTTCTGTTAAATGTTGTTTAATCCCATTTCCTTCGTAGGAGTATGCAAAACCGTATGCAAAAACTCTGTCAATATAACCTTTTAAAATCGCAGGAAGTCCAGTCCACCAAATCGGATAGATGAGGATGATCGAATCTGCTTGTGTAATGTATTCCTGCTCCTGTTTAACATCTTCTAACGTCTCTCCTCTTCGAATGGATTCTAACTCGGATTGACGTAGCACAGGCTGAAAATCTAAGTCATATAGATTACGAACATTGACTTGATGTCCTTTTTTTTCTAATGTTTTAACGGTTGTTTCTAATATAGCATGATTAAAACTTTCAGTTTGTGGATGAGCATAAACGATTAAATGTTTCATTTGTATTCCTCCAGAATGATTCTTTTATTATTTATTCTTAAATATCATGGTATTTTTTATAAAATAAAATTTTTACTTTGTACTTACTGAGATGGTATTTCCATCGTCTTTTGGCGCCTCTTTTTTGGATTGAAATGTATTCATAGACATTCCTGCCATAATCGTAATGACAAAGGCAATAATAGTAGCAGTAGTACGAATGTTATGCCATAGATTCCATGGTTCAGCATAATTTGTTCGTGTTTGAGATATTTCTAACGGAGTGGCGGATGAAATGACAAATTTATCAAGTGTATTATTGAGAGGAACATTCATAAAAGAGGTTATTCCAAATACACCAATGAGATAAACACCGAAAGCGATGAAAAGTAGAATGGATGCTTCTTTGTTCTTTTGCATGTAAGCAGCAATTGGTGTGAAGATAACAGCACCCATAAAAGCAAAGAAGAAAGCCGGATTCTGAATTACTTTATTAATAGCTTGCATCGCTTGAATATATTGTGCATCTGATAATTGTTTAAAGGCTGGATTGATAGAAATAGAGAAAGCAAAAAATGTACCGGCGACTAAGCCTGTTGTGACGATGGACAATATAGTAATGATTTTTACTAGCATTATAAATCCCTACTTTTCTATGTTTATATTTAGTGAATAGTTTAAAAATGATATAATTTCATTTGGTATTAGTCAATTTCTTTTATATAAACTTTATAATATTTTCATTTTATTACTCGCTTCAAGAACAATTTGTGTGATCTTATCCCCTTTTTCTTTCCCGAAAATTAGGGAATATCGATCATACAGTTTTAACCAGCATCGGTTAATTTCTTCATGAAGGTCTTCTCCTTTCTCTGTTAAGAATATTTTAGTCAGTTTTCCTTCCGTTTTTCGTTCTACTACTCCCTTGGCAATAAGTTTATCTATAAATCGGGTTCCAGTAGAGGGAGCGATATGCAAGATAGCACATAAATCTGTCAGTGTAATCCCAGGTTCTGCTTTTACGATCAAAACAAGATAAGCATAAGTGGGTGATAGCCCAATCGACGCAAATTCTTCAGTGGCAATTTTTCCTGCTTCATGAGCAAGGTTGGAAACCGTGAAATAGAGACACTCATTGAGCAGTTTTTCAATCATTTGTTATCCACACTTCCTCCTCATTTGTTTGTACATACAAATATTAGCATGCACTTATTTTTCTGTCAACTAAAAAATACGTTTTTTGCGAAAATAAATATCATTGAATAAAATCTTGCTTAATTAAATGACAAAAACATCCCTATCAGAGCAAGGTGGAAAAATAAGGCGACATTAAAAAAATTGTCGCCGATAAAGGTTGGATATATGTTTCACTTCTTTCAAGACAGTGGTAACACCTTTCTCCATATTGCTTTCATGAACATTGGAAACATTGAGTCTCACTATATTTTTATGTGGATGATTTTCAAAGTAATTTTCTCTGATGTTTCCTACAATAATATGTTGAGTTGCTAATTTTTTTTGCAGTTTCTCCAGTGAAATAGGTTGATCAATCGTTAGGTGTGTATGTGCACCAGTCTGAATAGAAGGATAAGATATGTAATCTTCGATTGGAAGAGAGGTTAATAGTTCATGCAATTTTTGCATCCGTAATTGATAGGCTGTTCGTATTTTTTGTCTATGGTATTGATACATGCCATTTTGAATATAAATTTCTAGGCTTGCTTGGGATAGCATAGAGCTATCGATATCGTGAGTCCTCTTGTAATGTATAAAATCAGAAATTAATTTATTTGGAAGAATAACTACACCAACACGCAAACCGGGAAATAAAATTTTCGAGAAGCTTTTTAGATAGATAAGATATTCGTTTTGATAAGAAAAAATAGGATCAGCCTTCGCATTTCCTTCCAAATCCATTAAATAATCGTCTTCAACAATATATACTTGGTATCGTTTTGCTAGATTTGCCAAAGTTTTTTTCTCTTTTTGTGCGAGCGATGTTCCCAAGGGATTGTGAAAACGAGGCATGGTATAAAAAAACTTAATCGGTTTTGTTCGAAATAAATATTCTAATTGATTTAGATCAAGTCCATCAGCTGTTCGTTCTATTCCTAAGGTGGAGACCTTTCGTAGTTGTAGCATTCGCAGAAAGAGATGGTAACTTGGTTGTTCTACTAGAACCATATGTTTTTTATTTGGGAATGACATAGTTGTTAATACCGAAAGTGCCTGTTGAACACCAGATGTAACAACGATTTGTTTGGTCGAAGCAAATATTTGATGATTTGCTAGTTGTTGTTGTAAAACCTTAATAAGGGAAGGAAGCCCTTGGGGAGTACCATAAGTAAATAGATCGTTTTTATAACGGTCAATCGCTTGATTTAAGCAATGTTGAAAATCTCGATACGGAAATAGAGCAGGATCCGGTGTAGTAGAAGAAAAATTAATGGTTTGTACATTTGACTTTGTATTTTGTTTTTCTTGCTTCACAACATAGTACCCACTTTGAGGGATAGCATAAATAAGATGTTGACGTTCCAATTCAGCATAAGCACGAATAATGGTGCTTTTGCTACATTGATAAGTATCAGATAGTTGTCGTATGGAAGGTAAGTTTTGACCTTCTTTCCATGTTCCTTGAATTAATTTGGACTGTAGATCTTGTACTACCCATTCATATTTATACATAGAATGCCTCCTTTTTGTACCGGTACAGTTAGGGTATTTGAAGATAGTCAACGATATCAAACCAAGGTATATTTACGATAGTCGGTTGGCCAGCCAAATTACAGTTGAGGAGAAACACATTATGACACAACAAAAAGGAATCAAAATGGGCTATCTAGCTGCGATTTTGTATTCATTATTCATAGGACTCTCATTTATGTTTGTAAAATTAATTGTACCTATAGCAGCACCGCTTGATATTTTAGCAATTCGGTTTATGTTAGCATTTATATTTTTAACAATACCGGTTTTATTTGGTTGGGTAAAGTTGAATGTGAAATTAAAAGATTTTTATCGGTTTGTGCCATTTGCTCTGTTGTATCCTGTTCTTTTTTTCACTCTTCAAACATGGGGTTTACTTGAAGCCACATCTGCTGAAGGTGGAATCATTCAAGCAACTGCGCCGATATTTACGATTATATTAGCAACGTTATTTTTAAAAGAGAAAACAAATATATGGCAAAAATTATCACTATTGTTATCCGTATCAGGTGTCATTTTTATCTTTGCTATGCAAGGTTCTAGTTTTTCCTTGGGGCATATGAAGGGTATTTTATTATTACTTGCATCTACTTTGTCTTTTGCTGTATACACAATATTTGTTCGACGTTTGGGTTCCACTTTCAAACCTTATGATATGAGTTATATGGTTATCATGCTTAGTTTTATCAGCTTTTCAGGAGCAAGTATTACTCAGCATGTCACAGCCGGTACCATATCTACTTTGATAGCCACTATCAATCAACCCGTGTTCTGGTACAGTATTTTATATTTGTCTCTTTTTAGTACTGTTTTCGCGATCATTTTGTCTAATTTTGCGCTAGCGAAATTAGAGGCGTATAAAGTAAGTGTGTTTATGAATTTAAGTACATTGGTTTCGATAGTAGCCGGAGCAATTTTCCTTGGTGAGTTACTTACTTATGTTCATATCGTTGGAGCGATAATGATTATTGTAGGAGTGCTAGGGACGAATCTAGCAGGAAGATGGGGCAATAAATCTAGTGGGAAAACCAATCATATAACGAAAAATACGAATGTTGCATCATAAAAATTAGGGGGAAGTTCCAAATGCAAAAATCTACCACGCTACAATTTGATCAATTAGTAAGAGAAAGGAAATCTGTTCGTGAATTTCAGAAACATCACATGATCCCTCAAGAAGAATTGCATGAAATTATCCGTATGGCTCAAACTGCTCCATCTGCTTGGAATCTACAACATTGGAAAGTGATCGTAGTCCAAGATCCAGAACAGAAAAGGGCTCTTTTACCGATTGCTAACAATCAACAACAAGTTGTAGATGCTTCTGCTGTTTTTATCATTCTAGGTGATCTGGAAGCCAATAAAAATGTAGAGAAAGTACATCTTCCGTTGGTTCATTCTGGTGTGATGCCAAAAGAAGTTTATTCACAAATAGCAAAGGATACCGAGGAAGAATACAAACTAAGGAACTACAAATCTCGCGATAGTGCATTTCTCAATGCTTCCTTATTTTCCATGCAATTGATGTTGGCAGCAAAATCAATAGGATACGATACGGTTCCTATGGGTGGCTTTCAGGTTGATCCATTGATAGAGAAGCTTCACATACCAAAGCGATTTGTTCCAGTTATGATGATGACTATTGGTATTGCGAGCAGCTCAGCATATACAACTACGCGTTTGTCACTAGATGATGTGATCATACATGAATCATTCTAAAGCGCAAAGAATCTATCTGTTGTGATGCAAATAATAATCAACAAAGAGAAAAGCCGTGGGAGTGTCAAAAGTTAACTTTCATGAATGACATCACTTGAATAAGGTGCTGAAACTGTGATGCTGTGGTTCATACTAGAATGAAAAAGATATACTACGAAGCCTAACAAACATAAAAAACATCCCGCAATCGCGGGATGTTTTTTATGAGATAACACTATTTTTGTGAAGAAGAAGAGGTGAAGAAATCACCAATCGTACTAAAGAGACTTCCTAGCCATTCAAAGATAGTATCAAAAAATCCTTGAGGATCTACACTCAATACTTCACCAAGGCTTCCACGCAACTTGGAGATTTGATCGCTCAATTGGCTATAGTCAATATTTAGTCCAGCAAATGCTTGCCCATAAGTGACCAATTGATTGATGGTAGTTTGATTGAGGTTGATGTTTAAGTCTCCAGCTACATTGATAATAATATCTTTGTATTCTTGAGGAGTTTGTGGATTTTGGGTTGCAATTTCTTGTTTTAAGTTATTCATAAATTGTGCAGCTTGGTTACCAGCAGCTTGAGAATCCCCGCCAATATCTTTGGCGATATCTTGTGTACGAACAATCTCTTGGTTCGCTACTTGTTTTTGGTTTTCGCTAATTTGTTTACCTGTTGCTTTTTCAAACGCTTTGATAATCCCTGTAAGACCAGCAGTTCCCGAAACACGAATCGGGGCTGTTACATAAATATCTGCATCTCTTACACCAGCGGTAATTGCTGCATTGGCATACATGGCATCAGTAATCGTAGTGATATTATTGGTTTTAACGGAAATACCAGATCCAGGTGCAGCAATCGTAATCTTTGCTGAGGAAAGAGCACGGGTTCCAATGGTTGCAGCGGACATATATTTTCCAAGGTATTGATGTTCTTCTTGGTTTGTTACATAGATTTTATTTACATTGTTAGGTACTTTCATCTCAGCTAAAATGCTCTCTTGTTGTTGTAATGTAAGGTCTTTCCCTAATGTTACAACACTATCACCTTCAACTGCATCTGCGAATGCCCCAGTGGGTAAGGCAAGAGTCAATGCGGTTAGAAGTGAGAGTGATACCAATGAAATCTTTGATAAGAGTTTCAAAGTCAAACCTCCTTAAAAAGTAAAAAACAAGTACAAAGAGGGATTCGATTCGACAATCCCTCTCTATTTTACCGTTTTGTGAACCAGAAGTGAACAGAAATTTATTTGAAAACAGTTTCCTTATATTGAGCTAGTTTTTCGAGAGAGGTTTTGTCGACATCTGCATGCAAGCTGTTACCATGGGAGTCCATCGTTACAATGGCGGCAAAGTTTTCTACTTGAAGGTGCCACATTGCTTCAGGAACTCCAAAATTTAGAAAATCTACACTCTCTACGTCTTTGATACATTCTGCATAGTACTGGGCAGCACCACCAATTGCGTTGAGGTAGACAGCACCATGTTCTTGCAGTCCTTTTAACGTTTTTGCCCCCATACCGCCTTTTCCGATAACCACTTTCATGCCAAATTTTTTGATGATATCGGATTGATATGGTTCTTCCCGAATACTTGTTGTAGGCCCTGCTGCTTTTACATGCCATTTACCTGCTTCATCTTTGAGCATAACAGGACCACAGTGGTAAATAACACTTCCTTCCAGATCAACAGGAGATTCATGATCCATCAAGTATTTGTGAAGTGCATCACGGCCTGTATGAATCAGTCCATTAATTACCACTACATCTCCAACTTTTAGATCGCGAATTTGTTCTTCCGTGATAGGTGTTGTAAGTACAACTTGACGATTGGAGCTTTCATCTTCTGCTTCTTCTTTTGATTTGGTAGCTACTTTGGGTCTTTCTTCTTTGTACAACCAGCTTTGAATAGTTCCTGTGGCTGGATCGATTGTAACTCCTTGACGACGAAATGCCCAGCAGTTATAAGCTACAGACACGAAAAAGCTAGCAGGAAGACGATTATTTACCCCGATTTTGCAACCGAGTAGGGTAGTGTTTCCACCAAAGCCCATTGTCCCAATGCCCAGTGTATTTCCTTTTTCCAAAATATAAGCTTCTAATTTTGCTAGATCTTCATTTTGGTTTACATCATCCACATGACGGAATAATTGTTGTTTTGCTAATTCATAGCCAGTTGTTCGATCTCCACCGATACCAACACCAATAAAACCAGCACTACAACCTTGCCCTTGTGCTTGGTAAATACTGTGCAAAATACATTTGCGGATACCATCTAAATCTCGACCAGCACGTCCCAATCCTTCTAATTCAGTTGGAAGACTGTATTGGATGTTTTTATTTTCACAACCACCGCCTTTTAAGATAAGACGGACATCGATGTAATCTTTTTCCCATTGGTGAAAATGAATGACAGGAGTACCTTCTCCTAAGTTGTCCCCAGTATTTTCACCTGTAAGGGAATCAACGGAATTGGATCGTAATTTCCCTTGTTTCGTAGCCGTTGCAATCGCATTTTTAATTGCTTGTTCCATGATTAGTTGGTTGGCTCCAACAGGTACATGCACAATAAAGGTAGGCATACCTGTGTCCTGGCAAATAGGAGAAACTTTTTCCTTTGCCATTTGGATATTTTCTGTAATACGTGTGAGTGCAAGTGCAGCTCGTGTTCCGCTGTCTTCTTTTGCAGTTGCTTTGTCAATTGCTTCCCGAACATCAGGGGATAGTTGGGTAGAAGTATCCGTGATGAGAGTAAGCATTGATTGTTCAAATGATTGCATGTCAAAAACCTCTCTTTTTTGCCACAAAGTCAACTTTATTTTAACATATGGGTGCAAGGTACCTAAGGAGAAAAATAAGTGTGGAGTAAATAGATAATACATAATAGCATTTTATTTTATAATTATTTCTCGTTCGTGAAGGGAGGTAGAGAGTGTTTGTTTAGCCAATAACAATTAAAAACAAAAACATGACTTGAAGTGGCTCAAGTCATGAGGTTATTTTATTTTATTTTCAATCAATTTACTTCTATTATCTAAATGTTTTCGTTTTTTGGTTATTTGTATCTGATCTTATATTTTGGGAGAATTACTCCGTTTTGATAGTGTTTTAGGTCGATCAGTTCTAAATGGATTCGTTTTTTGCTAAGGCCAAAAAGCGGTATTCCTTCTCCAATCATCACAGGATTGACTTTTAAAATAAGGGTGTCAATCAATTCATGATCCAGAAGTGTTCCAGCTAATTGTCCTCCACCACAGAGCCATATTTTTTGATTTGTAGTCTCTTTTAGATTTCGAATAAAGTCAACTGCATTGTCCTTTACTAGTTCTACTTCTTCATTGGACTCAAAATCCATCGTTTTCGAAAATATATAATGCTTAATCCCGTCATATCCTGGCTCGCCTGGTTTTTTGCCAAATTGGAATCCAAATTCATATGTTTTTGTACCCATTAAAACTGCATCATATTGCTGGATAGCAGAGATAAAGTCTGGAACGTGTTCATCATCATAAAGAAAAATAGAATTGTCCGCCGTACCATTAAGATCTGCAATATAACCGTCCGCTGTTGTTGCTACATGATAGATTAATTCCGACATACTATTTGCTCCTTTAAAATACATTTTTGTCGTGTGTTTTATTTTATTATCAATAGAAACTAAAAAAATCCTGATCCATTTTCGGATAGGAGTAGGTGTTTACATAAAAAGACACAATTTCCCCTGTAAAGGCAAAAATCGTATTTTTATAGTATAAAAAAGCCTAGATTAACCACATCCAGAAAATGTTAATTTTTAAAATTATAAACATTTCTTTTTGAATAGAATTAGTTGATCATTGGCTTTTATCACTCTCTTCATTTTATTGAATTCATATTACAAAATAGCAGTCAACCAGTCAATGAATAATTTTATCTAATTTTTAAATGTTATTTATTATTTATCATATTTATCATATTTATAGTATCGAAAAGAAAAAATCCAAGAAAAGATGTTCGTTTTCTTGGATGGATATTTACCAGAATGTAAAAATGGATACTTCTGTACTACTAAGCATTCTCTAAATCCACTCCGTAGCCCAAGCTTCGATAGAATCCAAAACAGGTTGAAGCGCTTTACCTTTTTCTGTTAACGTATATTCGATACGTACAGGTGTCTCAGGGTACACTTGTCGATTGACTAGTCCAGAAGCCTCTAGATCTTTCAGGCGTTCGGCTAACATCCGTTCGCTCATTTGTGGAATTTGTTCCCGGATATCACGAAAACGACGTTTTTCTTCCATGAGAACCCGTAAGATAAGTCCCGTCCATTTTTTTGCTAATATTTCTACAGCAGCCTCAAACTTAGGACAAATGCAACTCTCCACAGAATTCCCTCCACTTCTTATCAGTTAGTCACTTATTTTATTTATTATAGCATAGTATGTACTTACCGTGTTTTGAAAACTCTCCCTAATTTGTGTCTTATTGCGTCCTTTTGAAAAATGGTATTTGTATTCATCCAAAAGAAGAGGTGACCAGTCTAGTCCAAGAGCTGTTTGGGTAAATGCATGTGCTGCGATTTCTCTAAGGCGATTAAGGGATCTTTTGACTAAAAAAGGGCCTCGCTGCTTGATGATCACAGTAGGAAAATGTAAATCTGTCCTTCCTATAGATGTTTCCTCTAAATGGTGAAACCATTCATGATAGGCATGTAGAGCAATTACATCTATATCTTTCACTATTGTCTTTTTGGTAGAGAGAAATGTTTGAACTTCTTGGATTGAATTTTTATAAATAAAGATCGTTTGTTTCTTTTTGTTATACTGAGCTCGAATATGGGGATGTTCGGGATGTTGCTGTCGAATATGAATCCGAATATCGTCTTTTAGCACATGGTTAAAAAAAGACAGATGATCCATTTGGATATAGGATTTTGCTGATTGAGACCCAATAGCTATCGCTTTTGTTATATAAGGTTCTATATCTTGGGCTGGGAGAAAATCATAGTGTGGATCACGTTCTAGTTCTAAAAAAGCAAGATGAAGAGGTGAGAGTGTTGGCCAGCTTACATCCCATTGAAGAACAGGATTAATTGTATTTGTAAGCAAAGTAGACAAAAAAATTCCCCGTTTCCTGTTTTTTTACATTTATGAACGGGGAGGCTTGGCTCATTCCTCTAAGAGTTGAAGAAGCCATTTTTTAAAGTTGATCAATCTTAAATGTTCAGGAGCTTGTTTTATACCAGTTACTATCATTGGGACAAGTGAGTCCAAATGATGCAGGGAGCCATGTGATGCTCCTTTGTGTTTTGGTGAACCTTGGCCAACAATTTCATATCCTGGAGAAACAGTGACTACTACAGATCGATCATTTGAAGTAAGTGTACCTGCTAATCGAGACAAAGCATCAGGATAGATGCCATACTGAATTTTTTGTTCATCAAGGGTTAAATCAAGTATAGAGATGTCTCCTTCTAAGTGCCATTTTTGTTCATATTCATCTAAATAGTCTCCATCCGGTCGGAAACTAAGTATTCCATCTGTCTGTCCACTTACGACATGAATCCAGCCATCTGATTCTTGCCAGGCGATTACATCTAATTTTTTTTCAGTTTTACATAAACGGACAACATCACGGTAAGATATCTCTTCATCTAAAATGTTTATATAGCTCATGCGTTCGTTAACACATAGGATGAGTTGATCTTGAGATTTTGCAATATCTCGAGACAATGGCATGATAGAATAGGGATGTAGTATTTTACGCAAGTCTACGTAGGTATCTTTCTGGACCATATTGGTCTGTCCGCTATCCCCAAGTACAATGAAGCTACATATTTGGATTGCTTCTTCCCAAGAACCAAATGCATCTAAAATGGATGCAATTTGATTATCTGCTTTCATGATTCCTTTTCCTTCTGAGGTTCCTTTTTTGTGTACAATGATGTCATTTCCTGGGAAATATACAAGTGAAAGAGAAGGTAATTTGTCTTTTTTTATCAGGGAAATAATCTCCATGGATGAAAATTGATCATTTACGCCAAATTGAGACAACATACTTTTTGGATTGGATCGCTTATCTAAGGTGTGAATAGAACCGTATGAAAAGATGGGAGGAGCCTCTGTGCGAATTTTTCTAGGCAACAATCCAGTTAACCATGTAATCCAAGGAGGACGTAATTCAGTATGGTCCTTTCCTCGATAGACCATGGCATTAATGGAAGCAGTAGGTTTGTTTGTTTCTTCGTGAATGGTTTTAACATCTTTGCTAATTAATTTTTGATTTAACTGCAACATTGCAGCTTGAAGAACTCGTTTTACTCCAAACAAAAAAATTTCTTTTGGACCAGTGCCGAAATTGACAACACGTTTCTCTTTTTGATTGTAATATGTAAGGCCATAGATACCATGTATATTAGGCGGTTCACCTGTTAACATGGTGGTATCAATCGAGACAGACATAGTAGGGAATGTACTGACAACCTTTGGGAAATATGTTCCATTATCACGTAGAAACTGCAAAGTAGGGGCTCGACCAGCTTGGATTTCTTCCTGTAAAGGAGCATCCATGAGAGAATCAATCAATAGGCATATAATTGGTTTATGTATAATGAATGTACCTCCTTCATCTGTTTATCCATATATTTTATCATTTCACTAAAAAATTCCTTCTATGTAAAGGATGATTCCGATGGATTTTCTTGCGAAAATTCCGAAAGAAGAAATAATAGCTCGAATAACCCTTTTGCAAACACAATTGAGATACCAATCTCTTTCAGCTGCCCTTCTTACGCAGAATGTTGATATTTTTTATTACACGGGGTCGATGCAAAATGGTTTACTTTATGTTCCACAAACAGGGGAACCTATTTTTTATGTAAAAAAAAGCGTAGTACGTGCGAAAGAAGAGAGCAAGGTAAAGGTTGAACCTTTAGGAAGAAGGAGAACTTTGGGAGAGCGAATGATCGAGACATTTGGCAAGCCTGTTTCGATCGGTTTGGAATTGGATGTATTGCCTTATCAATTGGCTGTTCGTTATCAAAACATGTTACAAGCACAAATTGTTGATCTTTCTCCAGTCATCCGACATCAACGGTCGATCAAATCTGAGTATGAACAAACACAAATTGAAGAAGCTGCTAAACTGGTGGATCAAGTCATTCAATTATTACCAACTTGGATTTCAACAGATCTTACAGAAGTAGAACTAGCTGCAAAAATAGAGTATTACTTACGTGTGAATGGCAATATCAATCTCAATCGCATGAGGGGATATAATCAAGAACTTTCACTTGGGATGATCACTTCGGGAGCTGCGGCTGCTACACCGACTTATTTTGATGGACCGGCTGGAGGACTAGGATTGACAGTAGCTAGTCCTCAAGGGGCAAGTCAGAAAAAATTAGCAAAAAATGAACCTATTTTACTCGATTTCAGTACAGTAGTTGAAGGGTATATGATCGATCAAACACGTATGGCAGTCATTGGATCATTGGATTCGGATTTGGAGCAAGCTTATCAAGTGAGCCAACATATTTTGAGAGAAGTCGAAAAAATCGGTGTACCAGGCACTCCTTGTGAAAATTTGTATCTACATGCGCTAAAAATGGTGAAAGAATCAGGCTTACAAGATTACTTTATGGGATTCGGAGACGATCAAGCGAAATTTTTGGGTCATGGAGTAGGATTGGAGATTGATGAATTACCTATCTTAGCAAATGGTTTCAAACAACCATTACAAGAAAATATGGTGATTGCAATAGAACCAAAGTTTACGTTTCCTGATAGAGGAGTAATTGGGATAGAGAATACATATGTGGTAAAGAAGGAAGGACTAAAATCACTATCCATCTCAAATGAGGACATTTTAAAAATAGGAGAATGATATATTCCTATTTTTCTAAAAACAAATTACAATATGATTATACACCGTTTTCTACTGGAGAAAAGGGAATCACATGTCTGCTCTGATGGGAATGTATGGAGGAAAGCTGCTCATCCTGTTCGACGAAAAGATCTCTCCTGGATGGCACGAGCTAAATGGTGTCTACGACGGGGAAATCCGGTTTCGTGGCAAGTCAGAAAGTTCCCCTCAGCTCGAAACGTCTGACGCTTCGCTGAGGGTCACCAGTTCGCTTCAGCTCTCTACGGGTGTCTGCATTTCCGGAACGATGTGTTTCGGTGATGCTGGTGTCCAGTTCGAGGACCCTGAGCCGAATGTCAAGATCATCGACCGTCAGGTGATCCTCAAGCAGGGAGTCTGTGTGCCGTGGGACGTCCTCTTCGGGCCGGATCTGGAGAAACTGATCCATACTCTCGTGGACACCTATTCCCAGTAGAACAAAGCTAGAGGTATCTCTAGCCTGCGCCCGTTTCAACCGGGCGCCCTGAATGTTTCCAGTGCTCCTATATATCCCTAATCCCCTATATATTCGCCTAATTTTTCTTTTTTGCTTTCACCCATAGGTATGTGGTCTCATAAGATAACTTGACTGAATCCCTGACCCTCATATCCAAATGCTCGAGCAAGGAAGGGTGGCATAGAAGTTGCACAATCAGAAGGGGAAAACCCTGCTTACCAATCGGGAGAGGGAAGTATTTGAGTTATTGGTTCAAGATAAAACCACCAAAGACATCGCAGGTCAATTGTTTATCAGTGAGAAAACCGTTCGTAACCACATCAGCAATGTGATATGTACCTTTTGCAAAATTTTTGAAGAAATAAAAATCCCAATGTAGAGGGTCCCTTTGCATTGGGATTTTGAATGTTTAATTATTATGTAGTGTTAACTAAGGTGAAATCAAGAGGGATGCGTAACTGCTATCAGCTACGATCCGTATTGGTTTTTTTCCTCAGGTAAAGAATTCGAAAGATAAGATTTTGAAATGGTTATGGGTACACCGTCTTTATATGAGTCGGAATATTCCTACTATTTTTATCGATGCAAATATTAAATAAGACATGCTTTTATGCATTGAATGTCTGCATACATTGAATGGGAGGGGTGATTAGTTTGAAGAAATCAAAACTAAGTGTAGGTAAATAAATATACGGAGCAAAAGATATCAAACAAGCTTTTTACGAAGCATTTGCACCGTATTTCGAACAAAACAATATGCACCCTGCAAGGTTTGTAAGTTGGATCACACAAGAGCCCAAAAAACATGTGGGGAGTAGTTAGCCCCTTTTTTGCTAGAGATTTGGACAAGCAGAGGAAAGGGGATAAAGTGGGGCAGGGTTGGAAAAATCACCCGACTACGTGTACAGCTCATTGAGGATACCCGCCGAGACCTTTTTGATGATGACGATTATAACAAACAAATTAACCAATCAATAGAAAGGGCTAACAAAGATAAAGAGAAAAAAGAAGAAAAGAAAAAAATGAAGGAGATGTATTCCATTCTTAACTCTAAAGTAACAGGATAGATAGGTTTATATCTTCCAATCGCTTTAATGGTCCAGTGACATGTCTCATGTGATGAGATTCATTATTTTGATCAGAATGGGCACACTTTTTACATAGACAATATGTAAAAAGTGGAGCAAAATGAAAATGAAAATGAAATGGTTATGGTTCGGTTTTTTTATGATTTTAGGAATAAGTAGTATAAGGCTTTTTAACCACCCTAATATCTATGCTGATGGTCCCCCTCATGATCGAAAATATTATGAGAAACACCATAAAATAACTTGGGAAAAACCAACACAAAAAAAATGGATTGCTCTTACATTTGATGATGGCCCTAGTTCAAACGTAACACAAGAAATTTTACAGGTCCTTCAACAATATCAAGCAAAAGCTACTTTTTTTTGTTTAGGCTACAAAGTACAACGGTATCCAGAGATAGCTAGACAAGTGGTTTCGGAAGGACATGAAATAGCAAACCATACATTCCATCATAAATCAATGAATAATTTGTCCAAAAGGAAACTGGAGAGCGAAATTGAGATGACTCAAAAGGTGATTTTTCAAACAACTGGAATGCAGCCAAAGTTATTTCGTCCTCCAGAAGGGGTATATACAAATCAATTGATTGAAACCGTGCAAAAACACCAACTTCAATTGATCATGTGGAGTTGGGATCAAGATACAAAAGACTGGAGTAAAAAACGAAGAAAATCAGTTATCGTAAATAAAGTGATCAAAAATGCAAGTAATGGAGATATTGTGTTGTTCCATGATACTCAAAGGAAGACCGTATTGGCTTTGAAAGAAATTCTTCCAGAATTAAAAAAACAAGGATATCAATTTGTGACTGTTTCTCAGTTATTGCACGCAAATGACTAAGGTATGGCGACTGATGAGGGCCACTCTGGAGGTATTTCCACTTTTGGAGTTACCTCGGCCTGCAAGGATTTGAGCCACTCTTTAGATGGCCTAGAACCAGCAACTCTCGCCTGAGGGGTAACGGAACCATATACTGGAATCTATCTGACGGACTAGGGCAGGAACCGTCCCACTACCCCGTTTAGTTAGATAAGTTATTCATTGGAAAGATCGTCAATCGCTTGAACAGCTAGTTCCAGTGCTTTCATTCTTCTTTCTAAAAGCGTTTTTTGGGGACTACCTGCCTTTGACTTAGCATAACTGTTCTCAATTGATGGAAATAAACCAGTAAGAACATTGCGAGCTTCCGCTAAATATTCCTGAGTGTAGTGATGAGGTTTTTGATTCCAAACGTTTTCTAGTATAGCTAAGCCGATGTAAATAGCTTTGAGTCGTTTCTTTACTAAGGTCGTATTTGCGCCTTTCTGAGTCATCTGGGACAAGGCATTTTCGAGTTTACTAATTGTCGATTGTAAAGATTTTATTGATTCCAATTTATCTACATTTGATACGTTTTCCATGTTAGCTGTCCTTTCGTCGTTTCTGATTATTTTTCTTGATATTTGATAAAATCGTTAAGAACCTGATTTTACTCGCAATATTTTAACACAAATAACCAACTAATCGGGATAGAACCAGCATCCAAACGGCGAACCCTAATTCCCCAACAATCGAAAAAGATCCTGTGGAAGAGAGCAGCAACCCTGTCTTCAATAACAAACCACATGATCTCTAAGTGTATAGAGATCATGTGGTTTGTTATTACTATTTATCTTAAAACAATATCGATCCAAGAGGCACCCATCCGGCCACCGCAATCGTACAACAAAACATAGATAACAAAACGAAACTTCTTTTCATTAAAACACCCCAATTTTAATATTTTGTTGATTCCGTCCCTTCTATTATCTTCTAAAAATTTTGAATTATCAACCGGATAAATTCAACTGTTGTCCAGAAATAATGAGCCAGAAAAAAAACCCTGATCGCGATCCAGATCACAGCTCAGATGGATTCAATGTCTGGGACGTGGATGACCATACCACCTATCAGGAGTTCCCTGACGGCAAACAATTCAAGGTGGAAAGTATTCGTTCACGAGACCGAGTGACGGATCTCAATAACGGAACAACAACTACGGGATACTGGGAAAACTTCTAGGTCCAAGGACCAGTTGCGAATTTCGAGACTGGTCCGCCTACTTTTACATCCCCAAATGGGACCATTCGATCAACTTCCTTTATGTAAAATGTTTAATATACGCCGTTCTGAACGAATTTTGTATATCTGATAATGTCATAGATATATAAAGTGTAAAAATAGCATTATTTCCACCTGTACGCTTGTATGAGTGATAACAACAAAAAAAGCGATCGATTGATCGCTTCCCTTTATGTCATCGAGGCTGCACATATTGTATGATTAAGTTCCTAGTATTGTAAAAAGGGTGATTACAACAATGACTAAATTCTTGATGCCCACTTCCGCCGAGACGCTAGATTTATTGAATGCGATTGTTGATGAGATGATCGCTCAGTTCTCAATCACGCGTGCAGAGGCTGTTGCCAGAATTAACAAGTGTTGGCACAGAACGGATCTATCCTCAGAGGATGACCTTATCCTCCATGAAGACGAATATTACTGGGCTCTTGGCATTTATTTCGGAGACGTAAAAGATTGGAGCCCGGATGCCGATCGTTCTACTTGGACTCCGCTGCCAAAGCCATCCCGTAACTCTGGCTATTGGACCATTGAAGAGTAGCCAAGTTCTTGCCCTTTGCTGAACTCGCTGGACTTAGCGACATTAATGTTACTCGTCGATACTCAAAATCCTCTGTTAACGAGTTAGAACAAGCTATTGAAAAAGTGTTTGGATAAAATATGGAAATATTTTCAGATGTGGCCCCTCAAAGTGCTTTTGATGGCCGAACCCCTACTATGGAGCTATATAACCTGGATCATTAACTGCTACATGCTTAAATTTGCCCTTTTTCCCATTTTTATCTGAGTAAAAGCAAAATTGGAGATCATAATGTTTCTTGCCAGCTACAACATAGGAAACATAATATTCAAACTCTCCTTCATCATTCTGTTCAAACCACTCTTCATTTGCTTTACCGAACGTTTTTTTTACTTCATCGTATGTAACAGCACTATATCGTTTATCGCTGGTTTCCACATTAAATGCTGATTTTTGTTTCTCATCATCAACAGAAAAATAAAAATTTGTAGAATGCTTGCTGTATTTTAAATCAAATTTCTTACTGTTTTTGTCAGGCTTTCCCCATTTTGCTTCAATGGCTCTACGAGAAGAACCAATACCCAAGTCCTTAGAAGTGATCACACGCCCTTGATCTGCCAATTTTTTGGTTTGAAGCAATAATTGTTTATGATTCTGTTTTTCTGATACTTGCATCGTATGTGTTTGTTCAGAAGCTTGTGCTCCATTTACATAGGAAAATCCAGTGATAAGTGTTCCAATCGCAAGTGTAGTAACCATGATTTTTTTTACTGTTTTTTTCATTCTTTGTTCCCCTTAACGAGTTGTTATTTTCATGCTTTCATTTCACTTGCATTTATTTTATTGATCGTTCGTTTCGAAAAGATAGATAATTTGTTTCCTAAATGTAAATTGGCAATGTCCAATTGATGAACAAAGGGTCGATAAAATCAACAGGAAATATATCGGTCTATTTTTCATTTGTTGGTCAAACTAAGGTTCGTCGTTTGGTTGGCTGGTTCTACCCTGTATATCGCAAAGCATCTTGCAAACTGGAACTATTTGCAAGATGCCTTTTTATTTCATGGATTATTTATTATGGTCAGGACAGGGTTGTGCATGACAGAATAACCCCCCATCCCTTCCAACTTCAGAGACGAGTGGCATCCCCATGGCCCCAATTTCTCTGATATCTCTAATTATTGTAGATCAAGGGATGTTAGATTCTCGCATGTTTTCAGAAATGGTAAAACGGGAGCGGTTGTTGATATATCTCACGATGATATTAATCCGTTCCACTTTTTTCATCGAGACTCCTAAACAGTATCATTTTTTGACATGATTTGAGGCTATGATATACCTATCAAGCAAAGAAAACAATTCATTAAAAAAAGGAAGGTTTTGAATATGGCAGATTATACCCTAGAAGAAAAAGACAGCTTTATCGTTGTAGGTATTGGAACGGAGCTTACAGACTATGCTGGTATGGACAAGGAAAAGGCAGACTTTTGGCAAGCCGTCAGCCGGAATGGAATACTGGATACGTTAAAAGCCATAGCCACAAATGACTACATTTTTGCTGTGAACGAAGCAGTGAATAACAAGATGATGCATTATGCCGGTGTTATGACAGATGCATCCGTATCAGCACCAGAAGAGGCTAGAATTATCCAATTTCCTAAAGGAGAATACCTCATTGTGAAGGGAGAAGGGAAGACAGCTGATGAATTGAATCAGAAACTTGAAGGCATTGCCTTTGGTCAAGTCTTGCCAGAAGCAAATTTTGCCTACGTTGGCGGGCCGAATGCAATGGTTGAGCTGGGACAGCGAAACGGCTTCATTTTTGGTGAAATGTGGATTCCTGTTGTTAGTCAATAAAGAAATAAAAGGAGAGATGGAAATGTCCTATATCGTTGATTTTAAAAATGTGACTACGAATGGTTTAGAATCTTCACCAGTAGTAGAAGCGCTTGCTGGTTTACGTGCTCATGAAGCCCGTTACTTTATGAATAAATACAAGCATGAATTTACGGTTGTACCAGCTAGCGAAAGCCAGGATACCCTTGATTATGTAAACCGAATTTTGAAAGAAGAACGTGATATTGAGTTTGCGGCCAAACCTTTAGAAACGTCGCGTTTTCAAGTGGAAAATATCCAATTTGCTTACGTCTTTTATGAAGATGGTCTTATGATCAACGTGATGTATCCCATTGACGACCCTAAGAAGCGGGCCGTTGGTTTTAAGCTTTCTGAAGAGATGGAAGTACCAAAGGAGTTAGAAGAGAAGTTTAAGTTTGCTAGGCAAAAGTCTAAACTAGCTGGAACCATTCGAGGCTCGTTCTTTATCATTAAAGGAGAATATTAAAGTAAGCAAAAGCGCAAGTGGAGGAATCGGTACTTGGTCATCCTTTTTCTCTGTTGAAATGAGTGAAAGCTATTTTCTCTCAAAGTATAAATAGCTTTCACTCGCTAAAACTTCTACTTTTTCAATAGAGTTTCGGCTATATTCCACGCTGCGCATAGTAAAGTATAAAACAATTCATACATCATAGACACATAAAGGAAGGGATCAAAAGATGAAAACAAAAGGAAAAATGATCGCTTATTGGACAGTCACATCACTACTGGCAGTATCCATTTTGTTAAGTGGTGCTGGTCAACTGATGAAATTGGGAGGAAATATCGAGCTAGTAAAGAATATTGGTTATCCATTATACATCATGAACATTCTTGGGATTTGGAAAATACTTGGAGTCATCGCTATCGTTGTGCCAGGTTTTCCTCGGCTTAAAGAATGGGCTTACGCTGGTATCTTCTTTTTAATGACTGGTGCGGCTTTCTCTCACGTGCTTGCTAACGATTATGGTGATTACGGGTTTCATATTATCCTTCCGCTTTTCTATGTTACACTCAATATCGTTTCATGGGCACTAAGACCACAAAGCCGTATCTTAGGGAATTTGCTTGATAAAACTGAAAAACGTGTGCAAAAACAAAGTCTAGTATTAAATGATTCGGTGACCCCAAATACAAAATAGGAGTTTCCAGTAATCAAATGAATAAAGTATTGGCCAAGATGAAATAGATCACTTCGGTGGTCTTTTTTTATTGCAAGCATGGGGTGGATAGGACTGTGACGTAAAGACTTAGAATAATGTGCTTTTAGAAAAAAAGGGGATTCCCGCTTTTGCTTTGAATAGATCTTTGTGGTATCACATATTGAATCACGGTTTTGTATGTTCGTATTTCATCGTATCACAACGTCTTCAATGTGGGTTTATCCGTTTTTGATAGTGTTGAGTGCGAGTGTCATCGCGTCATTCGCCTATGATTCCAAAGGTTTACGCAAGACGATGACGACAGTATCTGGTACCATTACTTTCCACTATGATGAAAATAACAACGTGGCTTATGAAACAGATAGTACCAATGCGATTGTGGCTAGTTACACATGGAATGGTATACAACCTGTAAGTATGACACGTGGAGGAAAAACCTATTACTACCAGTTAAATGGGCATGGAGATGTTGTTGCACTTACAGACGGTACTACAGGTGCTGTGGTAAACACCTATGACTATGATGCATTTGGGAATGTAGTAAAGCAAACAGGTACTGTGGAAAACCCCTATCTTTATGCGGGTTATCGGTATGATAAAGATACTGGGTTATATTATTTACAAGCAAGATACTATAATGCTAAGGTTGCAAGGTTTTTGACCCTTGATCCTGATCTTGGTAATGAAAATGAGCCGCTAACTCAAAATGGATATAACTATGCAAATAATAACCCTGTAATGTATATTGACCCTGATGGAAACTATCCCGCTGTCATTGGAGTTTTCTATATCCCCTATGTTGGTCAAGTATTGCTACTAGCCACAGGAGTTGTTGTAATGGTATATATTACCTATAGAGCCATTTCTTGGATCGCAAAAAAAGTTCGTGCATTATATAGTAAATCTAAAAAAAGTAAAGCAAGTAAAAAACAAAAAGCAACGGATGTTCCTTCTTGGGCAAAAGGAAAAAGACCACATCATGGAGAAAACGGGAATGAGTTTGCAAAAAGATTATGTGATGATCGTTTTGGCCCTGGAAACTATAAAAAAGGCCCTGGGAGCGATTTTAATAAAATAAAAAAATTGGGAGATTGAGGCTTTAAATAAAATGCATTAGGAGAGGGATATTTTGAGATGTCATTATATAGTTGAATTCTTGTTTGAGGAGAAAAAATATTACTGCATTTGGTATACGGATGATACCGACGGGATTCTTGTAGAATCAAACAAAATTAAATATTTTTCTACTGTTCATGAACTGCGAAGTTATAGTCTTAGTAAGCGGCTCACATTGGAAGACGAAGTGATAAAATACGATATTAACCAAATGATTGAATGGCTCTCAAGTGATCCGAGATCCGTTGATTGTAAAATGATTCTTGAGTTTTGGAATATATTTTCAGATGTAGCTCGTTCCATAGATGAGCATTTCTATGGTGAAGATGAAGTAGTTTCACCACTATATGAGAAATTATTTTATGGGAATAATTTAGATCCCATAAATAAAAGCGGCCATGTTTATATTCCGATATGGAACAATGAAGAAGTAGTAGCATTAACAAAGGTTGTAGAAAGCGGGTTAAATCTTTTTCGAAAATCGATTCTACAATAAAATGGAAAGCTCTAAAGATTTAGTGTGACAAGAGAACTAGCCCCTTGTCACACTTTTTTCTTGGAAGTAAAAGAAGTAATCGTAGCTTGTCATTGGGGTAGGACCAGCAGATCTTGTCATTAAAGAAAGTAAGAGTGTGGCGAGTTTTAAAGATTCGACCAAATTGACTGGTTGCTCTTCCGAGCATGCTTGGTTTTCCATTTCGCTGTAAGGTTTGAATCTATTGAGTAGCATTCACCGTTCCCAATTTAAGTGAACCTGCAACTAGCAACATATCTTCCCAGTTTTTCTGAATCAAATTTTTCCGAATCCGATTACGGATAATCCGTTCAACACTTGTTCTAATATGCATTCCTAGGTACAAAGTGGATTTTACCGGTAATCACCTCGCCCCTGCCAAAGTATTTCGGATTTGGACCAGAATAAACGGTCTTGACAGGAGTGACAAAGCGTAATCCATCCGCAGATTTCGCGTTACTGGCAGTATATCAGCACTATAGTGCCAGTAAATATTATTACTGGCATAAAAAGAAGTTTTAGAATCTAAAGAGGAAACAAAAGATAACCTCAAGATCTGTACGGTGATCACAATTACCCAGATTCACTGTATGGAAATAAAATCAATTTTCGAATAGGACAGATTACAATGACCAAACTCTGTTTTCATTCTTTTTCTTATGTCCATTTTAATGTGTTCTTGCTCGAAAAGAGACACCTCAAACTATACTTTAGCTGCTACACATAAGGAGATGGTTGATATTTCCATGTATAAACAATGCTTGGAAGAAGCAGGTATTGATTTTGAAGTGAGAAAACAAGGAGTCTTTATCCCGAAAATGAGGTTTATAATGCAATGGTAGCTTGTGATTGATCCTATTCTGGAGGCCCTTTGGGCTTCTTTTACTTTCACTAGAATAGGATGGTCCCTATTTATTTTTATGGAGGTACAGATTGAAAAATCGTGATTTAATTTCAAACATTATCTTTCAATCAGATAAGGAGATACATAACGATGTCAAGGCCTGTGCTTTACTCTTTCTTCATTGGATAGGAAGAGAACTATCCTTCCCCAAAAAAGTGATGGTTTGTCTATTAGACGTAGAAGAACTGATAACCACTAAAATGGAGGCTGCAAATGGTTCCTTTTTTGCACCATATGATGAATCGGAATTATCTAAAATAAAAGTAGCCGTGGGGAGTTTTGAGGAAGACTCAAAAGAATATGGTGCTGCCATTGTTCTTCAAAATTATATATACACATTGGCACATGAAATGGCACACTATGAACAGTGGATAGGTAAACGCCCATTTCGGGAGCGTTTAGCGATTAAAAGAGGAGCAGAGTTAGTCGATAAATTTATCGAAGATCAAATTGAGTATATTTCGAATGAGCTTTCTCCTGCTCATCAACTTCCTCATATGAAAGAGTATTATAACGTTTCCATTTTAAACGTTTGTTTAGAAATGATAGAGAGAATGGGAGAGTTAAATACAACAGAAACGATGGATTGGTTTCTATCACTGACTAAAGATAAGAATGAATGGATTCGGTATAAAGTAGTAATGGAGTTGCGCAACTTTGAGGGTAAAAAGGTAGTAGAAGCTCTTATCGAAAGACTATCTAATGACGTAAATCCTACTATTCAAGCATATGCCGCAGAATCATTACAATATCATAAAGATAAAAGTAGTGTGATGTCCCTTTTTCATGCATTGGATCATAAAGAGCCAGAGGTAAGAGGATGTGCAGCAGTTGCTTTAGGATGGATGGAGGAAAGAAGTGCGATAGCATCTATAAAAGAAAAATTAAAGAAAGAAAGATCACCTCGTGCAAAAATGCGCTTCTATGTCGCGCTTTATTTATTTGGAGAAAAAGAACATATCCATAACATTTGTTCCTTTCTAACGAATCGTTCTCCTTATATTCGAGAATCCGCAGCAGGATATATCTTTTTACTTCCGATAAATAGTGAAATAAAGAAAACAAAGCTAGAAGAAGTATGGGAACAGGAGACGGTGGATTGGGTAAAATCTTCAATATCTGATAAGCTTCAAATGTTAGAATAAATGCTGTTAACTGTAAATATCCCATCTAGGGGTAGAGGGAGCGAAGAAAGTGCTTTGTGTGAGTATGATAACATCATCAGAAGTCTTTATTTCTTGAACTATATTGATTCTCCGCCCTTACGTCGTAATGTGTACAAGGTATTGAATCGAGGAGAGAGTTATCATAAATTACACAAAACAGTATCCTATGCTAACTTCGGGAAGTTATGTTTTAAAAACGAAAATGATTAACAAATATGGGGTGAGTGTAGTCGCTTACTCGCCAATTTCATTATTTATTACAATGCCAGTATCCTATCGAACATGCTTGTTTATAGAGAGAGCCATGGTCAAGATTCGGACGTATTGAAACAAATTTCTCCCGTTGTTCAGGTAAAATTCAATAAGCATGGAAAAAAGTTGGACTAAAATCCACGTAATGAAGTTATGCTTAGGAGTGTTTTCAGAATGAAGAAATTTTTGTGTATTTGTTTGATAAGTATGTTTTTCTTGTTTGGCTGTAGCAACCAACAGGAACCTACCTACTATGAATATTGGACTGTGTATGGTGGTGACAATGATATACTAGAATGCCTCAGAGATGCTGGTGTAGAATATAAAGTAATAAAAAATGAAATATATGTGGATAACCCAGATGAAGCATGCAATAACTGTTGCTAAATATATTTCATAAAACATCTCGCAAAGTCATCCAAAATCCTTCAATCTCTTAATCACTTGTTGCGTGGTTATATTGCCCTGTTCCAACTGATACTGTGGTAGTCGTTTTTTCCGCGCCTACAGTGAGTTTTTAGGGCAAGCGACCATGCTTTTTTATTTGCGATCCGGCTCCTACTACTATCAGTGATTGTTAGTACGACCGAAAAATATGTAGACATGTAAGTATGATCAAGTCTAAATAAAATAGTGTTGTATATACGTTTTTTACTCTAGAACGTACTACAACCTCGCACAAGGAGTAACAAATGAAAAAAAATATGGTAACAAGCCTATTTAGTGTACTAGTATCTCTCATTTTGATAACATCATTAATCGTGGGATGTTCGGATATGCTATCTAATAATTGGAATAGTCTCAATGAAGAAAAATTAAAGGGAGAATTGAAGAGAACATATCCTTCCCCAGATGGCGAATACACTTTAAAAATCTACTATGTTGACCGCGAACCATTCGGTTCGAGCGCAGCAAGTGGGGAACTAGTAAATCAAAAAATGAGAACGATTAAGAATATTTATTGGAATTATCCAGATGAAAATCCATATGTCAAATGGATCAACAATCACACGGTAATCATTGGAGATAAAACTTTGGATGTAGACAAAGGAGATACATACAATTGTCAAGAGGACCAAAAAAAATCGACAGAGTGTCAAACAGACAAGAAAACATCAACAAGCGACAAAGAATCAATAATGCCCCCTCAGGGAAAGTAAAGTTAACGGATAGAAGACAATAACCAAGTGCTGAAAAATGGCGGTTAGAAGGTCTATTACCACTCTAGCCGGTCTGCTAGTGTAACTCCCTCATCCAGAGTGGATGAACTATAGGAATTCCATAAATTTTTTTAAATTGGATATTCCACCTTTTCGGGAAGTTGGGCAATACACTCATATTGGATTAAAAGAGACTCTGACTTGTCTGGCAGTTTCTTTTGTGTTTATGATTTAATTCAATGTGATACGTACCTTTTGAAAAACCAATGAATGGATAGAACTATGGTTCTATCCATTCATTGGTTTTAGACCTACTTCATGAACTCTCCTAACACATCCCTAGTGATTCTTAGCCCAAATCAGGATTAATAGTCCCAAGTTGCGTTTCCTGGATATCCATCTGCATCAGAACCTCGCCAAAAGGAAGACCAACTTCTACAGCTTTGGAAAGAACAACGAGGCATTTGTCCTGTTTGTAAACAAAAGATCATCAAACTAACAGGATGGCACAACCACCACATGGTTTGGCGATCTTTAGGTGGTTCCGAATCACAAGAGAATCGTATTCTTTTGCATCCAAATTGTCATGACCAAGTCCATAACCAACAATTAACTATTGAGAAACCGCGTCCTCCAAAGGGTGTTTGAAGAGGCTTGAGCTGATTGCGAGGAAACTCGCACGATCAGTTCTCAGGAGGGAATGGCTCCGAGAGGAGTCTGACCTACCCGACCGGACAAAAATACGGAATTCACTAATATTCCATCATATGGTTAATTTACAAAAAATAGCAATAAATTTGCCCTGAGTCCCCACCCAAAAGATTTGACAAAATTACATATATTCTTATAATATGGTTTATCTTCATAGGACAAAGAAGGGATGAGATGGATAGTATTGCACATATCCGAAAAAAGGATAAACAGGTACAATCTGTAGAACAGCACCTGCTAGAAGCAAAAGAGTTGGCCGAGGAATATGGGGAGAAGTTGGGGATTAGGCATGTTACAGGACTTGCGGGATTGCTTCATGATTTAGGTAAATATACTACTCAGTTTCGTGATTATATATTTAAAGCCGTTTATCATCCGGATTACGCGCCTCGGCGAGGGAGTATCGATCATTCGACTGCTGGCGGCAGGTTATTATACGAATATTTCCATAAACATGATCAGCCGTTTTACATGATGATTACAGAAATAGTTGGTAATGCAATTTTCTCGCACCATTCCTATTTAAAAGATTTGATTACGCCGGATCTAGAGTCGGATTTTTTGAAGCGTGCAGAGAAACCACTAGATGAGTTTGAACAAACAAAACAGCAATTTTTCGAACAAGTGATGGATGAACAATCTTTCCGAGTCTACGTCGATTGTGCAGCTAGTGAATTGGAAACTTTTTTGAGAAGTGAACGGGAATTTGGTTTTGAAAAAAAGTTGTCGTTTTTAACCAAATTTGTGTTTAGTGCTCTGATCGATGCTGATCGTACCAATACTCGTTTATTTGAAGAAGAACAAACAACCGTACTCTCCATCGATTTGCAGCCGTTATGGGATGTGTATTATAATCGATTGGTGCGCAAAATTCAATCTTTTGTAAACGATACAAAGATCAACAAGCTCAGAAATAAACTATCAGAACAATGTGAAGTGTTTGCCGCAAAGCCATCGGGGATTTATACGCTATCTATTCCGACTGGTGGTGGCAAAACGTTAGCAAGTTTACGCTACGCAATAAAACATGCTAAACTCCATCACAAACAACGTATTATTTATATCCTTCCATATACTACAATTATCGAGCAAAATGCAGCAACTGTACGCGATATTTTGCAAGATCCTGCCCATATTTTAGAACATCATTCCAATATCATTATCGATGAACAAGATAACGAACAAAAAGATGGTGTTAACGACGCGTTAACACTGTCAAAAGATAACTGGGACTCGCCGATTATTTTTACTACAATGGTTCAGTTTCTTAATGTGTTTTATGCTTACGGAACACGTAATATCCGCCGATTGCACCAGCTAAGCAATGCGGTGTTGATTTTTGATGAGGTGCAAAAAGTTCCTACTCACTGCATTTCTCTATTCAATGAAGCGCTTAATTTTTTAAAAACATGTGCACGTGCAAGTATTGTTCTTTGTACAGCAACACAACCTGCACTTGATTTTGTTGAGCAAAAATTAGATATCAATCCAGATGCGGAAATGGTTAAACAATTGCCTGCTGTTGTGGAAGCATTTAAACGAGTAAATATTGTTGATAATGTGACAGAAAAATCGTGGAGCAGCGAACAACTCGCCGATTTTGTTCTCGAACGTATGAATCATATGGACAGTGTCTTAGTTATTTTAAATACGAAAACAGTAGTGAAACGACTCTATGAACTCCTGAAAGATCAAAGTATGGATATTCCTATTTTTCATTTGAGTACAGCGATGTGTGCTGCACATCGGAAAGACATTTTATATCAAGTGAGAGCTTACTTGGATCAAAAGAAAAAAGTCATTTGCATCAGTTCCCAATTGGTAGAAGCAGGGGTGGATATTAGCTTTTCTTGTGTAGTTCGTTCATTAGCCGGGCTTGATTCGATTGCACAGGCCGCAGGTAGATGTAATCGACATGGAGAAAGGGCGATTGGTGATGTATATATCATTGATCATGAAGAAGAGAATTTAAATCACGATAGTTTAAAAGAAATTCGCATTGGAAAAGAAGTGGCGAAACGAATTCTTATTGATCGGAAACAAGGGAAGATCGAGCAAGATGATTTGTTATCTCCACGGTCGATGAACCACTATTTTCAGGAGTACTATGAAGAGCTTAAACATAATCTCAATTATGTTATTGATGTTCAAGGATCAAAAAAAGAGATGACAGAGTTATTGTTTGCTACGCGTACAACAAGTAGTTATTGCAATGACTATCGGAACGAAAAAAAAGTAGCTTTTCCACTTGTGCTTCCCTATAGCTATGGGACTGCGGCGAAGCATTTTCGTGTGATCGATAACCAGACAACTTCGGTGATTGTGCCATATGGAGATGGCAGTGGAATCATTGATGATCTTAGTGGAAGGAGTACGATTGATCGACTTAGTCAGTGGTTGCAGCGAGCCCAGACTTATACAGTTGAGTTATTTGAGTACGAAAAACAGCAATTGATGCAAAACGGAGGGATCATTTCCTACGAGGACAAGATTTTTGTGCTCAAAGACGCTGCATATAATGAATGGTTTGGTGTAGATGTGAAAAATGAATCTGGGTCAGGATCTTTATTTGCTTAACTAGGATGTGAGAGAAATTGCGTAACAGTGTGGAATTTCAACTTACTGGAAACTACGCTTTATTTACTGATCCACTGATGAAATTAGGTGGGGAAAAATTATCATACCAAGTTCCAACTTATCAAGCTTTAAAAGGTATAGTAGAAAGCATTTACTGGAAACCAACTTTATTGATGGTAGTAGATGCGGTACGAGTGATGAATCGTATTCGGATGGAATCCAAAGGAGTTCGACCGCTTGAATATAATGGTGGAAATACGCTAGCTAACTATACTTATCTGCGAGATGTTTGTTACCAAGTAAGAGCCCATTTTATTTTTAATCCCCATCGTCCGGATTTAGCGTTTGATCGCGACGAACATAAGCATCACAACATATTCAAACGGTCGTTAGCTGTGGGTGGAAGACGAGACATTTTTCTTGGTACACGCGAATGCCAAGGATATGTGGAACCTTGTGTATTTGGTGAAGATGAGGGGTTTTATGATGTTGACGATGAAATTTATTTTGGGACAATGGTTCATGGTATCAATTATCCAGATGAGACAGGCCGTGAACAATTAGAAGTTCGTCTTTGGCATCCAGTGATGAAAAACGGTGTTATCGAATTTATCCGCCCTGATCAATGTACAATAGTTCGCCAGATTTCTGATTGGAAAACCAAAAATTTTGATGCATCGAATATACAGTCAGCAGATGAATTATGGGCAGAGTTAGGAGGTGAATAAATGAGCTATCTACTACAGCTCTATGAAACATATCAAGCGAATCTTGATCAAGTGGGTAAATTTTTTAAGAAAAATAACGATCAAACATATACACTTTTACCTATTTCCCATACAACACAAACGGCTCATATTGAGGTTTTGGTGAGTGAAGTCGGGGATTTTCTCACAGCTAAAATTCTTGGGAAAGATGTCACAGTTATTCCTTGTACAGAAGATTCCGCGAGCCGATCAGGATCAAAGATAGCCCCATACCCCTTGCATGACAAACTTAGTTATGTTGCAGGTGATTTTACTCATTTTGGAGGTAGCAAAGGGGAGAAACCTTTTGCTCATTACTTAGAACAATTAAAACAATGGGCTACTTCTATTCATGCTGATGAGAAAGTGAAAAGTATTTATCAGTATGTGCGGAAACGGACATTGATTGCCGATTTGATCAAAGAAGATATCCTTCCTGTGGGTGAGAACAATAAACTGATTGAAAAATGGGATAAAACAAGAGGAGATAAACCGCAAATTTTCCAGACAATCACTGAAAGTATAGATGGTGCTTTTATCCGTTTTCGTGTTTACTCTTCTCTGAAAAAAATACCAAAAGTTTGGGAAGATCAGAAGATGTATACATCTTTTATTCGCTTTTATCACAAGCAGCTACATGGAGATGATTATTGCTATGTCACTGGTAAAATCCGTGCTAGCACATATAGGCATGCAAATAAAATCAGACATGCTGGTGACAAAGCGAAGCTCATCTCTTCCAATGATAATAGCGGTTTTACTTTTCGAGGTAGATTTAACACTGCCGATCAAGCTGCAAATATTAGCTATGATGTATCACAGAAGGCACACAATGCATTAAAATGGCTAATTCAAAAACAAGCGAAAATCATTGATAATCGTGTTTTTCTCGTTTGGGGCAACCATGTTGAATCTGTCCCTGATCCAATGGCAGACACACTTTCTGCGTTGAATATTGGATTTGAAACAGAATTAAAGAAACAAACCTATACGTATGAACACTATGCTAAACAAGTGGCCAATGCAATTGATGGGCGAAAAAGTGATTTATCAGCAGATCCCAATGTTAACATCATCGTACTTGATTCGGCAACATCTGGTAGATTAGCGGTTCTTTATTATCGTCAGTTACAAAGCGACGACTATTTAGACCAACTGAAGAGTTGGCACACGACATGTGTTTGGTTACATCCATTTCAAGGGAGATACTTTTTTGGTGCTCCATCTACACAAAATATTGCCCTAGCTGCCTATGGATCACAGGTAAATGAAAAAGTAATAAAGGGATTGATGGAACGTCTTCTGCCATGCATTATTGATGGACGAGCGATTCCTAATGATATCATCCGCAATGTTTTCCATCGTGCTTCTAATCCTGTCGCTTTCAAAGAAGAAGGAGAGTGGGAAAAGACATTGAGTGTAGCCTGTGCACTAATTCATAAACAACAAGGAGGAGTTGGAGTGGAATTAGATCTGACAAATGAAGATCGTAGTTATTTATTTGGTCGTTTGCTTGCGGTTGCTGACGTTTTAGAGCGAAGGGCAATGGATAAGATGGAAAAACGCGCAACCAATGCGATTCGTTATATGAATGCTTTTCATCGTCATCCGGAGCGTACTTGGGGAATGATTCAAGCTGCACTGCAACCATATCAGGTGAGATTAGGAGCGGGAGCTACAGATTTGAACAAATTGATTGATCAGATTGGTGCAAAAATAAAGGTGGAAGATTTTAATAATAAGCCACTATCCGGTAAATATTTGCACGGTCTTTACAGTCAGCGATATGAATTGTATCAAAAAAAAGAATCGAAAAAGGAGATAAGTAATCATGAGTCTTGATCATAAAATTGATTTCGCAGTTGTGTTAACGGTGCATAAAGCTAATCCGAATGGTGATCCATTGAATGGAAATCGTCCTCGTCAAGACTATGATGGTCATGGTGAGATTTCTGACGTGGCGATAAAACGGAAGATTCGTAATAGATTGCTCGATATGGGTGAGATGGTGTTTGTTCAATCCAATGACAAACAAATAGATGGATACAGTAGTTTAAAAGAACGGGCGGAAGCTCATCCAGAATTAGTGAAGTTGCTACAGGAAAAACAAGATATGAGCGACCGGTTTGCGAGTGTTGCATGTCTAGAATGGATTGATGTAAGAAGTTTTGGGCAAGTATTCTCTTTTAAGGGTAAGGCTAAGGGAAAAGGTGTTTCTGTTGGGGTGAGAGGGCCAGTTTCTATTCATACAGCAACCAGTATAGATTCGATTGATATTTCCAGTATGCAAATCACCAAAAGTGTAAATAGCGAGACAAGTGAGGGAAAGGGCTCTGACACGATGGGAATGAAACATCGAGTAGACTTTGGTGTGTACGTTTTTTATGGCAGTATCAACACACAATTGGCGAAAAAAACGCAATTTAGTAACGAAGATGCTGAAAAGATCAAAGAGGCGCTGCGCACGTTATTTGTGAATGATGTTTCTTCAGCTAGGCCAGAAGGTAGCATGGAAGTGTACAAGGTGTATTGGTGGGAGCATAGTTCAAAACTAGGCCAATATTCCTCAGCGAAAGTACATCGGGCGTTGAAAATAAAAAGTAAAACAGATGAACCAAAAACGATTGACGACTATGCGATTGAGCTTGATGACAGCGTGATCCAAGGGTTAAAGGTTGAAGTCATCGATGGGATATAGCGAGGAAGATGAATACCTGTGGTTGTCAGGTATTCAACATTTCCAATTTTGCCAACGCCAATGGGCGCTGATTTATCTCGAGGATCAATGGGCAGAAAATGATAGAACCATCGAGGGGCAGTATTTACATCGCAATGCAGATCAACCATTGATCAGGGAAAAACGAGGAAATAAGTTGATTGTACGGGGAATGCGGATTCGATCGCATGATCTCAAGTTTACGGGAATTTGTGACGTAGTAGAGTTTGTGCGCGATGACAACGGCGTACAGTTAAGTGGTGAGGAAGGAACCTACATCGCTTATCCCGTTGAATACAAACGTGGCAAACCAAAAAAAGAGGATGAAGATATTTTACAATTAGCAGCTCAGGCCATTTGTTTGGAGGAAATGCTGCTTTGTGAAGTTCCGATTGGTTATCTCTTTTATGATTCTATCAAGCGACGAGTAGAGATTCCATTAACTGATGACATAAAGAACAAAGTAAGAGCAATAGCACAGCGCATGCATCAGTACTATCAACGCAAACATACGCCAAAAGTGAAGACAGGTTCTTTTTGCAAAAAATGTTCCCTTCAACATGTTTGTTTACCTGAATTATTACGCAAACAGTCAGTAAAAAGTTATATTGAAGGGAAGATTGCTGAGTGAGAAAACTGCTCAATACTTTGTTTGTTATTGAACCTGATGCGTATTTATCTCTACAAGGGGATAACATCATTGTAGAACGAGAGAGGGAGAAAAAACGTTTTCCAGCACATAATTTGGAATCTGTTGTCACTTTTGGATATACAGGAGCAAGTCCAGCGTTAATGGGTTATTGTGCAGATAGAGATATTTCGCTAGTATTTCTCAAGCAAAATGGACGATTTCAGGCACGAGTGATTGGTAAGAGCAAAGGAAATGTATTACTGCGAAAAAAGCAGTATTTGTTTTCAGAAGATGAAACACAGTCGACGACTATCGCGCGAAATTTTATTACTGGTAAGATTTATAACCATAAGTGGATATTGGAGAGAATGACTCGAGATTATGAACAACGTATTGATGTTGCTCAGTTTAAAGAAATATCTCGGCATTTATCAACGATACTATCAGAAATACGTAACTGTAACGATTTGGAACAATTGCGTGGTTGGGAAGGACAAGCTGCTGCGAGCTACAACAAAGTGTTTGATCAGATGATTTTACAGCAAAAAGAAGATTTCTACTTTCATGCTCGTTCACGCAGACCTGCTACAGATAAGGTGAATGCGATGTTATCTTTCGCTTATACACTACTTGCAGGAGACACTGCTGCTGCGCTAGAAACGGTAGGATTGGATGCTTATGTCGGTTTTTTGCACCGCGATCGGCCAGGCAGGGCGTCGTTAGCTCTTGATCTAATGGAAGAGCTACGAGGAGTCTATGTAGATCGTTTTGTGTTATCACTTATTAATAAGAAAAGGATGCGAAAAAGAGATTTTATCGAGCAAGAAAATGGTTCGGTGATCATGACGGATGAAGCCAGAAAAAAATTTTTGTCTGCTTGGCATGAAAAACAACAAGAGAAACTTACGCACCCTTATTTGGCAGAAAAAATATCTTGGGGATTGGTTCCGTTTGTGCAAGCCCTATTATTGGCTCGATTTTTACGTGGGGATTTAGACGAATATCCACCTTTTCTATGGAAGTAGGGATTTCTGATGTTAGTCTTGGTCACTTATGATGTGAGTACAACTACAGCAGAAGGAAAGAAACGCTTGAGAAAAGTAGCGCAACTCTGTCAAAATTATGGACAACGAGTGCAAAACTCTGTTTTTGAGTGTATCGTGGATACCACACAATTCACTGCTCTCAAAATATCACTTAAAAATGTGATCAATGTCGAGGAAGATAGCCTAAGATTTTACCGTATTAGTGGTTCTAATTATAAAAATAAGGTAGAGCACGTGGGAGCAAAAGCCTCGATCGATCTCGATGGCCCATTGCTCTTTTAGTGCGAACCCCTAGCTCCCATAAATTTTCTAGGACATTCGCACCATGTTTTGACGTTTGTATGTTCCCTTTTTATATCCGTTGCTTTTAATTTAAAATGGAAAAAGTGTTATAGCGTATGGAAAGTGTGTGGAATTGGTTCTTTTTGTATGAAAATCACTGTCGCACCCTATATGGGTGCGTGGATTGAAATCATTCTGGGCACGATTTATGAAGACCAGGGACAAAGTCGCACCCTATATGGGTGCGTGGATTGAAATCAGAAACAAGAATTGAAGATTATAGAACGAAACGTCGCACCCTATATGGGTGCGTGGATTGAAATCATGGTCTAGCTCATCAGTGGATAGGCGACCAGCCGTCGCACCCTATATGGGTGCGTGGATTGAAATTT
>NZ_KE386621.1:70729-212191 GCF_000428065.1 Shimazuella kribbensis DSM 45090
GAGTCGCACCCTATATGGGTGCGTGGATTGAAATACCAAACGCCGTATATTAGCCATGTGGGAGAAAGGTCGCACCCTATATGGATGAGTGGATTGAAATGTTTTCTTTACGAAGAATATGTGTCTTATGATAAATCCCTCATCTTAGCACTAGGAAAATATTTTTATCTAAATACTGGATTAAAATAGACTCTGACGGTCTCTTTTGTGTTGAAGATTTGATTCAATGTAATATGTACCTTTTGAAAACTTTTAAACAAAAAACCAATGTAGAAGGTATACAGCCTATAGCATTGGTTTTTTTGAATCGTTTTATTTTTTTATTGGATATCCAGTAATACAAATATCATCCCCAAATCTTTCTATTGAGATGTTTTCTAATTCAACTGCCTGTGCCATTAAATCGAATCCTTTACCACCAATTGGTGTAATGCTTCGCTTTCCTCCAAGTAGTTTCGGAGCAATGAATGATACTACTTTTTGAATAAGACCAGCTTCTAGCATGGACCAGTTAAGCTGACCTCCACCCTCCAACAAAACGGATTTGACTCCATTTTCTCCTAAAATTTTCATTACTTTCACTAGATCAACTGAGTTATTACCAGCACGAAATACTTTCACTCCACGCTCTTCCAATTGTCTTGCTTTCTTTTCATCTGCTTCTTCGGAACAAAAAACCCATGTTTGTGCTTCTTCTGTAGTGTTAACTAAGGTGAAATCAAGTGGAATGCGTAACTTGCTATCAGCTACGATCCGTATTGGGTTTTTTCCTCCTCCTTCAGGTAATCGTGTAGTCAGACTTGGATTATCGTTTAAAACTGTGTTGATCCCAACCATGATACCATCGAGATTGTGGCGTATATAATGTACATTTTCCCGAGAAATACTATTTGTTACCCACTTGCTGTCTCCTGATTCAGTGGCCAATTTCCCATCTAAGGTCATGGCTGTCTTCAAAACAACAAAAGGTAGTTTTGTTAGGTTGTAATAATCTATTATTTCTTGATGATTAAACTTCATGCTAAATTTCCCCCTATTTTATAACATAAATTGATATTCAAACTGGTACACATCTGTCCGGCTTGTAAGCTGGCAATACTCCACAAGTTTACTGGATGCATCGAAAGTCTTTCGAGTAATTCTAGCTACTGGTACATTCTCTTCAATTCCTAAAAGATCGATTTCTTCATTTACAGGTTTACCCACAATTAAAACCTCATCACAAGAGATGGGTTTTCTTCCGAATGATTCCAAGGTTTTATACAAACTAAGTGTCGGATTTTCTTTTACTTCCTCAAGGGCTTTTTTCAAATCTTCAATAGGTAAAGAATTGGGAAGATAAGATTTTGAAATGGTGATAGGTACACCGTCTCGTAGTTGTAATACTTGGTAAAACAACACAGGAGGCTGCAACTCCTTACGTATGTTATCTGGAAGATCAGCTAATGTATTGTAAATCTGGAGATCAAGATATTTTTTTGTAGCCTTGTTTTTATGATCTCTGCCAAAACCTTTACGAGTCGAAGAAAATCGCCCCAAGAGCCAATCTACAGAAACATTATATAAGTCAGCCAATTTGGATAAAGTCTGTGGGTCTGGATCGCGCCTTCCCTTTTCATACAGTGACAGAGATCCATTGGAGATTTCTATTTTTTCGGCAGCTTCTTTCTGTTTAAAGTTAGCTGCAACTCTTGCTTCTTTTAGTCGTTGAGCCAATATTGTCATTTTATGATTCACCTCGATTTCTTACTAACTTAGTATAGTGTACGTCATAATTAACGAAATGGAAAGAAAATTTACAATTTGTCAATTTTAGTATTGATTTTACATATTGTAAATTATATACTCAGATTATTAACATAGGATAAAAAATTCTGAAAAGGTGATGCCGATGATGAAAACATTCATCATTATTGGCTTGGTAATCATAGTCGTAGCACCAATTGTCCTTATATTGCGAAATCTATATGACAACCTAATAAATCCAGCATTTCAACACAGTTTAGACAAGATCAAATCCCTGATACCTCGATGGATCAAGGGAAAGTAATTTAGAACTTTGACAACTGAAAAGGGGTGAGGAAGTTGAATTTAGCGGGAATATTTACCCTTGCAAATTCGGTTTTAATTATCATTGGAGCTTGGCGGATGATCAGAGTCTTTTGGAAAAAGGAATCCTCAATCAAAGATACCAAGAAAGAGTTTTTTCATTTGATTTTTATCTTGATTGTTTTCGGGATGATCCCAGGACTTCCAGCATTCGCTATGCATACAGGTGAAGCGTTAATGAAGCCATTGACAGCGATTGTTGATTTTATCACGGCTCAAGTTACTGGTGCGGTTAATGAATCGGTAAAAGGAAACTAGGACCATGAATCCTATTCTGCAAGTGATATATATGTCCATCACGGTGTTGATGTATTACAAAATTCTTCAACTTTTCTTACTTGGCTTGGTCATAAAGCGAGCGGTCAAGGGTGATACCAAACGAGTGGGAATCACGGTTTTGTCATTTTTTATTGCACTGGTGTTTCTGTGTGGTATCCCATCTGGTTATGTGAAACAGAAGTATCCAAAATATATGCCAAATGCAGAGGCTGAGATTATCAAGGAGGTGACTACTTCATGGAACCACTAACAGCTTTCTTGATTAGCGTGGCAGGTGCTGGATTTCTTGTCGGATTGTATAAGTTTTTGGAAATGAAAGAACAGAAAAGAGAACAAACCACGGATAATACAACCAACCATTATGAGGACTAATTTTTTAGCTAGTCCTTTATTTTTTAGCCCATTTTCCATAAGTACACCCTTTAGTACACCTGAGAAGGAGGAAAACCCATGAAATATAAACGGATCAAAACAGATAGTTTTCGTGTGATTCCCATCAAACCGTTGGGGCAAATACCTATAGTGGAACCAAATGATTTTAAACAAATCATTCATACCATCACGCATATGAACGATTTGTTCACTGGGACGGGTAAGATTCGCCAAGGGAAAGAATGGGTTTACCGAGACGAACCGAATTTCAGTTTCAAACTTTATAAGAAGGATGGACAAATCCATCAATTGGTGACGTTTCCACAAGATCAGGATCAAGAGTCATTTAAGCAAATAAAGAAGCCCTTATGCCCAATGCTCCAAGCGTCTATCTTATCCGATGCACAAAGCTGTCGATTTGTATCAGAAGATTTGGAGCTATTTGATGAAAATCTATATGCTTTTGCGGTTCGGGGGTTGGAACAATATGCAATCAACCTAGAGCAAGACTTTCGTCAACAAATCAAATCCCTCCTTCTATCTACAGGTAAAGATGATTTGCTTTATAGCTTAACGATGAAAGAAGTAGTGGATCATAAGAAAAAACGAGTAGAACTGCTGGATTTACTAGCAGGAATAGATCCTAACCAAAGATATTCGATATGGAACCACTCCAAAAAGTGGATCGCAAAGGGGACGAAATTGTTATACGAGCAATTTCATGATGAATCGGAAATCGAGAAACATCAAGAAGTAGTAAATCGTTTAAAGGAAAAGAGTAGTTGGTTGAAAGGGATGGTTCATAAAAAAGCAGATGAATGGGAGTGGACTAACCGAAAGACTGCGGAAAATCGATACACACAAGTGGAGTTATTATTTCTGCTGTGGACAGATTCTAAGGAAAAGGCACAGCAATTTCAAACCAAGCTGCAAAGACTCATGACGGATATGCAGGGAGAGAATGAACTCCAAGTTGTATCTGTTAGACCTGATCTCAAGCGAGTTCAGAAAGGGCAGCTTCAATATGATGTGGTTCCACAGTTGTGCCTCTATCAAACGGAATTAAGCAAATTCCTCTATATGCCTAATGTGAAAGAAATAGATGAGTCATTTTACTTTGAACAAATTCAGAAAACCCAGATACCAGAAATGATGCTCAAAAATAAAATTGGATCACTAGCCTTTGGGCGTGATTTATACAATAACCAAATCGTCTACATGCCACGCCCGATTAGTAAAACGGAACTGGATGACCGAGTGAAAGGAACAATTGTAGTCGGAGAGCAAGGAAGTGGAAAAACAAGTTACTTAGAAAATCAAATCTTAGAAACATACCTTGGTGGATCTACCAATGAAAAAGAGTGGTTGATATATGGAAGGTCTGTCATTGCTTTCGAAGTAGCAGACGGTGCATTGATGAAAAACGTCCAGCAACACATCCCAGAATGGTCAAGGAAAAATGTAATCATCCTCAATCATGCTGATACAGCAAATCCCATCTATGTAGGATTTCACGATGTGCTCAAGGTTAACAAAGACAGCCGTAGTATCAAAAAGCAGGTCGCGGATACGGAGACAAAAATCCTCCTTGACTCAATGGGGGATGATAGCAAAACAGTAGCTGTCGAACGTTATTTTAAAGCAGCGCTGCAAGCAAGCTACGAAGTAGGAAAAGGTAATTTGATTGATGCACTACGGATACTCAAAGATCAAAAATACCTATTTGATGTGATTCAAAAACGATTAGAGAAGAAAAAAAGGTTCAGTTTGATGCAAATCCTAGAAGACAATGCAACCGATATGATCAATGATCCCTCTGTGTTGAAGACAATTAAGAATCGTCTTATCCCGTTTATGGCTGATGATGATTTCATGAACCTGGTAGCCCAAGATGTAAACGAAGAAATTGACTTCTATAAGTGGATGAACACCGAACCGTATCTTGTTCTGATCTATCTACCTGGTAGCGGACAAGAAATCTCCCAAGAGCTACGCAAATTTCTGTTTACCCATTACTTCATTAAAATCTGGATGCTTATGCTTTCGAGGGAACGGATCGAGCAAGATAAACGAAAAGAATGTTTGGTGGTAGTCGATGAACTTCACCAAGTGATTGACCAACGAGCTATTCAAAATCTATTCGGTAGCCTGTTTAAAGAGCCAAGGAAGTACCGTTTTCGTTTTGTTTTCTCTGTTCATGGCTGGTCCAGCTTCAACGAGGCAGGTAAAAACAAAGATAGATTGATTCGAGCTATTGAAGACGCGAGACCAAACCTTGTGTTGCTAAAGGGTGGTAATGATTTCTTTAAGTCCATGTCAGCACTATTAGCTCCTTATGATTTGGAAGATTTTAAAGACCTTATGAACATGCAGTATTGTGGAATCTTTCGGGTGGATGTAGCAAAGCAAACACATATTTTCCGATCCAAGTTGATTGAGCCAATTGATATGAGGTTTCCCGTTTATCAAAAGATAAACTTAGAAGAATCTAGATCGATGAAAAATAAGTTAGGCCGTCCTATAGCAGAAGTTGAAGAGATGATTTACAACAGACAAGAGCAAGATGAGGAGGGGAAAGCATGTCAGGAACAAGCAACGCCAGCAGTTCAAAATTTGGAGGAAGCTATCGATCAAGAATTCGCAGCACTTATAAAAGACTAAGACTTCCAAAAAGTGAGCTGTCCTTAGATTGGGCGAAAACCAATGTGGAACTTACAGAGAGAAAAGAAACCATACTCCAGATTCTGAAAACGCACCACTTACTAACAATTGACCAGTTAGAATATTTCCATCCTGATTTTGGGCATCAGTCCCAAAGTCAGCTCCTACTAAGGAGAGATATAAACAAACTCCATGAGACATTCTTTTTAGACAAGGCTACTCGAAAAACGATAAAGCAATGGGATAACAACATCAAGAAGACGATCATAGTCGCACTAGGTGAAATTGGAAGTCAGTACGTTGGCTGGCAGAGACACTATAAACGGATTCAGCATCAAAATGGTGAGGTGATCCTTCCAAAGAAAGCTCACCATATCCTAAGAATTCATGATATGGAGATTCAGACAAGAGAGCTATTAAAAACAATGGATGTTGAGATTAGAGGATGGGCATATGAATGCGGAAATGGAATCGTAAACCATGAAAACAAATTAAATCCTGATGCTTTTTGCATGATGGAGGATCAGACAAACGGAAAAAAATATACTGCTTTTTTTGAATATGACACAGGAACAATGGATTTTAGGAAAAGAAAAAAATTCCCTGAGCTATCTCAGAAGTTTCGTAAATACAAAGAAATTCAAGAATGGAAACCTTGGTACAACAAAGCATTCAGTCTAGCAAGTGAGAATAGATTTCCTCATCTTTTCTTTGTAACAGAAGCTGAAAGTCGGTTCCCTGGCATACCAGATATGCTAACGAATATGGGATTAAAACATACAGTTTGTATGCAAGATGAATTTACTTTACATCTAAAAGAATTTATCGAAAATATGCGAAAGAAGAACGTATGACCCTGTATTAAAGGGTGTACTTAATACATTTTCCTTAAGTACACCCTGCCAAATCTATTTCGAGCGTTATTTTTCAATAGATTTTCGCATGAATTACCAGAACTATTTTTATTGCAAGTTTCTTTATATGCACTCTTTTTATCTTTTCTTTTAAAAATTTGAATCGAGTGGCACATGACAATCTCTTTTGAGGGAGGTGAAAATGATGTTTGTACAGCTGGATAATTTCTTCCGATCCGCTTCCGAAACGGGAGGACTCATCATCATAACAACAACTTGTTTACTTATCATTTATCTGCTCTTCAAACTAACATATTTTATTGAACGTATCATTCAAAGAACAAGTAAACAAGATGTAGATGTGGCTATAAATAATAAAGAAATTCATATTAATGTCGGGCAAAAAACAATTGAAATCCACTCTAAAAAATTAGACCGTTTATTCTGGTTATTGATGGCCCTAGGGTACATTGTAGGAATTGTATATGCACTTTCCAATTTCTTTTTTGTTGTTGGGATAATCCTTTTGATAATCCTTCTAATTTTTGCTCCAAAAAAAATATTGAATATCTTCGGATTTATACTCCGAACAGGAGTCAAAGGAGTGCTTCGGATTGGTTCACCAAAATAAAACAGGTATATAAATCTGAATATTCGTTCTATTTTCTGATTTAAATTTAAATAAGACATGCTTTTATGCATTGAATGTTTGCATACATTGAATGGAAGGGGTGATTAGTTTGAAGAAATCAAAACTAAGCGTAGGCAAGGAAATATACGGTACAAAAGACATCAAACAGGCTTTTTACGAAGCATTTGCACCGTATTTCGAACAAAACAATATGCACCCTGCAAGGTTTGTAAGTTGGATAACTCAAGAGCCCAAAAAACGTGTGGGGAGTAGTTAGCCCCTTTTTTGCTAGAGATTTGGACAAGCATAGAAAGGTGATGTATGAAATGGCACGATCCCGAAATATTAAGCCAGGATTTTTTCTAAATGATTTATTGGCGGAAGTTGATCCTCTTGGAAGATTACTTTTTGCCGGACTTTGGACCATAGCTGACAGGGAAGGAAGAATAGAAGATCGTCCCAAGAGAATCAAAGCTGAGATTTTACCATATGACAATTGTGATGTAGTCGAGTTATTGGACGAGCTTAACGATAGAAAATTCATCATGCGTTATCAGGTTAATGGTGGAAAATATATTCAGATTACTGGCTGGAACAAACATCAAAATCCACATGTAAAAGAAAAAGCAAGTACCATACCAGCACCAGACTTATCTAGTGCAAGTATTGTACAAGCACAACAAGATAATAAACAAGAAAAAAATAGTTTTGGTTCTGGTGATGACAAAGAAAAAAAGACGAAGAAAGATAAGCTAGCTGATTCAGATGAAATGGATGGAGGAGAAATTTTTGAGAATAACAAATCAGCGAAATCCTGTATAAATAAAGGGATTTCGGAAGAACTGGACAAGCACCATACAAGTCCAGTACAAGAACCAGAAAAGCATACAATAAATCTTGCTGATTCCTTTAACTTGATTCCTGATTCCCTTAACCTGATTCCTGATTCCTTCAACCTCGTATCTGGTTCAAAAGAAGATGAAGATGATTTATTAGCTCATAAAGAAAGTTCGTTAAAAAAGATCGAAGAACAATACATTCAGAATCAAATCATAGGTCGTGGTGTTGGAGTTATACCTAACCCGAAAGACTATGAATCTATGAAAAACCTTCTGAAAGCCAAAATACCATTAGAAGATATCCTATCTGGTATTGATCAGGCTTTTAAAAACTTTAAACCTAAGCACCCCAAAGATCGTATAAATTCATTTGCTTATTGCGAATCAGTTATTTTAGATCAACATGCAAAAAAGCTAGCAAGAGAAAATACAAACAGGGAGAGTGTTAACTATGATGGATTTTCACAAAGTATTGGATCAAATACCCAATCCACTGAACAGTCAAAAGGAAAATGGGATCACCTCGTCTATCGTGGATGAAATGGATTCAGCACATTGCTGCTTGATCTGTAGGAAAGAGATACGACGATTGGAGTTACATGTACTTGATAGAATCATACGCCCGTTACCTGTTTGCAACTGCATCAAAGAAAAAGAGCTTGCTGAGCACAGGGAACGAGAATTAGCGGCCCAACGGGAGAAGGTAAAACGGATTTATGGTGAGGGATTGATAGACGAGGAATTAAAAAAAGCCAGCTTTGACAACTTCAACAAAAGACCTGAGTTAGAGAGTGCTTATCGCATCGCAAAAGATTTCACAACAAATTTTCAAAATCAAGAATTCGGATTATATATGTTTGGTCCGGTTGGAGTTGGAAAAAGTCATTTAGCTGCTTCCATCCATAAGAAGCTAATCCAGCAGGGTTATGCATCTGTATTTATTGACGTAACTCAATTGTTTGGACTAGCTAAAAGCACATTCAAAGACGAAAAAAAGAGCGACCAGGATTACATACAAGCAGCTATCAAATGTGATCTTTTAACGTTAGATGAGATAGGCCTAAATCCATTGAGTAGCTATGAATTCGGTCTTCTGTTTCAAATCTTGAACGGTAGAAAAGGAAAACTCACTAATCTAACCAGCAACCTAAATCTTGATAGATTGCGGAAATGGTTTGCGATTGATAATAAAGGTAGACCTTTAGATGAAGACGGGCGAGTATTCGATAGATTGATAGGAAGTACCTTATTGATAGAATCACAAGCAAGTTCCTACAGAATGTACAAAGCACAACAAAGAATGATGGCTATGCAAAAAGGAGCAGTTTAGATAGCTAGGTTGAAAAAATTGCAGGCGAGGTTCACATGATTTGTTCTATACAAACTTTATGCATGACGTTAGTGTGTGTCTTGATCTACAGAATGAAAATATAATTTACAAAACGTAAAATATTTTATTGATTTTACATATTGTAAATTATATACTTGGATTATTACCAAAAAATAAAAAAATTCTGAAAAGATGATGCCATGGAGGACTACACAACAGAACAACTCCTTCAAGAAATCAAGGAATTACAATCATCAAAAAGCATTTGCGCAGTTTGACATACGAGCAGAACAGCAAATAAGCCTATACCACAAGTTATAGACCAGATAAGGGAGGTGAGATGAATGTTGAAAATCGTTTCTACATCACTTTTAATAGTTGCGGAAGGCCCTGATGGAGACGCAGTATTCGAAGCTGAAGAGGGACAAGTACCAAATGAATAAAAGCCCTCAACACATGGTAGAGGACTCTCGGCAAAGAAATTTTACCATGTGTGAGGACCATCCGTAAAGGAGGTTCTACCATGTCGGTTGATGACCTTGTAAAAGTTGATGGTGAGTATGCAACCATCGTTGAGATAAGAGGATCAGAAGTTACAGTCAAATTTTGTGATGGAAGCAAGGAAACATGTAGAAAATCTGAGATCAAAGAGCTGTAAAGGAGCGGAAAAATGAATCGTGTTGAAATGGAGCCGTGGCCAACAGAGCCAGTGAGATGAACTGTTAATATACTTTATTCAACTTGGAGTGAGACAAAATGCAAGAACTGAAAGAGATTGTGTTCCTTTATAACAACATTGAGGAAGTACTGATTGTTGAGGATATAGAGACAGGCAAACGAGCTACAGTCACTAGTGTTTCAGATATCAGACATTTTTTACATCAACAATATTTATCCCCTGATGATTACTACAGTGGCTGGATCGATGGAGACGATGTACTTGATCTCTTTAGTTAATAGGTAGAGATCCCATGGGTCGCCTTGAGCCGTCTGAGTATTTATTCTTTCCACAGTGATCGAAAGGAGGAGACAGCGTGTATATTCCAGCAGATCCAATAGAAGCTCAGAAAGCAATTGAAGCGTACATGAAACAAAACCTCACAAAAGAAGAAATCGATATTCTTATTGATGCAGTCAAAGAAGCAAAACGGAGAGTAGATGAGCAAATTAACCAGTTGAAGGAAAAATAAGATGTCGACAAAGTAATTTTCATCGGAGATGAGAGAGATAGTTGCTATTGTTGTGATGTTTAACAGCAGAACTGGAAATGTAATGGATTGTGCGAACCAACCTGTTCTGTTCGAGTTTGGCTTCTGATCAGGAGTATGAAGATGAATAAGCAAAATAAAAAAGGATTTTGCGTGGAATCTCTAATCTGAATTATTAGAGTTTATTACTTGGATCTCCAAAAAAAAGGAGAATGTAAAATGCGTGATTATATGGATAATAGCAAGGGCAGCGAAGCCATGGAAAAAGCATATAAAAAGTTACTTGAAGAAAAAGAACTGAAGAAAGCAGAAGAAGATCGCAAACGTAAAGAACGAGAAAATAAAAAGTAAACGTAACCCCTCTATTTGAGGGGTTATTTTAATTCTCCATTATGTATTTGTAGCAATTCATGTTCCTGTAGAAGCTTAAAACATTCGTGTAGATCAACCCAAATGTTACGGTTTTTGATATCATCATTTTTTCCATAATATATAGCAATATCACTAATCCAACTACGAATGGATACAGGTGAGCAATCTTCTACAGCTCGTAAGATCAAGGGTTTTACCTGGTTAAACTTGGTTAAGATTAGTCGTTCATTATCAAGATGAACATGATCTGTATAGTCTAAAGCTCGTAGCTTTGACCAATGTTTACTGATTTTCTTAGTTAGAAGATTAATCATAACATCACCCCTATACTTCATGGGATGAGTATACCAAATAACCGTATCATTTTTGATACGGTTTATTAATCGTAGTAGGCGCCTTCTACGATTAATATGATGTTATGGCTCTATCTTGAACATTTCCTTTTTGATCTTCTGTGTTGTTATTCATCAAACCCAAAATCCTCATGTATCTCATCAAAATTATTTTTATTGATGGGAATAAACTTTTCATCGAAATCATCAGCATCAATTATAAAAATTACTTGTTCTTCAATATCAAGGATCGGAAAATACTCTGTAGCCATAAATTGTTCCTTATCTCGATCTGCCCTTTTATTTTAAATATGACAACTAACTATTATACACAAGCCTTTATTTTCCTGCTTTTCAAAACTCAAAATGTTTTTCTTTAACCGGACAACCTTATAATACGAAGAGCCACCACTAGGGCAGCCCTTCACAACCATACGTTCATGATATTTATGCTCAATCAGGAACATATGATTGTATTTTATCAAAACAGCGTTGCTGTCACTAGGTGCAAAAAAGCTTGTAATTATTTACAGGGTTTCTCAAGATGTAATTCGAGTTAAATTCTACTATGCGATCACAGGGATATTTATATGATTTCAATTCAAATAAGGATGCAATTCAAGTTTCTCCCTTTAGCAATTGTTTTTCTTTAAGGGGAATCGCCGTATGTAAATTTGAATATTTTAATAATTTAGATTAAAATGTAAATAGATATTATTTTTTTGTTTTTCTACAAAAACTGCATGTAAATCAATTCAGTAAAATTAAAAGTCAATAAGGAGTGATCTAATGCATCAAGGCCGTATCAAACCGAAAGGAAAACTCAAAGAACATGATAGAGCATTCTATTTTGCGATTGATGAAACTGGGAATAAAGTATCCGCAACCGAGGCATTAAAAATAAAGCAGGAAAAACCTAATTCGGTTTTTTATTGTCCATCCTGTTATAAAAGAAATCGCAAAACAATTGGTATTCCTCAGAACACTCTGCCTCGTCACCGATTCCATCGTTACGAAGCTGATTCACATTTAGATGATTGCCCATATAACAATCCAAGAAAATTTCTCATTAGTATGACTCAAAAATTGGATATTGAACTAGATGATCAAACATTAAAATTAAATCTTATGCCATATGAGGGAAAGAGTGTTGTCATTTGTGACTTTATAGATAGATTGAAAGTTCATATGCAGGAAGATCATATCAAATTCATTGGATTGATTGAATATTTACTCCGGGATTATGACATGCAGTCATTTTACAATGAATACAGCGGCTTAAAGATTCCCTTTGAAGGAAAATCAAAGTCGTTCAATAAATTGGTCTACTCAACCGAATCGGTGAAAGAGACAAAGCGTCCATATGTAGATAAATTAAACATCGTAGTGGGGACTGTGAATCAATTACAAGTGAATTCCCCTTATTTTGTCTTTCATTTTGAGGAGTCTGGTCAGCATTCATTTCCTTTTTTTATTTATGTTCATGATCATTTCTATGATCAAACGCTTCTTGATCAATTGATAGGTAAGAAAGTAGCTTGTTGGGGTTATGTGATAACCGAAAGGGATAGGTACGGAATGGAAATTTTATCAATTCCTCATCAAATTGCCTTTCTCACAAATGATCCAAAGGAGGATATGAATCCATATTTTGATGAAAATCGATTTCTTGATGAGCTTTTTGACCCTACTGAAAAATTAGGAATCATAACTTATGATAGGTTTCAACGAAATTATTCTGATTACAAGCTTCAAAAATTTGATGATGAATTTCAGATTATATTGAATCAAAAAGAAGCTCGAATCCAGGAAATAGGAATTGAATTGTCTGAGACAGAAAAACAAATACAATTTATAAATAATGAACTCGAAGAAACTAAATCTAAGTTAAACCACATTTTAGAAAAGAAAGGGAAGTGGCTAACGTATATATTTAGTTTTAATAAAATCATACGAGACGAAAAATATTACAAACAAAAGCAAATTGAGCAAGTAGGATTAATTAAAGAAAAATCAGAAACAAAGGCATTTCTAACAGATGAACGTAATTCTTTGTATATAGATATAAATAAAATTAAAAGTGATCGTAGTATACTAGAAAGAGAAAGCAATTCGGAACAAAATCTAAAGAAGAATGTAAATGAAGATGATTTTTATGAAGTAGTACTTGATCATTCACATTCAATTTTTATACAGATATATTTCGATATGCAGGTTTTAGAAGTTGAAATAAAAGTCTTCATGGTAGAAAAAAAGGATGGATTCATTATTCCTTATGATCATAGTTATAGCTCATTAAGATCAAGGAAATTCCGATCAATTAAGAACATTTATAAACCCATTCAGGAGACTTGGGATTACATTGAAAGAAAGATCAATGATCTGAAAGAGTTATATAAAAATAACGCGGTCATATGATTGTGTTTTTTTATATACTGCATAATTCGAACTTTACGGTATCAAATTTGAAAGATATATTGAGATAATATAGATTGGTTATTATTCGATTTTAAAGCCCATCAAAAGGAAATGAGGGGCTTTTATATATATAAATTGTCTTTTTTGTTAAATCCAACTCACTGATGAAATTTTCTGTATTATAAGGTGATAACTATATTAAAATTTGAAAGGGGTAAAGATAAATTGGAAAAGAGGTAATAAAGATGCCAGAATATAAGGATTGGATTAATTATTTCCTTACTTTTATTAATATTGTAGTTACCGGATATTTCAGTTTTTTGGAAACAGGGAGTAGATCTGTCTACAACTATTTATAAGACTAAGGTTTTAGAGGACAATGAGAACCGTAAATTCATAAGATTAAAAGTAGTGATGGACTTAGAGCAGATTATTGATAGATTGATTACTTTTAGTCTCACTCCTAATAAAATAACGGTAGACAATATAAAAAGATTAATGCCAAATACAGAGATTATACTCAAAAATTTTAATTTAGACGAGCAGAAGAGAATTTTCGAAGTAGAATCCCTATTGAGGGAACATCTAGAAAGCTTTGAAGAAACGGAAGCTGGGTTGCATATGATTGGAAGTAGTGTAGTTATTGTTAAAAAAATAAACGAGTTAGTAAAGTACTTAAATGACTCATCTTCAGGTTAAGGATTTTGATTTAATATTGCCATCTATATAGACAGCGTCTGATAATCGAACTCCCCACCTTTGGATCCTTTGGCAGAGGACGGGCACACTAGGTTTTAGCCCATTTAAGACTAAATGAAAAAAAAGAGACTCATCAGTGATCGGTAGTCTTTTTGCTCTAATCTTAAAACTTCTACAGCGGCGAAGAAACTTAGTGAGGAAAATAAATACACAAGAACCCTTGAAGTCCAATTTATTCAAGGGTTCTTTTTTTGATGTTAATACTATACTATTAGAGGAAAGGGGGATGGTAACATGCTCTCTAAAATGGTTAAAAAGATACTGAGTAAAAGCTCAAATTATGTATTACGAAATATAGAAGACTTTGAACATGATCAAAAGAGATTAGATAAAGAAATGGATGACTTTGATAAAGATCTTAGAGAATCTATATCAAAAAGCCGTTTTATTCGAAATAAATAGCGACTGGAGATATAGTATAGTCACCTTCATTTACTACTCCAATTTGTCGCAGAGCGGAGTTCAAAGAATTTGATATTTTTGAAATATTACCGAAGAAATCCTCCGGAAAATTGGTATTTTCCACTTTGAAAGGATTTTGATTTGGTGTAGATATCTTTTGAGTTATTTTGCCAATCATCGAAATGGTGATTTTTGGATTGATCCCGTATTTGAAATTCAGCTCTTTGGTGTTTTCTCTTAGATATTCTTCTTTTAACGGAGCAATGCAATTGTCAATTTTAATCAAAAACTTTGAAGGGAAAATGTTCTTAAGGTAGCGAATCAATAATTCGATTCTATCAAAATCTTTTTTCGTTTCTTTTTTTCGTTCCTTTAGTGATTGGGATGCCATGTTAAATTGATTCTTATTGACGTTAGCTTTTAAAATATTCAACTGCTCTTCTTCATCTAAGAACATAATGTTGATTAAATCTTCGCTTATCATGTTTGAAATATAGTCTAGGTCAATGACTTTGAATGTAGAATCTATTTTCACATAACGACCAACTGATAAGTTTTTACTTCCTGTTTCCAAAGGAAAGTCGATCAATTCTGTTTCTCGAAGGTAATTTTCGAAGTCAATCAACGCATTATCATGAAGTTGCTTAGAAATAATTTCCTTTCCAGCTTCGCTGAAACTTAAATTTTGAAGTCTTGAATCGTTTCCTTTGTACCCCAAATTGCCTTTAACTTTAACATCACCTTTTAAACCAATCATTTGAGCTACCATGCTAGGGACACCGGCTCCCATTTCTCCCCCTATATCAGCATTAACTTCTCTTTTTTTCTCATTTTGAGAAATCCTTGTTGTTGTTTCTTGTGCTTCAACATCACTAGAAACAGGTAACCCCATATTGGTTTGTGCGAGAAATGAATGAAGGAAAGAAGTATCTAAATAAACAAACTCTTTCAAATATAAAACCTCCTATTTATATTATGAATTATTATAACATTACAATTTAATATTGTTCGAATAACTTTGGATGATAGATTTCAGAAAATAAATAAAAAGCGGGATTTCCCGCCGTTCATTTATCTTCGTCGTCTACATCACTGATATCATTGGGGTTTCGTGAAACTAATAGGTCAATATTAATAATATCGACATGCTCATATGTATCGTCTCACATCGTCTCGAATACGGGTTTATCCGTTTTTTATCTCTCTAAATGCAATACGTGAATAATGCGTTGTTATCCCTTTATTTTTCATCTCTTTATATGTTGGAAATCTTCCTAGCTCATCGGTCAATTCTTTCGCAGTCTGGATCGCTTTGATTCTTGCTTCTGTGTTTGCTTGAAATAGATGATCTTGTTGTTTCTCTTCTTGATAAAATCCAATTTGACGTTTGAACGGTATAACGTGAGTTTCTTGTGGCCCTGACTGGTTATCTTCTATTACTGGAGTGATAACTATCTCTTGTAGTGGTTCTGGTTCTTGTCGGAAGTACTCCGGTAATCCTTCTCCGATTATTTTCTTTCGCTGTTCTTCTTCTCTTCGAGCTACTTTTATCAGTCGTAAATCCGGCTTTCTTGCTTCCCATTTCATCCACTCAATTTTCTGTATAACCTTTTCCTCTTGAATGACTTTTTTTGCGGCTAACATGCGCTCTCTAATGCTTTTTACATGGGGTTCGTGGCTTCTTGTCCAAAGCCATACTAATGTATTTTCCATGAGCCACATCGCGCCGGATATAGTCAAACCGACAATAGAACCGATTAAGGCATTTGTTTGTGCTAGCCCATACATATTTACTGCTGTTACAAATCCTAAACTTATGAAATATCCCAGTTCTAAGAATATTGGGACATTTCTTTGTAAAGCTCTTTGTTTTCCTCGAATGAATAACAAGGATGCAAAGAGTATTTCAACTAATCCTGCTGTTAAATATGGGTTAAGACCTAATGTTCCTGATAGTTTCGTTGTGTTCTGAAAGGATAAGGAAACAACGATTAACGCAATCACCACTACAATCCCTAGGACAATGATGTCTAATGCTGTTCGTTTTTTCATGTTGTGTACCTCCTGTTTATTTGACCATAGATATATATTATATATAATATATCATAGATGTAATAGATATCAAGCATATGCTATAGTTAATTCAAAAACATTGGGGAGATTTAAATGGCTCGAAAAAACAAAAATATATTATTGGATGAGGATTTATATAAAGAAGTGAAGGCATTGGCTGCTATTCAAAAGGAAAGAACCTATACAAATGATTTAATTGAAGAAGGTATGCGTTTGGTGTTAATCAAATACGGAGTAAGAAAAGAAAAAAACGAGAAGAAAGAAGAATGATTGTCTACAAATCAACAAACAAAGTAAACGGAATGGTTTATATTGGGCTAACACAATTGAGTCTCCAGTACCGAAAGTACACTCATAAAGCTTCTATGAAAAAAGGAGAAAAAACACCATTTGCTTTAGCTCTTAGAAAATACGGGTGGGACTCATTCAATGGGAAACATTAGATACTGCAAAATCATTGCCAGATTTGGTGAAAAAGGAAGCTCATTGGATCGAAAAATTCAATGCCTTAAACAGTAATTTTGGTTATAACTCAAGAAGAGGAAATATTACTCCCAAAAAAGCAGATAGGATCGAAAAAGTGAGAGTTCAAGTTGACATACCAGAAAAATTGCGAGCAAGCTTAGAAAAAGAAGCAAATGAATCATATAGAAAACTAAGCAATTATATTGTCCATATATTAAAGCAAAGAAAAAATATCTGGAATAAGCAGTGAGTAAAGGGAGCATAGAACAATGAACGAAAAATATGCATGTTATGTTCGTGTTTCTACTGATCGAGATGAACAAGTATCCTCTGTTGAAAATCAAATTGACATATGTCGTAATTGGCTAGAAAGACATGGATACTCTTGGAACGGGAACAGCGTATATAAAGATGAAGGAATCAGTGGGACCATTCTCAAAGATCGACCAGCGATTCAATTGCTATTGGAGAAAGCAAAGAAAAAAGAAATCAATATGGTGTTGTTCAAGTCGATCAGCAGGCTGGCTAGGGATTTGAAGGATGCGTTGGAAATACGAGAAATCTTTTTATCTCGAAATGTTCGAATTATCTCAATTGAAGAAGGTTATGATTCAGACGTTGCAGGGAAAAACGATATGAGCTTTGAAATGGCATCCATGTTTGCAGATCACTATAGCAGAATGCTGTCAGGAAGTGTATCAGCTGCACTTGCTGCTAAGGTTAGACGTGGTGAACACATTGGAAAGATACCCTTTGGTTATAGTCGTGAAAATGGAAAACTGCAAATTAAGCAAGACGAGGCTGAAGTTGTGACGATGATTTTTGACTGGTATGTAAATGAAGGATTAGGATTTAAAACGATCACTCGTAAATTAAATGAGCTTAACTTGAAACCGAAAGAAATACAGAAATGGCAAGTAACTTCTGTACAAACAATCATTCGAAATCGTTTATACTGTGGGGATTTTGTGCTTAACAGATATACCACAATGAAAGTTGAAGGGAAAAAGAAACAAATTCAAAATCCGGAAAGTCGATGGATTATTTTTAAAGAACATCATGAACCAATTGTTAGCCGTGAATGGTGGGAAAAAGCGAATTCCAATCTTACCAAGACGAAAAAGAAAATATCAGCTTGGAATGATCTTCGAGGGATTTTAAAGTGTAGCGAATGCGGATCGAGTATAGTGCCTATGTTGTCATGGAGATTGCTTGCAAATGGAACAAAAAAAGATTATCGTTACATGAAATGTAGCAAGTATCGTCGAATGGGTGAAGCTGGTTGTATAAATCATAGCCCAATGTTATATGAGGATGTAAAATCATTTTTGATTAAACAATTATTAGAAAAAAGCTACATGCTCCAATTTTCGTTTGAGGATAACTTTCAAGGTCAAAAAAATGATCGTCTCTCTGTGATAAAAAAAGAAATCGAAGACCTCAAAAATAAAGGGTCAAAATTAATTGATCTGCATTTGGAGCAAATTATCACCAAAGAAGAATTTAAACAAAAACGTGATGAATTAGATTGGAAAATTAAAAATTTAGAAAATGAACAAATTGATTTGTCCAAACAGGATTATGCAACGGAGAAAATCGAGAACATAAAACAGGCGTTTGATGCCTTGAGCAATGATGGTCAAAATTTACATCATGCGTTTAGAACGCTACTTGACAGAGTAGTGGTACATCCGCAGGGGGAAATGGATATATACTATACATTTAATGTGGAATAGAAGGTGGGGTAACACTAGCATAACTGTTACAATTAGAAGTCCTGTTTATAGGGGCTTTTTTTCATACCTTTAACCTCTGTTTCTAGCAGGAGTTATTAGAGTATTAGAGATCAGTTTACCCAAAAAAATAGAAGTGTAAGTATCCTGTAATGCTATATTTTTATTATATACAACAAAGATGTTACCAAAGGTTATTACTGAGTATTCTTGTATATCGAATAATTGCGTTATACTATTGAATCTATATTGATTTATTGAAAAAGGAAATATGATGAATACTGGGAAATTCAAGGATGGATAGTAAATGAGGAAGATCTATTTATTGATACTTCATTCGCTTGATTAGCTATGAAAATAGAATAATTTCTCAATTATACCCACAATACAATGGGAGTTGTTTTATTAATCTCAAATAGCTTACTAAAAATCAATGATATAAAATCTATAGTAATACCAGCTTGTTTGGAGGGGATTGAGTATTCAATACATGGATTTAAACGATCCGTTAGAAATCAATGTAGATATACACTTGATTTAGGAATGGAAAGAAAGCTATTATTACTCATGTATTTTAGAAAGGAATAAAGAAATTGAAGGAACAATTTATCCATTTAAACAATACTTCAGCTTTGTTTCTTGCGAATTGGCTATTATCACAATTTTATGATGATGAAGTACCCAAAAAAGAAGAATTCCCATTCAGCGTTGAGGGCGGATTAATTTCAGTTACAGCTAAACCTCATAAATGGACTGTCTTACATGCTATTTTACTAGATATACTTAACGGCGCATTAGAAGAATGTTTAGAACATGTCGGAAGTGCTTTCTATATTAATCAATTGATTAATATCCTTACGGATGCTGGAATAAAAGGTATAGAAAAGTTTACAGGTGAAGAGTTGATTTGCGAAGTTACAAAAGAGGATATAACATTAACTTATTTTAATGAAACCAGTGATCTGCCGTATATAGATGATTGTGACTGTATGATCTGTACAAAAATAAACGATGTATGGAATCACCTTTGTCTAGAATTAGAACAAGCCAAAAGAGCAGTATCACATCAAGCTTTTCACTATCTTTTCCAAAACAGATCTTTTCTCCGTGATTTTCACACACTTGTAGCCAATGATATCAAAAAAAATATCGATGTTCTGATTAAAGAATATCCCGATGCTTTTACAAAGGAAAAGAGAATTAAACGTAAATACTTTCCTAGCTGGTTAAAAAATGCTTTGTTTCATAGAGATAAGGGCAGATGTGCATTATGTAAAACGGATTTAACTAGTATTTTACATCCCATTAGAGACATAGCTATTGATCATATTGTTCCCTTAGCTAACTTTGGGACCAATGATCCTTCGAATATGCAGATACTGTGTAAAAGTTGCAACTCTAAGAAATCAAATCATAACTCTAATACGTCCAATTTTGACATTCCTTACTGGGTATTAGATTAGGATTAAGCAACATCAGGTGAAGTCTTTGTTGAGTTTTTCATTTTCACATGAACTTCTTCTATAATATTCGCATGACAACACTGCTTTTATGACCAGTATTCCTCGTGATATTCATGTTTTTCCCAACCAGTATCTCCTAGTTGAGTTATAAATTTAAAAATTTGATTAAAAAGAATTTAGGTTGCAAATGGGGTTAATGGATTACTCTTTTAAAATCCACTGAGTTAAGATAATATTTGCTGCCTTACTTAGTGGCTTGTTGAGGTTATTTTTCTAATGGTGTGCATAGTGAATTTTATAGTTATATGATAAAAAAAGATGCAAAAAATTTGCCTTGGTCAGAACAGAAATTTCGTGAGAAAATTTTTCCGATCTCTTTGTTTGATGCCCTTAGTTCTTGTTTTTCTTGATATTTGGCTAATATTCAAAGATACTTTCTTATCTATGCCTTCTTAATAAGGATACACAGATCAATAGATTAGGACAATACAACAAGCGTTCAAGACTTGTATCAGTCGTTTTTAAAGTGTTATCAGAAGAGGTATTTATAATCCTGATGAGACAATTGATGTTAGTTATTCATTTGAGAGAGCAATGTAATTTTTTTTATGAATAGATGATTTCGATTGAAACGTATGCTGTAAATAAATATGTTAAACTGATAAAAAGCTGTTTGATGATAAATACTATTCCATCAACCAGCTTTTTATTAGTAGTATTTTGCTTAACTTTTTTTCTTGAGCGGCATTAGGGGCTGACAAAAATTAAATACTTGTTTTATCATAGTGAAGCATTTAAAATGAAGGGTTTAATGTTTAAAGGACTTTTCGATAAATTTTTTGCCTGATGATCAAAGTATTCCTTAGATTCTTTTAAGCTACATTTAAGGCGTTTGGAATACCTACTATCTGCTTTATCCCAATGATCACAATTAAACCATCCAACAAGATATAAACCATTCCTACATTCATTTTCAAGAAGATAACGATTAACTAATTGGGTTTCCATTGCAGTTCTTATTTCTTGATGCCAGCAACCTTTAACTTCGATTATTACTGTTATAACATCATAATTGGTATTTTTGTTGTTTTTAATAACGGCATCTACTTGAATGTCTGTTCGCTCACCTTTTTTATTTCCATATCCTTTTCGAATTTCTACTTCACGATTTACTATTATTCCCCTCATTTTTAGGGTTTTATCAAGGTAATGCTTTATATAATCAGATAGCTCATTTTCATCTACAGGTTTGTATGTAGTATTTCCAGAAGTATTTTTGCATTTGTCCCATAAAAAACGAGCTTGAGGTGTTTCACTTTGAAGATCATTTTCTAATTCCTGTAAACATTCTAATATAACATCAAGAAGTTGATTACCGTTTTCCACTAAACGTAGGTTGGACTGTTTAATCACATTAATTATGTCAGAAGGTTTATGAGGATGCCAACAATGAAAGCTAGTAATTTTTTCTGCATCTAGCAAAATCCATTTAAAATAATCAGTTTTAGGAAATTGATCTATGATTTTTTTTAGCTCAAATAGTGATTTTTGTGTTCCTCTATACCTGAGCTTATTAATAAGATCTCTTTTAAGATCTGTAATATGATTTCTAAGAGTGTAAAAGCCATTAAGTTTAGTATCATCTTTACTTGGATACATATCTTCTAGGAAAATAAACAAAGTTGATAACTGTTCCTCAGTAAACTTAGAGAGAAAGAGATCCTTGTTGTGATCAGTAGCAATATTTTCGATAACTTTTTTTGCGATATCATTTTCTTTAATTACTAATGGCCATATTGTATCCCAATGAGTTTTAGTTGAAAAAAGCAATAACTTACTAGCTATTAAAATTGAAACTTTTGAATCTGGTTTAGATGCGATTAGAGATTCTGCTAAATCTATGGCTTTACCATAATTCTTTCCTATGAGAAAAGATAGTGCCTCACCTGTATTTTTAAGAGACAATTTATTTGTCGTAATAAGGCTAAGTAGAATGTCTGATAAGCTTTGATTCCAAATTGTACTCAGTTTTTGCAAAATAAACAAATGACCTGAGTTATTTTCGTGTTCAATCAGGACTTTCATTGTTTCAGATAATTCTTTTGGTGCATTCCTATAAGCAAGTTCTATTAAATTTTGTTGTATGTCTTCATTTTCACTTGAGACAGGGTAAGCTATGAAAACAGACGCCCAGTTTTTCCAGATATCAGTAGAAAGACTTTTCACAAATTCGGGATTAACTTTAAGCATTAATTGGAATGCTCTAAAACCAGCATATTCAGGACGAGAAATGGTATTAGGTTTTATCCAAGAAAATCCATCGATTTTTTTTTCTAGAATATACTTTTTTGCAGATTCTTGGATTTTTGTTTTAGTTGTATGGGTAAGTTTAATCCATAATCGATACTTTGTAAGATCTGACTCAAATTCATTATAGCCATTTGTGAAAGATAAATCACAATTAAGATGCCACCAACTATCTAAATCCCCTTGTTCCATTTTATATAAATGTGATGAAATATTATTGATAACTAAAATTTCGGTTTCATTGTTCTTTTTTTCATCATCAATTTTTCTATAATATCGCTTCTTTGAAGTTGTTGCTTGTTTGGACAATAAATCAACAGGTCCAATGATATTTGACATAACTTCATTTAATATCTGATTCTCTAAGGCTACTTCCAAAATAGAATCTACATGTGTTCGGTTAGTGCTATCAAAAATCCAAAGAATTAGTTCTGACCAAACTGTTTGCATTGATAGTTCTTTGCTTGATAGAAGATTTTTAATAAGAAAATCTAAGTCCTGTGAGAAGATTATAGAATTTCTTACATAGTAAGATTTACTGATATCTTGTTTGAGTAATTGAGCAAACTTATCAATTAGCAAATAACGTTTTTTATCATCAGATAGTAACAATTCTTGGTCTAGGTATTTGTCTTCATGATTAACCAATCTCGAAAAAACGATATGTGATAATTCATCTAAAATATTAGCATTGAAGAGAAATTCCCAAGCTCTTTTAAAAATTTTTTTAATAAATTCTCCCTGAGTATATTTTTTAAATCCACTACTACTATTTTTTATCCATTGAAGAGCAATGAATAAATCTGATTCAGATAATTGTCCTGATATATCATCAAAATAAAAAAGAGATTTATAAACTCCAAATAAATTATCATTTTTTGGTGGGGTTAATACATTGAAAAGTTCCTCTGTTGAAATGAGATTAGGCCATAATCCTTTAAGGGCTATCCCTTTTAACTCATCATCAATATCATTTTCACAGTCAATTAAAGACTTAAGTTTAAGTTTATTCTGTGCATCCCCTATGTGCATTACTGTGATTGCAGCATGAATTCTAATTTGGTACTCTTCAGATTTATCTAGAGAAATATTTGTCAATAGTTCTACAGTGTTGACTAAATTACATGCTTTGGCAATACGTATGGAAGCTCTTCGTACAAATACATTTTTATCTTTATTAGAAATGTAAGGGACTATTTGTGCATATAGGTTTGGATGATTTAATTTACTATAATGCTTATCTAGATCAATTTCATCATCGAGAATTTTTTGTTGATCATATAAGTCAAGAAGAATAGAAACTAGTTCTTGTTTGGCTTTAGAATTATAGCTACCGATGTCTGATCTAAGAACAACTTCAGGATCTCTTTTGGTTATATCTTTTATTAATGAAGGGTCGATAGGATCTAGAGTAATTAACCGAGAAGCAACTTCTCTTAATTGAGGAGCTATTTTTTCTTTTGGATCATACGGATCAATTAGGAAATTAAGTATTTGTTTATTCGAGAGAATACTATTCTTTAGATAAAGAGCTGTAAGAAATTCAGCATACGATTGATGTGCCCAACCTAAACGATTCAAACCGCGTGAAGAAAATAGTCCAGTACCTAAAGTTTCTTTAATTGAATCATCATTAACTTCAACCTTTGTTTCTAAAAATTCTTCCCATCCATTATTAATGATTTCTGAAATCTTTAGATCCTCTTCTGTAGATTCGAATTCTTTCCCTAACCAAATGGAATAGCGATTTGACAACATTGTTAATGTGGCTATACGTGATGCAACAAGTAGTCTTTGTCTGGCACTAAGATTACCTGCTTGTCTAGAAGTAGTACGAGATTCATTATGTTCTTCGCAAAGCTGGATACAACCATCTAAGTATAAATTACTTTGTTTATTGGGAAATGTACCAGACTGTTTATATTCATTTATTAGTAGGTGGAGAGTTAGCGGTATAGTTGCTAGGGGAGTAGCATTTAATAAATCTAGATCTTTTAAAAATTTATCACTGTCAATTCCATCAAAATTAAGGACATTTATTACATCTTTTTCTCTAAGAGGGGCTAATTCTAAACAATTAATTGAGTTGTCTCCCCAATGTTTTTTAAGTTCATTTTCTAAAAAACTTGGCCAACCTGCAGTCCGACAAGCAATACGAAGATATAACCGATCTGCTGGAAGATTCTTTATATTTTCACTAATAATCGATGATAGTTGGTCTATTCTTAGCAAACATTCATCGAAACTGTCTAGAAAAATATATAAGTTATAATCTCCATTTATCCATTGTTCCATTTCTTTATTATTAAATAAATCTTTGATTAAACGATCTTCACTACCATATTGACGCAAATCCTTAAACATTACTGTGTGTTTACTGTTTTTTTTCTCTTCTAGCTTTTTGAATTCCAAATCTAAGGAATGAGATTTTCCTATCCCAGGTTCTCCAAGTAATATAATTATTGGTGTATCTAAATCTGCTTCCAAAGTGATAGTTTCATCACTATAAAAAAAACTGTTTTTAGATTCAGGATCAGATAAAAAGTCATTTACTTTACTACCTCTTTTTAACCAAAATCTTTTACAATTAAATGGTAAAGTCATCTTAAACTTTCACTCCATTATTAATAATCAGTATTTAAACAGGGTTTTAAAACAATTTTACCTTTAATAGATTATTCGGTAAAGTTTGATGTAACAAACAAATTATTTGTGGTTCAGATTTATTTTGCTATTGATCTATATACAGACGTGAGTGGAGGAGGATCTCATTTGAGTTCCAGAAAAGTTGGTTTTACTAAATTAGTCCAATCATTACCAAGGAAATTTCTTACTGCTTTCTTATGTTTGATCGTGGTCGTAGGACTGTATTCTGTTCCAATGCTGCTTCCGAATGTTGATAATGGAAGGTTATTTGTGGATTTTGATGATGATAGAAAATTTTTCTTTATTTTCTTTGCTTTTTGGGCTTCTATCGTAATTTTTACATATGGTGTTATAACTTCATTGTTGATAGATTTCCTAATAGATAATCTATCTTTGCGTTTTGCACGATTATATAAACTGGTATTGTATATTATTTTAGGAATGTTGGGCAATTTAGTAATAGGAGAAGCAAATTTTGCCAATCCAATTTGTATTGTTATTTCACTTATTTTTTTTGGAATAGATGAACTGTTGCAAGCAAAGAAGAAAGTAATTTAGTTTACAGATGTTTTGCAGACTAATTGCGTTAATTCAATTAAGGGTTAACTCTGCTTTAACGTTAAAGATTGAAAAATTAAAAATTCGGAAAATGAACAAATTGATTTGTCTAAACAGGATTATGCAACGGAGAAAATTGAGAGCATAAAACAGGCATTTGAATTGTTGAGCAACGACAGTCAAAACTTACATCATGCGTTTAAAACGCTGATTGAAAAAGTAGTGGTACATCCGCAGGGTAAGATGGATATATACTATACGTTTAATGTGGAATAGCTTGCTAAGAATGTCTTTTATTTCTCTATTGGTATGCATAGCAAATGTGATGCAAAAGTTGGCAGTAAAAGGTCGTTCCCAAGCAGTCGTGGAATTAGTTCGTTTAGGTGAGCTAAAAATATAATTACATTGAACCCTACCACAGAACAGATTTAGGTAGGGTTTTTTAGTTGTGTATACGAAAGTGAACGTATTTAATTAAATTTCAGACTAATGTAGTGTAAACGTAAAAATTTCACGAAATAAAAAAGGATAAGAACAAAGACAAGTGTATGCATTCCTGAACGTGTCCGAAAGATTGAATATAAACAAGAGAACCCATCTTAGAGTTCCCTTGCTCTGTTCTAATTCGATTTATTCTAGAACCCTTTTATCAATAAGATAAAATAAGGAGGATCATTTAGATAATTGAATCCAAACCTTTGTTTTATCCTCACTTACTTTGGTTATCTTCATTTTCAATCCCACTTTAGGCAACAGTTTTCCACCAGCTGGATTAAAAGGACTACTGTAATCGCTATTATCATCAAAGGCGGAAATTCCTGGTTGAGAGTCGTACTTCATTGTCATATTCGGATAAACAACGTCCATTGGTGAGGTAGCTTCGATGTTAAATGCGGCATCATTTAGCTGATAACGAGTGGTTCCAACTTTACCATCACTCCAGAAATGCCCTTGTTGGTGCGCGTCGACGACTCCTAAAAAGCCTTCACCAGGATGGAGTCCAGTCATATTGTCTTCTCCATATCGTCCATCATAATACCAAACGAGCATCCCAGCATCGTAACTCATGATACTATTGTTACGGCGTAGGTGAGCAAGACCGTTGTCCACTCCATTATGTGTGCGCCATTCTACTAAGTAGTAACTAGGATAATCCTGTGCAGATCCATCAAAAAGTTGAAATTCATTTAAGGCAAAAAGGCCAGTAGTTTCCACATCGTCATGGAGAACGGTTTTGCCGTCTGCATTTACCTGAATGTTATCCACATAGAATCCTTCTTCTGCAAGACCGATATCGGTAACGTAGTTAAACTCAACCTTGATTTTATGACCAGCGTATTTGGACAAGTCTAGTTTTTTGTTTACCCACTCTTTGTTTGAACCAGTTAATGATAGTATTTGTTCTGGTTTACTCGCGCCATCTACATAGATTTGAACATAGGCAAAGTCATAACCTGCTTCGATACTGTACCAAGTATCAAAAGAAAGCTCAGCTTGTTGCACATTGGTAAGATCTATTTCTGGAGATGTGAGCTTTGTATTTAACATATTGCCTTTGGTCGAGTAGTACGATTTTTTTCCTAAAGGTTGAAGCGGCGGTTGAACGATTCGATTTGGAAGATTTACTTTTATAATCTTGTCTTTACTTGTATTGGCAACGGCTTCTTTCAGTGCAATTTGGCGTGAAGTAGTAAGACTAGCTTGATCTACTACTGTTGGCACAGGCCATGTACCACCATACAACTCTGAGAAAAAGAGCTTAGCCCAAGGGCTGAAACCAGTGGGTTCTGTACCAGGGATCGTCCCTGTCCAGCTTCCGTAAGACATAAGGGACCATGCTTCTACTGGTGAACCTGTTCCTGTATACCCTGTATCGTATTCATCGGGTAAACCTAGATTATGTCCATATTCATGAACAAAGACACCTGTTGCTCCATCTTCAGGTTGAATGATATAGTCAAATGCTTTTAATTTCGTTCCTGGGATCGCAACTGGCTCTGGGCCAATAACAGAACGGTGAGACCAGATCGCATTATCTCCTCCTCCTGCTTCTTCCCCTTTACCTGAATGAACGATAAATAGGCTATCGAGCAATCCATCAGACTCCATTACATTCCCATCGTTGTCCAAGTCATATGGATCTCGTTGATCATAAATCGCTTCTTGACCTGCTATTTGTTTGCCTACTTGGTTTAGTGTTTCTTTAACCAGTTCTGCTGGTTTGGCATCATTAAGGGTATAGTCAGGGGTGGTAAAATGTCCTCCGTAGTAGGCAGCATTGTTTTGTGCATTTATCCAAGGCGTAACCGTACCTGCAAGGGACCAAAATCCTACTGATTGTTGCTGATAATATTGATTAGCAGTGATTAGTTTTTTTCCATTGTCCATTAAAAATCCAGTTTTACCAAAAAGTAATTGTTCATAGTGTGTTTGGTTAAAGTCTTTACTCCAAAAACTACTGTCTCCTTGATAAGGAATCTGGTTATGTGCTGCATCTGGAAATTGGATTAAAGCTACTACAGCTCTGTCTGTATGTTTTTTTATACTATTCGTTTCTTTACCCTTAAAAGAATGAACTTTTTTGGCGGTTTTTTGTAAAATTTTTGTTCGCTGGGTGAGTACTTTCTTACCAAAACTGCTAGAGGTATTGATTCCATCTGTATTTGGATAGGGATTTTGCCCACGAGTAGCGTAATCTTTTACTGCTTTTTCTACTTCAGCTGCCGTGGCGTTTTGTTTGATTTTACCTGTTTTATGCAGATATTGGATCAGTGCTTCTTGATTTATCCCGCCCCAGTCTACATACTGAGAAGCTTTATCTTTAACCGGTGCTGCTTGTACATTTGAAACCTCTGTTAACGAAAAACAAAAATTGCTTAAGACAAGGGTAGTAATAACTGCAGTCATACCGAATTTACCCAGTTTCATCCAATCCCTCTTCTCATAAAAATATCTCTGTTATTTTTAAACGTACTATTTCTTGTAACTGTGCTAAAAGATGATAGATGCATGCTTAATCCTTCGTAACTTAGAAAAATTTGGTGCACCTAGACAAAAGATAATGAAAGCGCTTTCTTTTGGTGTCAAAAAAATAGAGAATTCCTAAAGTCGAAATGTTATTTCTTTTGTCTTAAAGTAATCATTTTACTCACAGTCTCCATTTAAAATGAGTGCTGTTGGATAGTTCGAAGGTCGACGATTAGAGATGTCTTAACGTTTCCTGTTCTACTTTACGTAATAGGTGTATTCTGTTTCTCACCCCCTCTTTTTTGTTTTTTGATTTTTTGGTTGTTTTATTATAATTCTATATTTCGCTGTGTTTGTTATATCATGATTAATTGAAAAAGGCAATAATATCGTATTTAAATGAAAATATATTTGTGTGGAGTGGGCGATAAAAAGAGAGGAACAATAATGACAATGATTGAAATTTGAATTTTTTTATTGTAGTTGGAAATGATCATCCATTTATTTCTTGGGGAAATACGTTTACCATATGACAGACATATGGTAAGTGCATCAGAGAGTTTGTTGCGAAGATATATATAATAATAATGTATATGAAATATCACCAACTACTTAGACTCTTTAATAGGAGTGGATTTACTTGGAAAAAGAGTTTTGGTTAAAAATGTCTGATGGACAAGAAGTGTATGTTCATAAATGGTATAACCAAGATGTAGAACCAAAAGGGATCTTACAATTATCACATGGCATGGCTGAGCACATTCGAAGATACCATGGATTTGCTAATTTTCTAGTATCACATGGAATATTTGTATATGGAAATGATCATCGAGGGCATGGTAGGACAGGTGAAAAGAGTGAGCTATTCGGTTTTTTTACAGATGAGAATGGTTTCGAGCGGGTGGTCAAAGATATAAAGGAAATCAATGATTTCATTCATCAACAGTACCCTGAAACTCCAGTATTTTTGATGGGACATAGCATGGGGTCTTTCTTAGTTCGTCGTTTTGTTCAGTTATTTCACGGTAAGATTAAAGGAGTTATCATTTCTGGTACTGCCGGAAAGCCTCTTTTTGGACAAGTGGGAAAAATGATAGCAAAATACCAAATACGTACATTGGGAAAACGAACAAAAAGTTCTTTTATGAATAAAATGATATTTGGAAGTTATAATAAACATTTTAAGGATGCTAAAACAGACTTTGATTGGTTATCGAAAGATATAAAAGAAGTTCAAAAATTTATAGATGATCCATATTGCGGTTTTATTCCAACAACAGGGTTTTATTATGATTTGTTGTCGGGTCTCGAAGAAATTCATAAGGAACAGGAAATAAGAAAGATAGAGAAGGATTTACCATTTTTTATTTTTAGCGGAGACAAAGATCCTGTTGGAAATAATACAAAAGGAGTTTTATCCGTTATTCGGCAATACAAGAAACATGGTATAAATAATATGGAATACGTTTTCTATCAAGAGGGAAGACATGAAATGCTGTTTGAACTAAATCGTGATGAAGTAAAAAAGCGTGTATTACAGTGGTTGGAAAAACAACTCGAAAATATGTAAACCTTTCCTGGTATAATATTCTGATTGAAAAGATGGACATCAAAAAAAGGCATAGATATTGATGTCCGTTTTTTCGATTAGTAATATTTTTCTTCTAATAGTTGATAGATAAAAGAACACATCGTTTTTTCAGGGTGTGTTCTTTTTTATTTTGTGATTTTGTTTAGAATGTTTGTGAAGAGTGGTCTATTTTTCACTGCTATTACCAGTGAACCGGAGAAGTTATTCGGTTTTTGTTGCATAAAAAGGTTTTTGCCACAATGCATCTAGCCCAGTCTGCAAAAGTGATTTACTATATGTGAATAACTGCTCAACAAGATACTCATTTTCTGAATTGCCAAGAGAAAAAGAGGTGAGTTTTTCTTCTTGAACAAGATTATTGATTTTTTCAAGGAGTTCATTCGGACAACGGAAGTGAACTTGTGTATATTTTATTTCATCTTCTAAATTGGGGTCTTCCACCCACCATTCAACACAAGTGAACCATGCATCTGGATACTCAGGATGGAAAGCAAGGTACTGGGTTATATCTTGATCTTCCTCATGGCTTATTTTCTCTAATGTAAGCTTTTCATCGAAGGAAAAATATTTGATCTGTTCTGAAGGAACAGTATGTTTGGCCATAAATCGATGTTGAAATCCAAGTTGATAAGCAAATTTTAAGAATCTATCTTGTGTCCAAGTATATCTTAAATCCCAAGTGTCGGTATCATAGAAAAAGTGGGTGTCATGATGGGTATTTTTTTCGAAATTTCCTGTTTTAGGAGGAAGTGAAACACTTGGAATAGGAGTTCCTGTTTCTTTTAATGCAGTTTCCATGGTGTCTAATGTTTTTGGCATCTCATGAAATACCGCCCACGTGTATGGAGAAAGACCTACATCATTTTTGGATGTTAGATCTGCACCGTGTTCGATTAACCACTTCGTCATTTGAACATTTCTACGAGTACTAGCATGTAGAGCAGGGGTTATGTTTTTTTTATTTGATTTATTGATGTCAGCTCCTAATGTTACCAAACACTCTACTATTAACTGATTATCCAAATCTATTGCCTTCAGCAGGGGAGTTTCATCTATTCTGCTGATGGAGTCCAAAAACTCAGGTCGTTTTTCAACTAAAATTTTTATGATCTTCGGATATTCATCTGTCGTTTGATCCACTCTTCTGATCGCATCGTGAATAATATAGTCTTTATTCAATGGAGCTCCATAGGATATTAGTTCTTTCAGCATAGTACTATTCCCTATGTTTACTACAGCTTCCCAGCAAGCTTGATCCAATTGGTCTTCAGTAGCTTTTGCTCCGTATTTGTGAAGTGCTTGAATGGTTGCTACATTGTATGCAGAACGGTACAACGAAACTCCACTATGTACATTAGGATTGGCTCCACGTTGTAACAGCAGATCAACAATTCGATGATATCCAATATAAATAGCATGATACAACGGAGTTTGCTCCCAGTAGTCCACTTGGAAATCTTCGTGATTGAGCAGATTTGGATCGACCCCAGATGAAAGCATATATCGTACTGCGGCTTCTTTTCCCTGTTTGCAAGCATCATATAAGGAGATATTCTCTAGTTCTTCCTCTAAATACTTTCTTGCAACTTGTCTGTTCTTATAAAATAGGTCACAAGTAGCAGGTGTTGATGCTAATTGATGCGGTTTTTGACCCCAGCGATTTTTTGCTTCAACATCTGCTCTATTTTGTAAGTAGACAGAGACAGCTTCTGTAAATCCTTCATAAGCGGCAAGATGAAGTGGGGTGTTGCCCCATTCGTCTACTTCATGAACGGAAAGACCTTGATTGATGAGATAAGATGTCATTTGTTCCGATTGGCTGAAGTAGAGGAGTGTTGTTCCGTTAGCAGTTTTTTGGTTGAGATGAGCGGGAAAGATACGTAATCTCTCTGTTACCTCCTCGAGTTTATCGTATCGTACAAGGTTGCAAGTTTCCCAAAACTCTTTGTCTTTTTTATCAATATGGCGTATAAATCGAATACTATTCACTCCCTTTCTATTGGAAAAATAAATTATATTATATATTTTGCTAGTTTTTCGTTTTTTTTGCAATAATAAGTGGTTTTTTTAATAATGAATCTGTTTTATAATCTTAAGCTGTTTTGTGTAAGGAATCCTTATCAGGTGAATGAAAGATTTAGTTGGATGAACTCTGCTGGGAGTAATGGCAGGTTTTTTTGTGTGGGGTATAGGAGTATTTTGGTTTTTTGGAGGATCGTTCAGAGATGATAAAAACACCAGTTCGTTGTAGGGGGAATAAATAGTGATTTGATCCTAGACTATCCCTACCTCCTACTTAATAAACGAAAAGCACTTCTGAATTCTCTTAGAAGTGCTTTTCGCTTCAGTATGAACTATCAAAAAACGGAAGTAGTTTTATTTTGTATCGTTTGCTATGGTGATCAAACCTAACTTCTCTAAACGGGACCGAATACCGCCAGTCTGCCTGCCAAGCGTCTGAGCAATTTCTGTAACTGATTGGCCATTATCAAACAATGATCGGAGCTGTTCCTCTTCTTCTTTCGTCCAAGGTTTGTATGCTTTGGGATGCGTTTTTTGAATTTCTGCTAAAGGAGAAGTTGATTTTGGTTTATGTTGTTGTAATAATTCCAGAAAGGCTTGGCCAAAGCGTTGCTGTCTACTTTCTCCCCAGCCTTTAATGCGCAACATAGCCGATTCGTCTTGAGGTACGAGAGTGGTCATTTCTCGAAGTGTAGCATCATTGCAGATGACATAAGGTGGTACGTTTTCTTCTTCGGCAATTTTTCTCCGCAGTTGTCGCAATTCTTCAAAGATCGGGTTGTCTTCAAATGGAATATCTGTAGCTGGTACAGGTTCTTCTGCCAGATCTATTTCTACTTTTTCCTGTCCTTTCAACACTGCGACAGCAGAAACATCAAGCTTTGCTACTGGATACAATCCTTCTTGTAAAGGCTCGAGTCGTATGTATCCTTCATCTACCAATGATTTGCAGATTTGCATCACTCTTTTTTCGCTCTGTTCTTTCATTAGTCCGTATGTAGAGAGTCGATCGTAGCGGAAGTCTATTATTTTTTTGCTTTTTGAACCTCTTAATATTTTGGTGAGGAAAGACAGACCTACTTTTTCATTTACTCTACGCATGCATGAAAAGATCATTTGTGCTTCTGTTGTGATATCGACTGTATTTTTGTCCTTATCTGGGTCACAGTTATCACACATTTGGCAGTGTTCTGTATCTGCTTCACCAAAGTATTGTACAATTGTGGTAGATCGACACTGTTTTGTTTTGCAATATTGAATCATAGCTTGTAATTTTTTGTTGTCCAACGCTTGACGATCTGGATTTGATTGTTCGATGAAGTATTTTTGTAGATATATATCACTGGGTTCATAGAGCAGAATACAATTACTATTTTCTCCGTCTCTACCAGCACGTCCGGCTTCTTGGTAGTATGCTTCTATGTTTTTTGGTAGGTTGTAGTGAATGACAAATCGAACATTAGACTTGTCAATACCCATACCAAAGGCATTGGTTGCCACGATGATAGGGGTGCGATCATAAGAAAATGCTTCTTGTGACGAATTGCGTTCTTCTTCATTCATACCTGCATGATACTTGCCTACTTTAAACTTTTGCTTGAGCAGAAATTGTTGTAGCATATCAACATCTTTGCGAGTACCCGCATAAATGATGCCAGATGCGGTTGGATGGGTGCGTAAGTATTGGACAAGAAAATCTTTTTTGTTTACGTTCTTTTGGACGACAAAATGCAAGTTGTCTCGTCGAAACGTTGTACGATAGGTGTTTTTAGCAGGAATATGCAGCAAGGCCAGAATATCATCTTGTACTTGCTTGGTTGCAGTTGCTGTTAAGGCTAGAATAATTGGTTTATTGGGTAGTGCCCGTATAGCACGAGGTATCAATTGATAACTGGGTCGAAAATCATGTCCCCATGTAGAAATACAGTGAGCTTCATCTATTGCCAATAGTGCCACAGGTAATTGACGAAATAACGATAAAAAATACTCCGTTTCGAGTCGTTCTGGTGCTACATAAATAATTTTGTATGTATGGTTATGAATCTCAGAGATTCTTTCTCGTAACTCCATGGCGCTCAGTGAGCTATTTATATAAGTAGCAGGAATACCAATCTGTCTTAGTGAATCAACTTGGTCTTTCATTAATGATATAAGGGGAGAAACGACAACCGTTATGCCATCTAGTAACATAGCAGGTATCTGATAGCAGATCGATTTTCCTCCACCAGTGGGGAGAATGCCAAATGTATCATTACCAGCTAATACACTTTCTACAATCTGTTGTTGTCCATTGCGAAATGTTTCGTAACCGAAATATTTTTGTAGATAGGGTTGTGCTTGAGAGATATTCATAAAAGCCTCCTGACAGCCTTATTTTAATCAAATACGAGAGGAATAGGAAGACTTTAGGAGGGAATTGTTCCAATGATAGTAGAGATGAAGAAAGTTTCTTGGCGGAGAGAGCAGCGGTTGATCTTGGATCAAATAAATTGGCAAATTCAAAAAGGGGAACATTGGTGTTTAGTAGGGTTAAATGGGTCTGGAAAAACGAGTATTCTTGATTTGATCAATGGCTATCTTTGGCCTACAAGTGGAGAAATATCGGTTTTGGATCAACGTTTTGGTGAAATAGATTTGCGAGAATTACGAAAAAAAATAGGTTGGGTCAGTACCTCTATGCAACAGCGTTTACATGGTTATGAAACGATTGAAAATGTGGTGCTAAGTGGGAAACATGCATCTGTTGGTGTTTATGAGAAAGTAGAAGAAAGTGATTTGGAAAAAGTAAGAGATCTTCTAAAGGATTGGGATTGCGGACATTTGCAAGGCAGGATCTATCAAACATTATCTCAAGGTGAGAAACAAAAAGTTTTGATCGGACGAGCATTGATGGCTTCCCCTGAGTTGCTTATTTTGGATGAACCTTGTACCGGTTTGGATATTTTTGCGAGAGAGCAAGTATTGCAAATGATTGATCAAATTACCAAACGAGCAGATTCGCCAACCATAATATATGTAACTCATCATATCGAGGAGATTTTGCCGTGTTTTACTCACACATTGCTACTCAAACATGGAATGGTAGCTCAGCAAGGAGGAAGCAAAGAAGTGTTAACACAAGAGAAGTTAAGTGATTTTTTTGAAACAGCACTAACAGTAGAGGTGAAAAATGAACGAAATTGGATTCTTTTGCATTGAAGTAGTTAATCGATGGTAGTTAGAAAGGGAAGGCAGAGTCATCTTCGGATGGCTCTTTTTATTTAGGAAAAATGTAAATCTGTCCGTGGAGAGTAGTATTTTTAAAGTGGATCAGGGATCAATGTCTATCAGTCAATTTTTTGTCACATAGAGGATATATGATTAATCAATTAAATCAGGTAAATTTAAGTTGATGTTCATTTATTTTCCTAATAGACTATTTTTTATAACAGCAATTTAGGGAGGGACCAAAACATTAGTTAACAACAGAAAGTCGCGAATATAATTATCTTTCTATTTAGAATATTAACAAGAAAGGATTGGACTTATTGTTGAAACAAAAATGGTTGGCTACAGGCATATGTATGGTGCTTATTACCTTTCAATTGGGAGGCTTTGTTTCAAAACAGGTGCAAGCAGAAACATCCCAACAGAAATTAGTAACTGCTAAAATCTCCCCTAATATTCATCCCACTAATGGGAAAAGAGTGACTGTGATTGTGGAAATGAAGGATTTGCCGCTTCTCACTTACCAAGATTTAGTGAAAAAGAAAATCATTTCGTCTGTAGGTGCTTCTACGTATTTGCAAAAATTGAAACAAAAACAACAATCATTAGTGAAGCAAATAAAAAAGTTATCGCCAAAGTCTGAAGTAAAATACACATATGATACCGTTTTTGCTGGAATGTCCCTAACTATAGATGGAGAAGATCTTAAAAAAATAGCAGCCGATCCGAATGTATCCAGAATTGAACCGATACGCAATTATACTACCGAGCCTTCCCGTAAGAAAGATACTACGATAACTGGAGATATCAGGTCGAATATGGGTATTGATCCTTTATGGACTGGAAAAGGCATTAAAGTGGCTGTGTTGGACTATGGAGTGGATGCAACTCATCCTGATTTGAAGGGAAGTGTTGTTGGAGGTTATGATTTTATTGATAATGATAAAACTCCTCAAGATGATGTTGGACATGGGACACATGTAACTGGAATTATTGCAGCGCATGGAAAAGTAAAGGGAGTCGCTCCTGATGCTTCTATCTTGGCCTATCGCGTTTTAGGGGAATATGGTGGAAGTACTGATGTGATTTTAAAAGCAGTAGATCAGGCTGTAAAAGATGGAGCACAAGTGATGAATTTGTCTCTAGGAAGCAATACCAATATTCCGGATGACCCCTTAACGAGAGCTTTGGCAAAAGTAATAAAAAAGGGAATTCCTGTTGTTGTGGCAGCTGGAAACAGTGGACCTGAGCTTTGGACATTGGGGACACCAGGTGCCGCTGATGATGTTATCACAGTAGGTTCTGCAACAAAGGTCGCACCTGCTCCAACGGTGACGGTGCAAGGAAAAATTGAACCAATGGAGTTAAATGCAATTTCGTATTCTCCTGCATTTCCGATGGAAGGAAACTATGAAATCGTGGACATTGGTAAAGGTTCTCCAGAATCATTTACTGATGATTTGGCAGGTAAAGTGGTACTTGTGGAAAGAACAGATAATGATGTAACTGATTTATCATTCTATGCAAGACAAAAAAATGTTCGTGCGGTTATTGTTTACAATAACCAAGAAGGCGATTGGTTTGCAAACCTGAATGTTAGCGATTTCGATCCAGAAAATGAATTTGCGTCTATTGCTACTTTAGCAGGTGGCTATGGGAAGGAACTAAAAAAACAGATCAAAGCTGGGATAAAAAACATACAATTTGGTACTATCAATCGTGAAAAGATGAGTGATTCAAGCTCTCGAGGTCCTTCACAAGGATCATGGAAAATAAAACCAGATGTAGTAGCGCCAGGTGTAGATATTGTAAGCACGGTTCCGAAACAAGTTGATCCATCTGGTTATATGCAGATGACAGGAACAAGTATGGCAAGTCCTTATGTTGCTGGTACGGTTGCTCTACTTCGACAAAAGCATCCAAATTGGACTCCTGATGAAATTAAGTCTGCATTGAGTCAAACGGCTGTTAAATTAAAAGATACAGAAAAAAAACATTATCCATACCTCGTACAAGGTGCGGGGAGAGTCAATCTAACAAAAGCAGTTCAAACGCAAGTTTTGTCTGTTCCCAATCAGCTTGCTTATGGTTTTGTTGATGCAAAAACGGGAGTTCAGACATTAAAACAATCCATACAATTAAATAATCAAAGTAAACTACCACAGCTTGTAAATATGAAAGTAGTAATGGAACAAGGTAAAGAAAGTATCAAGGTTAATATGAAAAAATCGATTCAAATCGCCCCCCAATCTCAAATTCAGTTACCAGTGAGTCTATCGATTGATACCAACAAATTACCAAAAGGCATATATTCTGGTAAGGTTTTATTCCAATCCAATCTACAGCGGTGGGAGATACCGATAATGGTACTCTTGGACCCGGAGGGGTATTATTATATTGATGGTTTCTTTATCTCCGAATGGGCTATTTCGCCAAATGGTGATCATAAACAAGATGAAGCCGTTATATCGTACTATTTGCCAGTATCTATCGAGCAAATGACTATAGAAGCTATAGATGGTTGGAATAACAGAAAGTTTACGATCTATGATGGAAAAAATATAACCCCTGGTTCAAAAGAATGGGTTTGGAAGGGCAAAGATATTCACGGCAAACAAATGCCAGATGCTAGATATGAGATAAATGTTGTTGTGAAACGAAATCACAAAAAAGCAGAGCTTGATTGGTTTATTAATGTGGATATCACTCCACCTAAAGTTCAACTAGATAAACCAGGAAAATCTCCTGCATTAAAAGGAAAAATCACTGATTTGGAAATAGACGCACTCAGATGGAAACGAGTTGGTGATAAAAACTGGCAAGATTTGGACTTTCACTATGTAGATGGAGAAGGCTTTAAAACGACCTTTAATTATGTATTTAAAAAAAATGAGCTTAAAAAAGGGAAGAATCAAATTGTATTACAAGCAGAAGATTCTGCGGCAAATGTCACAACGAAAAAATTGGAGATAGTTATTCCTTAGAACATTTACTACCCCTCTTATTGTAAGAGGGGTTTATTCTGCTAAAAAGAAAACGAGTTCGCTTCTTAAACTAAACTTCTTATTTCTTTCCTGAAAAAATGGGGAGATCCCATTTTTTATGCTTCGTCATTTTCGAGGAAAGAACAGTGTGTATTCTTCGTTGCTTTCTTTGCTAGAGCAGTTACAATTGTCCTTTGCTAAGTCCGAGATTTTGCTACATTTATTGTTTGTACATCTTCTTGAACATGTTCGACATACTCTACTCGGATGCCATCTGGATGTTCCACTAACATATTCCATCCTGTTGGTACTTTTTGTGGTTCTTCCAAGACTTTTGCTCCTTCTTTTAGCAGATAGTCCTTTAATCCATGAATATCTGATACTAACAAGGTAGCATTGGTAGCTTGAAAAGGTACACGTGCTTCGGCTGTTCCTGCGATGATCAGCGTATGATCAACCACCGCTAATTGTAAATCTTTCTCCTCATATTCAGCTCGCAAGGAACATTGCTGGTGAAAAAGATTTTCATAAAAGGTAATCGTATCATCCAACTGTTCTTTTTCAATATATACACGAATGAGAGTATGTAACACCTTCATAACCAATCCTCTTTTCTAATTCAAGAATACTCTTATTTTAAGAATCAAAAGAAAATCCTACAAGTAGACACAATAGTGTTATATAGTATAAAAAATATACTATTGAGAGGAGATAAAGCTTTGCGAGATCGAAAGAGTGGTTTTGGTGTATGCCTCCATCAAGGGGCTTGTCCTGTAGAGGCGACCCTCGATGTGATTGGAGGGAAATGGAAAGGTGTAATCCTTTATTCTTTGCTAAGCGGAACGAAGCGATTTAATGAAATTCGCAGAGCCTACCCCCATATCACTCAGCGAATGCTTACTTTGCAGTTAAGAGAATTGGAGAAAGATGGTGTCGTACATCGTGAAGTGTACAAAGAAGTTCCTCCAAAAGTAGAGTATTCCTTAACAGAGTTTGGACAATCGTTAGCACCTATTATTTTTTTGATGAAAGACTGGGGAGAAAAGTATCGGTTGAAGGATTAAGTATGTTCGTGCCATTATGAACCAAAGAGGAGTGTACATGAAACAAATTATTCTTGTCATTTGTATCTTATTTCCTATTCTAGCAGCTTGTACATTAAATTCTGAGCACGAGCAAAAGGAAAAACTTTTGATCGGTACTTGGAAAGAGACGGAAAATGGTTGTAGACTCTATAATCAATTGGTTTTTCAAGAAAATGGAGATTTAAAAGCAATGGTGGGCAGACATCAATGGTTAGATGGATATTATGAACATCTTAAAGGCGATTTGTATGATCTTGTAGTTCCTGACCCGCGACATCATGAGATTACGCTAAAAATACAAGGAAACCAAATGACGATGAGTGCTGCCTATGTAGACTACACATGTACGATGATCAAACAGGAAACGGAAAAATAAATATAATCTATCTGTATAAGGAGAATGGAGATGTCAGCAAAACGAAATGTATATGAGGTGTATTCACTAGCCTTTCAATTACAGGTTGCCAAAGAAGCTTTAGAAATAGGAAATACGGATCAAATAGCAAGTAAATATAAGCTTGGCATTGATCTCTTAAACCAATGGATTCTTCAATATAAGACAGGAGAGTTGGATGATTCATTACTTTCTTTTCCAACTTCTATTGATATAGATGTGGATCCTCCAAACGGGATTACAGGATTTCCTCAAGATATGCCTGCTGAAGATCTGAAAGCGTCAGCTACCGAGTTAATGGGGAAGATTCGGGTATCTGATGAGGGAAGTGACCAGAAATTTAGATCGATGAAAGTGCTCGCCCTCCATTCCCAATTTGAAATTGTCTTTCATATCGAAAATGGAAAAACACTTAGTGCTTCAGAAATATGGATTCCTGATAACTCTGATTCTATTAGGATCAATATTCGATTTCGTGGTATAGATATATTCCGTACACCTGCTCTTCAATTATTGAAACAAATAGAAAATATGGGATATCAAGTAATAAATCAAGGGGATTATTGTTTTGTGCCCAAACTATCCCTTGGATTTACACGTGTTGCAGGGCATGAAGTACCACTAGATACAGATGGATATCCGCTATACTTTCAAGCGGTTTTGACTGGTCCAACGAACTACTATGATTTTTTGCTGGAGAGGGACTAATGTTGTCTAAGTATTGGATATTTAGTCATGGATTTTATTTATCTGATTTCAGACGACTCCCCTGGACAAGCTAAAAGCAATCTTAAGTTATCCTGTAAAGAAAAGTGAACTTTTGGGGAACTAAGCCGATTTCTGCATCCTTAACTTCGGAGGAATCGGCTATTTTTCTATCATTCCTTGCTTGATGTACGTTTGAGTTAAAATACCTAAGATATCCTAGGTGTACTGGATGATCTGTTGATATTACGATATTCTCTAGTTTTTATATGAATTTAAATAAAATCGAAAAAATGAAATATGTTTTTTCTAAATATAGAGGTCGCTATATTAGAAAACAAAAGAATTTTTGAATACTGGGGAAAAAAGGCTTATAGTTAACATAATTCCATTTCAGGAAGCAAAAGGGGCACTTTTATTACCATATTTCCCGAAAACACAAGTTAATCCTGTTAGACCTGTGGTTGTTAATACATAGGGGATCAATGATGTAGGAATACCACTAAAAGGGAATACAATTTTTCATAGGTTGCATCCAATAGATTCTGTTTCAAACTGTAGATCTTAACTACCTCCTTACCCGTATTAGATAGAAAATGTATATTTTTTCTAATTTTTTATGTTAAAATAAATCGTACATTTGTTCTGTTTTTGGAAAGGTATAAGGAGGCGATTTATATTGAGTGGCAAATCAGAGTTTAGTATCAAAATATTAAATTTAGTATTGCAATACCAAATTATTATGACTATAATAATAAAGGAGAGGAGGGGAGATTGATGCTCTCACCCATCCAACATTCAGCCCGCTCTTTTATGGATCTTCTCAAGCAATATCAAATCTATTTTGCTGATGATATTGCAAGAGAGTTTCTAAGAGTTCATCTAACCAAATCAATACTAGAAAATAACATGCTTTCCATTGATGTAGATACAGTCTTTTCAACCATGCAATCATTAAACTTGGATACATTTTCAGGGGATAAAGAGATGTTTTGGGAGTGTTTTCAAGCAGGACAGCAGTTGGATTTTTATGAGACATTGCTGGAAGTGTACAGCCAAGATCGAACAGGAATTGTGATCGTACCAGAACAGGTGACAGAAGCATTTTCGGAACGAATTAGTACGATTCAACCTCATAGAATCTTGATCCCAGAGGCTCATAAGTTTCTGCGTGGACTGTTTGAGATGGTGCATCAGTATCTCTATTGTGAGTTTGTCCTTCTAGCAGAAAATTACCTCCACCAGCAATGGTTACATTTTTTGTTTCGTGATTGTGATCATGTAGAAGTACAAGTGGCTAGTTTATATAGTGTTTTGGAAATGGAATCATTTGATTATATTTTAGCTTTTCCTGCATTTGGTCGAAAAAGCGATGTAGAGTCAGAGCGATTTATCACACGTGAATCAGAAGGAGTTGCCGTCGAAAATTTATTGCAGCTGCTCGATAATCACGGAGAGTTAGATATTATCCTGCCAGCGAGATTCACCTTTTCAGGAGGATCTTTTGCACGATTGCGAAAAGAAATTTCCCAGCACTATGGTGTAGTCAGCATATACTCACTACCGAGCGGTACTCTTCGCCCCTACACGATGATGAAAACGTATGGACTGCGCATCCAATGTGATCCGGTTGAGGAAGTAAAAATAGGGGAATTTCGCTCTTTTCAAGGTCGTTTTCAATCCGTTGATCGTGTTTCCGTATTAACAGAAAATTTCGCCAAGCGGGAAGACTGGCGGATCGAGCTGATCTTGAAAGAGGCAGAACAAAACAAAGGAATTAGAGAGAGCGAAAGTCAGCTAGCCCAAATACGTCTTCGTGATCAAGCTACTTTGTTTCGAGGGAAATCAATCATGAAATCGCATATCCAGCCTACTGGTGAGATCGAGGTGCTCAATATTTCCAATCTGGAAGATGGAGAGATTCGTTGGGATAACTTAGATCGCATTCAAGAAGATTTTATCAAAGTACAGCGCTATGCACTCAGACCGTACGATTTGGTGCTTACTTGTCGAGGGACAGTCAACAAAGTTGCCGTTGTTCAGGCAGTGTCCTCACAAGTTATCGCATCAGCAAATATAATCGTTGTGCGGTTTACGGATGATCCCAAATGGTGGAGTCATTACGTGAAAATTTTCCTGGAGACACCAGCTGGATTACACATGCTCCAATCTTTTCAACGCGGGACGACGGTGATGAATATCAATCCTACGGATCTGGCTGAAATGCAAATTCCTGTGCTGCCAAAAGATGAAATGGAGCATTTGGTGGAGAAATATATACAAGAGCAACAGATTTATCGTTCATCCATCCTCCGTGCAAAAGCGAGATGGGATGAACAAAAACAAGCAATCTATCAAAAATGGCAGTGACAGATAAGAGGGAGAGAAACAAGTGGCAGTTTCCAATAGCAACAAAAGTGCAGAGCTCGGTTTTGAACATAAGTTATGGAACATGGCGGATCGACTCCGTAATAACATGGATGCAGCAGAATATAAGCATGTTGTACTGGGACTATTATTTTTAAAGTACATTTCCGATAAATTTGAATGGAAGTACAAAGAATTAAAAGAAGATGAGTGGGCGGATGAAGAAGATCCAGATGAGTATTTGGCGAGTAATGTTTTCTGGGTTCCTCAAGAAGCCCGCTGGTCTTACATCAAAGAAAATGCCAAAAACCCAAAGATTGGTGTATTCATTGACGATGCTTTTGTCGCCATTGAAAAAGAAAACAAATCGTTAAAAGGTGTACTTCCCAAAAACTACGCTCGTCCTGACTTGGATAAGACCAAATTAGGAGAAATCATTGATGCTTTTTCCTTCACCATCGTCGATGGGGAAACCGATATTTTAGGTCGCGTGTATGAGTATTTTCTCAACAATTTTGCCAGTGCCGAAGGAAAAAATGGTGGTCAGTTCTATACTCCGCGTACCATAGTAGAGCTATTGGTAGAGTTGATCGAACCGTTCAAAGGGCGGATCTACGATCCTTGCTGTGGATCAGGCGGGATGTTTGTGCAAAGCTCTGAGTTTGTGACTTCTCATCGTGGTCGACTGGATAATATCTCCGTTTATGGTCAAGAATCCAATCCGACGACGTGGCGCTTGTGCAAAATGAACCTTGCCATCCGTGGGATCGATAACAACTTAGGAGAAGCAAATGCGGATACCTTTGCCAAAGACCTCCATCCGATGCTCCGTGCTGATTATATTTTAGCCAATCCACCGTTTAATGTGAGCGAGTGGGGAGGAGAAAACCTCAAAGAAGATGTGCGCTGGCGTTATGGTACGCCGCCAGCAGGCAATGCCAACTACGCATGGATTCAACACATGGTATCCAAACTTGCACCAAGTGGTACAGCAGCGTTTGTCCTTGCCAACGGTTCGATGTCAACCAATACTTCTTCTGAAGGAGAGATTCGCAAAAACTTGATCGAAGAAGACCGTGTAGAAGCGATTATTACCCTTCCCGGACAATTATTCTACTCCACCCAGATCCCTGTATGCGTATGGATCATGACCAAAAACAAAGCAGCCCAAGGACAGCGTGATCGCAAAGGAGAAATCCTGTTTATCGATGCTCGTAAGCTGGGAACGATGATCGATCGCACCAGAAAAGAATTGACCAAAGAAGACATCCAAAAACTTGCATCTACTTTTCATGCATGGCGTAGACAGACAGAAGAAGGCAAGTATGAAGATATCAAAGGGTTCTGTAAGTCTGCGAAGTTGGAAGAAGTCAGAGAACATGAGTATATCCTTACACCGGGACGTTATGTAGGGATTGAGGATATAGAAGACGATAGCGAGCCATTTGAGGAGAAGATGACACGATTGACTGGTGAACTCGGGGAGTTGTTTGGGAAGTCGCGGGAGTTGGAAGAGGAAATCAGGAAGAGTTTGCGGGGGATTGGGTATGAGTTTTGAGGAGTGGAAGGAAGTTAGGTTAGGGGATGTGGTGACTCTTAAAAGAGGCTATGATTTACCTAAGAAGGATCGAAAAATTGGAGAGTATCCGATTATCGCATCTAATGGTGTTACTGATTTTCATGAATCATTCAAAGTAAAAGGACCTGGTGTTACTACTGGGCGAAGCGGTACATTGGGAGAGGTTTACTATCAAGAAGGAGATTTTTGGCCGTTAAATACTACGTTATATGCTTATGATTTTCATGATAATGATAGGAGATTTATATATTATCTTCTAAAGACGCTAAATTTAAGTAATTATAATGCAGGTTCTAGTGTCCCTACGTTAAATAGAAATCACATTCATTCTTTAACATTGAAGATACCACAGGTCAGAGAACAACAAAAAATTTCAGAAATACTATTCCGATTAGAAAAAAAAGTCGATCTCAACAACCAAATCAACCAAAAACTCGAAGAAATGGCACAAGCAATCTTCCGCTCATGGTTTATCGACTTTGAACCATTCCAAGAGGCTGAGTTTGTGGATAGTGAGTTGGGGAGGATTCCCAAAGGATGGGAAGTTGGAAAATTATCAGATTTCGTCCAGCTCAACCCAAGGGAAATTTTAAGAAAAAAGACAATAGCTACTTATATAGATATGGCCAGTTTACCGACCTCTTCCGCTAGAATAAACAATATTAATCTAAGAGGATTTAATTCTGGTACTAAATTTAGACAGGGAGATGTATTGTTTGCTCGTATAACACCATGTCTTGAAAATGGGAAAACAGCAATTGTCGATTTTCTAGATTCAGATGAAGTTGGTTGGGGTTCAACCGAATTTATTGTAATGCGTGGGACAGAAACAGATATGATGGAATTTCTTTATTTTCTTGTTAGGGGTAAGAATTTTAGATCCTTTGCAATGAAAAATATGACAGGAACTTCAGGAAGACAAAGGGTTTCAGCGGATTCACTCGGGAATTATAGCTTAGCGATTCCACCTATTAATAAAATAAAAGACTATATCGAATTAGTTAGACCATTTTTTCTGAAAATGAAAGAAAATGACAAACAATCCCAAACCCTCGCCAATCTCCGTGACACACTCCTCCCTAAACTCATGTCTGGAGAACTCCGCATACCATCCGAGCCGATCGAAGGGGGAGTTACCGTATGAGTACTGGAGCATACCTCGAGCAAGATCTGGAACAAGCAGTGCTCGAGTATTTTCAAGAACTGGGCTATGATGTGGTACATGGTCCAGATCTTTCTCCAGGGGGAGATTATCCCGAGCGGGATGCTTATTCAGAGGTCATCTTGCAAGAAAGGCTTCGTGATGCGATGTTTCGGATTAATCCCCATTTGCCGATGGAAGCAGTGGAGGAAGCGGTTCGCCGGGTGATGTTGTCGGATAAAGTGGGATTGTTAGCAAACAATCAGGCTTTTCATGAACTGTTGACGACCGGAATTCCCGTATCGGTCCGACTTCCGGATGGGAGTTTTAAAACCGAGATGGCCTTCGCAATTGATTTTCAGCGAATGGAGCACAACGACTGGTTGGTGGTTGATCAGTTTACGGTGATCGAAAATAGAGCAGAAAAACGTCCCGATGTGGTTGTATTTGTAAACGGTATCCCCCTTGTCGTTATTGAACTCAAGAACATAGGCAACGAAGAAACCGATATTACCCAAGCATTTCAACAGATCAAAACATACCAGAACAAAATTCCTACTCTGTTTCAAACCAATGCATTTTCCGTGATCAGCGATGGCGTAAATGCGAGAGTGGGTACTTTAACAGCTGACGAAGATCGGTATATGATGTGGCGAACGATGGATGGAGAAGAAGTAGCTGCACAAGATATTCCCCAGATTGAAGTATTGCTGAAAGGAATTTTCCGAAAAGAAATATTCCTTGATGTAATCAAACATTTCTTACTCTTCCAAAGCGATGGGAGTAATACTTGGAAGATCTTTGCTGGTTATCATCAATACCATGCAACACGCAAGGCACTGGCAAGTACGCTCCGAGCAACAGACGAGGGTGGGGACAAAAAAATTGGTGTTGTCTGGCACACTCAAGGTTCGGGAAAAAGTTTGTCGATGGTGTTTTATGCGGGAAAAGTAGTACAGGAGCTGAACAATCCCACAATTTTGGTATTGACGGACCGCAACGATTTGGATGAGCAATTATTCCAAACTTTTAGCAGCTCTCATCAACTGTTGCGACAAACACCTGTACAGGCAAAAAGCAGGGCTCATTTGCGTGAGTTACTCCAAGTAGAAGCTGGAGGTATTGTATTCTCTACGATTCAAAAGTTTTTGCTGGACAAAGAAGAAGAGCAGATGCCTATTTTAACGAATCGGCGAAATGTTGTGGTGATCGCAGATGAAGCACATCGCAGTCAGTATGGTATAGAGGCAAAGGTGAAAAAGACCGGTGAGATCACCTATGGTTTTGCCAAGTATATGAACGATGCCCTGCCCAACGCTTCTTTTATTGGATTTACAGGAACGCCAGTGGAACTGACTGATCGTAACACACCAGCAGTTTTTGGAGACTATATCGATGTGTATGATATGACACGTGCGGTGGAAGACGGAACAACAGTGAAAATCTTCTACGAGAGCAGACTTGCCAAACTAGAGATGTCCAAAGAAATGCGGTCGAAGATTGACCGAGAAGTAGAAAATATCTCATCTGAACAAGAATTTGACACACAAGAAAAAATGAAATCCAAGTGGTCGCAATTGGAAGCATTAGTCGGAGCGGAAGATAGGTTGCAATCGGTAGCCAAAGATTTGGTCAAACATTTTGAAGACCGACGCCAGTCGATCTTTGGCAAAGGCATGATCGTAACGATGTCCCGTCGTATTGCCGCCGATTTATATGATGCGATCATCGCCCTACGCGCGGATTGGCATTCCGATTCGCTCGCCGAGGGTAAGATCAAAGTCGTGTATACCAACGGTAACTCGTCAGATCCCCTTTCCATGCAAAAACATCACACGACGAAACAACAACGGGAAAAGCTGGCAGCTCGAATGAGAGATCCCGAAGATGAACTGCAATTGGTGATCGTCGTTGATATGTGGCTGACAGGGTTTGATGTCCCTTGTATGCATTCGATCTACATCGATAAACCGATGAAAGGTCATAACTTGATGCAAGCGATTGCAAGAGTAAATCGTGTGTTTCAAGACAAACCAGGTGGTTTGGTTGTCGATTATATTGGGATATCTGATTCCTTAAAACATGCATTAAAACAATATGCAGATAGAGATCGTCAAAATACTGGTGTGGATACGAGACAAGCATTTGAAGTGATGTTGGAGAAATACGATTTGCTCACTCATTTGTTACATGGACATGACTACACTTTGTTCTTCGAAGGAACTGCTCGTCAGAGATTGCAGCAGATCACTATCACCATGGATTATGTGCTTGGTTTGGGTGAAGAAAAGAAAAAGAAATTTATTCAACTTGCTTATGAAGTGGGAGCAGCTTTTACATTGTGTGGAACATTGGATGAAGCCAAAACCTACAACGAAGAAATCAGTTTCTTTAAGACAGTACGAGCAAGTTTGATGAAAATGATTGCTGATCCCAAAACAAAGAAAACATCCGGCCAGATGGATGCTCAAATGCGCCAGTTGGTATCCAAATCGATTATATCTGATGATGTTGTAGATGTATTTGATGCAGCAGGGCTGAGTAAACCAAACATCGGTCTGTTGTCGGAAGATTTTATGGAAGAAGTCAAAGCATTGGAACAGAAAAATCTTGCAGTGGAACTATTAAAGCGTTTACTCAAAAGCGAGGTGCGCAGTTTCGGCAAACGAAACTTGGTCAAGTCCAAAAAATTCTCGGAGATGCTGGATCAAGCGATCTTGAAATATCAGAATCGTTCTGTAGATACTTCTATCGTCGTCCAAGAGTTGGTCAACATCGCCAAAGACATCAATAAGGCGAAAAAAGAGGGCAAACCTACTGATTTGAATTCCGATGAGGAAGCTTTCTATGATGCGCTGTCGGATAACGAATCAGCCAAAGAAATACTAGGTGAAGTAGTATTGAAACAGATTGCACGAGATTTAACAAAGATGATTCGCAACAACCTTACAGTAGATTGGAATTTACGAGAGTCGGTGCGTGCCCGCTTACGAGTTGAAGTCAAGCGACTACTCAAAAAATATGGCTATCCACCTGATCAACAAAAGATGGCGACGGATATGGTACTTCAACAAACGGAACTCACTTGTCAATCAGATTTTGATGAAGAAGATGAATAATCTTCTTCACTTCTCATGGAGTAAAAGGAGTGATGATCACCTATGCAAAAACCGTTGTATTCCGTGCTCCTATATTGTTTTGACTTTACTACGGATATCAAAAGTAAAATAGAAAATTGGATAAAAGACGGCATCAAGGTATATCTTTTTACAGCAGATGCACTGGATGATATCGAGGCAAACCAAGATTGGATTGCATGGAGAAAAGCGTATTTTCTCCAATGGTTTGCTGTCCCTTATCGAGCTGAATATGTGGATCGTACACATTTCTTTTTGGATGGTAAAATCGATGATGAGGACTTGTACCATTTCTTGATTTCTGAAGCAGAAGATCAAGGGTTTTATTCTTTTAACCTCGAGCAGTATCAGGTGGAGCATGCAAGCGTTGATGATCATCTATTTGTTATGGCTGGCGCAGGTACAGGAAAAACAACTGTTATGGTTCAACGTTTGCTGTTTTTAAAACATACCCTTACTGATTTTTCTTTTGATTCCGTAGCTATGATTACATTTACCAATGAAGCAGCATCTCTCATGCGAATCCGCTTGCAAAAGAGGCTCAGAGAATACTATCAACTAACCAGCAAACGTGTTTATCTCCATTGGTTAAGAGAGATGACAGATATACAAATCTCTACGTTTCACTCTTTTGCGAAAAAGTTATTTGAACGAGAAGGTCGCGAACTTCATTTTCCCTCCCATATTCAAATCCGAAATTATATTGAGAAACGAAGAAGGTTAATCGGTGAATGGATCGATCGATTTGCCATGAAAGAAGAGGGAATCTTCGAATCTTTTGAAAGAGTACCACATTATTTGTTAGTACGTTCGATTGAGACGGTTATTCAAGAGGTGGAAAACAACTCCCTGCATGACTCGATGTTTTCCATAGTGGATTTTGGCGTGGATGAGAAGCATTTCCATAAACTTCTTCAATTTGTTGTCGTGAACAGCATGCAAGAATTGGCAGCGTATAAACAGGAGCGGGGAGAATGGGAAGTGAATGATCTCATTCGCAATTTATACGAAATGCAGACTGCTCATTTTCGTTTAAAAAAACAATACCACACGATTTTCGTTGATGAATTTCAAGATACGGATTATATGCAGGTTCAATTTCTGCAATGGTTAGAACAAACCAATCATTGCCGTTTGTTTATCGTGGGGGATATCAAACAAAGTATTTACCGGTTTCGAGGGGCTGACTATACCGCTTTTGAGCAGCTCAAAAGTGCATTGTCTACTGAGTCTATCAAGGAGATATACTTGACTAAAAATTATCGCAGTACGAGTAAGTTGCTGCATGATATGGAGCCGTTTTTTGAGTTTTGGGGAGAACAGATGCCTGCTTTCCCATACAACAAAAAAGATGCCCTTACTCCGATGACGAAGAGGGAAACAGGTGGTATTCAGTATCTGAACGAATTAAATTTGAGGCAAAACCTGCGAAAGCTGGAAGGAAAGGATACAGCCATTCTGGTTCGGTCCAATCGAGATGTGGAATCGATCGTGGATCAGTGTGAAGAATGGGGGATTGCTTGTATTGGTCAGACAAAAGGACAATTTTTTCGATCTCGACCAGTTCGTGAGTTTTATCAGTTGATTCGGTTTCTTTTATTTCCACGCTCTGCATCCACTTGTTATGCTTTGCAGCATTCTTCCTACGGAGATCAGACACTTTTGCCAATAGAGTTGATGGATCAGTTTTCAGAAGAAAAAGATGCATTTTGGAGAAATTGGGAGAAACAACCGGATTTTGCTTATTGGCAAAGCTGCTTGCAACAAATGAGGAGAATGCCAATAATTCCTCTACTTGAAAAGATAGTGAAAGAACGTCATCCTGCCAAATGTTTTGGTAATCGATATTGGCAACGTTTTGTTCATGATCAAGAGCAGGATGAAGAGAAATTCCATGCTTGGTGTGAACAGCGTATGTATCGATATCAAAGCGGATTGGAGCAATTGTTGCTCTTACTAAAAGGGAAATTTTCCGATTCCATGGCTACGCTTTTTCGTTTGGAACAGTATTTACGGATATGCATGACAACAAATGTAACAGAAAATGATTTACCTGTACCAGAAATCGAACAGAGTGATAGCAATGCCATTCAGTGTATGACCGTGCACAAGGCGAAAGGGCAAGAGTTTGATCATGTGGTTATACCAAATATGGATGCTTCTTTTTATGTACATGCCAGACCCCATGTGTTTTTGAATACTACCGAAACACCACAGAAAATCGCCTATAAACTGAGATTGGATCAGATCCGCATTTTCAATAATCATTTTGAAACGTACCGCAAAGCAGAGCAAGAAGAGCTTCGTGCAGAGGAAACGAGATTGCTATATGTTGCGATGACTCGTGCTCGAAAAAGTTTGTTGTTGGCAAATCCACTGAGATGTTTGAATGATAAACCAAACAATTGGGCGGAATTGATCGGATGGAGGGGGTTATCGCATGTTTCAAGTGGAGACATATCAAAATCCTAAAATGTATTACGCTGATTTGAAGTTGGAAGCAAATGCATTGCATGTAACGGGGGATTCTTCCTTTTTGTTGCATTTAAAGCATAGCAATGTAGATACAACAGAGCTTTCTCTATTTACCTACGATAAACTGCAAAACAAGCTGTTTCCTGAGTGGCATTCTCCTTTTACGAATCTACTGATCAAATCAAAAATACGAGAAAAATTCTCTTCGCTTTATCCAGAAGATAGAAAGATGTTGCAGTACGCAATGGATAAGTGGGTAGCAGGATTAAGGTTGCTGGTTGAGATGGGATTGATGCAAGGCACAGAACCTCGCGATAGACAAAACAAGGAACAAATGATGTTCTATCGAATTTGGAAGGATCTACAACAAGATAGCCAGTTAAAACGAATTTTTGCTACTCGCCATAGCACAAAAATTATTCCTGCACTCCGACACGCCATTACCAAACACCACATCAAGGCCATTTATGTGTATCATATGATCCAATTGACTGCCAGTAGAGTGATGTTTTTGACGAAATGTGTGGAGTCAGGGATACCTGTTATTTTCCGTATTCCTTATGAACCTGCACTTCCTCATGTATATAAACCGTGGTCCGATATTTATCAAGTATTGGTACCACTGTCCGAGTGGAAGCACCAACAAAAGATGTCTATCCCGCACAATGGTAGTAGGTTTGCTTCGTATTTAGAAGGAAGCAGTTTGGCGAATACAGATGATGTATCCATCGAATTTCTCAAATTTATCTCGCCCGTTCATTTTCAACGATATATGCAAGAGCACCCCATTGAAATCAATAAACGAAGGTATACGATTTATCGAAATGAAAAAGTTCGTAAGCTATTTCGTCAAGGGGTGAAACAAACAGAGGAACAAACAAAAAACCCTTATTCATTAAGCCAGTTACCTTGCAACCGATTCTTCCCGTACTTTTTCAACTGCAAACATAAAAACGGAACTATCTATCTCGAGTATGACGAGTTGATGGAATGCATGAGTTCAGGGTGGATCAAAACAAAAGATACAAATGGAATAAACGCAGAGACATTGTTAATGGATCTAGAACCTTATATGAAAGGAATCTCAACAATCGATGAGGTTTTGGATCGATTAACCAATTTAATCGAGCTAAATGAAGAAAGTGCTCAGTTTGATGAGTTAGTAAAAGATAAAAGCAATAGGAGTAAAGTAAAACGATATCTGACAAATCCTTTTCGTGTTCTCCCCTATGTCCACCGCAATCGTTCTCGAGTTACTTGGAAACAACTCCAAGCGTTATGTGCAGCCTTTAAAAAAATGGCTATTACACTTTTACCGCCAGAAGATACCGAAATGTCCGTTCAAACGCACTTGGATCATCTTTATCAGCTGTTTCAACGAGTAGAAGCCGAATTGTTTTTAACCCCAGATGACAGAAAACGGATGGCAAAAGTGTTTAGTAGTCAATCGTTTGTGACATGGAACGGGAATCGACAGGAGATCGGAGAGATAGTTGCTACCTTATTGAATATTGCTGATGATAGAGATGGGAACGATCATCATAAAAATGTAGACAACCTTGATCAGCTTGAAGGGTTAGCATTGCAAATGGAAGAGATGCATGTTACAGGGTTATCCATGCAGATGGTAGAAAAATATGGAGTGGACCAAAGAATCGATCCTCTTGACTTTGAGTGGTTAAAGTACTGGGCGTACTATGATGGGCAAAGAGGACGGGTTTCTTATTACAAAGTGACAAAAGCATTGCATACACATTTTGTTTTAAATCAATTTAAAAATGCTTATCTCGATTTTCAAATGTATTATGTACTCGCTTTTGCCAAAGGGAAACTGGAAATGAGTTGGATAGATGGTTTGCATGAGCATGATGGGGAAAGCGGTATTTTTAATACACTGTTTCTTCTCTATAGTGGGGAAGTAGTCCCACATAATTGGGTTCAAGAGTCTAGACAGATTGTCTTTACAAAGGAAAAGGAAATATCTGCGACTGATCCGCATAAAGCAGCACAAAAGCTGTCTGGTCAGATTCCAGTTGTAAATTGGTTGGATCAAGATTTTTGCTCACGAAAGTTTTTTTGGAATACCGTTGTAGAATCTCATCCTATCTACGAATCAGATTTTCATCAACAAATCGTTTTTTCTATGTTGAGTTCGATGTTTGCACAACAAGCAATGGGACCAGAGGCAGTAATGCAGCACCTATTTCCTTTGTTTCCACAGTGGACGTCTACTTTAAAGAAAAACCTGATGAGTATTGCATATCGATCCGATATTTTTGCTTATCGCTCTTTCCAAAACGTTTCGTATCCAAAAGCAATGGAACGACTGCAACGATTGTATAGCCGCTACCAAGTGACCAAACGTTATCGAATTCGCAACGCTTATATCAAAGATCGTAACGATGATTCCAGATGGATCAAAGAGTTTTCCCAGACGATCAAGCATTACGAGGTAGAAGCGGAGCCTGGAGAGCATTGCACCATGTGTCCCTATTTGATGATTTGTGAGAAAGGGGAGTTTGCTATTGATCGCAAATACAGCGGGTGAATATCGAGAGAGCAGAAGTAGTTTTTTCTATCGTACCGCAAAGCTATGGCAAAATTACTTTGATGCTACAGGCGTTTTACCTGGAATAAGCCCATCTGAAGATCAAAAAGCTATTATTCAACAAGAGGAAGATCAGCTACTGATCAACGGTTCAGCTGGTAGTGGAAAAAGCATTACCTTGATGTACAAAATGCTCAAAGTGATGAAAAAAGAACAAGAATCCAAGCGTATTTTATATGTTACATTTGGTAAAACCTTGGTTCAAGATTCTTTCAAGCGATTGCAAACATCCAAAACGTATCAACATCTAGAAGAGAAAAAACTTCATCAGGTTTATCTGCATACTTTTCATGCGATGGTTTATGAACTTTTATCAGCTATTGGGGAGCCTCATCTAAAAAAACTGCATACCTCGTTAAAAGAAATGTCTCGAACTCAAGGAAACATGATTCGTAGATTACAAGCGATCCGAGATCGCTGGTTTGAATCAGAGGAGCAAGATAAACTTCCATTGGAGCAAAAATTGACACTGCGGCACACAGCAAATTTCCTGATGGACGAGATCTCTTGGATGAAAGCAAATGGATTTATTAATCGTGAAAAATATTTAGCAGTGGAGAGAACAGGGAGAAGTCAGAATCCGCGGTTGACGAGACAACAACGGAAATCGGTTTATCGGATCTATGAGATATACCAAGAAAAGATGAGAGAAGATTATCAACATGATATGGATTTAGAAGATTATGCTCTCTTGCTTCTGAAAAATATCGATTATTTTCCAGAAGAGTTGAAATACGATTATGTATTTGTTGATGAAGTACAAGACCTACAACCGATGCAAATTTTAGCTCTAGTCAAATTAACCAAAAAAAGTATTGTTCTTACTGGTGATCCCAAACAACGTATTTATAAAAGTAGCCCACATAGTTACCAATCCCTCGGTTTACATGTAACAGGTAGAAAAAACAGGACCTTAAAACAAAATTTCCGCTCGACCAAACAAATCATGGAGTTAGCTAGTAAGCTTACTTTTGAAGATGTTGAAAATGATAGATTGGATGATCAAACGTTTTCCCAAGAGGGTGATCTACCTGTTATTTCTTATTATGCAAATAGAAGAAAACTAGCTAATGGCCTCATCAGGCAAATAACAAAAGTGTACCAAAAGTCTCCTCAAGCTACGATTGCTATTTTGCATCGCGATGATGACACATTGCATCGAGGACAACGGCATGACATGGCTGTATACTTGGAGCAAAAATTCCATCTGATCACTACAGAAGAGTTTGGTCGTCGATTCGACTATCGCGCTAGTAAAAAACCTATCTTTTTTTCGGATGTATACAGTAGTAAAGGACTTGAGTTTGATCATGTGTTTCTCATCGATTTTGATCGAGATCATTATCCATTGCAAAAAAAGATAGAGGACTTGAAGAAATGTGCAGATCAGGAGGAGTCAGATAGTTATCAAAAAGATTACGATCGGGTATATAGTGATGAGAAAAAAATGCTCTATGTGGCAATGACAAGGGCAAAATCATCTTTGCAGTTGATGTATCATGGAAATAATTCGATGAAAATCTCTCAATTTGTCAGAGACTTTAAAGGTACAGGATATATTGCACGAGGATTCGATGCTAGCAGATATAGATAAATGAAAAGGGAAGAATAGAAGGAATGAAACTGTTCAACTGGATAGAGCCTCAATATTTTTCTTTCGTTACCATATCTTAAAGCAAAGCCTTGAATATGAACAAAACATATGAGACGCTATGCGTAACCAATCGTGAATAGAAGGAGCAAAATATATGAAACAAACTGCGACCTACACTGTAGATGTACCAGCGGATTTTGCATTTGAGTGGTTGCTACATGGGAACTTCTTGCTTGCAGGGCTTGATCTCAAATCGTTTCAATTTGATGTGGTGGCGGAAGGCGGCAAGTTTATTGCCTATGAAGAGTTTAATGATCATCGTTTTGTACCGATCAAAGGACAGTTTTTAAAATTGGATGAACCCCATCATTTTCAACTCGAAGTGTTTTTTCCAGGTGGAGAACAGATAATAGAATATCGATTGGATGGGGAAGATCGCAAATCGAAGATAGAAGTAACCTATACCAATATATATCGTTCGCTAATGGCAGGTTGGTGGAAGAAAACATTTCCTAAAAAAACAGATAGCCTGTTTGCTACGGCGATTGAAATGGAGAAAAAGAATTTACAAGAGGCGTTTCATCTCAATCGGTTGAATACAAGAATATCTGGAGTGAAAATAGATCCATATGAAATGGAAGAGAAATGGAAGATCCATTCGCCTAGTAATCCATACCTACGTTGGGTAAGACCAGAAGTTTAGAATGGGATCCAGAGGTAAAATAGACATAATTACTTTATCTAGAAGCTTGAGAAAGCTTGTAATGAAGTGATTATGTCTATTTTGGTTACTCAATTTATTTCCTATGTATTTTCTAATATTGGAATAAGCAATGTATTGCAATTGTACACTTTGTTAACAGAAGGGAAAAAGTGTTTAAGGAATAGGCTTTGGAGTTAATGCTTCGATAAGATTGCTTAAAAGGTCGAAGATCAATGAATTTGACTGAAGTATAACTTGGCATTCCTTTATTCTTTCTATTGCATGTTCTCTGAAATGATGTTCTAATTGTCCTTCAGATTGGATTTGTATACGTTCAAGAATAGATATCAACTCATTTTTAAATGTTAAATCCATCCCATTACAAGTGCGAATATAAGGTAGCATTAAGTCAAGGATTTGAGTTATTTGTTTATTGGTATGAATAGTTAGTTGGGCGTGGAGAGTTGAGTTATTTTTAGAGACATTCACTTGTCCGCCGTAATTGTGAATAGTGTGTTTTTCAGAACGGGGATTTTTTGCATAGTGAAGTGCGTATTGTTCTCCTCTCTCGTTAAGATCTAAACTTGGATAATCATGTAGTGGAATACTAAAAAATCTTCTGTTGCTATCCATTTTAAAAAATCCTCCATAATCGGGAAAATCGATTAAGGATAATCGACTGCTGAGGACGAAGGCTAACTCCTCTGCTTGCTTGAAATTTATCGAAAATTTTTGTGAAATGGAAATGAGTTCTATACTTTTATATTCCTGTTTGAAACATTCCAGTATTACATTATCAATTAACTCTTGGATAAGCTCATCTCCGAGATTTTCCAAATTAGAATGGGCAATATATTTATATGCATCTGTTGCAACATTAGGACGAAAAGGAACATGTTCTCTCGGTTTCCATGTTCCGATATAAGGAGTAATGTATTCCCTTCCTTTTGGAGTCAGAGAAATATATACATTATTTTCGAAAAAATAATCGCCATGGTCCAAATCAAAAAATAATTTACAATATTCATCCTTAAAATAATGAGGGGATAGATATCTCTTCCAGTTCTTGCGACGGATATCCCATAGATTATATTTCTTGTAATATCTGGATAATGCGATTAACTGATTTCTTGCATTTCTATAGAAGCTAGAATCGTTTATTCCAGGGACAAACATCTTTTTATAGTCTACGGGAGATCCATAAAAATCAAAGACAACTAGATTTTGATTTTCAGCAGAGAGTATGCATTTATAATTTCTCATTAACTTGTCTAGTTCACTATATATACTTATAAATGGATCTTCATAGAAACTGGGCTTGTTAAACGCTTCAGATCTATATTTTTCATCAAGCTGCTCACTAATCCATAGTAGAATTGGATCTGAAATATTCCATTGTTCTTCAAAATAATATAGTACTAATAAAATTTGCTTTAATCTTTCCTCCTCAATGGAATCTTCAAATGTTATTTCGTCCATTTGTTAAGCCCACCTGTTAAGAGAGTCTGTCAAAGCACTTACCATTTGTCCTATACCAGAACCAGCAATAAATAATGGTGATAATTTCTCTAGTTTTTGAATTGCTAATTTAACGAATGTTTTTTTGGGTTGACCTTGTTGTGATTCTAATTTAACCTGATTTAATAAATCTGTTATTTCTTGTTTATCTTCTTCCAATATATCTTTTTCCTGTGAGAGCATAGAGAAAAATTGATCTGCAACTTGTGAGAATGATTCTGAGTTTACAGTCATATTTGCATTTAGAGTAGAATTGTCTTTTGAAATATTCACTTGCCCACCGTAGTTGTAAATTTGTTCATTATTTTTCATGGAGATACCCTGCTTTCTTCAATACATTTAAAATAGCGTTAACCACTTTTCCAATTATACAACTAAATCAAATTTTTGGACTATCAAAACATATTTTCCAAATGTGGAGGTGTGAAAGTTGAAAATTGGATTGATACAAATGGATGTTATCCAAGGTGAAACAAACCATAATGAACACCATGCACAGGCAATGATAGCAGAAGCTGCTAAAGCAGGAGCAGGTATAGTTGTTCTACCTGAAATGTGGAAGTCAGGTTATGATTTTGGTAATCTTGCCAAGCACATGGAGCCAGTTGATGGCAATACTGCTACTTTTTTAGCATCGCAAGCAAAACAGTATGGTGTTTTCCTTGTAGGTGGGTCGTTTACAATGCGAAATCAAGGGAAGGTTTACAATACATCTCTGACTTTCGATCCAAATGGTGAATTGATCAATCAATACTCCAAACTACATTTAATTGGTTTAATGCAAGAAGATAAGTACTTATCTGCTGGAGAACGTTACCAGACATTTTCTATAGGTGATGCTCTTGCTAGTGTCATTATTTGTTATGATCTTCGATTTCCAGAGTTGATACGCTCGTATGCGGTTGAAGGAGCGTCTATTTTGTTTGTCCCTGCTCAATGGCCTATTCAACGGGAAGCTCACTGGTTAGCATTGCTTCGTGCTAGAGCAATCGAGAACCAGATGTATGTAGTGGGAACGAATGTAGTTGGTGAAAACGAGAATGACAAATTTAATGGAAAGTCGATTATTTTTGATCCATGGGGGAATACGGTAACCGAAGCTGGAAATCAAGAGCAAATTTTATATGGTGAGATTGATGTAGAGCAAGTAGCTGAGATTCGTCGAGATATACCTGTTTTTCAAGATCGGGTTCCCCATCTTTACCGCGTGTCTCGATAATATGAATGATATATTTTTCTTTTTGAGAAGAACCTGCATGGTATAATGAAACAGGACAAAAGCAAACACAAAACCTTTGGCAACTGGTACATAGGTTTTGTGTTTTGTCAGGTTATATTGATGTTTGTTTTTGTAGCATTTTTTGGCAAGCATAGTCGAAAATAGTTTGTTTTTCTTCTGTAGATAGCTCAGCAGATGTATGGATAAGGACAGCGGGGTGGATGTAGATACTTTCGGCTTCTTGTTCGATTTGCTGGAGTACATTTTTTATGTTTTTTACAGGATCGTAAGAGGAACCGAGATAGAATAGTTCTGCGAGCTTTCGCATAAGTTCATTTTGAGATATTTGAGGGAATTGTAACTTGCCAGATGTGAGCACTATCTGTTTTTGATAGTTTTTCTTTTCATAAATGACGTTCCAATTCGGCCACATTTGTAGTATTTTTTGGTGCATGTCTTCCGAATGAAAATCATGAAAAAGTGACCAATAATGAATTGTTTTTTGATGAACATCAATATGAAAACCACTTTCTGGAAAAATAGCACTCCAATCCGCATAAACAAAATGTTCCAATGCTTCTTCGGTTTCTGCTACTTGTAAGAGGTGTTCTCCATGAATCAAGTAATAATTTACAAACTGAGTTAGAGGGAAAATGCGGGTTTCTCCGTCTTTGGTGATGATACTACCAGCCGATTCAATCTGAGATTTGTTCGTAGGGGCTTTTAAGGATAGAGGTTCTGTTTTTGCTGGGATGTTCGATTCAGATTCGAGAAGTGTTCGGGGAAATCCGACATAGTCAGCTATCTCTAGTATGCCATTGTAAGCCCAACGAACTTCCCAACCTTCCCATACTTCTTGGATTAAACTTAAGTAAGTGTCTAGCAATAACATATCTTGATCCAAAGATTCGCCACCAAAAAGCATCATAACTTTTTGCTGAGGGTCGACAAGTGCTCCTCCTTCTGCCCAGACATCATCTAACCAATGATCATTTTCTCGCCTTTCGTGCTCTCGAATATAACGAATAGCATAGTCAGGGCCCCAAAACATATCTACAGGTAAGGAAAGCGACCAATGACTATAGTATAGTTCGTAACTCGATTCTGTTACGATGATGAGATTGGCGCGATGACCCATATTATCACCATTTCTGTTGGTTTATTCTGTTTTATATGAGATTTCTATATAGAAGTATAGCAAAAGATAAAATAAAGAAAAGGAATAGAAAGGTATCATAGGTGAAAGTGATATTTTTCCATGAATGAGGTGTAAAAATGGAAGGGAAGGGTAATAAATACCGCTTAAATTTGATGAAATTTATTGGGGAACATCGGCAAATGATGATCCTCAGTATGTCAGTAATGTTGATTACCACGGGTCTTAGCGTTATAACACCTTGGTTGATGCAGTATTTGGTGGACAAAGCATTACCACAAAAAGATGTCAATTTGTTGGTGCTCTGTGTAGCAGGAATCGCGATTATTCCCATTATCAATATGCTTATCACTGCACTAGAAAATGTATATAAGAGTGATGTGCAAACAAGAATCACTGTGAAATTAAGGTTTCAATTGTTAGATAAATTATTAAAGCTTTCTCCAACGACATTAAGCAAGTATCAGCAAGGGGATATTACAGGTCGATTGGTGAGGACTTGCGATGATATATCTGGATTTGTTACAAAGCTTTTAAATGGATTTAACAACGTGATAACCTTTGTTTTTATTGGAATCGTTATGCTGACGATGAATTGGAAGTTATCAGGTATTGTTTTATTTTTTGCCCCCCTCATGGTTTATTTTTATTATCGTCGCATTCGCTTTTGGAGAACAACTTATAAAGATATTAGTCAGGCGCAAAAAGAATACGACGTTTTTATAACCGAAGTAGTTCCAGGTCTAAAGACGATCCAAACGTTTGGCCAAGAGCAACATGAGATTGCTAACGGCCAAGAACTAAATCGGAAATACCGTAATCTCCAAAATCAATTACAGAAACAGCGAAGTTTTCAAGGGCGTCTTTTTTGGGAATTGCAAGATTCGCTAAGTACCAGTTTGGTATATGCAGCAGGAATCTATTTTATTTTCCATCAGCAAATGACCATTGGACAATTACTCGCTTTTACTGTTTATGTACCGCGTTTTTATGGTGCGATTAATTCCTTATTTGTCCTATATATGGATCGTGATCAACTCAAACCGGAAATCGAACGTTATGAAGAGATGATGGATTTTCCTGATGAGAATGTGGATGAATCCAATGCGATCTCCATGAAAGAAGTAAAAGGGCAGATTGAATTTGAGCATGTTTCTTTTGGGTATTCGGATGAACGAGAAATTTTGCAAGATGTATCATTCGCAATTAAGCCTGGTGAATTTATTGGTATTGTTGGTGCTACAGGTGGAGGTAAATCTACGATCATTGATTTGTTATTGCGATTTGGGCAGCCTCGTACCGGTCAAATTTTATTAGATGGACAGCCACTAAACGCGTATCAATTAAAAGATTATCGAAAACAAATCGGACTTGTGCCGCAAGATATCTTTTTATGGAATCGTACGATTCGAGAAAATCTCCTGTATGTGAATCCTTCTGCTACAGAAGAAGAATTACGAAAAGCAGCCGACCAAGCACAAATGAAACAATTGATTGAAAACTTGCCAGAGGGATGGAATACGTTGATAGGGGACAGAGGTGTTCGTTTATCTGGCGGGGAAAAACAGCGGCTTGCGATTGCACGAACACTGCTTCGTAAACCATCTATTTTGTTGTTAGACGAGCCGACATCTGCATTAGATGCCAAAACAGAATTTTTGCTCCAAGCCTGTTTGGAAGAAGTATACCAAGAGAAGACGATTATTGTCGTTGCTCACCGACTAGCTACCATTCGTAATGCAGATCGTATTCTTGTTGTGAACCAAGGTCGGATTGAAGAATCAGGTTCTCATGAGGAGTTAATGGAGAAAAAAGGTTATTACTATGAGTTAGCAAAACAACAATATCAAGTATCTACTTTAGTAGGTTGAATATTAGTAGCAAAGCCACCTTTTGGATGGCTTTTTTGGTCTGGATTCCATAGTCTGATTTTTTCGAAACCTACTGGATTGGATCAGTTCAATACTTTTTGTCCCTTGTTCATGTCCCTCTTATTTTTAAATAAAGGAACTTATCATAGAAAAACAGCCCTGTTAAGAGGGCTGTTTTTCGCTTGTTTTATTTGAAACGGTGTCTAATTGTGAGGCAGGACCAAAAAATTCATAATGTATATTTTCTTGTTTTATCCCCATTTCCTTAAGAATTTGCTTGATGGAACGCATAAAGGGAATAGGCCCACAGAAATAAATCTCTGCTTCTTGTTTGGACAATATTTGGCTTAACCAAGGTAGATCAAGAAATCCTTCTTTGTCGAAGTTTCTTTGTTCCAGATCTGCTTTTGTCGGTTTTTCATAACAGGTATAAGAAGTGACGTGAGGATAATTTTTCGTTAATTTTTGTACATATTCCCGCATTGCATGGTATTCGCTATTCATCGTAGCATGAATGGTTGTAATCGATCGTTTCGTATTTTCTTCTATTAATGTGTTTAGCATACTCATTAATGGAGTAAATCCAACTCCACCACTTATAAATACAACAGGTGTATCTTTCGATTTATTAAGATAAAAATCACCAGCAGGGGCACTTATCATTACCTTGTCTCCTTCTTGCATTTGATGATGCAAGTAAGAAGATACATATCCTGCTGGATATGTGCCATGTGCATCTTCTCGTTTTACAGAGATACGATAATAATCTTCTCTTGGTGCATCTGATAAACTATATTGACGGATTTGTTCCACATTGAGCTCCTCAATAGGAACTTTTAAACTAATGTATTGTCCAGGTTTAAATGAAGCTAATGAATTTCCATCTGTTGGGTATAAGTAAAAAGAGGTAACTACTTTGCTTTCTGGAACCTTTCTCTTGATGACAAATTCTCTCCAACCTTCCCATCCTCCATTTTGGGTTTGAGCTTGTTGGTAAAGATTTTCTTCTTGAGAGATAAAAATAGAAGCTAAAACGCCATATGCATCTTCCCAAGCTTTCATAATCTCGTCTGATGCAAGATCGCCCAATACATCTTTTATTGCTATAAGTAAATATTTTCCTACTACAGGATAGTGCTCTGCTTTTACTCCGAGACTGCGATGTTTTTGAAAAACGCGCTGCAAGGCAGGTAATAAAGAAGGAAGTTGATCAATATGAGCAGCAGCTTGATAAACGGCATTTGCCAGTGCTCTCTGTTGTTCTTTCTTATGTTGATGTACGATATTAAAAATATGATATAGTTCTGGATGATCATGAAATAGGAGTTCATAAAATCGGCTCGTGATTTGTTCACCATATTGTTCTAAAACAGGTACAGTTGATTGAATGACCTTTATTGTTTTTTTGTCTAACATGAGGACTCCTCCTGATCGATTTGATAACTGTATAGTTGTTTCACTTGAAATACTACTCTTATTTAAAATAGCAGTCTGTGATTTTTATCACATAAAATATGTCGAGAAGGTGAACTATTCTTGTTGATAAATAAAGGGGAAACCCTCTTTTTACAGGGTGATATGGGTGATTTATATCATTTGAAAACCGGATTATTAAAAGTGATCCGCACCCAATCTAATGGAGATTGTGTGCTTCTGAACTTGCTAGTGCCAGGTGAAATATTCCCTCATCACTCCTTGATCAGCCCAAAAGAATACCATGGAACAGTCATAGCTCTATTACCTAGTGAAGTAGAGAGAATCCCTATTCATGACTGGTATCAGTCACTAATAGATAAACCAGAAAAAAACAAAGAAGTAGCAGCTATTCTACAAGATAATTTAAGAAAAATGCAGAAAAGAATTGAAATGACAACACTGCCTTCGAAAAAACGAATTCCATTTTTTCGTGATTGGATATCCATGTATGGTAAAAATTACGAAATGGAAGAAATTCTAACACAAGAAGAGATTGGACAATTTTTGGGTATGAGTAGAGAAACAGTAAATAGGCATATGCGTAGAGAATCGTAGAGAAAGGTGCAGAATGTATATTTCTATCCTGTTTTAGACTTGTTTAGGGATGACAGCATGGATTTCCTATGATATAGTGAATTTCTTTAAGATTGATCGTACGTTTGAAATCCGATGACTACCACAACCATGAACCTAATCAGGAATAATGGTTGTGTTTTTTGTGTTGTAGATGGAGTAAACCGCAAATGAAAGGATGGGGCTATTTGTGGAACCGATGCTATACGAAAGTGAAAAATTGAAAAGCATATTAGCAAAAATGGAAAACATTCGAGATGCACTTCTAAAAATACCTCGATACTATGGAAAAGATTTGGTTGAACAGTTATTGGATGATCAGCGGCAGCAACAGCTTAAAAACATTCAACTTGCTCATTTTGAACCGTATTTTGGACGTCTGGACTTTGAGGAACAAGGAGGGAAACCTATTACTCCTTTCTATATTGGCAAAGCGGGAATTCAAGATGAGGATACCAATGAATTGATCGTAATTGACTGGCGTGCCCCTGTTTCCAGTATGTTCTATTCTTTTACGGGGTCAGATGATTCGATCTCCTATCAGTCTCCAGATGGTGAAGTTACTGGCAAGATACACCTGAAACGAAATATAGCAATACGCAATCAAGTTTTACAACGCGTGGTAGATAGTTATGTTCGTGGTAATGAGAATATGGGGGTAACGGATGAATTTCTTCTGTATCGCCTGAGTGATAGTAAAGATAGTCGTTTACGGGATATCGTCTCTACGATTCAGCAAGAACAAGATTTGATTATCCGTGCAGATTATAATCAAGCACTTCTCATTCAGGGTGTGCCAGGTAGTGGAAAAACAACGGTTGCTCTTCACCGACTAGCATATTTGTTGTATCAATACCAAAATAAAATCAATCCAGAGAAAATCATCATTTTTGCACCAAATCGGATGTTTTTGGATTACATTTCGGATGTACTGCCAGAGCTAGGTGTAGGAGATATTCAGCAGACTACTTTTGAAGACTGGGCACTATCGCTATTAAAAGAGAATGTCCAGCTAAAAGATCGAAAACAGCAATTGGTGAAGTGGTTTGATCCAAAAAGTGATCATACTGTATCTAATCCAAAAGGGAACATTACGTTTTTAGAAGCAATAGAGGCAGCTTTGCGTACTTATGAGACGAATTTTTTTCCACATAAAGGTTTTACTGCATGGGAAAACAAGCATCTTACAGCTAAGGAAATTGCTCACTGGTTTCACCAAGAGTATAAGCATTATCCGCTGATGAAACGTAAAGAGCGGGTAATGGCGAGAATCAAGCGCTGGATCGAGACGGAACACAAAGATATTCGATCTCGTGATCCGAAAGGATTGTTGAAAAAACAGGCTAATAAACAATTTACAGCCTATAAAAAAACTTGGCCAAATGATTCTGAATTGGATTGGTATCGTTCTTTTACCCAAACGACAGATTTATTAGAAAAAGAGCAACAACTCAAAGGAAAAAATCGAGAAGTATCTTATGAAGATTTAGCTCCATTGGTCTATATCCATGATCGTTGGTATGGAATAGAGGGTTCCGAGAAATATGATCATGTTGTTATAGATGAAGCACAAGATTTTTCTCCTTTTCAAGTAGCAGTGCTGCAAAAACATTGCCCAAGCAGGTCGTTTACGATTTTGGGAGATATTCTACAAAACATTTACTCCTTCCAAGGGATTGGACATTGGGATGATTTTTCAGTTTTATTTGAGGAACAAAAACTACGTTTTCATCAATTGGAACAAAGTTATCGCTCGACGATGGAGATCATTCATTTTGCTAATGGTGTATTAGGCTCTTATGCGGACGAAGTGAAACCAGCAGTTCCCGTTTTTCGCAGTGGGGAACCTGTCCAACTCGTGAGGGTGGGAAAAGAGAGAAAGATCGAATGGATCAAAGAGAAAATAGAACAGTTACAAGCAGACGATATATCTACTATTGCAGTAGTTACAAGAGATGAGGACTCCTGTACTTATCTTTATGAATCACTTAGAATCGCTGGAATCAAAGTGAATCGAATTGAGTATGATCAAAAGGAGTATGTAGGTGGAATTTCTATCGTTCCGATTTATCTAACCAAAGGAATGGAGTTTGATGCGGTTTTTTTACTTGATGTAGAGGAACAGAACTATTTAGATGATCAACACCATGCAAAGTTACTATATGTTGGGTGTACACGTTCTCTTCATCAATTATTTCTCACTTATGAAGCGGAGCTATCTTCGTTGGTAAAGCGAGTACAACCTACTTTGTACGAAGCAAAAACATATACAAGATAAAGATAGACTTTATAGAAATGACTGCGCCCTAGAAAGGATTCCTCTCTAGGACGCAGTGATTCAGCGAGTGATCCACACATCTCGTTTACATGTGAGAAGTGCCCAAAGCCAAATCAACCCATTAATACCAACAAAACATGCAGATTTAAACGCAAAAGAGAGGGACACCATACCTCTGGATTTAGCAGCAAACCCCCATGTCATGGCTGTATCGATCAAGACCATGATTAGGAGTGGAAGTACATAAATCAATGTTAGAAAACCAGCCCCTGTGACCAAGTGCCAGACGCAACTTGTTGCTACGAAAAGCAGTAGCATAGGAGTGAAGAGTTCTACTGTCATATCGAACAGCAGATATCCCTTTTTTCTGCTAGACAAAAGACGGTAGTTTTTGAGCGTGTAAAGGCAGTCTGATCGGAGCCAGCGAACCTGTTGGATGATCAGATCCCGAAATGTTTCTGGAACTTCGGTATTCGCAATCGTCGGTACCATGATGGTATGATACCCATCCTTGAGAACTTCCCAAGTCAACGTATTTTCATCACCGGTTGCAGGACCTTGCAGATAGCGATCGTAGACCTTTTGGATCGTGGACCACTTCCACATGCCACAAGCACCATTGATGACCTTTACCATATCATGCTGACTCTCAGCCGCTTTACTCTTGAGGAAAGTCTGTCTGTATTCCTCACCCAGATATTTCGTGATCCAAGAAGCATGGAGGTTGGCTACGCCGAGTTGTGCAGAAACGGCACCTACATGGTCATCACTATGAGCATCAGCGAGTCGCTGTACCAAGAAAGGATCATCAAGGTAGGTGTCAGCGTCAAGAAAAAGAATGAGATCATCCTCTTTCCAATTCTGATGCTGTTCCAACGCGGTTTGCTGTGCTTTCTTTTTTCCATTGGTGCCAGCAACTCGTTTTTTCGGGATCAACTTCCAGTTGGGTCGATCTACGATTTTCTGGTAGTATTTTTCCTCGAGTTCTTCGAAGTTAGGTGACCCATCGTCTACCACATATACAGTCAATTTTCCTGCGTATACTTGGCTTACGATGGATTGCAGACACTTTAGATGAACTCTCTTGTAGCAGCAAACAATCACTACCACATTTTTCTTTGTCTTGTGAGAGTTCATCGTGGCAAGATTATCTAGCCACCTATTGGCGTAAGAAACGCGCAACAGACTTCTGACTGCTCTGGGCAACACATAGAGCAGGGAGATGATTATCCCTAGCGCATGTATTTCAAACACAAAAACCCCAAACTCTTCATCCCAAAACCGCATGGGATTATGTTGGAAATGGACAATATACTATATCATATGCAGGGGAGAAAAACCTACTGATAGGAAATTTTTCTTTCTATTTTTGAAATGAAATGGTTTGTGGGAATACGAGGGAAAAGTGTAGTGTAAGGAGGATATGGTGATCTGCGAGACTGATGACTCAACCCCGCAGACTTTCTCACCCACAAAACTATAAATGATGAAAAGTTATTTACCCCGTAAACAACTGAGTCCAATAATTTCCATAACTACCGCCCGATACATAGCCGACCCCGATTTTACTATAAGCTGGATTTAATATATTTTTTCGGTGTCCTTCGCTATTCATCCAGCCATTGACCACTGCCGATGCAGAAGGATAACCAGCAGCTAAATTTTCTCCCGCTGTTCGATAGGAAACCCCAAAATGTTTCAACATATCAAAAGGAGATCCATATGTAGGAGATTGGTGTGAAAAATAGTTTTTATCTTTCATATCTTGCGATTTGGTGCGTGCTATTTTACATAGTTTGTCATCTATTACCAGTGGTTGTAATCCTTTTTTGGAGCGTTCTATGTTGACCAATCGGACGACTTCTCGTTCCATTGCTAATATATCAGAGTTACTAGAGGCTGACTCAGAGGAATGGTTAGGTGCCGCAGGGCTTTGAGTTGGTTTTGATTCAATTGATTCTTCTTGTTTTTGCGCAATTGGTTTGGATTTCTGCGTTTGTTTACTAGTTGTATTCTTTTTAGAGGTATTTGAATTTTTTGTAGAAGGAGTAGTCTTTTTAGTAACCTTTACTTTTTTTGATAGATTGGTTACGGAGATCTTTGTAGTAATGGCTGTAACGGTAGCTTTTCTACCTTGAGTTGCTTCTGTCGCATGCTCTCCAGTTGGTTTCACAAAACCAAAAAGAAGAAGTGGGAGTATTACAAAATACACTATTCGCATGAAATCCCTCTTTTCGATATATAGTGTTTTCTATTATAAATGATTTTCTTTCATTTGAATTTGCTAATAATAGGAAAAAGTCTTTATGGATGGTACATAACAAAAAAAGAGCATATATATAATCGCTCTTTTTTATAAAAAAATATAGTTACCGTTTGATCTTATATAATAGAAAACTAAGTACAAGAGAAATAAGTGAAAATAATACTGACAAACTAGAAAAAGCTAATAAATAAGCGTTAAAATCTAAAAAATGCTTGATCATTTGATTTGTATCCACATTGACTAGACCAGCTACTAGATTATAGAGGATAAGAACATAAAAAATCGTTAATAGCCCCTGATACGAACTTTCTATGTCGGGTTTGCTAAGTGCAATATGGGACGAAATACTGATAGCTAGGATTACAAATATCCAAAAAGTAGGTTCAGCAAAGTTTCCCGATGTAAAAAGACTCTTGCTCATAGCAAGCACAGCTTCTGCAAGTGTTTGCAGCATATGCATATCTAACTTTTGCCCAGTAGAAGTACTTTGCTGAATTTGTGCTTGCAAAGTAGAAAAAGATTGAGGTACAAGCAAATACATTGCCAAAATAATGGAACCTATTCCACTAATAATCGGGCCAATTCCAATGAAGAAATTCCCGATTCGTTGGTAGAGGCTGTTTGGATTATATTGATGCTCTACATATCCCAAAACTCCATTTTTATCGTCTGTTTGCAAAAGCTTTACTGATTTAACCTTATGCCTCCAAATAATGCATTGGATCAAGTGTCCAATCTCGTGGATAGGAGTACCAATCCATGCAGTTATCAATATTCCTTTTTTCCCAAATGTACGAGTGAGGTAAATTTGGGATTGTTTTTCCATGATTCCCAATAACATTCCAATCACAATGATTATTCCAACCATGTAAACCAATTGGACCATACTGATAACAAAAGCATCCCAAATATATGTGATGAAAGCCATTTATAAAGGTGTCCTCTCTTGTTATTTGTAATAAACGTTGTTGAGTTGATTTTACCTCATTTGAAATGGACAATCGCGTCAACAACCCACCACCTACGCTGACGCTAAGAGGTGGGGGCTTGTATCTGTCCAGTCATGCGAGCGATTCTGAGAATCTCTGACCTTAGCGTGACGATACATCCGGGCAGGCTGACAGCTACCCATCCAACATCAGTCATGCTGATGTTGTCACTGCAACAAGGTACTCCATTCCCTTTCGATGCAGATTCATCGCTCCGATCCGATCATCATTGGAGATATACCCACAAGTTTTGCAGTGGAAGATATGTTTTTTCTTGTTTCTGTTCGCCTTTTCTGTGTGTCCACACTTTGGACAGGTCTGAGAGGTATAGGCAGGGTCCACAGCAATCACGGTAGATTGATTCCTTTTCGCTTTATACTCGATCATCTGGCGAAGTTGGTAGAACGCCCAACCCACGGTGTACCAGCGATCACGCTTACGAACCTTCTCTGTAGCAGATCGAATGCCCTCTAATTCTTCCAGCACGATCAAACTATTTTTACCTGCGTGCTCCACGAGTGCCTTAGAGACTTGATGATTGACATCTGTCATCCAACGGTTTTCTCGTGAGCCAATAGCCCTTAATCGTCTTCGCGCAGAAGGCGTTTGTTTTTGTTGAAGTGACTTTCTCACTCGTTTGTATTGTCCACGTTTGTCCTTTCTATGACGACCCTTAAAGAAAGTGGTCGTATCTTGGGAGTTAAAAGTAACAGCCAAGAAATTAAGACCTACGTCTACTCCGAGGATATTTTTCACTTCCTTCAGATCGGCATCAGGGATCTCTTTGGTCATGGGAATATGTAAGAAGTATTTCTGTTTCTTATATACTAGCTTAGCTGTTCCGAATCTCCATGTTCCGTCAAAAAAATGTTCCATTCCTTTCGTCTCGTAAGGGATTTGAACTCGACCTTCTAATGTATTAACAGAAAAGATTTTATTGGGTCGAATGGAATAATCTCGATTAAATACGAGATCGTATTCCGGTTTTTTAAACCGGACTAGTGACCAGTTATGATCGTTGGATTTAGCTGATTTGTATTTCGCAATGACAGCAATCGCAATACTTTGGGACATTTGAGAGCGAAGAGAATAGTGAGAGCGAAGCGTTTCGTATGTCATGTTGATCAGTTTGGCTCTCGTTAGAACTTTACTTTGATACACTTGTTCCGATACAAAGTTACATCCTACTTTGACAGCTTGTAATGTTTCTAACAAAAGTTTCTTTTGCTCCTCATTTGGAGAAATTTTCACTTTTGCTGTAATCGTCAGTTCCACTTTTTCACCTCCATTTCTTCAGTAATTTTCATTATATTATAGTTTTGATGAAATATACTGTCAATAATAATCTGAATATAAGAGGTATCAAGAAGACAGAGGAAAAGAGTGTTGCTTTGAGCATCCCATAAGGAGATACCGAACAATGCCACCATTCCTCCCCGACCTATAGAGGATCGGGGTATCCTGTCGGTCAAAGTGATGAAATTCAACCAAGTAGGATGGATGCAAAACAAAAGCCTAGATGATTCAAGTATGCTATACAAAAAAAGTCGACCGTATATTTTGGTCGACTTTTCATATGGCTATCGGATTCTAGTACAGTTTTTGATATACATAAGAATCTTTTAGCGCAGGAACCCTCTTATATTGTTCGATTTTCAATCCTGGAACTTCCCCTGTCTCCCGTTTCTTCATCTCGAATGTACCATCGATTTGATACCATTGATCTTTTTGAAATACTTTTGGTCGCTTTGTCTCCACAAAGAATCCGACGACTCCGGCATCAGCTACACAGCAAGCCATGGATAATCGGGCAATGACAAACTGATTCTCTTCAAAACCTTCTTCCCGATAAACAAAACCGACCATACGAACTTTCTTCCCTTTGAAATCTTCGGGGTACATTGCCAATACATTTGTAACGTCGATAAAGTTTTCCTTTGTCAAAATAATCGTAGGCAGTTTTTTAAATTCAGCGGCTTGTTTTTTATATGGAGCTTCCCAATCCTCTTCTTGCAATTGTGTAGCATCCATGTCTTTTTTTGTCTTTTTGTCTACCTGAGCAGGAGGGATATACGTATATACTTTTTGATCAGCTAAGTTGGCATCTGATGGTTTGCTTGGGAAAAGAACAAAGAAAAAAATAGGTAAACTGATCATAATATAACCCCAGATGCCAATGGGATGCATCGCTTTATGGCGTATATTTTTCATTTGAATGATCCCTAGTATGATGAGAGCTGCAAAACCAAAAATACTAAAATATTGGATACGTGGATGAATAAAGTAATTTAGTTGTCTTGATAGAATCAGATAAGTTAATAAGATGGCTAAGGAAAACAAGATACATACACGTAATATTGCTGCCATAAATAACTCCTTTCTTATAGAACCAAGGCAATCGAAACGATCGTCAATAAAGTTGTTGCTCCCCAAAAAAACCAAATGATTGAAGCTCGAAAACTACCAACCATCATTAATATGTTTTTTAAGTCCATCATCGGCCCATACACAAGAAAAGCAAAAAGCGGTGCTGTCCCGACTACATTTCGGAAGGAGGCAGCAATGAATGCATCAGATGAAGAGCAAATCGAGAGTCCAAATGCAAATGCCATCATCAATAGTATGGCAACCCATTCATGCGAAGAAAGGGATTGTATGATTGAAAATCCTATGAATGTTTGAAAGCAGGCCGCTAAAAAAGCCCCTAGCACAAAAAATTTGCCCATGTTGATAAATTCAAAAATTGAATGGTACAAAGCATGATTCGTTTTTTCTTTCCAACTAGGAGAATGATGATGATTTTCATCAGTACATTCGCAGCAGTTTGAGCTGGTGTGATTACTGGTGAGGACATTGTCATGTAAGATCTGGCTCTTTCGAAAGAAGAGATAAAATAAGATCCCCATGGTGATGGCAATGCCAGCTCCAAATAAGATGCGGGTACTTGTTATTTTCCAGTCACCGCCAAAGGCAAGATAGGTGGAAAGAATGGTTACTGGATTAATGATAGGAGCAGCTAATAAAAAAGTAAAAGCGGTGTAAACAGGTAACTTTTTTTCGATCAATCGTTTGGTGATTGGAACAATTCCACATTCACAAATCGGTAATGCAAACCCAAGTAAAATAGCGGCAGGAATGGACAGAATAGGATTACGCGGAACCCATTTCCAAATCCAATTTTCATTGATAAATGCGTGGATAAAACTAGAAATAAAAACACCAATTAAGATAAAAGGCAGTCCTTCTAAAAAAATACTTAGGAAAATGGTAGAAAGGATCTGCAGCTTTCCATTTTCTGTGAAAGTAAATAAAAATCGAAGGTCGAAATCGGACGACAAGTAAGTACTAGAATTAAAGAAAAGAAGAATACTCATAAAAACGAACAAAAGCAAAATCTCTACATAAAAACTTCTTAAAAAACGAAGCATGTTTTTCCTCCACTTATCTTTTGACCATAATCATGTTATTTGGTATAAGTTTTGAATCGTTCTCATCTTGTTACTTATTATATTCTTATATCGTAATTATTCTATTTTGTCTATAGAAAATTGGACATTTTTACATATTCGACATTCTATTTACTAATATTTGAAATAATAACTTTCTATCGTAACTCGCGTTATATATCGGATAAAATATATAATAATATATTATAAAGAAATAAAAATAGACAAAAAATATACACAACGCTATAATGAAAAAAAGAAATGTAAATAATAATAATTACGATTTGTAGAAAGGTGCGTTCCCATTTTGAAAAAATCGTTTCTATTTAGTTTTATTGTTACCCTTCTTATCGCTATGACAGGATGTTCTACTACAAACTCTGCACCATCCCATAAGTCAAATGTATCTAATTCGGAGAATCTAGTTGTATATGCTAGTTTTTATCCATTGGCTTTTTTTGCTCATGAAATAGGTGGCAACAAAGTAGAGGTGCATACAATTACACCAGTTGGGGCAGAGACTCATGATTATGAACCTACTCCAAAAGAAATGGTACAAATCAATCAGGCTGATTTGCTTATTTATAATGGAGCAGGTTTGGAAGGTTGGGTAGAAAAGATAAAAAATAATGTAGATCCACAAAAAACAGGTGTTATCGAAACAACAAAAAATCTTACTCTACATTCTAAGAAGCAAGAGAAGGAAAATCACCATGATCATGAAGAAGATCATACACATGAAACAGATCCTCATGTATGGTTGGATCCACTATTGGCAAAGAAACAAGCAGAAAATATAAAAAATGCCCTTGTTCAAAAAGATCCTTCTCATAAATCGATTTATGAAAACAATTTCGATCAATTAGCAAAACGATTTGATCAGTTGGACCAATCTTACAAAAAGGAGCTTTCTCAACTAAAGAAAAGAGATGTGATCACTTCGCATGCTGCTTATGGATACCTCACAACTAGATATGGACTCAATCAAGTCGCAATTTCTGGGCTTTCAGCAGATCAACAACCAAGTCCCAAAAAACTAAAAGAGATTATACAACTCGCTCGTCAAAAACATATTTCTTATATCTTTTTTGAAAAACTAGTACAACCGAAAGTAGCCTCTATTGTGACAGATGAAATTCACGCGGTACCGCTAGTTCTTGATCCACTCGAAGGATTGACACCTGAAGAGATAAAAAAGGGAGAAGATTACTTTACGATTTCGATGCGTAACCTGCAAAATTTAAAGACTGCTTTAAAATAGATGTTTCATTCACAAATAGAAAAGAGAACCCTCATTTGAAGATGGTTCTCTTTTCTATTCCTTTTCGGATACATATCCGTTTTTGAAATTTATTTTGATGGACTTTTTGCTATAGAAAAAGGAACCGATTTGTAGTAGATAATGGTTCATTTTCTATAGCAAAAAGGAGGATTAATCATCTTTTCGTATTTCAAATGTTTTCGTATAATGGAGTTAACAACAATCCTATGAGGGGTAGACATGTCTGGAATTCACTTCAACGGTCCGATCGAGATCGAGGGTCGCAATCGCGGCGAGATCCATGGCGAGGTCGTCATCGGTCGCCGGATCGACTATGGTGGCAAGATCCATGGCGAACCGATCGAGATCAAGGGTCCCAAGGATGACCAGATCCATGGCGAACCGATCGAGATCAAGGGTCTCAAGGATGACCAGATCCATGGCGAACTGATCGTTCTCGACCGCTGAGTCAAGTGATAAGGTCAATGGCGAATCCGTCGAGCGACGCGTTATCGATGACGACTACGCCACGGGCGCTTCTTCTACGATGGCGTTGTCATCAAGGAAGGACATTGCTTCTGGCGCTGGCGCCGATGCTGCTGAACGTTGCCGAGGACACCTATGACTGCCATGATGTAGTCGCTTGCATTGTTGTTGGGCTTCTTGACAGTTACACCGTCAAGTAAGTCCACAGAATATCAATTATCATAATATTAAAATAAATATAATTGTTGGGTTATAAGAAGTTCAAAAGTGTACATATACAAAAAAACGAATTTATTTATTTAATAAAAAAATAAGAAATAAGAAAAGAACTATTAAAATTAATAATTAGATTGATATATTAATTATTTATATTTAAAATATATATCAATTAACACTTTTCATTCTACTAACTGATAAAAAGGAGAGAGTGATTTGCGCCAACGTTTACTGATCTTCGTAACTTGTTTTGCATTGTTAGTAACAGGATTTCTATCAGGTCTATTTTTGAATCAAGAAGGAAATGCTGGATCTTATCTCAATCCCGAAAAGTCCCGGTTGGATTTGATTGTCAAACAAGGTAAAATTCGTGTCGGTACAACAGGAGACTATAAGCCATTTACCTACTGGAATCCTGAAACGAAGCAATACGAGGGTTATGATATTGATGCAGCAAAACAATTAGCCAAAGATTTAGGGGTGGAAGTAGAATTTGTAAAAACTACTTGGCCTACCCTAATGGCAGATTTAGAAAGTAATAAATTTGATATTGCCATGGGTGGAATAACAAGAACATTGGTACGCCAAAAAACCGCTCATCTCTCTGCTCCTTATATCAAAGATGGAAAATCCCCACTAATCCGTAAAGCAGATAAAGATCGATTCAAAAGTTTAGCAGATATTGATCAACCTGGTGTAAAAATCGGAGTTAATCCTGGTGGTACAAATGAAAAGTTTGTACGCGCGAATATCAAAAAAGCAGAGATTATACTTATTCAGAATAATTTAGAAATTCCTAAAAAGGTAGCCGCAGGTGAAGTAGATGTAATGATTACAGACTCTACGGAAGCTCGTTATTACGCAGCACAAGACGAGCGGTTACTTAGTATCATGACTGAGAACCCATTTGATCTACATGAAAAAGGATATTTGTTAAATCAAGGAGACCTAGATTTTCAAAACTGGATTGATTTCTGGATGGATGATATGAAATTGCATGGGAAGTTTCAAGAATTAGAGAAAAAGTGGATCTCTTAAAACATCTATCAACCAGCTGTAGAGGAAATAACTAAGAAAAAAAGAGTACTCCAATGCAACTAGGAGTACTCTTTTATTTGGAAATTGGAGTGATCTAATGAAATTTGATAAAGCTGATCAAATCCTTCCGTATAACAAGGACCTTCCCATCTTTTACTTGTACTTTTGATCGCGATAAGAGGAACCTGTTCGGACTTTTCTCTTGCTAGATTTCGTGTTACAGCTCCTTCAAAATCGGGTGAAAAGAAGTAACCGATCACTTGGAAATCATGTTGTTTTAATTTTGGTATGTATCTCATCCGATCTTCTTTAGTGGGATTGGTATTATCCACAACAAAAGGCTGTTTGGTTTGAAGACAGGCTTCGATGAGAAAGTTTTCTCGGTGCCTTGTTTTTAGCATATCGAGATTGATGCGGATATGGGTTCGGAAAAAATGTTCTTTGTAGAAGGTGGATTTTCCAGATCCTTGTATCCCCATGAAAATAATCCCTTGCATGTGAACACCTACTTATTGCTTGTGCGCAGATATTGTTCGATATAGTTGCGATCATCAGAGAATATAGGAATCTCTTTATCCACGATCCATCGATTCCTTTTCACATTATCTTTGAGATAAGATTGTTTTGTTATACATACTCCTCGTTTTTGCCATGTTGGTAGGTTATTCCAATCGATATTTTTTTCTACAACTAATTTTTCTTCCATTTCTTTTACGCTAAGTCGGTGCAATTGCTTTGCCGAAAAGTGACTTTGAGCAACCATCGATACGCTGTTTTTACTTGCATCCATTTGTCTCCATAAAAAATAATTTGCTACTTCTTCAGGAGGTAAAATCCATGCTCGACAATCAAAGATGGCAAGTTTTTGCTCTGGCAACTCTTTGTGGAATACTTCATTAAACTTAGCTGTTGTGAGTGAAGCAGCGACAGAAACTATTTTTTGTAAATTATTATCAAACCAAGCTTCTGTGGTTAGTTTGTCATTATTGGTGAGTAAAATGGACAGCTCGTCACTTTGATGGTAGATAAGCTTACATCCCATCAGTTCACTTGCTAGATATTTTGCAGTTTCCCAAAAAGCTTGTACAAGTCGTTCATCAAATGGTTTGTGAAGATTTCTAGTATAACTATGAAAATGACAACCGTCGATGCGCAACAAAACAGGTAAGCGTTTTGGCAAATAACTCCTGTATGCAAATTCATATGTCTTCATTCTAGTCCCAAACTCGTCGCTTTTTTTCATATCTTATTCACTTTCTGTATTTTTTAATTTATTAAAAATAGTATATTGGAAAACAAATTTAAATGAAACGATACATTATTTCTTTGATCAAAGTGATAAAAAAATGGAAATGATGACGATGGATGTATTTCCATTGTTAGAAAAGCTAGAAAGTCCTGATAGAGAAGTACAGTACGAATCTGGAGGTAGAGGAAGATGGGCTGGTCTTTTGAGATTGGACCTATCAAAGGTTCTCTTGTTTTTTCCTTCTGTTGAAAGAAAATTTTCACTGCACAATGGATAAGAGGTGGAATTATTCTCCTTGGCATATACTGCAATATTTACATTGATTTTCTTCCAGTAGTTCCTAATTTTAAACTTTTTTTTTATTTTGTTCGCTTTTCGTATACCTTTAGTGAGCTACCACTAATGCCGTATGCTTCTGATGTATGAGTCCAGTCATATTTTTCGTAATAACCTTCTAGATCAGTAGTTAAATAAAATTTTCTGTATCCTTTTTTGTAAGCCTCTTGTGTAGCATGTTCAAGAAGGTGGGAACCAATTTTTTTTCCTCTATGTTCTGGACTAACATATAAACAAGCAAGCCAAGGGAACAGATCTTGACGACTGTTGAGATCGTTTCTGATTAATGCATATGTACCAATGATTGTTTGGTTTAACAGGGCAATATAAAATCTAGGAATTTCTTCTGTAGTTTGGCACGAATGTAGCATACAATCTTGATAAAATTTGTAGTTTTGTTCGTTTCCCCATTGTTTCCAGAATGCATGAACAGCTTCGTTAAATAAATCTTTTCTTTGACTCAATTCCATTATCTCCAGCATTTTCTTCCTCCTTATCTTTGTCCTGTAATTTTTCAATTGTAATGTTCATCATCAATACCACCTGTTCAATTGATCTTGGATTAAAGTAGTGGTGTTCGTATATTCATTCTATAGATGTTGTCGAGGAGGGACAAGACCAGTTCAAATAACCTACAGTGGTATAGAGACAAGAAAATATTAGAATATATATTCGTAGAAAATGCTTCAAGCTGATAAAATACAATTGTTAGTTCTTATATCAGTGTAATAGAGGAGATAAAATATGAAGTTAGTATCGTGGAATGTAAATGGATTTCGTGCGGTATGCAATAAAGGGAATTTTCAAAATTATTTTCATGAGGTAGATGCAGATATTTTTTGTCTGCAAGAAACAAAACTCCAAGAGGGACAAATGGATTTTGATTTAGAAGGGTATCATTCATACTGGAATTTTGCAGAAAAGAAAGGATACTCTGGTACTGCTATTTTTACGAAAGAAGAGCCGATTGCAGTTACATATGGATTAGATATCGAAAAATATGACCAAGAAGGTAGAGTCATCACCATGGTATTTGAAAACTTTAATTTGGTAACGGTATATACGCCAAATTCCAAGCGAGTCTTGACGAGATTGGATTATCGCATGGAATGGGAAGATGCCTTTTTGGATTATATTAAAAGGCTAGATGTACATAAACCTGTGATCTTTTGTGGGGATCTCAATGTTGCCCATCAGGAAATTGATTTGAAAAATCCAAAGACCAATCGAAAAAGCGCAGGGTTTTCGGATCAAGAAAGAGAGAAGTTTAGTGCTCTGTTAGAGGAAGGATTTGTGGATACCTATCGTTATCTCTATCCTGATCAAGAAGATGCTTATTCTTGGTGGTCCTATCTAGGGAAGGCACGAGAGAAAAATTCAGGTTGGCGCCTTGATTATTTTGTTGTGTCCGAACGTCTCCAAAATCAAATCAAAGAAGCGAAAATCTCCAATCATATCATGGGATCTGATCATTGTCCGATTGAATTGGAGATAAATATTTGACACTCCACATGGCTGAAGCCATGGGATTCTTGGGACGGTAGTCTAATGACTACTTTTTTACCAAGCTAGCCCCGTGAGCCCTACGGTTGAAAAAAGTTTTTGTTGCTACGTCATAGATTAGACATACTGCTTGGTTTTCGCATTTCAGTCTAGCCATTTTTTGGTACGCATAGCATTTTACGTGCAAAACGATTGGTTTGCTGGGCCCTATATCCTATCCAGTTTTGAAAGAGCAACTAACGGATAGTTTAACAGGGGAATATACGTTTGTAAAGATGTTTTCTGAAAAATTTGTCAGACTTGTGGGAGGAAAAAACCTCCCTCGTCTAACGCTCGCTATCATCCCACGATTAAAACCGTGTTTTCCCACTCGCGAGACTATAATGAAGTACATTTTGATTCATTTTAGATAAAATCACATTCTTGGGAATGGTAGGATATGGGTAAATAATTGCCATTAGCAACAAATGTAGATGAGAAAAAAGAAGCTTAGCTTTGGGCCGATTGATCCAAATGATGGAGAAAGTAAACTAAAATCAAAGGGGGGTTTTATAGTGAATGATTCAAAAGGAATACATCCTTTATCTTTACTTTGTTATAATCAAATCAGGAACAAAAATAATTGGCGATTGGAGAGATGATGAGCACGAGCACGAGTCGTCCCTACTGGTGGATCAGCAAGTACACGCTGATTGCGCTTCACAATCTTGAGGCCGCATATCTTCAGCCGAAGCTTGCTCATTCGTTTCAGCAGGCGTTGCGAGAAGTCCAGGGCAAGCTTCACGTCCATGAGCGATCCGAGCACCTTCCGGGTCCGGATCAGATCGAGTTCTTCGATCGTCTTCGGAAGCTGGTAGAGGCTGCTGAAGCTGGCAATGTTCGTGCTGCACAGCATTGGATCAACGCACTTCGCCTCCGCTTCCAAGCGGATGCAATGATCAAGAACGTGCTGGACGAACGAGAAGCTTATAGTCGGCCTGTTGGTGAAGCGAAGCGGTTGGCGGACCTGATCTATCAGGAGTTTGGGACATCAGCAGAGCGTGTCGATCTCCTGGAAATTGCCGGAATCTTCGAGCGAAAGGCGACGGAGATTTCAAGCTGAACCTGAGGTTCGGCAATGTGGGGCGGTTTACTTCAAAAGAGTAGACCGCCCCGCGTGTGTTTCTTATCCTTTTTATTCTAATAGTTCATCGTAAAAACGGAATAATACTCATACACAAAAAAGAGGAATGGCGGTGAGTAAAACGAAAGAAAAAAACGAACACCGACTTTTTGTTGCGATCCGTCTGCCTCGGCATTTAAAAGCGCAACTAGGTCGATGGATCCAATTCAAACGGAGTAAATGGGCTTTCAAAAAATGGATACATCCACAAGATATTCATATCACCCTTCATTTTCTTGGGAGTACGTCAGAAGAGAAGCAGGAAGAGATCGTTTCTGTTTTGACAGAGCAATGTAAAAATCAAGATGTTTTTTCTTTGTCGTTAGAGGGGCTTGGCGTATTTGGCAGGGAGATTCAACCCAATATTTTGTGGGCGGGAGTTCGTGGCGAAAAGCAGAAGCTTCATCAACTTCAAGGTAAGGTGACTGCTTCACTAGAAACGGTTGGTTTCTCATTAGAAAGCCGTCCTTATCATCCGCATGTAACATTGGCACGAAAATATAAAGAAAATGGATTTATACTTCCGGTTGATGAGAATCCTTGGGAAGCGATGAATCATACATGGAGCGTAAAGGATATGGTGTTATATAAATCTATCCTAGGTAATGAACCGATGTATCATGAGGTTGCTGTTTTTCCATTTTTTAATGAAAAGCCCTGCTAAGTAAAGACAGGGCTTTTGTTTATACGACTTTTGCACTCTCATTGCTGTGGAGTACCTCTTGAAGGAAGGAACCTACTTGTTCTTCATATTGTTCTCTATTGCGCCTGTAGGCATCGCTATGTCCAGCTCCTTCCACAATCCAAAGTCGTTTCAAACCTTTTTGTTTTGCTTCATATAATTTCTGACTCATATAAGTGGGAATAAATCGATCGCGGTTGCCGTGTATAAATAAGATGGGAAGGTCACTTTGTGCTACTGCTGCGATCGGACGGACATCAGATAAGTTGAATCGAGCAAATAGTTTAACAAAAAAATTGATGGTATAGAAAAAAATAAAAGTTGGGGCTTTATAAAGATATTTGATTTGATATCGAATCAATTCACCTAGATCAGAATAAGGACAGTCTGCAATGACAAATTTGGCATGTTGGTTGATGTGCAAGTACTCTAATGCTGTACCTCCTCCTAAGGAGATGCCATGAAGACCGATAAGAGCATCTGCCCCTAATCGTTCTCGTATCCATTCTATCCAACTGTCTACATCGTATTTTTCATAATAGCCATAACTCGTATATTTTCCTTCACTTTCTCCATGTGCCCGTTGGTCTATTGCTAGTAGGTTGAAGCCTTGTTTGATATATAGGTCGGTAAATTGCATAGACATAGGGTAAGCCCTAGTGTAACCATGGAGTAAGATCATTACTTTTTTAGAGTGTGGATTGGTTTCAATATAGTAGCTGTGTAGTTTGAGTCCATCCTTATTGTTTATCACTATCTCTTCTTTGTGTAACTCATCAAATTTTGTACGTGTATATAGTCCCCTTTTTTCTACTACTTGAAAACATTCTTCTGTTGTTAGTTTCTTTTTTTGAGTGATATTTCGGTAGCCCCATACCGATATACTGTAAATGGACAAGGAGATAATCAAAAACAAGGTAACAAGTACCCACAACCAAACCATCTATTTGCCTCCCCTATATCAGAACATTCAAAACCGTATTAAAAAATGCTTTTATACTAATATTAAATATATAATTACAATAAATATCAAGGTTGAATTCGTTATAATTATAAAAAATTTAGGATAAGTCATTGTAAAGTGAATAATATGTATTTGTTGTTTCTTTACATTTCATGTTATCAACTTCTGGCGGATGATAATTGGTAAAAATTATATTAATTCCAAAATAATTGTATGGGCGATATTTTTTATTCTTTAATAGATATAAATAAATGTTTACATGATAGAAATGAATCGAGGATAAAGAAAAGGGAAGTTGCAAAAGCTGAAACAAATAAATAAAGACGCAAAGGAAAATGTGTATGAAGCGCTTTACGAATTTGTCACTAGCTGTTGCTCTGCTTTTTGTAGTCTGCGTGGGGAGTAAAACCCAAGTGAACGCTGAGATTCCAAAACGAGTAAGCATTATTATTGATGATATGGGGAATGGATTGAAAGGTACAGAAGAAATCTTTTCTATACATGCGCCGTTGACTGTAGCGATCATGCCTTTGCTGCGCACTTCAAAACAAGATGCACTTCGGGCGGAAAAAGCTGGTTTCGAAGTCCTGCTCCATTTGCCTATGGAGTTCTTTCATGGAAAAAAAGAGTGGTTGGGACCTGGAGCAATAACGACAGATATGTCAACAGAGGAGATTAAAAAACAAGTACGAATGGACCTCGACAGTGTACCGGGTGCAAAAGGAATAAACAACCATATGGGATCGAAAGCTACATCAGATGAAAAGGTAATGAGGGCAGTGATGGAGGTGGTAAAAGAGAGGCATCTTTTTTTTGTAGACAGTGCAACGAGTTCAGATTCCAAAGTTAGTAAAGTTGCGAAAGAAATGGGTGTACCGTTTACCAAACGAGATATTTTTCTAGACAACCAAAATAGCAGAAAAGCAATAGAAAGACAGTTAAATCGTTTGCTTAATGAAGGGATAGGGAAAGGAAAGAGTATAGGAATTGGTCATGTTGGTTTACAAGGGATGAATACTTCACAAGCGATTATTTCCTTTCTTCCAAAAATAAAAAAAGCAGGGGTAGAGGTTGTACCAGTATCAAGGATGGTTGTCAAAAAAGAAAAAAGAGATTAAAATCAAACCGATCTCTTTTGATGAGAAATTATTTGATTTTATTATTATTTTATTAGTGATAAAGTATCTAGTAACAGGTGAGATAATATTCGCGAAAATATTTTCTGCTTTTGATTATTTTTTAAAGCGCTTTCATTGGCTTGATTGGATCAATTAGAATGAGGGTCATACAAGAATGTATTAGTTTCCCAAAAGATTACAGTTTACAGAAGTATTATCTTTATTTTAAAATAACAACTAGGGTTTTAATATATTTATGAATGACCATTCATTCAGAATATTTTAGGGTTTAAGGCCATTTGGTCTAGACTATATATTCCAGCAGTATTAATTTCGAGGAGGATAAAGGATGAGCAGGAAAAAATGGTCTATTTTTACAGCCATTATTTTGGTTCTTAGTTTGGTTATATCCGCTTGTGGATTTGGCGGTGGTACAGAGGATGCTTCCAAAGATACATTGGTGCTAACGGATAAAAACGAACCACCGAACTTAGATAGTGCTAAGTCAACCGACCAAGTATCTTTTCAAATTTTGACCAATGCTCTAGAAGGATTAATGAGACTTGATAAAGATCAAAAACCAGTACCAGGAATCGCAGCAAGCTATGAATTGAGTGCAGATAAATTAACTTATACTTTTAAACTACGTGACGCAAAATGGAGCGATGGAAAAGCTGTTACTGCTCATGATTTTGAGTATGGTTGGAAACGTGCACTAGATCCAAAGACCGCTTCTGAGTACGCTTACATCCTTGAACCTGTTAAAAATGCAATGGAATATAATGCAGGTAAAGCAAAGCCAGAAGATGTTGGTATAAAAGCGCTAGATGAGAAAACACTTCAAGTTACATTAAAAGCGCCTTCACCCTATTTCTTGCAATTGACAGCATTTTCAACCTTTATGCCTCAACGTAAAGATATTGTAGAAAAGTTCGGCGCTAAATTTGCATTAGAAGCACAAAACATGGTATACAATGGTCCGTTTTCGATCGATAAGTGGGAGCACGGAGTAAGCATCCACATGGTCAAAAACGATAATTATTGGGATAACAAAAATGTAAAACTAACAAAAGCAGAAGTTAAGTTCTTAAAAGAAGAATCTACTAAAGTAAACTTATATAAAACAAACAAAATTGATTTCACAGAGATTACGAAGGATTTTGCAGATGCATTTAAATCCAGCTCAGAAAGATTTGTTTTAAAAGAATCTTCTGCTTGGTACTTAGAGTTTAACCAAAGAGAAGGTATCTTCAAAAACAAAAAACTTCGTCAGGCTATCGAATTGGCAATTGATAAGAAAACACTAACAGATCAAGTAATAAAAACTGGATCTGTTCCAGCAGGATCTCTTGTGCCACTTGATATTCAAGCCAACACGAATCAGAAATTCCGTGAGGTTTCAAAAGACGAAGTAAAATATGATCCTACTCAAGCGAAGAAACTTTGGCTAGATGGATTAAAAGAAGAGGGGATCAGCCCCTCTGAAAAGATTGATCTGCTTGGAGATGACACCACGAGTGCAAAAGACCAAATGCAGTTTATCGCAGATCAATTGCATAAAAATCTTGGTGTTCAAGTAACCGTTTCTCCAGTTACCTTTAAAGAACGCCTCCAACGTGGGAAAGATGGCAACTTCCAAATCCTCTTTTCTGGCTGGGGAGCAGACTACAATGATGCAATGTCTCACCTAGATATCTTTACCACCGGTCAAAGTTATAACCGTGGTAAATGGAGTAATACAGAGTATGATGCTTTGATTAAAAAATCGAAAGACAATCCAAACTTCGAAGAGCGTGTACAAGACCTAATCAAAGCTGAGAAGATTTTGATCGATGAACAAGGGATTGCTCCACTTTACTACCGTACTCGATTAAGCCTCTTAAAACCTTATGTGAAAGGCGCAATTTGGAACACAACTTGGGGCTTCTGGGACTTTAAAGATGCATATCTTGACGGTAAGTAAAAGCTGACCTAATAAGGTATATGTCATTAGGCATATACCTTATATTTTTATGACTGTGGGAGAGGAGTGATTTTTCTTGTTACGATATACATTAAAACGATTCGGTCTTATGCTTCTTACTCTGTTTATCATTGTTACAGTGACTTTTTTTCTTGTTCGAATGTTACCAGGTACACCTCTTGCGAATGAAGAAAAGTTGCCGGCAGAGATTCGAGAACAAATTTTGGAACAGTATGGGCTTAAGGAGCCTTTATCTATACAATACGTCAAATTTATGGGGAACTTAGTTCAAGGCGATCTGGGGATGTCCTTAAGTCAGAATGGACGATCCGTAAATGAATTGCTTAGCGATCGAATTGGCCCATCAGCATTTATTGGTTTCCAAGGGATTATCTTTGGTCTTGTTGTTGGGTTGTTGTTGGGAATTATCGCTGCATTAAGAAGAGGTACATGGATAGATAATGTAGCATCTGCGACAGCTGTGTTTGGGGTTTCCATTCCAAATTTTGTTCTTGCAGGCTTACTATCGTATTGGATTGGTGTTAAGTTTGAATTATTGCCTCCAGCGCTTTGGGGAGGATACGAATACACGATTTTGCCATCTTTAGCTTTATCTGTTTATGTTATTGCACAGGTTTCTCGATATATTCGTACAGAAATGGTAGAGGTACTAGAGCAAGACTATATTCGGACTGCAAAAGCGAAGGGATTATCTTGGAGTAAGATAATCACTGGCCATGCTTTGCGAAATGCAATGATACCAGCCGTTACCATATTGGGGCCGTTAACCGTCAATATTTTGACAGGTTCTCTCGTGGTGGAAAATATTTTTGGTATTCCTGGTATTGGAAATCTATTTGTAGACTCCATTATGGTGAATGATTATACAACTGTTTTAGGTACAACAATTTTCTACAGTGTATTGTTTTTATCCGTTACCTTTATTGTCGATGTATTATATGGCGTTATTGATCCCCGCATTCGGGTTTCAGGTGCAAAGGAGTGATTGGGATATGAATACACCAAAAAAATGGGAAAAAAACTGGTTTGAACCCCTTGCCCTTTCCGAAAAAAATAGCGAAGTCTTAGCGCCACAAAAGGGTTATTGGAAAGATGCTTGGATACGATTTAAAAGCAATAAGGGAGCCCTTATTGGGTTAATACTGATTGTCTTATTGTTGTTAATTGCTTTTATAGGGCCTTTATTTAATGAGCATAACTATCACTCTCAAAATTTAACGATAACGAACCAAGAGAGTTCAGGAGATCATTATTTGGGTACGGATAGTTTGGGTCGAGATCTGTGGCAACGAGTTTGGTATGGGGCCAAAGTTTCGTTATTAATTGCTTTCATTGCTGCTTTTCTTGATGTCGTTATTGGAGTTACATTTGGTGGGATTTCTGGTTATTTTGGAGGTCGAGTGGATGCGATCATGCAACGCATTTTAGAGATTATGTATTCGATTCCAAATTTAGTAATTATCATTTTGTTAATGATGTACTTAGAACCAGGGGTTCTTCCTATCGCTGTCGCTCTATCTTTTACAGGTTGGGTACCAATGGCAAGGATAGTAAGGGCACAGATTTTAAAATTAAAAACGCAAGAATACGTATTAGCAGCCCGTACAATGGGTGCTAGTCATTATCGTATACTCTTTAAACATTTGATTCCCAATGTTATGGGCCCAATTATTATTGCAGTGACATTTTCGATTCCATCTGCCATTTTCTTTGAAGCTTTTCTAAGTTTTATTGGACTTGGACTTCGCCCGCCATCAGCAAGTTTGGGGATTTTGGTGAGTGATGGATACCGAACGCTGCAACTGTTCCCGTTTCAATTGTTTTGGCCTGCTTTAGTGTTATGTATTATCATGTTGTCCTTTAACTTGATTGGAGATGGCATGAGAGATGCGCTAGATCCAAAAATGAAAAAGTAAGGAGGGAGTAAGGATGAAACCAATATTGGAAGTGTCTGACCTTCATGTTTCCTTTCGTTCTCAAGATACAGAAGTAAAAGCGATACGTGGTGTTGATTTTACAGTTGGAGAAGGGGAAGTAGTTGCATTTGTTGGGGAGTCAGGTAGCGGAAAGAGTGTTACCTTTCAAACAGTTATGCGTCTTATTCCACAACCGCCAGCAAAGATAGATAAAGGTAAAGTTCTTTATGGTGGCCGTGATTTAACAAAGTTATCAGAAATAGAGATGCAAAAAATTCGTGGAAAAGAAATTGCAATGATATTCCAAGATCCAATGACTTCTTTAAATCCAACCATTCGCATAGGGAATCAAATTTCAGAGAGTTTGATCAAGCACCAAAAGTTATCGGCTAAAGAAGCGAAGGAACGAGCAATTGAATTACTAAAAATTGTTGGTATTCCTAGCCCTTCTGAACGTGTAGAACAGTTTCCTCATCAATTTAGTGGTGGGATGCGACAACGAGCAATGATTGCAATGGCTCTTGCATGTTCACCTAAACTCTTGATCGCGGATGAGCCTACAACTGCTTTGGATGTTACGATTCAAGCGCAGATCATTGATCTGTTAAAAAATCTTCAAACCAAAACAGGATCTTCGATTGTATTTATTACCCACGATTTAGGAGTAGTGGCAGAAATTGCAGATCGAGTTGCTGTCATGTATGCGGGGAAAATAGTAGAGTCTGGGACATTGGATGAAATTTTCTACAATCCACAGCATCCGTATACGTGGGGATTACTGCAATCTATGCCAAAATTGGATCAGAATAGAGATCAAGAATTGGCTTCGATTCCTGGTTCATGCCCTAGTCTAGTAAATCCGCCTGCTGGTTGTCCGTTTACAGGTAGATGTCCGCATGCGATGAAAATTTGCCAAGAAGAAATGCCAGAAGTGACTAAATCGTCCAGTTCGCACCAAGTTGCTTGTTGGTTACAGCATCCAAATGCACCAGAAGTGAAAAGTCCGATAGAGCCTGAGAGGAGGTGGGTAGATTGACTGAGCCAATTTTAAAGGTAAAAGGGTTAGAAAAACATTTTCAATTGGATCGAAACAGAGTTTTAAAAGCGGTTGATGGTATTTCGTTTGAAGTGATGCCAGGAGAAACCTTTGGATTAGTGGGAGAATCCGGTTGTGGAAAATCTACCGCTGGGCGAACCATTATTAATCTTTATGATGCAACGAATGGGGAAGTTCTCTTTGAAGGCAAAAATATTCATAAGTTGCGAGGGAAAAATCAAAAGAAATTTCGCCGTGATATGCAAATGATTTTCCAAGATCCCTATGCATCTCTAAATCCTCGCAAAACAGTGATGGATATTATTGCAGAAGGACTGGATATTCATGAGCTTTCTAATGGTAAATCAAGACAAGAAATTGTCTGTGAATTGCTGGAGACGGTTGGATTAAACAAAAGTCATGCTACTCGTTACCCACACGAATTTAGCGGTGGTCAGAGACAAAGGATTGGAATCGCGCGAGCACTTGCGATGGAACCGAAGTTCATTATTGCCGATGAACCCATTTCAGCCCTTGACGTTTCTGTTCAAGCTCAAGTGGTCAATTTGATGAGAAAGTTGCAAAAAGAAAAAGGGTTAACCTATCTTTTTATTGCTCATGATCTTTCCATGGTTAAATATATCAGTGATCGAGTTGGTGTGATGTATTTGGGGAAAATGGCGGAATTAGCAGACAGTGATGCTCTGTATAGTGAGCCGCTTCATCCCTATACACAAGGGTTATTGTCTACTGCGCCGATCCCTGATCCGATACAGGCGAAAGAAAGAGAGAAGATCCGGATCAAAGGGGAAATCCCTTCTCCTTTAAATCCACCTAGTGGATGTCGTTTTCGGACACGTTGTCCACATGCCATGTCCGTTTGTGCACAAGTGGAACCGATTTGGCAAGAAGCAAAACCAAATCACTGGGTGGCATGCCACTTATATTCTAATTCAAATCCTCAGTAACTGAGGATTTTTTCTTGCATGTATGGTTTCTATTTGCGCTAAACTTGATATCATAGAGAAGGATTTGGATGGAAATCAAGTGAGAAGGCGATAAAGTTGCAATTTGTAGTGAATGCTTCCGAAAGTGGAAAAATGTTAAAGCAAATTTTACAAAATAGATTTCACTTTTCTCGAAGAATGTTTCGTCGATTGCGTGAAGAACAACGAGTTATGGTAAATCAAAATATTATTTACTATACCGCTAGATTGATAGAAGGAGATATAGTGGAAGTTTGTTTGGAGGAATCGTCAGAAGATACATGGATTGAACCTCAGTTCATCTCTTTTTCCGTTGTTTACGAGGATAGTGATTTATTAGTTGTCCATAAACCAGCAGGGATTGTTGTACATCCTACCATGGGATATAAAGATGGCACGCTAGCTAATGGGATAGCTTATTATGCCAAAAAAAGAGGGGAATCGTATCCTTTTCGTCCCGTAACGCGATTAGATAAAGATACCTCTGGTATGATGGTGATCGCAAAACATGCATATGCACATGCGATGTTGTCAAAACAAATGAAACAAAAACGTTACCAACGTAAATATATAGCTATTTGTTATGGCCATGTTGAACCACAGAAAGGGACAATTGATTTGCCCATTGCAATCTCCCCGACGAGTATCATTGAACGAGTAATCGATCCATTAAATGGGAAACAAGCAGTCACACATTATGAGACGGTCAAACAGCTAAAAGGTGCAACGGTGCTGAGTTTGACATTAGAAACAGGTCGAACTCATCAGATACGCCTTCACCTCGCTTCAATAGAACACCCTATAATGGGAGATACTTTGTATGGGAAAGTAGATCCAGATCCTTTGATCTCTAGACAAGCGCTACATGCCAAGGGAATTTCGATCTTTCATCCTACTCATAAGAAATGGATGACGTGGGATACTCCCCTTCCTGAAGATATGCAGCAATTGATGGATAGACTTACGTAAACAATTTTTTTGTAAAAGTTGACATTTGTGTTTGTAATGGAATGTTTTCTATTCTATAATTTTATTACTGTTTCGTATATAAATAGTTTTAAGGGGAGTATTATGGACAAACACCAGCCCATTCTGCCAGAAACTGTGAATGAAATTGAATTTTTCTTGCGTGAAATTAGCGTGATCATGAAACATAAAGGCCGTGATATTCTCGCAGATTTCCCAATTACCCCACCACAGTTTTCCGCTTTAATATGGCTCTATAAGGATGGAGATATGACTATAGGTGAACTAAGTCAAAAGATGTATATAGCTTGTAGCACCATGACAGATTTGATAGATCGTATGGAAAAGAATAATCTGGTAGCGCGAGTTCGGGATGATCGTGACCGTCGAGTGGTACGTATTCATATGTTGGAATACGGACAAGGTATCATCCAAGAAGTATTAGCTGCAAGGCGTGCTTACCTTAATCGGATACTTGAAAAGTTTACACAAGAGCAAGCCCAACAAACAGAACAAGTCCTGCAATTAATTTATAAACAAATGTTAACAACGAATTAGCTGAAGACCCCTTTGTCACTAAAGGGGTTGCTTTTTTATATAATAGTAATATCCTATTGTAGAAGTGGTACTGGTACTTGGAGGGAGCAAACGACATATATGAATAACCACGCAATTGGTGTTTTTGACTCAGGAGTAGGCGGAATAACAGTTGTTAAAGAAATGATGAGACAGCTTCCCCATGAGACGATTTATTACTTTGGTGATACAAAACGTTTACCTTATGGACCACGTACAACGGAAGAAGTCAAACAATTCACCTTAGAAGTCATTCAATTTCTTTTGCAATTTCCATTAAAAGCGATAGTCATTGCTTGCAATACGGCGACAGCGGCAGCTTTAAATGATGTGAGGGAACTCGTTTCTATCCCTGTTTTGGGTGTTATTGAACCAGGAGCAAGAGCCGCCATTAAGGGTACCATCAATGGTGAAGTTGGAATCATTGGTACAATCGGGACCATGAAAAGTGGAGCATATGAACGTACCCTTAGACGTATTCACCCAGAAATTATTACCCACTCTTTAGCATGTCCAAGTTTTGTTCCTTTGGTAGAAGACGGATTACGTCATTCTTCTTATGCAGATGAATTGGTTGCAGAAACTTTGCAACCTTTACAAGGATTGGGTATGGATACGTTGATTTTAGGATGTACTCATTATCCTTTGCTCGCTTCTTCTATTCAAAAAGCAATGGGTGAGCGTGTGAAGCTCATTAGTTCAGCAGAAGAGACCGCTTCTGAATTGAGTACCATTTTACAGTATCGCAGGATGCTTGCTACAAAACATCAAAAGCATCGTTTTTTTACTACAGGTGAAGTGGAGCAATTTTCAAAGTTGGCTGGAGACTGGCTTGGATTAAATATAGCGACAGAGCAAGTGACATTGAGTTATGCGAATAAAAGCTGAAAGCCTAAACCATGTTGAGAATTTGATCAACATGGTTTTTTTATGGAAAAAGTTGTCCTATTTTTCGCAAAGGACTCGTATACATGAGATAAATAACAAGTCCATGGGAGGACCATTATGCGAAACAAAGCAAGAGCTATGGTTTGTATGTTACTTTTTCCGGTTGCACTAACAGGTTGTTTTTCTGGTCCAAATGTAAAAGCTTCTAATCCAATTGATCCGCCTCAAGGTGATGCTCGTGTCGTACAAGCCCCTGCAACTTCGAAAAAGGAAGATAGAGGACATATAACGGAATTATATGTGATGAATCACGATGGTTACGTAATGCCCTTTTCCGCTAAACTGCAAGGTAAATCATTAGCGAAAAGCTCACTGGAGTGTCTGGTAGAAGGGTCTGTTGCAGCTAAAGTCCTTCCTAAAGGCACAAAGAGCGTGCTTCCAAAAGGTACAAAAGTATTAGGAGTAAAGATAAAAAAGGAAGTTGCTACTGTAAACTTTTCTCGTGAATTTCGAAATTATACTGCACAAAATGAGACGAAAATTTTAAATGCCATTACTTGGACCCTTACTGGATTTCGTAATATTAAATCGGTGAATATCCAAATGGAAGGAAAAGATCTAAGTGTAATGCCAAAAGGTAAGTCTGTCACCCAAGGTTTGACGCGGGCTGATGGAATCAACGTAGAAGTAGCTAATGGGGTCGATATTAGTGCAAGTATGCCTGTCACTCTCTATTTCATAAGTCAATCCGAAGATAATTCTATTCATTATGTTCCAGTCACTCGACTCGTAAACCGATCTACAAATGTGGGAGAAACAGTAGTAAAAGAATTAGTGAGAGGACCTTTGGAAAACAGTCATCTCATTGGACCACTCGATACAGCTACTACCATTAAAGAAGTGAAACTCAGCGGAAAACAAATAACTGCCAATTTCGGTAAAGAAATACTGCAATACAACGATCAAACTGCTGCTTCAAAAAGTGCACTTGATTCCATCGTTTTATCCTTAACCCAAAATATGAATGCGAACAAAGTGAAAATCATAGTAGATGGGAAGACAACAATTGGTGTGTTAAACAATCAAGGTAAAAATGTGGATCTGCCAGTAACTCGACCAAAACACATAAATCCGAGTGGATTGTAGATATCCGGTCAACATTACTTCTATTATCACATGATTTAAACCCGTGAATTTCTCACTTGTAAGATTATAAAGAGTAGAGGAAATGCAAAAACCTCTGCTTTTTTGTTATTATGGCTTTTTGTATGGGGTTACGAGTATAATTTGTTGGTTAATTTAAATATTAGAAGCTTCGTATGTTATACTGAGTTATCTACAATCTGGGGGGAAGACGCTTGCGAACGGACGGAAGAAAATATGACCAATTACGTAGAGTTGAGATCATTCGAGATTATATAAAACCAGCTGAGGGCTCCGTTCTTATATCGATAGGCGACACGCGAGTTATTTGTACAGCTACTGTAGAGGAAAAAGTTCCTCCTTTTTTACGCAACTCGGGCAAAGGTTGGATTACCGCAGAGTATTCGATGTTACCTCGTGCAACAGGAGTAAGAACAATAAGGGAATCGAGCAAGGGCAAAGTAACTGGTCGTACAATGGAAATTCAAAGACTAATCGGCAGAGCACTGCGTTCTGTTGTTGATCTAAAAGCATTAGGCGAGCGTACAATCTGGATTGATTGTGATGTTATTCAAGCAGATGGCGGTACAAGAACTACTTCCATTACAGGAGCTTTTGTTGCGATGGTAGATGCATTGATCCCTCTTTATCAAAAACAAGTTTTTAAGCGGTTTCCGGTCAAAGATTTTCTTTCTGCTACTAGTGTGGGAGTGGTAGGAGAGATGACCTGCTTGGATCTGTGTTATGAGGAAGACTCTTCTGCTGTAGTGGATATGAATGTAATCATGACAGGTAAAGGGAAATTTGTAGAAATACAAGGTACAGGGGAGGAAAACCCATTCTCACCTGAACAATTACAAGAAATGTTGATTCTCGCTAAAAAAGGGACAGGTGAATTGACTGTTATTCAAAAACAACTACTTGGAGAGAATGCAGACTTTATTGGAGGAAAAAATGGGTAAACAGACTTGGCCTTTTTCTTCTATTATTATTGCTACCGCAAACAAACACAAACATAAACAATTTGTCGATTTATTTTCTCCATTTGGTCTACAAGTGAAAGGATTACATGACTTAAATGGAGTACCAGAAATAATAGAAGATCAACCTACTTTTGAAGGGAACGCCGCGAAGAAGGCAGAAATTATTTCTGATTGGTTGGGTGGTCCCGTTATTTCAGATGATTCAGGAGTGGTAGTGCCTGATCTTGGTGGAGAACCGGGTGTATACTCTGCACGGTATGCCGGAGTAGATGCGACGGATGAAGCGAACAACGAAAAATTGTTACAGGAAATAAATCATTTGGAGTTGCACCATCCTCCTGCTTACTATGTCTGCGTAATGGCAGTTGCTATCCCTAATCAACCAACGCAGTTTTTCCGTGGAGAATGTCATGGGAAGATTATTACCACCCCTCTCGGGGAAAATGGATTTGGATATGATCCAATATTCTATCTCCCCAATGAAAAAATGACCATGGCACAGCTTCCAAGTGAACGAAAGTATGAAATCAGTCATCGGGCCATCGCAACTCAAAAACTAGTGAATTGGTTGAAGACGACTTATTCATTTTAGAGTATCTATTGTCCTTTGGGAAAGGTGTGTAAAAGGTGAAAGTACTTGTGACAAGTGATTCACATGGGAAAGCGTCTTTACTAGCAAAAATAGTAGAACAAGAAAAAGCTGATTATGTGATTCACTGTGGTGATTTTTGTACAGAAAAGAAGCAATTGCCTTCTGTTGCTATGACAGTTGTTAGAGGAAATTGTGACTTTGAAGAAGTTGCCAATGAGGCAGAGGTAAACCTTGCAGGCTATCGTTTTTATGTTACTCATGGTCACCGATACCAAGTGAAAAACAGTCTTTTACCCCTTTCGTTGCTAGCGCAGGAAAAAGAGGCAGATATTGTTTGTTTTGGACACTCTCATTTTCCGCTATGTGAGCAAGAAGGAAGAAAAGTATTTTTGAACCCAGGCAGTATTCAAAGTCCTCGTGGTTATACTGTACCTACATACGCAATTGTTCACTTGAATAAGGATCGTCATATCAAAGTGAATTATTTTGAACCAAATGGAAATGGAGTACCCAACCTTGGAGGCTCGTTTCTTTTATAGTGGATTAGCTCACAGCCCATTCTTATTTCATTTATTGACAATACACCTCCCAAGAAGGGAGGTTTTCATTTCTGTCTGAGGAATGCTGCTGAAAGAAGATTGCTCCGCACAAACTCCCAGCTTTGAACGGGCGTTCTCCTGATTCGCCTCCAGTAAAGGTTTTGGAGTTAGCGAAAACGGCTACTCCCACTGGGAAGTTCGAGTAGGGAGCGTAGGCCATGTTCCTTGCTTGCCTTGCATTTTCCAGCAGGTTTTGAAATTTTGGATTCATGGTATCTCTCTGTTTTTGGCACCAACCCATTGTTCGTGCTCTTATCGGTATAGGATGATTCTCAAATAAGTCATCAACATAATAGTCAAATTTTTTATTGACAAATAGGATCGATTGCGTTATCATAAATTTTGTTATGTCTCTGTAGCTCAGCTGGATAGAGCAACAGCCTTCAATTAGGAGCCTCTATGAGGAAACAGAAACTTATAGAGTGGATGACACTGTATCGGTGAAACCTTAACAGATAATGCTGATGGCAATACCGAGGAAACTTACGATCTCCTTATGAGGTGATGAATATGTATCATCATACAAAACATAAAGGAGATTTAGGGGTTTTAAAGGCTCAAGTCGATTCACTTGAGGGTAAAAGCCCCGAAAAATAATCAATTGGTAAATGTCAAATTTGCTGCTGATTATCGTGAGGTTCCGTAGAGACTATACGTGTCACACCTGAAATGGTGAAGATATAGTCCAGACCACAAACAATATCTTTGGTGATGAAAGTCATAGTGGTATGCTAAGCTGTGGGTCGGGGGTTCGAATCCCTCCGGGGACGCCAAATAAAAACCTTTCTCTTGAAAAAGAGAAAGGTTTTTTGCCATTGAGAAAGGATTTTTTAATTCTTCCTCTTTTGTTGAATGATAAAGATGAAAGACAAAGAAATTAGTTTTGGAGATTAGTACTAGCGAGTTAAACGATCCACTGACCAAAATAATGTATCTGAGTATGCATTTTTTGTCCGAAGTGAGACGAATTACTCTTGAATCTTTCCTATTTTTTTATATTTTTTGTAATAATGACTTAATGTTATCAATGGCCAGACATAAGGATAACTATGATAATAAACATAAAACTCTCCTGCTAACCCACTGCCAACAGGATACTTCCATTCCTCTCCACGTTCTTCTAATAATTGGAGCAAACGAGTTATTCCTGTTTCCATTTCTGCTGTTGGCGTATCATAAAAAGAAATCAGTGCGTCCAAAGCCCAAGCTGTTTGGACTGGGGTTGAAAAAGGTAGTTTGATATAGGTCATGCGTTGATCGCTATAACATGATTCTCCCCATCCACCATCTTTATGTTGAACAGATTTCAACCATTTGATTCCTTTTTTAATCGTTGGGTCTTCCCTCGGCACTTTTATTGCTGCTAATCCAGTAAGAGCTGCCCATGTACCATAGATATAAGAAACTCCCCATCTTCCAAACCAAGAGCCATCCTTCTTTTGGTTTTTTTCTAGCCATTTCCTTGCTTTATCAATGGAAGCTTGTTGATGGTTAAAAGTCGTGTATTTTCCCAAAAATTCTAATGACCTTCCAGTTAAATCTGCCATAGAAGGGTCTCCCCAAACTTTACTGCCTAAGTTAGGAAGGAAGGATTGCCAATCCTTTCCTGTATCTTTTTCAAATGCAGGCCAACCTCCATCTTTATTTTGCATGGATAATAACCAAGTGGCACCTCGATTCCAAGCCAATTGGACAGCTTTATCACGATAGAAAGGTGTTAGTACCCGCAATGCGACAGTTGTATCATCGATGTCTGGATTTATTGTATTTTGATCAGAAAACCCCCATCCACCAGGTGCAACACCTGGATTGTGAAGAGACCAATCTCCAAGTAAATATTGTTGTTTAGAAAGAAGATACTTTTTCCCGCTTTGTATGGTTGGATGATTTGGATCTATACCTGCTTCTAATAATGAATGAAGGGTTAAACCGCTGTCCCAAACATTAGAGTTGGACTCTTGTATGTGTCCTTCATTTTTTAGGTTGCATAAGTAATCTTGGAGCAAACAGCGATAAGCTTTTTCAATGATAGGATGATTTTTTTTGTAACCGAGAGCAAGTAAAGCGAAAATGAGAAGAAAAGTGGTGGTCATACAGTTATACAACGTTCCATCTGGTTCCATTCGATCGAGTAAAAATTTTTCTCCCCAACGAGTAGCCTGCTGACGAATATTTTTTAAGAGATGTTTGTGAGGAAGAAAAGGATATATCTTCTCTTTCAATCGATTTGAAACTCTCTTATGAGAAGAGCTTTGTGGCATCCATTTTAGAACTCTTTCATAGTTGGGTAACGTGATAACAAATTTCCGATCTTGAATTAACATAATTGGAGCTAAATGGGTACGAGCATAACCAACAAAATCAAAAAAATGGATGGGTCCCCACGTAGGAAGGAGAAAAAATTCAATGGGTAATTTGGATAAGTTATTCCATGGATAATGTCCAAATATTGCTAGTACAGTTCGAGTTAGAGGATTTGCTTGATCCAAACGATTCTGTGTAGAAAGATATTGTTTTGCTTTTTCAAGTTGGGGGGTGGCGTTGCATTTATCGCTATATAAAAGCGCTAAGGTAGCTTCTACTGTTGCAGAGGGATTCCCTTGTTTTTCATCCGGAAAGGAAGTCCATGTTCCCTGCTGTGTTTGTTTGGCGAGTATTCGGTCAATAAGCATTTGTTCTATGTGATCTGGTCTTTTCCCTAAAGCTTTCATCAACAGCAACATATATGCATCAGTCATGATTCCACTTTCAAAACAAAATGACCATTTACCATCTGGATCTTGTTTTTTAATTAATTCGCTTGATAGGTGATCCATCATCGTTTCTATCCGCTTCATGGAAGAAATATCTGCTACTAAAAACATAGAAAAACATCCCTATGCTAGAGTTTTCCTGCTTCTGCGTGTCCTGTCTCGCCACAAAACTCGCTACTACAGTTTGCTATAACACTCCACAGGCGTAAATTCCCGTGTAGCCCACGGTACAAATGCGTTCTCTCGTTAGGTGAGAAGAACATATTCTTTTGCTTGCATCAAATTAATTGCAGCATTGTGATCCCGATCGATGCTTCGTCCACAATGTTCACAGGAAAACACTCGTTCCGAGAGGGATAATTTCACTTTTTTTAAGCCGCAATGAGAACACAATTTACTAGAGGGATAGAACATTGTTACTTCCCTTCGTTCGATTCCCATTTTGCGACATGCATTTCCCAACTTTTGTTTGAAATCATAAAATCCCTGATCGGAAATCGACTTTGCTAGATGCCGATTTTTCTTCATTCCTTGGACATTGAGTTTCTCAATGGTGATAAATGCGGGCTTGGTTTTCGCTATCACACTCACCACCCATGCACGATGCATCTCTCATGCGAGCAAGTCGTAGATAAATCTTTTGGATTCGGAGGATGTTTTTTGCTATGCTGCTTCCGTTTTTTGTAGCAGGTTTTCCACCTCGCTTTTTTTGAAATTCGTACTGTCGAGATAACGCTCGCTACACTCGTCTCAAGCGTTTCTCTGTACGTTTGATGCCGGAAGTCTTATTGATGTTCCTGAAAACTTGCCCCTGACTGGTAATCGCAAAATCTTTGATTCCCAGATCGATTCCTACTCCATCTGAAACCCATTTCGCTTTCCCTTTTTTTGTTTTTTTCCCGTACAAGGAGGAAAATAGAACCGAAACATAGAAACGATTGGCTTTTTGTTCGATGGTACAACTAGAAGCCGATCCATGGATGGAGAGATAGCCTTTTTCTTTCAGTCGAACCCAACCCAAAGTGGGAAGTTTGATACGATAACGCTCTATTTCCAGATCCCTTGGATTGTTTTTTGGAAAGTAGAGTTTCACGGTTTGGGCATGTTTCTTTTTGAACCGTGGTTTTCCTGCTTTTTGCTGGAAGTAACGTTGAAAGGCTGTTTCTGCATTCACTAAGCTTTTCTTTCTCGCTTTGCTTCCACATTCTTTGATCCAAGGATAAATGAGAGACAGCACATGGTTCACTTTTTTATCAAATTGATTCGCCGAAAGGATTCGTTGTTTTTGTTGGAGCAATTCTAGATTATGCCCCACATATTGGTTGTACAAAAAACGACAAACTCCGATGGAGGATACGATTTTCTTGATTTGCTCGGAATTCGGATGTATTTCGGTTTTGTATGCAATCGTCATAGATTCACTGTTTTCGAACGTATATTCCGGACATATATGTTCGGGAGAATCCGCGAATATCCTTCTTCCTCTGATAAAAGAGTTAGAAAAAAGACATCTGTCTACTTATTTCTACTTTTATCTATATTTTCAGGAACAGTTGATACCTCCTTTGTTTTTTATAAAAAATATTCATACAGAAGGAGAATAAGTCGAAAATACCCCACATGCATGAAAGCAGATGGGGTCCATTATTGTAGCGTGTATTCGTTTTACCAACCAGAGGTGATGGAGGATGTTTGATCGTTCCAATTTGTACCGTTTGGCATGTTGTAGCTGGTTAAATTTCGAAACCAGTAATTACTTCCATTGTTTACAAGAGTGAGATAATACCCTTCGTAATGCCAATGTTGATAAAAAGTTACGGATGAAGAAGGATATACATCAACAGAAGAGATCCGATCATTCCAACTATCTCCGACATAGTAGTAATTACTGCCTACAGGCAAAGAGATGTATGCTCCTAAACCTCGACTATCGAAGGATGTATGTTCATAAAAATACGAAGAGGCTGCTGCTTTAACCACATTCGTATTTGGTTTTAGGTGTTGTTGTTTGTAAGCTTGATACTTTTGGAAAGTAGAAAATCCAAGAACCTGTTTACCATTGACAGCATTGCGGTATACGATAAATGCAACGATATTTTTATGTTTTGCTGGGTTATAGGTTTGACCATCTACTGTAGCTATTTTCAAGTTGCTGAATGGAGTTACAGGGCTTGCTGAGGCTTGTTGTGTGAGTAAACCTAAAGTTAAGGCAAAGAACAAAACAAACGCAAAAATGGGACAGACTCGGATAGAAAACTTTCTTGACATTCAAATCCCCCTTAGAAAACTTCATGACATGCAATTTTATTTATATTGGATATATTTGAAAATATTCATGTCATAAAAATGAAAAAGGAATCCCTAGTGTAGATCTTGGAAGGTGATTATTTATGTCCGGAATTTTTTAGCTATTCAAATTGGCTGTTCATACTTATTAGCATAAAGTTCAGTTCTATTCGAAATCTGGTCTTTATTGATGGAGTAAAACATGTTGGGATTATTTTGCCAGTTCTTTCTTGCCCTCTATCATATAATTGTCTATGACAATGTTAATTTCATATTTGACAGATACATTTGTAAATTGTTTATTCCAATCCTTTTTGAGAAAATTCCATTCTTGTGGATAATGAATGCGTAGTTGTTCTCCAAAACCAGCCACATCCACTTGATATTCCTTTTGTAGCTTGTTCATGGTTTGACGAATAAGTCGTTCTATTTCCTCCTTGATGGCGTTCTCTGATCTTTTTAGAAATTTATTGGAAAAGGCATTACCAGCCATCACCCAATCTTCATTTAGATTTCCAGTAGACTTGATATTTACATCAAAAGTAATCTGATTTCCATTTAGATGTGGGGTAATTGTGCTTGTTGCAGATGAAATATTATAAACGATGAGATTTTTTGTTTTTGGATCTTTCCCTTTCACTAGCCCTCCTTTTATGTTTCCTGTAATCCAGTTTAATCCTGTTGCTTCTTCTTCATTAAGAAAACCAATCAGTTTATTTGTTTCCCCTTTGAAGATGGCTCCACCATTAAATATAACTTTCTTATTTTTAGTATGGACACTTTGAATGATATAATTACTATGTTCATCCATTTTGCTTTCCGTTTTACCAAGAGTAAGAGTAGGTAACAGTTTAGCTGTTTTGTATTTATTATTCTCGATTCCAATCAGCTGAAGGGATGGAACATCACCAGATATTTTTAATGTGTCTGCTGCGGATCCATGAGCGATTAGTATAATGCAACTATCTCTCACTTCAGATGTACGGGAATGTTGGTTAAGTAATAGTTGTAAACTCATTTCGCGAGCCAGTTCTTCTCCTATGACGATTACTTTTAGATGTTGACCAAATGAAGGATGATCGTTTTCAGAAGAAAATCCCCGGACTATTTCTATGATCGAATCTCCTGTACCAGTCATATTTTCATATTTGTTTTGTGGTTGCCCGCCTTGATCTGACTGCCCGCTTTTCTGCTCGTGAGCAATATTTTGTGTGGTTAGTTTGATGATATTTTTTTTTCGGTATCCATCTTTTGAATCATCTGTTGAAGGAGCTTTATCAAGTGCGGTTCCTAAGTGAATATTTAACCTTTCTATATCTAGGCTATCCCAACAGCCTGTTAGAATCAGGAAAAAACAAATAATGAAGATACAAGGGATTTTACAGAAATTGTACATGTTGTTTCTCCTTACCCCACCAAGACTGATAAAAATCTATTCAATAAAACAAGTTCGAATAAGCGAAATTAAATTTACAAGCTTGTAAAAGATAGGTTGAACTTGCTTGATGCATCAACTTATTTCTTTTTTCCATCCAGCATATAATCTTTGACGGTAACGTTAATCTCATATTTGATAGGTATGTTTTTAAAACGTTTATTCCAATTTGGCTTGATTTGTTCCCATTCTTTTGGGTAGTGAATCCGTAGTTGTTCATCAAAACCAGCCACATCTACTTGATATTCTTTTTGAAGCTTATGAAGTGTTTGGTTAAGGAGTCGTTTTATTTCTTCTTTCATAGCGATTTCCACTCGTTGGAGAAATTTATTCGAAAAGGAATTTCCAGCAAGAACCCAATCTTCATTTAAGCGAACCGAGGATTCAATAGAGACATTAAAGGAGATATGATTTCCTTTGATATGAGGGATTACCTTGCTTTTTACGGACAATATATCCGAAACAATCATTTGATTCGTTTTTGGATCTTTCCCTTTAAGTGCTCCTCCATTTATGTTTCCAGTTATAAAGTTTAGTCCTACCACTTCTTCTTCACTAAGAAATCCAATTAGCTTATTTGTTTTTCCTTTGAAGACAGCCCCGCCTTTAAATTTTACTTTCCCGTTTTTGGTGCTCACACTTTGGATGATAAAATTATTTTTAGAAGCCATCAAGCTTCCCGCTTTGCCAATGGTGGTAGCAGGTAACAATCGGGCTGTTTTGTATTTATTTGTATCGATCCCAAATAGGATAAAAGCAGGAACATCACCCTTTATTTTCAAGGTGTTAGCAGCAGATCCATGGGCGATTAACAAGTTGCAACTATCTCTGACTTCAAAAGTTCGTAAATATAGGTTAAGCAAAAGCTGTAAATTCCTTTCTTTTGCTAAATTTTCGCCGATGACAAGAACTTTGAGATGGGCTCCATATGGGACATTATCTTGTTTTAACGAAAATTCACGAAATATTTCTACTATGGAATCCCCTGTACCAGATATATTTTCATATTTTTTTTGCTTGTCTCCTTCCTTTTGTTTGGAATCAATTTTCTGTACTGTTAGTTTTATGATATTTTGCTTGCGATATCCTTCATCAGAAGGTGTAGGAGGAGCTTTGTCAAGCGCTGCTCCAACTTCCATACCTAATTGCTCGATATCTTTACTATCCCAACAGCCAGTTAAAAGTAGGGATAAACATAAGATAAGAGAAATGTTACGAAACTGGAACATGCTTTTTTCTCCTTACTATCGCAATAATCAACAATATGGATGAAACAGCCACAATAATAGTTACCCCGCAATAACCAAGGAAATTTCCAAAATGAAATACATCATTAATATTTCTTGGAGCCATTGCGGTTAAATACATAATGGGTGCTAATCCAAAAATAAAGGGATTCATTTTTTTGTGAGTCAACTGAGCAAATCCCAAAGAAGCCATATAATAACCGGACACAAATGTAGTGAATATCTGTAATATCCAAACAGCAATCATGAAAGATTCAAATCGTTCAAATACAATCCCTGTCAATTCGAATTGCCGAAATAAACTGATAACAGGCCATGTTTTGGTTGTAACCCCTGCTACTCCTAAGCTTCCTACTGTAAAAATGAAAATGATTACATAAAAAGATAAAGGGATGGAAATGCCGATGGTGGCTGCTTTGATTGCTTTACGAGGCTCTCTCATAAAGGAACTGAGAACGAGTAATGACTCAATACCAGTCAATGATAAAGAGGTAGAATTCAAACCTTTGATAACAGGCCAGATTCCTAGTCCCAATACAGGACGTATATTATTTAATTCAAAAGTTTTTAGACTCAATAAGCTAACTAAAAGAAAAACAATAATCGTAGGAGGTAATAAAATCTCGAACAAACGAACAATCGAGTTAATTCCACTTATAATTAAATAGAGCCCTAAACAAATAAAGGGAACAATGGTAGCAATGAAAGGTGTTCGAGGTAACAAATACAATTTGGTTACCTCCGCCATTCCTCTGATTTCAAACCCAGTTAACAATATGAAATAAATAATCAATACATAACTGAGTGACTGACCAAGCCATTTGCCAAGAATCACTTGACTGAACTCAAAAACAGTTTGTTGAGGGAACCGCTGACAAAGTTTGACCAAAATGATACTAAAACCAATCAGTAGTAAGCCTGCGAGCAAAATGGATAACCAACCATCAGGAGTTTTTATAACTTCTGTAATCGCTCTTGGAAGTGTTAAGATGCCTAAGGAGGTCATATGAGAAGATATGGCTACAATTGTTTGTGATGTTGTAATAAAATCTTTTTGCTTTGTCAATGGATTTCATCCCATCTATTCATTGATCATCTTCTATGTTATCTAGTGTATGTAACATTTGAGGGCGTTTCTTTAAAGTTGACAATGGTACGCGAATGATAAAATCTTTCCAATCACCTAGACGATACGGCGTGGCAGGGGAGATGTAAGGGACACCAAAGCTTTTTAATTTACAAAGATGAATAGAGAGTAAGAGTGTGAAGAGGAGAACCCCATATAACCCCCATATAGCAGCACAAAACATGGATATAAAACGCAACATTCGAAGTGCAATCCCTGCTCCATATTGAGGTATCGCAAAAGAAGAGATGGCAGTGATTGCTACAATAATTACCATGATAGGACTAACAATACCAGCTTTTACAGCAGCCTCGCCAACTACTAATCCTCCAACTAACCCAACTGTTTGACCAACAGGCCTTGGCAATCGTAACCCAGCTTCCCGTAGTATTTCTATAGAAACTTCCATGATTAGTGCTTCGATAAAAGAAGGGAAGGGAACACCTTCTCTTGTAGCTGCAATGGAAATAGCTAGTTTTGTCGGAATTAATCCTTGATGAAAGGAAATAAAAGAGATATAGATAGATGGTAAAAAAATCGTAATGTAAGCAGAGATAAAACGAAGTATGCGAATAAGTGTCCCTGGAATCCAACGTTCATAGTAATCTTCTGGTGATTGGAGAAGCATGGGAAAAGTAACTGGGACAATTAAAGCAAATGGTGTGCCATCTAAAAGGATTGCTATCCTACCTTGTGATAAAGCACTAATAACACGGTCTGGACGTTCTGTACTTTGTATTTGTGGGAACGGAGAATAATGATTATCTTCGATTAATTGCTCAATATAGCCTGATTCAAGTACAATATCGATATCGATTTTCTCTATTCTTTTTTTTGTTATGGTAATTAAATCAGGGTTCGTAATACCATCAAGATAAAAAATCAATAATTTTTTTTTCGATTGTTTTCCTATTTCGTATTCATCTATTGTCAAAGCTGGATCAGGGAGTCCTCTCCTTATTAGTATTTTGTTATCTATTATATTTTCATTAAATCCTTCTCTAGGACCTCGTACTAATGCTTCCGTAATTGGTTCTTCGTTAGGTCGGGATTTTATGGACTTTGTTCCAAGAATAAAAACGGAGTTGCTTCCGTTAATGAATAAAATTGTTGAACCTGTCAATATGGCGTTAATGGTGTTCTCTAAGCTGCTTTCTTCTTTTATTTCACTGATAGATAAAATATTATTTTGAATCCATTGTATTAGATCTTGATTTGTAGGTAGATTTTCTTCTGTATAGCTCTTAGGTAACTCTTGCATCATTTGTTTTAATATCGTGTTTTGAATAAGGTCTTTGTCTATCATGCCATCAATGTAGACGATAGTTGCTTGTAATTTGGTAAAGCCTAATTCAAATGAACGAAAGATCACGTCCGAGTTGTGGCCAATAACTTGTTTCACTTGCTTCAGATTGGAAGTTATTTGGTCCGAAAAGTGACCTGATTTGTTGTTGTTTTTGCTATTATTCATTTTTTTAGCTGTTTTTTCCTTTGGTTTATCTGACTGCCACTTTTTATTCCTCATTTTCAGAGTGTCCCTTCATTGTGAGAAAAGTTAACTTGTTTCCTATGATTTTTTTTCCTTAGACTGCAAGAAATCAAATATTTTTTTTATCCCAAAAGGAATAATAAAAGTAACAAAGGCTCCTATCCAAACATCCATGTGGAACAGATTAGAAAAATAACTTTGGTACATTTTTTTTTCCTCTCATCTTGCATAAGTATGGAAAATGCTTTCGTTGTTAGTTTGTACAAAAAAAGCTGGAATGATGTAAAAATAAATATAAATGGCTTTTGTTATCCTATTCGATTAGGAAGATCAGCTTATCAGTAGATGTTTTTTATTACATCGAACAACAGTAAATGTCATAAATGACGCTTTTTAAAATATAAAATAGGTTGATTCAATAAATTGTTCCATCTTCTCACATCAGCCTATTTGTTGTAGAATAGGTGTTATCTGGCCATATACATATTGCTAAAAATGCCCAAATGATTAATTTAATTGCGCTTAAACAACAACGTGTTTATAATAAAGTGGTTGTAAGTGCTGATACGGCAAAGATTTTATGGACTTGTAGGAGGTTCTTTAGATGACAGCTAGTTTTGAAAAGAAAGATAATAACCAAGTGGTTTTAACTGTAGAAGCGGCAGAAGAACAAGTATCTGCGGCGCTTGACCAAGCATTTAAGAAAGTTGCTAAAAAAGTAAATGTACCTGGTTTCCGTAAAGGGAAAATCCCGCGTCAAATATTCGAAAAACGTTTTGGAGTTGAATCTTTGTACCAAGATGCATTAGATATTCTTTTGCCTAAAGCGTATGAAGATGCTATTAGCGAAACAGGAATTGAACCAGTGGATCGTCCAGAAGTAGACGTAGAGCAACTGGAAAAAGGAAAATCCCTTATATTCACTGCTACTGTAACAGTAAAACCTGAAGTTACGCTAGGTGAGTACAAAGGTGTAGAGATTGAAGAAAAAGATTTCTCTGTAACGGAAGAAGCTGTAAATGAAGAACTTTTAAAGATGCAAAAGCAACAAGGAACTTTAGAACCAGTTGAATCTGGGACTATCGAAAACGGTGATAACGTTGTAATTGACTTTGAAGGTTTTGTAGATGGTGTAGCTTTTGAAGGCGGTAAGGGAGATAATTATTCGTTGGAAATCGGTTCAAACACCTTTATTCCAGGTTTTGAAGAACAACTTATTGGAATGGAGCTAGGAGAGGAAAGAGATGTAGATGTTACTTTCCCTGAAGACTACCGGGCAACGGACCTAGCTGGTAAACCTGCAACATTCCGAGTGAAATTGCATGAAATCAAGCGACTAAGCCTACCTGAACTTGATGATGAGTTTGCTCAAGATGTTAGCGAAGAGGAAACTTTAGCTGATCTAAAAAAAGATTTGGAGCATAAACTAGAAGAGCGACTCAAAAAAGAAGAAGAAGATTATATTCGCAATCAAGTTGTTGAAGTTGCAGCAAAGAATGCTCAAGTAGATATTCCAGAGGCAATGATCAACCATGAAGTGGATCACATGTTTGGCCATTTTGTACAAAATTTGAGCTATCAAGGTTTGAGCATTGAGTTGTATACACAGCTAACTGGTCAATCTGAAAGTGATATCAAAGCACAAATGAAAGAAGATGCAAGTAAAAAAGTACGTGCTGATCTTGTAATTGAGGCAATTACTATTGCAGAAAACGTAGAAGTTACAGAAGAAGAAGTAGAAGCAGAAATCGTGCAAACAGCAGAAGAAATGAAACGTGACGTGGAAGAAGTAAAAGATCTTATCAAAAAGCAAGGTAACATTGAATCCTTACGTGATTCTCTAAAGCGGAAGAAAACTATCGATCTACTTGTATTGAACCGTAAAAATACGGCATAATGGAATAAGGAGATTGTTCAGTTCAAGGCACGTTCTCACGTGCCTTGTTCTGTAGCATTGTCGTATTTCTTAAAAATGAGGTGTTAATCTGTGCCCTTGGTCCCAATGGTGGTAGAACAGTCCAACCGTGGTGAACGAGCTTATGACATCTATTCCCGGTTGCTCAAAGACAGGATTATTTTTATTGGTAGTCCTATTGATGACGACATAGCTAACTTAGTAGTGGCGCAATTATTGTTTCTTGCAGCGGAAGATCCAGAAAAAGATATTCACATGTACATAAACTCTCCTGGCGGAAGTGTAACCGCAGGGATGGCAATTTTTGATACCATGCAGTTTATTGGACCAGCAGTATCTACGATGTGTATTGGTCTTGCGGCTAGTATGGGAGCATTTTTACTCGCGGCTGGTGAAAAAGGGAAACGATTTGCATTGCCTAATAGTGAGATCATGATCCATCAGCCGCTTGGTGGTGCGAGAGGACAGGCGTCAGACATCAAGATTCATGCAGATTGGATTTTACGTACAAAAGACCAACTAAATCGTATTTTAGCAGAACGTACAGGACAATCGCTTGAACAGATTGCCAAAGACACAGATCGTGATAATTTTATGAGTGCCGAAGAAGCGAAAAAATATGGACTAGTAGATGACGTACTAGTACGTATCTAACATCGAAAGGGGTGAAAGATCTTGTTCAAGTTTAATGAAGAAAAAGGTCAATTAAAGTGCTCTTTTTGTGGGAAGTCCCAAGATCAAGTACGTAAATTAGTTGCTGGACCTGGCGTTTACATTTGTGATGAGTGTATCGAACTATGCAATGAGATTGTGGAAGAAGAATTGGGCAGTGAAGAAGAATTAGATCTTAAAAATTTACCTAAACCACAAGAGATTAGAGATATTCTTGATCAGTATGTAATCGGTCAAGATTTAGCGAAAAAATCGCTCTCTGTTGCTGTATATAATCACTACAAGCGAGTTAATTCTACACCAAAAACAGATGATGTTGAGTTGTCCAAAAGTAATATTTTGTTACTAGGTCCAACTGGTAGTGGGAAAACTTTGTTGGCTCAAACGATGGCTCGTATTTTAAATGTACCATTTGCGATCGCTGATGCTACCTCACTCACGGAAGCAGGATATGTAGGGGAAGATGTGGAGAATATTCTCCTTAAATTGATCCAAGCTGCTGACTTCGATGTCGAAAAAGCAGAACGTGGAATTATTTACATTGATGAGATCGATAAAGTAGCTAGAAAATCAGAGAATCCTTCGATTACACGTGATGTTTCTGGTGAAGGTGTTCAACAAGCACTGCTCAAAATTTTAGAAGGTACGGTTGCTAGTGTGCCACCACAAGGTGGACGTAAGCATCCACATCAAGAATTTATCCAGATCGATACCAGCAATATTTTGTTTATTTGTGGTGGCGCATTTGATGGATTGGAAACATTGATCAAACGCCGTAACGGTAAAAAAGTGATCGGGTTTGGATCGGATATGCAAAATGTAACGATGAAGCCCGGTGAATATCTCAAATTGGTTCTACCAGAAGATCTTTTGAAATTTGGGTTGATTCCTGAGTTTGTAGGTCGTCTTCCCGTGGTATCTACATTGGAACCACTAGATGAAAATGCCTTGATCCAGATCTTGACAGAACCAAAGAACGCACTAGTCAAGCAGTATACCAAATTGCTTGAGATGGATAGTGTCGAGCTGCAATTTGAAGAAGAAGCACTTGAAGCAATTGCAGCTGAAGCTATCAAACGAAAAACCGGAGCTCGAGGGCTGCGTTCGATTATTGAGTCTATTATGCTCGATGTCATGTTCGATTTACCTTCTCGTGATGATGTAACGAAATGTTCTATTACGAAAGATGCAGTGGTTAACAAAGAATCACCAAAATTGACAACACGTGAAGGTCGAGTAGTCAATAATAAAAAAGAAGAATCAGCTTAAGTCTAAAGACCCTTTCAGGGTCTCTTTTTTTATTTTTTCTTCGGATTTTTTTGACTTTAAGGTGATAGAAGATTACAATAAAGCCCAGTATAAGAGGAGTTGAGCCTAGAATGGATAAGCAGAGAATGGCAGAGATAAGGTTACAAATTGATCTTTTGGATGAACAAATAGTCAAACTTTTAGCTAAAAGAAGGTTATTCGTAGGAGAAGCTGCAAAATATAAGCAAAATAAAGCAGAAGTTTCGGCTCCAGATAGAGTAGAAGAAGTAATCTATAGGGTGAAGAAGCTAGCAGAGGAATATGGCATAGAAGCTTTCATTGTAGAGAAAGTATATCAAACCATGATAAATTGTTTTATTCAGAAAGAAGGGGAAATTCATCAATCCATTTTTTTAGGAGCAAATGAGAAAAGTTCCGATATTGGTTAAATCTAACAAAAAAAGATGTTTTTCAAGGAAAAATAGCTAATTTCAGGAAATATGAAAATATTAATGTCAGATCTGATTTGCGAGTGAAATAGAAGGGTATTCGCCAGTATATAGCTAAAATTTGTACGATGTATATAGGATGTTGTCCGATTTTTGTGTCCAATTTGTGTATGATGTGCTAAAATGAAATAGCTATTTACAGACAAGTACAAATAGCAGTTCTACCTATTATCGGGTGAACTGTTTTTTAATGGTATTAGAGGCATAGAAGTAACAGCATAGAGAAAGGCGTGAAAATAGTTGTTAAAATTAGTGGTGGTCGACCGAAAGGGTTATATGAATTTCGTAGAAAATCACCCATTACGTAATTTTTTTCAGTATCCTTCGTGGTCTGATTTAAAAGCTGAATGGAAGTGGTCAAGCGAGTTTTTGGGTTGGATGAACAATGAAGGTAAAATGGTTGGCGGAACCAATGTATTATATCGTAAAGTACCTGGCTTAAATAAATTTTTAGCATACATACCACGTGGTCCCTTAATTGATTGGTTCTCAACCGAATACAGCTTGAAAGACTGGTTTCATATTTTGTTTCGTCATTTAAAACAACGAAATGTTTTCAGTGTTAAAATCGATCCCCCCCTCGTTAGAAAAAAATGGTCTAGTGATAGTATTACCAATGGCATGCTTCAATTTCAGACACATGGTCTAAAGAATAAACAAATAACAGATCTTCCGCCTAATCAAGTGTATCGAGAAGTAGAATTTATCCAACAAGAACTATCTGAAATGGGTTGGCGCCAAAAGATAGCATCGGATAGTTTTGATACTGTTCAACCAAACTTTGTGTACCGCCTGGACTTGGCTAATAAAGGTTTGGATCAAGTGTTTGCATCTTTTCATCCCATCTGGCAAAAGAAGATCAATCAAGCAGAATGGGAAGGGGTGGAGGTTAGTGTAGGGAGTTTGCAGGATATTCATGAATTTCATGCTCTTCTGGCACAAGAAGCAAAACAAGAACAAAAAGAGTCAAGGGATATTGAGTATTTTCAAAAAATGGTAGATAAACTCTCCCAAGAAGATCCTACACGTATTCGAATTTATTATGCACGCCAAAATGATCAATTGGTAAGCGCTTCTTTAGCCATTCGAGTAAATGGTCAAGTTTGGGATTTATATAGTGCTCAACTGCGTAAAACAGACCATGCTGCAAGTTACTTGCTTCGGTGGAAGATGATTCAAGATGCACATGCAAAAGGAGATCATACTTTTGATTTTCGCGGTGTGAGTATCTCATTAGATGAAAAACATCATCAGTTTGAACTACTGAAATTCAAAGTGGGTTTCGCTGGAGATGTTTGTGAACTTATAGGTGAGTGGGATTATCCTGTTATACCCATGTTGCATTGGGCATTTGATATGTATATGAAAAAACGTTAAGGCTTTAATTAACAATCCTATGTTTAGAGGAAATATTCTTCCCCTTTTCGGTGATACTAAAAAGGTAGATGGACTTTTAGGGGAAAGGATGTCCTATATGAACTGGACTACCATAGTTATGATTTTACAAGTATTTTTTTCGATTGTGATTGGATTGTATTTTTTTAATCTCTTAAAAACACAACAATCTAGCAAAAGTGCAGTTGACAAAGAATCAAAAAAAGAAGTGGAAAAGCTGACGAAAATGCGTAATATTTCGTTGACAGAACCGCTCGCTGAGAAAACAAGGCCTATTGCCTTGACGGATATAGTAGGACAAGAGGAAGGGATTCGTGCATTAAAAGCTGCCCTTTGTGGTCCTAATCCTCAACATGTTATTATTTATGGACCGCCTGGTGTCGGTAAAACTGCTGCTGCGCGAGTTATTTTGGCGGAAGCGAAAAAGAATGCCTATTCTCCTTTTAATGATCATTCACGATTCGTAGAGCTGGATGCTACAACTGCCAGATTTGATGAACGAGGAATTGCAGATCCTTTGATTGGTTCTGTGCATGATCCTATTTATCAAGGTGCTGGAGCGATGGGAATGGCTGGAATTCCTCAACCTAAACCAGGTGCAGTTACCAAGGCTCATGGTGGTATCTTATTTATTGATGAAATTGGCGAACTGCATTCCATCCAGATGAATAAGCTTTTAAAAGTATTAGAGGATCGCAAGGTGTTTTTGGAAAGTGCTTATTACAGTAGCGAAGATAAAAACACACCTCACCATATTCATGATATTTTTCAAAATGGTCTGCCGGCTGACTTTCGGTTGATAGGAGCAACTACTCGTACTCCAGATGAAATTCCAGCAGCTATTCGATCAAGATGTATGGAGATTTACTTTCGTCCACTTTTAGCGAGTGAAATACGCCAAGTAGCAGAACAAGCATTACAACGAATTTCATTTGCTTATGCTCCTGATGCTATAACTGTTTTAGAGCGTTATGCCAGTAGTGGTCGTGATGCAGTGAATATGGTGCAAACAGCAGTTGGTTTGGCAATGACAGATGGACGCAATCGAGTAGAATGCTCTGATTTAGAATGGGTAGTACATGTTAGCCAATTGAGCCCGCGTCCTGATCTGAAAATGCCAGTAACAGCTCATGTGGGACTTGCTACTGGGCTTGGGGTTTATGGTCATCACATGGGTATGATTCTCGAAGTCGAAGTAACAGCAACCAAAGCAAAAGGTAATGGTTCGATTCAAATAACAGGTGTAGTAGATGAAGAAGAACTTGGCAGTAATCGCAGAACGTTAAGGCGTAAAAGTATGGCTCGTGGATCAATTGAAAACGTGATTACCGTTTTGCGAAAAACAGATATTGATCCAGAAGCTTATCATTTACATGTCAATTTCCCAGGTGGAATACCGCTAGATGGTCCCTCAGCAGGTATCACGATTGCAACAGCGATTTATTCCGCAATTAAGGGGATACCTGTAGATAATTCCTTAGCTATGACTGGAGAATTAAGCATTCATGGAAATGTAAAACCAGTAGGTGGAGTTATCGCCAAAGTAGATGCTGCAAGGCAAGCTGGTGCAAAGCGTGTTTTTATTCCTTATGATAACATGCAGTCACTCTTTAAAGAGTTGAAAGACATAGAGGTTATACCTGTAAAAAGATTAGAGCAAGTGATTGATCTGGCTTTTGCATCTTCGAAAGAAGAAGCCGTAGATGTCACTTCTATAGGGAATGCATGGGCAACGGATGGAATCGTTCCTTCGATGGAATCATCATTTGATTGGACAAACAAAAACGAATAAGATAAAATTTTTCAAGATAAAGCTGGCAGCATGGAGGTGCAGAAATGGCTCAACAAGAACATGAAAAGACCTATCCACTTCTCCCATTACGTGGACTTTTGGTTTTTCCCAGTATGGTACTCCACCTAGATGTAGGTAGAGAAAAGTCAATTAAAGCGCTGGACCAAGCTATGGTAGAGGAGAACCACATCTTGTTAGTAACCCAGCAAGATGCCCAGATAGAAGAGCCAGGTCAAGAAGATTTGTTTGCTGTCGGGACAATTGCAAAAGTAAGACAGATGTTAAAATTGCCTAATGGCACTGTACGAGTCTTAGTAGAAGGATTAACAAGAGCTTCTATTCAGTCTCTATACAATAACGAATCTTTTCACGAAGCAAGTGTGGTAGAACTCTCTGATGAAGTAGAAGTAGATCAGGATATGGAAGCTTTGATGCGTTCTGTTCTTGATCACTTTGACCAGTATTTGCGTTATTCGAAAAAACTTTCCGCAGATACTTATCAAACAGTCGAAGAAATTGAAGAACCTGGAAGATTAGCAGATACGATTGCTTCTCATCTTCCACTTAAATTGACAGATAAGCAAGCGATTTTAGAATTACCAACAGTGAAAGAACGTTTGGAGAAATTGCTTAGTCTGCTTCACAATGAAAAGGAAATCTTGCAACTTGAACGTAAAATACATGCACAAGTAAAGAAACAAATGGAACAAGCGCAAAAAGAATACTATCTGCGTGAACAAATGAAAGCTATTCAGAAAGAATTAGGTGACCGAGAAGGTCGTACTGGAGAAATAGAAGAATTAAGAGAACAACTATCCAAATTGATGGCACCAGATACAGTAAAGGAAAAACTAGAGAAAGAGATTGATCGTTTAGAAAAAACTCCTACCACCTCAGCAGAGGGGGGTGTAATTCGTAACTATATTGATTGGTTATTGGATTTACCTTGGGAGTACCAGACAGAAGATCGACTTGATATTAATGAAGCAGAAAAGATATTAGATGAGGATCATTTTGGTTTGGAAAAACCGAAAGAGAGAATATTGGAATATTTAGCTGTTCAGCAAATGGTGAAAAAGCTAAAAGGTCCGATTCTTTGTTTGGTAGGTCCGCCAGGAGTTGGGAAAACCTCTTTGGCTAAATCTATTGCTCGTTCTCTTAACAGGGAATTTGTCCGTATTTCTTTAGGTGGTGTCCATGATGAAGCTGAGATTCGTGGGCATCGACGTACCTATATTGGCTCTTTACCTGGAAGAATTATTCAAGGAATGAAAACGGCAGGTTCTGCTAATCCTGTATTTTTATTAGATGAAATTGATAAAATGTCAAATGACTTCCGTGGAGATCCTGCTTCTGCATTACTAGAGGTGTTGGACCCCAACCAGAATTCAACCTATAGTGACCACTATATTGAAATGCCTTATGATTTATCCAAAGTCATGTTTATTACTACAGCAAATACGATGTATAGCATTCCTCGTCCTTTGTTAGATCGTATGGAAGTGATCAATCTTTCTGGGTATACTGAATTGGAGAAAGAGATGATCGCCAAAAAGTATCTTGTTTCGAAACAGTTAGAAGAACATGGTTTAACAGAAGAAATGCTGTCCATTCAAGACGATGCAATTGTTGGTATCATTCGATACTATACTCGCGAAGCTGGTGTGCGTAGTTTAGAGCGTGTTATAGGGACTTTGTGCCGCAAAGCTGCAAAGGATATCGTGGCTGGGAAAACGAGTCAAATTGTAGTAGATGAAGAAAAGTTAAAAGATATGCTAGGTCCACATAAATTCCGCTATGGTCGCAAGGAATCAAGAGATCAAGTGGGATTAGCGACTGGTTTAGCATGGACAGAAGTTGGCGGGGTTACCCTTTCTATTGAAGTTACTTTGCTACCTGGTAAAGGAAAGCTAACATTGACAGGGCAGCTAGGGGATGTCATGAAAGAATCAGCACAAGCTGCATTTAGTTATATACGTTCTCGTGCAAAGGAGCTGGATATTCCAGAAAACTTCCACGAAGAAAACGATATTCATATTCATATACCAGAAGGTGCGATTCCAAAAGATGGCCCTTCGGCTGGGATCACGATGGCAACTGCGCTAGTTTCTGCTCTTACAAACACCCCTGTTTCTAGTAAAGTAGCCATGACAGGTGAAATTACATTGCGTGGGCGGGTACTACCTATTGGTGGTCTCAAAGAGAAGTCTTTGGCAGCGCATCGAGCAGGAATTGAACATGTTATTTTCCCAGAGGAAAATCAAAAAGATTTAGTGGATATTCCAGAGAGTGTACAAAAAGAGCTTGTATTTACTCCAGTTTCTCATTTAGATGAAGTATTAAAGATTGCGCTAACGAGGGAATCCGATGAAAATCACACAGGTTGAATTTATGACCAGTGCAGTAGTACCAGATCAATATCCAACGGAGAATCGGCCGGAGATTGCACTCTCTGGCCGTTCCAATGTTGGGAAGTCATCCTTGATCAACTGCTTGGTCAATCGAAAAAATATAGCTAGAACTAGTTCCAGACCAGGGAAAACGCAAACGATTAACTTTTTTCTAGTAAATGAAGATATCGTATTTGCTGATGTTCCTGGGTACGGTTTTGCCAAAGTATCGAAAAAGATACGTGAATCATGGGGAAAGATGATGGATGCCTATTTTACGACTCGAGAAAATCTCGTCAGTGTAGTCCAGATTGTAGATTTGCGCCATCCCCCTTCAAAAGATGATCAAAATATGTATCAGTTTCTAAAGGATTATCGGATCCCAGTGATTGTAGCCGCTACCAAAGCGGATAAATTGCCACGTAGCAAGTGGCATAAGCATTTAAAACAAGTAAAAGAAGTCTTGCAAATGGATTCGTCAGATACTTTAATCCTCTTTTCATCTGAGACTAGAATGGGTAAAGATGAACTATTAGCCGAAATACAAAAGCGAATAGTTGGATCATCAGAAGAATAACATTAAATATTTGTAGGAGAAGGCTGGGGAAACCATGAGCAGAAAAAAATGTGTAGCAATTGTTTTTGGTGGTAAATCAGGTGAGCATGATGTGAGTTTGTTATCTGCTTCTTCTGTTATTCAAGCAATAGATCAAACCAAATACACCCCACTGCCTGTAGGAATTAGCCAGACAGGCGAATGGCTTACTGGAGAAGAGGCATTTCGCTATCTAAGTGAACATTTAGATTCTTCCTTTACAGAACGGTTAAAACAAGATATTCCAGTAGTAGAAGATTATCGAGGCTCCATGTTTCCTTCTGCCGTTTTCGCATCTGTTGATGTAGTTTTTCCTGTTCTCCATGGCACATATGGAGAAGATGGAACCATACAAGGTATGCTAGAGATGCTAAACATGCCGTATGTTGGTGCAGGTGTACTTGCGTCCTCTGTCGGAATGGATAAAGCAGTGAGCAAAATTTTGTTCCAAGATGCTGGTCTTCCTCAAGCGAAGTATCTGGTTTTTCCTTATTTGGAAACATCCCAAACGATTATTCAACAAGTTGAAAATCAATTAGGCTATCCTTGTTTTGTCAAACCAGCCAATCTTGGGTCTAGCGTAGGGATATCCAAAGCCGAAGATAGGAGTACATTGGAAAAAGCGATTGCTGTTGCGCGTGAGTATGATCGGAAAATCGTGATTGAAGAATTTGTTCCAGCCCGAGAGATAGAGGTGGCAGTACTTGGTAACGAAAGCCCGAAAGCATCCAATCCTGGGGAAATAATTTCATCCAATGACTACTATGATTATGAAGCTAAATACATAAGCGGCACTTCAAAGATGCAAATCCCAGCTGTTTTACCTGAGGATACTTTGGAGCAAATTCGTCAAATGGCTATTACTGCCTATCTAGCAATAGATGGTAGTGGTTTAGCACGTGTTGATTTTTTTGTACATCGTGACAATGGTGAGATTTATATTAATGAGATTAATACCATGCCTGGATTTACTGCTTTTAGTATGTATCCAAAAATGTGGGAGCAGGCTGGACTATCTTATACGGATCTCATTTCCGAATTGATCCAGTTAGGGGAACAACGATATCAATTAAAAGCATCATTGAATACACATAGATAATCATTGCGGTATTTATTTTGTTTTATGTTGGTTTCCGGATGGAAACCTTTTTTTGTAGAATAAAATGGATGTGTATTATGTCCAAAACAAGAGAATGAAAACAAAGGAGTTTCATGATGTCTAAGCAACCAGTTGTACAGTTAGAGGGAATCAGCAAATCAATAGGAAATAAGACGATAATTGATCAATTATCTTTTGAATTATACTCTGGGGAAGTAGTAGGTTTTTTGGGACCGAATGGAGCAGGAAAAACTACAACAATTAGGATGATAGTAGGCTTAATGGCACCAACATCAGGAAGAATTTTAATTCAAGGTGTAGATATAGAACAAGATTTTGAATCGGCAATCCAGCATATAGGAGCAATAGTCGAAAATCCAGAATTATATAAATATATGTCTGGTTACAAAAATTTGGTTCACTATGCAAGAATGGTGGAGGGTGTTACAGAAGAAAGAATTAACGAAGTAGTAGAGTTGGTAGGATTAACAAATCGGATCGAGCAAAAAGTAAAAACGTATTCCCTTGGGATGCGTCAGCGTCTCGGACTAGCACAAGCACTTTTGCATCAACCTCGATTGCTTATCTTGGATGAACCGACCAATGGACTGGATCCAGCAGGTATTCGTGAATTTCGTGATTATTTGCGTCATGTAGCAGAGAAAGAAGATGTTTGTGTACTTGTTTCAAGCCATCTTTTATCTGAAATTGAACTGATGTGTGATCGAACGCTGATCATTCAATCTGGAAAATTAATTGGTCAAAAACAGATTCAACTGGAAGAAGAGTCAAAAACAGAGCAACAGCTTGTTCAGTTTGAAGTCTCTCCGGTTGAAAAAGCAATTGGTTTATTACCTTCACCATACAATACGAATCACCAACCTACTACTGATGGATTTGTCATTGAAATGGAACGGGATGCTATACCGAAACTGGTACAAAAGTTAGTAGAAAAAGAGATTGAGATTTTCGGCGTAGAAACAAGAGTAAAATCGTTGGAAGAAGAATTTTTAGAGATTACAGGAGGTAGATCTGTTGATTAAATTTATCCGTCTTATACAAAATGAAAACATGAAAATCTTCAGTCAAACTAGTAATTGGATCATGTTTGGGTTCTTTTTGCTTGCCATTTTATTTAATGTTGCCATGACNCCATCAGATATACAAAATGTATCGATAGAAGATCAATTCTCGTATTATTTATCTACTTCGGATACGCCTTTGCTCGTCATCACTACCTTTTCTATTATTTGGGCAGCAGGAATCATGGCAGCAGAGTTTTCCTCTGGAACGATCAAATTGTTGCTGATCCGTCCCGTGACACGTGCGAAAATCTTATGGGCTAAATACACTTTGGTCGTGCTATATGCATTGGTTTTAACCATTATTTACTTTCTCCTTACGGTATTATTTGGATACATCCTTTATCCAGATGCATCCTTCCCAAATGAAGGGATAGCTGTATTAGCCAAAAAGTCCGGACTGTCTTTGCTTGAATCCCTCTTTATGATAACGCTGACCTATTTTATAGCAGTTATCTCTTATAATCGTTCTTTGGCTTTGGGGTTATCTTTGTTTCTATATCTCATGAGTTCTGTCTTTACTTTTATGCTTCAAACCAAGCCTTGGTCCAAATTTATCTTTATTACACAATTGAATCTCACAAAATACGCTTCGTTTGATGGCGGTATATCTGCTATGAACACCTTATCGTTTGCTTTATGTGTGTTAGGTATATATCTTCTATTGTTTATCGTCGCCACATGGATTACCTTCTCAAGCAGGGATGTAGCTAGTTAATATGTAACCAAACGAAAGTCCCAATGAAATTTCATTGGGACTTTCGTTTATTGCTCAGTTAAAATTACAGGTCCATCTTTGGTGATAGCAATGGTATGCTCATACTGTGCGGATAAGCTATCATCCACTGTCACTGCTGTCCATCCATCACTTAAAACACGAACATGATGTTTGCCAAGATTGAGCATTGGTTCAATCGTGAAAACCATGCCTTCTGTGATGAGTGCTCCCAAATGAGGAGGTCCATAGTGTGGTACTTCAGGCGGTTCATGCATTTTCTTACCAATACCATGACCAATAAAGGGGCGAACCACAGAAAGTCCGTTGGACTCAGCAAATGATTGGATAGCATGTGAGATATCCCCAATGCGGTTTCCGATTTGTGCTTGTTCAATTCCTCTATATAAGGATTCTTTGGTAAGCCGCAACAGACGATCTGCTTCGGGACTAATCTCTCCCACGGCATAGCTCCAAGCAGAATCTGCTAACCAGCCATCTACATTGACGACCATGTCGATCGTGACAATATCCCCATTTTGCAGCGTCTCTTTCCGTGGAAACCCATGACATACTTCGTGATTGATAGAGGCACAAGTTGAGTAAGGAAAGCCTAAGTATCCTTTTTGCTCAGGAGTAGCACCATGTTGCTCTAAGTAATCTTCTACAAACTGATCAATTTCCCATGTTGTAATGCCAGGGACTAGGCGCTTGGCAATTTCGCGATGGCAGGAAGCAAGCACTTTCCCCGCTTTTTTCATTTTTTGTATTTCTCTTGTAGACTTAATCCCCATTATACTCCTCCTATTTTCTTACAATAAAAATGGCTCCAAGACCTACAATGAAAATGGGCCAATAAACGTTTGTGAAGGTAGCAATTGGAGCTAAGTAAGAAATTTCTTTTAAACCAGGCCAAGCAAATACACCGCTCAATAACAAAACAATACCTATCACTAAGGTTATGTTATTCTGATTTAGGATATATTGTAACATCAATGTTGCGCCAATCATAATGACAATAATACTCCAGTGTTTGGGCCAAGATGCGACATATTGAAATCCCCAAACCGTTATCCCGATCGTTGCAAAAATGCCTCCAAGTAAGGTAAGGTGACTTTGTTTTTGTAAAAAAGAAAAGAAAATGAGAAAAATACCCACAACAAATAATAAAAAAGACCAGCTGAGGAATGAAGTTAACTTCGCCCAGTCAGCCTCTACAATTAATAGGATGGCACCCATTATGACCAGAAAAAAACCAATCACACGGTTTTGCATAATTCTGTCGCTCCTCATTTGAAAACAATTATGAAAGTTCCTTTCTTTCATCATAACATACATGCTTCAAGAGGTGTTCACACTTGTGTCTGGAGATTGTCTAATACTGTGCTATAATGGTGAATGGTTTTATGTGCGGTTTTTATGTTAATCCATAGAAATTGAGGTGAGAAAAGATGCATACCCTTGTTGTTGGTCTTAGTCATCAAACTGCGCCGGTTGAACTTCGCGAGAAATTTTCTTTTGATCCAGATCGAATAATGATGCCTTTGCGGGCTTTGCGAGATACAAAGAGTATGTTGGAGTGTGTGATTGTAAGTACATGTAATCGGACTGAGCTATACATCGTTGCTGACCAGCTTCATACTGGGGAGTATTATGCCAAGGCTTTTCTCGAGGGTTGGTTTCGTGTAGCACGAGAGGAATTTGTTCCTCATTTATATGTAAAAACAAACAAAGACGCTGTAGAGCATCTGTTTCGTGTTGTTTGTGGTTTAGAGTCTTTGGTCATTGGCGAAACGCAGATATTAGGGCAAGTGAAACAGGCTTTTCAAGTAGCCTTGCAAGCTGGAACAACTGGCACTCTCTTTAATCATTTATTTAAACAAGCAATTTCTTTAGGAAAGAAAGTACACACACAGACAGAAATCGGACAAAATGCAGTTTCTGTTAGTTATGCAGCAGTAGAATTAGGAAAAAAACTATTTACTTCATTTGCCAAGAAAACCGTACTTTTAGTTGGTGCTGGTAAGATGAGCGAATTAACTGCTAAACATTTTCAAGCTTCTGGTGTAAAAGAAGTACTTGTTGCCAATCGTACATTTTCTAAAGCTGAGGAATTAGCAGCTATTTTTCAAGGAACAGCCTATCGATGGGAGCATTTGACAAAGGCTCTCTTAGAGGCAGACGTAGTAGTGAGTTCTACTGGAGCAAAACAATTTGTTATCACTCATGACATGGTGAAGAATGTTCTTTTAGAACGGAAAAAAGCCTTGTTTTTTATTGATATTGCGGTGCCCCGAGATATAGATCCTTCCATTAATGAACTAGATAATGCATTTCTTTACAATATGGATGACTTAGAAGAAATGGTAGCTTCTAATATTCATTTGCGTGAGCAAGAGGCAGAACGTGTAGAGGTATGGATCAAAGAAGAACAAACCGCATTTCGCGAGTGGCTTGATACACTTGGTGTTGTACCTGTAATTACTGCACTTCGTAATAAATCATTGCAGATTCAAGCAGATGCAATGACTAAAATGGAACGAAAACTGCCTGATCTTACAGAGCAACAAAGACGTGTCATTAATAAACAGACAAAAAGCATAGTGAATCAAATGATGCATGACCCGATCATGAGGATGAAAGAATTAGCTAGTACAGAGGAAAAAGAAGCAGCTTTGCGTTTATTTAAACACTTATTTGCACTTGAACTAGATGATGCACAAGCAGATCAACCGCAAGAGAAAATGATGCCATCAGGTCTGCCACTTCCGACAAACTAGGGGACATGTTATGTTTACAGAGCGATGGGTTTTTGATTTTGTCCTTTATGCATATGTGTTAAGTTTACTTTTTTCTTATGCAACCCTGCTCCGTCCAAACCGAGAAGCAAGGATCTTATCAAGCTCCTTGCTTATTGTCGTATGGTTCATTATGACAACGGATATCATAATGCGATTGATGGATAAACAGCACATATATGGACAAATAGAACCACTGCTGTTGTACACATGGGCTTTAATTAGTATCACCTTATGCGTTTCGCTCTTTTTTCAACTGGATTTATTTGTTTTTTGTGCGAGTTTAATTGGTATTACGGCTTTAGCTATCCACCTGTTTGTGTCAAGAAATGTAGCATTGAATGCTCCGCCGGGAGTAATTTCTGAATTGGTATTTATACACATTACCCTTGCTGTATCTGCCTATGCAACTTTTTCTTTGGCTAGTATCTGTGCTATGTTATACCTATTAAGTAGACGACAATTAAAACGAAAAAAATGGAATTTACTCTTGCGTCGATTACCAAGCCTAGACCAACTGGAGCAATTTATGCTGGGCTTTGTAGGGATAGGAGTCTTGCTTTTATTTATATCCATCATCTTAGGCACCATTTGGGCATATCAAGTTTATGGACAACTTTATTGGACAGATATAAAAGTTGTTGGATCTTTTCTTTTATTTCTTATTTATGTGGTTCTTTTTGGTGCAGCTTGGACAAGATGGATAGCAACACAAAAAGTTGCATGGTGTCTTCTCGTTTCCATGCTTTTCGTAATAACCAACTATTTCTTATCTAAAGTTCATTTTTCCTTTCATCACTGGATTTCCTAAAAAGAAGGGGTACTTATGGCACATTCTTACCCAATGATGGTTAATCTTCATAAACGTAATGTATTAGTGGTAGGCGGAGGAAAAGTAGCAGAACGAAAAGTTCTTTCTTTACTCTCAACAGGAGCTAAAATAAACATCGTAAGTCCCACGATTACAGATGGAATTCGCCTTTATGCCAAACAAAGACGAATTCATTTGCAGTTACGTGATTATCAATCGATAGATGGAGAAGGATGTTTTTTGGTTATTGCAGCTACGAATCAACCCTTCGTTAATTTGCAGGTTTATGAAGATGCATTGAAACGCAATCAATGGGTTAATGTTGTCGATCAACCATCCCTATGTAATTTCACTGTGCCTTCCGTGTTCAAACGAGGAAAACTGATGATTACTGTATCCACAGAAGGGGCAAGCCCTTCTTTGTCCAAACAAATAAGGCGTGAATTGGAGTCTCGATATGGGGACGAATATGAGTTGTTATTGGAAATCACACAAGAGCTGAGATCACGACTTCAATGGGAGATTCCCGATCCAAAAATACGCTATCATCTCATGAAAGAGTTGGTAGACGAACATTGGATTGAAATATGTCGTCTACGACCTCAAACAGCAAGAATAGAGATGACAAATTGGCTGGAAGAGCAAATGAAAATGAGAGGAGGAGTAACAAAATGCGAGAGTTAGTAATCGGAACGAGAAAAAGCCATTTAGCGATGACCCAATCCAACTGGGTACGATCTCAATTACTGGAACACCACCCATATTTATCTATTGAACTAGAGAAGATCATAACCAAAGGGGATAAAGTACTTGACGTCACCCTCTCTAAAGTCGGAGGGAAAGGGTTGTTTGTAAAAGAAATCGAACAAGCACTTTTAGACGAGCAAATTGATTTAGCTGTACATAGTTTAAAAGATATGCCTGCCGAGTTACCAACCGGTTTGATCATCGGATGTGTTCCCATAAGGGAAGATGTTCGAGACTGTTTTTTATCACGTGATGGACTTACGCTAGAAGAATTGCCAACAGGTTCTGTTGTTGGTACAAGTAGTCTTCGTCGTCAAGCGCAAATTTTAGCGATACGCCCAGACTTGGTAGTCGAGCCAATTCGTGGAAACATCGATACTCGTATTGCCAAATTACGTGATGGTAAATTTGATGCAATCATTCTTGCTGTCTCAGGCTTAAAACGATTAAATTTATGCGATGAGATAAGCGAATATTTGTCTACTGCTTCGATGCTACCTGCGGTAGGACAAGGAGCTTTGGCAATTGAGTGTCGGGAAGAAGATCATGAAATTCGAAAACTATTAAGTGCGATACATGACCATGCGACAGGTAATGCTGTGAGAGCGGAACGTGCTTTCTTACAAGCAATAGAAGGAAGTTGTCATTTACCAGTAGCTGGCTTCGGAGTTTGGGAAAATAATAAGGTTCAATTGACAGGATTGGTCGCATCTCCTACTGGGAAGTCTGTCATCAAAGGAATAGAGATAGGAACGGATCCAGTGGCAGTTGGAAAGAAATTAGCACAAAAGCTAATGGAACAAGGTGCGAAAGAGATACTGGCAATGGTATAGAGGAGTGCTTAATGATGAGTGCGATGGTTTATCTGGTAGGTGCAGGTCCAGGGGACCCAAATCTAATCACAGTAAAAGGCAGAGATGCCATAAAAAAAGCAGATGTGATCGTGTATGACCGATTGGCTAGCCCACAACTTTTGCAAAATGCTCGTGCAGATGCAGAGCGTATCTATGTGGGGAAATTGCCTGATCGTCATACATTGACCCAAGATGAGATCAATGAACTGTTAGTAGAAAAAGCAAAAGCAGGCAATATTGTAACGCGTTTAAAGGGTGGGGACCCTTTTATTTTTGGTCGAGGCGGAGAAGAAGCAGAGAGATTAGTAGATGAGGGTATTCCATTTGAGGTGGTTCCTGGTATCACTTCAGCAATTGCAGTACCAGCATATGCTGGTATTCCAGTTACCCATCGTGATTTTAATTCCTCGTTCTCGATTGTTACAGGACATGAACGCCCTGAGAAGACAGAGTCCTCCATTAACTGGGAAAAACTAGCTACTGCAACCGAAACGCTTATTTTTTTGATGGGAGTTTCCAATTTATCGTTTATTGTGAAACAACTCACGAAATTTGGTCGCGATGAACAAACTCCTATTGCGCTCATTCGTTGGGGAACAAGAATAGAGCAAGAGACATTGGTAGGTACACTTTCGGATATCGTTGAAAAAGTAGAAGAGGTTAATTTCAGTTCTCCTGCCATTATTATTGTTGGGGAAGTAGTCAAACTGAGAGAAAAACTGTCTTGGTTTGAGAAGAAACCATTGTTTGGAAAACGTATCTTGGTAACGCGTGCTAGAAGTCAAAGTAGTGAATTGACGACACTTATTGACTCACTAGGTGGAGAGTCAATTGAATTTCCCGTTATTCGCCTCGTCGAACCTAGACACGGAGATGTATTTGATGAAGCACTAAGCAAAATTGCGGATTATCATTGGGTTATTTTCACAAGTGTAAACGGCGTGAAGTTTTTCTTTGATCGTATTCGTAAGCAAAAAATAGATATTCGGCAGATGGCAAATGCCCGCCTAGCAGCCATCGGTCCCAAAACTGCTGCTGCATTAGAAGAAAAAGGTCTGTTGGTAGAGGCATTGCCAGAAGAGTATAAAGCAGAAGCATTAGTCGAACATCTTCGTCCTCTTATGAAGGAAAACGAGAAAGTATTGCTGCCACGAGCAGATATTGCTCGAGATGTATTGACAGTGGAACTCAGGGAAATGGGTTGTGAAGTTACCGAAGTAGACGCTTATGATACGAAGATCGATGCTACAAATGCGCAAGGTATCGTGAAAATGTTGAAACAGCAACAAATTAATGTGATTACCTTTACGAGCTCTTCGACCGTGCGAAATTTCATACATGCTCTACGATTAGCTACTACAGATATCGAAACCGTAATGCAACACACTCAAATCGCCTGTATTGGTCCGATTACTGCCAAAACAGCAGAAGATTTGGGCTTAAAGGTGGATGTTGTGGCTAGAGAATATACCATTGATGGATTAGTCAAAGCGATACAGACATTATAATGGGGGAGGACTTCCAATGCAGTTTCATCGCCATCGTCGCCTACGGCGCAACCAAGCAATTCGCAGCATGCTGAAAGAGAATCATGTGCATGTGGAAGATTTTATTTATCCGATTTTTGTCGTAGAAGGGGAAAACAAAAAAGAAGAAATCGCTTCTATGCCAGGTGTATATCATTTTTCTTTGGATCGTCTGAATGAAGAAGTGGATGAATTGGTTTCGCTAGGGATCGTATCAATCATGATCTTTGGTGTTCCTCATGACAAAGATGAGTGTGGCTCTTCTGCTGATGATGCACATGGTATTGTGCAAAAAGCTATTTCTCAAGTGAAAGAAAATTTTCCGTCTCTATACGTCATGGCAGATACTTGTCTGTGTCAATACACTTCTCATGGACACTGTGGAGTAGTGGAAGATGGAGAAATCATCAATGATGCTTCTCTTGAACGTTTGGCTGCAACTGCTGTTTCACAAGCAAAAGCAGGAGCAGATATGATCGCCCCGTCCAACATGATGGATGGATTTGTCGCTGCGATTCGCAAAGGTCTAGATGAAGCGGGTTTTGAAGATGTTCCTATTCTTTCTTATGCAGTGAAATATGCTTCCGGATTTTATGGTCCATTTCGCGATGCAGTACACAGTACTCCTCAGTTCGGTGATCGTCGAACCTATCAAATGGATCCAGCGAATGCGAGAGAAGCTTTGCGAGAAGCCGCGTCTGATATTGCAGAAGGTGCAGATCTGTTGATGGTAAAACCGGGACTAGCTTATCTTGATATCATTCATCGGGTATACCAAGAATTTAATTTACCGGTAGTAGCCTATAATGTTAGTGGCGAATATGCCATGGTCAAAGCCGCAGCTATAAACGGATGGATCGATGAAAAAAAAGTAGTTTTGGAGACACTGACTAGTTTTAAACGTGCTGGAGCAGAACTAATTCTTACATACCACGCTAAAGATTTCGCCAAATGGCTCAAAGAAGGGAGTATTTAAACATGGATCAGATCGATCAAGAGTTATTGAATATACTCCAAGCAGGATTGGAACTCGTTCCTCAACCTTTTCAAGTGATAGCAGAGAAACTAGGAATCGAAGAAGCAGAAGTACTAGAAAGAACTCAAAAATTAAAAGGGGACTCTATCCGTCAGTTATCCGCAATTTTTGATACACGGACCCTTGGTTATAAATCCAGTCTCGTTGCTGCAAAAATTCCAGAGGAACGTCTGGATCAAGCAGCACAAATCATTAATCAACATCCAGGTGTAACACACAATTATAAACGAAATCACGATTTTAACCTTTGGTTTACAATCGCGGTGCCCCCAAACAGCAAGTTAGGATTAGAAAAGACGGTTGACTTACTTGGAAAACTTGCTGAAGTAGATGTGATTCGTCTAATGCCTACATTGAAACTCTATAAAATTGGCGTGCAGCTCGATATGACTGGTAAAGAGGATGCTACCAAAGCAAAAGCGAAACCACAATATACAGAAGCAGATCGTCAAAATGCAGTCAAAGAGATCACGGACTTTGATATTGCTGTGATTCGCCAATTGCAAAAAGATTTGCCGATCGTTTCTCGTCCTTTTGATGGATGGGCTGAGGAACTTGGAGTTTCAGCAGAGGAGTTGCTCACAGCAGGAAAGAAGATGATCGAACGAAAACAAATGCGTAGATTTTCTGCGGTTCTTAACCATAGAAAAGCAGGTTTCCGCTTTAATGGTATGGGGGTTTGGGCAGTTCCAGAAGATAAAACAGATGAAGTAGGTTATGAGATGGCAGCTTTTAAAGCAGTAAGCCATTGCTATTTACGTCCAACCTACCCGGATTGGCCTTATACCATATTTACCATGGTTCATGGTCGTACGCATGAAGAGTGTGAAGAAATTTTACAGGCAATCGAAGAGGAAACAGGTATCAAAGAAAGAGCAACTTTGTATTCTACCAAAGAATATAAGAAAACAAGAGTTTCCTACTTTACTCCAGAAATGGAAGTATGGGAAGGAAAGATTATCGAAGAAGGTTTGCATGTTTAATACTATCAACCACCTTTTCTATTGAAGTAGAAGGTGGTTTTTTATGTTTTACATCGACTATCAGTTATCTTTTGAAAACTTGTCATCCATCATTTGTTCAAATGAATGTTACAAGGGAGAGCGTAAAATAGAAGTAGTATCTAGGGGGGAAAGTGCCTAAAACGGGCGGCGGACTTCACCCTCCACATGGTGTGTGGTGGTGAAGTCCGTCGTGGCGTCCGCTACTGGAGCGTCTTGCCGGGGGTGTCCCCGTCACGCTCGGTGCCGGCTGCCTTCGGGTTCATGAGCTCCTTGAGCTCCTCGATCTCCCTTGCGAGGTGATCGATCTCCTCTCCGTGGCGATTGATCTTCTCCCGCTCGTTCACGCTCCTGCAGCGGCGCTCCGTCTTGAAGGCGTTGAACGCAGCCTGCTGGGCGTCGAGCAGCTGCTCCAGGAGGTCGTTATGCCGCTCCATGAAGCGTTCCACCGTCTGCTGGTTGCGGTCCTGTCGCTTCTCCTTGGACTTCGACCTCTCGCGGCACATCACCACGATCGCGGCGATGGCCGCGAGTCCGATGATCGCCAGCATGAAGTTGGTCGAGCCGTCGAGGAACGCTTCGACGCGGACGTGGGGGTTGTCGTCGTAACCCATGGGTGAGACCTTTCTCTCGGAATTCAGTGAACCTTGTATTTATATTATAACGGATAAGTTTCGGAAAAGTCCATTCAAAACAGAAAATACAGTTAACGAATTGTCATACTTTAGATGTGGAGAGATGGGGGCTTTTTTTCTTTTTTAAAACACTACTTAGGTTAACAAATGAAACTTTGTCCCTTTAACTCTTGTTTCATTTGAATGAACATTCGCGTGCCTAACAAGAAGACAAATTTGCTTATTACTTTTAAATACATTGGTTGATGAAAATAAAGATGATTCGGCTAATCTCATACATGCTATTGAAGATGAAAACAGGTATCTCAGAAAGAGCTACTCTTCTACTTTCTAAAAGAGTTAAGAAAATAAGATTGTCCTACTTCACTCTAGAAATGAAAGTATAGGAAGGATAGATTATGGAATGAGGTTTGCGTGTGTAACCATAAGTAGCCACCGAGAAGGTGGTTTTTTTGAAGGATAGAATAGCTATTTTTCCTTTCAAAGGATTATTTTGTTATTTATTCGATGGAATTGGCTTTCGTACAAAAAAACGAAAAAAAATTAACATAAAAAATTCTTTTATATTTCATTCATTGCAAAATTATATTAAAATATGCCTAGTTGGATAAAATTATAGTAATGGAGGAGTTTATTTGGAGCGCAATGCATTTAATCCTTATCCATGGTATAAAAAATTGTCTGAAAGAAATCCAGTGGTTTACGATGAAAACTTCATGCAATTTTATGGTACAAAAGGCGGATGGCATGTCCTTCGTTATGATGATGTACAAACGATTTTGAGCGATTATGAGACCTTTTCTTCTCAGGTTATGCCTCAAATAGACGAAAATCCATTAACCAGAGGAATTCAATCCAGTGATCCTCCTTTCCACCGTCAACTCCGTATGTTAGTAGCGAAAGCGTTTACACCAAAAGCCATTAACGATATGAAACCTTGGATTGAACAAATTACAAATGAATTAATCGATAAAATCATTGATCGCGGGGAAATGGATGTAACGAGTGATATAGCCATTCCAGTTCCTATTCAAGTGATAGCAAAAATGATAGGCGTCCCATTTGAGGATCAAGCAAAATTCAAAGAATGGTCCGTGACGATATTAAAGCAACCTACTGATGAAGAGGGAGTCGCCGTATTCCTTCAATGTCAAAAGGAAATGGGTGCGTATTTCTTTCATCTCATTGAACAACGCAAACAACAACCCAAAGATGATTTAGTAACACATCTGATTCAAGCAGAGGTGGATGGGCAAAAACTATCTGCCAACGATTTATTAGCTTTTCTTATGACTTTGCTGGTTGCAGGGAATGAAACAACCACCAACTTTATCAATAATGCCATTTTGACCTTTATGGAATTCCCAGAAGTTCAAGAACATCTTACCTCTCATCCGGAAGATATTCCAAAGGCTTTGGAAGAAGTTTTGCGATACCGGTCACCAGTACAATATGTAAACCGAGTCGCAGCGAAAGATGTCATCCTAAGAGGTCAGCAGATCAAAAAAGGAGATCATATTAATCTCTGGATTGGAGCAGCGAACCGAGATGAGTCCGTATTTCCAAATGCAGATCAGTTTGATTTTAACCGAACCAACTTGAAGCATATCGCATTTGGACACGGTATTCATTTTTGTATAGGTGCTCCATTAGCCCGTTTGCAAGCAAGCATTGCTCTAAAAATTATGTTGGAGCGAATGGGGCAATTCAAACTAAAGGATAATAAAGAACCAGTTATGAATCCTACCGTTGTCGTCTACTCTATCAAAGAACTACCTGTTACTTTCCAAAAGAGGAAGTAAAACAATCTTCATAGCATAGAAAAACCCTGAGTTCTCGACTTGAAATTATGGAGTCCTCGGGGTTTTTCGTTTTTTATCCGATTAATGTATTAGTTCAAAAAACCTAGCCAATCCAAATGACGCGATTCAGATGAACGGACATAATGCCGCCATTCCTCCTGACTATCCTTACAGAGAACGACACCTCCAAACTGTCCTTCTTCCGACACTCCGCCATAGACCTCTCGCCGTGTACATTTTTGACACATTTCTGTAATGGGGAGCTGAAGCGCTTCCTTCAATTCAGGATACAACATGTATTGTACAGACTCAAAACTGCGTTCCATTTCTGCCGGAGAGTTGGAGGCTGCATCGTTGCGGTACCAAAGCTTGACATGGTTTCGAGCAGCTCGAACAACCGCACTCGTCTCTGGTTTACCAATAGTAAGCCCATCTTCTACAAAACGATAGCGACGCATGGACATGTGAATGAGTGGGAGGTTCTTGAGTAGATTAATTGCAGATCTTCCTTGAACCGTCTTGCACCACATCGTCTCTAGTGCCCAAAGCGTGGAGCGCGCAGTCTGGTAGACTTCCTGACGAAATTCTAAATCTTGTCCGCAATAAGCATATAGGTTGGATACTTCCGCCTCAGCCCTATGCTTATAGAAAGCAACGGCATCATACAGTGTAATTCCGATCTCTGCCATTGCCTGATATTCCATTTCTGTAAAGTCTGGGTCTAAATCATTACAAGCTACGGCTGCAGCGATAAATAGTCTAACTTGGGCATCACAATCACGAAGCCTGTAATATCTAGAAGGAGAGGAGGCAATGGCCTCTATATACTTTTTGCAGAGATCAGATTGATGATCACGTGTCTTTTCCGCCATAAAAAGTAGACACGACGCATACTCTTGTAACATTGCCTCATATACGGAAGTTCCGGCGAATAACGTATCTAGTAACTCGCGAACGGGATAACCTAGTACATATTCACCAGGAGTAAGAAGTCGATCGATGTCTACCAGCTTTCCCCTATACTCTGCAACAGTTGTCAGCGCTGTCAGGCGAACAAATGCGATGTACTTTTCCCAGTTTGTAAACTCAGGGACACCGCAACGAACATATTCCCAAGCAGTAGCTAAAATTTCAACTCGTTCCTTCTCTGTGAGGCCGCAATTCATTAGGTCGTTTTCAATCTCTTTTGGATAGTGGAGTTGATCTTGATCAGAGATGCGTGCAGTTATACTTTTCTGTTCATTATTGAGATCAAAGTTCATTCGTTATCCCCTATTCTTGTTGTAGTGAATGGAATGAAATACTGTATAGATAATTATAAACGATTATAATTGTAAATCTAAATAAAATAATATTATTTTTTAAAATGATGATAGTTAAATCATAAATAAATAAAAATGATTCTCGCGAATAGGCAATAAAGCGACTGGAAGGGTATGCCAAAGACTAAGGTATCCATCCACGCTTTGATGTGATGCAACATGATACAATTGTTTCATCCTATATGGAATGTGAGAGGAAAGTCATCAAAGATGGTTTGCATGTGCAATAGAAACCTTTTATATCAAAAGGTTTCTATTGCAAGAATTTAACAGCAATAAAGTAGAAATATACTCATTTTTTTGATAAAATAATATTGTTCGATGAAGATTGGAGACTGTGATGCAGAAGCGAAGGATCAGTGTTGCCATCGAGGGATTCGTTCTCGATAAGTGCAAGTTCACTGGAGTGGGCGATCAGATGATCGTCACCTTCCGAAAGGACAAGATCGGACGTGACAGTCAGGCTCGATCAACGAACCGCTCGAAGAAGAGCGGGCGTTGATTGGCTAATTCTGCATTGCCGGGTTTGTGTGAACTTTCCATGCAAATCCGGTCGGAGAAAATATGAGTTCTTTTAAATAAATTATAGAACAGCAAAAAATCCGCATGTAGAGAGGAAGAAATATTCCATCTGTCATGCGGACTTATTTATGTGAAATGTTGACGTTTTTTATAAATGTGCTAAAACGGCGGCGGACTGCGACCTCCCACTTGTGTGGAGAGATCACAGCCCGCTCTGGCGCCCGAGTTGACTAGCACGTCTCGTCGGCGGATGCCTCCGTCTCGGAGGTGTCCACGCCGTGACCCGTGGCCTTGTCGTTCGCCGTCTTCTGGTTCTTCTGGTACTCGGTCTTCACCAGAAGCATCGGCAGGTAACCGAAGTGAGTGTCGACCCGACCCATGAGCCTGTGGACGAGCACCTGCAGATAGGCGATCTCGCGGAAGTTCAAGGTGGACCACACCTCGCGCGTGAAGAGCCGCTTGTCGTGGTCGTCGATCCCCTTCTCGAGGTCCTTGATCCTGTTCCTGTGGGAGTTGATCTCCCACAGGAAGGAGCCCTTCTCGCCGGAGATGGTCCTCTTCCACAGGTAGTCGATCGACGTCTTGTCCTGTCGACGCTTCGAGATCACCCACGCGGCCAGGCCGGCCAGCAGGAGGATGAGCACGATGCCGACGATGCCGTACGTGCTGACACGGTCGTTGATCTCGGCGATGCAGTCCGCCGGGATGTACGGGTTCCCGTCGACGTAGACGTCTGCGTTGGTACCGGTGCAGTTCATGAGAAGACCTCATTCAGTCGAATCCAGCAGTGTTATAAATATAATAGCACTGCTGGATAAAAAAGTCGAAAGAAAAAATGCAAATAAATTGAACATTATTTCATTTTAATTTTTTAATACTTATTTTATAAGGCTGAAATGGAATGGTGGGTTTGTAATGAACCCAAATAATAAAATGAAGTTTTCGCCAAGAAGCAAAAGGAAACAAGTTTTGATGTATATTACAAACTCTTGATATACAATCTTTCTCTAGATTTTCCTATACAAATCAAAAAAAAGATCTATGCCATTGCATCAGATCTTTTTTTTATATTCGTTATTTGGGAGAGGTATGTTTCTAAAGAAATTCAATTGGTATAGGTCATACATAATTAAGTAAGAGCAAAATTGGTACTTTAAAAATTGTACTTATTGATTACTCATCTATAAGTATTTTCTTCTTGTTCCAATGTCACCCACTTCATCCCGATTATCAAGTTCCACTGAGCATCTGGTATTTCCAGATGGTCTTTATCATGTAAAGTTAGGGTAGTTTTAATTTCGTCCTCTTTTCCTTCTAACACTTTCTTAACCCAATCAGGTTCAAGTAACAGTTCACGTCCGATAGCTACCAGAGAAACGCCTGTCTCCAATGCTCTTAAGGCATCTTCAGGATTGTATACTCCTTCTACTCCAATAAGTGGCATATGCTGTCCAACTCGTTCTTGAATGATTTCCAAGCGTGATCTTTTATCTTCTAAACCATTGCGAGGTGGAGTCCAAAAATGATTCAAAGAAACATGAAGGTAGTCGAGTTGTTTGGTGGCTAGTACATCAATAAATGCAAGGGAATTAGCCATAGTAATGCCAGGTGTTGTTGTTTCTTCCGGTGAAAGTCGATAACCTACAAGAAAAGGTTTCTTAGCATGTGCTTCGACTGTTTGTTTTACTTCGTCGAGGATTGCTAATCCAAACCTCATTCTATTTTCTAATGTTCCTCCCCATTCATCAGTGCGCTTATTCGCATGTGGAGAGAAAAATTGTTGGATAAGGCCGCCGTTTGCTCCGTGTATCTCTACGCCATCAAATCCAGCTTCGATCGCTCGTCTAGCTGCTTGGCCAAATGCATGGATAACTTCTTTTATTTCCTTTTGGGTAAGTTCGCGAGGTACAGGAGCACCCTCTCTTTCCTCAGGAATGTTACTTGCACTTATCACTTCTCCGTCTTCAATAGCCGTATTTTGTCGACCTCCATGAAAGATTTGAAGAATAGCTTTTGCTCCTTTGTCCTTAATAACAGTAGAGAGTTTTTGTAAACTTGGAATCAGTTCATCTCTGTCCACTGCTGGTCTGTTAGGTAATCCGCCATTTTTCATCACATAGGTTCCAGCAGTGATAACGGCACTTACCCCACCAGCTCGACGAGCATAGTATTGTAATTCTTTTTCTGAAATAGACCCATCTGTATTGGAACCCAGGTGTGTCATTGGAGCCATGATGATTCTATTGAATAGATTATTATCAAATTAACATTTAAAACAATGGATAACATGCGTAATGACATTCATGGTGTCTTCTAATGATTTTGTTTGATTGGATTGTTGAGCAATCCACAGGGCGGATTCATTTAAGGAGCCAGAGAGAAAATGAGTTAAAGCTTCCACTGACAATGGTTGCATATTTCCTTGTTGTTCGATTAATTGTAGTTGTTCTTTCAATAGACGCATCGAGTTTTGTTCATCCATGGCACGCCATACTTCCCATCCAAAGACAGCCGGACCATCAATGAGCATAATCCGTTTGTTTCGTTCTTCGATTGCAGCACATACAAACCCGCGGCAGCCAAGTAAAAGTTGTTCCCATACATCATCCGATTTTGCAGCTTCTGATTGTACTCTTTCTGCTATTTCTTGTTGGACGGTTTCCAACACTGCCCGGAAAAGCCCTTGCTTGTTAGCAAAATGATGATACAATGCACCACGAGTTACTCCAGCCTCGCGAACTACATCTTCCAAATTTACTTTCGAGTAGCCTTTGTTTGTGAATTGATTTCGAGCTAACTCAAGGAGTCTCTCAATTGTGAGAGCCGTATCTTCTTTATTTTTTCTCATCAGACCACAAATCCTCGTTATATTGGTTTGCAAAATCTGCGGAGGGAGGGATGATCTTTATGACATCAATCAAGACCCCATTTGGATCACTCGTAATAAAATGACGCTGCCCAAAATCTTCATCACGAATGTCCAAGTGTAAAGGTAAGTTGTCTTTGCCGATTAATTGTTTATATTCAACATCTACATCCTTTACTTCAAAGTTGAGGATTAATCCTCCCTGTATGGGGCGTTGAAAAGAGTCAGGTACTGTTGAGTGTGAAGCATCTAGTATCGCTAATTCATATGATCCGTTTTTCAAACTCACATACCAATCATCCTCAAAAACTTTTTCAAATCCAAAGTACTGTGTATAAAATTCAGTAGTAGTTGTTACGTTTTGGGTCATAATGACTGGGTAAAAACTGTTCATTAACATAGTGATCTCCCCTTTTTTATTCTGTACTCAGATTAACATACATACAGAATGTATGTAAATAACATTCTTTAAAAATCATTTTTTAGCATGGCGATTGGGAGAAAGAAATAAGCTTATTGGTCAGCTTGCAGTTTGTACATGATTTTTTATGGTATATAGGAAAAAGATCAATAATCTCTCTTTTCATTTTCCAAACACAACATGATACAATTGTTTCATCATGTATGGATTGTGAGAGGAAGTGTCGATTTGGCTAGACAGTATGAAAAGTCAAAAGTAGAATTTGAAAAAGTATTACCCCTTATCCCTGGTGGAGTGAACTCTCCTGTTCGGGCGTTTCGTTCTGTGATGGAACATCCGATTTTTGCCGAGAGTGGACAGGGGTCAAAGTTAACTGATATTGATGGAAATACATACATAGACTATATCTGTTCATGGGGACCGCTTATTCTAGGCCATTCTCACCCGAATGTAGTTCGTGCATTGCAAGAAGCAGTGGTGAAAGGAACAAGTTTTGGCGTACCTACTGTGTTAGAAACGGAAATGGCAGAGCTTGTGAAAGAGAGAATCCCATCCGTAGAAGTAGTTCGTATGGTGAATTCCGGGACAGAAGCGACAATGAGTGCTCTTCGCTTAGCACGAGCTTATACAGGAAGAAAGAAAATCCTAAAATTTGAAGGCAGTTATCATGGTCATTCTGACAGCTTGTTGATTAAAGCTGGTTCAGGTGTTGCTACACTAGGTTTACCAGATAGCCCAGGTGTTTTAGAACACACTGCACAGCATACACTAACGGTTGCTTATAACGATTTGGCTAGTGTTCAACATGTCTGCGAACAAATGGGAGAAGATATTGCAGCAATCATTGTGGAGCCAATTGCGGGAAATATGGGTGTCGTGCCACCTCAGCCCGGATTTTTAGAAGGTCTTCGCAGTCTAACCGAACAATATGGGATTGTGCTTATTTTTGATGAAGTAATGACTGGTTTTCGCGTAGATTATCATTCTGCTCAAGGTAGATATGATATTATTCCTGATCTAACAACAATGGGTAAAGTGATAGGAGGGGGACTGCCTGTTGGTGCTTATGGTGGGAAAAGAGAACTAATGCAAATGATCGCTCCTGCTGGTACCGTGTATCAGGCAGGTACACTCTCTGGAAATCCGCTTGCGATGGCTGGTGGTATTGCTACATTGCGAGAACTATCCCCAGAATCCTATGTACAGTTAGAACAAAAGGGAGAACGATTGGAACAGGGACTAAGAAAAAATGCGGCAGAAGCAGGAGTCCCGCATTATATCAATCGTGTTGGTTCCATGGTGTGCCTCTTCTTTACCGATGCAGAAGTGATAAGTTATGACCAAGCAAAAACAGCAGATACAGATCTTTTCGCCAAGTATTATCGAAATATGTTAGCTGAGGGAATTTTGCTGCCTCCTTCGCAGTTTGAAGGTATGTTTGTTTCTTTAGCTCACAGCGAAGAAGATATAGAACGAACACTTGAGGCAAATCGGAAGGCTTTAACTAATTTGTAAACATAGGAAGCGGCTGTTATTTACGAAAACAGCCGCTTCATTTTTTTTTGTTCTCTATGGAATATGAAAATAAACAGAACCACGACTTGATTAACAGAAGAGGAAAAATGGGTGAGCGATTCTTATAATCGGTATAAGGGGAAGGAATTTCATGATTTTCTTCAGCTTTTGGATGATCATTTAAAATAATCTCTTTGTGAAAACGTTTAAAAAGAAGATTACAACAAAAAAGGGTTGATTGCATTGTTTTTATCGAGCGAGAGGAAGTTACCGGAGATTCTAATCGATTTTGAAAGGCTTATGGATGAATGTGCAATGACACATAGTGATTTTCTGTCATTTAAAGTTGAATTGTAAGGAGTTCTTCTCTTGTAGGAAGATGCTTGATTGACTCTTTCACGCCCTGTACTTCTTCTAAGAGTAATCGCATCATCTGTTTTAAATTATCGTTTTCGTTCATCCGTATCACCTCTGATGAGTCTATTATACAAGTATTCGGACTCATCAAGGGATTTCCCTTTATCCAATAAAAAAGCCCCTCATTGGAGCTGGTTTCTAGTCTGTTGGATCGCCATAGTTTGGCTTTGGTAGCATTGGAAGGCCAGTTACAGGTCAGTAGCTACGATAACCAGGACGGCCGCAAGGTCTGGACTACAGAGGTTGTAGCAGATACCGTGCGTTTCTTGGATTCGAAGAAGAAGGAGTAGGAGGATTTGCCGTTTTGAAAATGGGAGGGTAACTCCTCCCTAATCTTTCTTAGATTGCAAAGCCTTAAGAATCTCAGTAAGTAATTCTTTCTGGCGATCTTGTCCGGTTTTCAATCCTTCGAGATTTCTATTAATGCTGTTTAGGGCATTTAACAAATTTCTTAATTCATGGTAGTAGAGGTTGCTCATGTAATCAACCTTTCATTGTTGAGTATCTATCTCTCAGTAATTCTACCACAAAATGGGAGGTTACCCCTCCCGAATTACATAGAAATTTACTCATGGAGTTGAGGGTTGTCTGTTCTTCCTACTAGATAATCTATCGACACATGAAAATGATCGGCTAATTTGATTAGATCACGATAATCCATACCACGTTCATCAGCTTCAACATACTGAATAGCCCTAGTAGATTTGAAACCTAAAAGAGAAGAAACATCTTTTTGAGTAAGGGAATTTTTTTTCCGTAATTCTTTTATTCTTTGTCCCAAAGTCGCCATATTTAACACCCCAAAACATTGACACGAACAAATTGTTCGTAAAAGGTGGTGAAAGAAATGACAAAATTAAAAGCTGTTCGTTTATCTAAAGGATTGACGCAAACGGCTGTAGCAAAGGCATTAGGAGTTTCAGCAAGGATGTACCAATACCTTGAAGCCTCTGAACGTCAGCCGAGTTGGAAAGTGGCAAACAAGTTGGAAGACTTGTTCCAGATTCCAGCACACGAACTCCTAGAAAAGGAGGCAGTTTAGATCAAACGAGATAAAAACAAGTTACCTACCATCAATAACAAAGTAGTGAGTTTACCAAAAGAACCAGCAATGAAAGAGGTTCGATTCAAAGGTGAAGATTTCACAGGAAATATCCTCTCCTCCAGTGAGAAGAAGGTCTGCACAGCTCGTGGGGGTTTTCTATTATCGAAACACGGTCATTTGATCGTGTTTTTTGTTGTTATCGATTATACAGGTGTATAGGTGGCAATAACGCTATTTTAAATATTAGATACCTATATATTATTCTTTACCTTTTGTCAATTTAAATCTAATATATAAGTATATATCTCCACTGGGGAGATTTTGTTTGACTGGAGTATTCATGATTCCCAAGAAGTCTCTCGGCCTTGGCTCGGTTGCGCTGGTCGCCGTTCTCGTCACCACAGGCTGCTCGCTGTCCACCTATGGTCCTGTTCCACCGGAGCAGGGACAGGGTGTGATCGCCGCCTGGGACAACAAGGCGGCGACCGTCAAGTGCTCGAAGGACGAGTACGCGGTCTTCTCGGACAAGGAACGCGACAAGGACCAGGAGTGCAGCAGTCCTCCCTGGACGAATAGGGAGCAGAAGCCGGTGTACGACCTGGACCTCGTCAAGAAGTACCCGTGCAATGACTCCAAGAAATTCCTGGCGTACGTCGAGGGTCGCAGTGATCTTGTCTTCTGCTTCCGCTACAAGTACAGCAACCAGGAGCCGGACCCGAAGAAGTTCAAGTAAGCGGGTACGTTGAAGGGTTCTTGAGAATAACCAGTCATAGTGGTGGGTAGTAATTCTTTTAGACTTCAGTCTATAGAGAATCGCTACCCACCGCGTACTTTTCCTTGATTAGTCTATTTTATATGAAAAATAACTTGCGAAATACGAAATCAAAAAAGGGAAGCATGGCGCAAATGTTGTCATGCTTATTTTGGTTCTCAGCACGGATTGTGTGAGAGGAAAAGGTGTACCAAGAATATACTAAGCAGTTGATTTATCCATGTTATGATGGTATCAAGCAAGTTTTATACTTAACATCAAACCCCGACGAGCGGAAGACAACAACAACCACACTCCTCCAGTGAAAATGAGGTCTGCACAGCTCGTGGGGGTTTTCTATTATCAAAAACACGGTCATGCAAAAGAAAAAGGTGCTAAAACGGGTGACTGCTTCTTCCACATGCATGTGAAAGAAGCAGTCTGTCGATGTTGGGGGCTAATTAAGAACTGTAGCGACCCCTATCAGCGATGGCAGTCGCAGCAGTTCTCCTTCGGATCGATACCGTGATCACACGGTGCCATTTTTGCCTCCCTCCAAAGATCATACGCCACAAGGCGTAAATTGAATACTTTCATTTTGATTATATCAAAAAAGTTTGAAAATAATATAATAAGTATTTTTGCTGATACCTCGAAATTCTCTATTTGCCAAATGAATTCCATTATAGGGATCTAGAAGCCCGAATTTCAAAAAATATATCTCGTTAATACGATCATCATTATTTTTATTTTTGTTCGTCTCAGAGGGGAATAGAGGCCTATTTTACATACAGGGAGTTGATCGAATGGTTCCAATTCTCAGAGAAGGCGACACAATTAAATTGAAAGATGGTCGGCGTGGAGTGGTATTCTACATCAATCGTAGGATTAAGCATTATCAGGTGATGTGTAGGGATGATTATCATGAGTTTGTGCCATTATTTGATTAAATAAAGAAAACCGCCAATAGGTCGGCGATTGTTTTTATGGTTATGATTTCAAGGATCAGAAATACATTACTTACTCTACGGGGATTTGGGCAGTGTTTATAGGCCCAGTGACAGGATTGCTGTTCTAGTCCGTCAGATGATTCCAGTACATGGTTTTGGTCCTACCATTTCGACTAGAAAAATTCCTAAAAAAGGATATTTGTGAATTGTCATGCTTTACCTTTGACAAAGGATATCTCACAGGATTACGTTGTAGTCAATGAGTGATAAAGGGGTTAAATCGTATGGGGAAATGTACTTCTAAATTGATCACCATTCTTCAAGCTGTATTCCGGAAATTGTTAGTTTCGTTTATTATTGCTATATGTGTTACTACTGCTATATATGTTTTTTCTAATTATTTTGTTGATGATTATCTATACATGTACACTTATTTTATCTTTATTTTAGGTGGGAGTACTTCGCTACTCTCTGATTTGATTACTTGGAAACTTCCTTTACGACGAAAAAGAACCGTTGCAGCTATGATCCATATAGCACCTATGTTTTTATGTGGATCATATTATGCATTTGCGGATGAGTTTGAGCAATTTGACATGGGTCCATTGTTTTTTATTTGCTTAATAATTGCTCTCGTCTTTTGGATAATGGATGAGTTGATTCGGTTTTATCAAAAAAATTGCGATATGTGTCTCAAACGAGTATATAACAACATTAATTTAAAGAAGGCGACATGAATTGGTTTTTAAGCGAATTTATCAAGTCTTCTATTACAAAAAACGACCTAATAGTCGAAAAGCAATGCTAGATAAGTTAAACCAGCTCTAATGAAGGGCTGGTTGTTCGTTTTACATATTATGTAAACTATCTGACGGACTAGAGCAGCAACCCTGTCACTACCCCTATATGGCCGTTTTCGGAGTTACCTCGGACGACCTTCAATATTTTTTATATTATAAATATTAATACTTTTGTATCATTTTTCATGTATAATGAAATGGTAATCACCACATGTGAAATGAGGGATGTTGATGATGCAAGTTCGGAAAATAGGATTCATCACCTGTAGTTTTGCCGGAGCTCTGCTCCTTCTAGACCTCCTTAAAGGCTTACCACTCGTGGGTGGTCTTCTTGGAAGTCTTTGACTCTAACAGAGCTACGGCAACCAAAACGACTTTCAAACGCCACATCTGAAAATATTTCCATATAAAAACACATAACCCTTCACGCACCTACAAGGCCCAGTGACAGGTGAAGTAGAACAAGTAATATAGAGGTACCCCTTGATATATAAAGGGGTACCTCCAACATTTTGTGAAAATCCTACGCTAAGCAGAACCAGCATCCGAACGACGAACCCTAATTTGCCCAACAAATGGAAATAATCCTGCGGACTAGAGCGGCAACCCTGTCATAAGAAAAACGCTTGATCCATGATAGATAGGATCAAGCGTTTTCTATTGGAGTTACTTTATGATATTAACGGAGGAGACAACATCATTCCATGAGCCTTTACCCAGCTTCTTTTTGGTGAAGTTAGGATATTTACCAGGTTTCAATAACCAATGCTTTCCTTTGTAATTGATATGCTCATATAATACAACTCCATCACCCTTTGAAACTTTAGCAGATGAAGCGATGTCATTCCAATTGTTATTTACTAACGTTTTGTCATCGGAGCAGAATTTTATGGAGCGGCCTTTGTAGTTAATGTGCTCATAGAGAGTAACACAAGAAGTTTTCTTTTTGTGAGCTGCAAATGTGGAAGCTGGTAATAACGCAGCACATGCACAAACCGCTAAATCACAGCAATACTCTTTTTCAATCAAACAACTCCAATTACAATATT
>NZ_ATZF01000010.1 GCF_000428065.1 Shimazuella kribbensis DSM 45090
ATGGGCGGAACGCCTGTTACCAGCGTTCTAGTCCTCTTCCTGCCTCTAATGGTTTTACTCGGTAGGAGACCGATCCATTTGCTACCGAAACCCTATACCATTACATTTTCAAAGAACAAACCTACTAGCTGTAGGATGATCACCGATCATGTGTTCTAATATACAAAATATTCGTTGCTCTTGCAACCCCTTTTTTGGGGTTTGGAGCAACGCCGTCTTTCATCCCACGATTCAAACCGTGGGCTTTCAGTCGGCAAAAATCTGTAATGTGATGTTGTATCACTCACCAATATCCATAAACATCTGCTTTGCTTTCTCAGATACAGCTCTGTTGATTACCTTTCGACGCTACTTAATCACTAGTACGAGATGATCATTTAAATTGAATATTGAGTGGTTATTACTGTCTAATTTCATGCAAAATCAATCCTTTTGACTATTGTAACTGAGTAAAAAACAAGAACCAAAAAAGGCAAATGTTAGAATAAATGCCTTTCGGCTACCGCCGAACCGAAATTTACTACCCACTTAGTTGACACTTGAAGTGGGAGTACTCTTTCGGAAAAAAGGATAGAAAGATGTGATCTAGACAAATAGGAAAACCTTTATTCTAACACCTGCATAAGATAATTAAAGTAGCTGTGAGGGGGAAATCAGATGGGAAAACGGGTCAATCAACATACTTTAGAAAATTCCCTTTTTTTACTCGCTTGTTGTGGACAAACGCGAAATTTGAATAATCGACTTCGTTTTGTAGTTCCTAAAAATCTAGGTTATCAATTGGTTCAAGTCTTTTGTTTACCAAAGGAATATGGGCGTGAAGCTTTTGGATATTTATTGGAAAGCAAAAAAAACTTTGTCCTTGCTTTTAAAGGGACAAGTATAAGGGTGTTCGACCTATCCGTTGATCTCAACTTGTATCAAACAACATATCCTTTTGTTCGAGGTGCCGGAAAAACGCACGAAGGATTTACGTATTTGTACCATTGTTTACGTGAATCTATTATTCGAACCTGTTTTCTCCTTGCCAAACAGCAAAAAAGAGACCTATATATCACTGGTTATAGCTTAGGGGGGGCAATTGCAACTTTAGCTGCATTAGATATCGCTGTACACACACCTTTTCGCCACCCAAAAGTATATACTTTCGGTGCTCCACGAGTAGGGAATTCAACCTTTGCTCTCACTTATGACTTAAAAATCAAAGAAAGTGTTCGAATCGTAAACGTACATGATTATATTCCACTCGAGCCTCAAGCGGAAATAAAACCCCCATTCACCAAAAAAGGATTAATCTATCAACATGTAAAAGGGTACTTCCCTATTTCCTTTCAATGCAAAAAAGGGAACCATCCACTCCAGTTCCCCTTGTTAAAAAATCATCAATTGGATACGTACTTCTCTGCTCTAGGTAAATTTGCCCCTGATTATATCCAACGAATTTGCCGACTAAACCCTCGGTTTTGTCCACTTTTCAGAAGAGACATGCAAGTTAATCATGTTATACAGAAACTTTCGAATCCGCGCCAAGACCAAAATAGCGATGAAGACTCTGGGTTGCCTCAATTGCTTTATCTCGTTCAATGACACAAGATAATTTAATCTCTGATGTGGATACCATTTTGACTGTGATATTTGCTTCACTAAGACATGCAAACATATTTGCAGCTACACCAGGTCGAGTCATCATCCCAACACCTACTGCAGATACTTTAGCTAATCCACCTTCAAATAACATGTCTTGAAAACCTAGGATAGATTGTTTAGCTAGTAAAACTTTTTGTGCAGCCTCAGCTTCTGCTTCCGAAATACTAAACGCTACACTCATTTGATCAACCTGATGTTCACTTTGCACAATGATATCGACATTGATGTGTGCATCTGCTAATGCAGTAAATAGTTCTGCTAAAATATTTTGTCTATTAGGTAAACCCAATAATTTAATTCTCGCAACATCCATATCATGGGCAATTCCTCTTACTTGCAAGCTTTCTTCCATCTGATCTTGCTCCTTTATCCAAGTTCCTGGTACTTTTTCAAAACTGGATCGTACAACTAGCTTTACCTTATGTGAAAGTGCACACTCCACTGATCGAGGATGAAGTACACCTGCGCCTAATCGTGCTAATTCTAGCATTTCCTCATAGGAAATTTCCTCTATCTTTTGTGCTTGTTTTACCACTCTTGGATCAGCAGTATATACTCCTGTTACATCAGTATAAATCTCACAATATTCTGCTTGCAGTGCTGCTGCAAGAGTTACCGCAGTTGTATCAGATCCTCCTCTTCCTAATGTTGTGATTTCTCCCTTATCTGTCACACCTTGAAATCCAGCTACGACAGCTACTTCACCTTTTTCTAAGGATTCCAGTAGTGCATCCGTTTTCACTTCATGAACGACAGCTTTTCCATGTACTTTATCTGTGACAATACCTGCTTGCCAACCTGTAAACGATCGTGCTTCTATATTCTTCTGATGTAATGCAACACTCAATAATGCAATACTAATTTGCTCACCAGTTGTAAGTAACATATCCATTTCTCTTGGTGATGGTTGTTCGTTTAATTCTTTGGCTAGATGAACCAATTGATCTGTCGTTTTCCCCATTGCTGAAAGTACTACAACACATTTGTAACCAGCGTTTACTTTCTCTTCTACTCTCTTAGCAACTTCTTGGATTCTCTTTGTACTTCCTACAGAAGTTCCACCAAACTTCATAACAATGATATTCAACAGTATGTCTCTCCCTTTTTTAGCAGATAAGAACATAGAAATGTAGCTTATCTTATTAGTGCAACTAAGCCTCCGTCTATGCCTTAAAGGCTTGCCATCGGCAAGTTTTCTTTACAAAACAAAAAGACCACAGCAGAGAGAAACACAGGCTGTCGTCTATAAGCGACTTCTCTCTGTGAGATAGTACTCCACAAGAAATTTTTCTTGTGACAGTGCCGCATCTATTTGATAACGACCCCAGTCTGTCATTCGTATGGGTGAATGACAATCTTCGGCGATGGAAGCCTTTCCCCACTTTTCTTCGGACCCAAATCCTCCAAATGAGTACTTTTCTTCCTCGCAACCTCTACTACACAGGTAATGTGAAATTTTATATATCTTAGCATATGTTTTACTAAAATGACAATCTATTTTTAAAATGGCAGTACTAGCATTTTTAATAACAAGCTACATCACTTGAATAGAATACCATATAATACAAAAAAAATAACCCTCTTATTACAAAAGGCTAAGATAAAGACTCACTAGACTTGATGATGTATCGACAACGATGATCTCCATCCGACATACAATTTGTACGTTCAACAAAATCCGTGCCTAATAGATTTTTAAACAAAGATAACTCACAATCACAAGCTTTTTTATACTTATTTGCAATTTCAAATATAGGACAATTGTATTCAATAAACTCAATCTCTTGATCGTTTATCTCTTCACTTTCGACCATATAACCGTTCTCTATTTGAATTTTTTCTAACTCTGCTACTTTCTCTTTAAACGTACTCTTCTCTGCTATACGTTGCTTGTAATTTTGTTGAAGCCGCTCTTGACGTTTTTCAAATAAGGTATGGACTTTTTCTTTCCCATCTATTTCTTCCAAATCTTCTAGAAGGCCAACTGTCATCGTTCCATAATTTTGCGGGAACAGTTCTTTGCCTTCTTTGGTCAATCGATATAAAGTAACAGGTCTTCCTACTGCTTGTTTTACTTGCGTAGGAGTTATCCATTGTTCTTTTTCTAATTTATTCAAATGCTTGCGAACAGCCATATGAGTAATCTTTAATTCATCTGATAAAAAGTTGACACAGACTTGATCATTTTTTTTAATCAACTCTAAGATTTGATTGGCCGTTTCATTCAGGTGAGGCATTTTTTTCACCTACTTTCTTCCTTCTTCAATGATGTATCATACATTTTTTATACCATAAAGTATAAAAAATTGACAACCCCAGTATATCGAAAAATTACATATATATAGGAAAATTTCAATCTCTAAAAAATATAAAATGATCTTACGAAAAAACTATTGCTTATTTTTTTACATTGGTGTTTAATAACCATATATCACTTTTTTATACTTTAAGGTTTAAAAAGTATAAAAATATAAGGAGCGAATACACATGTCTACTTTTACATTACCATCTTTACCATTTTCAACGAATGCTCTAGAACCCCATATCGATAAAGCAACCATGGAAATTCATCATGGCAAACACCATCAAACCTATGTCGATAAACTAAACGAAGCTTTATCTAATCACCCAGAGTTGTCCAATCAAACATTGGAAGAACTATTGCAAAATTTGAACACTCTACCTAAATCCATTCAAACTGCGGTGCAAAATAATGGCGGCGGGCACTATAACCATAGCTTATTTTGGGAAATTTTGACTCCTGGTGGATCAAACAAACCTGTTGGAGACATCGCAAAAGCAATAACCAAGCAGTTTTCTAGCTTCGAAACGTTTAAAAATGAATTTACCAAAGCAGCTCTTGGTCGGTTTGGATCTGGATGGGTATGGTTGGTAGTAGACGGAGATCAGCTCGAGATTGTACATACCCCTAATCAAGACAATCCAGTGATGGCTGGAAAACAAGTTATATTAGGTTTAGACGTTTGGGAACATGCCTATTATCTTCGCTACCAAAACAAAAGACAAGATTATGTTGCTGCTTTCTTCCAAGTGATTAACTGGGATGTGGTAGGCGAAAAATTTAATCAAGCTCGTAAATAAAATCCCTGTAAATGGAGATGAATTCCATGGTCCTCGAAGCGCTACGAAAAGAATTGCTTGCTTTAGAAGGCGTTACAGAGCAACCCCATCGATTTGGCGGGATCGAATTTCGTTATCACTCCAAAGAACTTGGGCATCTTCATGGAGAAAAATTAGCTGATCTACCTTTTCCTAAAAAAATACGAGATGAACTCATACAAACTAACACAGTAAAACCTCATCATGTTTTGCCAGACTCTGGTTGGGTTAGTTTCCCTATTCGGAGTGAAAATGATATTCCGATATTAATAAAGTTATTCCATATGCAATATGACCGTTTGACACTCCACACGGCTAAAGCCGTGGGATTCTTGGGTAATCCTTAGTACCCCAAGGAAATTTACCAAGCTTAGACCGCAAGCCCTGCGGCAATGAATCGTAAACCTTCTTGCACTATATTTTTTGCTGCGTTGATGTCTCGATCATGATGTTCCTGACACGAAGGACATGTCCATTCGCGCAAGTTTAGATCTTTTACTTCTTTGTTTTTGTATCGACAGTCTGGGTTGGAACAACGTTGGCTAGAGGGGAATGTTTTCCCTACCTTTACGATTGTTCTTCCATACCACGCAGCTTTGTATGTTAACATCGTAACAAACTCCGACCAGGAAGCATCCGTAATCGATTTGGCTAAGTTGTGATTTTTTATCATGTTTCCTGTTTGCAGACTCTCGGTACTGATCACTTGGTTTTCGTGTACCAGTTGGGTAGAGAGTTTATGAAGGAAATCATGACGTTTATTCCCAGTCTTTTCGTGAATCCGAGCTACTTTTATCCGAGCTTTATGCCAATTGGAGCCGCCTTTCGTGCGTTGTGATAGGATTCGCTGTGCTTTCGCCAATTTTTCTTCGTAGCAACGAAAGAAACGACTTGGATTGATTTTCGTTCCATCATCAAAAATCGCAAAATCCTTTAATCCCAGATCCATGCCAACAGCTTCCTTTTGTGCAGGAACAGATCGGAGATAGCAGCCTTCGCAGAGGACCGAAACTTGATATTTGCCCGATGGGGTACGACGAATCGTAGCTGACAAGATGCGACCACTGATTTCACGGGTTTTGACAAACTTTACCCAGCCTAATTTTGGTAGCTTGATTTTGTTTTTCACGATTTCGATCGTTGGTCTCCCTTGTTTGGGATGGTTACACTGACTTGTATAGGTTTGAACGCGATTTCGCTTGCTTTTTAAACGAGGGGCATCGTTTTGCTTTTGGAAAAAACGAGAAAACCCATCGGCTAGGTGTTTTAAGGTATTTTGCAAAGAAGTGGAGTCGACTTCTTTTAACCAAGTTAGCTCGCGTTTTTTTGCGGTTAGTAGTTGAGAACATTTGGGATAGCTTAGACCTTTGCCTGTTTCTTGATAGCTTTCGTTCCATTTTCTTAGGAAATGATTGAAAACAAAACGACTGCATCCGATCGATTTATGCATGAGGATACGTTGTTTTGTTGTGGGACGAAGCCGAAATTGGAAGGCTTTGTGCATCGATTTCACCTCCTTAAATGGGATTTTGCGGATATTATAGAACGTACGTTTTTATATGTCAAGGATTTCAAAAAAATTAGTCAGACGAGAGATGATCTCTGCCATCTCTCGTCTGATGCTCGCTTTCATCCCACGATTGAAACCGTGGGTTTTCTCGCTCACGAATCTATAAGTATTAAACATAAAAAATAAATATATGAATACCAAAGGGGTATGATTAATATGTCAAAAGTTCTATTTGTAAAAGCAAACAATCGTCCAAGTGATCAATCCATTAGCGTAAAAATGTACGAAGCTTTTCTAAAAAGTTATCAAGAAACTCATCCAAATGATGAAATCACAGAATTAGATTTATTCCAAGAACACTTACCTTACTTAGATAATGTGATGCTAACTGGTATATTTAAATCCGCACAAGGATATGAACTAACTTCAGAAGAAAATACCGCATTAGAAGTAGCTGACAAGTATTTAAATCAATATTTAGCGGCTGAAAAAATAGTTTTCGCTTTTCCATTATGGAATCAAACCGTACCTGGAGTACTACACACATACTTAGATTACCTTAACCGTGCAGGATCTACCTTCCGTTTTACTGCTGAGGGAGCAATCGGTTTAACACCAGATAAAAAAGCAGCAATCTTAAACGCTCGTGGCGGAGATTATTCAGGAGAGCGAAACACTGCTGAAATGGCTGTAAACTTGGTACTTGCAAATTTACAACTCTTTGGTGTTACTGATATTACTTCCGTCATTATTGAGGGTCACAATCAATATCCTGATCGCAGCAAAGCGATTATCGATCAAGGAATCGAAAAATCTATCAAAGCAGCACAACTATTCTAATTAATAAAAAGGAGCAGGGTTGCTATCAAAGCAATCTTGCTCCTTTTTATTAATAATCCAATAAAACACTGGACCACAGTCTATCTTTTTTGGTGAGATCTTCCTCGATTAAATGTACGGTATTTAGCGCATTAATCACAGACATAGCAATACTTCCACCAATATGCGTACTGCTATCTGTATAATACAATCCTTCCACTCGTTTATCTTTGATATTGGGTTGAAAGAAACTACTAGCATTTACCCGATCAATGATGACATGCTTGGTGCCAATCAGTTCTTCTAATTCTTTTGGTCCATAAATTTTTTGAGTCACAATCGATTTCTCAAGATCGACCAATCCTAGCTTCGTTTCTAACCAGTGAACAATAAAATTTCGATATGCTTCGTAATATGAAGCTTGATGTAAACGATTATTATGATTATAAGAAGGTACATTGACGTGAATAGCAAGGTTACTACCTCTATTTGCACGCTTCGATTCGGAATGACCAGAATAAGAAACATGTAGTGTAGGAGATAGGGACCACTCTCCTTGCTCAAAAATATCTACATATTCTCGGCTATGATCTAACGGATAGAAATAGTTATGATGTTGCAAATGCTTATATTGCTTATCAATTCCAAGTAAACAAAGAAACCCAGAAGAACTTAGTTGTAAATGAGATGTTTTTGGCTGCTTCTGCTTTTTTTTCATTAGATTGCGAAAAGTAGCTATATCTACGCTAGAAATTACAAAATCAGCATCCCATAAATATTTCTCTGTTTTGACTTCGAAACGATTATCAGCTTTGACAATGATCTGCTCTGCTGGTGTTTCATGGAAAATATGCACATTTACCTCAGAAGCCAATCGTTCAAAAGCCTCAATCAAACGGTAATTTCCACCTTCGACATAGTAAACACCTTGTACCATTTCCAAATAAGCAAAAAAGCCTAGAGCGGCTGGTGCTTTATAAGGGGATGAACCTACATATGTCGCATATCGATTCATCATCGCAAGTAAACGTGGATCATCAAAAAAACGTTTATGAAAGGCATCCATGGTTAGATGGGGATAAACAGATAAAAAAGCTTTCAACCAAGGGAAAGAAACAAAGTCAGACCAATTTAAGCTAGGATTCTCAAAAAAATTAGCATCTGCTACTTCATACAATCTAGCTGACTCCATTAAATAATCAATAAATCCTTGCCTATTTTCAGGTGAAAATGCACGCAACTGTTCCATCATATAATCCGGGTCAGATGTAAGATCGATCACTGTACCACTTTCAAAAAAATTCCGGCTATTTACTGCCAATGGAATAAACCGAAGCTTTGGATCAATTGTCTTTCCTGCTTCACGAAATACTCGTTCAAAAATCCAAGGCATTGTAATCATAGAAGGTTCAAAATCAAAATGATACCCTTCTATTTTCACTTCTTGTAATTTCCCACCAAGCGTTGGTTGTTTCTCTAACAACACGATATCATGTCCACGGGCGGATAGAATAGCGGCTGAAACCAAACCCGATATTCCCCCGCCAATCACCACTCCTCTAGCCATCTCGTTCCCCCTCACAGAAGCTGTTTTTAAGCTACTCCGTCTAAAAATACAGAAACTACCGTTAAACTGAGTTGTGTAAGTGCTGCTTCATCTTGTTTTTTAGCAAAAGCTTTTTGGGACAACGAGTCGAGCAAACCAAGCCATATATCCGCAAGTACCTCTACTTGATCAAATTGATTTTGTATTTCTCCTTTTTTCATACCTATTCTGATCATACTTCGGTGTGGCTCCACAATGTATTGCTCATATGCAAGATGCACTTTACGAACAAGTCCTTCTGATAAATGTTCATCTACATCTCTCATGAGCGTAGACATACACATAGAGGCATATCTAAAAAAACCATATGACAAAGAAAAAAGTTTTTCTCGTATGCTTACATTGCTCTCTATATTTTTCAAGATCTCTACACTAACTCGCTCTAAGCGTTCACATAGCACTGCCGCATATAAGTGTTCTTTATCTGGAAAATAATGATATAAAGTAGGTTTTGTTATTCCTACTGCACCAGTAATAGCACTTATCGAAACTGCTGCATAGCCGCTTTTTGTAAACAAACAACCTGCTTGATATAAAATCATTTTCTCTGTATCTTTTAAATCACTATTGTTGGTTTTTTTAGGTCTGCCAGGTGGACGCTTGGAATTTGTTTGAGGAATAATAATAATCCCTCCTTCACTCATAAAATCACAATAATATTAATTATAGTTGATAGCGAAAAGAGTGGCAAATAGAGGATTTAGACTTATAGACAAGCTAGAAAATAATTATGAATAGGTAAAAATGTATTTTTGTAAATATGTCATTTTTTAACCCTAAAAAGATTAAATATGATAATTTTCGTAAATATCATAATGATTTAAAACAATATCAAAATATTATATTTCGTTAACATAATAATACAAAATTTTGCGTATAGAGAAACATCACAAAACAACCCCACCTATTTAGGTGAGGTTTGAATATGCAGTTCTTTTTTGCGTTAGCTCTCTTCCTTTATTTGATGCAATGATCTGTATGAGATAAGATTCAACTACAGAGTCTGTTATTTCGCTATTCTTGTATAAACATTTCCATCCATTTAAAATTCTTTTGACCTTCTGGTGTAAAATACAGCTCCATAACATGACGATTATTTATTTTCAATCTTAATAACGGTTCTCCTATCTACTTTTTTCCCTGTGGTCTGTTTTCCTAACACAATCCTTGGTCTGTCAAAGAACGGATCATAGTAAATGATTCTTTAAACCTTGTTACTTATCCGATAGATGTGCTAGTATATTTTCTGCTAACTTCGTATTTATGCCTGCTTTTTGGAATTCTTCTATACTTGCTTCTTTTATTTTTTCAATAGAACCAAAATAACGATACAATTGCTGTTTTCTTTTTTCCCCTACACCAGGAATATTATCGAGTGTTGATTGTAGAAAACTTTTGCTCCTTGTTTGGCGATGAAAAGATAAGGCAAAACGGTGGACCTCATCTTGAATACGTTGCAACAAATAAAATCCATCTGTTCCTCTTTTTAATGGTACTTCTACAGGAGGTTCTCCCATTATCAAAGTAGCAGTTTGGTGTTTTTCATTCTTTGCCATACCACCAACGGGTATAGTGATACCTAACTCGTTTTCTAAAACATCAAGTGCAGCAGCTAATTGTCCTTTGCCACCATCAATTAAGATCAAATCTGGGAGAGGTAGATTTTCCTTTAACACACGAGCATACCTGCGACGCACTACTTCCCGCATGGTTTCATAGTCATCAGCACCTATGACAGTACGAATTTTATACTTACGATATTCTTTTTTTGCTGGTTTACCGTCTATAAACACTACCATAGCAGATACCGGATCTATTCCTTGAATATTCGAATTATCAAATGCTTCGATTCGCTTTGGTAGATCCATTTCTATTGCATCTGCGAGTTGTGTTAATGATAAAGTTGTTTTGCTCTCATCACGTTCCATGAGTCGGAGTCTTTCCGTAAGAGCTATACGGGCATTTTCCGTTGCCATATCTACTAGTTTTCGTTTTGTTCCTCTCTGTGGAAACACAATTTTCCCATTAGGAATCAATCCTGCTACCAAGTTTTCATCGATACCCATTGGTAACACAATTTCTTTTGGAAGTGCAGGAGTATCATAATAAAATTGCCCAACAAAACTGAGAAAATCTTCTTCCGGTTCTTGAAAATGTGGAGATATGGATACATTTCGTTCTAACAACTTTCCTTGACGAACAAAAAAGACTTGAACACAGATATATCCTTTCTCCACATAATAGCCAAATACATCACGATCGATCTGATCAGCCAAAGAGACATGTTGCTTTTCCATCAAAGTGTCAATATCCATGATTAGATCACGTAATTCTTTTGCCTTTTCAAACTCCAGTGCTTCTGAAGCTTCTTGCATCTGACCCATTAATTCTTTTTTCACCTCAGGATGATTTCCACTTAAAAAACGTGTGATTTTTTGGGTCAATTCCTCGTACTTCTCTTCCGACACTTCATATTCACAAGGTGCCAAACACTGTCCTAAGTGATAATACAAACAAACACGCTTTGGCAATGTGGTACACTTGCGAAGAGGGAAGAGGCGATCAAGCAACTTTTTTGTTTGCCCTGCTGCACCAGCATTGGGATAGGGCCCAAAATATTTCGAGCCGTCTTTGACCAATTTTCTTGTAACTAGCAATCTAGGATGTATCTCTTTTGTTAGTTGTATATAGGGGTAAGATTTATCATCTTTCAGCATGATATTGTAATGTGGATGATGTTTTTTTATCAAATTGGATTCTAAAATAAGTGCTTCTAAATCACTAGAAGTGACGATGTATTCAAAATCAACAATATCCATTACCAAACGCGTTGTCTTGGCATCATGGGAACCGGAAAAATAAGAACGAACTCGATTACGTAGATTTTTCGCTTTCCCTACATATATAATTTGTCCTTCATTGTTCTTCATTAAGTAACAACCTGGTTGATTTGGTAGTAAGCTCAATTTCTCTTTTAACATCTATTTCTCCCCCACATGGTCTCCTCTCTATTGTACGATACCAGAGCAAGTCTCTCTACTAAGACATTATATCTTGTCTGTTAACATTCGATATGCACGTTGGTACTTTTGTACCCTCTCTTGATCTCTGTTGCTTGGGTTTGGTATACGTTGCAGATTCATATTTTCCTCTAAATCAGCTATTTTCACTTGTTTGGCTAATGGGTTGTTCGAAATACGTTCAATATAAGTAAAATAATCTTCCTTAGGGTCATGAGTGAGTAAACAGAGTGGATCTAAGATGTAATGCGGGAAGTCTTCCGCTTTTAATTGCTCCAAAGTTATAGGCGTATCTTCTATTACATCATGAAGAACTCCTACTATTTTTGCTTCTATCGATGAAAGACGAGACATAACAGCTAATGGATGCAGAATATAAGGATTTCCCCCTTTATCCACTTGGCCTTTATGTGCATTTGTCGCGATTAAAATAGCTTTTTCCAATAAATGCATGCATATCTCTCCTGTTTCTGTTCCATTATATCAGCTCTTCTCCTAGCTTCTACTGCAGTTATCCTCAATATTAAGATCTGTTAAAACAAATTTCTCCCGTTGCATGGCAACATATTGACCTCTATAGTCCTTCAGTAAAATGATGTCTCATTCTCAGAATGGAAAGAACAACTGACTTGCAAATGTCGATTTTATCTGTTACGATAACTGACGAACGTTCGTTAGATACGGAGTGATACCTATTGAAAAGTAATGAAATCAAAGAGGCAGCCCTAAAATTTTTCACCATTCATGGTTATGAAGGTGCTTCCCTTTCTCAAATAGCTAAAGAAGTCGGCATGAAAAAGCAATCCATTTATGCTCATTTTAAAGGTAAGGATGATCTTTTCATGCAAGTTTTACGCGATGCGAAAGAGGCGGAATTATCTTCCAAACTCCACTATATTAGCAAAATGGATTCCCACAGTCCAAAAAAGGATTTATACGGATTCTTGCAGCTGGTTATTGATCTTTTCCAAAAAAAAGAACAGTTAAAATTTTGGCTACGTATATCTTTTTTTCCGCCAGCACATCTAGCAGAAGCAATCGAAAAGGAAGTCTTGGATATGGAAGAAAAGGTTCAACTGATACTCGAGAGTAAATTTCAGGATTGGATCCATACACAAACAATAATCGGGCAAGCAGCCAAAATACCGACTCTCGCATTCTTGGGGGTAGTTGATTCCATTTTATTGGAACTGGTATACGGCAATGATGAGAAAAGACTGAAAGACAAATTAGAAGCCTCTTGGGCAGTTTTTTGGAGAGGCATTTCACTGCATTGATTCTTACAGCAAGGGTGTTGATATATGCAGAAAACCATCAATGTACAAAATTCGGTAATGCTTATTTTGCTAAGCAACGTGTTTATTGCATTTCTAGGAATTGGTCTCATCATCCCTGTTATGCCTTCTTTTATGGATATCATGGATTTATCTGGAAAAACAATGGGTTATCTAGTCGCAGTATTTGCATTAGCTCAACTAATCATGTCCCCGTTTGCAGGTCGTTGGGTTGATCAATATGGGAGAAAAAAAATCATCCTAATCGGGTTATTCCTTTTTGGTACTTCTGAGCTTATTTTTGGGTTGGGTACACATGTATCTGTGCTTTATATATCAAGGATTTTAGGGGGAATTAGTTCCGCCTTTATTATGCCAGGTGTTACTGCATATCTTGCAGATATCACTTCCGTTCAGGATCGATCTAAAGCTATGGGCTATATGTCCGCTGCCATAAGTACTGGTTTTATAATTGGACCTGGAATTGGCGGGTTTATTGCAGAGTTCGGCGTACGCATCCCTTTCTACTCTGCTGCTGTCTTCGCTTTTTTAGCATGTCTTTTATCCATATTTATCTTAAAAGAACCATTAACAAAGGAACAACTTGCAGAAATTGCTGCTAACACAAAACAAGTAAACTTTATAAGTGATTTAAAAAGATCCTTTCATCCGCTTTACTTTATTGCGTTTATTATTGTATTCGTACTCGCTTTTGGTTTATCAGCATACGAAACGATATTTAGTCTCTTTTCTGATCGTAAATTTGGTTTCACCGCAAAGGACATCGCATCTATTATTACCATAAGCTCTATCTTCGGCGTAATTGTACAGGTATTTATGTTTGGAAAATTGGTAGATATGCTTGGAGAAAAAAAACTGATCCAATTATGCTTGATTGTTGGCGCAGGATTGGCTTTTATATCTACTATGATTTCCAGCTTTCTAGCAGTACTGGTCGTAACTAGTTTCATTTTCCTTGCTTTTGATTTACTCCGTCCAGCTTTGACGACATTTTTATCCATAACTGCTGGAAAAGAACAAGGATTTATAGCTGGTATGAATTCTACGTATACAAGCCTTGGAAATATCGTCGGACCAGCAATGGGCGGTATATTATTTGATGTAAACATCCACTTTCCGTATCTTTTTGCAGCTGTTATTTTACTGATTGGTCTTAGCATTACGCTCGTGTGGAAAGAAAATTCAGTGGAAAGACTAGCTAAATAATCAAACGAAATAGATAAACCTGCACCTTAGATGAAGGTTATGCCTTGTTCAAATAAAAAACAAAAGGGCCCATTCAGGCCCTTTTGTTCTTTTACATATACTCTTCTAACCATTGAACCAATTGTTCTTCTGACTGTAAACCAATCTTTTTGGATTTCATTTCACCATTTTGAAATACGATTAAAGTAGGAATACTCATTACACCAAATTTCATTGCTGATTCTGGATTATCATCCACATTAATTTTTGAGATCGTTATTTTATCGCCAATTAATTTATCTACATTATTTACAATAGGTCCAAGAATCTTACAAGGAGGACACCAAGGAGCCCAAAAATATACAAGAACTGTACCGCTATCTACACCCTCTACATCATTCACAAAAGTTTTATCTGTTCCTTCTATAATTGTCAATTTTTATTCCTCCTGAGTAAAGCTTATACATCAAAAAGTAGTATATCACGTTAATAGAGAAAATAATTATTTTAAAAGAGGGACGATTCCGCTAAAAAAGAAGAGTTTTTTACTATTGTCACAAATATGCCAAATACAGATTTAAATCTACTAATATTTGTATACTCATCCTATTCGTTTTTTTAATTATTTTTATACTTATTTGATATAAAAAATCAGATCTAAAATGTGTTTTAATGTTTATTTTCTTCTTTGTTTGCAATGGCCTCCATTAATCTATTACTTCTTAGGGTTTCATTCTAAATATCCCCCTTTTAAAACCTTTCTGTCAGATGAGCCGTTTCCTCCTTTTTTACTCAGGTGGTTCCGTTTAACAACAAATATCGGTCTTTTTATGTTCTCCCTTCTTTTAATCCGTTCCATCATTGCAGTTCATTTGAATAGTGAATTAGTACTATTGGGGCTGTAAACAAATTATATTCCTTTGTAGCCTCAACAAAAAGAACACAAAAACTCAGAAATTTAGCGAATGTCAAGTTTCCCTCTTAATAGGGATTTTTCATTCTGAAAAATCTTCAAAAAATTATATTGACTAACGGTCAGGAAAATCTTATAATCATGCTAACCACTGGTCAATATAAGTGATAAGGAGGCGCAACCGATTGCTTTACAATTGCATGAAAATGAACAAATTTTAGATGCTTAAATATATCGTCATTCCACTTGCATCACTATCAAATAAAAAATGCTATCTGCTGGGTTGCCAAACAACTCACATATATAGCACAGGAGGTTCTTATGGTATCCACATCTCAAACGACAGAAAAAATTCATCCTCATCATGAATCGCTCCCACAACGTGAAGGGTTTCAGCTCTTCCGTTGGCTTCGCAAAGGATGGGCTCTGAATAAATCGCTGACCATGCTGGGATTGATGCTAGTCATCACACTGCTGGCAACATGCGTGGGTTTGCTCGTTGAACATCGAGTGATTGCTGGTGCTCCTGCGTGGGCCAAGCCAGCCAAGTTTGCCATTTCATTTAGTTTCTATTGTTTTACGTTCGTCTGGCTCCTCTCTTATCTACAACGGTGGAAAAAAACTGCCATGACGCTTACTATCATAACCTTTGTTGGAGTATTCATAGATATGGCTCTGATAGTTTTGCAAGTGTTCAGAGGTGTTCAAAGTCATTTTAATGTGGCAACTCCCTTTGACGATATGGTATATAGAATCATGGGTCTTGGCTCAACGATGATTTTTATAGCTTCCCTTGTGACTGGCATCTTCCTTCTGTTTAAGCGTAATATCGACCTTGCTTTGATCTGGTCTTTGCGCTTAGGTCTCGTGATTATGATACTTGGCATGTCTGTTGGTTTCCTGATGACACAAGCAACCCAAGAACAGCTAGCAGTCTTTACTGCTGGACAAATGCCCCCGATTTTTGGTGCTCACAGCGTTGGCGTTCCAGATGGTGGTCCTGGTTTACCCTTTCTGGGGTGGAGTACTACTGGTGGTGATCTGCGCATCGCCCATTTTGTTGGGTTACATGCTCTCCAAGTGCTGCCTTTTCTCGGTTGGTTTCTCTCAGCTCAGCGTTTCCCAAGGTTCTCCACAAGGCAGCGTATCGCTTTAGTTTGGATCATCGGCCTAGGTTATGCTGGTCTAGTTGGTTCGCTTCTCTGGCAAGCATTACGGGGCCAATCTTTGATCGCACCTGATGGTTTGACATGGCTCACCTGGGGGTTAATAATTGGTGTCACCCTTATCTTGAGTGGAGCTATCATTCTACGTGCTCGATTGAGCAAAATTCAATAACTGGGCTTCAGAAAAAGTTTACAGAAAGTCGGAAAAGTATACTTTCCCACTCCTTTTTATCCCAGTTACAGGTGAAGTAGGAGTAGGTGTCCGTAACGAAATCAATTCTTTTGTTCCTAGATAAGGAATTTTTTCTTGGGATTATATTGACCGATAGTTAGTAAAATCTTATAATTATGTTGATCGTCGGTTAGGATAAAAATAATGAGGTGAAACCTATGCCTTTACAACTTTATGAAAAAGAACGAATTTTGGACGCTTGTTTTACGGTGTTTGCCTGTCATGGATATGCGAACACCTCAACTGCAATGCTAGCAGAGGCGGCTGGCATATCCAAGGCACTCATTTTTCATCATTTCAAGAGCAAGAAAAAACTTTATTTCAGTGTTTTGAAACGATGTATCAAAAAAATGGCAACAGAAGTTGGTGATGACTCTCAGTCGGATTATCAGGACTTTTTTGAAGCTTGGGGAAAAAGAGGTCTACTCAAATTTGACTACTTAAAAAAGAATCCAAATGTAAATAAAGTGTTATTTGAAGCCTTTTATGCAACACCAAATGAAATAAAGGCAGATTTAAATCAATTTATGATAGATATTGAGGAAAAGTATGGATCAACTGACAGAAATAAGTGGAGGAATCAGCTGTTTGATAAAGTCCCTCTCAGAGAGGGAGTAGATAGGGAAGAGGCTCTTGAACTGATTCAAGTCACAATGGATTATTTCGAAAAAGTTTATTTATCGCAATTGACAAATGAAGGCGAATTAGATGAAGCGCTTTGGCAAAACATTTTTGATAAAAGGATCAATTTCCTAAATATGATTCGTTATGGCATCGAAGAGAAAAGAGATTAGCATATCTCATTTTCATTACTTAAGGGAGGGCTACAGATATGAACTCATATGTGCTTGGTTTCCAGGAAATCGATAAGGATAAGCTCATGGCTGTTGGGGGAAAAGGTGCTAACCTAGGGGAATTGTCAAGAATCGTAGGGATACAGGTACCAGAAGGTTTTTGCGTAACCACCGATGCGTACAAAAAAGTGATCGGACATAACGAGGAGTTAAATACCTTGTTTGATCAACTCTCACTACTAAAGGCGAACAATCAGGACAGGATCAAGATAATCAGCGTAAAGATCCGTGAGATCATCGAAGGGATAAAAATACCTAAAGATATAGAGGAAGCGGTAACTGGTCATCTGGCAAAACTAGGTGAGGGCAGCGCCTATGCCGTGCGCTCCAGCGCCACAGCGGAGGATTTACCACATGCCTCCTTTGCTGGCCAGCAGGATACGTATCTGAACATCATAGGAAAGGATTCGATCCTAAAACATATCAGCAAGTGCTGGGCTTCCTTATTTACCGATCGTGCCGTGAGCTACCGTATCCAAAACGGCTTTGACCACCGTCAGGTCTATTTATCGGTCGCCATCCAGAGGATGATTTTTCCTCAAGCCTCAGGAATTGTGTTTACAGCTGATCCCATCACCTCCAACAGAAAGGTCCTTTCCATCGATGCAAGTCTTGGACTCGGTGAGGCTTTGGTTTCCGGCTTGGTGAACCCTGATATTTACAAGGTTCGAGATGGAAGCATCATGGATAAAAAGATATCTGCCAAGAATTTAGCTATTTATGCATCTAAAGATGGCGGTACAACAGAACGGAAAATCGAATCCGAGCAGCAGAATGTGCAGACGTTAACAGACGAGCAGATTTTACAGCTTGAGCGCATGAGTAGAAAAATCGAGGCGTATTTTGGTTGTCCACAAGATATCGAATGGTGCCTAAGTTTGGGACATTCTTCTGATTCTAGTGATCTTCTTTCGAAAAAGGATCGCACACTCGCGGCGGATGGTACATTCTTTATTGTTCAGAGTCGCCCTATCACCACCTTATACCCCCTACCAGAGGTGAAGGATGGGAAGAATCATGTGTACATGTCGGCGGGTCATATGCAGATGATGACGGATGCCATTAAACCGCTAGGTATGTCCTTCTTCCAATTTGTATCCGGCGATATTTCAACTTCTACAGCTGGTGGAAGGTTGTATGTCGATTTAACACACGACTTGGCATCTTCCTTTGGAAGAAAGATTGTTCTAGCATTCGTGAAAAATGATCCTCTGCTTTACAATGCTATTTTGAGTTTAACGAAGCGAAACGCGTTTATGAAATCATTGCCAAAAGGAAAAAGAATTTATAGCATGCGCACAGAAGGACTATCTTTGGCCTCTTTTGTTCAGGCCATCAAGCTCTATCGTAAAAACGATCCTTCGATTATTCAGCAGCTTATTTCTAAAAGCGAGAGATCCATTAGGGAGCTAGAACAAAGGATTAGTAACATAGCTGGAGAGGATTTGTTCCCCTTCATTTTACAGGATCTGAAGCAACAGAAAGCAGATTTGGTTGTTCCACAAAGCATGGGCACGCTTATGGCAGGGATGTATGTGTCAAACTGGATCAATAAAAAAATGGAAAAGTGGTTGGGTGAAAAGAACGTAGCCGACACGCTTTCCCGATCAGTTGCTAATAATGTTACCTCCGAAATGGGACTTGCACTGTTAGATGTAGCAGACGTGGTTCGACCATATCCGGCAGTGATGGAATATTTTCATCATGCTAATGATGAAACCTTTTTTGAGGATCTAGCCAAGCTAGAAGGTGGCGATGCTGTTAGCCATTCCATAAAGGCATATTTAAAAAAATATGGCATGCGTTGCCCTGGTGAAATCGACATTACCAAGCCTCGCTGGAATGAACAGCCAACCGCGCTCATTCCTATGATCCTTAGCAATATCAAAATTTTTGCGCCTAATGCTCATGTTATTAGAATGGAGCAGGGACGGCAAGAGGCGGAGCAGAAGGAACAAGAGCTTATCAGTCGTTTAGAGCAACTGACTGGTGGAAAACAAAAGGCCAAAAAGACAAAGAAGATGATTAGCGTTTTACGCAATTATATTGGCTATCGGGAATATCCAAAATATGCTTTCATTCAACATTTCAACATTTATAAGCAAGCCTTGCTGAAGGAGGCTGCCGTACTTGTACAAAAGGGGCTCATCCGGGATAAAGAGGATATCTACTACCTGTCCTTTGATGAATTTCGCAATGTTATGAATACAAATCAGCTGGATTACCATATCATAATCAAACGAAAAGAGGAATTCCCATTATATGAAAAAATGACTCCGCCGCGGGTTATGACCTCCGAGGGAGAGATCATATCCGGTGCATATGACACTGGGACTATCCCCCAAGGTGCTTTGCCTGGGATACCCGTTTCATCTGGTATCGTCGAAGGACGGGCACGGGTCGTTTTAAAGATGGAAGACTCCCATATAGAGGAAGGCGATATTTTGGTCACTACTTTCACAGATCCCAGCTGGACGCCGGTGTTTGTTTCCGTCAAAGGTCTGGTGACAGAAGTAGGCGGACAAATGACCCACGGCGCTGTCATTGCGCGCGAATACGGCCTTCCCGCAGTCGTAGGTGTGGAAAATGCCACGAAGAGGATCAAAGACGGGCAGCGAATCCGTATAAATGGAACGGAAGGGTATATAGAGATATTGTGACCAGGGAATTCCCGGATGGAGGAAGGATTAAATGTGGGCATGAAACTGTTTTCAAAAAAAAAGAATGGGCGAGTTTTTAATCGTAACTTTATATTATTTCTTATTGGAAAATCGATATCCGACGTGGGAACCAGCTTGCAAATGGCGATTATGCCTCTTTATATCATCGATGCAGGTGGTTCTGCGGCTACTATAGGACTTTTTTCCTTCCTGTCGTTACTGCCGGCTCTTCTTGTCTATCCCTTTGCCGGAGTCCTTGGAGACAGGATGAATCGAAAAACAATTATGGTTGTAACAGAATTTGTTAGTGCAGGGGTAATATTGGGGATGGCTTATCTATCATATTTCGATAGCATGAGCCTTACTTTGTTGCTGTCGGTGCAAGTAATCATATCTTTATTGTATGGTTTGTTTGATCCTGCTACAAAAGGAATGCTGCCCCGGCTTGTGGAGCCGGATAATTTAACCCGAGCCAACTCTATCGTTTCATCCCTGCGAACAATGTCCGTTTTGGCAGGGCCTGTCATTGGTGCTGTACTGTACGTAAAATTTGGTATTACCATCTTATTCTTTATGAATGGAATATCATTTTTGTTGGCAGGAATCTGTGAAATGATGATTCGATATACCCATGCTAAACGGGAAGCGTCAGCGGGCATATTGGGTATAATTTCTGACTTATCCGAAGGCTTCACATTCATTCGGGCAAATACAATCATCCGTAAGCTATGCTATTTTTTCCTTGTAACTTTTGTTTTTGTACAACCAATTTTCACAGTTGTTTTGCCACTATTTTTTAAAACTCGTTTGGAATACTCCGACACACAGTACGGTTATTTACAATCTATACTCATATTGGGAATGTTAGTCGGTAGCATTCTTGTTGGTTTTTTTTTCAAAAAAAAGAATGGTGTGCTGAAACCATTGAAGTTTGGTTTAGGTCTCCTTTTGGTTAGCATGATAGTATTTTCAATTCTTATGTTCCCTGAGAATCTATCTATATTAGGGAATGATTCCATCCTATACTTTGTGCTACTGTCCATTGCACTAGGCTTGTGTAGTACTGCTATCATGTTTATCCAAATTCCAGTACAAACCTTTATCCAAAGGGAAACACCTAACGAATACATGTCTCGGATTTTTTCCTTAGTCGGCATGATTTCCCAAGGTGGCTTGCCGTTTGGCGCATTGGTATATGGACTTATTCTGGAGAGAGTTGAGGTACATTGGATTGTACTGTCAGCTGCCCTATTGATGCTGTTGATTTACGTGGTGTTTCTGGCCTCGTTCTTAAAAACGAAAGAAAAATTCACCTTAAAAACAAAGCTTGATTTAAAAAATTAACGAATCACATGTGTTTCCCAATGCGATCCAATATCCCTACTAATATTGTTTTTGAGTAGATCCATACAAAAAACCCAATCCAAACTACTTAGTGTAGTGAAAATCGGGTTTTTGGTATTTCTGAATTCTATGCTATTCGCATTTTTTGTTGGAACCGACTTTAGATACTTTTTCTTCTTACATATATTCTCCTAACCATTGAACCAACTGTTCCTTTGGTTGAATACCTACTAACTTGGATTTCATCTGACCATTCTGGAAAACCATTAAAGTAGGAATACTCATTACACCATATTTGCTGGCTGATTCTGGGTTGTTATCTACGTTTAGTTTTGCAATGGTTACTTTCTCACCAATCTCATCGTTTACTTCTTCTAAGATAGGAGCAATAATTTTACATGGTCCACACCAAGGAGCCCAAAAATCAACCAAAACAAGGCCACTATTTGCACCTTCCACAGATGTGCCAAAGTTTTTATCTGATACTTCTACTATTGCCATTTATTATTCCTCCTAAGTGTTACTTACAATTCATAAGTTAGTATACCACTTTTTAACGAAAAATCAACAATTTAGCGAATCGAAATTCTAGGAGGACGGAAGAAGCTTTTTGAGTTCTTTTGTTAACAAAGGAACAACTTCAAATAAATCGCCCACTATTCCATAGTCCGAGATTTGAAAAATAGGGGCATCTGGATCTTTGTTAATGGCTACGATAACTTTAGAACTAGACATCCCTGCTACATGTTGAATTGCTCCAGAAATCCCGCACGCAATGTACAAGTCTGGAGTAACTACTTTACCAGTTTGCCCAATTTGCAACGCGTAATCACAATAACCAGCATCACAAGCTCCTCTAGACGCTCCCACTGCTGCACCCAATACATCGGCTAATTCTTGCAGAGGTTTAAATCCTTCCTCACTTTTCACTCCCCGACCACCTGAAACGACAATCCTCGCTTCTGATAAATCAATCCCAGACGTAGCTTTTTTAACTACTTGAGTGACGAGGGTTCGCAACAAATCATCTTTCATTTGAAAAGAGATTTTCTCCGTTGTTGCGGAACGAGATGCATCAGGAGGAGAGAGAGAAATATTATTTGGACGGATGGTAGCAAATTGAACGCCAGAGGGAATGACTTTTTTGATAAATGCTTTCCCAGCATATATAGGACGTGTGTATATAATTTCGTGGTTTTCCAAATCAATAGAGGTACAATCGGAAATTAAACCAAGACCATAATGGGCAGCAATTCGGGGAGCAACATCTTTTCCCACAGTTGTATGGCCAGTGAGAATACAGTCTGGTTGGACAAGATCAATTACATGTTGCCATGCCAAAACATAGGCATCTGTCGTATAAGTATCCAAATAATCTTCTTCCATTAAAAGGATATGATCTGCACCATACGCCGTCAAAATGTCCACTTCTTTTTGAGCATTGGTACCTAAAACAGCTACAACCACTTTTTCCCCTTCTGCAATCAATCTAGCTGCGGCTAAACTTTCCAAGGTAACTTGCCTTAGATCCCCATCTCTTCGATCCGCAAAAACAAGTACTTTTTTGCCCATTCCTATCCATCTCCCTTCTAGAGTACTTTTGCTTCTTTATACAACTTCTCCACTAAAGACGCGACTTGTTCTTCTGTACTTCCAGTTAACAATTGACCAGCTGTCTTTTTTGGAGGCAAGAAAACTTCTTTTTGCGTTGTTTTGGATTGGAAATCATCCTCATTAAGCGGCAAATCCTCTACTTCAAAACGAGAAAGCGGCTTCCGTTTGGCTTTCATAATACCAGGAATAGTAGGGTATCTTGGTTCATTTAAGCCTTGTTGTGTAGTTACCAAAAGCGGTAGCTTGGTTTGAATATGCTCTACATCACCCTCAATATCTTTTTCAATGGTCACATCTTTCTCATTTAATGTTATCTTTGTAATGGTAGAAACATGAGGAATTTGAAGCAACTGTGCTAGTCTAGGACCAATTTGAGCTGAACCACCATCAACAGCCATATATCCACATAAAATGAGATCATAAGTAATTGCTTGTTCTTGTAAAACAGCATAAATAAGTTGAGAAATGCTATGTTCATCTAACTCTTCTTCAAGATCATCCGTTTCTACTAAAATAGCTTTATCTGCCCCCATGGCAAGAGCGGATCGAAGGGCTTGTTCGGCACGATCAGGGCCAATAGTAAGCACCGTAATCTCCCCGCCATGCAATTCTTTTAAGCGTATTGCTTCTTCCACCGCATACTCATCATACGGATTGATCACGAACTCTACTCCATCATCACTAATTACACCATTTTTGAGCACCAATTTTTCTTCCGTATCGAAAGTTTGCTTTAAACAAACTAAAAAATTCATGCTTCTCCTCCTTTTTCGCTTGTAATCCCATTTACAAACATTTGGTAAACTGGTTTTGATAGCGCTTGCAAGGAATATTTTTGTTGATGTAAAACCCATGAAGTCACTAGATCATCAAGTGTTCCAAAAATCATTTTTCTTGCTAACCTCGTATCTAGATTTTCACGAAATTCCCCTGACAACTTGCCTTGTTCCATTACATGCTCAATTAAAGTCAAGTATGCTTGCATCAGCTCTCCAATTTCTTTTCTTACCTGTGGATCAGACTGACGTACTTCCATCTGAACGACAACAGCTAATGCAGGATTCGTTTCTAGGTAACGCAGATGCAAAGCTATAATATGAAATAATTTCTGTTTTGCATCAGAAACAGACTTTAGGTTACGTTGTGCTTTTTGTACAAAATGGCCGATTTTCTCCCGAAAAATCGATATCAATAAATCTTCCTTATTTTCGAAATACAAATAAATAGTACCATCTGCAACACCTGCTTCCTTGGCTATCTTGGACACTTGCGCTCGATGATAACCATATTTAGCAAATATTTGAATAGCTGCTTCTAAGATGGCTTCGTATTTCTTGTTTATTCGTTTTGCCATCCGCCTCTATTCCCTTCGTTACTGAATGGTGATTCATTTTCTATTTCAATTTTATTAATACATGATTTTATTGTCAAACAAAAAAAGAAAGCAATGTAAATAATATGTTTTTACAAGATAAATCGCATAGCCCTTGCCATGGATTGGCATAATACAAAAAACTTCTCCTCCATGTAACAAAGGAGTTAACTAATGACACTTACAACAGCTAATTTCATGAATAATGAGACCTTCGATACAGAATCATTTGTTCAATCCATAAAAAATACACTACACACCCCCCCAGATTTAATAAGTCAATCATTCACCTTATCCTCTACGATGAAGGGATCTTGTGTATTTATTGAATCATTAGTGAACAAAGAGAAAATAGAGAACTTTCTTAGAAATAGTTTTGATAAAAAATTTGTTTTATCCGAGCATGAAGACCATCTATTGGAGTCATTAATAGATAGAATTCCATTTTCACCCGTGACATCCACTTCTGATTTTCGTTCCTGTATAAACAATTTACTAGAAGGTAAATGTTTGCTCCTTTTTCCTAACTGTAAAAAAGTCGTCTTGGTTGATGTCCTACAAATCGTTCATCGTGGAGTAAAAGAACCTCAGAGCGAATTGACTGTACGAGGACCACAAGAAGCATTTACCGAACCGATCCATCTGAATATTTCCTTGATAAGACAACGCCTGCAAAATGCTAATCTTCGAATTGAACAAGTAATTCTAGGTAAAAACACACAAACAAAAGTCATGATTCTTTCTATTCAGGACATAGCAAATGAGCAAGTAGTGAAAGAATTTCGTAAAAGAGTAACATCTATTCAAATAGACAGTGTACTAGATAGCTCTTATATAGAAGAATCAATACAAGATAAGACTTTTTCCCCATTTCCAACTTTATCTAATTCTGAACGTCCTGATGTAGCTATCTCTCATTTACTAGAAGGTAGAATTGTGATCATTGTTGATGGTTGTCCCAATGTACTTATCGGTCCTGTTACATTTTTTCAATTTTTTTCTGCACCTGAAGATCATTTTGAGCGAGCAGATATCGCGTCGATTCTTCGCTGGTTGCGGATCTTTTCCTTTTTATTAGCTGTATTTGTACCATCTTTGTACATTTCCATTATTTCCTATCACCATGAACTACTTCCAGACCCACTTTTGATCAATATTGCTGCGCAAAGAGAAGGAGTTCCTTTTCCAGCAGTGATCGAAGCACTTGTGATGTTAATCATATTTGAAGTTCTTCGAGAAGCAGGTTTTCGAATGCCTCGTATTGCAGGCCAAGCCATTTCTATTGTTGGAGCACTAGTTTTAGGACAAGCAGCTGTTGAAGCTGGGCTTGTATCGGCTCTTATGGTGATTATAGTTGCAACAACGGCTATTTCTAACTTTGTTTCTCCATCTTTTAATTTTGGGATTGCTCAAAGATTTTTACAAATTTTTTATATTGTACTTGGGAGTTTTATGGGCTTGTTTGGTATTTTGTGTGGAACCCTTTTTACAATTGTACATCTAGCATCCATCCGTTCATTTGGAGTTCCCTATCTTGCTCCAATCGCACCACTTTCCATTTCTGATTGGAAAGATGTATTAGTGAGAGTACCACGGCCTTGGATGAAAAAAATGCCTGAAATGAATGAAACGAAGCAAAAGAATAGGTGAAATAGATGCGTGTCAAAAAAATGATAGTGGTAATCATCGTTTGTTGTCTAACCTATTGCTTGTCAGGATGTTGGGATATGGTTGAAATCAATCAACTTGCCATCATTAATATGACAGGTATCGATTTTGATCCAAAAACAAAAAAATTGAAAGTTTACTATCATATCATTAATCCAAAAGGTATAACTGCGAAGCCAGGTGTTGATCGAGCTCCATTTTATTCTTTTCACGTGGAAGGTTCTAACACTTCGCAGATCATTTCCAAAGCAAATAATGTGATCGGAAGAAATTTATTTCCTGACCATTATCAAGCTATTGTTGTGACAGACAGATTTGCCAAAGCAGGAATCAAAAACACTATTAACTTTCACGAAAGACAAGTAGAACGGCGATCTTTCATCCATCTTTTTGTCACGGAATCTCCGCTTGAAAAAATAATGAAAACCTATATGACTTTAGACAAATTAGAAGGTACCGCACTTCGAGCTCTTGCTGAGAACCAAGCAAAAGAGTTTGGCACAGTAAGTAAGTTCTCTCGGATGAAAGATATAGCTGAAAACATGGAGACATCCGCTACAACATTCCTTCCGATTGTAGGTATTCAAGATTCCAATCAACCCAATGCAAAACGATATGAGGAGATTAATGCCAATTTGGGCAACCTAGTATTAACGGGTGGTGCAATTATGAAGAAAGATCAGATGATTGGAAGATTAGGATTATCCGATATGAAATCCACTCTGATCCTAAGAGGAGAAAACGAAAGGTTTTACAACACCCTCCATAGCAATGGAAAAATGATGGATATCCAAAGCATAAATACAAAAGTAAATAAAAAACTCACAATTGAAGATGGAACCCCCATTTGGAAAGTGAATTTATATACGGAATTACGAATACTAGACAATAATTTAGACGAACCACTTACTTTGCAAAACCAAAATAAAGTAAAAGAACGTTATAAAAAGTTTTTGATCAAACAATTAATCGCTATATATGAAAAAGGAAAAAAACAAAATTGGGATCTGTTTGATTTGGAAGCAACACTACAGAGAAGCCAAGGCAAGGAATGGAAAAACATGCATAAGAAAGACTCATGGAAAAAAATTAAATTAGATTTAGAAGTGAATTGTAAATTTATAGATGTTGGAGAAATTATTGACCCTTATAAGGGAAAAGGGAGTTAAAGCAATGGAGCGACCCCAGTTAAGTAGTTGGCAATTTTTTTTATTAACCATCTCACATTTAATCGGCAGCGCTTTTTTTTACATACCAAGCACACTTGTGGGAACATCCAAGCAAATATCGTGGATTTTGCCTTTGATTGCTGGAGCATTCACCATAATCATTGCATGTCTTTGGCTGCATCTAGCCTCGCAATATCCCAAACATAGTTTGATCCAAATTTGTTTAAAAGTTGGAGGCAAGTATGTTGGTTGTTTCTTCGCCTTGCTGTATATTTGGTATTGCCTGCAAATCACAAGCTGGGTTACTCGTGATATCGGTAATTTCGCAAAAATGACATTACTACCACATACCCCTATTACCATGTTTCATATCATGTTTCTACTCATCATCTGCTATGCATCAATAAAAGGAATAGATACCATTGCACGAACGAATGAATTGTTATTACCAATTGTAATAATAACGCTTTTTATCTTATTCCTTCTAACTATACCTGATTGGAAATGGGAACGTTTCGAGCCTTTATTACCATTTGATTGGAATGCATCGGTAAAGAACACTAGTAATTTAATGGCTTTTCCCTTTTTTGAATCGTTTACGTTAATGATAATCATTCCATATGTAAAAAACAAAGCTAAAAAAAATTTCTTGTTAGGGATGGGTTGTTACACCTTATTGTTAAGCATGGTTACTTTTTTTATTATTGGAACACTCGGGGTTGTTCGGTCTTCTCACGCCATTTACCCCTTATATACGATCATGCAAGAAATTCAGATTTCACCATTAATTGAACACCTAGAATCAACGATTTCCATGATACTTTTAACAACTATTTTCGTAAAAATAAGCATTACTTATTATTGTTGCGTTTTAGGTATTTGTCAATTGTTCCAACTAAAAGATCGAACATGGGTATCTATTCCTCTTATTTTATTAGTCTCTGGGATAGCAATGGCCTTTGAAGATATAGTAGAAGATGTTGATTGGTACAATAAATATGCTTTTGCCAATGGAGCATTATATGGAATTATCTTACCTCTCATTCTATTAGCGGTAAGTGGTATACGTAAGTTCAGTAACAGACAAAAGGAGAATATCGCCAAGTGATAACATTTCTTCTTTTCTTTTTGATTTCTTTTACGATTTGCCTTATTATTCTATTTAAAAATAAAAAACCTCGAAAAGAAATCATCTTATTTATCACCATTGCTATGCTTGGATTTGCAGATTGGATAAGTATTATCACACGCCATAATTTTAATCCGAATAAATGGATTGGTATCATCATTGATCAAATCAGCTTTTGGTAATACTAATGGTTGTCACTACAAGAATACCCAGCTATGAACTGGGTAAGATGTTTTCTAAATGTCAAATTGACTAGTGTACAATCCATGATAAAAGCCTTGTTGCTTCATCAATTCCTCATGTTTTCCTTGTTCTAATATCTCCCCTTGATTGACAACTAAAATTTTATCCGCATTTTCAATTGTTTTTAAACGATGGGCAATAACAAAGCTCGTACGACCTGCCATCAAATTTTTAAGACCTCGTTGAATATGTAATTCTGTTCGAGTATCAATATTAGAAGTAGCTTCATCGAGAATAAGAATATCTGAATCCATCAAGATTGCTCTAGCAATTGCAATCAATTGACGTTGACCATGGCTGAGATTCGTTCCACCTGACACAATTCTGGATTGATATTGTTCAGGTAAATGCTTGATAAAGTAATGTGCCCATGCCATTTTCGCAGCATTTTTCACTTCTTCTTCTGTTGCAGACTGACGACCATAACGAATATTATCCATTATGGTTCCTGAAAAAAGATACGTATCTTGTAAAACAATGCTTATGCGCTTTCGCAAATCATCGATTCGATACTCTTTTATATTGCGATCATCGATCAAAATTTGTCCTGCTTGAATATCATAAAATCGGGTCAACAAATTTATAATAGTAGTTTTTCCTGAGCCTGTAGGACCAACAAAAGCAATTGTTTCACCAGGTTTAGCATGTACTTGAATATTTTTTAATACGAGTTGACCTGCTGTGTATCCAAAGGATACATGTTCAAAATCTACTTTACCTCGAAATGATTGGACAGCAATTGCATTTTGTTTATCGGTAATTTCGGGTACTTCATCCATGATTTCAAATACCCGTTCACCACCAGCTATTGCAGATTGAATCGTGTTTAATAATGTAGCGATTTGACTGATTGGACGAGAAAACTGCCTCGAATAACTCACGAAAGAAGCGATGATACCAACAGTCATCTCACCCTTCAAAACTAACAAAGCACCAGCGCCTATCACCAAACCCAATCCTAAGTTATTAATAAAATTTATGATGGGATTGATAAACCCAGAAAAAGTATCTGCTTGTCTTCCAGATGCCCGTAATCGCTCATTGATTTCGTGAAATTCTTCTATTGTTTGTTCTTCTTTTCCATAAAGGGTAACAATTTCTGCACCTTGAATTTTCTCTTCTACAAAACCATTTAATTCCCCAATATCTCTTTGTCGTTTGATAAAACTGCTGCTACTATACTGATATATTTTTTTTGTGGACAAAACCATCAACGGGACAATAAAAAGTGTTATAACCGCTAACATCCAATTTAATGAAAACATTGCAATCATAACACCTGCTATAGATATAAAAGAAGATAGTACTTGTGTCACACTATGAGAAAGAGCACTATTCAGGTTATCAATATCATTCGTTACCCTGCTCATTAAATCGCCATGAGGCCTGTTATCAAAAAAACGAAGGGATAAAGTCTGTAGTTTGACAAATAAATCATTTCTCATTTGATTAATTGTCTTTTGAGCGATATGGATCATAATAAAAGTCTGCAACCATGAAAGTAACGTTGTTATAAAATATATTCCTGCAAGGAACACGATCATCCGTACTGCTCCTGAAACATCTTGAGGAATAATGTATTTATCAATAATAACACCTATATAATAGGGCCCCAGTAATCCAAGGAAGGATGTAAATAAGACTAGCACAATCGCAGTGACCAAATGAACTCTTTGCTTACCAAGATACTTGCCTATTCGTTTTACCGTATTTATTGCATCTTTTGGTTTCTCCATTTGAGCACCAAAACGACCTCCGCCACCACGAAAACCTAATCTCACTGATGGAGAACGTGTTTGATTTAAGCTCATTGTATCCCTCTTCCTGTCTCTGCTACAGATTCGGTGTGGCCACCTTGCGACAAATAAATTTCTCGATATACATCACAAGTCTCCAATAACTGGTGATGTGTTCCTCTTCCTACTAATTCCCCATCTTCTAGCACCAAAATATGATCTGCATCTAGGATGGATGATATTTTAGATGCAATGATGAAAATCGTTTTATCTTTTTCCTTACGCAGTGCAGATTGAATCATCTCCTCTGATTTGGCATCAACTGCGGATGTCGAATCGTCGAGGATTAGTATGGGAGCAGGACGTATAAGGGCTCTTGCCAGTGATAAACGTTGCTTTTGACCACCAGATAAATTCATTGCACCTTGTGTCAATTCATGATTGTATCCTTGTTCCAAACGATGAATAAACTCTACCGCACAAGCATCCCTAGAAGCAGTTTCGATAGCTGCTTCATCAGCTGAACTATTGCCATATCGAATATTTTCAGCGATTGTCCCTGAAAACAAAGTAGCTTTTTGTGTAACAAAACCGATAGAAGATCGGAGAATGGATAAGTCGATTTGTTTGATATTCACTCCATCCACTAATATTTCTCCAGCATCAACATCATATAAACGAGCAATGAGCTTTACCAGTGTAGATTTCCCACTACCTGTGGAACCAATTATCCCAATTTTTTTAGTAGCATCTACACGAAAAGAGACATGTTTTAATACTTGTTCTTCATTTTTACTATAACTGAATGAAACATCTCGAAACTCTATTTGTCCAAAAATTTGTTCAGGTCGGAAACCATCTGTAGACCTCATAATATTCACCTTTTGTTCCAATACCTCTTGTACACGTTCTACCGAAGGAAAAGCTCGAGTAATAAGAATAGAAACCATACTAATCGACATAAGAGACATTAAAATAAGCATCAAATAGTTGATAAAAGCCAAAATCTCCCCTACTTCGATACTATTATTAGCTACATTGAAACTACCCAGCCACAATGTCCCGATTATTCCGCCATTGATTACTAACATGATTACCGGCATCATAATAGAGTTAACTTGAACCGCAGAACGATTGGCTTTTGTCCACCCATCATTGACCTGTCTAAACTTTTCTATCTCTTGTTTTTGCTGGACATATGCTTTGATCACTCGCATACCTGCTAGATTCTCTTGAAGCTTGGTGTTTACTTTATCTATGGATTCTTGTACTTTTTTAAACAATCGACCAGATCGACTTACAATGAGAAAAATCGAAAACAACAAAATTGGCACAACAACAAACAAAATAGGGTATAGTCCGTTTCCGGAAAATAAAACAATCCCCATACTCCCAATAAATAAAAGCGGCCCTCTGACTAAAATGCGCAGTGTCATATTGAGAGCGGTTTGAATCGTTATGATATCGCTGGTAACAATCGTAATGAGTTTACCGGAACCAAAATATTCTCTATCTTCTCCTGAAAAAGTCATAATTTTATTTAACACTGTTTTTCTTATATCAGCTGAAAAATGAACGGCTGTTTTAGTAGAGAAGTAAATACAACCAAGCCCGCCTACCAAGCCAATTAATGCCGCTATAACCATAAACATCCCCATCTGAATTACATAGTCGTTATCATGATTGGCAATACCATAGTCAATAATTTTTTGCATAATAATCGGCTGGAGCAAATCCATTGTTACCTCTAATACCATTAATAACGGACCTAAAAACGCAATTCCTTTATAGGGTTTTAAAAACTTCCCCAAAATACGAAAAGACCGCAATGTATCTCCTCCCTATCCGGATCATTTACGCCAGTGAGAATTTTATATTATATTTATATACTTAGCAAACCGAAAAGCAATCAATCTTTCATTTTCGATATACTTGTATATTTCCCATCTTTCTATTTGCGATAAAGTCGCAAAACGGAAATTTGCGGCCGACATAAAAATCGAAATGGTAAAATGGTAGTTCCTAATCCCCTATTTACATATACATTTGTTTTCTCCAGGGTGTAAAAATCGTCTATATACTTTTTTGCTCCAGGAGGAGTAATCACAGCTCCTACTATAGGAAACCGTATCTGCCCTCCATGGCTGTGTCCTGAAATTTGCAGATCAACTTGATCCTGTGAAATCTCATCTGCAAAATCTGGACAATGAGAAAGAAGTAACGTACATGTATCTGGAGCACCTTCTAATGCTTGATTCAAATCAGCATTTCCCATTAATAAATCTTCTACACCAGCAATCACCAATGAATCATTTTTTTTCTTAATGGTATGGTGGGAATTACGTAAAACCGTAAAGCCTGCATCTTTTAGACTTGGGGCAACTAAATCTCCGTAATAATCATGATTTCCAAGTACTGCAAATTTACCATACGAAGCATCTAGTTCTTGAAGATAAGGTAAAACAGGAGGAATTACATCTTGCTTACCATCAACGAAGTCGCCCGTAAAAAGCAGAATCTCAGGCTTTAACTGCTTAATTTTATCCACAGTATGCAGAACATCTCTTTCATTCATATGAAAACCTACATGTAGATCCCCAAATACTACGATTTGAATACCTTCAAATGTCTTTGGTAATTTGGAAAGAAAAATCTTTCGTTCTACTACCTCGATCCATCTAGGTTCCACACCATAACTATAACCTGCGGTCAAAGGTATTAGAGTTGCTAATCCGATGAGCGAGCGCTTTAAAAAAGTACGACGGCTTAGCTGTTCCATGATTACTCCTTCTGAGTGAAAATATATCTTTATCATGATGTTAGAATTTACTACTCTTCTCAAGCCAAAATAATAAAATAGATAAAGTAATACATTTACATTTTTAGTAATAATTATTATTTCTCCATAACTACTAACTTTCCTGCTACTTTAAAGATAGAGCCCTTAAAAGCATCATAATATTTATCAACAATCCGATCGTGAATAATTTATGATATTTATAAAACTATTTTTATAGAGAAAGGAAACATGTTCTTCATATGGCCGCATCTAGCGGAACTCCTGAGATGATAGAATACTTGATCAAACAAGGCTTAGCGGTAAACTGTCAAGATAAAGATGGAAACACTCCCCTTCATTTTGCAGAGTGTTATTTGATTATATGTATAAACATATGGATCACTTTCCCGAAATGCTTCTTGAAAAATAGTTATATCATTTTCCATGACGATCGTAGATAACTGATGAAAACGTTTATGGTGACTCCTAATGTTTTGCAGATGAGGGAGGTCTCTACCTCTCATAATTCTGGCAAAATTTTCAAAAAAATACTTTACAAACATACATTCTGTTGTTAAATATCGACAGTTGCTCTTTGAAAAGAGGATAGGATATAGGGTTGTGCAAACCAATCGTTTTGCACGTAAAATGCTATGCGTACCGAAAAATGGCTAGACGGAAATGCGAAAACCAAGCAGTAAGTCTATGCTATGACGTAGCAACAAAAGCTCTGTTCAACCGTGGGACTCACGGAGTTAGCTTGGTAATGAAGTAGTCAGAAGGCTACCGTCCCAAGAATCCCACGGCTGAAGCCATGTGGAGTGTCAATGAATCATCATAGTCATCAAGTAGAGTTCAGACTTCCCCTTCACATCGCTATAGATAAAAAAAATCTAGAACTTGTAGCCTTACTATTAGAGAAAGGCGCTAATCCAAACTATCCTAACTTATTTATTCATGTCCCTTTGGAAAATGCGATAAAAACTAGAAACACCGAAATAGTACGATTGCTTTTACAATATGGCGCTAGCCCAAATCACGAAATTTCCACTACCTCTCTTCTACACTATGCTACTAGAACCAATAAATTGGATATTCTAGAACTATTATTACAACATGGCGCTAATCCTGAAGTTCAAGTGAAAGGACATTATTTTATGATCCGCCACTTCGTGACGCAAGATCAGTGGAAGCTATCCACTTATTGATTCGATATGGAGCAAAGACGGATAACTTAAAAGGTTTTTTGATCTGGCCCATGGGGCGAGGAGATATAGAAGTAACCAGAGAATTTATTCGTCTTGGTTCGCCAATAGATGACGCAAATTTATGGAATGAAAGTATTCGCGGCACCCAGGATCAAATGATACCTATGTGCCAATTATTACTAGAAGCTGGATTAGATGTAAATGTATCCATCCATTACTATGGTTCACCTCTTCTACGTGCGATTCACTATCAAAGTTTGGAATTGGTAAAGCTTTTTTTGGACAACGGAGCAGATATTATGGTCCATGATCCAGATTCAGGTTTGACACCATATGAACTTGCTATCACACAATTAAATAAAAAATGAGTAGTCTATTAATTGATCACATGCAAAAAAGAGAGATTCCTATACCCACTTTCCAAGAGGCTCCTGCATTAAATCAGATACATAATGCATGGAAGGAAGATCATTCTGACCTTGTTCAACTTAGCTTATATGATTGTAATGCATCCAACCATTTTGATCAGTTTCATACCCTTAAAAACATCACGGGATATGCTTCAAATGCACTTCCTTTTGTATACAAAGTAATGAAGAGGATGAAGACTATGAGCCACCATTATCCGATTATCGTGTTATCTTCCATCCATCCGATCCATGGTGTTTTATACTGTTAGTCTGTTGGTATGATGATTTTCTCTACACTACCATCTATCATCTTCATGTTCGATGTGACAAAAAATATGAAACGGAAATCCTACCATTATTTCAAAATTGGTTTGAGTCAACAGAAGACAGAGATTCGGAAATGATAGATCACTATAAACTAGGTGTATATCATGTTGATTGGAAAGAACAAGATCAGTCGGAGGATAGGAATGAGAGAATAAAAGAAGCAACGGACTTTTATATATCATCAGTAGAAGCCATTCATCAAAGCAATTTAAAATTCTACAAACGAACAAAATATAAACAACTTAAAATATTTCAAATTTGAATAGAATTCATTTGTTTATTAATTGCAATTCTTTTCCTGCGATCTATTTCTTTACCTTTTCGGCCACATGATTTAAAATTTATTCTGTAAGTGCTCTTTTCAAGATGTTATGGCTGTTTGGATAATTAGCATTTCTCTTGATACAGGGCTTTTCAAATTTTTAAAAATATTACTTTATTCGTTACAAAAAAATTAGGTTTCATATCATGTCGTAGATGGGCTAACCGAAGCTAGACTATTCCCTACTACAAAAAACACTTTACAGCAGGAGGAAACAAAATGTTAGTAGGAAAAAATGCAGTACGTGAGTTGTGTAATGAAATTGACAAGGTGGTTCGTGATATCGACCAGATTACACAGTCTAAAATTGACCGTACATCTGACAAGATTGACGCAGAACTGAATTCCTGTGGACGCGAATTGACCAATGCTCAAAACACATTAGAACAAATCAAACCGCTGGTAGATCGTCTTGTACAACAAGTAGGACAAAACGCTCCTGACCACGTACAGGTATTAGTTGGTTCTATTTGTACAGAAGTCATGTCTAAGGTAACTGGTGTTACTAGCAACCTTACAGAGGTTCAAAAGAACATCAAGGATGTTGATAAATTTACAAATGAAATTGACGGACTAACAAACGAAATTGATAAGCTAACAAACAAAATCGACGACATTACAGACAGTTATCAGAAATAAGGGGAGGTTTTTAGGGTGAGTGACTATACACCAAAACCAACACCAAACTATATGTCATCGGATTGGGGTAGTAATCAAACGAAATTAGCAACTTTAAACATTGATCATATTGCCGATAAAGCAAAATTTGCAATCGAAATTTTAGAGGCATCTGTAAAAGCATTTGACTCTCTCGAAAAGGAAATTGTAGATGCTTCTCATGCTACGAATCCAATCACTCGCGAAGGATTGCGTGCATTTTCATACCGTATTGATACCCAACAACAGCAATTGATTCAGGGTTTGCAACACTTGAAGCAGATGATGGATGATATCGACAAGACAACAGACTCCATTCAAAAACAAAAAACGAATTGGTAATACTTTTATTGCTCAGGTCAAAACCTGAGCTATTCTATTGTATTGGGGTTAAAACCTCCTATTCATGGTGGGCAGGTCGAAAAAAGGCATAATAAAAGCCTTGTCTTTCGAGAGACGAGGCTTTTAGTTTTTACGGTTTCTCTAGTTCTTGTCCAGCTTTTTGAACAAGCTTTTCCCATTGACTATTAAAAGCATCAATAGAATTATTCATCTTCTGAAAAACATCATTGTATACCGTAATATCTTGATTTAATTGGTCAAACTCAGCATCGGTAGGTATTTCACCCTTTTGCAACTTTTGAAAATATGATTTTTGCAGTTCACTCGATTTTTTCACTTCAGCAATATAAGCTAATTTGGCATCCAGCATCTTTCCAAAACTCTGAATGGTTTCATTCCCCAATTGTTTTATTTCTTTTGAAGGAATCTTCTCCATATATTTTTCCAAGGTTTTGAGATTCGCTTTTACTTGTTTGATCGTATTTTCAAAAGGTGGGATTAATTTCGTGTCAAGACGCTGAAAATCTGTAATCGCCTGAGCAATTTTCTTTTGATCCGTAATATTTGGATCAACAGACAAAATTTTATCGATTTCAATTTGATTTTTCATCTGTGATTCAGCTTTATCTAGTTCTTTTTGTATTTGGTCAGATAGAGAAGATGCAGTATACATGTTTTGAACCTCTGTACAACCAACTAACACCATAAAACAAAGTACAAAAACCGCAATTCCTATTCTTTTATTCAAGTCCATTCTCCTGATTCTAATCATAGTTACCTACAGAATTTAAATTATATATAATTCCATTTTTGTTATCTAGATCAAAAGCATAAAAACATACCCATAATAAAAGAATTACATTGGAAATTTGATACTTATTAAGTTCAAGATATAATCTGAGCTTTTTATTTAAATATTAGAATAAAAATTTGATTTTGTTCCCTCAAAAAGCAATTTTCACTTCAACTTAATTCATCCCATTCTTATAGACTGGATACTACAGGTCAACATCCTCATTGACGATTAAACAAATATAATTATATTATTAAGATAGTTGTTACAAACCACTCCTTGAAAGGAAAATCAGGTGTTCCATTTCGGAATGCTCCAGGCAAATGCCCCGCTGATGTCCGTCGGCTCACAGCCGATTCGTCAGCAGGACCGGCAGAAGCAGTATGGCATCTGGACCATGTTCGGTACGTGGGCTCTGCTGTTCACCTACGCGATCAGCACCCACGGATTCGCGGATGTCGCATGGATCCTCTCCCATCTGTACGATGTGGAGGCGGTACGATCGCATGATTCGCTCATGCGCATGGCTCCGACGATCGCAGCAACGGTGGTACTGGTCCTCCCCGTGATCATTCTGTTCGTCATGCCGATCGTTCGGTGGCGCCACAGGATGAAGGGCGAGCACGCGAACACGAATCTGTTCGCAGCCGCCACTCCCAAGGAGCAGTTCAAGATCATCATGATCACGCTTCTGGGTGAAGAGATTCTCGCACGGCTCATCTTCTTGGGATTTGGTACACAGATTCCTGGGATGGATGGATTCTTCGGATTCATCGTGCTCTTCGTGCTGGGTAACGGTGTTTGGGCCGTCATCCATCTCGGCAACATGAAGAGCAAGGAGGACCGGAAGTACATCATGGTTCTGCCTCAGTTCGCCGCCGGGTTCTTCTTCACCCTGATCTACCTGTCCTATGGGATCTTCGGCGCCCTGATGGCCCATGTCATCTACGACATGATCCTCTTCGCCGCTGACCGCAAGGATGTCTGGAACCTTGGCGAATTCCTGCTGATGATTTACCACCTCGTTGGTTTCGGTCTGGCTGCCTACGTGTTCTACGGCAAGGGCAACCAGTCCCTGATGGATATGAAGCACTGGTTCGATGAGAATGGTTCTGGAGGCTTCGCACTTCCCGGATGGACCTTCATTGACTACCTGTCGGTGACGATCATGCTCACCGCTGCTCTCACCCTTCTCATGGAACTTCTCCTGTTCGACCGTGAAGGTGGAGAGTCGAAGGAGGATGTGAAGGCTGATCTGACCCGGATCTTCTTCTTCAACTGCGCGTGCTTCGTCATCGTTCCGTTCATGGAGCACTTCGCTCCTGGTAACACGAACAACGCACTGATCAAGGTGTTCGTCATCGCGATCATCGGCTCGTTCGCCATCAAGTCTGCCAGTGGTTCTGGTGTGGCGCGAGTGTTCTGGGAGAGCATGCTGATTGCTCCGGTAGTCATCGGATGCATGCTTGCCATGGAGGACTACATGGCGCCTGTGCTGATTCTCGTCTATGTGGGTTACCTTACGATCGACCGGGTAATCCGCTTCAAGGATACGGACGAGCTTCCGGCTTCCTCCAAGGAGGAGATTTCCGCGATCAGCGGAACGTAACACAACCCCGCAGTGGTACGATGTCAGACTCCATGACATCGCCTCACTGCGGGGCACGTTTTTTTAGGAGAACAAACATTCACCCCCATCTATTTGAATGAATTCAATGGATTCCTCCTCTTTCCCCATTCATATAATTTAAATATTCAATGTATTTAAAACGCAGGATTCATTGTTTTACAAAAGCATTTCTATAATGGTAATTTCACCTAGAACCTAATCTTCCGCTCATCATTGATTGTTAAAATGGACCACTTTCCTATTTTTTATTTAAAAATCAAAATAGAACAATATTATAAATCATTTTTTATTAGTATCCCATTTATTCTCTGATGAAAGCAACTAAAGTATTTATTCCTTTGGAATATGAGTGCTATATATCATGTGTCTTGCCTTTCTTTTCTGTTAAATAATATTCTGCAATGGATTCTTGATAAGTTCGAAGTGTGTTGGTGTTAATAGCATAAAAGTTCCTTTTGCCTTGTTTTGTTTCCTTTAGTAATTCTGCTTGTTTAAGCTCTTTCAGATGATAGGAAATTTTTGATTGAGGCATGTTTAACGCATCTTGGATATCACAAACACATATTCCTCCGCTTTGGCAAGTATCGGAAGGGGAGATCGGTAATTGTTCATATCCTATTTTTACGAGATTTAAGATGCGTAGACGGATTGGGTCACTTAAAGCATTGGAAATAATAGCGATTTTTTCCATGGTAAAAGGCATCCATTTTCCCTCCTATCTGGTTTATTGTAACGAAGTAATAACGGATCATATTCTACAGTTTCCATCTTTTTTGTTTAAAAACACTTTTTGTTATCTGTACTACTCATAGTAATAGAATGATCCTACAAGAACTCTAATCCCTTTTAAATGAAAAAAAGACAAATTTGTCTTTTGGTTGATTTTATGTATTTGTATTAAAAAACATCGTAAAACCAGTCAATCTAAGGTCCAGTAAATAGTATAACATAAATGATGAGTATCATTCTTGTCACTCCTTATCATGTGCTAAAGGAATTGGTACCACAAGCCTGTTGTGGACAAACATGTTGTTTTCGACGCTGAATGAGAGTAGCAAACCAATTACCTTTTGGTGATGAAGTTCGATGATGAAGTTCTTCTGTAGTACTACGTTGACTGATTTTTACCATTTGTTGGAATTCATAATAGCTTTGCATTTCCTTCACCTCATATCAACTTTTCTTGATTTGATTATATATCAAAAAAAATTGATAGGTCAATACATATATCAAATTTTTTTGATGTTTTTTAATCCATAAATAAACTACTTTTTGAATCCCACAAACAAAAAAGCTCAGTTTCCACTGAGCTAATTTTTATTCGTATTTTTCCCTTCCTCTTGCAACACTCTTCTTAAAATCTTGCCTATCGCTGACTTTGGTAATTCATCTCGAAACTCATAAAGACGAGGTACTTTAAAGCTTGCTAGATTTTCCCGACAATGTTTATCAAGCTCAGAAGAAGTAACCGACATACCTTTTTTGAGTACGATATAAGCTTTAGTCGTCTCTCCTCGGTACGCATCTGGTACACCAATCACCACAACTTCATCAATAGCAGGATGTTCATACAATACTTCTTCGACTTCTCTGGGGTAAATATTAAACCCACCTGCAATGATCAAATCTTTGCGGCGATCGACAATATAGAAATAGCCTTCCTCATCCATCTTCGCCATATCTCCAGTAGCCAACCAACCATCTTTGATCACTTTGGCAGTTTCTTCTGGACGATTCCAATATCCTCTCATCACTTGCGGACCACGTATATGAAGCTCTCCGATCAATCCAGGTGCTAGTTCTTCCCCTGTTTCCATTGATACGATTTTACATTCCGTATCAGGCCATGGTAACCCAATCGTTGAACTTTTTTTCCGATCCCAGATCAAGTTCGCATGAGTAACAGGAGATGTTTCCGTTAGCCCATATCCTTCCACCAAGCGACCGCCTGTGAGTTTTTCAAATTTATCTTGGATCTCGACAGGCAATGGAGCAGAACCGCTAATACAAGCATCAATGGAGTGAAGGGCAAATCGATGAATTCGGGGATGATTGATAAGCGATACATACATAGTAGGAGCACCTGGAAAAATAGTAGGTTTTTCTTTGACGATTGTTTTGAGGATTTGATCACGATCAAATTTCGGAAGCAAAATCATCGTTGCTCCTAGTTTAAGTGCTAAGTTCATTACTACTGTCATTCCATATACATGAAAAAAAGGAAGAGCTCCGAGAATTTTTTCTTGTCCTTCTCGTGTTTTATACATCCAAGCTGCGGATTGATAGGCATTCACAATGAGATTCCGATGTGTAAGCATGGTACCTTTTGCTAAACCAGTTGTTCCACCTGTGTATTGCAGCAAAGCCAAATCATCAGCATTCTTAACTTCTTGTATTGGAATAGCGACAGGAATAAGATGCATCAAATTTGGAAAGAGGAATACATGGTCTTCACGAGGAATTTTGGGTATTTTTTTTTGGGTCAAAGGATAGAGCACTTTTTTGCGTAGTGGGAGGTATTGTGCAACACTTGTCACAACAATATGCTGTATATTCGTATGTGATTTGACTTTTTCCACTTTTTCAAATTGAATATCCAAACAAACTATCGTACTTGCACCCGAATCAGTTAACAAATGAGTCAATTCTCTGTTGGAGTACATAGGATTTACTTGTACAACAATAGCACCGAGGAACAAACTGGCGTAGTACGCTATTACGGCCTGTGGAATGTTAGGTAACATGATAGCAATGCGATCATCAGCCTTTACCCCAATTTGTCTCAATGCTGCTGCAAAACGATATGTTTCCTCCAATAAAAAAGAATAAGAAAGCTTCTTACCTAAAAAATGTATGGCTTCTCGCTCCGGATACTGTTTTACTGCATCAGTAAGCAATGCTGTAAGTGGTACATCTGGATAAGTTAATGTTTTTGGGATTTGAGGTGGGTATTGTTTTAGCCATGGTTTTGACAGTGTCATCCAGGCTCCCTCCTAAGGTGAATAAAATCACCACACAAATTAATAACTACTATCTTTATTGTATCCAACTATACCTAAAGTTTGCATCTTTTCTTTTTGACTTTTCACGCATTTTGTGCCTATTTTTTATTCTTTACGTTTTCTCTCCATATTTGATCAAGTAAGATGACAATCCCTACACCCACCAACAAGCCATTTCCAAAAATATATTGAATAATAGACGGGAATTTTTGGAATACCGGAAGAGGCAAGAACATCACCCCGATCCCCAATGATACAGATAAACTAAAAATCGTGATCCTTCTATCATCTAGTGTGGATTGAATCAATGTACGAATCCCGATTGCTAACATTTGAGCAAAGGAGGGCAAAATAGCTGCATAAGCAATTTGACTTGGTAACTGAGATAAAAAAGACATAACTGGTGGAAAACAGGATAAAACAATCAAAGCGATACATGCGACTTTTAATACATTTGTTTTGGTTTGGTTGGTGATCTTGACAAATCCAGCAGAAACAGTAAGGGAAACCATGCCAATAGTGGAGAAAATAGCTGAGATGATATGAGAGATACCACCTACCCAACCCGATTGATTTAATTTTTTCTTATCTGCTTTTTGCTCTTCTGGCACTACCTGATTGACTGCGGTAATACTTGCGACTGTATTAGACAACAGCACGATACCTATGAGTATCCCAGATATAATGCCACCCGCATCAAAGCGTGGTATACCCCAAGCAAAAACATGCGGTGCAGAAAAAAATGCATCGACATGCATGCTAGGACTATGTAAACCGATCCATAAAAAACAAATCCATCCAAGCCCAATTCCGATGAGTACATTATAAGTTTTCATCCACCCTTTTCCCCACATGGATAGTGCAAATACCAATACAAAGATAAAAACGGCTACTAGAGCTTCTTTTAGTGGAAAATAAGTGATATCAGATTGAATTCCCAACATCCCTTTGAGAAATACACCACTGAGCTGCAAAGATAATAAAACCAAGAATGTACTTGTCACCAAAGAAGTAAAAACGACCAACATTTTACTAAGCAGTCCTGTTAAACCAAAAATCACCATCACGATTCCTGCAACAATCAACATACCAATAAGTGAATTTAAAGTTGCTTTCGTAGCAGCGATCTGTCCCATAACAACAAATATACCAAGCCATATGCCTGCTGGACCGTCTATCAGAGGCAGACGATGGCCAAATGCTACTTGTAGAAACGTACTAATCCCAATGACAAAAAACGAGCGTTGGATGAATTCCGCTACTTCCACTGGCGATAAATGATACAATTGTCCAACAACAATGGGTACAGCAAGTCCATTTGCAATGAGAAAGATAAACCATTGTAAGGATCGTAAAGAATAACCCATTTCGTAACCTCCGATTTTTCTAGTAATATATATTTGGTAAATGAAAATGATTTTTACTTATAGGAGATATATGAGATGAATAAGTTGCCTGAAGATTTCATAGTACAAATGAAAGCAGAGCTACAATCAAACTTTCCTGCCTTTCTCGCTTCCTACGACAAAGAAGCGGTGAAGAGCCTTCGAACCAATATAATGAAAGTTTCACCCAAAACGCTGCAAAACATGATGCCTTTCTCACTGGAAGTTATCCCTTGGTGTTCAGATGGATATTATTTCCCATTACATACTCGCCCAGGAAAACACGTTTATCATGCAGCAGGTCTTTATTATATCCAAGAAGCAAGTGCGATGGCTCCTGTCGAAGCACTTGAACCGCAACCTGGCGAAAAAGTGCTGGACTTATGTGCAGCTCCAGGGGGGAAAACTACCCAAATCGCTGCAAAAATGAATGGAGAAGGGCTTTTGGTAGCAAATGAAGTGGATAACAAACGGTGTAAAGTACTTATCCAAAATTTAGAACGCTTTGGTGTAACAAATGCGGTAGTGTTAAACGAACAACCACATCGTTTTAGCGATCGCTTTTCTGCATTTTTTGATCGTATCTTGGTAGATGCACCATGTTCTGGCGAAGGTATGTTCCGAAAAGACGCTGAAGCATGTGAACATTGGAGCATAAAAAACAGTGAAAAATGCGCCGAACTTCAACAGTACATCTTGATCGAAGCAGCCAAAATGTTAAAACCTGGTGGTCGTCTTGTGTACTCTACCTGCACTTTTAATCAACGAGAAAATGAATCTACATTGGAACAATTTCTCCAATCCTTTCCTGATTTCCATCTTGTAAATGTCCCTAATCAGGAACATTTCCAGCCTGGACTAACTCCTTCAACCGTCCAATCTGCTCGTTTGTGGCCTCATCTACTTCATGGTGAAGGGCATTTCGTCGCTGTTTTGCAAAAAAAGGAAGCATCCTCAGAAGAAATAGGAAAAACAAAAAAAGCAAAAAAACAGCCCCGTATTCCGAAACAAATTGCGGCAGCTCTGGATACTTTTATGAAAGATACTTTCCTAGAACCTATTTCATTTGCTGGACATCTGATTCTTTATGGTGACCATTTATATGAAACTCCTCTTGGAATCCCATCTTTGGATCAATGTAAAGTAGCTCAGCCAGGAAGATATCTGGGAGAGATTCGTAAAGGTCGATTTTTGCCATCCCATGCATGGGCAATGACACTTTCACCTCGTAATCTCAAGCATGTACAAGCTTATACAAGTGCGGAACCAGAACTTTATAAATTTCTACAGGGTGAAACTGTATCAACTTCTCATCAAGCATGGACGTTGGTAACTGTTGACGGATATGCCCTTGGTTGGGGAAAAGGAGCTGGCGGAATCTTAAAAAATCATTACCCAAAATGGTTACGTTTTGTTTATGACCAACCAAAATAATGTTCATCTACCCAAGCTTTTTTACATATATTGCTAAGGCATATAGAACTTATGTAGATAAAAAAGCAATAAGGGAAAATAATAACATGACGTTAAAAGAACCAGCAAGCCATAAGTATTGGATAGCACTTGGTATGATTCAACCCGAATGGATTTATATGAGCCACTTTTTAGAAGAGGAAGAAGCGATAGAAGATTTATCACCTATTCCTCCCCCTACAGAAGTAAAGATTATCTTTCATCCTAGAATGGATTCATAAAAGCATTGCCATTGTGGTGATGCTTTTTCCTATAATTATGTTAACAAAACGTAAACTCATCTCCTTTTGTAAAGATTGTTATACTATCTATATACGAATTACGAAAATGAAAGAGGATAAACATGAGCAAACAAAAAAGATTAATAGTTGGAATCAGTGGAGCAACTGGTGTAATATATGGCATTCGTATATTGGAAGTCTTAAAAAAACTAGAAATCGAAAGTCACTTGGTTCTCTCCAAAGCAGCAGAGATGACATTACACTATGAAACAGATATGACAGTGAAAGAGCTAAGAAAATTAGCTGATATAAATTATGGGATCCAAGATGTAGGCGCTGCTATCTCAAGCGGTTCTTTTCATAACATGGGAATGATTGTAGCCCCATGTTCGATCAAAACCATGTCTGCAATCGCTCATACCATTACAGATAATCTTTTAACTCGCGCAGCTGATGTAGCTTTAAAAGAAAGAAGAAAATTGGTACTCCTTTTGAGGGAAACACCATTAACTGCGACACATATCAAAAATATGCTCGCTGTTACAGAAAGCGGCGGAATTATTGCCCCGCCAGTACCTGCTTTTTATATAAGACCAAATACATTAGAAGATATCGTTAATCATACTGTTGGACGAGCATTGGATCTATTTGGGATCGATACGGGTACAGTAGAACGATGGGGAGAAAAATAGACAAAGAGCATCTTTTCATAGATGCTCTTTTCATTCATTGTGCAAGTATTTGCTCCGTTGCAAGCTTTGCGCTAGCCATAGAACAATCAGCAAGTCTCCCCTCTTGTCCAACCCAGTCTCCAGCTACATACAATCCTTTTATTTCCGGTACCGATGGATGAGGAGCTGATCCTGCTCCATTATGGGCGGCCGTGTGAGTATCATTAGCTACTAAAATCTTAGGTAAGAATCGAGTAGCAACCACTTCTTGTTCCCAGCCAGGTTGTAATAATTCTAATAGTTCCATGAGTTCTTTTTTATCCATTTTAGCATCTGTTTTCACTTTATCGTCGTTATATTTTAATACATGCAACACATGAGATCCATTGTTACTGAGAGAAACAGAAAGCGAGTGAACTCCGAAATAGAAAGGTTGATCTAATCCAATTGCAAATACTTGATCGGAACGTGGAAGTTGTTTTAGTGCAACATCCAGACATGCCGCGTAGAGGGGGCGAGACTGTTCTTTCCAAGAACCTAAACTCATCTCGTCTGATCCTGGTACTAATCGACTTGCTTCATTTGGCCCTAGAGCAATTACTACATTTGAAGTGGATATGTTTGTACCATCTGCAAAATTCACCCCATGAACCACACCATCTTGATGATAGACATGTTCCACTTTGCAATTCGTTTGAATTTCCACTCCTAGCTGCACTGCTTTCTCAGCTAATATTTGGACAACAGTCTGCCAACCTTTCTCTACATACCGCACACCATTTCCTGCAAGTTGGCCTTGTCGGATAACATATCCAGCACTTAAGACTGTAGAATCATCACAATAGGCCCATTGTCTGCACATACCATAGAAAAATTCTTTTACTCGGCTATGTTTTATCTTTTCCTCTGTCCATTGTCTAATACTTATTCCATTTATAGCTTCTACATCAATGTTTTGTAATCCGCCCATTAGATTTACCCATTCTTGATTCTCATCATCCGTCAAATCAGTAGGAATATGTACGATTTCCCCTTGCTTTATCCCAATAAGCCCACTATTTGTCTTTTTGGCATACCCACCAGGAGGCAAACAATCCATTTCCGCTAATATTTGAAGTGCTGCCCCGCCTTCATACATCGCATGAGGGCCAAAGTTGAACAATGCTCCGTTTTTCTCTGTCGTTTGTGCATAGCCCCCTAATTGAGCTGCTTTCTCAAGCAGAATGACTGATTTCTCAGCTTTTGCTAAATAAATGGCAGCAGTTAATCCTGCAAGTCCACCACCAACGACTACTGCATCATAAGAATTCTTCTGCGTTTTCATTTACACAACCACCTTTAGTATAATTATTATAGAATCAGTTTTTGGAAAAATAAAAAGGACACTATTCTTGTAATTGTTTTGACTTTTATATTATAGATAACATATGTCTATAATATATCCAATAAGTATTTATGTCAAGAATAGTATCACTCTATATAGTTTTTTATTTTATTTTTCATATACAATCCATTTTAAAAAAATAGAATTATATCAATATTTCAATTGTTCTTTTACCATTTTATTTTTTTATACGAAGATGGTTACCTATTACATATCTGGAAATTCACTAGAAAGGTATTTGATATGCTTACTATCGTAAATTGATGGAACTAAGCCGCCAAAATAACCACTGTTAAAAAAAAGATTTGCAAAATAGTTCGTGGTACCAATTTTGGTGTTGGTTTTCCTCCAATTGTCAATCCTTCTTTCGCTGCTCTTATATTCGCAGGAAACATCCCTATCAACATAATGGTGAGACCTAATGAGGCGTATAGAGATGTTTGTGGAAAGACTAATCCTATAGCCCCTATGACTTCCAATATACCTGTTACTGTTACAAGTATATCTGGTCTAGGAAAAGAAGTTGGGATCATTCGGATTAGATCCTCTCTCCGTTTACCCCAATGAGCAGAAGCTGTGAGCAAAAACATGATGGCAACGGATACTTGTAATGAGGTATGCCACTCATCAAAGTAAGCTACTCCTGCAAGGCCTAAACCTCGAAATAACAAAAATGCTCCTACCAATACATAGAACGGTATCATTCTTACTCCTCCTTCAAATTAATTACTTTTTTGATAATTGATCCTGAATAAACAAGGAAAAATCTTTGCTGTCAAAGTTATTTTCTTTTCTTGGAATAACGGATCGAAGTCTTAGACCAAATGAGATCAATACAAACATCTCTGCCCATTTTTCAGCATCTAACGTTTTAGATATAACACTATGTCTTTGACCCGTTTTAATCCACTCAATGGAATTGGTATAAGACTGCTCATAAAAATGAGTTAATACATTTTCAACTATGGGCTGCTGAGCTTTACTAAGCAAATACATCAATACTTGATTCGTTATATCATGCTGATCTTCTAATGCACTGAAACTTTCCGCGATCTGTAGCATGGGCTGATCAAAATTAGGATTTTGCGCTACTTGTTGAAAAAAATTTTTGTTGATCATATCCAAACGATCTTGCAGAACCCATGCAAAGAGCTCATCTTTGCTTTTTACATAATGAAAGATAGCCCCTTTGGACAGCCCGGATTCCTGCATAATATCTGCCATCCTAATAGCATCGCATCCCTTTTCTAGAATAAGTTTTTTTATCGTATCCAATAATAATTTTTGAGTCTGCAAACGACGTTCTTCTTGTTTCATATTCATGCCTCCTAAAGATAACTCCATTATATATACCGACCAACGGTTTGTAAATAGAAAATGTTTATTTCTTTATCATTTTCAAATTGAATTGATTTTAAAACTAGAAGTGCTGTTAGAATGGCAAATTAATTTCACAATTATGGGATGTTATCTTTATCAAAATAAATTAATATTTAATTTGTTGGCTTCAAATACCAACACCTGTCACTCAACCTAGAAGGGACACCCCATGGCTGAAGAAGAGCAGAGTGTGCCCGCAGGCGACGATGTCAGTCCGGGCTCTCCGGATCAGTCGCAGGCCGAGCACGAGGAGGCTCTCCGTCAGTATCGAGGCTAGGAACTCCTAGTCCTCTCCGGTTGAAAACTGGTGCGGCATCGCAAATCGCAATGCCGCACCAGCCACAATAATATAGATAGAAAATATAAAAAAGAGTCAGACGCTAAAATGCGCTGGCTCTTTTTACAGGCTTCCATAGAATAATATGCATGTATTGGAACATTCAAAAATAAGTTAAAAAGCCTAAGATTAAACATCCTAGACTGTGTTTTATGTACTCCGAGTGGCGCTAGAGCACCACTCGGAAGCAGGGATCATGCAGTCATTACTTCATGTCAGGCTTTACTTCAGTGGCGCGGATCCTTACTGTTGACTTTGAAATGGCCTTGTAACTGTGGAGATTATCACCCATCTCTACTGCACCATCCATACCGAGGGTAAAGCAGATCTCTTCTTCATTTTCTGAAGAAAATGGAGTGATTCCCTCCTGAGCACTGCTCACCGTCAAGGAGATGCCATTATCACTCTGTCCAGAGTGAAGTGGAATCGATGATGAATTTACATACATCTTCCACTCACCAAAGACCGTGAACTTCTGCTGGGTAGGCATCTTAACATGAACAACAGACATGATACCCCTTGCTATGAGTAAAGGTTTCTATTTTTTCTCTCCGTCGCATTATAACACAAATTGTTTGACAAAATACGATGGATTTAAAGGTTCACCTGTAGCTCCTTGAATCAAACCTCTCCAATCCGTTCGATCTCCTGGCTGAAATATCTTTTGAATAAAGAATTGCCCTGTTTTCTCGGTGAAAATTTCAGATGAAACGTGTTGGAGAATATAATTGTTCATTTGTGATGCCATCAATTCTCCAAGCAAGTAGTTTTGATAATAAACAGGGGCGATCGTGAAATGAATTTTAGCCGCCCAATGGGGGTAATCTTGGTCTTTTGGCGGTTCAACACCTTGAATTTCCTTCACCAACTTCCACCAAAGACGATTTAAATCTTGATCTGGATTGCGATACAATTCTCTTTCGAAAAATACAAAAGTAATGATCCATCGTGCCATGATCAGCATTTTTCGTTGTTGCATCTTTTGTTGAAGAGGCATCCATGTAGTTAACTCATCTTTGGAAAGTCCCATAAATTTATGTAGCCATTCTTCCTCTTTCGCCATACGACCAAAAAACATGGCAACTGCTTCTGTTGTAAATATATGAGCATGAGTACGAATGAGAAAAGGAAGATCTCGATCAACATATTTATCATAGACGGCATGCCCAAATTCATGAAGCATCGTCTCAAGCCAATATTGATTGGATTGAATATTGCACAATACACGAACATCACCTTGACGATCCATATCCAAACAGAAAGCATGCTGGTTTTTGTTTGGGCGCTCATATAAGTCACTCTTTGCAAGCAGGTCACGAATTTCCATGCCAAGCGAAGAGAAAGTGTCAATCGTTAGCTGTTCAATATTTTTTCCTTGGAGATGCGGTGTTAAATCGGTACCTGGTACAGATGGAGCTTCTTGAAAGAATGGGTCGTGGTAATGCCAAGGGTAGAGCTCTTTATCTGCGATACCATATTGCTTTCTTAATTCATCGTCTAACTCCGCTTTTACACGCTGAAATGGTTCATTTGTTTGTTTGACGAGATCTTCAAATACAGCAAAAACTTCGGCTAAATCAAGCTCTGCAAGTTCAAATGACATCTCATAGTGATCTTTGTAGCCTAGAGATTGTGCAGCTTTATTACGAAGCTTGACTAATTGTAACAGCCCAGACTCTACTTCTTTGCCAATTTGTTTGCTCGCATGCCAAATTTTTTCTCGTTCCGTCACATCGGTACTATTTAATAAAGCTTCTCTTATTTCGTTTTCTGTTACTGCCTTTCCATCAACTTTTGCACGAAACGTATTAAATTGATTACTCAATGTAGAAGAAAGCTCAACTAGCTCATGAATAATCTCAGACGAAAGCTGGTTAGAGAAAGCATCCTGATAAAGACGTTCTATTTGTCTAGCTTCTAGGCTGTTTGACTTAACCTCTTGTTTCAATGCTTGTATTTTTTCAAAACGATGGGCATCCGAAACATACTGACGATAAGCCTTTTCTGCTTCCATTTCGGTAATTTGCCATTTTTGCTCACCTGTTGTATTTACATTCCACATTGCTTCACTCAATGTTTGCAACATGGCACTTAACTTTTTATTTTCATCACGAAGAAATGAATCCATTGACCGTTCCCCCCTGTTTTGCCTTCTAATATCTATCTTATGGTGTAGACGGTAATATAATTTACAGCAGCGCTCTCTTCGCCTAGCTTACTTTGCTAATCTTTTTTTAATCGTAAGATAACGACGTATTTCATTCATAATCAGAAAGAGTGTTGCCCTCATATCAAACTCTTCTTCTGTCCGTGGCAGTGGCATTTTACGATATTTTTCACTCATTTTATCAAGCTGGTCTAAATACAGATCCGCCGTATTTCCCGGATGAATACCTTCCGCTATCTGATCTAAGAAATCGGCTAGCTTCTCTCCAAGGTCCGTATGGGGATGAAAACGGACCAAATGCGGCAAGAGGTGATCCAGTACATCAAACTGTTTATCCCGCATCTGGAAGTATCGATAAAATTTTAATTCCTCTTCATCAAAGCGATTTTCTACATTGTGAATCGCTCTTTCTTTTGCTTCTTTCAATAACCTGTTGGTCTCAACAATCTCTATTCCGCTCCAATCATGATCTCCTTCTCGTAAATAACGAGACATTTCATGAAAAATAATACCAAAGTTCTCTTCAATTTTTTGTTGGTAACGACGCAACTCTTGATCTGCACTTGGCATAAACAGATTCAATATGAGACCAACACTAATACCAATTACCATAAGAGCAAGTTCATTCACGATAAACTGCCATGTGATATGCTTCATCACATATAAATGAAAAATAAAAACAGAGCTTGCAATCACACTTTCTTTAGCCTTGAAACGAATCATCAAAGGAATACTGATAAGCAAAATAAGGGTGATCGTCCATGGATTGTAACCGACGAACGTAAACATCATTGCTGCAACACTTAGACCGATCAGACACGCTAAAAAACGTTGCCACGCAATTTCATATGATTTTTTTCTTGTTCTTTGGATACATAACATAGTAACGGTACCAGCAGATGCGTAAAAAGTGAGCTGAAATGCTTGGGCAACTGCAATGGAAATAGCCGCTCCGATAGCTGTTTTTAGGATTCTAGAACCAATTTTCACTACGAGTCACCCTCAATGTGCTGTGTGTCTTTGTCGTTTCGTTTATGTTGCGTAAAAATAAAACCATAGGATACCGACGATCAAAAAGAGCAGGGACACCCCACCTAAAATGGGAGGTAAATATTTCATTATTCTTCCCTCACTTTAATTCTACTACTGTAACTCCTAAACCGCCCTCGCTATATTCTCCATTCCGATAAGAAGCAACACGGCGATGTTTTGCTAAATAAGTATGAACTCCTTTGCGCAGAGCCCCAGTACCTTTTCCATGAATAAGATGAATTTGTTTAAACCCAGCAAGGATTGCATCATCCAAATACTTTTCAATATCCAACAATGCTTCTTCGACAAGTTTGCCTCTTAAATCTATTTCCGATTTAACAAAAGAACGACTACGTACAGAAGTGATTGGTTTGGTAGTGGAAACAGTCGATTTTAGTTTGGTAAGTCCAGTGCGATTCAATACCAACTTCAGTGAACCTACCTGGACACGATATTGATTATCTGTAAGTATTTCTACTACTGTACCCTTTTGACCAAAACTTTTTGCCTTTACTTCATCCCCTACTGATAAAAGTTCCGTTTCAGGTGCAAATGTTTCAACTGGAGCAACCAGTGTAACACCTGGATTTGCTTGTTCTAATTTGCTCCTTGCTTCGGTAAGTTTATGTTCTTTTATATCTTGAGGCCTCTCTTTTGCCCAAGCCCGAAGTTCCGTCAATACTTCCTCTGCTTCTCTTGTAGCTTTGTTGACAATGGAACGAGCCTCTTGTCTTGCTTTTTCATGCAATTGATGCTTTTCTTCTTCCCAATGTTGCCATTTCCCCCGTACATCTTGATACAACTTTTCAGCTTCTTCTCTCAGGTGTAATGCTCGTGTACCTTCTTCCTCTGCTTCCCGTTTCGCTTTGGCTAAGGAAGTGATCACTTCTTCCAATCTGCTCTCTTCTTGTGAAATTTCTTCTTTCGCCGCCTCGATGATTGCATCTGACAAACCTAATCGCTTGGCGATGGAAAACGCATTGGATTCACCAGGAACTCCTACTTCCAACTTATATGTGGGTCGCAGTGTTTCGACATCAAATTGGACACTTGCATTTACAGCATTGGGGTGAGTATGAGCAAACACTTTTAATTCACTATAGTGGGTTGTCGCTACAATCGAGCAACCCTTCTTCAGCACATGATTTAAGATAGCGACTGCCATCGCAGCACCTTCTGTAGGGTCAGTACCAGCACCCAATTCATCAAAGAGAACCAAACCGCGATGATCGATTTTATCTAGAATTCGAATGATTTTAGTCATATGGCTGGAAAATGTACTTAAACTTTGTTCGATACTTTGCTCATCCCCAATATCTGCAAAGATACCACTAAATACAGGCATCACGGTACCTTCTAATACAGGGATAGGAAAGCCACTTTGCGTCATCAAAGCAAGTAATCCTACCGTTTTTAACGTTACGGTTTTTCCACCTGTATTTGGACCTGTAATAATAATAGCTTGTGTATCCTTACCAAGCATCAAGTCAATCGGTACAGCCGTTTCTCTTGCTAACAAAGGATGACGAGCTTGTTTTAAAACGAGCGGTCCCTTATTTGTCAGTTTTGGCACCATTGCTCGCTGTATTCTGGCAAATTCAGCTTTGGCAAATAGACCATCTAACTCACCAAGGATGGCTATATTTTGTGTTAATTCATTGGTAACTTCCGCTACTAAATCAGACAAAGCTGATAATATTTTATCGATTTCTCTGGATTCATCTAACTCCCATGTTCTCAGTTGGTTGTTCAAAGCTACTACGGATGCAGGTTCCACATACAAAGTAGCACCTGAGGCCGATTGATCATGAACAATTCCAGCGAGTGACCCACGATACTCTGCTTTAATCGGAATCACGTAACGATCGTTACGTATCGTAATTAACGATTCTTGTAGCATCTTTTGAATCCGAGTAGAACGTAACATCTGGTGCAATGTCTCTTGAATTCGTTGTCTGCCTGACACTAACTTCTGTCGAATAGAACGCAGCTCAACACTCGCAGCGCTTTTCACATCGAGATCTTCCCCAATACAACGTTTAATCTCTTCTTCTAGCTCATCCAAACTCGCTATTTGTTCGCAGTTTTTTCGCAAATACGTCAATGGGACATTTTCTTCGGGAAGTTGCCGCATGGAAGATTTGATTTGTCTTCCTGCATGGATGGTCGTTGCAATATCCCAACACTCTTCTATCTGCAAGATACTTCCTTTTGTTACGCGTTTTAATGCATTTCGAATATCTTCTAATCCGTAAAGCGAAACTTCCCCTCTCAAGCGTAAGAAGTCCATCGCTTCTGCGGTTATTTGAAGTTGATGTTCTACTTGGTGAAAATTTGCAGAAGGCTCTACTTTTTCTATTTCTTCTTTTCCAAGTGAAGTCACCGTTAAATTTTTAATCATTTCTTTGATTTGTGTATATTCCAATGCATTCCAAGACGAATGTTCCACTATGTTACACCTCCGTGCTACAAACATTCTTATTATACCATTATAGGAGTAAAAAACGGCAATGGATGCAGACTATGTCTAGGAGGTGGATTATTTTGCGCCATGTTATTCGCTTTATCGTTTCTGCTATCGTCTTAGCCTTAGTCGCTTTTTTGATTCCTGGATTCTCCATCGCAGGTTTTGGATCTGTCTTGTTAGCAGCTCTGGCTATTATGGTGGTGGGTTGGTTGGTCGAAGCACTTACACGCAATCGCATCACACCCTATGGCAGGGGAGTAGTAGGATTTTTAGTAAGTGCAGGTATCTTATACGTGATTCAATTTATCATTCCTGGTTATCGAATTGGCTTTTTCTCTGCGTTAGTGGCATCAATGCTCATCGGAATCATCGATATTTTTGTACCCACTACGCGATCCAAGGCTCCAATTGAATAAACCATTCTTCTTATCCATCAGAAAGGACAGCATAAAGAAAAGGTTACTGAATTTACAACAGTAACCTTTTTTTTCTAAGCTTTTATTTACAAAAAATATGTTTACCAATCTTTTTGATCTGCGGTCTTCCCCATATCCACTTTGAAGTTGCGGTAACTGGATTGAAATAATACGTCGCTCCACTGGAAGGGTCCCATCCATTAATCGCATCCGATACTGCTTTTCTAGCTGTAGCGTTGGGAGTAAGCCATATCTGCCCATCTGCAACTGCCGTAAAAGCCAATGGTTCAAAAAGTATACCTGAAATAGTGTTGGGGAAATTGGAACTTTCCAAACGATTGAGTATTACTGCTGCAACTGCTACTTGCCCTGTATATGGCTCTCCTCTTGCTTCTCCATAAACAGCTTGGGATAACAATTTTAGATCTTGGGCTGAAAATCCACTAGATGATTGTACCGGTTTGGAAGTTGTGCCACTTGGCCTCCAAGCCTTGGTCGCTCCCCATAATTTTAATTTTGTTTTTCCGCCTACTACGCCATCGGACTTAAGACCAAATTTCCATTGAAACCAAGTTACTGCATTTTTTGTTTTCGCTCCAAATGAACCGTCTATTTTTCCAGCATAGTACCCTAGATGCTTCAATCTGCCTTGCAGTTCATAGACATCTCCTCCACTCGATCCATAACGGAGAGTGGTCTTACCAAATGCATTTGCCTCTACTTTCCCACTCCCCAAGAAAAAGGGAACAAACAAAACAAAAAGCAGGGTTAACACAACCCATTTCTTTCTCAACTGTCCTACACAACCTTTCTCTTAGGTTGGAATTTAACAGTATTATTCCTCTTTCTAAGATACCTATTCATATGGATTTATCTTTTAGAGAAAACCAAAACTACTATTCTTATTATTCATAAATAATCCATCATTCTTATTACATTTTCTTACTTTATCGTTTATGCTTATATCAGAGGTCTGGACAAGGAAAGTCTTTGTCTTCAACACCTCTGGAGTTCATATGTTCCTAGCTCTGGCATCTGAGGATCCGGCGGACATCTGGGTCGGAGGTATCTTCATCGGTATCTTCTTGATCTATGGTCTCTTCGCTGTGCTACGGAGGCTGAAGCGGAAGTGAGCTCATTGTGCAGTCGGGGACCTCAGGGGACCCGGCTGCACACGAGAAAATGTACATATACTTTTATTCTATAAACCAATAAAAAAACCCACTTCCGCGAATAAGAAGTGGGTTTTTGGTCGTTCCATACTAGATGGTTTCATCTTCAACAAGGTGCATCAGTTCATCAAACTCTTGTTTTAGTCGCAAAAATTCGTCAGCTATGTTACAAGCAGATAATACAGCTAATTTGGTGGTGTCTAAACGTGGGTTCATCTCCGCAAGTTCACGCATCTTGTGATCCACAAGACTAGCCACCTCACGCATATGTGCTGGGTTAGCTTTGCTGACTATGGGGTAAGATTGACCATATATTTCGACAGACATTTTGTTTTTGCTCATAGAACCACCATTATTGTCTCAATTTTGCCTCGAATGTCTCCACCAGATACTCTACCACTCTGTCATGTGCCTTCTGAACTTCTTTATCTTTTAATGTGCGATCATCTGAGCGATATACGAGATTAAAGGCAATACTTTTCTTTCCGGCCTCTACTTGCTCACCTGTAAATACATCAAATAAAGTCACTGATTTGAGTAATTCTCCAGCAACCGCTCGAATCCCTGCTTCGATTTGACTAACTGGAACGGATTCATCAATTAAAAGAGCCAAATCACGGGTAATTCCTGGATAACGAGGAATAGCTTGATAAGTTAACTGATCTGTAGATGTCAGCAATAAGTTTTCCAAATCAAACTGACAAACAACCGTATCATCCAAATCATATTTCTGACTCAGCACAGGGTGCAACTGCCCTAATACTCCAATCACTTGGTTATCATGCTTGATAATCGCAGTACGACCAGGATGAAATCCTTCCATCGAGATAACTTCATATTCCAAACCTGTTATCCGAAGACGTTCTAGCAAAGTAGTCAGAACTCCTTTGGCAGTAAAGAAATCTCCGCCTTTTTGTGCAGCAGTTTCCCAGTTTGCAGGATGGTAATTCCCCGTCATCAAAAATGCAAGTTGGAAACGCTCCTCTGGTAGGGTATGTTGGTTATCATCGCTTGCTAAGTATACTTTAGCCAATTCATAGATGGACACGTCAGAGACACCATGATTTCGGTTACGTGCAGCGACTTGTACCAATTGAGGCAACAGGTTGGTCCGCAAAATTGCATGTTCGTTGCTCATCGGCATGGCGATCGGAATAGGCATATAGGGAACCGTTAAAGGATACGCAATTTCTTGTTCCAAAGCATCGGAAGTAAGACTATACGTGATAACTTCATTCAACCCAAGGTCCCGCAAGGTATGACGAATAGCTTGGCGTTTTTGTTGAATCCATGTTCTTCCTCCAGCTTGCTGTTGTCCCCAAGGAAGAGAGGTGGGAATACGATCATATCCATAAAGACGAGCAACCTCTTCAATCAAATCGACTTCCAAATTGATATCAGGTCTGCGTACTGGGACTGTTATTTGATATACACCTTCTTCAACAAATACCGGAAATTGGAGGCGTTCGAATATAGACAATACCTCTTCTTGCTCAATGGGTACTCCCATTACTGTAGTAAGACGATCATGGCGAAGATTTACTTGAACTTCTTCTACTTCTCCGAAACCCGCTACTGCCATCTCTGATGCCACTTCACCATACGCAAACTCGTATAACAACTGTACTGCACGTGCCAATGCAGGTTGTACACGCTCTGGATTTACTCCTCGTTCGAAACGATGATTCGCTTCCGAGCGAAGACCCAACTTGCGTGATGTTCTACGTACCATTTGCGGATCAAAATAAGCAGATTCTAATAATATGGTAGTGGTAGCATGTGTTACTTCACTTGACTCACCGCCCATAATTCCAGCAAGTGCTAATGGTTCCTGTCCATTGGTAATAAATACTGTTTCCTCGTCAACCGTGCGGGTAACACCATCTAACGTAATGATTTGTTCTCCTTCTACTGCACGCCGTACAACGATTTGACCTCCACCAACTTGTTCATAATCATAAGCATGAAGTGGTTGCCCGGTTTCAATCATCACGTAATTGGTAATATCCACGATATTATTGATAGGACGAATACCTGCTGTGATCAATCTATTTTGCATCCACTGAGGAGATGGTCCAATACGTAAATTTTGAATCACTTGTGCAGCATAAACAGGACAATCCTCTTCATTTTGTATGGAAATAGATACAGGCGCGATCTGTTCTGGGGACTCCTCTACTTCTACTTCAGGCAAAGTAAGATCACGATTGAAAATAGCTGATATTTCATAGGCGACTCCAAACATACTCAAACAATCCGAGCGATTTGGTGTTAGTTGTAATTCAATCGCCTGATCATTCATCCCTAAATATTGTTTGATATCTTGACCAATGCGAGCATCTTTACCAAGTACTAAAATTCCATCTTGTTGTTCTTTCATCAAAACTTTATCCGGCAATCCTAGTTCTTTGGCAGAACATATCATGCCATGTGATTCTACTCCACGAAGTTTTGTTCGTTTAATCTTTATATCTCCTGGAAGGGTTGCACCTTCTAATGCAACTGGAACCAACTGACCAGCAGCTACATTTTTTGCTCCACAAACAATTTGCAATGGAGCAGGATGACCAACATGTACAGAACATACATTTAAACGATCTGCCTCTGGATGCGGGGTACAATTGATTACTTTCCCAACTACAACACGGGAAACACCAGCATCACGTGTATAAATAACTTCCACTTCTATTCCTGTACGATTCAACTCTTCTGCTATGTCTTCAGGTGAAATCCCTTTAATATCCACATATTCAGATAACCATTCATAAGAAACTAACATATTTACCCTCCTTTCTCTTATACCGATTTAAATTGTTTGATAAAACGTAAATCATTTTGATAAAAATGACGAATATCGTCTATGTCATATTTTAAAATCGCGATTCGTTCGGCACCAATCCCGAAAGCAAATCCCGTATATTTCTCAGCATCATATCCAGCTTTTTCAAGTACGCTTGGATGCACCATACCAGCACCCAAAATCTCAATCCATCCTTTTTCAGGATGAAAAATATCTACTTCTACACTTGGCTCGGTAAATGGGAAATAACTAGGTCGCAGTCGAACCTCTGTCTCTTCCCCAAATAATTTATGGATAAGGTGGAGAAGCACGCCATGTAATTCGCTCATCGAAACCCCACTATCAACAACTAATCCTTCAATTTGGGTGAATTGATGAGAGTGAGTAGCATCATCGTCATCTCGACGGTAAACTTTCCCTGGACTGATCACACGTACAGGAACTTCTCCCTTTTTATCAATCATCGATCGAACTTGTACTGCTGATGTATGTGTTCGAAGCAAGGTTTCTGGTGAGATATAGAAAGAATCTTGCATATCCCGAGCAGGGTGATTTTTTGGTAAATTTAACATCTCGAAATTAAAATAATCTGTTTCCACTTCTGGTCCCTCTGCAATATGAAAACCCATCCCGATAAAGATATCCTCTACCTCTTCAATAACAGCATTAATCGGGTGAAGTGATCCAATAGAAATAGACTTCCCAGGCAAGGTGACATCCACATTTTCATTCGCTAATTTTTCAGCCATCTTAGCGGATTCGAGCTTTGCTTCTGTTTCTTCGATCAATGTACTTAATGTTGATCTCACATCGTTTGCTAATGCACCGATTACAGGACGCTCTTCTGCTGATAAGCTGCCCATTCCTCGTAATACACTCGTAATTTCACCTTTTTTTCCAAGGTATTTCACTTTTACTTCCCTTAGCGATTCAAGATTGGGTGCATCTACAATTTCTTGGGATGCCTCTCCTTGTAACGCTAATAATCGATCTCGCATCGCACACTCCCCTTAAAAAGAAAAATCTCCCATCCCTAAGGGACGAGAGTTCGGTACCACCCTTGTTGAGGAGATAAAATCTCCCCCACTTTCTGCTGATAACGGACAGCATTTTGCCGGTCCCCCCTACTCTGGTATTCAAGGGGCAGCTCAAGAGTGAATAACACAAGTAGCGCCATAGAAAAGTTCGCAGTCTAGACTTTTCTTCCCTGGAATGGATACATTGTGTTCTGTCTCTGTCATAGCCAAATATATAGATGAATAAAGATCGCAACCATTATATCGGATAGAAAACAAAGTTGCAATTACTTAGAACGATATAAATGAAATCTTTTAGCAAAGTAGTGTAGATCTAAAACTATTTCGTTCAACTAATTATTTTTCGGATTTCATTTGCTGCCGCATACATTCATACAAGAGCATACCTGTAGTAATGGATACATTATAAGACTCTGTCGCACCAAACATAGGAATCATAACTGCTTGATCCATCATCTGTAAAACGGCATCATTGATTCCTTTTCCTTCATTACCAAGTACAATAGCTACTCTGTCAGGAAACTTATAATCAAAAGAATACACACCTTGATGCGGGGAGGTTCCTACTACTTTTATTTCTGCTTCTTTTAATTTTGGAATCCATTCCAATAAATCCGCCTCGACGATAGGCAAACGGAACACAGCACCCATAGTTGAACGGATAACCTTGCTATTGAATAAATCCACCGTTCCTCTTCCAAGAACCACAAGATCAACCCCAGCAGCCGAAGCCGTTCGAAGAATAGTACCTAGGTTTCCTGGGTCTTGAATCTCATCTAATACAACAATCCTTTTACTTTTCTCTACTTGTTGTTCTAAATCCCACTGAGGTATTTGTACTTCCGCAATAACACCTTGTGATTGTTCTGTTTCTGTCAACTGCGAAAATAAAGTGGACGGAAGTTGGTAAATCGGTACCCTATCTTCCAAAAAAGACAAAAGATGATCTGCACTTTGTTTTCCTTCTTCTACAATAACGGCTTCCATAACTGTTTCTGTTTTGATAGCTTCCTGAAGGAGATGAACTCCTTCTACAAGGTAAGTGCCTTGATTTTTCCGACCTTTTTTCGCAAGTAATTTTTTCCAACGTTTAACTTGTAGATTTTGGGGAGAAGTTATGAAATAGTACATGAAAATTTTCCTTTGGTCACATAGGAAATCTATGAGGTGATTGTAAATGAATTTTAACATACGTGGGGCGGTTATCCATAATATTCAACAGATGGACAACAGCGAACTCACAGGTTTAATTGAAGATTCTATTAGTCAAGGTGAAGAAAAACTCCTGCCGGGATTAGGCGTTTTATTTGAAGTGATTTGGAAAAACAGTGATCCGAATGAACAACAAAATATGATCGATATTCTTCACGAAAAAATACAAAAATAACAAAAGGCCACATTTTGTGGCCTTTTTTATGAAAGTTACTCTCCACTACCTCGTTAATTTATCAATGGTCCGTCGATCCAAGCGAGTAGTCAATGCAACTAGCCAATGGACCAATTGATCCACATCACGCTGGTCAATCACAGATGTATGGCTATGAATATAACGTGAAGGAACACCTAGTGTCAAAGTTGGTACTCCATGATGAAAAGTATGAATATGACTTGCATCTGTACCTCCACGTTGGACCACTTCATACTGATATGGAATTCCTTCTTCATCAGCGACATCCCTTGCTAATCGCAGCAAAGGTTGATGGGCAATATGACCGGCATCATAAATAGCTAAAACTGGACCTTTTCCGAGATGTAGAGCTGTTGGAGTATATCCTATTTTAGGCGTGTCCGTAGCAATTCCTACATCAATAGCAAAAGCGACATCGGGTTTCACTACTGCGGTAGCTGTTTTTGCCCCTCTTCTCCCTACTTCCTCCATTACGGTTCCCACTGCAAAAACTTGATTGGGATGTCTCACCCCTTGAGATAACCGATAAAGGACTTCTGTCACAACAGCGCAACCAATGCGATTGTCCATTGCTTTACCAACCACACGATGGGGGTTGCTCATTTGGGTATAAGGAGAATAAGGAGTGACAAAATCACCAGGTCTAATCCCTAATTCTTCTGCCTCTTTTTGAGATTCCACACCCAAATCGATAAACAAATCGTCCATATTAACGCCCTTTTTTCTTTCTTCCATCGGCATGAGATGTGGTGGTTTAGAACCAATGATCCCTAAATATTTCCCTTTTCTTGTGTGCACCTCTACACGCTGAGCTGGTAAAACTTGGCTCCACCAGCCACCTAGTGTCTGAAATCGGAGATAACCATCTTCTGTTATTCTGGTTACCATGAAACCGATTTCATCTAGATGAGCTGCTATCATAACTTTTGGTCCAGATAATCCTTTTCGTGCAATAAAACTTCCTAATCTATCCGTAGTAATATCATCTGACCATGGTTTTGCCCATTTCTCCATAACTTCTCTAACAGCTTTTTCATTCCCAGAAGGACCTGCAACATCAATCAACTCTTGCAGCATGGTGGCAAATGAATGCCGTGTCGTTGTTGTCTGCAACATAAAACACCACTTACCCTTTCTCTCTTTTTTTAATTTTCATCAAAATGCTTAAAACATAAGATTTATTAAGAACCAATGAGGATTATTGTAACTTAATATCCAACTATTATCCTACAAAAGATTAACCTGGTCAAAATATTTCCAAAATAAAAAATCCTCCAAAAGGAGGATTTAAAAGAATCCGCAACCGCCACCAAACCCGCCACCGCCGAATCCACCAAATCCCAAGCTAAACCAGCCAAAGATAAGTGCTAATACGACAATGATGACAATAATGGCGATAAGGATACCGATACCACTACCTAAAAACCCAAATGATCCACATCCACTCATGCCATAGTCCTCCTTTTGTAGTCTTTCTCTATATCACTACACTATGTACAAAAGGAGAATCCGGATTGGATATTCACACACCGCAAAAACCTATTTTGCAGATTTTTGGGTAAAAACTAAAGTAATACTGATTAAAAGGAAGGCTGCACCGGCCAACATAGGAATCGTAATAAAGCCAAACAAATTCAGTGAATCTGCTGTACATGGCACACCCGCTTTACAAGAAGCTTCAGAAGCTAAGTGAGGGAAAATTTGAATGAAAATATGATACAACGATATAGCCAACCCGATCAAAGCCAAAGGCAAAGCATAAATAGATATTTTTTTATCCTGGCGGTATGTTGCTATCCCTAGCAATATGATCAATGGATACATCAAAATACGTTGATACCAGCATAAAACACAAGGTACAAAACCTAAAACCTCACTAAAATAAAGACTTCCTCCTGTAGCTATGAGGGAGACAATCCAAGCAAAATAAAGTCCAAATCGATCGATTAGTGATTTCATTTTGTTTGCAACTCTTTTTCAATAGCAGCTTTGATATCTGCATAGGATAGTCCATTTTCTATATACTTGCCATTAACCAAAATAGCAGGTACACCACCAATTCCAGTGTTGTTGAATTTTACATTATCGTCTTGCGCTTGTTTTTGAAATGTCTTCTTTGTTAAATCATCTGATACTTTTTTGGCATCTACTTCAGGTATATTTTTTTTGATCAGATCAACAAGAAAAGCTGGTGTAGCCCACTCGACTGCTTCATTTCCTTGATTTTGATAAACGACATCATAGTACTTCCAAAAAGCTTGAGGATTTTGTTTAAACACTGCTTCACCAGCTTCACCAGCAGTCAAAGAATCTGGGCCAATAACTTGTGAATTTGTAAAGTAAAACGCTACTTTCCCTGTATCAATAAAATCTTTCTTCAGCTGTGGAAAAACGGTTTCATCGAATTGCTTACAAACAGGACATTTAAAATCTCCAAACTCCATGATTTTAACAGGTGCATTTTCTTTCCCAAGGAATGGTTGTCCTTTATAATCAATTGGATATACTTTATCTGTAGCTTCTTGTTTTGTTCCTGTAAATTGATTGATTACACTATATAGTCCAAGTGCTAGTACAAGGATAAGTATCGTACCGACTACAATCCCTTGCATATCCCGAGACTTTTTTTGATTAGCCACCAACGTCACCTCTACTTTATTATGTACTCCAGATGAGCAAATCCACTTAACATTTTGTCCCAAATTCGCTCACTATGTATTGTCTTTCTGTGTCTTTTATGAGAACACAATAGACATTACAACCATGAGTAGGGAGCACTACAATATAGCGAAACTATGCCATTAATTGAAGTACTTTTGCTCGCTTGGGATTTTATGTATCATTTTTTGCTCAAATCGAGTTATGTATAAAGAAAATAATATCAAGGATAGAGAAAAATTTCACCTTCTATTGTGTTTGGAAAATAATTGGTACAATCTAGTTTGGTTTTGCTTACTTGCTAAGCATAAAGGGCAGTGTGTTACAATGGGTTAGAAAATGAAAGAATAAAATTACATAAACAAAAAAGTTACAGAACGAGGAGGATATACAAGTGAAATATCGTTCCATGAAAAATGTAGATAAAAAAGTTTCCGAAGTAGGCTTTGGTGTCTGGTCCGTTGCTACGCCATGGTGGGGTGTAAAAGATGAGACATTAGCAAAAAAATTACTCAGAGTAGCTTATGAAGATTATGGCATTACTTTTTTTGATACTGCTGACGTCTATGGTCAAGGCAAAGGGGAGACTTTGCTTGCTGAAGCATTAGAAGGTTTAATGGATAAAATAGTCATTGCTACTAAATTTGGGTATGACATTTTTGCCAAACGTGGTGATCGTCACGGTGGACATAGCGAACTTCCTCAGTACTGGGACAAAGAAGCTATCCGCAATTCATGTGAAGCTAGTTTGAAACGTTTAAAAATCGAAACCATTGATGTCTACCAATTGCATAATGCACGTATGGAGGCCATCATCAGTGATGAAGTAATGGAGACATTGGAACGATTGAAAGAAGAAGGAAAAATTCGCAGCTATGGTGTCGCATTAGGCCCTGATATCGGTTGGAGAGACGAAGGACTTGCGACTATCCAAAAACAAAAAATGGATATGGCACAAATCATTAATAACCTCATTGAACAAGATCCAGCAAGAGAATTGATTAAGGCTGCTGAGGAAGCTGGTACATCTCTTATCGCACGGGTCCCTCATGCTTCTGGTCTATTAGACGGTTCCTATGATCCTGACAAACACTTTGATAAATCAGATCACCGAAACCATAGACCAGTGAAATGGATGCAATCTGGTGTACAAGCAGTTCGTGATTGGAGTTTCCTCTATAAAGGTACCGATCGCACGATCGGACAAGCTGCTATTCTCTATTCACTAGCAAGTGCTGCTATCAAATCCGTATTGCCTAATATTACAAGCGAAGCAAATTTGAAAGAGTTTGCCGAAGCTAGTGAAAAAACACCTTTTACAGCAGAAGAATTAGCGAAAGTAGAAGAACTCTGGTTGAATGGTCAACAAGAAGCACTCAAACAACCTTTCTCCAACAGCAAATCAAAACCTACACCAGTAGCAATAAAACAATAAGTTTTGAGTGACAAAAAAGAAATCTAGTTGCTGTTATATTAATCTCGCAAAAAGAGGAATTCATGATTCCTCTTTTTTTTGTATAAAATTTGGATAAATGAACTAGTTCCAACTCTCTCTTTTGTCATAAAATAGAAGATATCGAACGGAATCAGCAGTAGTCTTCGATATTTCTTTCCAGAGTAGACTAGGGAATTGCAAAGCCGATTTACGTGCCCATAAAAGATTAGTTGCTTCTTATGCGCTTCCTAGTCTCGCTTTGCACCTCAGACTAGGGAACAAGTCTCGCTACGTCGTCGCTATGCTCCTAGTCTCGCTTTGCACCTCAGATTAGGGCACAAGTCTCGCTTCGTCGCTATTCTCCTAGTCTCGCTTTGCAGTTAAGATAAATTTTTGCTCTACCATAAAATGTATACGCATTTTTTTGTAAAACGGGAGAAACTGAAATTAATACTCAAAGAACGGGGGTATCCGTCCTCCCATGCGATATGTCATCGATACCAATGTATTGTTGAACAGTATAGAGAAATTGGATCATCTACAAATAATCATTCCATCTATGGTTTTGAGAGAGTTAGAGAAACACAAACTATCACAAAACCAAACCTTGGCCTTTCAAGCACGTGTGGCAACTCGTTACATTGAGCAACATCTTAATCAAATCCATATCGATGTGAAAGATTATACCGTTACGCTTGGAAGTGACTTTGATCCACATTATGCAGATAACAAAATTTTGCAATGCTGTATCGACAATCAACATGGATTGATCACACACGACTTGCTACTCAAGCAAAAGGCAAGAGGTTTTCAAATTCCCTTACTGGAAATTGATCTACAGAATGAGCGTTATGAGGGTTATGTGGAAAGTGATGTAGAGAACGCCAGATATGCAGCACTCTGCCACAACTTGGATATCAACCATTTTCAACTCCTGCCTAACCAATATTTGGTCATTAAGGATGGAGACAGTTACGCGGATCTATTAAAATGGACAGGGGAAAGCCATGTCTATGTACGTCCACGGGGATTTGACACGACGTATTTCGGAAAATTTTCTCCAAAAGATGCGTATCAACGATGCGCTTTAGACAGTCTCAAAAACAATACCATTACCATGATCAAAGGAAAAGCCGGCTCCGGAAAATCATTAATCTCTTTAAGTTACGCTATGCGCGAAATAGAAAAGGGGAAATTTGACAGGTTGATCTGCTTTGTAAACCCAATGGCTTCTCGAAATAGTGCAAAGTTAGGTTTTTACCCAGGGACACGAGACGAAAAAATTATGGACTCCGCTATTGGGTCGATGTTATGCAGTAAATTTGGAGATAAGATGATCGTTGAAGAACTACTCAAAGGCAAAGATAAAGAACCACCCAAACTTCTTCTCTTACCTTTCAGTGATATTCGTGGATTTGATACAACAGGACTTCGAGCCATTGTCTATATCATTGAAGCACAAAACCTCGATGTTGACTTGATGAAACTTGCAGTACAAAGAATTGGGGAAGACTCCAAACTCATCATCGATGGAGATTTTGATGCCCAAGTAGATCACAGTAGCTATGAAGGGTCAAACAACGGAATGCGTCGACTATCCGAAGTTTTCCGAGGAGAAGCATACTATGGAGAAGTAGAGTTGCCTAATATTTATCGAAGTGAGATTGCCAAAAAGGCCGACTTGATGTAGTGTTATTTTCCCCAGTCCAAAGAAAACCTGCCCTTTTTTTATAAGGCAGGTTTTTATCTATGTGTGTATTCATATATTCAGGGTCCCGGGGTGGAACCACACGCTTGTTGCGTGGGCTCCACCCCAGGATAAATTAGGTGTCTAGGTTCAGACTACCCGAACCACCCGCCGCCGATCTCGGGGAGCTTGATCCCCTCGACGGGGTTGGGGATGATGTTCAGCCCTTCGAGGGCCTGAGTGACATCACCGAACGGACTCACCTCGCTGGCGTCCGCGACGACTCCGTCGACGGCACCGCTGGCGTCCGCGACGACTCCGTCGACGGTACCGCTGGCGTCCGCGACGACTCCGTCGATGCCATTCAGTTCGAAATTCATCGAGTGTCCTTCCTCTCATTTTCATGAGAGATTCTATGTGTGTATGGGACTCCTTTATTATATTCGATTCGAATAGTCTCTGTAAATATTTCTATTCAAATAATTTTATATCATCTTAAAATGATATAAAATTCGACTCCTTGTAAAACCAGCTTTCATACTCTCAAAAAACTTTCTTGAGATTCCGCATGATTGAGTTCCTATTACAAACTTAGTATCTATCTTTGAATGATGGATACTAAAGAAAGTGATAAAATACAAACAACACAAAAAAGGAAAGCTTAAACGCTTTCCTTTTTTTCTTCCAATCTCTTTATATCTTTTTTATTTTTTCTATTTTGATAGGATTGTACCGCTTTTTTGGCTAACCAACTTATGGCTACAACAGCCGTCTCAGCAATCATCGCTTTACGCTCTACTGGTAGTTTTTTAAACATCGTTACCAAGTTATTTTTATTATTCATATGTTATCCCACCTCTACAGGTTTTCTCCAAATGAATAAATCGTAAATGGATCCGTTAATCATTTACCTATTAACTACAAAAGGCATGGATCAGTAAAAAATATCCTTGTTCCATTATAACATACTTAAGAAACAGCTTCATTTGCAGAACAATATAATACAGTATCCATACTAGAGATGCTAAAATAATCTCCAATCAAAGGATAGAATGACACTTATCCATCCATTCATGCTCTCATCTCGTCCTTCCATATACCTCTCTAAACTTATCTATTTTCTTTTAATTCATTTTATTATTATTCTTTTTAATCTTTCTTTTCTTTGGTATAATAATAGAAGATCATTTCCTTATTCAAAGGAGGTGTTTGGAATGCGCTATTGCAACGAGCCAGATTGCAACCACTAAAATTTACTTGTTGATATAGGTATATACCCATTTTCATATACAGAAACCTAACCATATCAGGTTAGGTTTCTTCGTTATTTTAATAATACCCGTTTTAACAAATACAATTAGTGATTGGCCCAATGCATTTCTACATCAGGCCAAGACTGAGGATATCAGTCCTTTTGCTGTGGAGGCTTTACACGAGGTCGATCTGTATTAGAACCTGTGACGTTTTTCGCAGGAACCTCTTGCCCCAAAATCCGGTGTGTCGGTCTTTCATTCGGTTCTGGCAGCTCATCCTGCGGATCTGTTTGAGTCATCTCTTCCTCCATGAACAAACGTACCCAATGTACGCTACCACTAAGTATATCTTATGTATCATTGTAAGGTGAACTTTTAATCTTATGATTTGATTTTACTTATTGAACTAACAAACAACCAACCTTAGCCAAGGTTGGTTGTTAAATCAGATCAAGCTAGCTACTTTTTCTGCAAACTCCATCGTAGTTAGCGTTTTTTCATCTTCAGTTTTGGTATCTTGTGTCCGATAACCCATCTGTAATACTTTTTCAACTGCTTTTTCCACATCGGAAGCTGCTTCTTCGTCTTGGAAGGAATGACGGAGCATCATGGCCATGGATAAAATCATTGCAGTTGGATTAGCGATACCAAGACCAGCAATATCCGGTGCAGAGCCATGGACAGGTTCATAAAATCCAACCAATCCCTCTCCTAAACTAGCAGAAGGCAACATACCAATCGAACCTGTTAAAATGGCTGCCTCATCACTCAAAATATCCCCAAACATATTTTCCGTCACGATGACATCAAAAGCAGTAGGGCGGCGAACCAGTTGCATTGCACAATTATCTACTAGCATGTGCTCGACGGTAACTTCTGGATAATCGCTTTTTACTCGATCCACAACCGTTCTCCATAGACGAGAACTTTCTAAAACATTTGCTTTATCAACAGAAGTCAGCTGTTTTTTGCGATTTTGTGCCATTTGAAAGGCCAATCGTACGATTCTTTCAATTTCATGTTCATGGTACAGTAACAAGTCAGATGCATATTCATATCCATTGCTATCTTTTGCTCTTTGTTTTTCACCAAAATAGATTCCGCCTGTTAACTCTCTTACGACTACAAAATCTACACCCTCAATGATTTCGGCTTTTAACGAAGAACTTTCTTCTAAGCCAGGAAAGAGGACAATAGGACGTAAGTTAGAATAAAGACCTAACTCCTTACGCAATCCTAGTAGTGCTTGTTCTGGACGTAAATGTGTAGGATGATTATCCCATTTTGGTCCACCTACAGCTCCAAACAAAATGGCATCTGCTTTTTTTGCTTTTTCTAACGTTTCCTCTGGCAAAGGAACTCCTACCGTATCTGTAGCGATCCCACCAGCGAGTGCATGTTCAAAAGTAAAATGATAGTTATACTTTTTTTGCACTACACGAAGAACAAACAACGCTGCATCCATTACTTCTGTACCAACACCGTCACCTGGAATCACAACAATTTCTTTATTCTTAGCCAACGATTACACCCCTCTCCGAAAGAGCAGATGCAGTCTCCAAAACACCTTCTGGTTCTCGATCCGCTTTTTTGGCGATAAGTCGATTAACTGCATCGATATATGCTCGTGCACTGGCTTCCAGTATATCGGTACTTACACCACGACCACGAACAATTATATTCCCTTGTTTTAACTGAACAGACACTTCCCCTTGTGCATCTTTTCCATGCGTAACCGAATGAATGCGATAGTCTGCCAATTCCACTTCTTCGCCTGTAATACGATCTACCGTTTTAAAGATGGCATCCACTGATCCATTTCCACAAGCAGCTTCTTCCCTGACTTCGCCAGTTACTTCTTTCATTCGCAAAGTGGCTGTTGGCACTGCGTGACTTCCATAGGATAAATGAAAAGAAAGTAAGCTGAAATATTCAGGTCTTTCCCCAATTTTTTCTTCGATAAGAGCAATAATATCTTCATCCAAAATTTCTTTTTTTCGATCTGCTAAGTTTTTAAATCGCTCAAACAAATGATTGATTTGTTCTTCATTTTGAGGATACCCTAGTTGGATCAATTTATCTTTAAAAGCATGTCTACCAGAATGTTTGCCTAATACCAAACGACTTTCTTCTAAGCCGACCGTTTCGGGCGTCATGATTTCATAGGTTTCTGGATGTTTCAACATACCATCTTGATGGATACCTGATTCATGTGCAAATGCATTTGCACCAACTATCGCTTTATTTCCAGGAACCACCATACCTGTTAGTTTACTTACTAAGCGACTCGTACGACTTATTTCTTGATGGTTCAAGGTCGTCTGCGCTTGATAGTGTGAAGCTCTCGTTTTTAATGCCATCGCAACTTCTTCAATCGCAGCATTTCCAGCACGTTCTCCAATTCCATTAATCGTACCTTCAATTTGACCTGCTCCACCCTCAATAGCACCCAAACTGTTTGCTACTGCCATACCTAAATCATCATGACAATGGGCACTAAGAATAATTCCTTCCGTCTCAGGTACTCGCTCTCGAACAGTGCGAAAGATATTACCATATTCGATAGGCGAAAGATAACCCACCGTATCGGGGATATTTACAATGTTCGCACCAGCAGCGATCACTTTTCTGGTCATTTCTGTTAGAAAATCGATCTCTGTTCTTCCACCATCTTCAAAAGAAAACTCAATCATAGAGAAATATCGTTTTGCATGACGAATAGCCGATAGGGCCTGTTCCATCACCTGCTCTTTGCTCATCTTTAGCTTAAACTCTCGATGAATGGGAGAAGTAGCAATAAACAAATGAATAGCAGGGGAAGTTGCTTCTCGCAAAACTTCCCATGAATGTTCGATATCTCTTTCCACGCAACGTGCAAGACTCAAAACAGTCGCATCTTTTACTGCTTTGCCTACTGCGGTAATTGCTTGCCGATCTCCAGGTGAAGAAGCAGCGAATCCTGCTTCGATAAGATTGACACCAAGTCGCTCCAGTTGGAGGGCGATTTCCACCTTCTCTCCTTTGGTAAGCGTTACACCGGGGGACTGTTCCCCATCACGCAATGTGGTATCAAAAATTTGAATCGTTCGCATATTCGTTGCTTCCTCCTTTTCCCTTAAGATTAGTTATTGGAACTGACAGGTTCTTTGTTCACCCAAACCATCATCTGACGCAGTTTGCTTCCTACCTGTTCGATAGAATGCTCTTTTTCACTAGCAGCTATCTTGTTGAACGCTGGACGGCCATTTTGATTTTCTGCAATCCAGTTGTTTGCAAATGTTCCATCTTGAATTTCTTTTAGGATTTGTTCCATTGCTTGACGTGAAGGAGCACCTACCACTCGTTTTCCACTCACATAGTCTCCATACTCAGCAGTATCACTGATAGAATGGCGCATTCCGCTCAATCCTTTTTCGTACATTAGATCTACGATCAACTTTAGCTCATGCAAACACTCGAAGTATGCGATCTCTGGTTGATAACCTGCATCAACCAATGTTTCAAAACCATTTTTCACGAGTTCCGTTACCCCGCCACATAAAACAGCTTGCTCTCCAAATAGATCTGTCTCTGTCTCTTCTTTAAAAGTAGTTTCAATTACTCCTGCACGTGTGCTGCCAATTCCTTTGCTATAAGCAAGGGCAATATCTTTTGCTTGTCCGCTAGCATCTTGATGAACTGCGATCAAACCTGGAACGCCAAATCCTTCTTGATAAACACGACGTACCAAATGTCCTGGAGATTTAGGTGCTACTAAGATTACATCTACATCAGAAGGTGCAACAATCTGTCCGAAATGAATGTTAAATCCATGGGAAAACATCAAAACATTTCCAGCCTCTAAATTTTCTTTGATTTGTGTTTCATATACCTGTTTTTGGTGCTCATCTGGAAGCAAGATTTGAATAACATCTGCTTGTTTTGCTGCTTGGTCAACGGTATACACTTGGAATCCATCATTTTCAGCTTGTTCCCAAGACTTCCCTGGGCGAAGACCGATTACTACTTTTACACCACTATCACGCAAGTTTTGCGCTTGGGCATGTCCTTGACTTCCGTATCCAACTACTGCTACCGTTTTTCCATTGAATAGATGAAGATTTGCATCGCCTTCGTAATACATTTTGCTCATGATTGATATTCCCCCATAAATTTTTATTTTTTAAAAAATTTAATATAATTAAATAACAGTAGTAAGCGAGGTTTGATTCAACTCCCTACTCAGTGCAATTACACCAGTACGAGCGACTTCTAATATTCCATACGGACGAAGAAGCTCCGTCAACGTATCCAATTTTGCACGATCGCCTGTAGCTTGCAACATGAGTGAATCATGTCCAACATCTACAACAGATGCACGAAAAGGATCTACAATCCCTTGAATTTCCATTCGCACATTGGGTTCTGATGTTACTCGAATCAACATCAATTCCCTCTCCACACTTGTTGATTCTGTGATTGTACGAACTTCGATAACATCAATTAATTTTGATAATTGTTTGGATACTTGATTGAGTGTTCTTTCATCTCCACCAGTTACAATGATCATTCTCGATAAATCTTTTTCTTCTGATTGACCTACACTAATGCTTTCAATATTAAAATTGCGTTGACCCAAAAGACTGGAGACTCGAGCTAAAACACGTGGTCGATTGTTTACTAATACAGATAAAATATGACTCATTGCTCTTCATCTCCCATCATCATCTCATCTAGTCCTGTACCTGGGGCAACCATTGGATAAACATTTTCGTTTGGATTTACCCAAAAATCTACTACTGCTGGCCCTGAATGGTGGAGTGCTTCTTTCCATGCTTGAGTGGCTTCTTCTTTATTTGTCGCACGCCATGCTTTTACTCCATATGCCTCTGCGAGTTTTACAAAGTCTGGGCTGCCCGAAAGGTCTACTTCGCTATAACGCTCTTTGTAGAACACTTCTTGCCACTGGCGAACCATTCCCAAACATTGATTGTTAATAATCACAATCTTTACTGGAATATTTTCCAATGCAACCACTGCCAATTCTTGCGCTGTCATCTGAAATCCACCATCACCTGTTACGGCGATTACGGTACGATCAGGTGATGCAAATTGTGCACCAATTGCTGCCGGGAAACCAAATCCCATCGTTCCAAGTCCACCAGAGGACAACAAGGAGCGTGGTTCGGAAAATTGATAGTATTGCGCAACCCACATTTGGTGTTGGCCAACATCTGTCGAAACAATTGCTTTTCCTTCTGTCGTTTCATCCAGATGTTCGATTACCCATTGAGGTTTCAGTCCATTTTCATCAGAATCGTCATATTGTAATGGAAATTTCGCTTTCCAATCGTCACATTGTTTTATCCAATTACTTGAATTTGCAGAAGAAAGGGTTTCGTTTGCAGCTGCCAGTACTTGTTTCACATCTCCGACAATCGGAACATAAGTATGCACGTTCTTATCGATTTCTGCTGGGTCAATATCGATATGAATAATTTTTGCACCAGTTGCAAATTTATCAATACGTCCCATTGTTACACGATCGTCAAATCGAGCACCAATTCCGATCAAAAGATCACATTCTAGCAATGCATGGTTAGCTGCATATGTTCCATGCATACCAGGCATCCCCAGCCAAAGCTCGTTTCTGCTCGGAAATCCCCCAAGCCCCATCAAAGTTGTCGTGACAGGTATGTTGGATTTTTCAGCAAATTCAATCAGTTCTGCTTGCGCATTTGCTCTTACCACTCCGCCACCTGCTAAAATCACTGGACGCTCCGCTTGTTGTATCACTTGTTGAAGACGGTTTATCTGAACATCAGTAGGTGCTTCGGGTTGAAATAAACCTCTAATCTCCACTTTTTCTGGATAAGTAAAGGTACTCATTGCTTGAGAGACATCCTTTGGAATATCAATCAAAACGGGGCCAGGTCTTCCAGTTGTCGCAATCGTAAAAGCTTCTTTTACGATAGTTGGAATCTCTTCTATACTTCGAACAAGATAATTATGTTTGGTAATGGGCATCGTGATGCCTGTAATATCTGCTTCTTGAAATGCATCCGTTCCCAGTAGGCTAAGTGGAACATTTCCCGTAATACATATCATGGGGATCGAATCCATCATAGCCGTTGCAATTCCTGTCACTAAGTTGGTAGCACCAGGTCCTGAAGTTGCCATTACAACCCCCGGCTTACCTGTAGCTCTAGCATAACCGTCTGCGGCATGTATCGCTCCTTGCTCATGTCTTGCAAGCATATGTCGAACATGACCATCGTACAGAGAATCATAAATAGGAAGGACTGCACCCCCAGGATAACCAAAAATCATTTCTACTCCCTCTTCTACAAGAGAACGGAGTAAAATTTCAGACCCTGTGTACTTTTTTTCATCCAAGCCAATTGAATTTGTTTTTGATTCCAGTTGGGGAGCCAAAGTAATTCCTCCTTTTTTAAATCATAATAAAAAAAACCGTACAATCCCAAGTGAATAAATCACCAATTGGGACGAACAGTTCGTGGTACCACCCAAGTTCACTGATGCTTCACAGCTATCAGTCTCATCAAGTACAGCATGTACTTGGTCGATAACGGCGACAACCGATCATGATCTACTTGAGTATTTCGATACTCTTTCGGCATGTAACTCAAAGGGGAGAAGCAAAGTACTTACGGTTTTGGGTCTCAGCAAAATCCCAAATTCTCTGTAACTCGTATTGGTAAATCACTCATATCCTCATCATTGTTTTATTATTTCAATTTAATTTGTTTTTAAGTTTTGAGAAATACAGTTATTTTTTATTATTTAGGAGCTATTATATCTATCCCACTTTTCAGTTGTCAACCCATATATCCAATATTTCATATTACAAAAATGGTAGCGCTATCATCTTAATTTCGTAAATTTTTATTTTCTTAATTAGTAAAATCTATCAAATACTATCCTTGCATGATTACGACAATATTTCACCTACTATAATCCAAAATACTTCCTTGTGGCATAAATCATACCACGAAAAATAAAAGAAGGCACACTTTTTGACAATAAATTGGAATTTTTCTTCCAGTAACCTAAACTTGCTCCCCTTCATACATATATCATGTCGAGCAGGGCTAACGTCCAGTTATTTCTCGAAAATATAGTCATTGGAGGCTTTAAAATGGGAGAATTCCAAAAAGAACTTCAAGAACTCAGCATTGATGAATACAGTAACTACGATATAACACCTTGGCAACATTACATGGAACAATATGAAGAACTGGAAACAGCTCAACGCTGTGGCGGATTCCGCTGCGGGGGTTGTGGCGGATGTGGTGGTTTTCACCGCTGTGGAGGTTGTGGCGGATGCGGTGGATGTGGGGGTTGTGGAGGCTGTTCTCCTCTTTTTCCGTTTTTTCCATTTTTTCCATTCTTCTAAATCACGCTAAAGATGATGCCCTGAATGGTCAGGGCTTTTTTTGATTTTTAGCAAGTAGACAAATCGTCCTACATAAAATATAGAGGAGCAGATGGACAGAAGGAGGATCTTTTATTTTATGGCCAAAACGTCTGGATTCTCACGATTAAAAACAAATCAAGACACCACTTTTATACCAGATGCAGGTGGTGGCATCTATTTTCGCAACAACAAACACTCTTTTCGGATGTCAGGTACCAATGTATACCAATGGATGGAAAAACTCATTCCTATGTTTGATGGTACACATCGCATGCACGAAATTACAGATGGACTGCCAGAAATCTATCAAAAAAGAGTCTATGAATTTGCCGATATTTTGCTTCAAAACGAATTTGTTCGTGATGTTAGTAAGGACGACCCTCATTCGTTAAGGGAAGATTTAGTACAAAGCTATTCCACTCAAATATCCTATTTGGACCATCAATCGGGATCAGGAGCTTCTCGGTTTGAAAAATATCGTCAATCCAACTTACTGGTTATCGGTTCTGGTTCCTTTCTTCTTTCTCTTCTTTCTTCTTTACTAGATTCAGGAATTCAGACGATACATCTGTTTATCACAGATGCAAAATCTACGAATAAGCAACGGATCCATTCTTTGATTACAGCAGCAAACAAAAAAGATACCTGCATCCAAATCGTTGATATTTCAGATGATCAAGTACAGCCTTGGAAAAAAGTACTACAACCTTTTGACTCTGTCCTATTTGTAGGAAAAGAAGATCAAATAGAAATCCTGCATAGACTTTCCCATATTTGTGAGCAAGAGAATAAAAAATTTTTCCCTGCCATCACTTGGAAACAGTTTGGTATCGTAGGACCTTCAAAGGACTGGGATTCTGCATGGAGGAGACTTAATACCCCAGAAGAGAAGGGAAATATTACCAACCATGCAGCAACTGCTCTTTTAGCCAATGTCCTTGCATTTCAGTATTTTAAATCAGCTACAACAGCGCAACATCCGGAAAAATCAAACGTATTTCTTCTTGATTTGAAGACGTTGGAAGGAAAATGGCATACTTATCTTTCACATCCACTTGCATATCATTCAAAGCCCTTCATTCAACCTCTTGAGCAATCGAAATGGTTTTCTTCTTCCAAGCAGAAAAAATCAAATCTTCTAGGATTCTTTCATCACATTACTTCATCCAAAATGGGAATTTTCCGCTCATTTGGACCAGAAAATTCACTTCAACTCCCATTATCTCAATGTCATGTGCAAATAAATGATCCACATAATGAAAACGAAATCTCCCCCATTGTTTGTGCAGGGGATTCACACCACGAAGCACAAAGAGAAACTGGATTGGCTGGTATAGAGGCTTATGCATCTCGTCTTCTATCCAATCAAGATATTTCTGTCCCCTTACATATTGGAGCTGGTGAAAATAGTGTAGAGGCGATCTTCCGAGGTTTTCAAAACTATTTGTATCAGTTTCATTCCAAAAGCGCCGATCCTACCCAGCCATTTCTTCTTCATTCCGAACAAATCGAAGACGAACAGGCTTATTACTACGCAAAATGCTTGGAAACATATGGCGTACAACCGATTATTTCCTTCGGTAAGCGACTTTATGGTTTCGATACCATTTGGATAAACATAAATAATCATTGGTTTAGCGGAATGGGATGGGATCTTTCAACATCATTGCGGAATGCATTAAAAAAAGCTTTGCATACCACACAAAATACAGACATCCCATTAAAAAAAACATCTCACGAACTACCTGTTTGCTCTACTTTGTTTCCTAAACCCATAGACATATCAATGGAATCTAAGTTAAAAGAGTCTATCCAATCACTAAGTCAACATAATCTTCAGCTACAAGTTTTTGATATTATGCTAGAAACATACATCCGGCAACATTTATCCATTGTAGGTGTAATGATAGGAGAGACAAAATCGTGAAAAGCTCTATCATTGGGATTATCGGGAATGGAGAATTAGCAACAGCAACAACAAAAGCTTTGGAGAATCATTATTCTGCACTCGTTCTTGGGACAGATTGGGAAGAGAAAAATTGGGGAAATGCTGATCTCTTGCTTGTTTTGACAGATAACTGGAATCCTTCTTTGCATCGTAAGATACAAGCGCTTGCTCCCCATATACCTTGGTTACGATGTTTTCTAGCATTTGGAGAGGCCATTATTGGTCCACTCATCGCCCAAGATACACCTTGTTTTCATTGTGCGGATCGGCGCTTACTGATGGGAGGTCAGGACCGCAAAGAAATGTGGTCCATCTATCACCAATTCAGCTCTAATCCTTCTCTTTATCCTGCACAGATTGCTTCCTCCTTTGGACTGAGGCACATCCAGCATATCCTTTTAGAAGAAATCAAAAATATAATCAATAACCAAAGCATGCTTAAAGAAAACACCATCATTACAAACTTAACAACACTACAAACAACTAGGCATCCTATCCTTGCTGACCCACTCTGTAACGTCTGCAACACCCTGTCTGACGATCAAGCAGAAAACAACGTCATAAAACTACAAGCGAATCCAAAATCAACAAAAAGCAGCTTTCGTGTTCGTCCCTTTCCTGCTTGGAAAGATCCATTGAAGCATACCTACTATGACGAACGAACTGGAATAGTAAAAGGAAAAATACATGATTACCGATCTCCGTTTGCCGCAGCAAGTGTTCATCTTCCTCTTTATGTCGGTCAAGAGTCAACTGCTGGCAGAACACATCGATTTGGCGATAGTGAAATAACTGCTATTTTTGAAGGTTTGGAGCGATCTTGCGGGATTGCCCCCAGAAGAACACGTACGATCGTTCATGATAGTTATCATCAATTACAAGCAAATGCTTTACATCCAGAATCGGTAGGAACTCACTCTAAGGAACAATATGCTCTGCCACATTTCCCTTTTCAAGCATTTGATCCCGATCAAAAGATGCATTGGGTATGGGGTTATTCTTTTAACCAAGAAAAATCAATCCTTGTACCAGAATTACTTGCTTACTATAGCTTAGGTGGAGGAAAAGGGTTTGTCTATGAAACTTCCAATGGCTGTGCACTGGGAGGAAATTTAGAAGAGGCAATCTTGCATGGGATATTGGAAATTATGGAACGAGATGCTTTTTTAATGACTTGGTATGCTAAGCTCGAACTTCCGAGAATTGATCCCTATTCATCAGGCGATAAAGAACTCGACTTGATGCTTCATCGTATAGAAGCAATAGCAGGATATGAAATTCATTTGTTTGATGCAACGATGGAACATGGAATCCCTACCATATGGGCGATTGCCAAAAACAAAAAGGCAAGTGGTTTTCACTTGATCTGTGCAGCAGGTACACATTTTGAACCTATCAAAGCTGCCAAAAATGCAATTCATGAACTCGCTGGTATGATGTTGACCTTGGACAAAAAGGCGGAAAAACAGCGTGCAAAGTATGTAAACATGGTCGATAAACCCCATCTGGTTCAAGAAATGCCGGATCATTCGATGCTTTACAGCATACCGGAAACCGAACATCGTTTGCATTTTTTACTCCATCAGAAGAAAAACAATAAAACATTTCAACAGATCAAACGACCGCCGATTGCCGAGAATGATTTGACTGATGATCTTCGTTATTTGCTGCAAACATTAAAAAATCTTCAACTTGATGTTATTGTCGTCAATCAAACAACGACTGAATTACAGCAACATCAATTACACTGTGTTAAAGTAATCATTCCAGGAATGCTACCTATGACCTTTGGACATCATCTTACACGTTTAACTGGATTATCTAGAGTACTACATGTACCACAAATACTCGGCTATACAAATACAACTTTGACACTCGACCAACTTAATCCTCACCCGCATCCCTTCCCATAGAAAGGAGGACGAATGAGTGCATCTTCATACTTTTCTTTCCCATCTTCAACATCATCCAGAGACAATCCGTCCTTCTGATTGGGAAGTGAACTGGAATGACGCGCCTTTACCATTCAAACAATACATACTTCCCAAAATAGCACTCTCAATGGAAATCCCACTTGATCTAAAGAGGGAATCATCGCACATTCCGACTATAGATGAGATTGGTTATTTTTTATGGTATATCTATGGATTGACGAAAATCATCCATACATCCTACCCAATCAAGGAAGAACAATACACTCTTAGGCGATTTGTACCTTCAGGCGGAGCACTATACCCAAATGAATTGTATCTCTATCTGAAAACAAAAGACATTCCTAACGGAATCTATCACTATGATGTTTCTCACCATGCATTGGTGTTACTAAGAGAAGGAAATTTCGATTCGTTTCTTGCTGAAGCATTGGGTTATCAGTGTGACATCTCTCCTTGCTTTGCAACGGTATTTGTTTCTGTATTCTTCTGGAAAAACTTTTTCAAATACCATAACTTCTCTTATCGTCTACAAGGATTGGACAGCGGGGTACTGTTGGGACAGTTACTAGAAGTAGCAAAACAAATACCTTACCAAGCTACGATTTATGATCAATTTTTGGATGAAGCGATCAATCATTTGCTAGGACTATCTACCAATCAAGAAAGTACTTATGCTGTTATACCATTAAGTCTGACTCCACAAAAAACGCATCACCTTTCAATCAAACAAGAGCACATCACCAGCCATGAACTCTGTGTTTCTCTCCCAAAAATAAAACATCCCTATCAGATGAACTCAAAAAAAATACTCCCTTATCCAGAAGTAGAAAAAATCCATCTATCATCTATACAAACTACAACAGAAAACTTTTGTGATAGTAAATCAATCTGCTCCCCCATCTTGCATCGTAACAAATGCATCACACTTCCACCAAACCAAACATCGTCCTTATCCTTTTATACGATTTGCCAAAATAGAACCTCACCAGGCCAGGATTTTCGATTTGGGTCTATATCACAACCACAACTCGCCACCCTTTTACAAAAAACAATGGAACATGATCTCCATCATCTTGAACACTATTTTTCTGATCTAAAATTAGCTGGGTATCTCCATCAAGTGGATGAGGTACCAAAAGGCATGTATACCTATGATGTTCAGACACATTCGCTGCATCTTATCCAGGAAGGTAATTTTCATGTTCATTTACAACAATGTTTGACTGATGCTCACATCAATCTGTTTCAAACTCCAATTTGCCTGCATATTATCGGCGATCCCATTGCAAATCAGGAAACATTAGGCCCAAGAAGCTATCGAATGCAGCAAATGAAAACAGGAATTTTGGTCCAGCGCTTATTACTCATAGCTTCTTCACTTGGATTTGGCGGCCATCCATTGCTAGGATATGATGCAAAAAGCGTAGATCAGCTCTATCAACTGGATGGAACGAAACAAACCAGCTTGATCCAAATACCGATAGGTCCTTTTCAACGATATGGGCAATATGAAGGAAGTTTACATGCATGATGATTTATAGTAAAACACTGAGAGGGACAATGAATATCCGCCATTGTCCCTTTGGTTAACTGGATTGTATGTGACCTTATTTTTTCTGTCTAGATAAGTGTAGACGATCCATAGATTCTCTATTACTGGCGCGTGCGACGCAGAACATGGTGCTGTGCGCATTCCCCTCGGCTTGACATACGCAGGACTAGACCAATGTTTTCAGGATAAGTTTAACTCCTTAGCCCTTAGTATTCTTCTCTTTGCATACCAAAAATATGGGCTGGTCCCCTCTTACAAAGGAGACCAGCCTGTTACTGAACCTAGGGTTCAGTATACACCGTTGTTGAGGGAATGAATTAAAAGAAGCGAAGACGTGTCAGCTTGTCTTCACCATTCTCTTGAACGCAGATTTCTCCCCCATCAGAGAGAATCTTTTCAAGAAAGTAGTAGAGCGGGAGAGCATGGTTGATACAGTCCGTTTGGCTGTCACCAGTCGACTCGATCACTCGTCTCAGAGCAGCTGAGGCACGAGGATTCAGATTGACTGTTACACGGGTTAGTTTGCTTCCGCGTTTCCCATTACCCGTCATCGCAACTCCTTAGGTTTGCCCATTCGTTTTTTTGAGGGACTCCCTCATTGGCTAAGTTAATGATAACAAAAACATGTCTTTGACACCACTTGAAGAGAACCATATCACCCAATATATTTAATAAGTAAATCATTTAATCAAACAAAACAAGGAAAAAGCAAAGACAGGATAGGAAAGGTTATAAGCAGTTAATCCTAACCTGACACCATTTGGTCTATATCTGGTATATGAGCCTGCTTGCTGAGGTTGTCAGTCTGTCCTTTGAGCATGTTGATGGCCATAAGGTATATCAACAAAAAGTAAACCACTTCTAGAAATAAAATCAGAAGTGGTTTCTTTCAATCTATTTTACATATCTTTCAAAACAGCACCTGTATTGGCAGAGGTCACCAAACTAGCATATCGACGTAGGAATCTACCACCTACTTCAATTTTAGGAGGTGTCCAGTTCTCTCTGCGTTTTGCAAGTTCATCATCCGATACTTCCAACTCAATGGTTCGATTGATCAAGTCGATATGAATGATATCTCCCTGTTCGACAAAAGCAATTGGTCCACCGTCAGCCGCTTCTGGAGAAACGTGTCCAATACTGATTCCACGGGTTGCACCGGAAAATCTACCATCAGTGATAAGGGCAACTTCTTTCCCCAGTCCACGACCCATGATCGCAGAGGTAGGAGACAACATTTCTGGCATTCCCGGACCGCCTTTTGGTCCCTCCGATCGGATAACTACAACATCGCCTGATTTTACTTTTCCAAACGAAATACCCGCAATCGCTGCGTCTTGTGATTCAAAGATAACAGCAGGTCCGCTGAATGTATTGATCGAAGGATCAACAGCACCTGTTTTGATTACTGCACCATCAGGAGCGATGTTGCCATACAACACACACAATCCACCTGTTTCACTATAAGCTTTGGTAAGAGGATGGATGACTTCTTCATCCAAAATCTTATGCGCTTTTATATTTTCCCCTAATGTTTTTAATGTTACGGTTTTGCAATCTAAATTCAATACTCCTTCTTTTTTGGACAATTCATTTAGGATGGCATGAATCCCACCTGCTCGATCGATGTCTTCCATATGCCAATTGCCAGCAGGACTTACTTTACACAAATTTGGTACTTTCGCAGCGATTTCATTGATTCTCGTAAGTGGATATTCCACTCCCATTTCATGAGCAATCGCTAACGTATGTAACACTGTATTGGTAGAACCACCCATTGCCATATCCAATGCAAAGGCATTATCGATAGATTCCTGTGTTACGATATCACTTGGTTTTAAATCGGCTTCTACTAAATCTAAGATTTGCGCAGCTGCTTTTTGCGCGAGTACTTTTCTTTCAGGGGTATCCGCTAAAATACTTCCATTACCAGGAAGTGCCACTCCTAATGCTTCTGCTAAACAATTCATTGAATTGGCAGTAAACATGCCAGAACACGAACCGCAACTTGGACATGCATATTGTTCTAATTCATATAATTCTTTCTCATCTATTTTTCCAGCTTGGTGTGCACCTACTCCTTCAAATACAGACACCAAATCTATCGATTTACCAGATGGAGTCATACCCGCTTTCATCGGTCCTCCACTAATAAAGATCGTTGGAATATTTACACGCATTGCGCCCATCAACATCCCTGGCGTAATCTTGTCACAATTCGGGATACAGATAAGACCATCGAACCAGTGAGCAAGGGCAACCGTTTCTACTGCATCTGCAATTACTTCTCTACTAGGCAGGGAATAACGCATCCCAATATGCCCCATTGCGATCCCATCATCTACACCAATGGTGTTAAACTCAAAGGGTACCCCCCCTGCAGCACGTACAGCATCTTTGACTACTTCTGCAAACTTATTTAAATGCATGTGACCAGGCACAATTTCTACAAATGAATTGCAAACTCCGATAAATGGTTTTCCAAAATCCTCTTCTTTTACTCCAGCCGCACGCAATAGACTTCTATGTGGTGCACGGTCAATTCCCTTTTTAATTTTGTCGCTTCTCACTCTTGGTCACCTACTCTATTAAATGATAAAGAAAAAAACTTACCCGATTGGCAAGCCTTTAAAGGCTTAGACGAATATCTAGTTGTAAAATTTCGTAGATAAGATAGAATATATTGCCCTTTTCTACTAAATTAGATCTATACTATCACAAGTCATAAAAAAAAGCAGACCTATTATTAGGCTGCTCTCTCAATAATTGCCACTTGCAAAAGATGTACTTTCCTCAAGACTATCGTGTTCATTTGTGATTTTTTGCATCAACCAATCGTACTCTTCCATTAAATAAGGGATAAAATATTCCGTTCCTTCTTTGTTACCTTCTTGCACAATAACATTCCAAACAATTTGATTACAATAATCTACTAAATGATTCCAATCGGAAAAACTCCAAATGATCTCGCTACAATCAAGGCTTGTTATATGATAATAATGATCATCTTCTGCACGAAAAATAAAATCTACACCAACTAATGCAATATTATGTTGGAAGCAAATACGAACAAAATCCTCTGCATACTCAAGGGGTAAACACAAATTGCCTTGTGCATCCAAATGCCCATATTGCTCGTATTCGAGTTTGATCCAATTAACCAGCATTCAGCCCTACTCCTTTGAGTTTGTCCATTAAAAAAACAGAGGAGGATATACAATCCATCTCATGTTCATTATATCCTACGAATACTAGATAGTTTGTTTAAATTGTTATCAATATTTGTCAAAATAGGACTAGGTACTAAATTAGTTATTCACTCATTAAAAAATCTCATAGAATGATCTATGAGACTAAAAAGACTTTACTGTGCTTTTTTCGCAACTTGTACAAGTTCGCTAAATGCTTTTTCATCAAAGATAGCTAACTCAGCAAGCATTTTGCGGTTGATGTCCACACCTGCAACTTTTAATCCGTGCATCAATTTGTTGTAAGACATACCATTGATACGAGCAGCAGCGTTGATACGAGTGATCCATAGACGACGGAAGTCACGTTTACGCTGACGACGGTCACGGTAAGCATACATTAGAGATTTCATTACTTGTTGTTTTGCAGTACGGAATAAACGGTGTTTAGAACCGAAGTAACCACGAGCTAATTTCAGCACGCGTTTACGACGACGACGGGTAACAGTACCGCCCTTGACTCTTGCCATGAAAATTCCCTCCTAGACGTTCTATTTATAAGCGATTAATTGCTCGATACGTTTGGTATCACCTTTAGCCATGATGGCACTTTTGCGTAATTTGCGTTTTTGTTTTGCAGACTTACCTTCCAGCAAGTGGCTAGTAAACGCATGATTTCGTTTCACTTTACCAGTACCTGTTTTACTAAAACGTTTGGTAGCTGATTTTTTGGATTTCATTTTTGGCATCGTACATACTCCCTTCGATGTCAGTTGGACGATTTTGGAGTTAAGATCATAATCATTTGACGGCCTTCTAACTTAGGATGTCTTTCCACATCAGAGATTTCTTTCACTTCTTGGGCCATCCGAACTAGAACGCGACGTCCTAGATCTTGGTGAGTGATTTCCCGACCGCGAAAACGAATGCTCAGTTTCACTTTGTCCCCTTGCTCTAAAAACTTCACTACGTTTTTCAGCTTGGTTTGGACATCATGATCCTCGATAGAAGGGCTGAGACGTACCTCTTTCAGTTGGACAATCTTTTGGTTACGACGAGCTTCTTTCTCTCGTTTGCTTTGCTCATAACGGTATTTCCCATAATCCATGATTCTGCAGACGGGTGGTTTCGCTTGCGGTGCTACATTGACAAGGTCTAGATTTTGTTCTGTCGCCATACGCAATGCTTCTCGCAATGGTTGAATGCCGAGCTGTTCACCATTTCCACCTATGAGACGCACTTCGCGAGCGCGGATCGCTTCGTTGACCTGTTGCTGTTCTTTGCTAATAATTACACCTCCAGTAGTGGGGATCGCCAATGCAAAAAAGTGTGGGCAAAGTCGCCCACACGTAAATAACTTACGGTATTCCTCAACTAACCTAGCAACAACCCAATTGCGTCGACCAGGTGAGAAGCGGGCGCTTCTTCTTACACAATGAATTCATCTTAGCATGCATGGGCTATCCCTGTCAATCTTCCATTACATTTCTTGCGGTGCTTGAAGTCCCAAAATGCGTAATGCTTCTTTTAATACCATCGCTGTCGCGTAAATGAGGTTCATTCTCGCTGTTTTATTCTGTTCATCAGACAAAATATGAACATGTGCATAGTATTGATTGAGAGATCGAGCTAGGTCTAATGCATATCTAGCTATCTTAGATGGATCATATTCACGCCAAGCTAATTTTACTACTTGATCAAAATCTTTTAATAAGGTGAGGATCGGCCAAGCCTCTTCATCTATTACTTCCAATGCTTCTGTCTGAGGAGTATATCCGCCTTTACGAAGCAAAGAATGGCAGCGAGCATGCGTATATTGTAAATATGGCCCTGTTTCCCCTTCAAAGTTCAACATTTGTTCCATGGAAAATTCTACATCGTTGGTGCGGAAATGCTTGAGATCATGAAAGATAACTGCACCAATACCTACATCATGAGATACTTTCTGTTTTTCTTTCAGTGTTGGATTTTTTTCTTCAATGATTGCTTGGGTTCTCTCAATTGCATTCTTCAATACTTCTTCTAGCAATACCACATGCCCTTTACGGGTAGACATCTTTTTGCCATCACGAAGCATCATTCCAAAAGTTACATGTTCCATATCTTGTGACCAATCAAAACCTGCTTTTTGAAGGACTAATTTTAGCTGAGTAAAATGTAAGCTCTGTTCACTGCCTACGACATACAAAGATTTAGCAAAGTCATATTCGTTTTTACGATAAATCGCAGTTGCCAAATCTCTCGTAGCATAAAGTGTTGCTCCATCTGATTTTTGGATCAAACAAGGAGGAAGATTATTTTCTTCCAAGGAAACAACTTTTGCGCCATCGCTTTCGATCAACAATCCTTTTGCTTCCAGCATATCCACAACTGCATCCATTTTGTCAGTATAAAAAGCTTCCCCTGTGAAATAATCAAATTTCACTCCTAATAGATCGTAAATACGTGCAAATTCGTGAAGAGATTCCTCTCGAAACCACTCCCACAACGCGTGATTATCTGCATCGCCATTTTCCAAGCGTTTGAACGCCTCACGACCTTCCACTTCCAAAGAAGGATCATCTTTTGCTTCTTCATGAAAACGCAAGTATAGTTTCATCAACTCCGAAATCGGATTATTACGAACTTCTTCTTCGTTTCCCCATTTCCGATAAGCGACTATCAGTTTACCAAACTGGGTACCCCAATCTCCTAAATGATTGATTCGAACAGGACGATATCCATTTTTCTCCGCAATATGTGCAATGGCATTACCAATTACAGTTGAACGTAAATGGCCCATCGAAAAAGCTTTCGCGATATTGGGGGAAGACAAGTCAATCGTAACTGCTCCTCCACTTCCATCTTTATTCGTTCCAAACTGATCACCATGTCGTAATACTTCATCTAATATTTGTTTACTCGCAAGCTTTTTATGAAGAAAAATGTTTACATAAGGCCCTACTGCCTCTACTTTTTGAAACAACGAATGCTCTATTTTGGAAGCCAACTCTGTTGCGATCATTTGTGGAGCTTTCTTCCAATGCTTTGCAAGTACAAAACAAGGGAAAGCGAAATCGCCTAAATTTTGTTTTCTTGGTTTTTCAATTACCTTTTCTATTTCCTCTACTGCTAAAACATGCTCGATTGATGTTGCCAACTGCTCTGCAAATAGATGTTTATAATCCATTTTTCTGTCCTCCTAAAAATAAAAAAACACTCATCCCCTCAAAAAGGAGACGAGCGTTTTGCCCGCGGTACCACTCCGTTTGTGCGTAAAGCACCACTTTGTACTTGTTAACGAGGTGTGCCCCGATCAGCAGTTTATAAGAATGCGTTTCAGAAAATAGTCATACTGAGCTCACACCGTCCTCAGTTCGCTTCGATGATCTATATTTTCTTACTCGTTCTTTACCAATAGATTATTAATTTTAATATGTACCAAAAAAGAGCCTTTTGGTCAAGTAAAAAAGATTACAAATCTCATCCTTTGGATTGAATTTGATAAAATTGATCGATATCACTTGGACTATTCATCGCTTGTAACGACCCGTTAAAATATGTTTTCCCACCGTATTCCAGTTTTATCGTGCCCACCTGCACACCATTTATTTTCAATTGTTCCTTTGCTGACCAGATCTGTTCTTGCAACTGATTTAAGGGGTAAGACTCAAAAGGTTGATCAAGCTTTACATGAATCACAAGTAGAGGATCAGCCTCAGCCTTTTTCGTTTCTTTTGCATGTTGTAACCCATATTTATAATTTGGTAATTTTTCTTCTGACACATCCCAACTCGAATCAGAGGTAAAAACGAGCTCAGAGGATACTTGCGAAGAAACAGGGGCAAATACATCTTTCATCAATGGAGTTACTTCTTGATTTACTTGCTTGGTCCACAATGGACGAAGCACATCTGTAGAAACTCCACTTCCACAGCCTGACAATAAAACAATAATCAAAATGCTACAAACAAACCAGCCATACTTTCTTCGTACCAATATGTTCATTATCCTTTCCAGATAAGACTACATAACACAGATAAAATTATACGTTTTCTAAAGATTTCGGACAATAGTGAATTCGAAAAATGAGTAACAAGAAAAACAAATGAAACAGTTTCCCGTTTTTTTATGATTTTAAAGAACATGATATCAAAACTTTCAAATAAGTAGATTCATCACCACTCATTTAAATATTCCTATTTGACAATAAAAGTATTTATATTTAGTGTTCTATGCTACGATTCCCATGTATTTAAATAAAAGAGTATTGCGAGGTGGTTGGTGCTGTTCTTAAATACAAATTCCCTACAAATCGATCTTAAGTTCACTCAAACCATGGTTTTACATTACCCCACTAAACTAAAAGGAAGATAAGTATGAATAAAGATATAAGTAAAACCGTAATAAAACTTATAGTATTATTACTCCTATTCATCGGAGGTGTTGCATTGGTAATTTGGGGGTGGAACAAACTCGATGAACCAGCCGCAATAAAGCTTAATGGTACATCTCAACAAACAGAACAACCAGAAAATCAAGTGTTTCGTATTGGGGACACAGTAGGAGTGAAATTACCAAAAGATACCGGTACTATGGATTTTACAATATCCAAACAAGAGATTATAAATGTTGATCCTGCCTATAACCCAACAGGAAAAGTGTTAAAGCTGGTGATTACTCTCGTTAACAACTCAGGTAGAGTTAAATATGAATCAAAAATCGCTGACTTTAGATTGATCGACAATGAAGGAAATATATTAAAAAAAGCAGATCTACCTGATATGCCTTCATACGACGGAGAGCTCAATATAGGTAAAAAATTAACGGGGTTTATCGCGTTTGAAGTAACTGGCAAAGAAAAATACTATAAACTTGTGTTCAGTCCAAGCACTTTTCCGCGTGAAGAAGTCCAATGGAGACTGATAAACAAATAGATAGTTTTTCTTAAAATATAAAAATGAGTTTCATTTGCTCCAAGCACTCAAAATACAAACTATTGATAGATCAAAGAACTCGAGTAACTCGAGTTTTTTTGTTTTGTTTAAAAAGTAATAGAAAATCGAATTTCACCAACATAATTAGTATAAAAAATAGAATCATACTAAAACTACTTACACAAAAGAAAAAACAAAGGAATAGGACATGAAGAAAATTTATCTGCTACTTTTCACCTTATTACTAGCAGCATGTACACAACAAAGTAAACCTGATATCGATCGGTTTGTACAACAACGTAATCCTGTAGTCAAAAAACTAAATACCATACCCTCTCATCCAGAACACGCCCCTCCGATCAATGATACAGAAAACTATCAACCTATTGCTTCCATCAATAAGCCAAAAATTGAAGTGCTTGGTTTCCTTGATCCAACTAATGCAAAGAGAGCAACAGAAAATGTGAAGCGTTTCTCTCCTCAGTTAACTTATATTGCTTTTTTTAGTTACAACGCGAAGGCGAATGGAGAGCTTGTTCATCTCAAACAAAACCAGCCATTAGAAACAGCACATAAACAAAATGTTACTCCCATGATGGTGATCACTAACTTAGGAGAGAAAAACTATTCTCCTGAAATTGCCCATAAGCTTTTTACGGACCCAATAGCCTCCAAACGATTCATAACGAATATCGTCACTACGATGAAGCAAAAAGGTTTTCGTGCGCTTAATATTGACTTTGAACATATGTACGAGAAAGATAAAAAACTCTACAACGGCTTTCTCGAAACCTTGATCCCCATCGTAAAACAAAACGGATTTCTCGTTTCTACTGATCTAGCCCCCAAATCAAGTGACAAACAAGGAGGAGCTTGGGCTGGGGCACATGACTATGCATTTCATGGTAAAGTCGCTGATTTTGTTGTATTGATGACGTATGATTGGGCGTATAGTGAAGGACCACCCAACCCGATTGCTCCCACACCAGAAATCCGAAAAATACTAGACTATGCCGTGACCAAAATCCCAAGACATAAGATCATGATGGGCTTTCCATTGTACGGATATGACTGGAATATCCCTCATCATGAAGCCAAGAAACCAGCAAAGATCGTTTCCCCACAAGAAGCTATTCGGATTGCTCAGACAACCGGTGCACAAATTCAATACGATAATAAAGCAGAAGTACCATTTTTCCATTATGAGAATCCTAAGGGAAAACAACATGAAGTCTGGTTTGAAAACGAACAAAGTGCCCAAGCTAAGTTTAATCTAGTAAAAAAATACAAGCTTCGTGGTATTGGCTATTGGGCGATAAGTCACCGCGATTTCCCTCGAAACTGGACGTTATTGGAAGAAAATTTTCATATTCGAAAGTACTAAAAAACAGCCCATTTGGGCTGTTTTGTATGTGAAATAGAACAAAATATATATCTAGTGTTATCTTATTCTCTCGTATAGAGAAAATAGATCAACAAAAAAGATACCAAATAAAATATTGGGGGGCAAGGATTTCCGTAAGAAAACGGTGATCATTGCCCTTGTGTCCCTTTCACAGGACACAACCTTCTCAAGGAGAGGGCCCATGCCAGCTTGGTTACTCGTCATCGGAGCAGGTTCCAGAGGAACTCCGCCTTGTCCATCTCCACGAGATCGCCGTCCCGGCCCTTCTTGTAGCAGTACTTCCCACCTTCTTCGATCGGTCGCAGAAGCCCGAGCTGGTCGAGGATCGCGGGACCGAAGCAGTGTTCCTTGCACTCCCAGATGTGAAGCTTCAGCTTGAGTCCGGGAAGGACGACGATGGGATGAGTGGTGACGATCTTCACTTTCGCCTGCCCCAGATTTGACCTCCAGGAGGTGGGCACAGGCCAGCTGATCTTGCCGCCCGAAGGAAGCTGGAACTCAGAGTCCCGTTCGATCAGCCGAACTTCCCTGTTCGGAAGCTCGATCTGGGGCTTGAGCCGGCGACGCTCCAGCTCCTCGGAGCTGGTGGCTTCGGAAGTGTGCATCTTTCGACGGTCGGTACCGTTGACCGGCGGCCTGCTCGGAGAAACAGGGACGTGCTGACGGAAGGTACGGCCGGGCTTGGACGGACGACGCGGCATGGTTGGCTCCTTCAGCCTTGAAACGGTTTTGTTCATTATATCATATAAGGTCAAAATATTTAAATAATGACAGATCGTCATTCGATACAATCTACTCGAAAGACAATTTCACATTCTGGAATTTTCTAGATGAAGTCCTAAATAGAACTAACCCTTTTTTTGTTTATTTCTTTTCGAACAATGGGAGCTACTTTATTTGCTAGTAAATCAATTGCTTTTTCGATCTTGCTTAATGATTGTTCTCCCAAATCCAACTGCCCCATAAAACGACTATGCCCAAAAAGCTCATACTGATATAGAATCTTTTCTACTATTTCTTCAGCACTGCCAACAGCTAGAATTTGATTGGCTGCCCTTTGATGATGGATGGACTCTTTTGACACATAAAATCTTTGGCCTCTCTCTTTCATAAAATGACTAAAATATTTGATATAAAGTGGATAGAAATCTTCAACTGCTTGCTCACCTGTCTCCGCAAGATAAGCATGACCCGACACCGATACGCGCAGCTTAGATAAATCGTGACCGGCTTCTTTTGCAGATGACCAATAAAGATCTGCCAAATGCTTAGCATTTTCAGGTGGACCGCTTAATAGACCAAGAGCCATATTTGCACCTAATCTTCCTGCACGTATCGCACTTTCCGGTGTTCCTCCTACTCCAATCCACAAAGGGATTTCCTTATTCATTGGACGTGGTGCAATTTTTGCATTTTGTAATTTTGTCCGAAATTTCCCTTTCCAATTAACTTCTTCATTTTTTTGGAGCATCAAAAACAATTTCAGCTTTTCTTCGAATAATTCATCGTATTCACTTAAATTTGCACCAAAGAGAGAAAAAGATTCTATAAATGCTCCACGGCCGACTATTATTTCTGTTCTTCCTTTTGAAAGTAAATCGAGTGTGGCAAAGTCTTCATATAATCGAACGGGATCAATTGTGCTTATAACCGATAAGGTGCTTGTCAATTTAATATTTTTTGTTTCTCGTGCAATCGCCGCTAATATCATCGCATAAGAAGATGTCACAAAGTCTACACGATGATGTTCGCCTATTCCAAAAATATCAAGCCCAGCTTCATCCGCCAGCTTGGCCGTTTGGATGATGTCTTCTATTCTTTTAGCAGGATGTTGCATCACACCCTTTGCATCAGGCAACCTTTCCCCTAACGAATAGATGCCAAAATCAAATGTATTTTCTCCCACAATCTCTTTCTCCTTTCATCGCATGAGTAAGAACAACAGAGAAAAAGCAAAAATCCCCAATATGATAATCATGGACATCTCTTTCATGCCATCCTTAACACGAATATGTGTAATCGTTCCGCCAATCGCTGTACATCCTAGTATCAATGCTCCAGCCATTCCACTTGTTGTATTCCAAAATCCAATGATTAATAAAACAGCACCAGTAAATTCAACGAATCCCGTTACCACACGAAACCATTGAGGTAAATTCCATTTCTCAAATCCTTCTTTGTGCATTTTGGAACCAAATAACTTGCCCAGACCAGCCATTAAAAACATTGCAATGAGTAAACCTTGTAAAATCCACATGAGAATGTTCATCTTATTTTTCTCCTTTCGGATGGAGACATGATTAGCATTTTGCTAACAGCTCCATGCAAAACAAAATTGTTCAACACCCTTCTATGCAACATATATTGTTTATAAAACAGATGTTGTATAATTAATTTAGTCTCTTTTCATCGTCCATTCCATACACAAAAATCATCCATCGTTGTCTAAACAACACATTTCGGAAATTGTCTATAAAACATAGAGAGTAGGGATTTGATGGCAAAAACCCGAATTGATCCACGAATAACTCGTACTCGAAATCTCATCATAGATGCCTTTATACAGCTATCCATAAAAAAAGAGTTCCAAAATATAACCATTAAAGACATCACAGATGAAGCAACCGTCAACCGAGCTACTTTTTACTCCCATTTCACAGATAAGTATCAATTATTGGATTCTGTCTTAACAGAAAATTTAATGACCAAAGTAAGCAATGAAATTACGTTATACGATGAACTCTCAGAAGAAACCATCATAAAAATCTTTCTGTCTATTACCACTTTTCAATCCGAGCTCTCCTCTCAATGCCAACGTAGTTACAATGCCTTTATGTCTGCCATTGAAACGAAGCTAAAAACAGAGCTAGAAGGCCTTTTTTATAAGCTATTACAAAAAAATCAACCCGAAATGCTTCTGGAAACACTCCGAATTGGTTCTGTCATGTTAAGTTGGGCTATTTATGGAGCCTCTGTCGATTGGCAACATAACAGTCACCTCACAGCTGAGCAATATATTAAAAAGGCTCTAAGTGGCATGCAGTTCATAAATTTACCTAAAATCAGCAATTAATAGTTTTTATATAAAGAAGGTTAGATAATCTGTCCTTCGCGCTCCCCTCAGGACACGGTTAGAGGATAAGCACGAAAAAAACAGCCCAAAAGGGCTGTTTCGTTATGTATCATCACAGTATTGAAATCCTTATCTACTACATTTGAAAAAAAAGCTTATCTTTACTGTTTCAAGTAAGCGCGAAAAAAGAATTCATTGTATAAAAAACATTTACGAAATCGCTCGACCACTTGGCAATCAAAATCCCGATCAGTAAACAGTTCTAGATAACTACTTTCATTACGAATATACCTGCCTTTATCCAATTTTTTCATAAAAAAGTTAGAGATTGGTTTCTCTTCGTATAAACAAGGCTCCATGACAAGAATCGAACCACCTGGTTTTAACACTCGTTTAAATTCATCCAAGTAATCGATCATTTGATTGGACGAAATGTGGTGTAATACTGCAATGATCACGATATAATCCACACTATTATCATCTACAGGCAAAGTGTTATCTTCCAGTACATAAAAAAGGTAGTCTTTAAACTTTTGACGTGAGTATCTCACCCGTTTGTTGCAAGGTTCGATTCCGATATAGCCCTCAGGGGTAAATATCGTGCAATTCGATCCAGTACCTGAACCAAAATCTAAAACGGTATGTTGCTCAAATTGAAATTTTGTCTTTAACCGATCATGAATATATTTTTTTGTTACCCAATTTGGACGAACCATCCATTGATAAAGAACTGGTGAAATTTCCTTGTTTATCATCATTTAGAGTTTCCCTATAACATCTTTCCATTTTAGTCTGCAACTATCTACTTAAAATCTCCTTTTTACATGCCAGTATTCATAGAGAAGAAATTTTCAACTAAACACTCATCTTCTGTTGAATAAAAAAGCATTAAAAAAGCCTACTTAGGAATATTACGATAAAAAAAAAAGCAATGGGCTCATCATAACCCATTGCTTTTTTTTGTTTTATACGCGGTCTTTGATTTCTTGCTGCAAACGACTTTTTAACTCTTCCAATCCCTCAACACTCTGTTCTTTGGAGTGACGACGTCTGATGTTCACTTGACGAGCTTCTCTTTCTTTTTCTCCAACTACAAACATATAAGGCACTTTCTCTACTTCTGCTTGGCGAATTTTATATCCTAGTTTCTCATCACGATCATCGAGTTTCACTCGAATACCTGCATCTTTTAATTGACGGGTCACTTCTGCTGCATAGTCAAGGAATGCTGGAGAAACTGGGATCACTTTTCCTTGTACTGGTGCGAGCCAAAGCGGGAAGTCACCCATATGGTATTCGGTTAAAAATGCAACAAATCGCTCCATTGTTCCAACTACTCCACGGTGAATAACGACCGGACGATGTGCCTGTCCATCGGTACCAATGTATTCCAACTCAAATTTGTTAGGAAAGTGAAAATCCAATTGTACCGTTGACAACGTTTCATCTTTCCCTAGTGCAGTCTGAACTTGAACATCTAATTTTGGACCGTAAAAAGCAGCTTCGCCTTCTGCTTCCACATATGGCAAGCTCATTTCATCCATTGTTTCTTTTAACATACGTTGGGAAACATTCCACATCTCATCGTTATCAATATATTTTTCCGTATTTTTTGGGTCACGATAAGATAAACGGAAGAAGTAATCTTTGATCCCAAAAACACGATAAACTTCTTGGATTAATTCGACAACTCGTTTAAATTCTGATTTGATTTGTTCTGGCAAACAGAAGATATGGGCATCATTTAAGGTCATCGAACGCACACGCTGCAGGCCAGAAAGTGCTCCAGACATCTCATAACGATGCATGGTACCTAGTTCTGCTACACGCAATGGTAAGTTGCGGTAACTGCGTCTTTCACTCTTATAAATCATCATATGGTGAGGGCAGTTCATGGGACGTAATACCAATTCCTCATTATCCATTTTGATCGGAGGATACATATCTTCTTGATAATGATCCCAATGACCAGAAATCTTATAAAGCTCGACATTTGCTAGATGTGGAGTATACACATGGTCATAGCCAAGACTTTCTTCTAAATCAACAATATAACGCTCGATCTCCCGACGAATTTTTGCACCGTTTGGCAACCACAAAGGTAAGCCTTGCCCAACTTCAGGAACGAGGGAGAAAATACCAAGTTGACTGTTTAATTTACGATGGTCTCGTTTTTTTGCATCCTCCAAGCGTTCTAGGTATGCATCGAGTTCAGACTGTTTTTCCCATGCGGTTCCATAAATACGTTGAAGCATTTGGTTATCTGAGCTACCTCTCCAATACGCACCCGCAATAGTGAGTAGTTTAAATGCTTTTAGTCGTCCAGTAGAAGGCACATGAGGTCCACGACAGAGATCAAAAAACTCTCCTTGTTCGTAGATGGTAATCTCTGCATCTGCTGGCAAGTCACGAGTGAGTTCCAATTTGAGATGATCCTTCACTTCTTCATATTTTTGGATCGCTTCTTCTCTTGAGACTACCGTCCGGACAAACGGAATATTTTCTTTGACGATCTTTTTCATTTCTGCTTCAATTTTAGGTAAATCTTCTGGCGTTAAACGCACCGCCAGATCAATATCATAATAAAAACCATCTTCAATAACAGGTCCAATCCCTAGTTTCACATCAGGGTACAATCGTTTTAATGCTTGAGCCATCAAGTGAACCGTACTATGACGATAAACATCTAAACCTTCTTTATCATCCAAAGTTACTATTTTGACATCCGCGCCATCTGGCACTTCTCTGCTAAGATCGACAACTTCTCCATCAATAACACCCGCGATCGCTTTCTTTTGTAATCCTTTGCTAATCGAACCTGCAACATCGTTTACTGTAACTTTTTCCTCATAGGTGCGTTCTGATCCATCTGGCAACTTTACTAACATGCCCTTTCACTCCTTTTCAACTAAAAAAACGCTACATCCCAAAAAGGGACGAGCGTTTGATCTCGTGGTTCCACCCTACTTCAACTTAAAAAATAAGTCCTCATAAGCACAAATAACGGTGTGTAGCCGGAGATAGATACTTATTTTCCCTATCTCTGCTCAGAGGTGGTACTGTTCTTTCAAGGGGGTGAAGGGGTTTTCAGCCGACGGCCCCTATCTCTTATCACCATTGACAAGAAAGCATATCCTCTTCGTAGCAATTTCAAAAAGTTGTCTGCATTATAACCAAAGATAAGCTCACAAGTCAAGTGTTTCAGCTGTTTCACATGCATTGCAGCCTTTGCATTTGACCAAACGAGACTCAAAAATTTGCGTCAAGGTACGAATGATGTTTTCTTCCGCAAATTTGCTGTGCAATACAATTTTTTCTGGGGCAATCGTGAGCAAGGTACTCACAATTAAATCTTCATGCGAAAACGAATGCTCCACAATCTCTTGCAAGGTTCCGCCATCGTTTAATTGCAAGGCTTTTCCTTGTTCATCAACCAATTCGAATTCTTTTACTCCACGATGCATGATGTGCACCATATCCATTTTGGATCCTTGCACTGAGACAAAATATTTCAATAGTGAAATAAAATCTTGATATTCTTGATCCAATAAAAATTGATCTACTGCATCATGGACACATTTTGCCAGTGCAATTCGATAATGTTCCAATCGAAAACACACATATCCATCAACAGCAAGAAGTTTGGATTCACGCAAAAAATGAAAGATAGGTTTAGCCAAGCGTTCCGATCGTTTGTTGTAGGGTGTTCGAAAATAAGTATGCGTATTTTTTTGAAATAGTCGATTGGTATGTACTTTAATTTGCTCTATTTCGCGATCATAATATTGCGGATAGTGTTTTTGAATGGCATTTTTGATTAAATCCTCTTCAAAATACGTGCACATATACCTAGCGATTTCCTCACTAATTGCACGTCTGACCTCGCGTTCTTGTGATCTTCTCTTCAATCTGCACTGAATCGTGTAAAAATAACGATCCGCTACGCTTTTTTCTACAATTTCACAAGGTACATCTAATTTTTCCATACGGTCAGGCAATTGCATGAGATGATGAAACAAACCAGTAGTCTGATAAGCATTTGCTTGAGGTATGCTGATGGTAAAATCCATCTTTGCACCCCTTTCTGTCTGGTGTATCCTGCTTTAGTATATGGGAAACATTTAGCAGGTATACATTGGAAAAAAAGAATATACCGAGACAGACATACGAATGACTATCAACCTACAATATACATTTTCCCTAGTAAATACACATAACCAACACATGCAATAACAAGTGTTGCACGACCTAAAACTTTATCCGTCTCTCTCCCCGTGCGCACTTTAAGCCCAATCTGTTTCATCCCGATTTTTTTGGGATAAGGCCAAAGAAAAGGAACACCAGCTACCGTAAACGCATCCGCTAACAAATGGGAAAAATACCCTGCGGCTACAGCATAGAGGTATTCAGGTAGTGCCAGATAAATAACCACTAAAACATATGCCATTCCTATGAAAGAATGGGTTACACTACGATGCGGAACATAAGCCACTCCTGCACAATAAAGACCAGATAACAGCACCCATAGCGGTAACTGAGCAAAATACCAGAAGAGACAAATCATAACTCCTACACTTGCAAGTGCTAAGGAACGCCATTTTCGATTTAACGAAGAAAATAACCATTTATTGATCTTACTACCATCTTCATCGATATCAGGTAACATCGATGCTGCCGCAGCTATTGCTACCGTTGTCGTGAGTGTTAAAAAATTATCACTTGTGGCAAATCCAACTGCTACTCCTGTTGCTAAACCAATTCGTAGATGTGTTTTTCCTTGCATGATGCCATCCTTTTTATGTAGAATTTGTGAACTATTCTTATGATAGTACACTTTTCTTACAGATGGTAGTAGTGCTGGATAAATCCATAATCTCGGTACTCTTTCAAACTATTCATGTAGTTTGGTAGAAATAATCTAAGATTTTTCAGAAAAGCATTTACATACTGTGCGTGACACAGTATGATGTGGTCATACAGTATAGAAAGGGGAGATATATTATCGAATACGAGAATTTCGCAAAAGAAATGAATAGAGGTTATTTGCAGTTACTTGTAATGGTATTGCTTCAAGAATCAATGTATGGTTATCAAATTGTTCGAGAACTCGAAAAAAGAAATTATATCATTGAAGAAAATACACTCTATCCCCTTTTAAGAAGGTTAAATAATAAGAAAATACTACAAAGTAATTGGGAAATTGTAGAAGGAAAACCGAGGAAATACTATCAAATCTCTGAGGATGGCAAAAAAGTATTGGAAAAACTTATTGATATTTGGCTACGTCAAAATCAACTACTAAAAAATTTATTAGGGGGCAGTAAAGATGTTTAAAGCAATAGACATTTACTTGAATGAGGTGAAGTTTTATCTTGTCAGCAAAGATAAGGTGGATATTTTAAAAGAAATCGAGATTGCTATATTGGATAAATGCGAAAGGCAGTATGGGGAGATCACGGAGCAAACGATTGAAAAAGTACTCCAAAATTATGGTGATCCGAAGAAACTTGCTACTCAATATAATGATGACGATTATCACATTATTGATCCAAGTTTTAAAAATGCTTTATTTCTCTATACTGGAATTACATTCAGTTTACATTTTTTACTTTGTCTCTTCTCTTCACTAATATCTGATAAGGGTAGCATCTATATTTTCCCGTTTTTCTATATTCCAAGCTTATCCATTTATGAGTTGCTTCTTTTTATACCTGTTATTCTTTTAAGCGATCTTGGTGTAGTAGCAGTCGTTTTATATGTTTTAACTCGACAGAATAAAAAAATTAGTCTTCCTTTTGATTTAGAAAAACTCAACAAATCTGCACAAAAAAGTTTTGTGAGAAGTCATAATTTAATGCTAGCTATTCCAAAAACATTATTTTTATTACTTTTATTTATAATCCTTTGGAATAATAATTCTACCTATCAATTCGGAAAAAGTATTTCACTAAAATTCGCAAATTTACCTCAAATTGTTGTTATATTATTCTTTGTTTTAATAGTAGTGGAACTTGCAACAATATGGTTCGCATACTTTCATTCTTCTCCATATGTACATGTCATAAAAAATGTATTTCATAGTGCAGTTCGTATGATGATTTATGGAATATTGGCCCTTCAACCCTATGAGGAACTAAACAAATCCATTTCTAGTACAAATGCCACAGACATAGGTTACCTATTCATACTTATAGCACTACTCTCCGCTTATTCGATGGTCAAAAATATCATCATTATGCAAAGAATAAAGCTGGAGAAACCCGAAACAAATTCTTCCAATATAAATATTTGATCCCAATACGCACATTCCTATTATTTTAGCATCTCTTAAAGTCCATATTCTTTTATAGAAAGACAAATCAATTTTCATTTTTACAGAAATAGAACAAACCCCTTGAACAACATCTATGCTCAAGAGGTTTTTATACTGTCTATTTTCTATATGATTTAATTCTGCATCACAAAATCTTTATCCACTTGTTCTGTTCCATCAAATACATGTAATGTCTCATAACGAGTATTGCGCTGAGCAGGGATTTTACCCGCTTCACGAATAAGCTGCAAACAGAGATTGATGTTTACTTTGTACGTCGTCCCTGCAGCAGAAACCACATTTTCTTCCATCATCGTACTACCAAAATCGTTACAACCGTATTCAAGGGAAAGCTTTCCAATCTCAGGCCCCATGGTGACCCAGGAAGACTGGAAGTTTGGCACATTATCAAGCATCAGACGGGCAATCGCTACTGCTTTTAAATACTCTCTAGGTGTTAGTTTTTCACGTTTCATATTGGTGTTGTCTGGTTGGAATGTCCAAACGATAAACGCAAGAAAACCTTTGGTTTCGTCTTGTGCTTCACGAATACGCAAAAGGTGTAACACTCTTTCTTCCAAGCTTTCACCAAACCCGATCACCATCGTCGCGGTTGTTTTCATCCCTACTCGATGTGCTGTTTGCATCACATCCATCCAATCTCGCCACGAGCCTTTCAATCTACTGATTTTACGACGAGTTCGATCATCCAAGATTTCTGCTCCGCCACCAGGCAATGAATCCAGACCAGCCGCGTTCAACTCACGAATTACTTGTTCCAATGGCAATCCTGATACTTCTTGCATCTTTACAATCTCTGCTGGAGAAAAAGAGTGCATCGTGATATTAGGGAACTGCTGCTTAATTTTCTTAAGCAAGTCCGTATAGTAAGTAAATGGTAGGTTGGGATTGGTTCCTCCTTGCATCAAGATCTCGGTACCACCCACATCTTGTGTTTCTTTTATTTTTTGCAGGATTGTCTCATCTGGAAGAACATATCCTTCATCAGAATCAGGAGAACGATAAAAAGCACAAAAACGACAGTAAGTGTCGCATACATTGGTATAGTTAATATTTCTGCCTACTACAAAAGTAGTGATAGGTTCAGGATGGAGTTTTTTCATCACTTCATTGGCTGCAGCGCCAATTTTTTCTACTTCATCGCTTTCCCACAATGCTATGCCATCTTCTAAGGTCAGTCTCTGCCCATTTCGTACTTTATCTAATATATCGTCAATGTTCATCATATACACTCCCAAGCCTTTCTTTGCTAGGTGATTAACCCCATTTTAACATAGCTGAAACAAAATAATTGACAATGATTCTCAATGTTGATAGGTTTTTATTGGAACATCCATGTAGGGAGGTCGGAAATCATTCCGCTTTATACCGAAAACATCACGGTCCAATACCAAAATCATCTAGTAGTAGATCAATTGAATCTACAAATTCCGATAGAAAAAGTGACAGCTATCATTGGGGCAAATGGGTGTGGTAAATCCACGATTTTAAAAACATTGGCTCGTATATTAGAACCAACAGCAGGCGCTGTTTTTTTGGATGGCAAACAAATTCACAAAGAACCAACACGAAATATAGCAAAACAATTAGCCATCCTCCCTCAGCTACCTGAAGCACCTGAAGGTACAACAGTTAAAGAATTGGTTTCTTTTGGCAGATTTCCCCATCGTAAAGGGTTTGGCTATCTGAGCAAACATGACCAGCATATTATTGAAGAATCATTAGAAAAAACGCATCTTACTGAGTTCAAAGACAAACCTGTACACCAATTATCTGGAGGACAAAGACAACGTGCTTGGATCGCCATGGCAATTACACAAGAAACACCCTATCTCTTGTTAGACGAACCAACGACGTATTTAGACATTGCTCACCAGTTAGAAGTTCTGTCTCTCATCCAACAACTAAACAAAGAAGAAAAAAGAACCATCATCATGGTTGTACATGATCTTAATCATGCTGCTCGCTATGCAGATCACATTGTTGCTGTGAAAAAAGGACAAATCTACACGGAAGGTACTCCTTCTGATGTACTTACACATGATATGTTAAAAGATGTATTTGAAGTAAAAGCAAATATTATGATTGAACCACATACAGGACTGCCCACATGCATTCCTTATGAGAAGATATGAAAAAGTGGAGGGATAAAATCCCTTCCACTTTTTTGATTAGGAGATTAAAAGTATAAGACCTTTCATGCACACCACATTGCACTGATAAAAGTGTCAGTCTTCCATGATTATTAAATAAAGTTAGAAGTAATAGGATACAAATGACATACCATTTTCCATTGCAAAGTCTAGGGTACTATTAATAAAGGCTAAATTTCTCATCGAAACTCTTTTTCCTAACTGGACAACAGGATCTATTTGTTTCTCCAGTAATCTTTCACTAAATAAAAGTCCAATCGACTCCAATTTTTCATCCTCTGAATGGAAATTTGAGAAATGTTCATTGTATTCCTTCGTTGATAACATACTATCATATTGACTATCTAGATCCCATTTCCATCCATCTTTAAAGGTTCGAGATTGTACTTCTTGAAAAATAAGATCAGCAATAGACTCATCATGAATTCTTTTGAACAAAATATAATGTAGTGCAAACTGCCTAAGACGGAACAATTCATTTCTTACTCTATTACTGTCAACCTCGGGAAAGAGCAATTCAATTGCCGAAACAGCTTTTTCATCTTCCTGATTAGCATCAACCAAAAAATCATGATAAACCTTTGCAATTTCTATAATTTGCTGCTCCATAACATTACCTCTCATCCTTCCAAATAGCCTATTTTTCAAGATCATTCTTTTCGTCATTGTTAACTACATATCATTAATTATTTTATTAATTCTTATTCTTGTAAATAGTTTCTAGCGATTTTTTTAAATTTACAAATATACTCATTATTTGGATGTGACTACTATTATTTTTAAAATAAATACTTTTACACTTTGTTGTTTCTCTATCTTTACAAATGAGAGATAGTTCATATATGAACAAGACAAAGACAAACCAACATTGATTGCCCATGCCTTCCTCTTCAAATGGAATAAAACTATCTATTTTATTTTCAAATATTTCTCGATAAAGTTGACAGTGACATCGGAATCGAATAAATTATTACTACACCATATATTTCGAATTTTAAATATATGAATTCTAATCATATATTCACCTAAAATAGAGAGGAGAAACCTTATGTATGGCTTTATAATGGGGATACTTTCTGCATTTTCATTTGGAACAGCGGATTTTCTAGCTGGTATTACTAGTCGTAGAATAGGAAGTTATACAACCTTATTTTATATGCAGTTAGTTGGTGCGATTGGGCTAAGTATTTATTTGTTTTTTAGCGGAGATTGGAGTATCTTCATCAATCACATGGATGCCGTTGGCCTTGCCATGCTATTTATGGGAATTGATGTAATTGGCATTCTTTGTTTGTATCAAGGATTAGCAAAAGGTAACGTATCCGTAGTCGCTCCGATCACTTCTAGCTTTGCAGCAATTACGGTAATCTTAGCAATTATTTTTGGTGAACGTCCTTCTTTCATCACAATAGCAGGGATCATCTTATCTATTGCTGGGGTAATTTTTGCTTCACTACGATTTAATACAGCTGCAAGTACAAAAACAACGAATCCATCAAGCGGGATACTATGGGCAATTCTTGCAGCTCTGTTACTTGGAATCGCATTTTTTGGTCTCAAATATCCGACGGTAGAAATTGGTCCGTTTATGACAGTTTGGATTGGACGTTTACAAGCGGTTATTCTATTGCCTCTCCTTCTTCTGATACCCAAACGTCAATGGGTAATACCCCAATTAAAAGAAGCAGGTTTGCTACTATTAGTAGGGATATTTGATGTAATTGCAATCATTAGTTATAATTTGGGGCTAATGCAAGCAGATACCACAATCGTGGTTACTTTGACATCCCTTTTTGCAATCGTCACGATTATTTGGGGAGTAGTGGTTTTAGCTGAGCGAATGATTTGGAATGAAGCGGTCGGCATTGTCTCCATACTCATTGGATTGGTTCTCATTTCTCTGTAAATGAAATGTAATTCCTCTTTGTAACATTGACAATAGGAATTACCAAGGATAGGATAAAATCATCAAACATTTCGATTTCGAATTAATGGATGGAAGGAGATGTCGAGATGAACGATGATCCTACACTGAAATTATTTATTGTACTCTCTCGGGCATACAAAAGCGTAATGGAACATTCCCAAAGCGATGCTTCCCGTCATGGTTTGAGTTTATCTGAATTTTGTGTTTTGGAACTGTTATATAGCAAGGGACCTTTCTCATTAAAAGAAATCGGCGAAAAAATATTATTGGCAAATGCAAGCATTACTTATGTAATCGATAAATTAGAGAAAAAAGGTTATTTACTTCGCCAGCCAGATCATAAGGATCGTAGAGTCGTCTTTGCAAGTCTCACCGCAGAGGGGCATCGATTGATGCAACAAGCTTTGCCAGAACAGTTTATTGCTTTGCAAAAAGCAATGGATGGATTAACAAATGAAGAAAAACGCAACTTAATTCAGTTGCTGAAGAAATTAGGAATAGAAGCAAAACAAAAACTCAAATAATTTTTTGAGATATATTTCGAATTAGTAATTTATTATATTGAATTATATTTCTAGAAGGAGTGGGCTATTTTGAAAAAAGTATTATACATTACTGCGAATCCAAAACCGATCCAACAGTCCCTTAGCTTACAAATCGGGAAAGCATTTATTGAAGAATATCAACACAATCATCCAAAGGATGAAATAACAAGAATTGATGTCTTTCATCATGACATACCATTGGTTGATGAAGAAATTTTAGAGTATATGGATAAGACAAAACAAGGTTGGATCATGGATCAATTCTCGCCTCCTATCCAAAATAAAATGAGAAGGTTTAACCGCCTAACGGAACAATTTATAGACACTGATTTATATGTATTTGTTTTTCCTATGTGGAATTTTGGGATACCTCCATTGCTAAAAGCATATGTAGACACGTTTAAAGTGGCTCGAAAAACATTTCAATACACACCGAATGGGCCAATAGGACTTTTAAATAACAAGCAAGCTGTATTGATTCAGTCACGAGGAGACCAATATTCGTCTGGAATAAACATAGAATATGACCACAGTGTGCGTTACCTACAATCTGTGTTGTCTTTTATTGGCGTCGAGCAAATCGAAACCATCATTGCAGAAGGTACCAATTTGGGCAGTGTGGATCATGATGGATTAAAGCAAGAAGCCCTTCAACAAGCCATACAAATCGCTAGATCGCTTTAATATTTATACAACAATGACAATTAAAACCAAAACATATACTAAAAAAGGTGAATCCAAACAAGATTCACCTTTTTTATATAGTGGGTATAAGAGTAAGAAATATACGATTACACCTTCATACGGAGTACTCTTTTCAAATGACTAGTTTTATTGATAGACTCATCCAGCGATCCAAAAGTAATGCTGTTGTTATGGATAAGACCCCTATCAGTAAAAGCTCAGGCTCGGTATCAGTCTTCGATTGCTTGGTAGACCGTGGTCCAGAAGTCTTGGATAAGGTGCGCTGAATCTGGAGTGGACATCCCAACCTGGGTGAACAGAATTCCGGTGAGTTGTTTGTCTGGATCAGCATAAGCTGCAGTGCCGGTTCCTCCATCCCAGCCGAACTGACCGATAGATGCGTAGTCTCCGAGGTAGGTACGCACCGCCATCCCAAAGCCCCAGCCGCCTTGTATCCCTTGTCCAAACGACAAATGGACGTTGTTTTTGGCCAAGTCGTCTCGGTATGTTTCCCTCTCAGCGCGGATGACCGTCACGCAATGGACATACAGGTTTTCACCGGAATCTCATGTAACAGGTCATCGCTAAAACCACCGACATCCTGACCCACTACATCCAACACATCCTTTCCCTCTTTTGCATTTGATTCAAACAGTCCTAGTACATCGGTTAGCGCTTTTAATATAGCCATGGTAGAGTTCGTGTCGGATGCAAAAGTCAATAAGTAATTCTCTATCTCATTCATCACGATCTGATAATCCCTTGGCAAAGCATGAATCCGTTTTTTGTACCTTTTATATTCCGCTTTTTCTTCTTTCCATCCCGCTCCTGTAACCAAATCTTTTAAAGTCGAAAAAATATTTCCCATCCTAATTCTCCTTTGTTTCACTTATTTTTGATGCGATTAACTCCCATTCGTGTTTCGTGTGTAAAATTTTCGCGGCCCACTGATTTTCTTGAGTGAGTACCCCATCTACTAAGTATCACTCAATACTTCTATATAGCAATACTTAGTAGATGGCCATATCAATAGAAAGATATATTTTTTTGGAGAGATTATCGTTATCTTCCTTTACCAAGCTTTTTACGAATATTTTCGTTCAACTGTTCTCTTCTCTTTCTGATCCAAGTTTGCACTGGAAGCTCATGTAACAGGTCATCGCTAAAACCACCGACATCCTGTCCCACTACATCCAACACATCCTTTCCTTTTTTTGAATTTGATTCCAACAATACTAATTCATCGGTTAGATTTCTAAATATGACCATGGCAGAGTCATGGTCGGATGCAAAGTTCCATAAGAAATTCTCCTTTTCATTCATCACGATCTGATAATCCTTTGGTAGAGCATTTATCCGTTTTTTGTACCTTTTATATTCTGCTTTTTCTTCTTTCCATTTGGTTAAGGTCGAAAAAATATTTCCCATCTTAATTCTCCTTTAATTCGCTTATTTTTGATGATATAAAATCCCATTCTTGTTTCATGTGTAGAATTTTCGCAGCGCTCTGAATTTCCGAAATGAGCACCCTTTCTAATCTGTATCACTCAGTACTTCTATATAGTACTACTGAGTAGTAAGCCATGTCAATAGCCGGATTTATTTTTTTGGAGAGATTATCGTTATTTTCCTTCACCAAGTTTTTTACGAATGCTTTCGCTCCATTGTTCTTTTCTTTTTCCTGTCCAAGTTTGTCCTTCCAGCTCATGTAACAGGTCATCGCAAAAACCACCCACATCCTGACCCACTACATCCAGCACATCCTTTCCCTCTTGAGCGCTTGATTCAAATAGTTCCAGTACATCTCTTAGCGCTTTAAATATGGACATCGTAGAGTCTTTGTCGGATGCAAAAGTCCATAAGAAACTCTCCATCTCTTTCATCACCATCTGATAATCCCTTGGTAAAGCATTCATCCGTTTTTTGTATCCTTTATATTCCGCTTTTTCTTGTTTCCATCTCGCCCCTGTAGCAATATGCTTTAAAGTCGAAAAAATATTATTTTCTATCATAAAACTACTTTGTACAACTTAGTACTTCTACATAATAATACTAAGTAGATAGAGTGTCAATAGTCTGATTTATTTCTTTTCTTGAAATGGGTGGATTAGAAGCTCATTCTTGAAGACATATAGGAATTTCGCCATTTTATGAACAAAATTGCAGATCATCAATGATAGGTAGCTAATCTCATGAAGCAGGAATACTACCATTCATTTTCCATTCAACCAAACATTCTTTTCGTTCCTATTTTTATTTGCGATTGTCATTTGTATTTCTAATGATGGTTCGTCGTTCAGTTGCTAGTTCTACCCCTTTTTGTTATTAACTTGACACAAGGTGACATATTTAAGGTTCATAATGGGTAGTAGATCAACATAAAGGGGAACAAATGATGAAACGAAAAATAGTTTTAGATTTAGCAGTTACTTTAGATGGTTTTATTGAAGGGAAAAACGGGGAAGTTGATTGGTGCATTATGGACTCTGAGATGGGGTTTATTCATTTCTTAAATCAAATTGATACTATTTTGTATGGAAGAAAAAGCTATGATTTATGGGGACAGTTTACTCCAGAAATGGAACATAATGATACGGAAAAAGAAATTTGGGAATTAGTTCACAGTAAAGAAAAATATGTGTTTTCCAGGACACAAAAAGGAACGGATAATAGAGTAATATTCATAAATGATAATATTCCTGAAGAAGTAAATAAATTAAAGAATAAGCCTGGTAAAGACATCTGGCTATATGGTGGAGCAAGTCTTATTACAACTTTTATCCATTTAGGGCTTGTTGATGAATTTCGATTATCTGTTCACCCTGTTATTTTGGGAGAAGGAAAACCGTTGTTTATGGATATTAAACAGCGGTTGAATTTGAAAATGGTCCATACAAGAAAGTTCGCCTCTGGCGTTGTGCAACTAATCTATCAGGTGAATAGAAAATAAAATGGAAAAAACAAAGAGCGCAGCTGCGCCCAAAAACTGATCAGTTATCACTGGTCAGGCTTTTTTGTTTTGTTCTTCTCTAGTATTGCTTACAGCACACGATCGTTCATGCAACAGATGGCCATTCCAACTACTCGAATTGAAATTTCCACTGAAAACTTCAAAGGTGTTGCAGTCGGAGCTTTTAAATCCGCAAAGAAACAATCAATTCGTCCGATACACAACCTCCAACATAATGGGAGCAGCGGATTCTAATTCAATAGGGATTCCACTATCTTCTTCATCATCATCCCCAAAGATCGGCTCCAAATGATCGATCAGGCGCACGACAAGCGTGATATGCGGTCGTGGCAGCATACCTGTATCTTCAGGAGGATCATGGTGGATGATATCCATCACCGCGACATATGTCTCAGGAATATGGACAAGACAAGTGTCATCCACTGCCAAATGATGAGGCATAGGATCTGTATAATACAGTCCCCACAACCATTCATATGAATCTGGATCTACCGGAAACGCCACTTGACCATTCCAATGATACTTGGAATGAGGATCAATCTTCTCCCAAGGCCAATCAATACTTATATGATAGCGTCTAACATCTACTACCTGTGCAGCAGCTGGTGAACAGGTCACTCGTAATATATCTCCCACTTGATAGTCTGCATTTCCTACCAACTTCTCTGTCTTGTTTGGCTTCCACGTTCGATACTCTTCTATCAATTTTTGAGCATACCTTGCTGCTGCCTCTATCTCGATCATTGTTGGTTTTTTTTGCATCGAAAAACTCCCTTAATGTTGGTCCATACTAGCATAATTGCTTTAAACTTTCTATGTCCAACTTTATCAGGGGTGAATATGCATTTTTTTATACACTAACCGTCAAACAGACTAGTGAAATAAAATGCCTGTTAAAGGCGACGATTCCATATCTATACCCATTCTATTAATCGATAACTCATTATTAACATATAAATATGAATATTTTAATTTTTATTGACAATACTTAGCCCGCATTAGTACGATAAAAGGAACTATCCGATCTCCTCCCCCAAGGAGTTGCAAGATGATCCTCAAGCTTGTAGCAGGGCTGTTCGCAGTAACGGCAGTGGCAATGCATCTGTACAAGAAGAAGCACCCCGACTGGATGTACATCACCAACTGGGTTCAAAAAGGCTACGACTTCCCGCGTAAGGTCCTCATCCCAGGTGCGGCCTCGACGTCATTCGTCTGCCTGTTCTTCAGCTTCTTCAGCTGATCCTTGTGTTCATCTGCTAGATCGGACTGCCCACCCCACTACAACGTGAGGTGGGCAGTCGCATTTATACTTCTTGAACAATGATCTTTTTTGACCTTGAACTACCTAACAAATCCCGTTACTTGCTTGCCACATCATTCAAAGGAGCAGCAAAGATATCATAATTTTTGCCGATGACGATAGTTTTATCACCTAAATCCAATATTTTCGAGTCGAGGATATCGATCTCCAGTCTTTTTTCATCCGACAACTGTAGGACTACTTTGATCACGTTTCTCTTTTTCTCTTTCATTTGTAATGATTCATCCAAATAACATTCTACTTTCGATTCAGTCGGACTCACTGTAAATTTAGTTTTATCGTAAAATCTATACATTTTCGTTCTTTTCACTTCACTCATAAAGTTAAATACTTTATTGCTTTCTCCTTCGATAACAAGCCGCAAAGACATTCAGTAACACGCTCCTTTTCAAATTCTCTTCTCCTACTAATATCTTAAGAAAATTGTAAAAATTTATCAATGTCAATATTTAATTCTTTCTATACCGCAATCTTTATTCATTGTTTTTATTTTGGAAAATATTTGGTAAAATTACGGTATTAACAATCGATCAACACCGCAATGGGAAAAGAGGTCTGTCGGTGAGGAAGGATATTATTGGTGCTGTTTTAGTTGAAGAAAGAAAGAAACAAGGAAAACGTATTTTGGATGTCGCAAATGAATTGGGGATTGGAAGTACAACCATCAGCAGTATGGAACGGGGACTTCCAACTGTTGCCGATGAGAAGTATATAGACTATGCCAAGCTACTCGGAAAAGCAGAAGAATTATTCGGTATCGAGGAAGAGATGAAAAAAAGAGAACGGTTCCTGATGGAAGAACTACAGCATATGGAAGATATTTTAACTGGAAACCCATGTATGGCTTTAGAAGAGATTGAGAGCTTTCCAGATCTGCAAATGTTCCAGGATGTATCCGTATTTGCTACTTTCCTTCGAGGGAGAATTGCCTTTGAGTTGAAGCGATGGAATAAAGCAAATAAGTTGTTACTAAAAGCATTAACGAATTTAGACCAATGCCCTCGATTGGCAGCTTCTAACCTTCGTTCTATTTGTTTAAATGATCTTGGTAGACTCGCCTTTTATGATAGCGATTACAAAACAGCGCTCGGTTACACTGAACAAGCGATTGATGCATTTGAAGATGAAGGAAACAGAAAATACTATAAACCCTATCTTTATTTGAACCAAGTCATCTATTTAGAAGAACTAGGTAGAGACGAAGAAGCATGCCATGTATTGGAGTATTTGTATAACAATAAAAATCAATTCAAAGCAAATTTAACGGTAACGATTCAAATACATGAGCAATATTCTAACTTACTTATGAAGTCAGGATCACCTCTTAAAGCTTTAGAGTATGCTCAAAATGGATTAAAAATCGCATGGGAAAACAGGGAATATCGCCGACTCTTTTCCATCTGGTCTATTATGGGAGATATATTTGTCATGCTAGGAAGAGCAGAAGAAGCAAAAAAACGATATCAAAAAGCTCTATCTTTAAGCAATTACGTATTAGACAGCCCTGCTCGTATTGGTCAAACAAACTTCGAATATGGTAAATTACTCCTTCGAATGGATGATCATACTAAAGCAGAGGAACAACTTCTTCTTGCCGTTAAATATTTTGAAAAATCAACAGAAAATGATTCTTATCTCATAGAATCATTGATAAATCTTGGTCGTTTAAAAGAAAAAAACCAAACAAATAACTCAAAGGAAATATTCCAAATGGCAGATGAACTTCTTTCTAATAGTAAGGATATGAAGAATACTTCTGTTGACATCTTTATTGGTATGTGTGATTTTTATGAGAGAAATGGTGATAAACAAAAATTTCATTATTACCAAAACTTGATGTATCAAACTTTAAAAAGGAGTGTCTAATATGAAATCATTATCAGGTGGAAGAAGGAATGATGGAGATCCTGTAGGATAAGGAGGCCCAAACATGAATATACACTACGATGGTGGAAGAAATGATGTAGATCCACTAGGTTAAAAATGAAATTTCAAAATAATAGAAAAACACTATGTACTTAACGAACTATCTTTAAGATAGTTCTTTTTTATTGTAGTTAGGAGGTTGTCCATTTGATTGATATAGAAGCTTTTTTATTAGGCCTCAAGCCATCCTTATGTGGAAAATGCAAGGTGGGTATGGGATCACTACATAGAAGAAGAGGACATGCAAATCCTTGTGGGAATGCATTTCTATCCAGTTGAAAAGTTTGATATCGATCGAGTAAATGAGATTAGATCTATTAAAAATTTGAGTGTGATAGCATAACCGTTGGAGACATACCATCAACGGTTATATTTACTAATAAGGAGGAATATCTTTGTCAAAAATGAGTTAATTGATGCGTTTTTATCTGGATATAAACCTAGTCATTTCACAACTACAGCGGCAAAAATCAACAGAGAACTTTCTCAATTAGGTGATTATCCCTATTTAGATAAAGGTAGAATAGCCGCGGACGAAAAATGCTATTTGTTTTTTCAAAATGAACAAGCTAATGTCTGAATGATTGAGCTCCTAATCCAGTTCCAATCTCCAATCCCAGTCAGGCTTCTCTCTTATTTTCTCCATGAATTCTTCTACAGAAAGGATCAAGCCATGGTTATTGTCTATCCAAATGTTTTTGTTCCAAGACTCATCCAAAAACACTTTTTTTAATATTTGAATGGGTTTATATGCTACTAAGATAAAATTCATCTGATTAAGACGTATTGGTATATCGATTAATTCTCCTTCTTCATATTCATTCATTAGTTCCGCAGTAATAGCCGCACTTTGTTGATACCAAATATATCCATTTTCGTATTTAACTGTATATTCTCTTTCTTCCGGATCATCCCAAGTTTTTATCGAACCACTGTGGGATAATTTTTTGATATCCTTTAATCCAAAATCTTTATCACCAATGAGAATAATACTTTGCATTTCCATCACCCCTTACCTTTGGTTCTTATACCATATCAAAATTCTCCGGTTTTTCCTTGAGTTTTCATTCTTTTTCTACTATATCATCGTTCAGTACCTCAGTCGCAAGATGCCGGTTCTAGTCAAAAGAAAGAACCGCCAAAGACAATAATACAACTATTCCAATAAGTATTATCACTTATTTATATATAAAAACAACCACCATCAATCGACAGATTATCCTTCGATAAAACGATTCTTTACCCCCTCTAGCATGTATTACACTTATCGATTATGATGAGAGCAACACTGGTTTTAGAAGGGAATATTTCAGGTCATGCTACCTAAGATTCTCCTCCTCGTCATTGCCGTTATCGTTATTGGCGTCGTGTTGAGGACCCTGATGAAGACCCCGGCAACCATTCGGCGAATGGACTCCATTCCGTATGAACTCATGCGTCTGAAGCGAGAAATCCGCCGTTGATAAACCAGAACGTGTGTGTCAGAACGTAGACTCATACGCCACGACGGACTGCACCTCCTCTCATCCGAGTAGAAGGAGCAGTCTGTCGCTCGTTTTTCGTCGTATCTTCCTACTTGCCAATAAAAAATTTCTCATCCGAGTATAGCTTGAAAGAAACAGCCACCAAAGCATTGTGTTATAGCTTCTATCCCGATACAATAATTGTTGTAACATTAGAAATAAAGTAGTAATTCATCTTCAGTTGCTATAGATGGCTAGCCTTCAAAAAACAATAGAAAGGAAAAAGGATAATGACTCCCGAAAAAGTCCCCCGTTAAGCCCGTGGTCCTCCGGTTCATTCGTGTGTATCGTACTTAAAAATGAGGAGAGAAGCACACATGAATGGACCTGCGAAAATGATAAGAAGTGAACGTTTGAAGATCATTGATGAAATCAAAGATCGCATCATGGAAAAATACAATTCAAAGGTAAAGGCAATCGGAGTCTATGGATCAGTTGCCCGCTGTGCAGATGGTCCCTATTCGGATATCGAAATACTATGTGTTCTTTCCACTTCAGGAGAATCCTTTCGTTCCGAGTGGACCACAGGTAACTGGAAAGCGGAAGTGGATTTCGATAGCGGGGATGTTGTTTTGGAACATGCAGAAACCGTAGAAAATGACTGGCCTCTTACCCATGGGATGTATGTAAACCTGCTTCCGTTGTATGATCCAGATGGTTTTTTTACCAAAGTTCGCAAAGTGGTACAATCACCAAAGAAAAAAGATTTCCAACATGCCATATCTTGCCTACTGATCGAAGATTTGTTTGAAACGGTGGGAAAATGGAGAAATATTCATTTGCACGGCCCCAAAGAATACCTTCCATCTCTGGCCATCGATGTTGCTCGATACGGAGCAATGTTAGTTGGATTGCATAACAAAACAAATTTTTCAACTAGTGCACAAGTTTTACCTGAAGCACTGCGATTACCTGACCGTCCTGCCGGATTTGATGCCCTTTGTAAACTTGTCCTATCTGGACAGTTACATGATTCAAAAGAAATCATACAGACATGCGAAAATTTTTGGACTGGGGTTTTGGATTGGGCGATGAAAAATAACTACACCATTATCCATTCTGAAAAGATCCCTTTTTAATTACTCCATACTCCCTTTTCCACTGTGTGAAATCTGTCATTACATTTGTATAAAACACCTTTCAAAAAAAGAAAGCATCCTTGCGTTCTGCAAGGATGCTTTCCATTTCCCCCTATTTTATCAAAATGCTGAAAAGAAATTATTGCTATGCATGGAATGACTCCCACCAATGATAATGGACATAATTTCTATATATTTTTTTACCCAACACCAACCTATTGTAATTCAGCTACTCCAACACTTTAAAATCGCGCTGTGTGAATCTTTCAGTTGACTTTTTGGTTATTCTTAGAATTACCTGCATAATCGAAAAGTGGTTTGCTAAGTTTGAATTCAAAGGCTTCTCTGTCAACTCTGCCAACACTCAAGTTGCTATCATAAAGCTGCAAAAGAAAATTGGCTATTTCATCGCTTGTATGGTATCTACTAAATATTTTGTCATAGTCATACTTGCTCGTATTGTTTGCTACTTTTCCAAATTCAGTTTTGGTTGCTGCTGGTGCTAAAACTTTAGCTTGTAATTTTGCATTGGCTTCTTTCAGTTCACGGGCCAACCCTTCAGTAAATGCACTGACAAAAAACTTGGTAGCACAGTAGGTAACAGCCGTTGGCACGATTGTATATCCACCAGCTGAAGATATATTGATTAGTTGTGTACCTTCCACGTCTCTATAATCACGTACATACAAGGACGAAAAGATAGTTAGTGCTTCCACGTTTAGACGCAACATCATTTCCATCTTTTCTAAGTTTTGATCGGACACACTGTCATAGCTGCCGAAACCTGCATTATTGATCCATGTTTCAATTTGATACGGATTTAACTCCTGATAGAGTTGATGAGCGTTTTGACTGACGGATACATCGACTGCTTTTATCACAATATCCAGCTCAGGAACCTCCTGCAAGATTTCGCTTTTCAGTTCGTTTAGATTGTTTTCACGGCGGGCTACAAGTATCATATTTTTCTTACGTTTTGCGAAAACCTTAGCTGTCGCATAACCTATACCAGAGCTCGCTCCAGTAATAACTGTATATTTCCCCTGTGTATCCATTCAAATCTTCCCCTTTAACTTGGCATACTTATCCCGATATATATTGGCAGCAAAATAAGTTCAAACGTGTTCGTTCTCATTCTTCACATTTGTGCGACGTTTCATTTGGATATGTTTGGGCGAAGTTTGGTTCCGCTTCGCATCCTTATTATGCAACAAATGAGGAGACGACCGTTATCTCGATCTTCTCAAATGATTGCCTAATCCTCTCATCGCCATTTCGTTATGTAAGAATATAAATTATGATGGAACTATCGAGTATGAAGGGACAAGGAGGATCTTATGTCTGAACAACTACATAAACAACAGGATGAGCTTGCCAAACTCATGGAACGTTATTCAGGACGGGATGGTGTTCATACGACTGCAATTCCGTCTTTATTTTTCACTCGTCAATCTAATGTTACTGGATCCAATTTTGGAGTTTACAATCCTTCCTTTTGCATTGTCGTTCAGGGTGTGAAGGAGGTATTGCTGGCACAGGAGCGATTTAGATACGGTCCTGCGGATTACCTTGTTGCATCCGTTAACCTGCCAGTTACCGGCCGAGTCATGGAAGCCTCTCCCAAAGTTCCGTATCTGTCTCTTAAACTGGAATTTACTCCGAGTCAAATCTTAGAAATTTTAAGCGATTCTGAAATTCGAATTAGCCAGAAAGAAAACACTAAGCGAGGTATGTTTGTCAGCCAGTTGGATTTATCTTTATTAGATGCGGTAATCAGATTAGTTCGTTTACTAGACAACCTTAAGGATATCCCGGTACTTGCTCCTCTCTTCACGAAGGAAATTCTTTATAGGATTCTGCAAGGACAGCACGGGGTTGTGCTGGGACAAATTGCAATAGAAGGAAGCAGTACCAAACGAATCAGAAACGTTATCGAACATATCATGAATAACTATGATACTTCTTTTCGAATCGAAGAACTTTCAGAAATAGCAAATATGAGTACTGCTTCGCTCCATAGACACTTTAAAGAGGTAACCGCTATGAGCCCTATTCAATTCCAAAAACAATTGAGATTGCAGGAAGCAAGGCGTCTGTTATTATCCGAGTCAACAGATGCCGGGGATGTCGCATTCCGGGTAGGTTATGAAAGCCCATCACAATTCAGCCGTGAATATTCCCGAATGTTTGGTTTTTCACCTATACAAGATATAAAACGCTTGAGAGCATAGACTCATGAATCTCCTGCTAAACAAAAGTTCAAATAGGGAATGAAATTATCCATTAGTTTGGGATACATCACGAAACCGAAACAATCGTACGCTAATCATTTTTCCACATAGAAAACCGGGCCCTTTACGCTATAAGGGAACCCGGTTTTCGTAATCACAGCTCTATTAAACTCAACTAATGTTTCTCATTCGTTGAGTATTTCTTAATCAATTAGAATTACAAATGCAAGTCCATTTCGGGGTAAGAATCATCCCCTTCATTTTTACTTTGTTGCTGTCTCTTCTTTTTGTACTGCTTCTTTCTTCCCAATAAAGAAGGAAATCACAAGCGCAAAAATTGCCAGCCACATCGAAATATAAAATACATCATCCATCGCTTGTACGGTGGTGTGTACCTGGATTTGACCTGAAATGTATCCAAGTGCAGACGCTTTGGCTTCAGTGAAACTTTGGCCAAGTCCCATGTACGCACTTTGGATCTGTTGGACGATTCCTTGTGAGAAGCTGGAAAAGACATTGTACTGATCAGCATAGTTGGCACTATGAAAAACTTGACGATTGGACAACAGCAACGTTGCCCATGCGATCCCAAAAGAAGCTGCTACTTGGCGGATGGTATTGCTGAGTGCTGTAGCTTGAGCAACCAGATGATTGGGGACAGCATTCATCCCTGCCGTCGATACAGGCATCATGACCAATGAAATACCAATCCCACGCAAGATCAACCAAAATGCAATCGTCGAAAAAGATGTGTTCACATCCAATTGTGTAGTCAAGTGCAAGGAATAAACCGTAATCGCCATTCCAATAACTGCGAGCCAACGAGCACCAATTCGATCAAATAACATTCCTGCTACTGGCATCATGAGTCCTGTGATCAGTGCCTGAGGCAAGAGCAATAGACCCGTTTGCAAGGCCGTGAGTCCTGCGATGTTTTCCAAAAAAATAGGGAACAAAAACAATGGTACAAAGAGAATAACACTCGTCAAACTCGTGATGATTTGTGCAACCGTAAATACAGGAATCTTCAGCAATCGCAAGTCGAGCATCGGATTTTTCTTCACCCACTCGATGGCAATAAAGATGAGCAAGGAAACAGAACCTACCCCAACAAAGAATAACACTTCATCATGGCCCCAACCTTTCTCTGGAACCAATCCTATTCCATAAAGCAGAGTAGAAAAACCAATGGTCGAAGTAATAAAACCAGTAACATCAAATTTCCGATCCACACGATGATCCAATTCTTTAAAGCTGACCATCGCAATAATCGTAGCTACCACACCAATCGGTACATTGATAAAAAAGATGAGCCGCCAATCCATGTATTGAATGATATATCCGCTCAATGTAGGACCAATCGCTGGGGCAAACATGATGGAAATTCCAAACAATCCCATCGCTTGTCCTCTTTTTTCTTTTGGAAATAACCGAAAGATCATAGCTTGCGAGACAGGCATTAAGGCTCCTCCGCCAATTGCCTGGATAATGCGAAATAGGATCATCGATTCGTTGCTCCATGCCAAACCACAAAGCAAAGAACCAAGGGTAAACACAACCAAAGAGAAAATAAAGATTTTCTTAAAACCAAACTTTTCCGTAATGTACCCAGTAACCGGAATAATGGTTCCTACTACCAACGTATAGGAAGTAACTACCCATTGTATCTCTTTGGTATCCACACTAAAAACAGCCATCATTTTTGGTATCGCAACGTTTACAATACTTGTATCCAAAATAGCCATAAATACAGCTATGATCGTCACCGAAAGAACCAAGCGTTTGCTTTGACCTTCTGGCATCGCTCTCCCTCCTTTCCCTTTCCCTTTGAAACTTATCTGCTAATTTTCACGGTTGCATTTAATCCAGGAATCAATTTATCTCCACCATCAAGAGAGATTTTCACAGGTACCTTTTGTACTACTTTGGTATAGTTGCCGCTTGCATTGTTTCCTGGGAGCATAGAGAAAATGGAAGTGGTAGCTTCTCCTACTTCTTCGACCTTTCCTGAAAACTCATTCCCTGAAAACGCATCAACCATTACCTTTACATCCGCGCCGACTTTGATATCCTGTAGATCCGTTTCTTCAATATTTGCTGTAACATACAGTTGAGCTAATGGCGTAGTCATCGCTAGGGGAGTACCAGCTGCCACCACTTGACCAACAGCTCCTTTGCTTTGCAATACCGTACCATCGGCTGGTGCTACTACTTGAACGACGGTTCCTGCCGGATCAGCAGATTGGATGCTCGCTATGACATCCCCTTTTTTCAACTCTTGGTTATTTTTGATATTCCACTCTTTGATAGTTCCGTTAACTGTAGCAGTAACGGTGCTAATATCACCTTGGACTTTTGCTTCTTCCGTCGATATGTAATTCATTGATTCATTGGTATAAAATAAAACTCCTGCACCAGCAGCAATGACAATAAGGGCAACAAGCACACTGACAATAATGGAATTTTTCATTTGTTCTTACCTCCTACAAGGGCTTATGGTCAAACAGACAACATCTTTTTCAAAATCAATAGAAATATCTCTTTTTCTGTTTCTGTTAAATTTTCTAATAATTGCTCGCAAATTTTGGCGCGTTTTTGACTTAATTCCTCTACTATTTTCTTTCCGCCTTCTGTTAGGCTCACCCACACCACTCGACGATCTTCCTGATCTCGGATTCGTTCTACATATCCTCTGTTCTCCAAACTTTTAATTGCCAATGAAGTAGCACCAGAAGTAACACAGGTTTCCTGAGACAAATCGTTCACCGTTGATTTACCTTTGCGATAAAGATATACAAGAAACCAAAACTTTGCTGGCGAAAGATCAGATTGAAGGGATAATTTACTGAATTGCTTTCCGAATAGCATGAAAACCTCATTCATTTCTAGATTTAATGAACGATGATTTCCAGTCAATCTCTTCACCTCCAAATAGTTAATCTATAAAATATCTTTCCGAAAAAGATATTACACTAAAAAAAGATAACTTTCATATATATAATAGTTTTATTTGTGTCAATATTATGAAACAGATAGCAAACTTGCTAACCACTGGATTCTGTGTATAATTCTAGGTAATGATATATAAGAAACGTTTTCTAGGGTTCCGCAACTATTATGTTGGTCTGGTCCGAGAGAAAACTCACAGCAAAGCTGTGTCACGGAAGGATAAAAGCCTGGGAGATAACTGGTTAACAGTGATCACTCAGGCTTTTTTTGTTTTTGCTTATTCTACAAGGAGGGATTGAAAATGAAGGCAACATGGACTTCTGTATTCATCGCAGCTCTATTTGAAGTTATTTGGGTCATTGGGTTGAAACATGCTGATAGTATTTTAGCTTGGATCGGAACCATCCTTTCTATTATCATCAGCTTTTACCTGATGATCATGGCCGGCAGAAAAATAGCAGTGGGCACAGTATATGCTGTTTTTGTAGGTTTGGGTACCGCTGGCACTGTTTTATCGGACATCTTATTTTTTGATGAACCGTTCCAAGGAGAAAAGCTATTTCTCATCTTCTTGTTACTACTTGGTGTAATTGGTTTAAAAATCGTCACGAAGGAATCGACACAGAAAGGAGAAGAACGATAATGGCATGGATTTCTTTGATTATCGCCGGCCTCTTTGAAATGTTTGGTGTCCTCATGATCCATAAGGTTCATAAAAATCCGAGCTGGCGGTCTATGTTTCTTCTAATTATGGGATTTGGGCTGAGTTTTCTCTTTCTTGCGTTCGCCATGAAAACCCTGCCGATGGGAACAGCCTATGCGATTTGGACAGGGATAGGCGCATCTGGCGGCGCTATTTTAGGGATGATCTTTTTCCGTGAATCAAAAGATTGGAAAAGAGTTGGTTTTATTGCCATGGTTTTAGGAGCTACCATTGGTTTAAAGTTGATCGGCTGATTATTATATCGTTCCAACTAGAAAAACAACAATTACACTCTTCATGACCCATCCCTCTTTCGATTCACCAACTTATTTTTCAAAGAAAAAGGGAATCCTCTGCCCTTGGATTCCCTTCCAAATATTTAATATCCATTGATTTTAAAAGACCAGTTGGTCGGATGATACTTTTTCACTGCGACCAATTCCAATTGCACCTTATCCGATAACAGTTCTCCATTTACGATTAAGTTCTCAGTAAAGAAACACCTGTCTCCCTGCGATTTTTTCCCATTTACTGATCCATGAGAAATCAGTTCCTCTTCTTGACCTAATTCATCGCGAATAATCCATGTATAGGTATCTATATCTTTTGGCCGCTCTCCTTCAATTCTTATAACTGCATTCCCTTCACTATCTTTCCTTATTGTTTTGATTGTTATTTTTCCTTCCTTTGTATTTTTCGTCATTGGTAATGTTTTTGCAGAGATAGAAAATATTTCTTTTTCAACGACATTGGCATAAGAGATACCTGTTAAGTGAAACTCATAGTACTTTGATTTTGTGAGCGGCGGATGTTGAATTTCTGAATTGGTTGATTCTGCCCCTGAATTGCTAGGTTCCACACCATAAGTCGCTACTTTCTTGCCATGATCATCCGTTATAAAATAACGCATATTCACAGTTTGGAAGTCAGAAGCATCATCATCCGGCAATTGGGTTAATTGATCCGATTGATCCACATGGTACATCAGCCGAGTTAAACTAGGCGACAACATAAGTTCATCTAGCGTTAACTTCAGATCATGTTCTCCGTTCCAACTTTTATTTAATTGGATCACTTTGGAAGCAATTTTTCCTTTTCTTGTATCAATCGGTATTTTTAACTTCCAACTCCCATTTACCCCTGGATTGATTTCCTCTCCCAATTCATTTGTTTTTACTCCAACATTGGAAAGGTCCATATGAAAAAACACCGTCTCTGTATTCGGACCTGTAGCAAAATCAAACTCGATGATTCCTCCTAGCGGTTTCCAAGTACGACTCCATGTAGGACTAAGTGCAGCCCTATTTATGATATTCCCCTTTTTGTCTGTCAAATAATAATCTCCATCAACTCCAGGATTCGTCAATGTTGGGTCGATCATTTCCCCCTTTTCGTTTATCATTTCCACACTGACCGCAATTCGGTTCAAATCTGCTACTACTTCCTTAACTCTCACAGTAATTCCTTGATCCGTTACTTCTTTATTTATCGATTGGCTAAATCCATTTTTGAATGCTTCTTTTAATCCGGGATCGTTATTTTGCATAAAAATACTTTTGATATAATCAGCGAATGTAGAAGAAGTAAGCATTCCTAGTGAAAAAATAAGCAGGATAGAAGCGGCGGCTGTGAGAGCGATCTTCTGCCAGTTCATTCGACGGGAAGGTTTGGGTGTTTTCATCTGTGCCATTCTAGCAGCAAGACGATCATCTAACTCTTTTGGAACAGGTATATTCATATATTTCCTCAATTTTTCTTGTTCTTCTACATCTAACTCCCATTCGGAGTTATGCTCTTTAGGATCAAATGGTTTCATCGCTCTAAACCTCCTGTAAAGCTAACTTAGATTTTAATAACTTTAATGTTTGATACAATTTCGTTTTCACTGTTCCTTCCGGCATTCCTATCGCTTCCGCTATTTCGGTAAACGTATAACCTAAAAAATACTTCATTTGAACAATCACACGATCACTTGGTGATAGACTTTGGAGAGCCATCTTTAGATCTACCACTTCTTCAGGATTAACGGTACGATGTGATGCATGATCTGCAACGAAGGATATCGTTTTTTTCTTTTTCAACTGAGCTTTACACTCATTAATCACGATGCGAATAAACCATGTCGTAAAAAATTTCGGTTCCCGCAAAGATTTGATCTTCACATATGCTTTTTCCATCGCATCACAAACAACATCCATACTGTCATTTTCTTCATAAAGATAGCAATACGCGATACGATAAGCTTGATCCTTTACCGAGAACACAGCTTGCGAAAAACTTTCCCAATCTCCCTTCTGTGCCTCGCGTATCAACTGCTCCATATCCATTCCTTCACATCCATTTCTGTCGAAGTTATCCATGTATTAGAAATAAAAATAATTGCTAGTGGTTGGTATTGAAAACAAAGGTAAAACACTCCATTTTGAAGATCTAACCATTAGATGGTTACGAAAGCAAAATAGTTTGAACAAAACATCATGATTTGTGTCAAAATTGATAACTTCCTATCACGACAACAAGCAGAAACCGTTTAATTGTTCATATACAGGACGAAAATAAGAAACTTATGTGATGGAAAAAGACAGGAGGTATCAAATTTCCAGATAGGCTTCCAAAGATAGGGAAAGATAATGAAGAGTTTGTATTCGCTATAGAAGACAGTATTCATCTTCCTCTGTCTGTCTTGCTAAAATCATCCAAAACGGGTGAAAATCTAGCATATATGCTCACAAAATAAAAAATAAACAATTAGACACAAAACTAATTGTTTATTTATATCCAGATATTATTTTCGTCCATCATTTCACATCGTTAATCTTGATTCCATTTCCAATTCGTAAGTAGTACCTTCTCCTTCTCCAATGTTAAACCACATTTCCAGTCTTCTTTCCTTTCTTCCTGCAACCATTGCAAAGTATCTGCAATCGTTTCTGAAAGCGATCGAAAGGAAAGTCCAGTATGTATTGCCTTATTTATATTCACATGAAAGAAACCAACAGGTGGCTTTTCCCCATCAGATAAACCATGTTGTTCTGGGAGCCACAGTGGTAAATCAGTCCATGGTTGCACTTGTTCTTTATATAAAAATTGCTCTTCTACCCATTGAAAATCCGCATTACTATCCGTAATTCGTCGACATTCCTCTAGCAAATGTCCCATCGTAGTTTGTGTTCCTGTAACATTAAAAACACCCGTTTGACGAGACTCTACCATTTGAATGATCCAGCTAGAAAGGTCTCTGACATCAATTAATTGAATCGGTTGTTCTGAATGACCTGGAGCTACTACTTCACCCCCTTGGGAGATCCGGTTAATCCAATAGGATAATCGATCAGAGTAATCATGAGGGCCACTGATCAAACCAGCTCGCACATGTAGTACGTTTTGTGGCATATGTTGTTCGATGAGTTGTTCACAAAGGAATTTCATCGCACCATAGTATTCACCATAAGGACCATAACCTGTCCGCTTACACTCATCCACTGTTTCGGCTGATATTGTTTCCACAGGAGAATGCTCATCGATATGGAATTGACTAAAATCGGAATACACCGATTGACTGGATATATATACATAATGCTTGGTACGGCTTTTTAAATATTGGATGGATGGTTCCACATTCCAAGGCACAAACCCGCAAGTATCGATGACACAATCCCACACTCTATCCCCGAGCAATGCAATATCCTCAGTCCGGTCTCCTATAACGGTCTCAACTTCGGGGAAGAGGGTACGATTTTCTTTTCCTCTATTAAACAACGTAATATCATGATTTCTATTTAAGGCCTCAAGCGTAATATAACGACCTAAAAAACGAGTACCACCGATTATGAGAATTTTCATCGTATCATCCCCCATCTGACTCTTTACAAATATAAGAATATCACAATCCATATGAAAGTTACGGAATGTAACCCTATCTATCTTAACTAACCTCTTTTTTTATTTGTAACCTCTACACTTTTCGGTTCAGTCTCAACGTTATCATTTTTACGATCTTGATATCCTGCTAACAAAACGCCCTATGATAAATAATAGAAAAACATTTAAAAAAATTTACTCCTATCAATCAAATCGGGTTGATAGATTATTCAGTTAAAGATAATATTAACATAAGTTCCTGTTCCCTATCGGAAACACGAGGTGTATGTCATGAACCCGATGATCATCGGAGCCCTGCTCTTCATCGCGGGAGCCATCCTGGCGTTCAAGTCTTTCAAGCCCGCCTTCAAGGCTGGGGCTAAGACCGGCGCCGAGATGGGGCGGACCATGTCCAACATGATCGGAGGCAAGCACGAGCAGCCGACGGTGCCGCGTACGAAGAAGGGTCTCAAGTGGATCATCCTCTTCGTCTTCGGCATCATCGTCAACGGCGTGGGTGCGATCACGTTCATCCTCGGCCTCATCAAGGCGGTCTTCTCCTAGGCCGCCCCGCAAGGAACTAACTCCGGCGCAGATCTCTCAAGAGGTCTGCGCCGGACCTGCTTTTAAGTAAGGATTACAATATGATTCACAAAAATAAATAAGATTTTATTTTTATTCCTATTTTCCATCTACGAACAAAATCCATACAAGACAATGAGACAATAAAAACCACCATTCTTTGGTGGTTTTTATTGTCTCATAAACAAACGAATTCAACTCCAAGAAGTAATAGGAACCAAATAACGTTCAAATTTGGCATTTTCCTCATCAACAGATACAATAAAAATGAAAAGTACCCAACAAGGAAGTGTTCTACATGAAGATCATATCGATCGAACCAACTCCAAGTCCTAACGTAATGAAGTGTAACTTAGATCAAACCCTTCCAACTGGGACGAGGTATGAATATAACAAAGCAACAAAAGAATATGCACCTGACCATATCCAAAAAGTATTGAATATCGAAGGCATTGTTGGTGTTTTCCAAGTACTTGATTTCTTATCAATCGAACGCCATCCCAAAGCAGATTGGGAGCAATTATTAACTTCGGTACGACGTATTTTTGGGAATGAGCAACAAGACAATGAACATTCTTTAGCGGAGGAATTAGATGCGTTTGGCGAGGTACAAGTATTGATCCAAACTTTGCGCGGTATCCCATATCAAATCAAACTTGTACATAACAACACCGAAAATCGCTTTGCCTTACCTGATCGATTCCAGCAAGCTGTGCTGCAAATTCAAGGGGTAACGTCCAATGTTATCTTAGAAAGAAAATGGATGGATCAAGGTATTCGTTATGGAGAACCGGATGAAATCGGCAAACAATTAACAGCTGAATTTGAGGCAATGTACCCAGATAGCCGGCTTCAACGTTTGGTAAAACAAGCACTGTCTCCAAAAGCGGAAGCAAATCCATTAGACCAAAAAAAGTCAGCAGATGAAGTTCGCATTGCCTTCACACACGAAAATTGGGAAATACGGTATGCTGCTATGATGCAGTGGGAACCTAATGCAGAGGAAATAGAAGTTTTAGCTGCCGCATTGAAAGATTCTTCAGCAGCCATTCGTAGACAGGCTGTCGTGTTTTTAGGCTATATTGGCGGAAAAATCGTTTTGCCTTATCTCTTTGAAGCGATGAAAGATTCTTCAGCCGTAGTTCGTCGTACTGCTGGAGATACAATTTCTGATATTGGCGATCCAGATGCTATCCAAGTCATGTGTGATGCATTAAAGGACAAAAATAAACTCGTACGCTGGAGAGCTGCTCGCTTTTTATATGAAGTAGGTGACGAATCGGCTATTGATGCATTGCAACTAGCTATTGGAGATCCAGAGTTTGAAGTAAAGATGCAAGCACAGATCGCCTTACAACGTATTACCCAAGGTGAAGAAGCCAGTGGTACGGTTTGGCAACAAATGACGCAATCTTATCGATCAAAGGATTAAAAAAACCCTTACGATGCAATATCGTAAGGGATTTTTCATTTAGAGGAAAAGGAAATAGATCAAGGCTGCTAATACAATACGGTAGATCGCAAACGGAACCAATTTAATCCGATTGATCAATTTCAAAAAGAAGCGAATAGAGATCAAAGAGACCACAAAAGCAGTAATAAATCCGGCTATAAAGAATGGCAGATCTGCTAAGGTAAAATACTGCCAATTTTTTATAAGCGAGAGGCTGCTTGCACCAAGCATAATGGGAACTGCCATAATAAAAGTAAAGTCAGAAGCTGCACGGTGGCTAAGTCCTAAGAGTACACCGCCTGAAATCGTAGAACCGGAACGAGAAAACCCTGGCCATAAGGATAAACATTGAAATAAACCAATAGATAATGCTTGTTTATATGTAACCTGGTCTACTGTTTCAGCCTTTGGTCTGGCTGGTCGAAAGAAATCAGCTAATAACATTAACACTGCTCCAACTACCAAACCAATAACTACCGTATTAATAGAAAATAGATGTTCATCAATGTAGTCTTCAAACAAAAACCCCAGCACACCCGCTGGCAACAAACCGATGATTACTTGTTTTAATTCAAGGCGATTGCTACTATCTACGGATTCACGTGCACTCTTGGTCAAACCCAAAAGATTGATAAATCGATCTTTAAACACAATAATAACAGCTAAAATAGAACCTAACTGAATAACGACTTTAAACGTATTGGCTACTTCTTGTGAGAATAACTCTTTGGATTTCAGCATCAAATCATCTACGATAATCATATGTCCTGTAGATGATACAGGAGCAAATTCCGTGAGTCCTTCTACCATTCCAAGTATAATTCCTACAAATATCTCCCATAAGTTCATTGTTTTGAACACCTCTTTACTCTTATCTTTCCATGTACATGATCATTATGCAGAAGAAAACAAAATCGCAACTGAAGAAAAACTGAAGAAAATTTAAGCTTATTGGCTTTGTTATTCATATGAACCGATTTTTCCCTATCTAAGACCTTCTCTTATGTAACTTAATTCTAAAAATCAGCTGAATATGTCCATCTTCTATTCTTCTTTTTCTGGCTATTATCAAAAAAAGAAATAGGATAAAACATAGGACTTTTCTTGTATTGTGTTACTATTTAAACAAGGTAACACTCCACAAAGAAGGTGACATCATGAGAAAAGAAAATAGAATGATCGATGGCATTTCTGTTGATTATGTACTCCCAGATGAGCCATCCGCCAAACCTCCCATCATTTTTGTTCATGGCGGAAGTCATGGTAGTTGGTGCTGGGAAAAATTCCAAACATATTTCGCTTCTCTAGGTCACGAAACATTAGCACTGAATTGGTACAATCACCCTGGATCAAAAACCCTTTCTAACGAAGAATTTTGTAAACGCAGCATTTTAGACGTCGTTACTGAGCTGGATATTGTGACAAGAACATTAGATAGGAAAGCGATTTTATTCGGTCATAGCATGGGCGGATTAGCTTCCCTTCACTATAGTACAATACAAAGTGTTGCTGCGTTAATACTTCTTGCTCCTGTCCTGCCAAGTGTCATAGGAGCGCCACAAATTCAAGTGGCTCCAATCGATCTCGATCAAGCCTTTCCTGTTCCACCTTTTGATCAAGCATACTATATGTTCTTTAAAGGGAACACATCGGAAGAAGCACACGAGTACTATCAAAAACTCGTTCCTGAGTCCGCACAAGCAGTACATGAAGCTTCTTATGCAAGTGCGGATGTAGATATCTCCAAGGTACTTGTTCCGAGTTTTGTAATTGGAGCTGGAGAAGATATATTGACTCCACATGATCGAGTACAATTATTAGCAGAAAAAATAAATGCTACTTATGTCTTTCTACCTGATCGATCCCATAATTTATTATTGGAGCCGAACTGGGAAGAAACTGCGGATCTCATTCAATTATGGATGAAAGATAATATGAAATAAAAAAAGGCCCACTACTATGATGTAGTGGGATCTTGTCTTTAAATGATATCCAATCACACCTATATTACATGCTCTAACTGGGTAAACTTTTACATAAACTAAATTAAAATATTGTAAATTAACCCTGTTTCTTCATGGTGCGCCTGCATCTACTATGTTAAAACAGAAGTAATATCATATTGTCATGAAAAAGGAGTCTTCACATCTTGAAAAACACACAATTTGCTGTCTTTGGATTAGGTCGCTTTGGTGGAAGTTTAGTAAAAGAATTTCATGAAAATGGGATTGAAGTTCTTGCTGTCGATACAGATCAAAAAAAAGTAGATGAATTTGTCAAATATGCGGTTCATGCTGTTCAAGTACCTGACTTGGATGAAACCATTTTAAACATGCTCGATATTACAAGTTTTGATCATGTTTTTGTCTCTTTTGGCGAAAATATCGAGGGAAGTATTTTATTGACATTGCTTCTGAAAGAGATGGGTGTAAAAAAAGTTTGGGTGAAAGCATCCAGTGACAATCATCAAAAAGTGCTAAATAAAATAGGAGCAGATCAAGTCATTCACCCCGAAAGGGATATGGCAAAACGAATAGCCAATTATATTAGTTCGAAAAGTATCATTGATTATATTGAACTATCCAGTGAACATAGCATCGTAGAAATCGTAGCTTCACCAAAAATCTATAACAAAACACTCGCTGATTTAGATACGCGTAACAAATATGGATGCAATATTATTGCTATTAAGCGGGATGGTGTCGTAAAAATTTCCCTTATTCCAAATGAACTCATTCAAGAAGGCGATATTCTCGTCGTCATCGGTCGCAAAACTTCTATTAAACGTTTTGAAGAAGAAGGAGTATAACGTGAATTACCGACGCCTGAGTCCTCCACAAATATTTTTATTGTTTGCTTTGAGTATGGTTATTCTAGGAACGATACTACTAAAAATTCCTATTTCTACTGAAAAACCGCTTGGTTGGCTTGATGCTTGGTTTATGGCGATTTCTGCACTTACATGCACAGGATTAGTTACAGTAGATGTGGGCACAACCTTTACTACTTTCGGTCAAATTATCTTATTGCTGCTCGCCCAAATAGGCGGTGTAGGAATCATGGCTTTTGCCGCATTATTTTTTATCTTTCTTGGTAAAAGATTATCGTTGAAAGACCGATTGGTTCTTAACTTCTCATTAAATCAAGTTACATTTGGGAATATCACCGCATTGATAAAAAATTTGCTTCTGTATGTTCTTACGATCGAATGTATTGGAGCTATCATTCTCTTTATTCACTGGCAACCTCAGTTACCATCAGGTGATGCACTATACCTTAGTATTTTCCATAGTGTGTCTTCTTTTAACAATGCAGGACTCTCCTTATGGCCGGACAGTATGATGCGACACTTTAATGATCCTGTTCTCAATATCATCACTACCATTTTGGTCATCATTGGCGGGTTAGGTTTTACGGTACTTTTTGATTTGAGAGAGAAAAAGAATTTCAAAAAACTCACCCTACACTCCAAAATTATGATCACTGGGACTTTCCTTTTGATTGTTTTTGGAATGGTTGTGATTTTTCTTTTGGAGTTTCAAAGTGCAAAATCACTTGATGCTCTTGCTTTGAAAGATAAAATGTGGACATCCTATTTTCAATCTGTATCACTGCGATCTGCGGGGTTTAATACCATTGATATTGGAGCACTTCAAGAATCCACCTTATTTTTTATGTGTCTCCTCATGTTTGTAGGGGCAGGTAGTACTTCGACCGGCGGCGGAATTAAAGTAACAACCTTTACTGTGATCTTGTTTGCTGTTATTGCCTTTTTAAGAGGAAAAAAACAAGTTCATCTGTTTCATCGATCCATTGATCCATCCTTTGTCACCAAATGTTTAGCAATTGCTTCTATTTCGCTGTCCTTTGTTGCACTTGGTGTATTTTTTCTTACCATGGTAGAAGAAGAACCTTTTCTGATTTGTTTATTTGAAGTAATGTCTGCATTTGGGACAGTGGGATTATCTGCTAACCTCACATACCATCTGTCTTCATGGGGAACATTCATCATTGGGATTATGATGTTTATTGGAAAAGTAGGTCCACTTACTTTACTATTTTCTATTTCACAAAACGAAGAAAGAAGCATCAATTACCCAAAAGAAGATATTTTGATCGGTTAAACTTATTAACATACCTACAAATCAAAAAATGTAATACGTATGACAATAACCCCTTGTTTTACTAGGTATGATTGTTCTTCAATATGTAACCGCAGGGATTACATCTTTGCGTATGATCGCAGTAATCCATCCTGTAATTGTTTTGTTGATGTTTTTAGGGGCAATCACAACGATAAAATCCAGATAATAACTTTAAACAACAAACGACCGACTGAAAACTCAATCGGTCGTTTATAATAGATAACATTTAAACTGTTCTCATTGCTTGACACCCATCATGTTGAAAATCAATCGTTTCTATTTGAATGGTCGTATGTTGGATATGAAATTGCTCTTTTATTTTCTTTATCGCTTCTTGCAAAATAGGTTGGCTCTCTGATCCTTCTTTTATCAATAAGTGACAGGACAACGTATCAAACCCCGAGGTAATCGTCCAAATATGTAGATCATGGACATTTTCTACTTCTGGAATGGATAGTAAAATCTCCTCTACTTTTTCCTTGTCAATGGTAATAGGGGTACCTTCCATGAGAATATGAAAAGAATGTGCGACAACTCCCCAAGCGCTCTTTAAAATTAATACAGCCACGATGATACTAATAATTGGATCTGCTACATACCATGCAAATACTTGCATAAGTATACCTGCTAGGATGGCACCAACAGAACCTAACGCATCACCAAGAACATGAAGGTAAGCACTTCTGACATTTATATTCTCTTTTACATCACTATTACGCATCAATACCCAAGCGCTCAAAAGATTCGCAGCTAGGCCAATGAAAGAGATCAACATCATGGAGCCACTTGCTACTTTGGGTGGATCTAAGATTCGCAAATAGGCTTCCCAACTAATTACACCGGCAATCACAAATAGTGCAACCCCATTAAATAAGGCCGCTAAAATCTCAAATCGATAATACCCATACGTTTTCCGTGGAGACGGTGGACGTATCGCAAACCACATCGCAAGTAAACTTAAAGCTAAGGCACTTACATCACTGAGCATATGCCCAGAATCAGATAAGAGTGCCAAACTATTAGTGAATAATCCTCCAAAAAACTCCAAAAACATGATACCAGCTGTTATCACTAGTGCAATCGTTAATCCTTTTTTGTTGCTATTTCTGCCATGATCATGGGAATGACTGTGGTTATGATCATGGTTATGGGAATGATGGTGCCCATGCATATTTCTTCACCTCAAAATTATTTTTTCCATTTGTATTACATATGCGAAATATGTTGAAGTCCAATCCTCATTAAACTTTCTACATGTTCATCATCAATACTGTAATACACCATTCTCCCCACTTTTCGATGCTTTACTAACCGCAGCGCACGAAGGTTTCTTAATTGATGGGAAATAGAAGATTGCGACATTTCTAAAATAGCAGCCAAGTCACAAACACATACTTCTGCTTGTATCAAGGTATAAATAATCCTTACTCTTGTTGGATCACTTAACGCTTGAAATAAAAGAGCTAGGTCATTTCCTTTTTCTAAGGACAGTTGCTTTTTTTGTATATCTGAAACAATATCGTCATGAATAATCGTAACGTCACAGCAATCTTTCAAGGAAGATGAGATTTCTTCCGTAGACATAAAATCATTCCTTTGGTTTGTATTATATATGAATACATGTTCATATGTTTAATGATATACTACGATGATAATAAATGAATGTCAATACAATAAATAATAGGAATGAAATATCTTTCTCCACCTTTTATTCCTATTATTCAAGTATGATAAAAATGTTGTGGGCATCTTCTGTATGTGTAATAAAAAACACGAATATAAATGTGAACGGAAAAGATTGCCTTCCTTTTGCTTCAGCCTAATCTATCTGCATTTAAAGTTTTACTTTACTATTTAGTCGATGAAAACAAATGAAAAGGTGGAATAAAAATGAAAAGACAGTGGAAGTCATTGCATATGGTTGCGATTGTTACAGGTTTGTTTATAATCATGCTAATGGGCTGTCAAGCTCCAGAAAAAGAAAAAAAACCACATCACGAATCCAGTCATGGGGATGTACAAGAAACAACGAATGGAGCAACCATCCTCCCTTCTTTTGTGAAAGAATTGGATCCACAAATCGGGCAAGTATATCAATTGACAGCTCAAAATCATCAGCTTCTCCAATCTATTCCTTGTTATTGTGGCTGTGGTGAAAGTGTCGGTCATCAAAATAACTTAGACTGTTTTGTGAAAGAAATCAAAAAAAATGGCCAAGTGACATGGGATTCGCATGGTACTACATGTGGCACATGTCTGGAAATCGCTGCTGAATCTGTATATTTACAAAAACAAGGAAAAACAACAAAAGAAATAAGAAAATATATTGATGATAAATACAATGAAGGATATGCAAAACCGACACCAACTCCTATGCCTTTATAAGACGAATGTAATCATAAGAAAAAAAGCTCGGACTTCTTCACTCCTCAACAGCAGAAAATTATGGAGAACAAACGATTTAACACTATAACGGAGTGGTTTAAAGTAAGTTTCGCAAATTGTTTTTCAACTAAATCCCAATTGTTTATCAAAAAAATAAAAGTAGTCGATATCCATAATGAAGGGATCGACTACTTTTATTGCATTTTCCAAATACAATCAGCAGACTTAATACATTAAATTATCCGATCTTGAACGGTTACCTCATACTATTTTGGATCACCAAGGTATCCCCTTATTAAAAGACTATTTTAGGTTATAACCTCTTTCTCCATATGGTTGATGCTTTTCTAACCACTTTTCTTCCAATTCGATTAAAGCTTCTTTCTCTTTAAAATAAGGGTCCTCTTTCTTTTTCAGCTTTTCTAGTACTTCAAAAATAAAAGCGTCTCCTCCGAATTGATTCCATTCTTCTTGAAGTTCCTTGTTAATCGTATAGTCACCATTTTCAAGCATGAACTTTATCCCATTTAGCGTTTTTAAATTTTTGGTTTTTCCGATCAACATCTTTTGGTTTTTTGTATTTTTTATTGCATAAACACCACCATAAACGGTAGTTTCTTTAAATTGTTGTTTCAACTCTTTTTTACGATCCACGATTCCCCACCTACCATTGTCATTATTTTTTTACCCAGTATTCACTACCATCCGGTTTCCGATCTAAAAAGCCATATTCGATTAAATATCTTCTTATCAGAACATAGTCCTCAAAAATACCTTTTAATGTTCCATTTAATTGGGCTTCACTATAAATCTGTTCTGAATTTAACTGTTTGGCAATTTCTCGCAGAACAACTACCTTTTGTTTTTCCTTTTGTGGAAATTTAGTTAAAGCTGTATGCGTTCCTGTTGGAAAGTATTGATTTATGATTTTCTCTTGTTCTTCCAGAGTAATGTTGTATCGATCATCAACCATTGTGGCTGTTTGATGTACAGGTAAAAACGCTGGTGCATATTCATCTTTTTCTTTTAGCAATTCCATCATGGCTAAAAACGACTTTGCTTGTCGTTCCTTTTCTTTTAATACAAAACGATGATGGCGAATAGTGGAGGTGCTCCCAATATCCAGCTCGCTCTGGATTTCTTTGTCATTTCTCCCTTGATAAAAAAGACGCATGAGACTCTTCTGATGCTCCGTAAGACCTGTAAGTTTCTTGTCCATTCCGATTAAAAAATCAAAAACAGATCGGTGAGTACTCTCTATATGTACTCGCATAAACCTTTCCGCTTCGTAAAATCTATTTTCATAAGGATAAACAATCCCTTTTTCTATTTTTCTTCCACATAATACACATGTATAAGAATCCCTTTCTTGAATATAACCTCGTTTCAGCTCTTCCAAAGAAGCATTCCAAAATATATTTGATATTTCCATCGTCTCCACACTTCCAATCGTTTTAAGAAAGCCAAATACAATGCCGTTCGTTCGTTCAACAATAAACATCTTAGTATAGATTTTATTCGTCGTCAATAAAAAACCAAACAAATTTTATTTTTGTTTGGTTTTTCGCAAATTAAATTTATTTTTGTTTATATCCGGATATATTGCCGTTGTTTTTCTACTGAAAGAAGCAGTACTCACTACTTATGAGACTTGCTTTTTTGTACTATTATGAACATTTTTTTCGAAATCATTCCATACCAATACTTAATTAAATATGTTCTCTGTTCGAAACATTAGTCATATGAAAAGATCATATACGTTTGTTTATTGCAACTATTTTTGCCGTCTTTTGCTCGATCATTTCACAATGACTATACACAAGGATCTTTATTCTCATTTCATGCTCAACACGCAAAAAGAAGCCGTTCTATTTTGAACGGCTTCTTTTTTAAATACGCGCTATGTATGGTACCGAGGGCCGGACTTGAACCGGCACGGAGGGAACCCTCCGCAGGATTTTAAGTCCTGTGCGTCTGCCATTCCGCCACCCCGGCAAAGGCAGAAAAATGTTGGAGCGGAAGACGGGATTCGAACCCGCGACCCTCGCCTTGGCAAGGCGATGCTCTACCACTGAGCCACTTCCGCAACTGGTGGCTCGAGACGGAATCGAACCGCCGACACGAGGATTTTCAGTCCTCTGCTCTACCGACTGAGCTATCGAGCCATGAAGGACTTTCATCCCCATTGTTTGCATTTGTAATTCCTTTTGTTTGAGCATTTCAAACTGACAAAAGTTATTATAGCATGCTACTCTTTATTATGCAACACTTGTTTTTCGGTTGAACGCAAAAATCTCATGGTTGCTTGAATATCTTCATATGTTCCTTGAAGCTCTTCATCCGTAAAGGTTGGTTCTATTACTTCCCTAGCAATTGTTTTAGGCAATTTTTTTACACTAGGCTTTCTCCTAGCTCTTGTGGTGTTTGTATTGGAATTTGGCTGTTTTGTATGTTCTTTCAATGCTTGCTCCCGAGCTTGCCCAGATGTTTGAATATTCAAACGTTTCCAGTGAGAAGCAATCTTCTCTACATACGCTTTTGGTAATTTTCTATCACATTTAAGCATCACATAATCCAATAGGACATTTACTACAGGGGAGGACAACTGATAATGTGTCAGCAATGATTGAATCAGATTCATCTCGCTTTTTGGTACTGCAGCTCCACCTTGGTAGTGAGCCAGAAGTTCAAACGGAGAAATTGTTTCTAACAACTGAAAATGTTTTTCTTTAGGTGAAACCACTTTCTCCGTAACATCTGTTTTTTGATGCCTTGCTTTCTCTAAAGGTTCCTTAGCTATAGGATAAAGTGTCATGTTTAAATGGTGAAATAGTTTCTCCAGATTTACATAGCCACCATAAGAAACTTCTGGGTTTTGAATTGCTTTAATCAATGTAGACTCATCTAATTTAAAAAGATAGCATGCCTGTTTGAGTTCTGATTCTAACTGTGCGCTCCAATTAGCCGGTTTAATAATAGAGGATAATCTAGAACGTATAAATGGAAAGTCTATTGTAGATTTGCGTTTTTTTGTTGCTTGTATCGTTTGTTTAGGAAGTGCAACTTCTTTCTTTCCATAAACTTCTTGAAAGGTCTTGGTCAAATTCACACTAGCAATATCTTTTTCTTCTGTACATACATGGTTCTTCACTAATTGGTATTCTTCCTTACCTAAACGATGTTGCAACTGAACTGCTAATGGCATGGTTTGAAAAAAGGTAAGGGGTGCTAATGGAGATACTACTTGATACTCCAAGTAATTGCCTTCTGATTGATCACTCTTTTCAAATGTTCTCAGAAGTCCAACTCCTTCTAGCTGATATCTCGCTTCTAAAAGTTGATTATGAGAGATTGCTAGTAATTTAAAGAGATATGTATGTGTAAACAGCGAAGATATTCCATTTTCCAATGCCTGTGAATGGAGTGTCACGTATAAACCAACTCCCATTACACCGACAATAGGTTGATAAAGATGTGTTAAAGAAAAAAGATCTGTATCATCCAACGCTTTTTCTTGTCGACTGCGGAATTGGATTTCTTCCCAAAACATAGAATGTGACCTCCTTTTTTTAAGTCTCAAATCAGTAACAGGTTTGTTCATTTTATATCAAATCAATCTAGAATTACAATCAAAATTTAGTCGCGATCTATCTCATTTTCATCCAAAAAAGGTTCTAAATCTCCTTCATGTGACCTTTTTCGCAAATCTTCCAACTCTCTTACAAAAAGGTGAATATCTTGGAATTGTCGATATACAGAAGCAAATCGCACATAAGCTACTTCGTCAATTTTCACTAGTCGCTCCAATACCATTTCTCCAATTTCGGTAGTTGGAACTTCTAAAATTCCTATCTCACGGAGTTTCCGCTCCATATCCAAAACAAGACCTTCTAAACTACTAGTAGGTACTGGTCTTTTTTCACATGCACGAATCAAACCACGTAGTAATTTCTCTCTACTAAACTCTTCTCGACTTCCATCTTTTTTGATAACCATAAGAGGCTTTTCTTCTATCATTTCAAATGTAGTAAACCGTTCATTGCATGCTTCACACTCTCGTCGTCTTCTAATTGCTTTTCCTTCATGAACAGGACGAGAGTCCAATACACGACTTCCATTATGATTACAGATTGGACATTTCATCAAATGTTACCTCCACATCTTTACAATAACCTTTATCTAAAGATACCGCTAATATATCGTCTGCTCAATCCTGTTTTTCATTTAGTCTATTCCATCTATGGTATTAAAAATACAAACCTATTACAAAGGCTATATGGAAAAGTTCATAAATTTTGAATATTATAGGACTGATGTATACCTTGATGCCTTTATTTGAATTTTCAAGTATACTTACAGATATCGATGATTCAGGGAGCGTAATAAGTTGAAACGGTTTCAAGATAAAGTAGTTCTCATTACTGGTGCGACAGATGGAGTAGGTTATCAGGTAGCAAAACAATTTGCGCAAGAAGGAGCTAAACTAGCACTCATTGATAACTACAAAAATATAAGTGAAATGAGATTATCCTCGAAAGATCATTTTATCTCCGACCGATCCTTGCTGATTTCGAGCGAAGGAGGTGCAGATTCAGAAGTAGCTGTTTATGTCGATGATGTCGTAAAATATTTTGGTACTATCGATATTCTTATCAGTGCCTCTCCAAGCGATTGTACTGTCGGACCCATAGTAGATGCAGAAGAAATAGAACTCGATAAAATGTATTCTCATCTAAAAGATTTATTTTTTCTGATGAAAAGGGTAATTCCCATCATGCAAATGAATGGAGGAGGTTCCATTGTCACTTATGGAACTGTTACTGCCCTCATGGGTCTCCCTATGCTCTCATCACATGTCATGCTACACCATGCAATGGTTGGTCTAGTCAAAACCGCTGCATTGGAAACAAGTCTATCCAATATACGTGTCAATGCAGTAATCTCTGCACCAATTGAATCCAATTTGATGGACCGAATGGAAAGTAAACTAAGCCCTGGAAGTGAGCAGCAAGTCCGTGAAGATTTTTGCGGTTTTATCCCTATGAAAAGATATGGAACAACAGATGAAGTTGCTAATGTAATTTTGTTTTTGGCTTCAGAAGAAGCTCGCTACACGACAGGCAGTATTTATTCATTAGATGGTGGTTTATCCGCCACAAGATAAAAAAGACCGTTCCTTATCGGAACGGTCTTTTTAGGCGGAAGCATGTACTAATTTTTTTTGATGAAGAGCTTCCCCTACATACTTGACCAAGTCCACAACTCGGCAAGAATAACCCCATTCGTTATCGTACCAAGCGAGTACTTTTACTTGTTTTTCTCCAATTACCATCGTAGACAATGCATCTACTATTGATGAATTGGCATTTCCAATAAAATCTGAAGACACGAGCGGTAATTCGCAATATTGGATTATGCCTTTCATTTCCTGTTCGGCAGCTTCACGAAATGCTGCATTTACCTCTTCTACTGTTACCTTCTGTTTCAAATCAACCACCAAATCAATGACAGATACGTTTGGAGTCGGTACACGCAGGGAAAAACCACTTAATTTTCCATTCAATTCAGGAATAACAAGTCCAAGTGCTTTTGCTGCCCCTGTTTTAGTAGGAATAATCGATTGAGAGCATGCACGTGCACGACGCAAGTCTTTATGTGGATTATCTAAATTATTTTGGTCATTGGTAAAAGAATGAACGGTTGTCATCAAACCATGTTCGATCCCAAAGCGATCATTTAAAACTTTTGCTACTGGAGCGAGACCATTAGTAGTACATGATGCATTGGATACAATGTGGTGATTTTCTGGATCATAAATATTGTGATTTACACCCATCACAATGGTTGCATCTTCATTTTTACCAGGAGCAGTGATCACAACTTTTTTGGCACCTGCTTGCAAATGTAATGCAGCACCTTCACGATCACAAAACTTCCCTGTTGCTTCTACTACTACATCCACACCCATTTCCGCCCATGGGAGTTCGAGTGGATTGCGACTGGAGACAAGTTTTACTGGTTGGCGATTAACATAAATCGTATCTTCCTCTGCAATTACTTCTTCATCAAAAAACCCATGTACGGTATCAAATTTAATAAGATGTGCCAATGTTTCTGCTGGGTAGCTTGCATTAATTGCTACCACCTCACATGTGGGGTCTGTGATTGCTTTTCGAAATACCATTCTTCCAATTCGCCCGAAACCATTTATGGCAATACGTAGTTTCATATAGTTGCTTCCCCTTCCGACACTGTTTGTAACACACTAATCCTCTATTTCATTATAATCAGTATGACACATTTTGCAATATAGAATATCTAATAGTTGTCGCCTATTTTTTATTTATACACATGAACAAAGGAATACACACAAGAAAAAACGGACATTTCGATTGTCCGTTCATTCCTTTACTAGATCTGTATACAATGATTTGTACTTTTCGTAGAAAAAAGTTACCCGTTGTACATAATGGCGAGTTTCTCCATAAGGTATTTTTTGTACATTCTGTCTTGTTCCATCCCATGTTCCGGCATTTAACCATTTTTGCACTCTATTTGGCCCTGCATTATACGAAGCAATCACTGCAACTTTATTTCCTTTGAATCTCTTCGTTAATTCACTTAAATACCAACTACCTACTTGTATATTTACCGCAGGCACTTTGATATATTGTTTCATAGAAGGGGAAAAATTGCCTTTTTTTATTGCATCGTCTACTGTTGGTGGCATTAATTGCATAAGGCCTTCTGCACCAACATGAGACTGCTTCTCCGGATCAAATTTAGTCTCCACTCGAATGATAGCCATGATGAGAAATGGATCTGTTCCTGTTTGTTTCGCACTTTTTAATATATTATCTTCATAGTCCAAAGGGTAAATCCAGCGATTGAACAAAGGAAAAGCGATAACAAGGGAGAGAATAATTAAAATAATACCTGTGAGAATGAACCTTTTTCTTGGTAAAGCTTGAATTGCTGGCTCTATCCACTTTTTTAAGTTAGATGATTCCATAATGCCACTACCTGTCTTTTTGTTTGTTGAGCTGTTCCACTATTATCAATCAAATAGTCAGCTAAACTTTTTTTTACTTCTATCGACAGTTGCGATCGAATGCGGGAATCCGCTTCGTCTCGACTTAAATTGTTCCTTAACTGCAAACGAGTACGTTGTACTTCTTCGGGAACATATATCACAATAACCTTTTGGACAAAATTGGTCAAATTTTCTTCATATAGTAAAGGGATATCCCAAATCATAAATGCTTGTTCATCTTGTTGAATCACTTGATCTGACTGTCGTTGCATCTCGTCCATAATAATGGGATGTAACAATGCATTGAGTTGAATTCTTGCTTCTGAGTCATGAAAAATGAGCTGAGCTAATTTTTCTCGTTTCAACTGACCTTCTGCGGAAAATAGATCTTTCCCAAAATGTGATTTTATTTTTTGTGCACCAATTGTATTTGGTTCTACCACTTGTCGAGAAATTTGATCCGCATCAATAATTACAGCACCAAGTTTGCGAAACATGTTAGCTACAGTACTCTTTCCTGTTGCAATGCCACCTGTCAATCCATAAATCATATCATCACCATATACTTTATTTATTACAAAACATAGCTATTCATGTTGACAAGTATTACAAATATGTGTCCCTCTGCCACCAACAATTATTCTACTGATTGGATTTCCACAAGAGTAACATGGTTCATTTTTACGACCATACACTTTTATCTGCAATTGAAAGTAACCCATTTCTCCTTGACCATTCACATATGATCTTACGGAAGATCCCCCAGCATCGATTGCTGTTTGGAGCGTTTGACGTATCGCTTCATAAAGACTAGATACCTCTGATTCAAGCAAACTATTCGCCAAGCGTTCTGGATGAATCTTTGCTTTATGAAGAGACTCATCAACGTAAATATTACCCAGCCCAACGAGAAAATGCTGATTAAGCAGTAGTGGCTTTATTTTCGTCGATTTTTTACTCAACTGAGTTCTAAACCACTTCAACGTAAATGTATCTCCTAAAGGTTCTGGGCCTAATTTTCCTAGAGGGGCTTCTTTCCATTCTTCCCCGTCCATAAATAAATCCATGGTCCCAAATTGACGAACATCTTTATAGCGAAGGTCTGTGCCATCTGTGAAATGAAAGATAACATGAACATGTTTTTCAACAGGTTCCGCACTCTCTGTCACTCGATACTTCCCCTCCATTCGTAAATGGGAGACCAATACATAAGGTGCCGCAAACAACTTTAAAAATTTCCCTCTTCGCTCTACTGAGGTTATGGTCGTACCAGCCAACTTATCCGCAAATTCTTGAATATCGTCAGGCCTTCTAATAATTCGAGGCAGAGAGACAGTAACTTTTTGAATTGTTTTTCCTACTACAAGCGAGGACAATGTTCGCTTAACTGTCTCTACCTCAGGTAGTTCTGGCATAACTCCCATCCTCTTTTCTATCAAGATATACGATTATTTCGCCTCATACCAACTCTTTCCAACGTTTATATCCACTTTAAGCGGGACACTAAGTTTCACAGCATTTTCCATCTGTTCACGCACCAATTCTTGCATTTCATCCAATTCTTCAGAAGGTACTTCAAAAATGAGTTCGTCATGTACTTGAAGTAACATTTTACTTTCAAGTCGACGTTCTTCCATCACTTGGTACAAGTTAACCATCGCATTTTTGATAATATCTGCTGCACTACCTTGGATAGGAGTATTCATAGCGGTTCGCTCAGCAAAACTTCTTGCATTAAATTGTGATGCGTTGATGTCTGGAAGATAGCGTCTCCTATTTAAAAGAGTCGTCACAAATCCAGCTTTTCTCGCATCAGAAACCACTTCATCCATAAAATTACGGACATTTGGATAGGTTTCAAAGTAACGTTCAATAAATTCTTTCGCTTCTTTTTGTGGGATATTGATATTTTGTGATAAACCAAATGCACTAATCCCATATACAATCCCGAAATTGACCGCTTTTGCTTTGCTTCTCATCGACGAAGATACGGCTGGTGCATCTACACCAAATACGTCCATTGCTGTTTGGGTGTGAATATCACGATCTTCTTGAAACGCTCTTTGCAAAATAGGATCTTCTGATAAATGAGCCAAGATCCTCAGTTCTACTTGGGAATAATCAACTGCCAAAATAGACCAATCTTCTTTAGATGGTACGAACACTTGTCTAATTTGGCGACCTTCCGCTAACCGAATAGGAATATTTTGGAGATTCGGCTCCGTACTACTCAATCTCCCTGTTGCAGCAATTGTTTGGTTGAAACGTGTATGAATCTTCCCATCCGAAGAGATTTCTTTTTTCAATCCTTCTATATAAGTGGAGTATAGCTTCCCTACTTGTCGATAATGCAGGATATTTTCGACAATCTCGTGTTGAGGAGCCAGTTTTTCCAAAACATCCGCCCCAGTGGAATACCCTGTCTTCGTTTTTTTGATCACAGGAAGACCAAGTTTTTCAAATAGTATCTCTGATAACTGTTTTGGGGAATTGATATTAAAAGGAGTACCTGCTTGCTCAATGATCACTTTTTCCAAACGATCGATCTTTTCTTTAAACGTTACGCCTAATTTATCTAATTGATCTTTGTCTACTTTTACACCTACTTCTTCCATGTTAGCAAGAACAGATGCGAGTGGCATTTCTAATTCACACAATAGTTTGGTCAGATCATTTGCTTCTAGTTGTTCTTGATATGTATGGTATAAAGCAAAAAGTTTTGCAGCTTTTTTGGTCACATGACTAGCTAATGCCTCTCCATGAAGAGGGCGTTTTTTGGCTCCTTTTCCATATGCTTCATCATCAGAAGGCAAATAGCCAACACTCTGTTGTAAAGCTAAATCACTCAGTTCCAATTTCGTTTCAGAAGGATTGAGCACATAGGCTGCAAGTAAAATATCAAATGAAAACCCGTGTATTGGCATATTTTCTTTTTCGAGCAAAATTTTACTACGCTTTAGGTCATATACCACTTTTTGCTGCTCTTTATCTTGTAACCAGTTCTTAAAAGCGTCCCATTTTTTCGCTATCTCAAAAGGAATAAACACATTTTCTTCTGGACTTGATAAACCAATTCCTGTAATAGAAGCACGATGGGGATTGTCCACATCTGTCTCCAAGTGAAGAGCAAGTGGAGATTGTTTTAATATGTGCACCCATTTATCACCGTTCTCGTCATCAACATAATGGAAGTCATGTTCAACAAGTATGGATTCCGTTTCCACTGCATCATCCGAAGCAAAAAGGGGAGATTTATCTAATCGATCAATCAACGTACGAAATTCCAACTGCGCAAAAAGAGAAGTAACAGATTCTTTTTGGAACGTTTGTAACTCTAATGCCTCAAAATCAAAAGGAAGCGGAACTTCTGTATGAATGGTTGCTAATTTTTTACTTAAAACGGCATCCTCTGCAAATTCACGTAACTTTTCTTGCAGTTTCTTACCAGAATAATCTTCGGGATGCGCAATAATTTCTTCTACAGTCGGATATTTTGCCAATAATTTCAGTGCTGTTTTTTCCCCTACTCCCGCAATTCCTGGAATATTATCAGAAGGATCACCCATCAGCCCTTTGAGATCAACAATTTGGGATGGGGCTAATCCATATCGCTTATGCAAAGCTGCTTCATCATATCTATCGATTTCCGTTACACCTTTTCGTGTATGAAGTACCGTTACATGATCACCTATCAGTTGGAATAAATCCTTATCCCCGCTAACAATTACCGTTTTTACTTTATTTTTTTCTGCCTGAACAGCTAATGTGCCAATAATATCATCTGCTTCAAAGCCGGCTTGTTCATAGGTTTGAATAGAAAAAGCATCTAAAATATCGTGAACGAGAGGCACTTGTTCTGATAATTCACCAGGTGTTTTATCACGTTTCCCTTTATAAGCTTCATAATCTTTGTGCCGAAATGTCATTTTGCCCGCATCAAATGCTACCAAGACATGAGTTGGTTTTTCTTCTTCTAACATTTTCACAAGCATCATCGCAAAACCATAAGCTGCATTTGTATGTATACCTGTAGAATTTGAAAGCAATGGAAGAGCAAAAAATGCCCGATATAAAATGCTATTTCCGTCTATCAACATTAATTTTTGCACTAGATTCACAACCTCACCGTTCAGAATAAACTCCAAATCATTGTATCATTATCCGTACAAACGTTTCCAGTAAAATTCCAGTATCTAACTTTGATGTTACTATAATTAATTCATGTTATCTGAATACTTCGCAAGTGCTTTTATGATAGACTAGATACAAAAATAGAAAAGGAATTTATTCATGAACAATTCTTTCGCAAGAAATCTTCTGATTTCCATCACACTATGGATAATATTCGTTGTCCTAGCAACTGATGGTTTGGAAAGACTTCTGTTGATTTCCATCTTTCTTGCGATCCCACTTCTCTTGTTTCTCGTTCCTACCAGAAAGCGTGATGGAAGTGATTCTCGTTATCATGCTTTTTTGATGGGCTATCATCCTTATGTTGCATTTACAATAGCATTGGCTTTTGTTTTCCCATCTGGAAGTCTCCTATCTGGAATATTATCTATTCCATGGGCCATCTATCTGCTCGCATTAGCAGGTTATGGGATCAGAAGATTGCTCGAACGCGGTTGGTGTGTACTAGAAGAAAACGCAATTGATATTGGAATGATCTATTCCTCTATTGGTGGGATTGTATTGAGTGTATATTGTTTTGGCGGGAGTATACTCGGTTACCAAGAAGAGAAAATATTATTGCTCACTGCATCCCATTTTCACTTTGCCGCTATTTTTTCACCTTTGTTTATCGGACTCGTTGGTAGATTGATTTGTGTAGGTCAAAAATTTGGCAATCTATACCGTTGGACTGCGATTGGTTTGATGGCTAGTCCATTGCTTGTAGCAATTGGCATTTATACCTATTCTATCATCGAAACGATAGCTGTTTTCCTATATGCGATTTGCTTGTTTATATACAGTTATTTTGTGTTGGTACATATCAGTAAGCAAGCAGAACGTTTCCTTATACGGCTTTGTCTACAAGTTTCATCTATCGTGATCATCTTGACTATTCTCCTATCTGTTACTTATAGCATTTCTACACTCTTTGGACAAAACTGGCTGACCATTGAACAAATGACAATATATCATGGTGCAGTCAATGCTATTTGCTTTGTAATACTCGGATTAATAGGATGGGTATATCTCAAACCAATTGAAAATGCGGTCTTATATGGCCTTCCTCATACCAATATCAATGGGGATAAAATAATAGGAAAAGATTTCTTGGATAAAAAAGAACTTGTAGATCCAAAACAACATCATGCAGGTCTTGTAGATAATTTGGAAAAGTTTGCTCGGAACGATTTTTTCCCAGCTCAAATACACCCAAAAATTCGTGCTTTTTATGAAAATACGATGCTTTACGACCTAGCAGCTCAAGTCACTTGGCATCGCGGCTTTCGTTTTTTAGCGAAAATATATAAAACTTGGTCGAAAAAAACACAACAAATTAATCTTCCGACAAATAGAGCAGAAGTTGTTCAAGTAGAAAGTAAGATTATTGGCGTTTGTAATGAAGAACAATATTGGAATAAAAATCTACGTGCATGGATTCGCACCTATAATCAAACAAATGAGACCATGTTTGTGGCGGTCTATTCGGATCATCACCATGAAAATGAACAATATTTGCACATTACTTTGCCAATTCCAAAATGCAACTTGACCGGTATCCTGCGATTGGAACATGGCGCAGATATGGCACTACAGATCACTACTTTACCTAGAAGAGGGAAAAAAGGAGACGAAGGAATCTACCTCATGCTAAAGAATTTCTCCATTCGACTACCTTTAAACGAACATTTTTTGATTTGGGTGGATGAGTACGGCAGATTACAAGCAACACATCGCATGTGGCTTTTTGGTATGAAAATGCTCAGTGTGGAATATGAGATTTCTGGTAAGGTTCGCTAACTAAAAAAAGAAAGATCTCATGAGATCTTTCTTTTTTTTTGGCTTTTGGGTATCTTGCCACAACAATCAAAATGCATTATAATACAAAAATATGCATATTTATGCATGAAGTCCACTAGAAAAGGAAAAGATGTGGCACAACGGTCTATCGAAGACATTCGAAAAAGCCTACAGCACTTGATGCAGCCCTCTGTGACAAAAGCACGAGGTGTTGCAAGCATCGCAAGTGCACTGCTTCAGACTCTGAACGTCATTGGGTCCGATCGCCAACGCATCAAAAAGCTTGAACAGCGAGTAACTTTGCTCGAAAACCAACTTGCTCAGCATAATCCAGATACGGATAATGCTGACAGCTAGTGAAAAGCGGTATGCTAAGCATACCGCCCACAACTATTTTTCTCTTATTTCTGCTCTAATACACTGGATGCCCTAGTCATACAAAAATCAACTTCATTTTGCCCCTGCATTTTGCAGTATTTTTACTATCTCCATATACCCTTTATCTCTCGCATGTTGCAAAGGCGTGACACCTTCTTGATCAGCAAGATTCACATCAGCACCATGATCAATAAGCAATTGAACGGTTTGTTGTTGCTGTTTGTTGCCATCATTTAGAATGATCGCTTCTAACAACGCAGTCCATCCTAGGTTGTTGATATGATTGACATTGATCTTCGTTCTCGTCAGCAGTTCTCTCACTACATCTACATACCCATGCTCGGAAGCTGGTATTAAGGCTGTTCCACCGTATCGATTAGTAATAGTCGGATCAGCTTCTGCATCAATCGCCATCTTCAAAATATCCAAGTACCCTTCTGCTCCTGCATATAAAAAAGGATTGTTTTTCTTATTGTCTTGTATATTCACATCAGCGCCCAAGTCGATTAAAATTTTTGCAGTTGAAGCATCTTGATTATAGGTAGCTAGCATGAGAGGCGTTTGTCCTTTTGAATCTCTTGTATTGATAGAAACTCCCTCTGTTACCAACTCTTTTATGGAAATGCCATCTTTATGCTCCACTGCTTGAAATAATTTATATTCCATCGTATTCACTTCCTTGTTTGCTTTCTTTTCTCCCCATGAACATCCACTCACAACAAATACGCAACAGATGAAGAGTGTAACCCATTTATACATAATAAACACACTTCCCTCTCCTCTGCTTTTTCTGGTTCCATATCATACTTGATTATTTCCAACGATACTGGTAAATAATTAAATCTCTATTAATACCCTCTTAAAAAAAGATAAATTTATCTAAAATATATGTTCTTCTACTAAAAAATCTATAACCAATTACGAAATAGAGGGATAAAGCTTATACAGGAATAAAAATTACATATATATTTTTGAAAAAATTGCCATCCGATTTACTTTGGTATCTTTTCGCGTTAGGATAAAATCATCATCGAACCAAGAAAAGGAACTGGTATGACTCCGGAACAAATTCGATCCGTCAAGGCAATCCTCTCTCTGATGCGGAGTGCGGAGCTTCTTCTGAAGTACAACGCACCAGCACGGGATCTCGGGAGGTTCATCGATGATGAAATCAAACCACCCTTCGAGAAGGAATGGGACTCTCTTCGTACTCTCGAAGATGAAGAACTGAAAAATGCTCTTCGCGCTACAAGCGATCGATTCGCCAAAGCTCAGTATCATCTTAACGGAATAGAGGCCGAAGAAGGTCTCGATCTGTACAAGCGCGCTCTACAAGCACTTCATGCAGCTACGCAGCGTGCAAAGAAACTGAACATCTCCGTCGAGTCCCAGTGACTCTTTTCTTGGGCCACGTCCTACACATTAGCATCAGATGTGTAGGACGGCCAGCGAATAATGGTATAGCCTATAAATCATGAAAAAAGAGCCCCATTATGATAGGGACTCTTTTTTTCTATTCGTTTGCCATACTTTTATAGACTCATCAAAAAGCCAGTATAGAAATCCATATAGGATAGACAGTACCCAACCCTGAGCTGCAACAAAAACGGCAATCCCAACACCTACATGGAGTATAAAAGTAACAATAAACCGATATCCATTCGAAAATCGCTTTGTAGCATAATCTGATAGAAGAGAAAATGGCAGTACAACAATTCCAGCTATTGATAGGAGAAATCCAGAAACAAGTGCGAAAAACGATGTATAAAATACACCACCAAAGTAAAATGAAAACAAAAGAAATATAACAACAGACTGGAAGACCCAAGCGAGAATTTTTCGCTTCATCATATACATTCCCCTTTCTATTTCCATCCTAACACATCCCGATTATTAACAATGCTATTTACAAAGCTATGTAATGATTTTTTTACATAAATAGACAAATTTAAGCATTATTATTATGAAAATAGTCCTAATTCCATAAATTAAAAACACAAAAATACCTTTGCCATTTTTGATCGATTGAAATAAAATGACCATAGTCATTTATGACCCAAGTCATTATAGTAGAGCAGAGGTTAGTCCATGTATCGAGAAAATCGAAAAAAACAAACAAAAGCAGATATTGTGCAACATGCCATTTCTTTATTCAAACAAAAAGGCTATGAAAAGGTGACAGTAGAAGAAATTACAAACGCTTGCGGTATTGCTAAAGGCACTTTTTTTAACTACTTTCCAAAAAAAGAATACATTTTATTGCATCTCACTGATTCGTATATGGAGTTGTTAGATCACATTTTGCATAAATACGATGGGGCATCACTCAAAGATCAGATACTTTTTATATATCGAGATTTAATAACTTTATACGCTAAGTACGCAGATTTATTACGATTAACATTAGAAGAAACAATACGTTTCTCCATCCGATCCCATACCGAGCAAACCAATATCATGAGATTTCAAAAATCATTAGGAGCCATCATCGAGAGTGCAAAAAATAATGGCTCCTTTCAAAGCCAATGGAAAACAGATCAAATTTCATCTATTTTAACGGGATTACTCATCAACGTACTCATTCACTACTCCTCTCCTTTAGACAAAGCACAAATGTTGGAAGAACTAAAGAATCAACTAAACATCGTTTGGGAGGGCATCATACATGAATCAATGGAAGAAAATCGTAAAAAGTAAGATTTTCCTCTTTTTTGCTCTATTGCTTGTTTTTGTCTACCTTAATAATACTTCTGTATTTACGCAAAAACGTGATAATGACCCTCTACTTTTAGCTCATCGAGGGCTTGCCCAAATGTTTATGATGGCAGGAATCCAAAATGACACATGTACAGCAGAGCGCATCTACAAACCGGACCATCCATACTTAGAAAACACAATCACATCGATCAACGTCGCGTTTCAAAAAGGAGCAGATGTAGTGGAATTTGATGTGCACGAGACCAAGGATAAGCAGTTTGCTGTTTTTCATGACTGGACGTTGGACTGTCGAACAAATGTAAAAGGTGAATCCAAAGATTACACCATGACAGAACTAAAGAAAGTAGATATTGGGTATGGATATACATATGATCAAGGAAAAACCTATCCTTTTCGTGGAAAAGGGATCGGTTTGATGCCCTCTCTAACAGAAGTTTTGAATCGCTTTTCGGATAAACCATTTTTGATCCATATAAAAAGCAATGATCCAAAGGAAGGAAAACTGCTTGCAGCTTATCTAGCAAAGCTCCCCAAGAATCAACAACAAAAATTAACCGTTTATGGTGGTGACGAACCAATCGCTACCCTTAAACAGACACTCCCAAATATGCGTGTCATGTCAAAAGCAACGATGAAAAGTTGCTTACTCCCTTATCTCTCAATCGGATGGACAGGTTATGTTCCTCCAGCATGCGAAAATACACAATTGCATATCCCAGAAAAAATCGCCCCTTGGCTATGGGGTTGGCCTAATAAGCTTTTAAATCGAATGGATCAAGCAAATACTCGGGTAATCGTAGTCGGAGGAGATGGATCTGATTTTTCAAGCGGGTTTGATACTCCAACGGACATCAAACGTCTACCAAAGGATTATTCTGGGTGGATATGGACAAATCGTATTGATAAAATAGCTCCTCTCTACCAAAAACGGACGAACCCACACTAATTTAAAAAACAAAAAAAGAGTTGCGTGATCTATTTCACTACGCAACTCTTTTTTTGTAATTAAAAACGAAATATATTATTTTAAATAAATAAAAAATTAACCAAATCGTAACATTTCTTTACGGGATGTTTACGAAACATTAATTCTTAGACAATACCAAAGTTTTATATTGAGGTTAGTAATCATCATCCACTTTCCACATAGGAGGAAACTTCCATATGAAGTTTAAAAAAAGTCTTCTAGGTATTAGCATTTTTGCATTATTAACTGGAGCACTTGTTGGTTGTTCTGGAGGAAAAAGTGAGACCCCTGAAGATAAACTAACAGGTACAGTTAAGATCGATGGCTCCAGTACAGTTTTCCCAATCTCTCAGGCAGTAGCAGAAGAGTTTATGATAGCAAATCCAGGAGTGAAAGTAACAGTTGCTGAATCTGGTACCGGTGGCGGTTTTAAGAAGTGGGCGCTTGGTGAAACAGATATTAATAACGCATCCCGTGTAATTAAAGAGGAAGAAAAAGCAAAAGCCGCTGAGAAAAAAATCGAACCAGTAGAAATTCCAGTTGCTTACGACGGAATCTCTGTTGTTGTAAATAAAAGCAATACCTTTGTAAATGACCTTACAGTTGATGAATTGAAAAAGATATGGGCACCTGATAGTAAAATAAAAACTTGGAAAGATATCCGTTCTCAGTGGCCAGCTGAGCCGATTAAACTATATGGACCAGGTACAGCTTCTGGTACTTATGATTACTTCTGTGAAGAGATTCTTGGTAAAAATGACAAAGGGGAGGTTATTAACAGCCGCACAGACTATACTCCAAGTGAAGATGACAATGTATTGGTTAAAGGAATCGAAGGAGATAAAAACAGCTTAGGATACTTTGGATTTGCTTACTATATGGAAAACAAAGACAAACTCAAAATCGTGAAGATAGATAGTGGTAAAGGCCCAATCGAACCAACTGAACAAACCATTAATGATGGTTCCTATGCTCCACTCTCTCGTACCATTTACATTTATCCAAGCAAATCTGCACTTTCTCGTCCTGAAGTAAAAGCGTTTATAAAGTTCTATATCGAAAATGCAAAAGTTCTTGCTAAAGAAGTTGGATATGTCCCTCTAAAAGATGACATGTACACCAAATCCTTAGAATTCGTTAAATAACTTAAACATTGTTTCGTGAAGAAAGGGGTGATCCCCTTTCCTGAAATAGGAAAGGGTGTGCCACTTTTTTCAGTAGATAAGAAAGAATAAATTTTATCTTACCTACAAAGCGAGACTAGAAGCAAAGCGCCGTAGCGAGACTTGTGCCTTAGGTGCATAAGTGCAACTAAGCCTCTGTCAGCGCCTTATAGGCTTGCCAATCGGAAAGTTTTCTTTCCTTGTTTATGAAAGGAGGAGGAAAATTGGAACAACCTAGAAATATGCTTCAGAAAAAACAATCATGGAGAAATACAGTAGAGGCATTTATTCCAAAATTTCTTTTGATCTGTGCACTTCTTTCTGTTTTTACAACAGTTGGAATTATTTTGACTCTCTTGTTTGAAACAGCTGGTTTTTTTGAGAAAGTTCCTTTCCTTGATTATATAACTGGAACCACATGGACAGCTTTGTTTAGTGGAGATCAACAAAAATTCGGGGTTTTACCTCTCATATCCGGAACATTACTTGTCACAGTTGGAGCTGCTGTTGTTGCTGTACCAATTGGACTCGGAAGTGCTATTTATTTGAGTGAGTATGCACCTGAAAGAGTAAGACAAATTATTAAACCGATATTAGAAATATTGGCCGGAATTCCAACTATTGTATATGGATTCTTTGCTATTACTCTTGTCACTCCTTTCCTGCGTTCCTTCATACCGCAGCTTAACTTTTTTAACGCGCTAAGCGCTAGCATTGTAGTCGGGATTATGATTATTCCTATGATCGCTTCGCTTAGTGAAGATGCAATGCGATCTGTACCAAAAAACATTCGTGAAGCAGCATACGGCTTAGGCGCTACGAAACTCGAAGTAGTCTTAAAAATTGTAGTTCCCGCCGCTTTATCAGGAATCGTATCATCTTTTGTTCTTGCTCTATCTCGGGCAATTGGGGAAACAATGATTGTAACCATTGCTGCTGGTAGTAATCCTACCTTTACATTTGATCCAACAAGTACCATTCAGACAATGACAGGTTTTATGGTTCAAGCTGCAATGGGAGATATCACTTATGAAAGCCTTTCCTATAAAGCCATTTATGCGGTAGGCATGACGCTGTTTTTGTTCACCTTTGTAATGAACATGCTGGCCCAGTATATCTCACGAAGATTCAAGGAGGAATATTGATGTCTGCTGAAAAAACGTTGTCTAAAGAACATACAAACCAACAGACATCGTCGTCTTTACGTAATCATTCCCATTCTTCATCACAAGTACAGAGAAGAAGAGGATGGAACTATTTGTTTCATGCACTATTTCTACTAGCTACTTTGGTAGGGATCATCGTTTTAGCTTTTTTATTGTTTGATATTGTCAAACGTGGATGGAGCTGGTTGACTCCTGATTTTTTTGAAAACTTCGCTTCCCGCCTACCATCTCGCTCAGGATTTAAAGCTGCCATTTGGGGATCGCTCTGGATGATTGGTGTTACTGCACCACTTACTTTTATTCTTGGGGTATCAACAGCTATCTATTTAGAAGAATATAGCAAAAAAAATTGGTTAAGTCGGTTTATCCAATTAAATATTAGTAATTTAGCTGGCGTTCCCTCTATCGTATACGGAATACTAGGTCTTACATTATTTGTACGCATATTAGGATTAGGCTCGAGTGTATTAGCAGGATCTTTAACCATGACTTTATTAGTTTTACCCATTGTTATTGTTGCCTCAAGAGAATCTATTGCTAGTGTTCCAAGCATTCTTAAACAAGCATCTTATGCCATGGGGGCATCGCGTTGGCAGACCATCCGTCATGTGGTCTTACCTTACGCTCTTCCAGGTGTTTTAACTGGTACCATTTTAGCATTGTCTCGAGCGATTGGAGAAACAGCACCATTGATTATGGTAGGGGCAGTAACATTCGTAGCCTTTACTCCTGAAAATCTATTTAGTCCATTTACCGTTATGCCAATTCAGATTTACCAGTGGATCGGTTTACCTCGTATAGAATTTCAACAATTGGCTGCGGCCGGAATTATCGTATTATTGATAGTGCTTTTAACAATGAATGCGATCGCAATACTCTTACGAAATAAATTTCAACGCTAATTAGCAGAAACTTTTTTGATAATCAAACCATAAAAGAAAGGAAGATTATTTTGAGCCAGCAAGCTATATCTGTCGATAACTTAAATCTATATTATGGACAGAACCATGCTCTAAAGAATATTTCTATGGATATCGATAAAAATAGTGTAACTGCGCTAATTGGTCCTTCAGGATGTGGAAAGTCCACTTTTTTACGCACTTTAAATCGTATGAATGACATGATTCCAGGAGTAAAAATTGAAGGACAAATCAACATTCACAATCAAAATATTTACTCAGATCAGGTGCATGTAGAGATGCTTCGCAAAAACGTAGGAATGGTATTCCAAGCACCTAACCCATTCCCGAAAAGCATCTACGATAATGTAGCATATGGTCCACGTATCCATGGTTTACGTGACAAGAAAAAATTAGACGAATTGATAGAAAAAAGTTTACGTGGTGCAGCTATATGGGATGAAGTGAAGGATCGTTTAAAAGATAAGGCAACAGGACTATCTGGCGGTCAGCAACAACGTCTATGCATTGCACGTGCATTGGCAGTTGAGCCTGAAGTCCTTTTAATGGATGAACCCACATCGGCTTTAGATCCCATATCTACTGCTAAAATTGAAGAGCTAATCCAAGAGTTAAAAACAAGTTATACCATTGTCATTGTGACTCATAACATGCAACAAGCAGCACGAATCTCTGATAAAACCGCCTTTTTCTTAAGTGGTGATTTAATCGAATATAACAAAACAGAGCAATTATTCTCAACGCCTAAGCACAAACAAACCGAAGACTATATTACAGGTCGTTTCGGTTAGGGGGAAACTGTGTATGCGTCCATTTGACCAATTGCTAAATGATGTAAAAAAGCTACTTTTAGAGATGGGAGAGAGGGTCGAAGTAGCAATCAATCAAGCTGTCACGTCACTTGCTACTCAAAATGCCCCTCTAGCTGAAATTGTAATCAAAGACGATCAGAAGATAGATGAAATGGAAGTTCAAATCGATGATATGGTAACCAAACTCATTGCAACTCAACAACCAGTAGCGAACGATTTACGCAACTTAATTGCTGCAATAAAAATAGCTTCTGATCTGGAAAGAATGGCTGATCTTGCTGTAAATATTGCGAAAGTAACAGTGGAATTAAAAAAGAATAATCAAGAGCTATTTAAAGAACTAGAAAATATCCAACAAATGGCTGAAATCACACAACAGATGGTGCATGACGGAATTAACAGCTATATCAATAGAAATACCGAATTGGCTAAATCCCTTGCCAAAATGGATGACCAAGTAGATAAAATATATGAAACCATCATCCGTAAAATGGGAAATTATCTACCTCAAGCCAACTCAAATGCCGAAGTAGCATTAAAACTCTGTTTTGTAGCTCGATATTTAGAACGAATCGCTGACCACACCACTAATATCGCAGAGAGTATTGTGTATATAGCCACAGGAAAACAAACCGATTTAAACTAGGATCTATAAATTGTTTCTTCTTTCCCTTTTTCGTTCATTAGATATCTGGAATTTGATAAAGATTATATCCTATACAAACGACGGACGACCAACAATTATGTTGGTCGTCCAAACATCAGTCGTTGAAATTATCGTGCCAGATTAACCCTCAAAAAACATGGTCTGTTATCGAAGGCTCCTGATCTTACTCAGAGGTTTCCCTTTAAGCGAAAGGATTCGAAGCTCCCAATCCCTCAGGATCGCCTTTTTGCTGCTACGCATTCGCTGAATAGCACGCCTTTTCTTTTCTCCCCTAGGAGTTCGACGATATTCCCACTGTCCAAACATCTTCTCTCGTGAAAACTTCATCGCTCGTGAAACCTTTCTCTGTCACGTAATCCAACCAGATTTGGAGGTCACTGGCACACTGTTCTGTAACTCCTTACAACTGACATCGCCTCCTTACATTATACCTTTATCCCTTTTGCATAACCATGTGAATTTTTAAACAGTTTTAATACTTGTTATATGATAGGAACACATGAATTACAAAGGACATCATTTGTTTGTGAAGATCGCATTGCCAAATTTTCTTAAAGCAAGACTTACATACTCAAATGCTCATGAACGATTCGCCAGCTACCATCTATTCGTCTCAGCACATTGGTTCCGTGACCTTCGTAAACTTGCCTCTTACCACTATACTTGAACCTGTATGTACAGGCAGATACCCAGTAATTACTGGCAATCCATTGTACATTTGAGATGATATATGCTTCGTTTTGGATTTTTGACCATATATCTTCACAAGCCTTCTTAATATCAGACTTTCCACTATACTCGTCATTTGCAAACCAGAACGTTGCATAGTCAGCGATAAGTGGTTCTATCTTGCTAAAATCTCTGCTGTTCACAGCTATTTCATATGCTTCTAAAAAAGTATCCAGTTCGTGTCGAAGTTCTATTGTGTCATCTATCGTTATCGCTTCACCTTTTTTGATCTTCCGTAGAGCATAGTTGCCTCGCCTATCTAAATCTGGAAATGTACTTGGGTTGTCATCATGATTGACATACCTCGCAGGTTCCGAGAAAAGGTAAATCTTGCCCCAGAAAGAGTGTGTCCATTCCCGTTCGCTATGCGATAAAGCATCGAACTCAGACTGACTTAACTCTTTAAGATTATAGGGTACGACAAGCTCACCCTTTTCGAAGTCTTTTGCAGCATACACACCTTTGCCAGCGAGTTTGCCTTTACCAATAATGACATTATCCATACATTCACTCCTTGCCTAAATCCGCAGTTGGGTTTACGGTGACTATCATTCTTTAAATCTTGCGTTTTTGAGTGTTCCATAGACTTCCAAGTAGAATGGGAATATCCAAATCTAACACTGTTTCTTTTAAGAAGTTACAAAAAACAAATCTAAAAATGTTCATCATATATTTATTTGGTAGGTTTGCCTCGAAAAGGACTTAAAAACAACTTTGGGATTTTTGTTTCAAAACGCAGCAAGTGACCAGTTATAGGATGCATAAACGACAAAACCTGAGCATGGAGTCCAAGTCGACCAATCGGCTTCGAACGTGAACCATATTTCTTATCTCCTACAATGGAATGCCCTATATCTTGCATATGTACACGAATTTGATTTTTTCGTCCCGTGTCGAGATTCACCTTCAATAAAGAAAAATTTGAATTGAATTTAATTACTTTGTAATGGGTGACTGCGAGTTTTCCATCATTTGAACGAGCACTTGAATATGTTTTAAAGGTCTTTGTCTCTTTCAACCAAGATTTAATAGTACCTTCTTTTTTCTTTACTGATCCCTCAACGAGGGCAATATAAAGACGTTCCTTCACCATATCTTTCCATGAATTTTGCATAATTTGTTGTACCTCTTGGCTTTTGGCAAACATCATCACCCCGGATGTGTCTCGATCCAAACGATGCACGACAAAAATCCGGTTTTTCGGATTCTCTCTACGGACATGATCCATAAGCTGTCGATAGGCGGTTATTTCGTTCTCCTCAGAAGAAGAAACGGATAACAATCCGGATTCCTTCTCAATTACGATGATATCCTCATCTTCATGTAAAATAATAATTCCTGTCATGTTTGATGTATTTGTAACTTTTACCTTACGAATGGATACCGTCTGTCCAGCTTGCAGCGGAAAATTGTATTTCGTCACAGCTTGATCGTTTACCAATACTTGCCCATGACTCAATAGAGATTTGACGGAGTTTCGGCCAAGATTTGATAAAGTATCCAATAAAAAAACCAGTAACTCCGTTGGTTCTTTCACTGTGTATTGTTTGGTTGGTGATTGTGTTTGATTTGTATTGCTCTTTCTTTTCCTTTTATGCATGTTATTACCCTCTTTCTGTATAAACTGTTTCAGATGATGAATAAGTAAAAATCTTGTGCTGAGATGCCGCTCCTATATTTTAAACATCCCTATCGATAATTAACAATTTATAAGGCATTTTTATCTATTCCTAAACAATTTGAATCTTATTGAAAAGCCATCTCTCTATTGATAAACTAAAAATATCAACATTTAGAATAAATTGTATTATGTTGATTGAAGGAATCTTAAAAAGGGAGGACTTCCCATGAAAAAGAAAATCGATAGAATCATTCTGATTCCAACCGAATGGAGCACTACAGAAGATAATTTGAGCCTTATCATGATTGAGCTACAAACTTAGAAAGTGAAAAAAGAGGGATTAACCCCATAGCCATCAAGTTAATAACAAAATAATCCCCCAAAACGGAAAAAACACGCTATTCTTTCTTTAGGAATGAAAAGAAAGGATGGCGTGTTTTCTGTGAATGTATCCACCAAAGAAGAACTTCATTTGTTTTCACAGGTATTACAAAAATATCTTTCCCCTACAGAAGTGGAGCAGTTGGCAAGAACTACTGAATTTGTAAGACGAAGAAGTAAATGTCGGGGACAAGATCTGGTGACCTTATGTGTTTGGTTGAGTCACAACCTAGCAAGTACTTCTCTAACTCAGTTATGCAGTGAGTTGGAGGCCGCGACAGGAATTAGCATGAGTGCAGAAGGATTAAATCAGCGTTTGAACGAACAGGCCGTGTCTTTTCTTCGACGACTATTTGCACAATTACTGAAAGCAGAGCTAAGTTCGTCTTGTGTCCTCCCAACCAAATATCAAGATGTTTTTACTCGGATTCGCATCCTCGATTCGACCTCCTTTCAGTTACCAGATTCCTTGGCCGATCATTATCCAGGTTCAGGAGGAAGTAGTCATGCGGCTGGGGCAAAAATCCAATTGGAATACGACTTATATAGCGGACAATTTTTGAATGTGGATATGGGAGCCGGGAAAGGAAATGACAGGCTCTTTAACCCCGCTTGTTTCCCCACTCTTCAACCAAGGGACTTGTGCATACGAGATTTGGGTTACTTTTCGCTGGATAACCTAAAGCAGATTGATCAACAGAGAGCCTTCTATCTATCTCGTTTACCACTCAAAAACCGGATCTATCAAAAGAATCCAGTACCCGAATTCCATGGAAATGGAGCAATCAAGAAAAAAACAGAGTATCTCTTACTAGATCTGGAAGAAAAAATGAATCAAATGAAACCAGAAGAAACTACGGAGATTCGAGATGCTTTTATTGGGTATAAAAAACTACCTGCTCGTGTTATTTTGTACCGACTCACAGATGTACAAGTGAAAAAGAGAAGAAAAAATCAGGACTTCAAAGAACAGAAGAAAGGAAAAGAGCTTTCAGATAAAAGAAAACGGTTAACTGGGATCAATGTCTATATCACCAATATCGCTTGGGATATTGTCCCAAAAGAGCATATTCATCCTCTCTATTCCCTGCGTTGGCAGATTGAGATTGTATTCAAAACATGGAAATCTTTTTTTCAGATCGATCGATGTAAGAATGTGAAACGGGAAAGGTTGGAATGTCACCTGTATGGGCAGCTTATTGCCATCCTCATTTGTTCCTCTACTTTGTTTCAGATGAGAGTGATTTTGCTACGCAAAAGCCGTATGGAGGTAAGCGAATATAAGGCTTTTTATATCATTCAAACCTATCTCCCTTTGTTCCATCAGGCTATACAGAAAAACACCCAAGCATATGCAAAGATCCTTCTTCGCCTTTTTCACCAGCTAAAGAAAAATGGGCGAAAATCTCATCGATACAAGAAAAAGACGATCTTTGACATATTGGGTGTTGTTTATGAGTATAGCCTATCCACTGCGAAAGTAGCATAGTTTTTAAAAACAAGCCTTACCTAGGCTTATTTGGTGTGCTCTTTTGCTAATAAAATAATAGCCTGCTCCACTCTGTGTATTACACAAAGTGAAGCAGAGCCAGCTCTTCTAACCGCAAGTAGAGGATCACGAGATGCTCAGTTGTACTCGTGAAGCATAACCCTCTGGTTGGTTCCCGCGATAACGAGGTATCCCTCTGCATCCAACGAGAGCCAGACGCCGAAGGTGAAGCACTCCTTTTTGAGGCTATAACCGAACCCCGTGTCGGAGGGGGACCCCACCAGGAAGCCAGAAACTGTTCCCGCACGAAGTCGGTCTTGGTCGGAGTTCGTCAGCGACTTCGGGTTTGCCATGAACCGATTGCCCTGCACGTCGACCGTCACGATGTGATAGTCAGTCACGTACTCCTTGACTGCATAACCAGTCGGGGCATCGCCTCCTCTGAACCACACGCATGTGGTTGTTGATTGCAGCGTGACGGAGCCATAACCTTCGTAGACAACGAAGCGGTCCGGCGAGGTGGGTTCGAGATCCATCATGGTTCCCTTTCTTGGGATAGAGGTTCTGACCTTTCTTATCTTTTACTATACCTTTTGTTTGATAATTTTAAAAGTGTTCTTATGCTCACTTTAAAAGGAGTAGTGAGACGGTAGCTGAGCTGCTATTGTCCAATGGTGTATGGCTTATTTTTATAATTCCATACTACCTGTTTGAGTATTACTTTACATTTGATTTCTCTTAGCTTGATGGCTATGGGGATTAACCCTCTTTTTATACTTACATACACATGAAAAAATGAAAAGATCTCCTTCGTTTTGAGAAGGAGGGATCTTTTCCATACCGTGTGAAAAGTTGTCCAACATTTTTTCGAATCGTAATCTTATTAATCATTTCAAAAATAATTCAAATTACAACTTCCTCTTCCAAAAAATAAAAATAAAACCCTCTTTCCATCGATTTGGAAGAGGATTATGTCTACTTTCTATGATTGTACTATATTTCACTTACATCCAGAGGAAAGCGAACTGTAAAAATGCTCCCTTTTCCTACCGCACTTTCAACTTCAATTTCTCCATGCTGCAATTCTACTAAGTGTTTGACAATCGCAAGCCCAAGTCCTGTGCCTCCAGAATTACGAGATCGGGCTTTATCCACACGATAAAAGCGTTCAAAGATTCTTGGCTGATCACTCTCGGGAATACCAATACCCGTATCCATCACCTGTAGTAACCAATGTTGTTTATTTTGCTTTACTTTAACGGTAACTTTACCACCTACCGGGGTATAGTTCATGGCATTTGCGAGTAAATTCACGAGTATTTGCCGAACACAATCCGTATCCATTTTTACCATCAAGGGAGCAACATCTGTCAACAAACGTAAGTTTTTTGCTTGCATCTGTTCTACCAATGTCTCTACTACATCATGAACTACCATTTGTACAGATACAATTTCCATTTTGATCGGTATTTGTTTGGATTCGATTTTAGACAAGTCTAGTAAATCAGACACAAGCCTCTGCAAACGAAGACCTTCTTTATAAATAATTTGCAAAAACTCTTTGCATGTATCTGGATCTTTCCTTGCTCCATCTAACAAGGTCTCTGTAAAACCTACGATAGAGGTGAGTGGTGTTTTTAACTCATGGGATACATTGGCTACAAAATCTCGGCGCAAGTCTTCTAGGTGACGGAAAGCTGTTAAATCACGAAAGATCGCAACAAGACCTGCCTGTTGGTTATTTTCTTGTATTGGGGTAAGACTTGCTTCTACCATCCGTTCTTGTGGATAAAACAGTGGCATTTCCAATCGTTTAGGGGTGTTGGTCTCCATACATTTAAGCAGAAAAGGACTAAGATTATAATTGGATAGATAGGCATCATAATGCGTTCCAATCATTTGATCTACTGGTAAATCAAACATACTGCCAAAAGATCGATTTACCAATTTGATTATTCCATTCTGATCAACCATGATCATACCTGTATCCAATGCTTCGATCACACTATTCATTTGATTTGTACTTTCTTGCAGTGCAATCAATTTTTGATTTAAAGCTTCCAAATACTCCCCCCCTGACAGTCACGGTCTACTACTTATTTTCATCCTTCCCTTCTAACTTATAGCCCACTCCTCGAACCGTCTTTATATACAATGGTTTTTTTGAGTCCTGTTCGATTTTATCTCGAAGATGGCTGACATGGACATCTACAATACGGGAGTCCCCTACAAAATCATAATTCCAAACCGCATTGAGTAATTGATCTCTGGACAACACTTTTCCTCGATGATTAGCTAAGTACATCAGTAATTCAAACTCTTTAGGAGTTAATTCAATCAGTTCTCCATTTCTAGTAACTTCATAACCATCTATATCAATGGAGATATCACCGATTTGAATATTTTTTTCTGCTGGTTTCCCTTCATCTTCTACTCGCCTGGCTGCTTCCATCCGACGAAAGATCGCTTTAACACGAGCGGTTAATTCTCGAATACTAAAAGGTTTAGTCATATAGTCATCTGCGCCTAACTCTAAACCGAGCACTTTATTAAATTCATCCGATTTTGCAGTTAACATCAGAATAGGAATATGTTCTTTTTCAGTACGAATACGACGACAAACTTCCAATCCGTCAATCCGGGGAAGCATCAGATCTAGAACGATAAGATCCGGCATTTCGTTTTTTATTTTTTGCAGCGCGATTTCTCCATCAAGAGCACTATCGACACTAAATCCTTCTTTGGTCAAGTTAAATTCAATCAATTTTACAATCGAAGGCTCATCTTCTACTACTAAGATTTTTTTTGCCATCAGTTTCAACTCCTACACGAGTGCTCTACCCTTAATCTTAAGAGAAATCATGCAAAAAGGAAAGGTTATCGCACCCCTAAGAAATAGAACTTTTTGGGGTTTACGATCATAACCTTCCCTTCCTAACAAACAAATATATTATCTCTTTTGGCGATTGTGTTTCGCACGTTCGTTTTTGTTCAAAAACCTTTTACGCAAACGGAATGTTTTGGGAGTTACTTCTAATAACTCATCTTCTTTGAGATACTCAATCGCATCATCAATCGTCATTTGACGGGCAGCATCCAATTTTAGTGTTTCTTCTTTTGTAGCGCTACGAATAGACGTAAGGTGTTTCTTTTTGCATACATTCACTTCTAGGTCTGTGTCTCGAATATGCTGACCAACAATCATACCTTCGTATACATCAGTACCTGGTGTGATAAACATTTGTCCACGCTCTTGTGAAGCATGAAGAGCATACGTAGTAGCAGTTCCTGTTTCCCAAGCGATCAGTGAACCAAAGTCATTGGTTTGGATCTCTCCTGCATAAGGCTCATACCCAGCAAGTAAGGTGTGCATTTGTGCTTCGCCTCGGGTTGCTGTTAGGAGTTGTTGGCGAAATCCAAGAAGACCACGAGATGGAGCGAGATATTTGAACTGGATATTTCCACTATCCATTACAACCATATCTTGCAATTGACCTTTGCGAATACCTAGTAATTCCACGACTGCTCCTTGGTATTCACTGCTCACTTCGATATCGACGACCTCCATCGGCTCCATTTTACGGCCATCGATCTCTTTCAAGATAACTTCGGGCTTACTCACTTGAAATTCATAACCTTCTCGACGCATGTTTTCGATCAGAATACCCAAGTGTAGTTCACCACGACCGGAAACGATAAATTGGTCCGAGGAATCAGCATCTTCCACACGAAGAGCAACATCAGCCTCTGCTTCACGATAGAGACGTTCACGCAGTTTACGAGAAGTAACAAAGGTTCCATCTTGACCTGCAAATGGACTTGTGTTTATTCCAATCGTCATGCGAAGAGTAGGCTCTTCCACTGTGATAGGCGGCAAAGCTTCTGGATGTTCTGGGTCAGCAAATGTATCTCCAATACCTACATTCTCCACACCAGTCAAAGCAATGATATCCCCTGCTGTAGCTTCTTCCACTTCCACACGGGCTAAACCACGGTGAATATAAACTTGTCCTACTTTCACTGGACGAGAAGTACCATCAGCAGCCAATAAAGTGAGTTGTTGATTTTTACGAATCGATCCACGCTCTAATCGACCAATCACGATTTGACCTTTGTATTCATCAAAACCTAGTAAGGTAGCTTGCATTTGGGCAGGTCCATTTACATCTACTTTTGGAGCTGGCAACTGCTGAATAATTTCTTCAAACAGCGGCTCTAATGTATCAGTCAGATCTTCATAATCCATACCCGAAATTCCACTCAATGCACTCGCGTATACAACTGGAAATTCACATTGTTCATCTGTTGCACCGAGATCAACAAATAAATCAAATGTCTCATTTATAACTTCTTCTGGACGGCGATTATCCCGATCAATTTTGTTTACTACTACAATTGCTTTATGTCCACGTTCAATAGCTTGACGCAACACAAATTTGGTTTGAGGCATTGGTCCTTCAACGGAATCCACAAGGAGCAAAACACCATCTACCATGTTCATTACGCGTTCTACTTCCCCACCAAAGTCAGCGTGACCAGGGGTGTCCACGATATTGATTTTGATTCCTTTATATTCAATCGCCGTATTTTTCGCTAAGATCGTAATTCCTCTTTCTCTTTCGAGTTCATTGGAATCCATCACACGATCTTCCACTTGCTGGTTTTGGCGGAAAATATGACTTTGTTTTAACATCGCATCAACCAAAGTCGTTTTCCCATGGTCAACGTGGGCAATGATGGCGATATTTCTGATTTGCTCTACATTCATTTACGATAATTCCTTCCTCATCTTGATAAAGAAAACTTGCCCACAACCATTAAGGCGAAGACAATGGCTTAGGTGCATTTATATAGATAGATAAGTTAACATTTCTCCGTCTTATCTAACTCACAAAGGAGATCGTACCACAACTATGTCGCTTTTGCTACGAAAACCGTGAAAAAGATCGATTTTATCGATGAAACGTAATTTTTTCCTTTGAAATCAAAAAGAAAAAAATGTGAATCCAAACTGTCACTATACCAATAGCCAGCGCGATAAAACTCGATCTATCCAAACTGAATAAGAAACTGGCAAGAAGAGCGATCCCAAATGGATAATAGAAAGAAACCCACCAAAACTTATTCTTTCTTTCATATAAAAACAACATCATCAACCATCCAATCAAACCTTTAGCAAAAGACATAAACAAAAACCGAATATTGTTTACGCCCATTCCATAAGGAGAACGAACGGTCAATTCATAATTTTCATTGTGGCCAACATATCCATTTAATATATAGTTTTGATTCGGAATAAATCGAGGAGAACCTTCGATTTGATTGATCCATTTACTTCCTATCCTAAGTTCAGGTGAATCATAATTGGGTGATTCTTTCATCCAAGATGGAACCATATAAAACACATATCGATCAGGGATAGAATAATTGAATTTGCTCGTACGTATACTCGCTATCTCTTGGTACACATCATCAGCTACTACCATCACATCATACCCTGGAATAAAACTCCCGACGTTGGAATGAAGATAAAATGCAGTAGGGTAACCTTCAAAAGCAATCGAATGCTTATCTGTATCGCTCTGTTTTTGATAATAAGAATTGACAGTCGTAAAAAAATAAATGCCCTCGTTTTCCTTTAGCTTCTGTGGATTTGGTTTTCCCATTAGTTTAGCAACATTTGCATATTGTGATGCGGAGATAACAAGAGGAGAACGAGCGCCCTCTGATTCATGCACAATAAGGAAATCAGCTACTTGTTTGTAAAAATTTACGTTTTGTTTCTTCAACTCTTGTTCCAATGCTGTTTGGTATATAGACAGTTTTGATTTATCTTGATATATCGCTTCTAAGTAAAAAGTAAATGCATTTTCTTGATAGTAATTTTTCTGTGTTAGATAGCTGGTAAGGAAAATTTTCATATCTGTGATGGCAGAAAAAAGAAAGAGAACACCTAGAAAAATAACCAAAATCTTACCTGTTAATCCTCCTAGAAACTGCTGTTTAGAAAAAACAGAACCAATACCAATTTTTTTATCAAGAAAATAAAGAAGTACAACTGCTGCAACAAAAAATACTCCAAGCAAGACAAAAAATAATGGAACTTGTTGAAAATGAATGGATCCAAAAAAAGATAGATATCCATATAAAAAAAGCAGAAGCATAGAAGAACTGATTAACCGTATAGAAAACTGCCATTTCTTATGTAGATTACCCTTTTTTCTCGGATATAAGAAAAAATAAAAAATCAGTCCACTTAGGAGAAAAGCAGGGATAAAAAATAACGCAGATTTCCAGATAGCTGAAAACGGAAAAATAAAAGGAAAGATCGGTGTTTCCATCATAGATGCGAAAAACCGAAAAATGAGCGGGCTAGCTGCTAATCCAAGCAAGATTCCAGATCCCCATGAAAGTAATCCCAACCATACATTTTCCCAAAAAATAACACCCTTGATTTGTTTTCGAGAAACTTCATCTAAGGTATCTGGAGTGATATCTTCTCTTCTCCTACTTATTTGATAAATAGTAGAAAAAAAGAGAAATACAAGAAAAAACACCCAAAACAGATGGATATCCAAAAGTTGTTTCTCTTGTGGATGAAGAAACCGCTCAAACCATGGGTGATTTATGAGCATCTCACTCCACAAATATGCCATGACAAAGAAGGCATGTATTATAAAAAAAGGCATATATGCTTTGAAGTTTTGCATTATATTTTTTATTAGTAAGGATTTGTTAGCCAGAATAAACAACCTGCTACTAAAAACATAGAAAAACATCCCTATGCTAGAGTTTTCCTGCTTCTATGTGCCCTGTCTCGCCACAAGACTCGCTACTACAGTTTGCTATAACACTCCACAGGCGTAAATTCCCGTGTAGCCCACGGTACAGATAGGTTCTCTCGTTAGGTGAGAAGAACATATTTTCTTGCTTGCATCAAATTAATTGCTGCATTGTGATCCCGATCGATGTTTTGTCCACAATGTTCACAGGAAAACACTCGGTCCGAGAGGGATAATTTCACTTTTTTTATGCCACATTGAGAACACAATTTACTAGAAGGGTAAAACATTGCCACTTCCCTTAATTCAATTCCCATTTTACGACATGCATTTCCCAACTTTCGTTTGAAATCATAAAATCCCTGATCGGAAATCGACTTCGATAAATGCCGATTTTTCTTCATTCCTTGGACATTTAACCTCTCGATAGTGATGAATGCGGGCTTGGTTTTCGCGATCACACTCACCACCCATGCACGATAAGCATCTCTCATGCGAGCAAGTCGTTGATGAAGCTTTTGAATTCGGAGAATGTTTTTTGCTATGTTGCTTCCGTTTTTTGTAGCAGGTTTTCCACCTCGCTTTTTTTTGAATTCGTACTGACGAGATAACGCTCGTTGTACTCGTTTCAAGCGTTTCTCTGTACGTTTGATGATGGAAGTCTTATTGATGTTCCCAAAAACTTGTCCCTGACTGGTAATCGCAAAATCTTTGATTCCCAGATCGATTCCTATTCCATCTGAAACACGTTTTGCTTTCCATTCTTTTTGTTTCTTCCCACTAATGGAGGAAAACAGAACAGATACATAGAAGCGATTGGCTTTCTGTTCGATGGTACAACTAGAAACTGTTTCTTGGATAGGAAGGTATCCTTTTTCTTTCAGTCGAACCCAACCCAAAGTGGGGAGTTTGATACGATGGCGCTCTATTTCCAGATCCTTTGGATTGTTTTTTGGAAAGTACAATTTCACGGTTTGGGCATGTTTCTTTTTAAATCGTGGTTTTCCTGCTATTTTTTGGAGATAACGCCGGAAGGCTTTTTCTGCATTCACTAAACTCTTCTTTCTCGCTTTGCTTCCACAATTTTTGATCCAAGAATAAACGAGAGACAGTTCATGGTTCACTTTTTTATCAAACTGATTTGCCTAAAGGATTCGTTGCTTTTGTTTGAGTAAATCCAAATTGTGTCCAACATATTGGTTGTACAGAAAACGACAAACTCCAATAGAGGATACGATTTTCTCCCTTTGCTCGAAATTTGGATGTATTTCGGTTTTGTACGCAATCGTCACGGATCCACCTCCTTCGAACATATATTCTGAATGGTATATGTTCGAGGGAATCTACGAAATTCCTCCTCTGTGGATAAAAAAAATAAATCCTTTCTACTTTTTTATGTTTTCGGAAACAGTTGGTACCTCCTTTAAACATTTATTTTTTTACATTAATTTTAACAGAAACATAACAAGCAGGCGTATCAGAATAGGAAAGTATTTTTTTCCTTTAAGAAAGCAACAAAAAAAGCGCAATCAAAGAAAAGTGCGCTTCTATCTATGTGTACAATAGTATTATCCACGCCCCAAGATCTTGAAAGACATCAAGATATCAGGGCAAAGCAACAACAACGATCACACATACAGAACAATGCGATCATCTGCTACTCGTCGGTACTCGAGAACTGCACCGTTTTGGGTCTTCTTCCAGTAAGATTCGCCCACCTTGATGTCCCGAGCATCGTACCACAGATGACGCTTTCCATCCTTGGACGTGGTTTCCCTTACCAGTTTCAAATCCTCTGAATGGTCGGTGCCTTCCAGCACACAAAACGCAAAAAGATTCTCATCTTTGTCATCCTTGATTGCGTTCTCGGCATCTGTGAAATGACCCCAGTTGGAATTCAACTGCTGGCGGACAAATTCCTGAAGAGTCATCGACTTACGAGCCTTCTTCTCACTCATGGAGCACTCCTAAAGCAGTCAGCCTCTATCGCTATTTTACTTTAGTTCCATCAAACACGTCAAAAAGGCGTACAACCTTTCCCCATATCGTACGCCTTATAACCTGCTTATGAAAAAGTTAATGATACGTATTCCCATGATTCAGTTCAAAGTCGATATTCATTTTATCCGGAATTTGTACATAGAGGGTATATTTTCCTGACTTTGGCTCTTTGTTGTATTCGCTTAGTGGATCAAAAGAATGGATCATGTTCTTCCATAAATCATCGGTTGTATAGGTGATTACTGTTTTTCCTGATGCATCTACTATTTTATAGTTGATTTTCCCATGAGTATCTCCATTGTTACGTGTATTTAAGTAATTTTGAACCCCCGAAAGGTACGTAAAATCAAGATATTCCTTCCATTTCCCATCTCCTACTTCACCGCTATAACGTACTTTTTCATTAGCAAAAGACCAATCGGAACTTTCCACGTTTCCTGGATTCTTTTTGTATTCTTCCCAGAGTTGCTTGAGTTTTTTCCCTGTGTACTCTTGAAACAAATCATCTGAATACTCTTTATTTTGAACACGTTGATGAATCTTTACCATCGTACTTGGATAAGAAATATCCTGAATCCATGCAAAAAAACGCGCTGTCACCCCATAACTATCTGTATAATTTTGTGTATTATTTACAGGAGGATATTGCCGAGTATCGAGGATCGAATAACGATTACGTGCATATTCTGCCATTCCTTCTAAAAACCAATCTGGAGCATGGACTGTATCTGGATATGCATCAACTACATGAAATAATTCATGTGCTAGTAATCCTTGATCACTAGGATTTTCTTTTGCATAATCCGGATTCATATAAATGGTATTTCCCTTGGTATAAGCATAAGGATATTTTTCGTTTCGTTCGAATTGAAGAAAAACTTCAGTAGGAGCTTTTCCAGTGCCAAACTCTTGTGCCATCTGTTTGTATGTACGTTTAAATGTTGTTTCATAGTTGCTGACAATTGAAGACATATTCGAATCACTATAATCGATCGTCAATTTGTAATCTCCACTTGTGACTACTTTTTTCGTTGCATGTGCGGGTTGAATTCCTAATGAGAATATAGTCACTCCCATCGCAATTGCAACAACGACACCCTTTTTGATGACGGATAGCCCCATTTCCATTCTCCTTATCTATCCATTAGAATGCTTCTATATTAAAGAATATTTCGTATATTATCAATGAACAGAATAAGAATATGTTTTGCTAAATGAAGAATAAAACCAGTGATGGCGGCTGCGTGAAGCAGCCGCCATCGATCTGAGATCGCGTTCTCTACTCTACCTTGGAATCAGATGAGAGGAACTTTTCGATTGCGCTGACGATGTTCTTTTTCTCTTCTGGGTTGGGGGTGTGCTGCCCCCTCGGGAACGACTTGATCTCGCAGGAGACTCGCACATGTCGCTCGATGTGCTTTGCGCTCTCTTCTTTGACCGAAGCATCCTGACCTGACTGGAAGAGCACAAGGGGAACAGTGACCTTCGGAAGAACCTTCTTCCCCTTCCGGATGATCGTCGCGAGATCACGCATGTTGCTCCACGCAACCAGTGTGTTCGCGCCTTCTGTTCCGCCCTTATGCACAAGGCCCAATCCCTGATACTCCTGTACCAGCTTCTTGCCCTTGATTTCCAGATGATACACAGAATGCATGAATGAAATCTTGGACAGGAGCAGAGGAAGACCGAATTTCAAATGGAGCTTGTAAGGCGCATTGACCATTCCAACGCCTACAACCTTCCGGACATCTACCCCTTCTGTCTTGAGCTCTTCCAGAGCAAGAAGGGTCAAGTAGCCACTCATGGAGTGACCAATCACGAAGATGCGCGAAACGTCCTCTCGCTGGATCAGCTCCAGGAGCGTTACCCCGACATCCGCAATCCAGTGATGGTAGTTGTAATTGGCCAGTTCCTTCGCCTTTTCCCTTTCATCCGTGCTGTCAAACGCATGTCCGGAAAGGGTCAGGGAGCGAACCTCATGCACTGTGTTCCCGCAATCCCAAGGAAGTGCGAATTTCTCTGGAGTCGCAGTCCACCCATGAATCTCAACAACAACCGTTTTACCTTGGTTCATCCTTCATCCTTCGATCTCAGAATGCCCTCCTTGGGCATACTATCTTCATTTTATCAGCTTTGTGTACAAATGAGGGACTGAAGGGGAAGTTTTTATTACAAGTTAGAAGATTTACCTGCCATCTCACCATCTATTAAAAATAGATCAGGAATTCAATTGAGCAAATTTACTAAATGTTATTCCAAATATACTTGATATGGATGCCGTCTTCTATTTTTTCTCAAGTTGAGTAAAGGATAAATTTCGCAAAAAAGATGTAGGAAGGATATCCTCCATACACCTTTTCTCTATTTCCAATCCTTATTTTGAATCTCTGTTACCGCATGACTATTTTCCAATGAGGAAAGATCGCCTAACTTTTCCCCTAAATAAGCGGATCGTAAAACCCGCCTTAAAATTTTCCCATTCCTTGTTCGTGGTAACTCCGTAACTACATGTATTGCTTTTGGTTTTAATGGCTTACCTAGCTTCTCTGCTAGTAATATCTTTAATTCTTGTTCCAAATCATGTGAGATAGCAATGTTGTGATGAAGGGTAACAAAACACACTGCCTCGGTTCCTTTTATCTCATCTGGTATACCGATAGCAGCCGCCTCCACTACTGCCTCATGGGACACCAATATACTCTCATACTCGACAGGCCCTACTCGCTTCCCAGCTATTTTTAGGGTATCATCGCTTCTTCCTTCAATAAACCAAAAACCTTGTTCATTGACTCTTGCCCAGTCTCCATGTACCCATGTATCAGAAAAACGAGACCAATAGGAGTTTTCATATCTTATGGAATCTTGCCAAAATCCTCTCGTCATTCCTGGCCATGCCTGCCGAATAACAAGCTCTCCCACATCATTTCGGATGGATGTACCTTCTGCATCAACAATATCTACTACCATACCAGGAATCGGACCATGAAACGAACATGGCTCCAAAGGAAGTCCAGGAAAACTAGATAAGATTCCACCAGATATTTCTGTGCCTCCAGAGTAATTGATGATCGAGCATCTCTTTTTTCCTACTTGCTCATATAACCAGACCCACGGATCTTTGTTCCAAGGTTCTCCTGATGAACCAAATACTTTTAAAGAGGAAAGATTGTGCGCCTGTATCCACTGTGTTCCATGACTCATCAATGTCCGAATGGCGGTTGGAGAAATGCCTAGATGGGTGATTTGATGTTTCTCTACCAAACTCCATAAGCGATCATAAGCAGGGTAGTCAGGTGTACCCTCATACAATACAATGGTTCCACCTAACAACAATGCACCAAAAACCATCCAAGGCCCCATCATCCAACCCATGTCCGTCACCCAACAAAGGGTATCTTTGGACTGAAAATGAAATGCATATTTCAAATCTTGTGCTGCTTTCAACGGAAATCCAACATGCGCATGAACTGTTCCTTTTGGTTTTCCTGTCGTCCCAGAAGTATAGAGAATCATACAAGGTGTTTCCCCATCCAACCAAATCAATGGACTTTCATCTGACCCTTCATCCTGTAAAGATTGATACGTCACCCATTTTACTTGTTGATGGCTTGGCTGAACCAAATCTTTCTCTCGCTCAACAACGATCACATGGGTAAGCGATGAACATGTTTCTCCTACTTTTTCGGCTTCCTGCCACAGCAAAATCTGCTTGCCGCGTCGATAAAAACAATCCGCAGTGATTAGTACTTTTGCTCCACTATCTTCTACTCTCGTCGCTACCGCCTCTGAACCATAACCAGAAAATACCGGGATCACAATTGCCCCGATCTTTGCAGCACCGATCATCGCCACTACTGTCTCTGGTATCATTGGCAAGTAAAGAACAATCCGATCTCCTTTTTTCACCCCAAGTCGAAGCAAAGCCTGTGCAAATCGATCTGTCTCATGGGATAACTCTTTATATGTTACTTGTCGTCGTTCCCCGCCGTCGGATTCCCATAAAATCGCATTTTTTTGTGCTATTTCTCCTTTTGCATGTTTATCTACTGCGTCATATGCAATATTCATTTCTCCTTCTGTATACCAACGCGTCCAAGCGATACCACGGGAATCATCCATCGCTTGTTTGTATGGCTTGTGCCAAGTAAGCCCTATTGCTTTTTCCATCTCCGACCAAAACCAATTTGGGTCTTTTTTTACTGCGTGATAAAGTTCTGCCATAGAACGAAAACCATATTGGTGCATGAGCTGATACAAATTCGATTCTTCCCATTTGATAGAGGTTGGTAAATAAGATTGTGTTTCGTCACTCAATACCATTCACCCTTTCCTCAAACAAATCAATCTAGCAAAACCAAAACAAAGACCTACAAATTATTTTAAAAGGCAACAAAGAAAATATGGTTAGAATGAAACAAATGACACGATATACGGATTGACGTTGCAGGTAAAAACGATAACTACAAAATAAATTTACTCTGACTAGCGATCTGCTATCACTGGTCAGAACAAAAAGAAAACGCTTACAAAAATGCAGCAAAAAACTCTTCTTCTTTTTCATATTACCATATATTAAAAAGAAATTATTGGATAAAAGCTGCTAAAAAACAGTTGGAATAAGCGTGTAGGGAGCAGCGGAACAAAGCATACATTATCACATGCCACTATCAAGTGGGAAACGAACAGTGATTTTACAAATCGCTGTTCGTTTTTTATTGCCAGTAACGCTTATTTCAGTTTTATGTTCAACTGCTCCCTAAACCCCTACTACAAAACAGAGACATTCCGGTTATACAAACTATTTTCCACTAGAATACTCACATATAAAAAGCTACGGGCCCAGACCAATTTGATCTGGGCCCTTGCAGGCTAGTTCGGATATCCAGAAGATGCATGTGCATAGGACAAGTGTGCATCATAGCTGACACACTTGTCTTCGTTCTCGAGACGTTTGATCATGTCCGTCAGATGGCGAATGGAATCACCCAGCTTCTTTCGCCTGATGGCAAGAGTGTCATAAGCCTTCTCCATTCGGAAGGATGCTCTGACTAGAGCCTTGAACTTCTTATCACTGAGGATGGAGTCCTGCTTCATCTGTGTGAAGACGGAATCCAAAAGATCTCGTCCTTCTATCAAAAGACGCTCCGGTTCAGGAAGAAAAGGTTCACGGACTTCCACCAGTTCATCTGTCTGAGATGAAGGCAGTTCTGAGATTACCACTTCTGGGGAGACAGATCGATTGATGAATTTCCTACGGAAAAACACAGAACGAAGTTGCTGCATCCCGTTTTGAAGCACTACATAGATCTTCCTCCTCACTCCAGTTTCCTTGCACAGAGCACTAGGCTCATTATCTGCAAGAGAGTCAACAGAGCCCAAAGAATCTCGCTCGTGATGGACGAACAGTTCCATCAACCGCGTGTGGAGAGCTATGAAAGACTTTCGTGTATCATGGCTGACTTGATTGTCATCGTCCATGAGTTGCTCGACGAAGTGCTTCAGATGCAGATTGCTATTGCGAAGCTTCTGCATTCTGCTGGATATAGCTACAAAAGCCATACCCATCTTCTTGTTTGCCTTACACAGAGCTTCCAGCTCATCATCCGTAAGGACTTTGCCCTTCCTCACCTGCTTGAAAACAGAGTACAGCAACTCACTTCCTTCTTTGATCAGTCGCTCAGACTCCGGAAGCTGATTTTCAACCACCTGCTCCGACTTCTGGGCATCCTCGATAGCCATTTTCTCTCCTATCTTTGTTTGAGTCACTTAATAGGAAATGCAAACAGCATCATAACACTCATTTATTATTTATGAAAGAAATAGTTTTATTCATTTTAATAGTTTATTTCATTATTGAAAATTAAATGGGAAGGATCTATATCTTGAGGATATGTAAACAAATCATTTTTAAAAGTCGTGCACCCTGTTATCCGAAGATAGACAGGGTGCGATTGATGTGGGTTACATGCTTCGCACAGGCTTAGTACGTAGCTTCACTCACTGGTGTCTCACATGTTCAGTGCCGCCAGCAGCGACTCCTCCAGGTAAGGCCAGGAATCGTTCTCGGAGACCACCTTCTTGATCCCCTCGACGGACATCGGGTAGAAGACGAGGTGTCCCATCTCCTGATCGGGGTCGCTCCGCTGCGCGAAGAGACGCTCGCATTCCTCACGCGACGGTGCGTCGAACAGCCCGACGAAGTTGATGGTCCTCTGCTTGTCGTCGTAGACGATACCGACGATACGCAGGGAGCGGGCCTCCAGACCCGACTCCTCGAGGATTTCACGCTTGGCGTGCTGGGCGAGATCCTTGCCGTCCAGAATCCCCGCGAAGGGGTAGTCCTTCTTGGCTCGCAGGTGATGACCACTCACGAACTCCCCGTCCTCGGTCTTTCCGAACGAGGCGATGTTGGTGGTCTTGAAGTTCGGGACGTAGACGCCCTTGATCAGCTTGCCACGAGACTGCCGGGCGGCGAAGGACGTCTTCCAGATGTAGATCATTCGACCGTTCTGGAAGACCTCCGCAGCGAAGACGGTGCCGTTGTTTCCGTTCGGGTTCTTCTCGTTCCAGTCCGCGTCGATGATGGCCTGATCCTCCTTGGAGAACAGGGGCCCCATGTCGCAGATCTGGGGCGTGTTGTCCACACCCGGAAGCGAGAGGCCAGGGGTGGCGACGAAAGTCATGCTGACTCCTAGGTTGAGTGGGTATACCCACACCAGTACTTGTCTATAAGGATAACATATTTTCCACTTTAAAAGTTGGATCTATTAGAAAAACAAAAAAGATTGGGATAATTTCTGGTTGAGTCTTTAAACAAAATACTCCCCTTGAATAACCACCTTCCCCATTCCTCCAATCCATAAAGCATTCTCCTTCCCATCAATCTCCATCTCACAAGGCATATCGACTACTTCTCCCTGCTCCGCTATAATGGGAAATCGACCAACAAAACGATCTATCTGTTGAAAATATGCCCCTAACGCAGCATTTCCCATCCCACATGCTGGATCTTCGATTCCCTCCCTTGGACAAATATTTCGTGTGTGGACATCAGCATGCGGATGAATGGTTTCAAACGTAAAAGCTTGCACCTCTTTTGCTCCAAGATGTTCGCAAAGATTCCCTAGAGATGCGATATCCCGTTTTATCGATAAAAGGGCAGCAAGAGACTGAACTGGAACAATAAGGTGTTGCAAACCTAAATCCACTGATAGTATGGGATAGTCAGGTAATAAATCTCCTTCGGTTATCCCAAGTGTTTGGGCAATCTTTTCTCTTTCTTGGATGACACTAGAATAAACAGGTTCTGCTTGTTTCATATATACTTTCGTTTCCTCGTCCTTCTCTACCATCCTCACTTGACGAATACCAGCTCTCGTTTCAATCCGATAATTCTCCTTCTTTTTACCATCAATTCTTTGTAGCTCATCCAAAGCCAGAAAAGCAGCTACCGTAGGATGTCCAGCCACTGGTATTTCTTCCGTTGGACTAAAATAACGAAAATGAAAGTCTGCTACCTTAGAAGGATAGACAAAAACAGTCTCTACTAGATTCAATTGCTTAGCTATTGGTTGAAGATATGCTTCGTCTATGAGGTGTGCATCATAAAATATTGCCGCAGGATTACCGACACCTTCTCTCCCTGTAAAACTGTTTACGACCATAAATGGATGTCCCATACGATTCCCTCCAACTATAAAAAAGAGGCATCTAAACAAATGGTGTCCCTCGAAAAATTTTAAATATCACTCATCACAACTACTTATGTAAAGAGTATTTTTTTCATTTTCCTAAAAAATCACACTCCATTTTCCAACTCATGACATCTTATGGACTATCACCAATCCAAACCTTACTGAGATTTTAAATCGTTTCAAATCTCCACTCTTTTAACTGATTATGAAAGGAGGCAAAAACCCCCTGATATAATATATAAGAAAAAGTATTTCACAAAAATAGGATTAATACGATATGATAGTACTAACGTCACAGGAGGTTGAAATGGAAGTTGTCACCACATGGTGGATCTGGGCTATTCTGATGGCCTACCTCTGCGGATGGGTATGGTATGCGGAGCGAGATTTGAAGATCAAATCGACTGAAGTTACCAAGCTTCAGGCCGTGAATGCAGCCCTCGAAAACGCCGCCAACTCGGAAAAGAGGGCACATAACATCCGAGTCGCCGAGCTTCAGGAAAAGATCGCTTCTCTCCAAGCGGATGCAGCCAACCAGCTGAAGGAGCAGATCGCTTCGCTCCAAGCGAATGCCGCTATCCAGCTGCACCGCGCACTCGATGCCGAAAGGGAAATCCGGTATGCTCAAGTTGCGGAGCTGAAGACAACGCACCTCGCAGAAGTGAAGCAGCTTCAGGAAGCAGCTCGCAAGAAGCTTCAGAAGCAGAGGTCAGCAGCTGAAGAAGAGCAGGCTAGGATCGTCGCGAAGCTGGAACTTGCTCTCGAAGAGGGCAAGGTTCCGTTTGACGAGCTGGAACTTCTCTGGTCCCAAGTTCATGAGGCATCGAATGACGCTTTGAGGAGGCGGATCGAAGGCTTGGAGACACAGAGCGCCAAAGAAGCCTCAAAGGTTCGCGCTTTGAGGGATCAACTGAAGCGCGCTTCCAAGACCATGGAGGGCATGGAGAGTCATCTTCTCCACTGCCAGGACCAGCCGGACTCGAACTCGGAGTGGGTTAAGCTGGTGACGGGATCACACCATTAGATCCCTGTGGCATCTGTCCAGTTTGCGACGGTCTTGTACTGTTGCCGACTGGGCGCCATATAGAAGGAACATCTTTGTGTTTCTTATGTCTAGATTAAATAAGTATAACTTCTCTTAGCTCATCTATCGTCATTGTTCGAATTTCTTTTACAGAAGAAAGTCTTTGGTCATTTGTAATAAACAAATCTGATTGAGAAATAATCGCAGTTGCTAGAATAAGTGCGTCTGGTGTTTTGAGATGATATCTCCCACGAAGAAAGGCAGCACGCTCCGCTACTTCTACACTGACTGGTTCCACAAACAGATTTGGAAAATGAGAAAAGAGGATACGATAGCGTTTCTCTAGTGCATCATTACCTTCCCGAATTGGTTTAGTCAAAATTTCGGTAAAGGTAATAACAGAAGCAACTGCCTCTACTCCTCCTTCTTCCACTACCTCTAAAATCGCTTTCACCGTTTCGCCATATGCTGGATGTTGTTCAAATGCATAAATGAAGAGATTGGTATCTAAGGCGATTCGCCTAACATCAGCAAAAAAATTCACTCCCACCCTTCTCTCTCCTTTTTCACATATGCATCCGCATTTTCTGTTTCCCATAACTCTTTGCCAAGTCCCCAAAATGCTTCCGAAAATTTAGTTGGTTTTCGAATAATGATGATCTCATCTCTTAACTCATCATATTTCCAAATTAATTCATCACCAATATCTAACTTTGCCTTCTCTCGAATATCTTTTGGGATGGTTGTTTGATATCTTTGTTTGATTTCACTTTCCTGTCGCAAAGCATGATCCATCGTTTCAAACCCCCGTATCCTTTTGTTTGATATTTTTCCATTTTATCATACATTTTCTAGGTTTATTCTGACATTATTAAATTTCTTCTATCAAACCCATACAACAGAAAAAGCGCTATCTTCATTTTATGTTTAGATAGCGCTTTTCGATATATAGATGAGCTTTCTTTAGCCCAATACTTTCATCACATTGCGGACGGAGTCAGCGGACTTATCAAGGGCGGATTTTTCGGACTCGGTAAGCTCCAATTCCAATACTTTTTCAATCCCGCTACCACCAAGTACTACAGGTACTCCAAGGTAAAGGTTTTGATAACCGTATTCGCCTTCCAAGTAAGCAATCGCTGGGAGAATACGTTTTTTGTCTTTTAAGATTGCTTCTGCCATTTGTACCAGAGAAGCTGCTGGAGCATAGTAGGCACTACCATTACCAAGCAGGTTTACGATCTCACCGCCACCTGTACGCGCACGAGCTACAATCGCATCCAAACGGTCTTTTGGAATCAATTTTTCCAGTGGGATTCCACCAGCATAGGAATAACGTACAAGTGGAACCATGTCATCTCCATGGCCACCAAGAACAAAGCCACTAATATCTTCTACCGAGATATTGAGCTCTTGAGCCACAAAAGTACGGAAACGAGCAGTATCCAACACACCGGATTGCCCAATAACACGGTGTTTTGGGAATCCAGAAGTACGGTATACTTCATAAGTCATGGCATCTACTGGGTTCGTTAGTACAAGAATAATACATTCTGGTGAATACTTCACTACTTGCTCTGTTACTGCACGCATTACTTTTGCGTTGGTGTTTACCAAATCATCACGGCTCATACCCGGTTTACGTGCAATCCCAGCAGTAATGATGACAACATCGGAATCAGCAGTATTTTCATAACTGCTTGTTCCTGTAATATTCGCATCAAAACCTTGCACTGGACTTGCTTCTAACATATCAAGCGCTTTCCCTTTTGTTGGGTTTTCTGCTTGTGGAATATCTACCAAAACGATATCTCCAAGTTCTTTTTGTGCCAGCATCAATGCAGTAGTTGCACCAGTAAAACCTGCTCCAACCACGGAGATTTTACGACGTTTAATGGCTGCCATGCTTTGTTCCTCCTACAAATTTTGAATAAGATAATTTGCAAACTCTGAACATTTTACTTCGGTCGCATCTTCCATCAGACGAGCAAAATCATAAGTAACGGTTTTATCAAGAATGGTTTTACCCAAAGACTGATGGATGAGATCCGCTGCCTCTTGCCATCCGAGATGTTCCAACATCAAAACACCAGAAAGAATAACAGAACCAGGATTCACTTTGTCTAGACCAGCATATTTTGGAGCAGTCCCATGAGTTGCTTCAAAAATCGCATGACCAGTTACATAGTTAATGTTTGCTCCTGGAGCAATTCCAATACCACCAACCTGAGCAGCTAATGCGTCAGACACATAATCTCCATTGAGGTTCAACGTCGCAATTACATCATATTCTTTCGGACGGGTCAAAACCTGTTGAAGGAAAGCATCTGCAATTACATCCTTCACAATCAATTTTCCTGCTTCTGTCGCTGCTTGTTGTTCTTGGTCTGCTGCTTGTTTTCCTTGTTCTTTGACAATACGATCATATTGAGCCCAAGTGAATACTTTATCGCCAAATTCACGTTCAGCTAGATCATAACCCCATTGTTTAAATGCACCTTCAGTAAACTTCATGATATTTCCTTTATGGACAAGCGTCACACTAGGGCGTTTATGTATGAGGGCATATTCAATAGCAGCTCTCACTAATCGCTCTGTTCCTTCTTTGGAAACAGGTTTTACTCCAATACCAGATGTTTCAGGAAAACGGATCTTTTTTACACCCATCTCTTCTTGTAAAAACCGAATGACTTTTTGAGCTTCTGCTGACTCCGCTTCCCACTCGATCCCAGCATAAATGTCTTCTGAGTTTTCGCGGAAGATTACCATATCCACATCTTCTGGACGTTTTACTGGACTTGGCACTCCATCAACATAACGGACAGGACGTACACAAACATATAAATCCAATTCTTGTCTCAATGCTACGTTTAAAGAGCGAATTCCTCCACCTACTGGTGTGGTAAGGGGTCCTTTAATTGCTACCAGGTATTCTTTAATGGTTTCCAATGTTTCTTCTGGTAGCCATTCCCCTGTTTGGTTAAAAGCTTTTTCTCCAGCAAAAACTTCTTTCCAAGCTATCTTCTTTTCTCCGGTGTACGCTTTATGTACTGCTGCATCTAGTACTCTTTTAGAAGCTGCCCAAATATCTGGGCCTGTCCCGTCTCCTTCAATAAAAGGAATAATTGGTTCATTAGGAACTTGTAATTTACCATTTTGCACTGTAATTTTCTCTGCCGCCATGAATGTACCTCCTTATTTTTAAAAACATCACACATATCTAATAATTCAACAGAAATAAGGAAAAGGGGATGGTATCCCCTTGAATTTATCTATTTTCGATTGGTACGTATTTTTGATCCGTTTTGCCAACATAATCTGCACGCGGACGAATCAGACGGTTATCGTTGTACTGTTCCATAATATGCGCAGTCCAACCTGTGATACGACTCATTGCAAACAAAGGGGTGAATAGATCTTCGGAAAGATCAAGATAGTGATATACAGTAGCAGAATAAAAGTCTACATTTGGTTTTAATCCTTTGTTGGTAAACACCAGTTGCTCTACGGTCTCCGATATATCATACCATTTGGTATCCCCATGTTGTTGACCCAATTTTTGAGACATTACTCTCAAGTGCTTGGCACGAGGATCCCCATCTTTGTATACTCGGTGACCAAATCCCATGATTTTTGCTTTATTATTCAATTTATCTAAGATATATGGTTCGGTATTCTCAGCTGAACCGATCTCCCGTAACATTACCATTACTTGTTCATTCGCTCCACCATGTAAAGGTCCTTTAAGTGCACCGATAGCTGCTGTAACAGAAGAATACATATCGGCTAATGTAGCAGCTGTAACACGAGCAGCAAAGGTAGATGCATTCAATTCGTGGTCAGCTTGAAGAATCAATACTTTATCTAATGCTTGCACTGCTACATCGGATTGTTCTTTCCCTGTTAACATATATAAGAAATTGGCCACAAGTCCTAGATCTGTTCGTGGCGCGATGGGCTCTTTGCCATCACGAATACGAGAAATGGCAGCAATTATCGTTGGTATTTTTGCAGTTAAACGAACTGCTTTACGTTGATTTGCTTCTGCTGTATTTACTTCTGCTTCATCATCAAACATACATAGAGCTGAAACCGCGGTACGAAGCGTAGTCATTGGATGTGCATCTTTAGGGTATAAGCGGATTTGATTGATTAGTTGATCGGAGATTACGGAATTTTCTTGCAGTGCTTTCCTATGTTCAGCTAACTCCTCTTGGTTAGGGAGATGATTGTACCAAAGCAAAAAAGCTACTTCTTCAAAAGTAGAGTGCTCTGCCAAATCATCAATATCATAACCTCGATAAGTAAGTACTCCATCGATAATGGAGCAAATTTCTGAGGAGAGAGCTGTAATACCTTCCAAGCCTTTAACTACCATGTGTTATCGCTCCTTATCCATCGTAACAAAATGAATCCTATCAGAATGAAAGGCACCTAAATATACATGTAAGTAAACGGTTTCATACTAGACATTCATTTGATCTATCAAACCATAGCTATTATATCCAAGAAAGTATAGTAAATCTAGTTGATAAATCGTATTTAGCGCCCAAACTTAGTTTACCACATTACTATTAAATTTCCCAATCTGATGCGTTAGGATGATTTAGCCCATTCTAACACATGAAGTGGTATAATCTCCTAGTAAGGAGGCGGGTAAGAAACGTGAGTAAACATCGTATTTTTGGGATTGCTTCCCGTTCCATTTTTATTATTATACTCGTTATCACAGCTTACTACTTGTTAGTATTTTCCATACCACTGCTCTACCCATTTTTAATCGGATGGATTATTGCCATGTTAATTGAACCAATCATCCGAGTATTGGATCAAAAATGTAAAATACCTCGGCTACTTGGTTCCTTTCTGGTTCTGTTTTTGCTCTTATCGCTACTACTTACATCTGTTATTTTTCTCATTGCTGGAATTGTAGTGGAACTGACCAACTTAGCGCAAAAGCTACCTTCATTCTTCAATGATTTGGGCGAATTGCTATTTCAAAAGTTCGTACAACAAAACACCATGTTAACCCATATCATGGATACCATACAAAGTTATTTGCAAAAGAATCCAAGTCAACAAGCAAGTATCCAAGCGAGTATTCAAGAAAATTTATCTGCTCTAACCAAACAGGGAACCATGTTGATAACGGATATCATCAGTGGTATTGGTAGTTTTTTAGGGAATCTCCCTTACTTGATTACAGTATTAGTTTTTATCACCCTTGCAACATTTTTCATTAGCTTAAAATGGCCTCGGATGAATGTACGTATCCAATCGATGGTTCCTGAATCTATTCGTCAAACAAGCGGTTCTATTATGAGTGACTTAAAAAAAGCATTAGTGGGATTTATCAGAGCTCAATTAACTCTTATCACCATATCCTCTCTTATCATGTATATTGGATTATTAATTCTCCAAGTCCCTTATGCCATTTCGATAGCACTGATCATTGGAATCGTGGATTTACTACCTTATTTGGGTGTAGGTGCTGTTTTGGTTCCTTGGATTATTTACTTGTTCTTTATTGGTAATTTCCATTTGGCCATTGGTCTTAGTATCGTCTATTTGGTCATACTTATTACAAGACAATCCATTGAACCTAAGTTAGTGGCGACGAGTGTAGGATTAGACCCATTGGTTACATTGATTGCTCTTTTTATTGGATTAAATCTACTCGGTGTACTTGGTTTTGTAGTCGGGCCGACTGTAGCTGTCATTATCATTGCACTCCACAAAGCCCATATCTTCCAAGATGTATGGAATTTCATCCTAAATGGGAAAAAGACAAAGATTTAGCGGAATCGACGCATCGTACGTTTTTTAAGCCACTCGAAAATGATCCGCTGAATCACTCGTCGAGTAAAAGGAATCAATAACAAAATCCCAATTACATCACTAATGAAACCTGGAAAGATAAGAAGTACAGCACCCAAAGACAGAAGAACACCTTTTAGGATAGTATGCCCAGGTGGCTGTCCTGAAGACCATTCTTCTCGTGCAGTATAAAATGTTTTATACCCAAATTTCTGAATGAGTAGTAATCCAATCGACGCACCTAACAAAACAAGCACAATAGTTGGTAATGCACCTATCCAAGTACCAATAACTATCATCACAGCTAATTCCATCAAAAAAAGGATGATGAAAGCTTGTAATGTTTTTTTGAGTATCACTCTATCCAATCCCTTCCAAGCAACATTTTATGGCATATTTGCTTGATATATTTGTACCAGTTTCTCATATAATGATGGACTGTAATCAGGAAGACGGACACGTTTCATCTCTTTGGATACCCAAATATGTTTCGTATGACCTGTAGCTAATAACTGCTGATCCTCTTTTCTTTTGACGTTATATTGGAATACGATTTTGCTTGGCCCCACTTCTTGGATAATGGTTTCAATCACTACAACATCATCGTATTTAGCTGAATGACGGAATTGAGCACCAACATCTACAACGGGAAGCAAAATGCCTTTTGCTTCTAACTCAGGATAAGAATAACCAAGCTCACGTATAAAACTTGTTCTCCCTACTTCAAACCAAATCAAGTAATTGGCATGATAAACTACACCCATTTGATCTGTTTCTTGGTAACGTACTCTTATTTCTGTAATCAATCTCATTCCTCCAAAGTTGCTATGCCCTCTTGTCAGTATAATTAAAAGAACGGACCAATTGTCAAGCCTTGCTGCATGAACAATGGTGTTTTCGCTTATGTTGTCCAAACATAAGAGGTACTTTCTTATCTGCCAAAAAAATAAGTATCATATTTCTCTTCTGCTCATCACATAATAAGGACAAGGAATATACACTTACATTTACAACTTATGTTAGAATAAGAAAGTTGTTTTGACTAGATAGGCTATCCTTCATGTTACCAATAGATATTTCACTTCTAAAAGTAAACAAAAAACATTAGGTTGCACAATGACTATGGAAAGGAGAATCTCTCATGCTACGCAAAAAAACAAAACGTCGCAATCGTCTACGCTGGTGGATCTTCCCACAACTTGGATTGATGTAAAAAAACACCCTGTCAAGTCATATTACGACTTGACAGGGTGTTTTTATTTTCATGCTCTACATCACATTCGCTTTACCAGAATAGATCTGTCCTGTATTTGTATCAACGGTAATCATTTTTTCCAAGCGAAGTGTGTCTACTGCTCCCCGCACACCTACAACTACTGGAATACCTAAACTTACACATACTACAGCAGCATGAGAAGTAAGCCCACCTTCTTCGGTAATGATCACAGAAGCCCGTTGAATCAAATCAATAATTTCTTTATCGGTTCCACAAGTGACCAACGCTGCTCCATCCACCATTTTTTCGCGCAACTCTTCTGGTGACGTACCTACAACTACTGGTGCTGTAACTACTTGTTTCCCGATTCCTTTACCTTGCAGTAGCACTCCACCAACCACATATACTTTCATCAAATTGGTCGTACCAGTCTGCCCGACAGGCACCCCAGCAGTAATCAATATAAGATCACCTTGTGATACAAAGGAAGAAGAGATAGCTGCGTGAATGGAACTTTGGAACATTTCATCTGTAGTTTCACATTCTTCTCCAAAAACAGGGAAAACACCCCAGAGTAAGTTAAGCTTTCGCATAATATCTTCGTTTGGTGTAACTGCTAAAACAGGAATACTAGGACGATACTTGGCGATCATTCTAGCTGTATAACCGCGTTCCGTGGCGGTTACAATCGCAGAAGCCTTTAGGTTTTTGCTTGTATGCACAACTGCTTGACTGATAGATTCTGTAATAGTGTGTCCTGCTTCAGAGCTCATCTTATCTAACCAAAGAGCATGATTAAAAAAAGCTTCAGTGCGTTCTGCGATTTTCGCCATTGTCATCACGGATTCAACAGGATATTTACCAGCTGCTGTTTCACCAGATAACATGATAGCATCTGTACCATCCAAAATCGCATTGGCAACATCACTTGTCTCCGCACGTGTCGGCCGGGGATTACGTTGCATCGAATCTAACATCTGAGTGGCAGTAATAACAGGTTTACCCATGATATTACACTTTCTTATTGTTTCTTTTTGTACTTGGGGTACTTCTTCAACCGGAATCTCCACTCCAAGATCACCACGTGCAACCATCAATCCGTCTGCAACTTTTAAAATTTCGTCGACATTCTCGACACCTTCTTGGTTTTCGATCTTAGCAATGATGGGGATATATGCTTTGTTTTCTTCTAATATTTTTCGAATATCTAAAATATCTTCTGCTTTTCGAATAAAAGAAGCTGCGATAAAATCCACATTCTGTTCGATTCCAAACCGAATATCTTCCGCATCCTTTTCGGTTATTCCTGGTAAATTGACGCGAATGCCTGGTACATTAACCCCTTTTTTACTTTTCAACGTTCCACTACTTTGAATCATACAATGTACTTCTGACCCTTCAATACCTTCGACTTCTAGTCCAATTAACCCATCGTCTATTAAAACAGTAGAACCCGGCTGAACATCTGCTGGAAAATCTGGATAACTCACAGATACCCTTGATGCATCTCCTAATATAGATTGAGTCGTGAGGGTGACGTGGTTTCCAGCTACTAACTCCACTTCAGGCACACTTAAATCTCCTGTTCGAATCTCAGGTCCTTTGGTGTCCAATAAAATAGCGACCACTTTTCCTTCTTCTTTCGCTGCTTGGCGAATCGTTTTCATTCTTTTTGCGTGCTCTTCATGGCTGCCATGTGAAAAATTGAGTCGTGCCACATTCATTCCTTCTCGAATCAAGGAACGTAAAATTTCTAAATTTTCACTAGCTGGACCAATAGTACATACTATCTTCGTTTTTCTCATAATTTCCTCCCATTTTCTATGAAAATCATTATATGGATAACTGTTCAGTTAGAGGAGAAAGGGTGAGGTCAGGCTTATGTTTTTCTGTAAAAGCAACAGTAAAAGGTACTCCTTCAGGTTGTCCATTTTTAATCGCAACCATTTGATTGGTTTCCCCTGCTAAAATTAACTCTACTGCTTTCACTCCCATCCTACTAGCCAACACTCGATCGAATGCAGTTGGTGACCCGCCTCTTTGAACATGTCCCAAAATCGTAACTCTCGTTTCTAATCCACTTTTTTGTTCAATAATTTTAGCAATCTCCACCCCATTGCCTACTCCTTCTGCAACAAGGATAATACTATGTTTTTTGCCCCGTTCTACCCCGCGATTTAATCGAGTAAGAATCTCTTCAATATGGCAGGGCTCTTCTGGGATCAAAATAGACTCTGCTCCTCCTGCTACACCCGCCCAGAGTGCGATATCTCCAGCATTTCTCCCCATTACTTCTACTACATAGGTTCTTTCGTGAGAAGTTGCAGTGTCTCTTATTTTATCGATACATTCTATCACTGTATTGATAGCGGTATCAAAGCCAATAGTAAAATCCGTTCCAGGAATATCATTATCAATTGTCCCAGGAATACCAATTGTTTTTATTCCTTTTTCAGCTAACTTACTAGCCCCACAGAAGGTCCCATCTCCACCAATTACAATAAGTCCATCGATTTCATATTGATGTAAATTTGCTAATGCTTTTGCTTGGCCTTGCTCCGTCCGGAATTCATCTGATCTTGCAGTATAAAGAATGGTGCCTCCGCGATGAATAATATCTCCAACCGAACCTAGTGGCAAAGGAATAATATCTCCCTGAATAAGTCCAGTATAACCTCGTTTCACTCCGAATACTTCCATTCCCGCGAAAATTGCTGCACGGACAACTGCTCGTATTGCAGCATTCATGCCTGGCGCATCTCCACCACTCGTTAGTACAGCGATCCGTTTCACTTCTTCCACTCCCATTTCAAAGGATAATTATTTCATATTATTATTGTAATTTTACATTCTAAATATCCTTTCGTCGAGATCCCTCCAAATACACTCTATATTACAAATGACAAAACGGATCTAACAGACCCGCATTCGTTATGTAATAATAAATTTTTAAGATCTCTCCGAAAATATTGATATGATTTTCTTATCCCATAGGCTAAAGAAAAAATGCAGTAACCAAAAGCAAAGGAATATCAATCTTCTTAAGTTAGATATTATATCAGAAAATTTGTAAACATAACTAGAAAATGTTCCTTTTCTTCCATCAGGAAGTTTTCGTCTCCATTCTGGGTGGTTAGGAAATTCATAAGCTACGTTATTGGAAACTCAAAATCTATACTTTTCATTTTATGCGATATGAATCGAAAATCAAATCTATCTCAAAAGTATGATGCTTATATTTTATATTATGGAAAAGGATAAACTCTCATATGTAATCGTGGACAATCCGTATAATCGGAAGAAAAACGAAATATGCAGAATAAACAATTCGAAGAAAAATGGGATGTTCGAGGCACAAGAAGGAAAAAATCAAAAATTATTTTTTGACCCCCCCTGGCTGGTTTATCCCTGTTTCAGGATGAACCAGCCAGGAAGGTTTCTATTATCAGCATGGTAAGCATGCTAAATCCTTAATCTCTGAGCTTTCGCATTTTTGCGAGAGCTATCTGCTATTACTCAGCACTCAAACAAGGCAATTTCATTATGTACTGCGGGACGTCATCTACTGTTTGTTTTTTTAGAAGTAGTTGACGTTTTCAGGCAAGATGAACACGCTGTGACCTTTCAACAAGATCGCGGTCGGACCATCTCCACTGCAAGAAACTCAGCCAGTAATCCCTTTCATCATTTGTCAGTCCCCTCTCTTCACAGTGTTGATAGATCGCATCCATATTTTCCGCCATTTCCAAATGAGTTACTGGAGTGGGAAATGGGAGTGCGAAACTATCCGTTGGACGGAATTGACCGTTCGGAACATTCAGCCCCCAACGTTCCATCTTCTGTAGGATTTTGGGACTTCCCACCTGTGGCGTTGCCCAAACGCGTGCCGATGCAGGCTTGTGAAAAAAATGATCCCCCTTAAAAACACTTTTGGTATTATCGCTGAATGGATGCTCCCAACCCATCTTTTCGATGACTTGGAGCGACCATACCCTAGTTTCGTGTTCGCCTGGTGTAGGATCGATGTACAGCCCCACTTCTGGGATAACATCGTTCCCTCCGACATACCTACCAATTTTCGGAAGGTGGATGTCTCGATCAACTCCCTTTACGGTACCAGCAGGGATATCGAGAGAGCCCCATGTCGTGTGAAGTTCGTCAATCAGGTACCTTGAGTAATCAATGTACCAATCAGACTTCACCGCCCAATGGCCAATTTCGTGAAGAGAATGCCACCAATTACCGTATGCCTTATTCCTTTCAGCCGGAAATGGCACACCGATCTGAGCACAAAGCTCTAGAAGGGCAATTTGGCGACTGTCCAATTCTTCAGGACCTGCAAACGACGGAAACATGTCCATCAGGGTAAATCTCTTCATTTCAACGTTCATGATCATTTCTTTCCGTGTAGCACCGAATCGAGGCAACTGCGGACAAGCTCCAAAACATTGGAGTTGATAGTCCTAAGAGGTTTTTCCAAGAGGGACGCATCACGCTTTTTGAGAATAAGCGATTCACGGAACCCTGTTGGGTCTTTGCGGAAGAGACACAGCGTAACTGTGTTCTTTGCAGTAGTCACACTGTGAAAATGATTCACAGGAATACCGTAAACTACCCCTTGTGGATGAACGAGGGTAGTCACAGGTGGTTGAAAACCAATGATTCCAGTTTCACTTAGTGTACTCTTTCCTTCTGGCATCCGCGCTGGTTTGACAACACGATGATCACCAGCCACATCTCGGACCAAGTTATCGCCATTGAACATGCTGTTCGTTAGCTCACCTGCCAAGACGAGACTAGATACACGGGTACGGTGAGTGTGAAACTCAATATCACCAGGATAGTCTGGGTAGATGTTGAGTCGCAGCTGGAGGTCACGAGGGTCACTCTTGACTCCAAGAAGACCGATGTTATAAAAGTCGGCTAGGCTCGAGTAGTCGAGCACTTCAAATAGCCTTTTATCGGTCAAGGTCAACAAACGCTTTACCATGACCTTCACAAACTCCCAGTCTCGAATTGGGAGTTTGCCATTTGTCGTCGCAGCATTCTCTAGCCTAGGCAACAAACTGACTAACTTCTCAGTTTCTGCTTTGGTAGCTGCTTTTGAATAAATATCCATCCGCTTCTTTCTATGTAGAGGAGGATTCCAAAACGACCTTTCCATTAAACTACATTCGATATATACAAATCAATGGATAAATTGTTACAATTTCATATTTTTATTTATTTTTGTATATTTGTAGATTTATATGTATTTTTACATGTATTTACCAAATAAAAAAATGCAATAAACTTTATTTTCCGTCTCAATAAAGTTTATTGCAAAATGTTTTTAAAAATGACTTCATATTCTTATGTTCTCAAATATAAATCTCCCCTACAAAACCGAATATTCAATCGAATTATCATAATGGTAAATATTATTATTTTTATCGCATTAAATATTTATTTACATCTTACGTAAATGCGGTACAGTTAGTATATAACTACTAGATATACGGGGGGGTGCCCAGTTGGAACAAAATCATCTGCTGCATTTAGGAAAAGAATTTGCCAAGTTTTTTGTTTATTACTGCGAAGGCGAACAATATGTAAACTTAATCGATCAATTCCGATGGGCAAAAACCCGGATTACACTTATAGAAGCAATGACAAGATTGCTCCAATATAGTAACCCACAGCCAGAGCTCCCAGAAATGAAACTCTCTGATGAAGATTGGAAGCGCTTAACTAAATTTATCTTACATGCGGATATCCAAAATGTGCGAGAACTCCATACTACGATGATTCGTTATGTATCTGCTTTTGAGTTAGAAAAAATTAAAAAAACAGAGGAATACCTCACTGAACTACTGATTCATTTTGATGACGGAGATTAAATACATCTTCGTCGTCTATATGATTGCTGACGACCAGCTTTTCGTTATTTCATGAAAAGCTGGTCGCAGTATTCTTCTGATATTACCCCTATAAAAAACGCGATGTGTATAACCAAATCAAGATCCCCAAGACAAGAATGGAAAAAGTAACCCATGGTTTTTTTCTAAACAGAAATACTAAGATTCCCACAATGACAAAAAATAAGTAAGGGGATGCCATGATAAAGAGCAACCAAAGCATCTCCTATGTTGAAAGATTCCATTCCACTGAACATCACACTTCCTCATTTGTATATGGCTATTAATAATCTGAATATTTCTTTATTTAAAATTTCACAAACAGTTAAAATGAGCCTGCCATTGCTCGTAGTTCGGCTCGTACACATTGGTAAGAGATACTTTAAATCTCACTATTTCGGACAATTGTTCTTATGATCCTGTTAAGGAATCATTATGCATCTCGCAGAATATCGGGTTATTTAATAATAGTACCAGAACTAATACCGCCTAGTATAATACACGATAAGAATAACTCTATAACTACAGGTTATAAAAGAACTCGAATATCGTTATTTAGACAAATCTCCTACGTTTGTTCTAAAAATTCGGGAGGAGCGTTTATTGCTCATCGAGACTCCACACGACTAAAGTCGTGGGATTCTTAGGTAGTTAGCGCACTCACTCCATTTCTGCTTTGTGCAACTCCCAAGTTCAGGGCTGTCTCATCAGCCCGTCCCATGCAGTTAGAAG
>NZ_ATZF01000011.1 GCF_000428065.1 Shimazuella kribbensis DSM 45090
TGAAGCTGGAATCGCTAGTAATCGCGGATCAGCATGCCGCGGTGAATACGTTCCCGGGCCTTGTACACACCGCCCGTCACACCACGAGAGTTTGTAACACCCGAAGTCGGTGACAGAACCCTTAGGGGACTGAGCTGCCGAAGGTGGGACAGATGATTGGGGTGAAGTCGTAACAAGGTATCCCTACCGGAAGGNGGGGATGGATCACCTCCTTTCTATGGAGTACCTTTTGGTACAAATTCGGTTACCAAATAATCAGGCGTGTTACTCACTCTTCGGTTTTCAGGGAATAAATGAGACCCTAGTACATAAGTACTAGGGTCTTTTGATCTTATAAGGGTATTCTGTACAATTTCTATTTGGATTGCATTCATATATGGAGTAGGTTAAAAAGATGATTCTAAGTTATTATTAGACATCTTGTATAAGTATTTTTTATTGGTTTTCATTACGATTTCTGAAATACATGCTAAGTTAACATAAAAAATGTAAATCTTATCGTTTATCATTTGAATGGATGTGAATTGATTTCGTTATCATGTGCTATTGAGGAAATTGAGATATAGAGTAGCGTTCCTAACATAATTCGATTAATATAAATGTAATCCGTTCCTTGCTCATCACACGAGGATGTGTCATGACAGTCGTTATCTTTGATGTGGTCGTGGCCATTTTGGTCATGTTGTACCTGTCCAAGGTCAACAAGAGCGCGAATGGGATGGTCAAGAAGTATCTGATCGTCCCAGTCATTCTCATCTGGGTACATCTGGTGGGGAATGCATTGCAGGAGAACAACATCGGTCCGGAGTTCCTTCAAGGACATCTTCACGACCTTGGTGTTGCTGCCATGTGGTGTATGGTGGTGCTAAGGTACTTCGTACACCCTAGCACTACGATCCCGTATTACCAGAAGGCCGTTGCTACCGCGAATTCTGTCTTGAAGCTCACTGTTCCTTTGCATGGAGTTACCACACTCTTGTGCATTGGTTACAAGGTAAGCCAGGTCACCGTGTTCCGTGAGGAGCATATCGCAAAGGGCTACTCCGGAATGCTGGACGTCGCAGACATTGCGGCACTCTGCGTCGGCTTCCTCGTCATGGTCGTCAACCACTACCTCCTTCGTGGGTCGGTTCGTCGCCAGATGAAGGGAGCTATCCCGAAAAACGACATGTTCCGTCTCTCCTCAAGTGATGGATAAGTCGAGCTGAAAAGTGTCGATTAGCTAAGAACAACTGCTGTCGATACAAACGACGCTCGGTAACTTGGAGAGGTTGCCGAGCGTCGTCGGTTATTATACTTTTTCCATTACTCAGGTTGGTTTATCGATGCTTCACCTGCTGTAAATGGTGTTGCACCTTCATAGAGTAAGTGCATCACCATTCCTACTGCTGCGTGGTTAAAGTTATGACAACATGATCCATCCAGATCCCAGGGTTATCAGCGATGATCGCCACTTCATAAGTATGAGTCCTGACCCTCTATGAATAGATAGTCTTTTTACAAAAGTTTTTTCAAGTGCTTAGTATTCGTTGTTGATCCATCCGTAGGAATTACATCTATTATTGTCCCAGGACGAATAAATATTGTCACATTTCAAGTACAAATAATATCTATTGGTCAATCCATAAACTGTTCCACTCGTGGAACCATAAGTATACAATTTCCCAAATCGAACGATTACTCCAGTCCAAGTATCTCTTATATACCATTTTACGTCGAAGTCAGTATAGTTCTCCACCTTGTATTTGATGTAACCGCTTGAATTTGGACCAATCCGACTGGAAACATTAGAGCTGGTAGAACCATAAATCTGGACAGTGGCCCAACTAGCAGCATATGTGTGTAGTTGAAATGCAAAACTAAAGACCATTGCTAAAATTCCGGCGACTGTAGCCATAGTATATTTCTTTCGCAAGATACTCACCTTTTATCCTTTATTGTTTGGAACAGATGACCTCGATTTTAAAATAGTCCGAAATAATGCGTTTTACCTATTCTTTAGGTATCTCCTTAATATAAATCCACTCATTTTTTCATCCTATACGAGTGTGAAACGTAAAGCATAATAACTTTGGGTGCAGTGAAGTTACGCATTTTTTGCTACAAAACACTTTTGTAATCGCTATCATTTGAATGATCATTGTTTTTTTCGGTTTTCTACATTACTATTTCAGACGGAATGCTATAAAGACTAGTGATAAGAGCCTAACAATTCAAGTGAGTTAAATCCTACCCCGCTGTACTCACCCCCTTCCTCAGAGAATTATTCTAATAGTAATTATTTTTATACATTTAGTCAATTGCTATTTTTTTATATTTGGAGAATATTATGATTGTCTTTGCATGTATAGTTTATGCTTTCAAGTAGATGGATCATAAATCGTAGGAGAACAACATTGGTCCGGAGTTCCTTTAAGGACATCTGCACGACCTAGGTGTTGCTGCAATGTGGGGTATGTTGGGGCTAACGTACATCGTACACTCTAACACTGCGATCCGATATTACCAGAAGGCAGCTGCTACTGCGAATTCTGTCTTGTATTTGGCAGATCAAGTGGCTTTTATCACTTGTCACCTTAGGTATGTTTGGATTGATCATTAGTATCGTGTTGTTTTGGGGACTTAGTTTCTTTGTAGATGGCTTTGATATTGATGGTGTTGTACCAGCGGTTCTTGGAGGTTTGATTCTGACGATAGGATCATCGCTTGCAAGTGGTTTAGTGAAATAAGATTGTTGATCCAAATAGGTCTGAACAGTGCTACACACTCCCTAGCGAGAAGGAGTGTGCTTTTTTAGCCTATTGAGCATCCTTGTCTACTGCTTCTCGGCTCCACTTTGGCATCCAAATCGGAAACCACATCGGAAGCCAAGCAGGAGTCCATGCAAAGCCCGTCAAGATCCATTTCTGGTTTTTCTTTTTCTGGGTTTTCTTTGGGGTTTCCGCAGGAATCCACTTGCGCGAATAAAACCGAACTACGCAACTCAGACAGAGGATGGTCCAGTAGACCAGTTGCATGTAATAGATGAACTTGTAATCCCACCCCTTGTGGATTGCAAACAGGACTCCACCGAACAGAACCAGAGCGGCAATGAGATTACTTGTGAACTGACCTTTTTTGTACGAGACCCCTCGAAGGGATCGAATTGCAACAAGCTGAACAGCCCAAATGGCATCCATGATCACCAGAACCGAAAGCATCCAGTGGCTCATGGAGATGATATGGGCATCATCCGTAAACTGGCTAATGATCCATTCCCCTGTGAAGAGTTGGACTCCCCACATGATAGCCGAGCCTACAGACACGATTGCGATGGCCCAGTTACAGTATCGGAGGGCTTCGTTGTATCTCTTCTTTCCGAAACACTCTCCGACAAATGGGGCCACAGAACTGGCAAAGCCTTGGACCCATGCCACAGTCAGCAGCATCTTGATCTGCCTTGCAATGTGCCCAGCCGCATACACTTCCGTTCCATACTGGAGCATGGTCCGGTTCATGTAGAACAGGGCCAACTGATGCACCAGCCCTGCACCAATCATGGGAATAGCTTGCTTGACCAGCTTTTTCTGAAGCATCTTATGACGACGCCACGAATTGCTGTCAGCAAAAATCTTTTTCTGTACCTTCCTCCATGTGTAGTTCAGCTGAAAGAGATTGTGGATGGACGTCATGCCAGTCCAGTTGTCAGACAAAGAACTTCTGCCAAAGATCTTTGTCCTGACCGCTAGCCACGTGAATACCAGTCCAACGAGGTTAGCGAGAACAGTTGCCAATGCTGCTCCCTTTACTCCCCAATCAAAGGTAAAGATGAATACATAACCCAGTGGCAAGTGGATCACATTCATCGTTACCCCAGCGACGAAAACAGCCTTACTGTCTTTGATTCCGAGGAGAATATTGGTCATCATTCCCATCATGCAAGGGATGATGGCACAACCACCCACAATTCGCAGATAGTCTGCTGTTTCTGAAGTCGTTTGGGAGTCGGCTCCAAACAGGATCTGAACAAGCACAGGAGCAAGACAGATGAACAGAGCCCCAAACAAGAAACCAAACTTGATCGAAAGGAGGATTCCTTGGGCCGCACCCAACCGAATCTGCTTGAGTTTGGATGAATCAGACAGAAGATTCTTGTCCTTTTCATCCAAAAGATTCTTGCCTCCTCGGCTCTGAGATACGAACACACTTATCTCACTTGCGATTGTGCCGGTAACCTGTTGCTGGATCAAAAACAGGATGCTGCTTGAAATCCCTACAGCGGTAACCGCCACCAAACTGATCTTGGACACCATCCATGCATCAACAAGGTTTAGGCTATTCTGGGATAGGCTTGTGAAAATACCAAACCATCCCATCTTTCCGAGCTCACGAAGATGTTTGAAACGCACAGCAACTCCTTTTGTTGTTGAAGGGGAGAGTTAACAATATTATATTGTATTTTTAATATAACTAATATTTAAATTTTCGATTTATCCTTTTTTATTTGTTTCACACTATTTAGTGGTACGCTATTCATTGAAATATGCTGTGTTAAAATCAAATAAGATACAGTGGAGCAAGAAAATAGGAGAGAAGCCTATCACATTATGACTTTCAAAAAATGAACATCCTTACTTTTTAACGTGGTGTCGGATTGTGTTTCTGGATGAATGAAATATTCTATTTTGGAAGGATAAAAAACAGTATTTTATGATAAAAAAGTTATTAATGGGTTTTGTACGGAAAGATAAAAACAGACTTGAAATAGCTTTCAAGTCTGTAAGCTGGATTTTTATATTGGGTAATCAGCGTGATTTTTGGACAGGTATCCAGATCTCACTTTTGTATGAGGTAGAAGTTGTGTCTTTGCATTCGTTCCATAATATTTCAGGGCCTTCTACCTGTTCGTAATGAGAAGATGGGAACCACTCGGAATAGATTCGTCCCCAAATGTTTTGTAAGGTGTTTGGAAATGGCCCAATAGATTCAAATACAGCCCAAGTATAAGCAGAAACTTCAAGACAATTCCAATTTGCTGGAGATTCCTTGGTTGTTGCTACTCCAATATAATGATCAAGCTCTCCTTTTTCCTCCATTCGCCCTTCAGAAAAATTAGTAGATGCACTAATGATTCCTTTTGGTTCGATATTGGATAAGTTTTTTAGCTCTCTAATCATATCATCGTCTAAGCTCTTCACCATAGAAGTCATTTCTGGATTTACTCCATGAAAGATGATAGGTACTCTTTTTTTCAGACCTACAATCCGAAATGCTTCTTTTTCCTCTATTCGGTATCGCATCTCTTCGCCCCCTTGAATGGTTAATTGGAAGGTCATCCGCGGAAAGGCTTTTAGGATTTGTTTCTTTACTGTGACTTCAGATGGAGAGATACCATGTAGTTTTTGAAAAGCTCTCGAAAAAGAGTCTGCGGAACGGTAGCCATATTCGACTGCAACATCTATGACTCGAAATTTTCGTTCCATTAAGTCAAAAGCAGCAAGGGTTAGGCGTCGGTTACGGATGTATTCAGATAAGGATACTCCAGCAAGAAAGGAAAACATTCTTTTGAAGTGATACTCTGAACACAGACTTATCCTAGCTACTTCTTGGTAATCAATTTCTTCCGTCAAATGAGTTTCGATATAGTCTATCGCATCATTCATTCTTTTAAGCTCATTCACGAGATGACCTCCCTCATACATAAAGCATAACAAGGTTTATTTGGATACATCCGACTTTTGGTGCACCAATTAGTCGGTAGGTATTTTTTCATTTTCATTTTTTTTCGATATGGTAATGTATTTATTATAAAAATAAATACTAGCTAGATTGGATTGATTTTACTTTATGAAAAGAATTTATGGAGAAGGTTTACTGTTTGTTTGTATGGCTATTTGTGTATGGCTTTCCACATCGGCTTTGGAAATGGTCGCAACCCTGACTGGGTTGTTATGTGTTTGGCTCACTACCAAAGAAAATATTTGGTGTTGGCCTATTGGATTGATCAATGTTGGTTGTTTTTTTGTGATGTTTTATGAAGCCAAACTATATGCAGACATGACCCTGCAAATATTGTTTTTTATCCTTAGTATCCAAGGCTGGATCATTTGGTTGACCAAAAGACAAGATGCAAGTGTAAGACCTACAAGAAGGTTATCTGCTCGAATGAAGTGGATTTTACCGATTATTCTTGTTTTGGCAACCATTGCTTGGGGATATGTTTTGACCCATTATACAGATGCCTCGATTCCGTATTTGGATGCGTTTATCGCTACGCTTAGTATCATTGCACAGTTTCTATTATCCAGTAAAATCTTAGAAAATTGGTATGGGTGGATCGTGGTTGATGTATTATCGATTGGAATGTACCTCTATAAAGAACTGTACTCGGTGGCCTTTCTATACTCCGTTTTCCTTGTTCTTGCTATCTTAGGGATGATTTCTTGGAAAAAAACATATTCACTTGCAAAAGAATAAAGGATGTTGACCATGAAAAAAGTAAAATCAAATCGAGAGGGATCTAAAAAGATTGGTCTTACACTTGGAAAATTTGCTCCACTTCATCAAGGGCATCAATTTATGATGGAAACAGCTATACACGAAATGGATGAAGTAATTGTGATTATTTATGATAGCCCTGAGACGATAAATATTCCATTGCCTGTTCGTGCGAGATGGATTAGAACCTTATATCCCACAGTCGAAGTGATAGAAGGTTGGGATGGACCATTGGATATCGGTGATACACCTGAGATCAAACAAAAACAGGAAAACTATATATTAGGATTATTAAAAGGCCGCAAGATTACACATTTTTATTCAAGTGAATTTTATGGAGATCACATGAGTAAAGCTCTTGGTGCAATAGATCGGCGAGTGGACGAGAGTCGTGAAAAATATCCGATCTCAGGAACCGAGGTACGCGAAGATCCATATCTGAAACGAAACTATGTAGCTCCAGTTGTATATGCCGATTTTATAACCAAAGTCGTTTTCCTTGGAGCTCCCTCAACAGGAAAATCAACAATAGCACATCAATTAGCAGAGGAGTTTCAGACAGTATGGATGCCAGAATACGGTCGAGAGTATTGGGAGGAACATCAAGTTGATAGACGCTTAACAAAAGAGCAATTAGTTGATTTGGCAAATGGACATATAGAACGAGAGCAGCAAAAGATAATGAAAGCAAAGGAATATTTGTTTGTAGACACCAATGCAATAACAACTTATCTCTTTTCACAAGATTATCATGGGGAATCCCACCAAGAGTTGATTCAACTGGCTGATGAAGCCAGCACAGGATATGATTTGGTTTTCCTATGTGAGGATGATATACCTTATGAAGATACATGGGACCGTTCTGGAGCTGTTCATCGAAGTATCTTTCAGAAGAAAATAAGAGCAGATCTATTGGAGCGAAAAATACCGTATTTTTCATTAAAAGGAACATTGATTCAACGTATAGAGAAAGTAAAAAAGGTATTACAACGATTTCAGAAGTACGATAGCTTAGGAAGACTGTTTATGTAATCTGCTTTATGAAACATGTTTTTGTTCTGGAAAGATCACATTAAATATAAAACATGAATGAAAAGCATTTCAGTATGAGATACGATAGGTGTGTAAGAGCTGTCCCAGAAAGATATATGGATAAAATCTTCGTTGCTGAAGTGGCTGAGCTCTCGAAATGGAGCTAGTTCTTTGCCGGATGGACTTTCCTGAGTGAAAGTCCACCCGCACACATTTACTTTTGTTACTTCCCCAAGTAACTGGACTTTCTTCATCGATTTAATCTTCTGTGAAACGGATCTTTATGTTTGGGAATTTCCCATAAAATGTGAAACAATGAGTGGAAAATGTACTTTATTTGTGTTTTTTTATGATGATTCTTTTACATATTGTTCAAGTATAAAAACATATACCTGCTAAGATAAAGGAGTTTTGAAGTTGAACGGTACGGTACTTATTACAGGTGCTTCGAGTGGTATTGGCTGGGAGTTGGCTTTGCTTTTTGCTGAGGCAGATTACCATGTTCTTGCTGTAGCGAGAAATGAAATAAAACTGAAGGAATTGCAACAAACGGTACAACAAAAATACGGGGTGGAGCTTGACTATATTCCCAAAGATTTGGTGCAACCTCAAGCTGTTGATGAATTAATAGCGGAACTAGGGCAGAGATCTCTTTCCATTGATTTTTTAGTGAATAATGCTGGTTTTGGATTATATGGGCCCTTTATAAAGACAGATGCGAAAGATGAGATGGATATGATCACTTTAAATGTAGGAGTCTTAACTCATCTTACGAAAAGCCTTATACCTCATATGATGGAACAAAAACGAGGTGGAGTCCTAAATGTTGCCTCTACCGCCTCTTTTCAACCGGGTCCCTTAATGGCGGTTTATTATGCAACCAAAGCATATGTCCTTTCTTTTTCGGAGGCATTGGCAAATGAATTGATTGGTACGGGAGTGACAGTTACGGCATTGTGCCCTGGTCCTACTGCTACAGGGTTTGAAAAACGAGCGAATTTGGGAACATCGAAGTTATTTCAGAGTGGAGTAATGGATGTTAAATCCGTTGCAAAACATGGATTTCATGGCTTTCTAAAAGGTAAAGCAGTTGTGATACCTGGTTGGAAAAATCGCATTTTAGCAAGCTCTACTCGTTTTGTCCCCAGAAATATCGTCACCAAAATCGTGCGTAAACTTCAAGAAACACGAGGTGGGCAGAGTTGAACCGAACAGCTTTAATAACAGGAGCTTCTTCTGGTATTGGAGAGGCATTTGCGGTTGAGCTAGCAAAACAAGGCTATGATGTTGTTTTGTTGGCTCGCTCTAAGGATAAGTTAGAAGATCTTGCAGCACGATTAGAGGAGTATCCGATTCGAATCGAGACAATTGTTCAAGATTTAAGCGTAGAATATGCGGCAAAGATCATAAAAGAAAAAGTAGAGAAATATGGCTTATCTATCGATTTTTTAGTGAATAATGCTGGATTTGGAACAAGCGGAGAGTTTTTATCTAATACAATGGAACTCGACCATCAACAAGTGATGGTCAATGTAGCATCTGTATTGGATTTAACACATGTATTTTTGCCTTCTATGGTAGAACGTGGTCATGGGACAATTATCAACTTAGCATCCTTGATTTCGTTTGTACCTATGCCATATATGAGTGTATATGGAGCGACGAAAGCATTTGTGCTTGCCTTTTCTCAGACATTAGCGGAAGAATATCGGCATAAAGGTATAGACATACTAGCCCTTTGTCCTGGTCCTACGGAAACCAAATTTTTTGAAGTTGCAGGAAGTAATGCAAGTGACGGAATGAAAATGCGAACTTGTGATCAAGTTGTAAAAACCGCTTTTCGTGCTTTGGCAAATCGAAAAAGTGTAGCGATTGATGGATTTGCTAATACCATTCTTGCTCAGTTGCCGCGTTTTGTAAGTCGGAGTAGCTTAACCAAAGTTATAGGAAGACAGATGCGAAAAAGAAATTAAACTCTTCTTCGAAAATGAGCAATGAAAAACGCACAAATGCGTGCCAAAATTAATAATGGTATAAAGTAAGCAAACAAAAATGTTATCATTGTTTTCGCTACCATTTGACTATCCCCTTTTGCTTTACCATTCCTTTTACATAGAAAAAATATACAAAAAATAAAGCTCATTTGTTCTAGACAAGGGAAATTTCTAATAGAAGTAAAAGAAAACAACTTGTATCTTTATCGGCAAATTGGGAATAATAACAATAGAAAGAATGCTAGATAAAGGTGGGCGGGTAAAATGAAACCATGTGAAGAACGAGAGGTCTGTATCGTTTGTGAAAAAGAAAGAAGAGATGTCCTCCATATTCTCGATCAGCCAATTTGCACCGTTTGTGAACAGGACATTGCTGGAGTAAATGTATCTGATTTGGCGTATGATTTTTATATAGCCAGACTAAAAGAGATTTGGTAGGATTTTACGAGAGATGTTGAACGAGGCGACTCTTATGGAGGGTCGCTTCTTGTTGGTGGAAAGTGCATTTTTTATATGAAATGGGAGCAGCAATGATGGATCACAATCGAGTACCATTGTGGGAAGCACTAAAAAAACACAAATCGTTTACCAAGGCAAACTTTCATGTACCTGGGCATAAAGCAGGACAAGCATATGATCAAGATGGATATCGCGATTTTTCCAGTATTCTACCTTTTGATTTGACCGAAGTAGGGGATTTAGATGATCTACATGCCCCAGTAGGTGCGATAAAAGAGGCACAAGAATTAGCTGCTGATGCGTTTGGTGCTGTTCATACTCGGTTTTTGGTGGGAGGGACAACAGCGGGGATACTTGCATCCATTTTGTCGATATGCCAACCAAATGACAAAATAATCGTGGCAAGACATTGTCATCAATCTGTTTTTCATGGATGCTTTTTGGCCGGGGCAACTGTGATTCCCATACCTTATACGATTGATCCTGCCTCAGGCTTGGAATTACCTGCTTCGTCCAAAGTGACTGAGCAATTGCTCAAGGAACATCCCGAAGCAAAAGCGGTAATTCTCACCAGCCCCACTTATTTTGGAGTGGTGCAACAAGTGAGAACCCTATCTGAAATCGCCCACCGCTATCAAGTTCCGTTAATTATTGATGAAGCACATGGAGCCCACTTTGGTTTTCATCCGAATCTCCCCACATCTGCTATGTGCAGTGGTGCGGATATAAGTATACAATCCTCTCACAAAATGCTACCAGCCATGACCATGTCTTCTATGTTGCATATAAATAGTAGATTAGTCGATACAGGCCAAGTAGATTTGTATCTGAAAATGATTCAATCCAGTAGCCCTTCCTATCCATTGATGGCATCACTTGATTTAGCTAGGCGTTATATGAGGACAAAAGGGGAAAAGCAGCTTTCCCTTACGTTGGAACGCGTTCGTTCTTTTCGAGAGAAACTAGAAAAGATACCATCAATACAAGAATTAAAGATATCTATTAACATGGACCCATTGAAACTCTCCATAGAAAGTGAATATTATACAGGATATGAATTGGCGGAAATATTGGAAGGAAAGGGAATATATACAGAGTTAGCAGATGAACAAAAAATACTTGTTGTTTTTTCAGTTGGTACAAAACAAGTAGAATTGGATTATTTGCATCAGACTTTGACCGATTTGCATATGGACAAGCAGGTAGCAAAATCGAAAACTAAACCTATGCTTCTGGCTCCAAGAGAAGGAGAGATTCTTCCTTATGCCGAATGTAGAACAAGAGAACGCTGCTTTATTCCAGTGAAACAAGCATTTGGAAAAAGAAGTGCTACTCATTTGGTTCCTTATCCTCCAGGCATTCCTCTCCTGTTAATGGGTGAACGTATTCACCAAGAAGTTATAGACTATCTATTGTTTTTACTAGCATCAGGTGGAAAAGTTCGTGGATTAATCGAGCATCAAGGGGAGTATTGGTTGTATGCATATCATTAAATAAAATGAGGTCACCTATCATGGAAGGCATTTTTATAACATTCGAAGGAATTGAAGGTGTAGGTAAGTCCACTCAAATCGCAAAAGTATATGAATATTTATCGAAAGACTACTCTGTTATTCAAGTACGGGATCCTGGAGGGACCGAGATTGGAACGAAAATTCGCGAAGTTTTGTTGGATCCTTCTATAAAGGAACCGTTTGCGATGTTTACAGAACTTTTTTTATATGCAGCTTCTCGAGCACAACTCATGAATCAAGTTATTGTTCCTGCTCTCAGGAACGGGACAATAGTTTTATGTGATCGATTTATTGATTCTACTATTGCATATCAAGCATATGGAGCTGGGGTTCCCTTAGCTGATGTTCATCAAATTAACTGTCAAGCAATTGGGGACTATTTTCCAACTAGGACCTACCTATTGGATCTTTCGCTTAAGGTATCGCAAAAAAGGCTTTCTCAACGTAGCATGGGAAAAGATCGAATGGAACAGAAATCGTTGAAGTTTCATGATCGTGTTCGACAAGGATATTTGAAATTAGCAGAAGAGAATAAAGAACGTATCAAGCTGATCGATGCTACGAAAAACAAAAAAACTATCTTTCAAGAAATAGTTCAAGATCTCCACACGTACATATAATCCCAAGTATTGGATTTCTTTTCATTTGCCGAAGCGAATCTACCGATGATAGAATAGAGATAGATAGTGTTTGAAGATAGATGAACAACTCAATGGGATATGGATATCCCCCAAGAGTTGGAGGGTTGATCAGCCATGCTAAAAGTAATAGGTGTCCGCTTTAAAGAAGCGGGTAAGATATACTTCTTTAACCCTGATGAGTTACAGATGGAGCGTAATTCATCTGTAATTGTAGAAACTGTCAGAGGGGTCGAGTTTGGAAAAGTAGTTTGGGGTGTTCGCTATGTAGAGGAAGATGAAGTAGTTCTTCCTTTAAAACGTGTTATTCGTCTAGCAACAGCAGATGATACCCATAAACAGCAATCCAATCAAACTGCTGCAGCCGAAGCGTTGCAAATATGCTCAGAAAAGGTGAAAGAGCATCAACTAGAGATGAAATTAGTTGATGCAGAGTATACCTTTGACCGCAATAAATTAATATTTTATTTTACCGCAGATGGTCGTGTTGATTTTCGAGAGTTAGTTCGTGATTTGGCAGCGGTTTTCCGAACACGAATAGAGCTTAGACAGATCGGAGTTCGAGATGAGGCAAAAATGTTAGGCGGGATTGGTCCCTGTGGGCGCGTTCTTTGTTGTTCTTCTTTTTTAGGTGATTTTGAGCCTGTATCGATAAAAATGGCGAAAGATCAAAATCTTTCTCTCAATCCAACCAAAATCTCTGGATTATGCGGACGATTGATGTGTTGTTTGAAATATGAGAATGATAATTATGAGGAAACGAAGGATACATTACCAGATATTGGTGATGCGGTGTTTACTCCAGAAGGACTTGGTCAAGTGATGCTCCTCGATTTGATAGAAAGAAGAGTAAAAGTTCAGCTGGAAGCTACAGGAACCATGGTAGAACACTCGCTAGATGAAGTTACTGTTGAAGCGTGAGCTTCTATTGCCCCCTACGAGCTAGTTTGTAAGAGAAAAGGATGAAATGCTTGTCCTTTGGAAGAAGGTGGGGTGGAGATTTGGATAAACAAGCCATTTTTAAACGTGTTGCGCAAGTAGAGGAACAGATCGGTGAATTATACAAAGAGTTGGGTGGTTTGAAATCGGAAATTGTACAGCTCATGGAAGAAAATACACGTCTCACCCTCGAAAACGACCAACTACGTAAGTTACAACAAGAAGTTTCCCATGAAAATGCTTCAACTTTCGTAGATGAAGCGGGCCAAACAACTCTACACCAAAGTATCGGAAATCATCATTTGATGAATCTGTATGATGAAGGATTTCATATATGTAATGTACACTATGGTCGGATGCGTACAGATGGTAATTGTTTATTTTGTATCGCTTTCCTTGATAAGACCAAAGAAGATTAAAACGCCGGCATGCCGGCGTTTTTCTTTCGAAAGGGAAGATTTATGTACACGGTTTATATATTAGAATGCCAAGATGGAACATACTATACAGGCATTACCAATAGACTAAATACCCGGTTGAAACAGCATCAATTAGGCAAAGCTTCGAAATATACACGTGCACGTCTTCCCGTGCGATTGGTGTACCAAGAAGCAGCAATCGATAAATCACATGCACTAAAAAGAGAAATCGAAGTGAAATCGTGGCCAAGAACAAAAAAGCAAAAGTTAATCGATACTTATGTGGGAGAACCAGTAGATGAATAGACAAAAGAGTTTTGCAAATGACCACCTTGAGACAGGCAAATTATATATAGTGGGAACACCCATTGGAAATTTAAATGAAATGAGCCCAAGGGCAGTCCAGACGCTAAAAGAGGTAGATCTGATTGCTGCGGAAGATACTCGACATACACGCAAACTGCTTTCTTATTTCAATTTTTCTACTCCACTAACCAGTTTTCATGAACATAATCAAGAAAGCAAAAAAAGGGAAATCGTTGAACAGCTATTAGCCGGCAAATCGGTAGCTGTTGTGAGTGATGCAGGTATGCCAGCTATTTCGGACCCGGGAGAAGTATTAGTCGATGCAGCACTACAAGCTGGCATATCCGTTATTCCTGTATCAGGGCCGAATGCTGCCCTAAACGCGTTGGTAGCTTCTGGCATCGCTGCACAACCTTTTACGTTTATTGGCTTTCTTCCTCGTCAGAAAAAGGAACGAAAGAAAGAGTTAGAAAAATGGGCGAAGATCCCGACGACCCTTATCTTCTATGAAGCGCCTCATCGTGTAAAACAGATGTTGCAAGATAGCTTTGCAATACTTGGGAATCGACAGATTGCTATTGCTAGAGAATTAACCAAAAAGCATGAAGAATGGCTTCGAGGGACGATTGAAGAAGTTTTGACCTATGTCCAGCAGACAGAGGCATTAGGAGAGTATTGTGTTGTGATCGAAGGAGCTTCTGAAGATACGAAGGAAGAACAAACCAATTGGTGGGATGAGTTAACCATTATCCAACACGTCGAACACTACATAACAGATGGAATGGATAAAAAAGCAGCAATTCGTCAAGTAGCAGACGATCGGGAAATACCAAAAAGAGAAGTTTATCAGATTTATCATGAGCATTGATCTGTATAGAGGAAACTTGCAGTAAAACTGCCTGAGGAAAAGGGAGAAAACGAGATTACAATGACCATGAAGTTTTTGGAAAAATAAAGTTCTGATAGCTTACATTTATTGTGGGATTTGATACAATAACTTCAGACACAGACCATCCACGTTCTCCATGGAGGAACCATGCAGGAGATGTCCTACACTCGATCCTGTCGAGTCTCAGAAGAAGTCCGCAAGCGAGCATATTTCTGCTTGGCCGTACTGGTCAAGCTCAACAGCGAGGAACGGTACTTCCATCTGCTGGAGGAAGCGATCAACGAATTCCTCTCTGAGGTAGTGAAGAGTTGTTGGAGTTCCTTCAACAACTCGTTCGACTGCTGGGAGATGGAGAACTCCATCACTACTGCCTTGGATGATTGGCAGAGGTTGCTCGAAAGCGTCGAGACTGTCGATGAATCCCAGAGGTGGAAGTACATCGAGTGTGGCCAGCAGTACGCGATCCTTTGTCTCCGTCCCCTCAAGGAGGACATGGATGACAGGCGCCGTCTTCGTGATCTCCTCCGCAGCATGACTCTCGCTGCGTAGAACGTGGGCCCCTCGGATCTGGGAGAGCACTTCTCCCCGATTCGAGGCCACGCAAATATTTCATATTTTAATAGAAGAAAACCGAGCATAATCGCTCGGTTTTCGTATGTGTTTCTGTGTTGCAATATGTTATGTTTGATAGGAGAAATTACTCAGCAGTTACTTTGTTTCCATTGATCAATTCGTACATTTCTTCGATACACTTGCGGCTTACTACTTTATTTTTATAACGAACTGTTTCATCCACTTCGCCAGTGAAGATACAAGCTGGTTCATATTTTTTCAATACGATGCGCTCGCCATCTACATAGATTTCAAGAGCGTCTTTTTCACCAATACCTAAAGTTCGACGCAATTCGATAGGAATCACCACTCGACCTAATTCGTCCACTTTACGTACAATACCTGTAGATTTCAACATACTTGATTTCTCCTCTCAATTCTGATCTTTGGAGTTATTTTTTTCTCTTTATAATTGCCGTCAAATTTCGACATCATTTAATTCTTCCTCATCATACCAGCGATTCCCAAACCAGTCAATATAACAATAGGGTAATTATAGAAAATTTCTTGAAGAATGTTGGAAACTTGTTAGGAAAAGGAGAGAGCCATGTTACCAGTATCAGTAGAGCTTAAAAATAAGTTAAAACAAGTGAATGAATCGTTAAGAAAGCAGTATCCAAGTACGAATTATCAGCCTTACGAGATTCGACAAAAATTGCAAGAGGCAGGGAAGTTTCATCGATTTGACAAATTTCAAAAAAATGAATTAAACCATTTACTAGGAGATAAGAGTATCGTTGGTGTGGATGGATCTGTAAATTCTACCAAAGGTACGGAAAAGAGAGTGTTATCTGTTTTCCAAGCATTGGCAAAAGCGACGAGAGGTGGAGAAAAATGGGCTGCTGATGTCTATACGCCGCTTTTAGAAGAAGAAATGGAAAAAGAGCAAGAACCTGCGCGTCATGCAAGAAAAAGAGGTACACTTCTCTCCAATCTAGAGATGGAAGTTGCAATTCAAGCAATGAGAGAGTGGAAACCGAAGGCGATGTTGATGGATGGTTCCCTCTTGCACTACCATATAGATGATATGGGAAAATGGGAGACAGTGCAGCGTGTTGCTTTGGAAGAGAACGTAAGTGTGATAGGAATCGCTGAAGAAATGGGAACGAGTACTCTAGTCAATGAACTATTTCCATCTTATAGAGGCTGGACAGACCGAGATCTACTCTATGGAGTATTAGAGGTAGGAGAAGCTTTTTTATTGGATGAGCGATATTTTGGCGGGAAGATGTGGAGAGCAGTTTTTCGACCATCGGATAGTCCTGTTCCAGTAGGATTAGATGGCATTATTGGCCAGCTTGATGATCAATTGGATTTGATTCGTTTGGTTTATAGCTTAACCCCTCAGCAAGGAAGAGGGATACCTTATTGGCTGGATATTGTGGACAACCAAGTGAGGGTAACCAATGCTCTCGTTCAAACCATGGTGGAAGAATACATCGATGAAGATTTACGAAGACGGTTATTGGTTACAAAGAGAGATGAGAGAATTATTTAGTAGGGAGAGAAATTCATGCAAGTAGTTGGGGTTACGACGCAACAAGAAGTATATATTGTTTCTCGTGAACGCAAGTTTTGTATCAATGAATTTTTGGTCATGGTAGATGATCATTTGGGAGATCCAATAGGTGAAGTAGTAGAGACACTATCCTATAACCGGTTGATTCCAATGGGACTCGATAAATCGATCGTAGACGCTCAAGTTTTGCAGACATTGCAACAGATTGGCTATGATGTGGAATCAGAAGAGATCAATCTAGCAAAAGTTCGTCTGTTAGAAGAGGCAATCCATCCGATTCGTACAGGCTCGATGGTACGCTTGCCGCATTTTGAAGAAGTACGTCACCTACTCATTAAAACAACGCCAGAAGAAGGAATGGTACTTGGAGAAATCAGAGGTACAGATTCACTTATCCCTTCCATGACAGAGGATTTGCACGATCAAGTGGTGATGATGGAGCAAGGTGAGTTAAGGCCGCAACATGGAGTGCCTTTCTTATTTGATATTCGAACAATGCAGCAGTATCCACATATGGGGATTTTCGGAGGATCAGGTTCGGGAAAGTCATTTGGTCTTCGGGTGATGCTGGAAGAATTGATGAAGCTTTCGATCCCTACACTCGTTTTTGATCCGCACTTTGAGATGGATTTTGCTGATTATTTACCAGAGTTAGAGAATAAAGCAGCACCTTTGCAGTCTCGATTTGTGCGGCTTGCCGTAGGGAAAGAGATCGGTATATCTTTTGAAGAACTGACAACAAATGATCTGATCAATCTTTTACGTACCGTTGGGGATCAGTTTTCGGAAGCGATGACGAATGTTGTGCAGATGTTACATAAGCAAAAGGATTCGTATACTTCTTTTAGTGATCGAATCTCGAATCTAGTAGAAGCGTTGGAAGAAGGAAATGCTTTTGATCGTTCAAGTAAACGAGATAGTATATCCTACGCAGAAGGACAGCGAGCGATTGATCTTCAAGAGTTAAAGCGGAAATATGGGGATTTGCCTTTGGCTTCTATTAAAGGAGTACGCTGGCGACTAAATCGTTTGGAGAGGGCAGGCCTATTTCACCAAGATATCCATTCCGTAAAACGTGGCCTTGAACAAGGCAAATTGGTCGTTGTCCAAGGGCCTTCCTGGGTATTGCAAGTGTTTGCGAACTATGTGATAGGAAGCTTGTATCGCAGACGAAGAGAGTATAAAGATGCGAGGATGAATGGAGAAGAAGGGCAATTCTTCCCTCCCTTTGTGATTGTGACAGATGAAGCGCATAATTTTGCACCAAAGGCAATCGATTCACCAGCTAAAGCAATTATTAAAGAAATCGCCCAAGAGGGAAGAAAATATGGTGTATTTCTTGTACTTGCAACACAACGGCCAACTTTACTCGATGAGACAACCACTGCACAACTCAATACCAAATTTGTTTTTCGGACCGTAAGGGGAACCGATATTGCAACAATAAAAGAGGAAACAGACCTGACCCAAGAAGAAGGAAAAAGACTACCTTACTTGCGTTCAGGAGATACCTTTGTTTCTTCCGCAGCGTATGGAAGAACTTTATTTATCCGCATTCGATCTGCCTATACGAGAAGCCCTCATCTTCTCAATCCTTTTGATGAGCTACGCCAGTTGCAGGAGAGCAAAACAGAGGAATTGGTTGATTTACTAAAAGCAAAAATGCCGTTTTTTGATACGGATTTGGTAATGGTATTGGCCGATGTCAATCGGGAATTGGGTAAAAGTTGGGATGTAGAAAGATTGAAAGAAGAGTTACAAACACTTGGCAGGAGTATGCAGATTAAGATTAAGGAGACTCCATTTGCAACAAGATATGAGAAAGTGAAGTAATGCAGTGTAATGATAAAAGATAACGTTCAACATTACTCATCAACTGTGAGGTATGATGGAAGCCACGTATGAAATCGATGAAGCATGGGTTTGTGCTTGCGAGTTCAGGAGGAGCTGGTCTTCCTCTTGTGAAGTACATTGTACCGCTCCCTTTGGGGGGGCAGTTCTGCTTTCGCGAACGCATGAGTAATTGTTCCATTACTTGGAGCAGGCTGGTTCTTTAATCACAGAGCCAGTCCAAAGTAAAAGTCACACCTGTACCAAGATTTGTTTGGATACAGGTTTTTTTATTTGCAAAGAAAGGGTAGGCGCTTCCATATCTATTTTAGTCTTATTAAGCTTTTGACTTACTTTTATATAAATAGAGAATATTGTTTATAATAGTATGAATAGAGTAAAATATTGTAATATGAAATGATTATCTAAAATCGAGATTTGGTATTCTTTTTTCAGAATCTATCAATAAGATATGGAAAATTAAATAAGAAAAGGATGAATATAGTGGTAACAAAAAAGAGCCTTATTATTGCTGTAGTAGTCGTTTTTCTACTATTAATAGGTATTTATATAGGAATAACGATGTCCTCTTCGTCGGCAGATAAAAATGCTGGTACAGATAACATTTCAGAAAAAAATAATGTTTCCATTAGCAAAGATGACTACACCATGCAACGGGATTTATCGAAATATGAAAAGTTAGCAATGGAATACTTGCTGGAAGCAACTTCTCCAAATGCAAATACACAAAAACTGATGCAATTAGGTGGATGTGAGGAAGATGGTTGCGAATTAGTGAATAATTTTTATGATGTAAATGACAATATCACCGGGAAAGCTCCCGAATTTTTATCCAAAGCCGGAACGTATTATGTAGGTTCTGATATAAACAATCAAGTTCCAGAAGGGGAGTCAACACAAACATTGGTCTATGTGCTCGTTCCGCCTAAGAGCATGACAAGTATGGAAGACAAAGAGCCGCCGAATACATACGGTCATCAATACTACCCCCATTCCAATTTGGTTGTTTTTAATATATCTCTAAATAATGAGGGGAAATACAAGCTGAAAAACTATGATGCTTCTAGTGCTGCTGATTATGATAAATATTACGAGTATAACGATTTTACAAACTCGGAAATAGGACAACAAATTACAACCGAAGCAAATTTGAATTGGCGGGCAGTGAATGTACAATCGAAGACAAAGTATCAGTAATCGCTTCTAAATTTGGAGCACGACTAATTCTGCATTTTTGTGGAACCAGTCGCCCAAAATCAAGGGTTAACCGATATATCATGTGTAACCCCATCCGATTTGTTACGATGGGGTTATTTGCATACTTATGTGTCAACTATATAAATGTGATGTTTCTCATCAAATATGATAAGATAACCTCATTGTCTTTCTGTATATGTTTTATTTCGTTTATAAAATTAGTTATTTTTAAATATATTTTATTATTTATTTTATACATATAATATATAAAAACTCGAATGATTTTTTATATAAACCAGTACTTATCCATATCGATGAGTACACAGAGACATGGGGATTTCCTCCATACAATGGGGCGTGAAGATATGAATGTGTTAATTACTGGCGGTGCTGGTTTTATTGGTAGCAATCTTGTACAACATCTTTCCTTATTTACTCAGTACAAGCATATAGGAGTAGTAGATAATTTTGACCCTTTTTACCCAAGTGAAATGAAGATGAAACGGATACAAAAATGGGAAAAGATGCACAATATCCATTTCTACGAAGCGGATATTCGGGATGAATCGGAGATGGATGCGATCTTTCAAGCAAAAAATTGGGATACCATTATTCATCTTGCTGCCGTTCCATGTGCTCGTTCTTCCATTCAAGATCCTGCTTTATACAGTGATGTGAATGTTACAGGGACTGTACAGATGTTACAATTGGCAGCAGAGTATAAGGTCAAACGTTTTATTTTTGTTTCTTCTTCTTCTATTTATGGATCAGTAGACCAGCCATATCCTTTCCATGAGGATGAAATCGTCTCCATCCCTATCTCTCCCTATGCAACATCCAAGTGGGCAGCGGAAACCTATTGCCAAATGTTTTATCAATTATATGGTTTTGATATTACAGTCTTACGATTATTTACAACCTTTGGACCTGGACAGCGACCAGATATGGCCATGCATAAATTTGCAGAGCAGATACTAGCTGAAAAGCCTGTAACTGTATATGATCCAGAAAGCACAAGGGACTACACCTATATCAGTGATGTGGTTGAAGCTATACGAACGACCTTAGAATGGACAAACGGTTATCAAGTATATAATGTTGGTTCAGGTATATCGGTAGGTATTATGCAAATGTTGGATATCTTATCCAATGCACTTGGGATTCCACACAAAGTTAAGATATTAGGTGAACAAGAAGGCGAAGTTAAACATAAAGTAGCCGATATTCGTAAAATGGAGCAAACGATGGGTTTTCGTCCAAAAGTAAACTTCCATGAGGGGATGTTATTGTTTGCTAACTGGTTTTTAGAAGAGAACCCATCAAGATAGATTATAATAATTTTTTAAAAATCAATGGCTAATTATGGGTATTTTATAGCCTCTGCAATCTTATTATTTCAAATAACGACATGATTAAAAAACTTAGTTGCAGTCATCCTATTGATTAGGATGAGATCGTTCTACCATCTAAATAGAAGGTTAGGGAGTTTTTGAAAAAAAGATAAACCGACATCAAGAAGCTAGAAATTTACATTTTTTATATGGAGTAGAAAAAGAACCATTGTTAGAATTTTCTTTACACTGTTAATGGCTATATCTCTTTGTAATTCCCAAAACATAATATAGAAGCCAAATGGTTTTCATAAAATGATAGGAATGTTTCGCCAATCTGTCTTTAGAAATTTCCTGTCCTCCCGAACTCCGCGTGAACAATTAAGTCAGCCCATTCTGTCATGCTTACTTTTGAGTAAGTACCCTACTTTAAAGTGGGTTCTTAACATAATATTAAACCGATGCTAAGCTTGAGTTAACCAAATATTAGCCATTTAAGAGGAGGAAAGAACAATGAAAATTATTGTTTTTGGAGCGACGGGGAATACAGGAAAAAGAGTGTTGGCGCAAGGGATAAAAATGGGTCATGAAATGACCGCATTTGTGCGAAATTCTGAGAAGCTTTATGATCAACTAGGTGAGCATTCCGCACAGCATGTGAAGGTGATCGTGGACGATATTATGGACCCGGTCAGCGTTGGTGAGGCGCTCGCGTATCAAGACGCCGCTATTATTGCAGCCGGCCATGCGGGCCAGGGAGAAGAGTTTGTTCGTATCATCGATAACATTATAACCCAATGTGAATTCCAACCTAGTTTCTCTGGGCGGGTATGGATAATGGGAGGAGCTGGACTGCTGGATATTCCATACACCGATCTTATCGGCAACAATTTACCTGGCTTCCCGCCTGAGTATAAAAATCACAACCGGAATTTCGAACGGCTACAGCAGACTCAACTCGATTGGTCCATTATGTGTCCGGGAACAATGATTGATTCGATAGAGCATCCAGATCCGGTTCATCTGCATGTAACAACGGAAACCTTGCCCGTTCCGATTCCGGAGATGATCAAGGAATATTCCGAGGCAGATATAGCTCGTCACTTGTTCAGCCGATTTCAAGAGCTGGATGTTGCTTATGACGATGTCGCGAAATGTATGCTGGACCATATAGAGCTCGGAGGATCGTTTAAAAGAAAAAGGGTCGGTCTTGCCTATCAAAGCGATATTCTGGTGCACTGAGGAGAAGGGAGATAATCGGTTTGTTTGGATTACTGCTCGTTTTGCATATATTGGCTTCGATCGCCATAATTGGTCCAGCATTCGTGATTCCTATCATTCGAAGATCCGCTAGAACCGTCGGTCAGCTGCGCTTTGCTTTTGGTATAACGACCAAGCTTGCCATAATACCTAAAATTGGGCGGAGCTGTACTTATTATAACCGGGGTTTGGCTTATGATCATAACCAAGATGGGGTTATCTCAAATGTGGCTGAATGTATCCTTCCTTCATACTGTGGCGCTGGCATGAGATTTAGTAATCCAATAATACCGAACGCCAATAACATCAATCCAAATAAATAACGAATAACGGTTATAGATTTCTTCTTCATCCTATTCACTTCTTGTGTATTAACTATTGCTTGGTTTTTCTATGACATAAAATCTGGTGAAACACTTCTGCTAAAAATTTCCGCTTTATTTTCTATTTCTCCATTTGTGCGCCATGGAAGTAACGATACGATACAACTTGAATTTATTATCGCTTTTCCGATATAATAACGTGAAATGGATAAAATGTCCGCGATTGGGATGAGTACTTGTTGGAACCTATTGACAGAGAGCCGGATGAGGTGAAAGCCGGTATAGGTGAAGGAAGGAACATGGCCTAGGAGACGCTTCTCTGAATGTACAGTAGGAGGAGACGATTTACCCTCGTTATTGGGTACAAGAGGTGTGGAAGATTTCTTTTCTACATAAAGTTGGGTGGTACCACGTGAACAATCTCGTCCCTATTTTTAGGGGCGAGTTTTTATATTTTTCAAAGGAGATAATTGACATGAGCAAACCAAAAACGTTTTATATTACGACTCCTATCTATTATCCAAGTGACAAATTGCATATCGGTCATGCGTATACAACCGTAGCAGGGGACACCATGGCTCGCTATAAAAGGCTTCGTAGATATGATGTGATGTACTTGACAGGAACCGATGAGCATGGCCAAAAAATCCAGAAAAAAGCACAAGAAGCTGGAAAAACACCTCAGCAATTCGTGGATGATATCGTAGTAGGGATCAAAGAGCTATGGAACAAACTAGATATATCTTACAATGACTTCATTCGTACGACAGAAGATCGCCATAAAGTGATTGTACAGAAAATTTTCACCCAGTTACTCGAACAAGGAGATATTTACCTTGGAGAATACGAGGGATGGTACTGCATTCCGTGCGAGGCGTTTTTCACAGATCGTCAAGTCGTAGACGGCAAATGTCCCGATTGTGGTCGGCCTGTGGACCGTATCAAAGAAGAAAGTTATTTCTTTCGTATGAGTAATTATGTGGATCGTCTGCTTAAACATTACGAGGAGAATCCAGATTTTATCGAACCTGTTTCACGTAAAAATGAAATGATCGAAAACTTTATTAAACCGGGTCTCGAAGATCTTAGTATTACTCGAACGACATTTGACTGGGGCGTACCTGTTCCTGGAAATCCAAAGCATGTAGTCTATGTTTGGCTTGATGCGCTTGCGAACTATATTACTGCACTGGGTTATGGTACAGATGATACGACCAAGTATGAAAAATATTGGCCGGCAGATGTGCACTTGATTGGGAAAGAGATTGTTCGTTTTCATACGATTTATTGGCCTATATTCTTGATGGCACTTGATCTGCCATTGCCAAAAAAGGTATTCGGACATGGATTTTTCCTCGTAAAAGGCGAAAAAATGTCCAAGTCAAAAGGCAATGTGATCGATCCTGTACCATTGATTGAACACTTTGGACTTGATGCTGTCCGGTATTACATGCTTCGTGAAGTTCCATTTGGTAGTGACGGGATTTTCACACCTGAAGCGTTTGTAGAACGTATTAATGCTGACTTAGCGAATGATTTAGGCAATTTGTTGCACCGGACTTTGACCATGGTAGAGAAATATTTTGATGGAGTTATTCCTACTTATGTTCCAAATGCTTCTGAACACGATCAGGCATTTGTATCGTTTGTATCCGATGTTGTATCCAAAGTGGAAGAATCGATGGAGAAAATGCAGTTCTCAGTTGCTTTGACGCAGATATGGGAGTTGGTTCGTGCAGGGAACAAATATATTGAAGCAACCACTCCTTGGAATTTGGCAAAAGCTGAAGAAACCCGTGAGACACTTGGTTCTGTACTCTATCACTTATTAGAAGGTCTCAGAGTGGTCAGTATTATGATTCAACCCTTTATGACAAGAGCGCCGCAGGCGATGTTCCGTCAATTGCAATTAAAAGAAGAAGAAATCCAATGGGATACGATTCATCAGTTTGGTATTACCCAGTCGGGCAAAAAAGTAAATAAGGAAAAACCAATTTTCCCTCGTTTGGAAGTAGAGAAAGAACTTACTGCTATAGCGGAGTTGATGGATCAAGCTGCCAAGCGACGCGAAGAACCATCCGAAAAAGCAGAAGAAGCAAATGAGGAAAAAGCAGCAAAAGAGGAAGAGTATATATCGATCGATGATTTTGCAAAAGTAGAACTTACCGTAGCAGAAATCACTGCTGTTTCTCCTGTCAAAGGTGCAGATCGTTTGTTACAGTTGCAGTTAGATCTCGGTTATGAGCAACGACAAGTTGTCTCGGGCATAGCAGAACATTATTCAGAAGAACAGCTACTAGGACAAAAAGTAATTGCTGTTACAAACTTGGCACCTGTCACCCTTCGGGGAGTTCGATCAGAAGGAATGATTCTAGCGGCAAAAAAAGGAAAGAAGCTAGTTTTATCCACTGTATCGGATGACATTCCCAATGGAACACGGGTGAAATAATCGCTTGAAATATGCTATGATGGGTCCAATCCACTCATTTTCAATAAAGTGAATGAATTAAGTTTAAAGGACGTGACCAGATGTCGACTGCCAAGGGCTCTGTAAAAAGCTCAATCATTGAGTGGGGAGTAGCGGTAATCTCTGCGTTATTGATTGCGGTAGTAATTCGCTATTTTCTTTTTGCGCCTTATGAAGTAAATGGAACTTCCATGTATCCTACTCTAGACGGCAATGAGCTATTGATCGTAAATAAATTTATTTATGATGTGAGCAAGCCAAATTATGGGGATATTGTTGTTTTTCATACAGATGAACATCGGGATTTCATCAAGCGTGTCATTGGTATACCCGGAGATAAGATTGAAGTAAAGAATGGACATGTATTTCGTAACAATAAACAATTAAAGGAATCCTATCTAGCAGAGGAAATGATAGGTGACTTTGCCCCCGTTGTAGTGCAGGAAGGTCATTTGTTTGTTTTAGGAGATAATCGCAACAATAGCAAAGATAGTCGTATCATAGGTGCTGTAGATGATAGTGCCATTGTTGGTCGGGCAGACGTTGTCGTGATGCCTTTTAAAGAGTTTCGGTTGTTAAATAAATAGATAAGTGAAGTAGTTAGGGGTAAAAGGCATGTTATTTGAAACGCATACTCATCTCAACGCAGAGCAATTTGATGAAGATCGTGAAGAGGTAATCAAGCGCACTACTGATGCAGGTGTTTCTTATATTTTAAACATTGGTTACAATCGGGAAACGATCCCAAGTTCGATCCAATTAGCTGAAACATACCCTTTCTTCTATACTTCTGTAGGATGGCATCCCCAAGATGCCATTTCTTGTACCGAAGAAGATTTGGTTTGGCTTCGAACGCTTGCCTCACATGCAAAAGTGGTTGCTATTGGTGAGATTGGATTAGATTATTACTGGGATACTTCTCCAAAAGGTATACAGCACGATATTTTCCGGAAACAGATCCGCTTGGCCAAAGAAGTGAACTTGCCGATTATTATTCATAACCGAGATGCAGATGAAGATGTTATTCGTATCTTAAAAGAAGAAAATGCTGAAGAAATTGGTGGAGTGATGCATTGTTTTTCTGGAGATATAGTGTTAATGGAGCAATGTATCTCTCTTAATTTTTCCATTGGTATTGGTGGTCCTGTTACCTTTAAAAATAGACCAGTATTAAAAGAAGTAGCAAAAGTTGTTCCCCTAGATCGGCTTTTACTCGAAACGGATTCTCCGTATCTTGCACCACATCCGTTCCGAGGAAAACGCAATGAATCGTCGTATGTTCGTTTGGTTGCAGAAGAAATTGCCAGACTTCGGGAGATGCCTTTAGAAGAACTGGCACATATTACAACACAAAATGCTAAAAAACTGTTTGAAATTAAATAGATAGGGTAAAGATTATGCGGAAGGTGAAAGAAATTATTGTTGTTGAAGGAAAAAATGATACATTAGCTATCAAACGAGCGGTAGATGCAGATACAATCGAAACAAGAGGTTCGGCAATTCCAAACCATGTGTTGGACGAGCTTCGACGGGCTCAAGGAGTTCGTGGGGTGATTGTATTTACAGATCCAGATCATGCTGGTGAACGGATTAGACGGATTATTTCCCGAGAAATACCAGATGTAAAACATGCATTTATCGAAAAAGAACTTGCTTTTGTAAAGAAAAAAATAGGCGTTGAACATGCACATCCTTCTGATATTGTTAGAGCGTTAGAAAATGTTCGTACGATGGAAGAGGAAGTTGATCCTTGGCTAACTTGGCAGGAATATCTTTCATTTGAGTTGGTAGGGTATCCTCATTCCAAGCAATTGCGCGAGCAATTAGCAAAAGAGTTAGCGATTGGGTATGCAAATGCGAAACAATTTTATCAGAGGTTGCAAACTTTACGGGTAAGTAGGGAAGAATGTGAACATGCACTCCTGAACATTAAAGGTGGTTGGTCATGAGTTTTGGTATCTCATCAAAAACACGGAAACTATTAAAGCAGCATAATATAGTACTAAAAAAGAGCTTAGGGCAAAATTTTTTGACGGATGCTCATGTACTACAACAAATTATAGATGCTGCTGATCTTGATGAGCAAGCAGGTGTGATCGAAATTGGACCTGGTTTAGGCGCTCTGACAGAAGGACTTGCGAAGTCGGCGAAAAAGGTAGTCGCCATCGAGTTAGATAATAGACTCATACCCATTTTACAAGATCTTTTTCAAGACCAATCCAATGTAGAAATTGTACATGCTGATGCGTTAAAACTCGATTTTGCACAGCTTATCTCCGATAAATTTTCATCTTGTTCAAAGGTGCACGTAGTGGCAAATTTACCTTACTATGTAACCTCACCTATTTTAGTAAAATTGTTAGAATCAAAGTTATCGCTAAGTAACATCGTAGTGATGATTCAAAAAGAAGTAGCAGAACGCATTCTTGCAAGCCCAGGTTCGAAAACCTATGGCTCACTCAGTGTCTTTGCACAATATTTTAGTGAGCCAAGCAAAGTGGTGCAAGTACCAGCACATGTTTTTGTGCCACGGCCACAAGTGGACTCGATGGTGATACGCTTATCCATGTTACCGCAGTCCCCTGTGCCAGTGGATGACGAAGCTTTTTTCTTTCAGGTAGTGAGGGCTTCCTTTGCTAAAAGACGCAAAACGTTGCTCAATTCTTTGAGTAGTTCGTTGCCTTTTCCTATCGAAAAAACACAACTGGAAGAGTTGATCCGCAGCATAGGGATTGACCCTAGCTGTCGAGGTGAAATGTTGTCAATCGAGTCTTTTGCACAGTTATCCAATGTTTTGCTTCAGGTGAAAAATGGAGTGACTACCAAACAACCGTAACAATCTTAAGTCAGATGTTGTCGTGACTGCAATCTCCATGCCAAAACAACTTGGAGGGTGATAAAATGGTGTTTTTTCATCCAAGAAAAGGTAAGTACAGTATGGATATGATGATAAGAGAAATCAAGGATTATCTAGAAGCAGATCGCAATAGAGACTACAAAATTATGATTGGTACAGATTCTCAGACAAGAACAAGTCAGACATTGTTTGTCACTGCAATTATTATCCAACGTATCGGGAAAGGTGCGCTATTTTTTTACACGCGTAAGTCGCATCCAGCAATGAATGATTTAAGGTATCGGATTTATCGTGAGACGGAGTACAGTCTTCATTGTGTAGACGTATTGAAGGAAAGTGGCTTTTTCCGTTTAGCAGAAAATATCCCCATGGAAATTCATCTCGATGTTGGTCAACGCGGAGAGACGAGAAAAGTAATCCAGGAAGTGGTTGGATGGGTTACGGCTGTAGGTTACGAAGCAAAAATAAAACCGGAATCGGTAGCAGCTAGTGCTGTTGCAGATCGATTTACGAAATAAAAAATTGATTGACAAATCCTTTGTACCATTGCTATAATACTACATTTGACTTTTGCTTTCTCATGTTATATAATCTTCTATGAGTGAAGTGAGGTGGTCGTAGACAATGGGCAAAAACGCACTATCAGAAATCAAACTAAAGTTAGATGGCTATATCGGACAGAAAATCCACCTAAAGGCCAACAGCGGACGCCGCAAGACCATTGAACGGACAGGTATCTTAGAAGAGACATACCCTTCTGTCTTTATTGTGAAACTGGACGAGGATCAACATTCTTTTAAGCGTGTTTCCTACAGTTATGCAGATATTTTGACAGAGTCGGTAGAACTCACCGTTTATCAACCCGATAATGAACAGGTTCAAGTAAAATACATCAAGGCAACATAAACAAGGAGATCCTTTGGGATGTCCTTTTTCTTTTGTTCTCATGGTAAGAAAATACTTGAGCAAAATCCGAAACCCACCGTAACCGTGGGAACGATCGATACTATGTGTATCGCTAGAAAGGTTCCTTACATGGGATTCCAAATACCGTTGTCCTCTTCTGCTGATTAAAGGAGAAATTTGGTGATCTGAAGTTCCTTTGGGTGTTTCTGAGAGTAATAATGAACAACCTTTTACATACTAAACATACCCTGCAATACTTGAGGAGGCGATGGTCAATGGCACGTCGTGGTGTGATGTCTGAAGCCTTTAAAGTGGAATTAGCCAAGGAGCTTGGTTTTTACGATGTCGTACAGCAAGAAGGTTGGGGTGGAATAAAAGCCCGTGATGCTGGAAATATGGTAAAAAGAGCTATTCAATTAGCGGAAGAGCAGTTGGCGAAACAACAAAAAGCAGGGGAATAATGAAAAAGCCAAGGATATCCTTGGCTTTTTTATATAGAAACGAAAGTACAAAGTTCCGAACCTCGTTCTGTAATCAGTTAGTTTTCATATTGGTACAGATTCCCTCTCGTGGTACAATAGGAAAATAAAACTGGACCGGACATGCATCAGGGGTTCCCAGAATTGCTTTGGGATGTTACGAGAGGAGTATGATTTTTGTTTATTTCTGAGAAAGCGCCAGCGAAAATAAATCTAACTTTAGACGCGCTATATAAACGAACAGATGGCTATCATGAATTGGAAATGGTGATGACTTCCGTTGATTTAGCCGATCGGATCGATTTACTTGCTATTCCTACATCCGCTATCTTGCTTGAATCGAGTTCTGGTTTAGTGCCACAAGACGATAAAAATCTCGCTTATATGGCTGCTAGTTTGTTGCGCAAAAAAATGGGGATTAGACGGGGAGTAGCAATTAAAATAGATAAAAAAGTACCTGTTGCCGCTGGACTGGCTGGAGGAAGTAGTGATGCAGCTGCCACTTTGCGTGGTCTAAATCGCTTATGGGGGCTAGGGCTTAGTTTACGCGAACTTGCCGAAATCGGGGCGGAGATTGGTTCTGATGTCCCTTATTGTATTTATGGGAATACGGCACTAGCAAAAGGAAGAGGGGAAAAACTGCAAGTGTTACCAGCCCCTCCTTCTTGTTGGGTTGTATTGGCCAAACCACCTCAAGGTGTTTCAACTGCCGATGTATTTGGCGAATTGCGAGTAAACAAAGTAAAAGGTAGACCCAGAACAAAAGAAATGATTGATGCTCTGTATCGTCAAGACTATTTGGCGATAACTCGTTTGATGGGTAATGTACTAGAACCAATCACGATGAACATGGAGCCGGATGTTCGGAAATTGAAAGAAAAGATGTACCAGTTTGGTGCAGATGGTGTGCTGATGTCAGGGAGTGGACCAACCGTGTTTGCCCTTGTAGATCGAGAGTCTAGAGCGAAAAGAATGGTTAACAGTTTAAAAGGTTTTTGCCCCCAAGTTTTCGCTGTTAGAATGCTGGGAAACTTGAATAAAACCAAACAAAATGCTATAGTTCAGGCATGATGTTCGGATTTTGGGGGATTGCTATGGAAAAATGGAAACGGAGTGCTCGCTTAGTAGATATGACGCAACAACTACTAAACGAACCTTATCGATTGATTCCGCTCACTTCATTTGCAAAGCGGTATCACGCAGCAAAATCTTCCATCAGTGAAGACTTAACCATTATTCAAGATGTACTACATGCGGAAGAAAGTGGTCAGTTGGAAACGATGGCTGGAGCTTCTGGCGGTGTTCGATATATGCCCCATATAGGGCCTAGAGAAACAAAACAAATTCTGGCAAATTTATGTGAGCGTTTGACGAATGCCGAACGTATTTTGCCAGGTGGTTTTTTATTTATGTCCGATTTATTAGGAGATCCTATTCTTTTGCACCATCTTGGACGTATTTGGGCTAGAATATTCGGCCGAAGCAAAATTGATGCCATTGTAACAGTGGAAACAAAAGGGATACCACTAGCTTATGCGGCAGCATTTCATTTGCGTAAACCTGTAGTTATTGTGCGTTATGATACTACCGTTACAGAAGGTTCCGTTGTAACCGTCAACACCGTATCTGGATCTAGTGGCAGAATGAAACAGCTATCTTTGGCACGGAGAAGCTTAGAAAAAGGATCAAGGGTATTGGTAGTGGATGATTATATGAAAGCGGGCGGAACGGCAAGAGGGATAATTGAATTACTACGTGAATTCGAGGCAGAGGTTGTAGGTGTTGGTGTTATGGTAGATTCAGTTGTTCCGGAAAAATTGGTAGATCAGTATGTTTCCTTGACTACTGTTACCGAAGTGGATGAAAAAGAGAAACGAATAAACGTAGATTTTGGAAATCTATTTGACCAAGGGGCGTATAAACAATGAAAGTCATACAAACAAATAAAGCACCGCAAGCAATAGGACCATATTCTCAAGCCGTTCAAGTCGGTAATTTTCTATTTACTTCTGGACAAATTCCACTTACTCCATCAGGAGAATTGGTAGTTGGAGATATTCAAGAGCAGACACACCAAGTACTAAAAAATATTACTGCTTTATTGGCTGAAGCAGATGCAAAATTGGAAGATGTAGTGAAGACGACGCTTTTTATTAAAAATATGGATGATTTTGTGGCGATAAATGAAGTATATGGTCAATATTTTGATACTCATAAACCTGCTCGTTCTACGGTGGAAGTGGCTCGTTTACCAAAAGATGCAGGTATTGAAATAGAAGTAATCGCTAATCTTTCTAAGTGAAAATAATTTTTTTGTCATAATTGGAAGGATTTTCAAGTGTTTCCGCGAATACTAAGATTAAAGTCATCTTGGTAATAGGTGGTGCATTTGGATGGAAATAACAGACGTAAGATTGCGTAAGGTAAATCGTGAAGGGCGGATGCGTGCGATTGCTTCTATCACGATTGATAGCGAGTTTGTGATTCATGATATTCGTGTGATTGATGGAAATAATGGTATGTTTGTTGCAATGCCAAGTAAGCGTACTCCTGACGGTGAATTCCGGGATATAGCTCATCCAATTTCTCCATTAAGTCGTGAGAAAATTGAGTCAGCAGTATTGGAAGAGTATCGTCGGGCAGATGATATAGAAGAAGATATCATTCCTACGCCAAAAGCATTATAAGGAAAAAGCCTAGTACTAGTTTGATGGTGGTCTTATCCCTGTCAAGTAGTGTTAGGCTTTTTTGTTTTATGATTAGAATGAGTAGAGATGTTGTGTTATGAAAATGAGGGAGAAGTAAGCGATCATTCACTAGAGCCTAGTGATTGGTATGTTTGTTCTTGTTTTTTACTTAATTTGTGGATTAATAAATAAACAGAAACAATCGATAGAAAGTCAAATAGGGTCAATGCGATGTCGATCTTCATATTGAAGATTATATTTTCTTTAGTTGGAGGATTTATGATAAATCGAAATGTTATAAAAGAGGACACAAAGAAGATCCACCACCATTTAATTAGAGAAGAAGTACTTTTCTTTTCATTTCCGGTGTCGCACGCGTCCCATACATCCTTCATGCCTTGGTATGGCTTATAGAAATTAGCGATGGGGACAAAATACCACCCTACTGCCCAACCTGGCGTCATTCTTAAATAGTGGTCAAATCCAAATGAATACATATTTTGATAAATTCGGTAAAGCCATAGACAGTAACAGATGATAATAATAAAAAAAACAATATCAGCTGCAAGTCCCCAATAGTCCATCTGAGATGTTTGCATATCAGTAGGAAGAAGAATTGATTTTTCTGAATATAATTCTAAAAATTCATATGAAGCGATAACGGAAAAGATAAGGCAAATAAAATAAATTAATAGCATCATTTTTAAAAAAAATGCTATTTTTCCAACATTTTTGTAAGGGAAAGAAGAGCTATGATATTTCTCCATAAAGTTTCTCCTCTATGTATATTTTTTATAATAAACATCCACTATTATAGCAATATAGCATTATCATTGTTACTGTCAATAACTGTCTGTGAACCTTACGTTGTTCAGTCTGAGTTTATTGTGTATTTTCAGTATTTTATGCATTTTACAATTTAGAATAGAATGCATTAGTTGCATAAACCCCTATTTTTACGATATATTCAGGAGGGTAATTTATTACGATGGGGGCTTATATAGTGAAGGAGAACCTAAACGCGGTTATCTTAGCAGCGGGTAAAGGCACTCGGATGAAATCGAAAAAACATAAGGTTTTACATGAATTATGCGGGAAGCCAATGATACACTATATCTTAGATACACTAGAAGATATGGGAACTACCCAAACCTTAATGGTAATTGGTCATCTAGGAGAGACATTAGAAGAAGCACTTGCGGGTGAAGTTACATTTGTGAAACAAACCAAGCAATTAGGAACGGCACATGCTGTGATGCAAACAGAAGAGTTTCTTCAAGGAAAAGATGGTATTACTCTCGTCCTCAATGGGGACCATCCACTATTCACCAAAGACACCTTACAATCGTTGATCCAGATTCATCGACAAAAAGAAGCTGCAGCAACCGTATTGACGGCCGAATTGGCTGATCCTACGGGATATGGTCGTGTCATCCGTCAAGGAGATGGTAGTGTATCACGAATTGTAGAACATAAAGATGCCACAGAGGAAGAGCGTTCTGTTCATGAAATAAATACAGGAACATATTGCTTTCATAACAAAAAATTGTTTGAAGCACTCAAATTAGTAAACAATAACAATGCACAAGGGGAATACTACCTTCCTGATGTGATTTCCATTTTACAAGAACAAGGTGAAGTTATTGCCGCATCCATGATGGCAGACGAGAAGGAAGCAATGGGAGTCAATGACCGCTTTCAGTTAGCTGAAGCAGAGGCATATATGCAACAGCGAATTTTGAAAACGCATATGTTAAATGGAGTAACGATTCATCAGCCATCTTCTGTTACCATCGGTCCAGATGTGGAAATTGATTCGGATACAGAAATATTCCCAGGTAGTTCGTTGAAAGGGAATACAAAAATTGGGAATAATTGTGTGATTGGACCTGAAGCAGATCTTTTCGATGTTTTAGTAGCAGATCATACAAAAATTCGTTATAGTGTAATCGAAGATAGTGAGATTGGAAGTAACGTAACAGTAGGTCCATATGCTTATATCCGCCCCAATACATCTTTGGCGGAAAATACAAAAGTAGGTGCTTTTGTTGATTTGAAAAATGCACAGATAGGGAAAGGATCAAAAGTTTCTCATCTTGCATACGTAGGAGATGCTGAGGTAGGGCAAAATGTAAATGTTGCATGTGGTGTAGTTACGGTTAACTATGATGGTTTTACAAAACATAAGACAGTAATCAAAGACGGTGCTTTTATAGGCTGTAATACCAACCTAGTAGCACCAGTTACAGTGGAAGAAAAGGCTTATATCGCAGCTGGCTCTACTATTACTGATGATGTACCTCCTGAAGCATTTGCCATTGCTAGACAAAAGCAAGTGACCAAAGAGAATTATGTTCCAAAGTTGCGCAACAAAATCAATAGACACAATTCATTATAGGTGGAGATAACGTAATGTCCCAAGCAAACTCTCGTATAAAGGTTTTTAGCTGTAATTCCAATCCGCTGTTAGCCCAAAAAATTTGTAATCACTTAGGGATTACGTTAGGTGATTCCAAAGTGAACAAATTTAGCGACGGGGAAATTCATATCCAGTTAAATGAAACAGTTCGAGGTTTGGATGTATATGTTGTACAGTCAACTTGCGACCCTGTAAACCAACACTTGATGGAATTGCTTGTTATGGTAGATGCTTTAAAACGAGCATCCGCTGGCACGATTAATGTTGTTATTCCTTATTATGGATACGCACGTCAAGATCGAAAGGCTCGTGCAAGAGATCCAATCACAGCTAAATTGGTCGCTAACTTGATTGAAACTGCTGGAGCGGACCGTGTAATTGCGATGGATCTACATGCTACGCAAATTCAAGGGTTTTTTAATATCCCAGTAGATCATTTGCTTGGTGTGCCTATCTTGGCAAACTATTTCCAAGGGAAAAATTTAACCGATTTGGTTGTTGTATCTCCAGATCACGGTGGAGTGATTCGTGCTCGTCGCTTAGCAGAACGTCTTGAGGCTCCTTTAGCCATTATTGATAAGCGTCGACCTGAGCCTAATGTATCTGAAGTGATGAGTATCATTGGGAAAGTTGCTGGAAAAACAGCAATTATTATCGATGACATTATCGATACCGCTGGGACTATTGCGTTAGCAACAGAAGCGATTTTAGAACGTGGTGCCAAAGAAGTCTATGCATGTTGTACTCACCCTGTACTGTCTGGGCCTGCATTAGATCGTATTCAAAATTCAGGTATCAAGCAATTGATTGCTACAGATACGATTCCACTAAAACCAGAAAAAATGTTGGACAAAATCGAAGTTCTCTCTGTAGCCCCAGTGATTGGAGAAGCAATCTATCGTATACACCATGAACAATCTGTAAGTAAATTATTTGTATAGGCGACTTACGTCGCCTTTTCCTTTTTGAGGTGAGAGCGTTGAAAGTGATTGTTGGTCTGGGGAATCCAGGTAAAAAATATGAAATAACAAAACACAACGTTGGTTTTTGGGCTGTAGATCAGCTGAGTGATAAGTGGGGTATTCCTTTTCAAAAAGAAAAATGGAATAGCGAAGTCGCTGAAGGTGTAGTGAACGGTGAGAAAGTATATCTTTTAAAGCCTCTTACGTATATGAATTTATCAGGAGAAGCAGTAGGGGCTGCAATCCGTTTTTTAAAAATACCAATCGAAGATTTACTCGTTATTTTTGATGATATGGATATTCCATTGGGACAGTTGCGCTTGCGTCAGAAAGGGGGCTCTGGTGGGCATAATGGCATCAAATCCCTTATCCAACATCTAGGAACAGAACAGTTCAATCGTATAAAAATCGGTATTGATCGTCCGCCTGCTCGTATGTCTGTTGTAGACTATGTGCTTGCTCCTTTTTCCGAATTAGATCACTCCTTGGCAGCAGACGCAGCAATTGCTTCTGCAAATGCTGCAGAAGAGTGGCTGAAGAATGATTTTCTTATCGCGATGAATAAGTATAACGGAGCCATCTTACGACCATAATAAGAATTGACTCTTTAGAAAGGGAGGCATCTTCATGGTGGAGTATGTCTGCCGCTTTTGCCAATCATCGCTCGGTAAGTTGAATGATTCAGTATATTCAGAAGCGGAACTAGGTCTTGATCAGTTGACCACAGAAGAACGAGAAGATATAATTATCCATGACACAAATGGTCAGATGCAAGTTCGAGTTGTTTGTGAGAACTGTGAACGCATTTTAAACCATTACCCGGAACGTTCCCTTCTACCATCACTGTATCATTAAGTACAAATTGCATGGAGAAGTATAGCCTTGGCACACAATGCTGAGGCTTCTTTTGTATAGGGAGAAGGAGGATACCTTGCAACCGCTTACCAATCTTTTAGAACATGATAAAGATGTCCAGTCCATCCTTCACGGAGTTCAAACGGGACTTCGTGAACAATTAGCAACTGGTTTAACAGGATCAGCAAGAATGATTCTAGTTGCCGCAATGTATAAAAAAACAAGCCGATCTTGTGTGGTAGTTACCCACAATATGAATCAAGCCCAAAAAGCTGCCGATGATCTAAGTGAATTGTTATCAAAAGAGGAAGTCCTTTTATATCCAGCAGACGAGTTGATTACGACAGAAGTAGCACTTGCTAGTCCTGAAACGCTAGGCAATCGAATTGATGTTATCACTCGTCTTACCTCTGGGTTTTCAGGGGTATTTGTTGTTCCTTTCTCAGGTCTTCGAAAAATTTTCCCGCCGAAATCAACGTGGAAAAAATATGCTGTTCCACTTGCTGTAGGAGATACTTATCTGATTGCCACCTTATCAGAAAAATTGGTTTATATGGGATATGAACGAGTAGATATGGTGGAAAAAAGGGGAGAGTTCTCTGTACGTGGTGGAATCGTAGATATTTATCCAGTGACCTTTGAACAACCGATTCGTATAGAATGGTTTGATGATGAGGTTGATTCGATTCGCCCTTTTTCAGTAGCAGATCAACGTTCTAAGGATAAATTGCTTTCTGTCGTTCTTCCTCCAGCTAAAGAATTATTCGCAGATGCTGAAATGTTGTATCAAGCGGGAGAACACGTTCGCCAATTATTGACAGAACGCTTAGAAAAGACGAAAGACCCTGCTTTAAAAGAGAAATTACAAAAGAGTATTGGTTGGGATATTGAACAGCTTCAATCTGGAATTTATTTCACGGGGATTTACAAGTATATATCCCAGATCTATCCGCAAGGAGAGAGTATTTTAAACTTTTTGCCAATGGATGCAGTTCTTGTATTGGATGAACCTGCACGTATTCAAGAGACGGCTAGACAACTAGAACGTGAAGAAGCAGAGTGGCAAACTGCTTTATTGGAGCAAGGAGAAATGTTACCTTCTCTTAAATTGTCCTATTCGATTGACGAAGTTTGGAAAACAAATCATCAAAAAATTTATTTATCGTTATTTATGCGTCAATTACCACATATGCAGGCTCATAATATTGTACAGTTTATGTGTCGCAGTATGCAGCAGTTCCATAGCCAAATGCATGTCCTAAAAGCAGAGTTAGAAAGATTGGTTAAAGCCAAATATACTATTTTGTTTACTGCTAGTACAGATGAACGTCTGTTGCGCTTAATCCGTGTTTTGCAGGATTATGGTATGGAAGTAAGCAGGATTGATGATACTGGTCCTTTACCAATTGGAAAACCAGTTGTTCGGGTATCTGCTCTTTTAAACGGTTTTGAATTGAGTAGTACAAAGCTTGCTGTTATAACAGAAGGGGAGGTATTTACCCAGAAACAGCGAAGAGTTCGTCGATCGACTAAACTGGATCATGCCGAAAAGATCAAGGACTACCAAGAGCTAAAACCGGGAGATTATGTTGTACATATCAACCACGGAATTGGAAAATACCTTGGAATCGAAACCTTAAATGTAGCTGGATTGCACAAAGATTATATGCATATTCAGTACGCAGGTAATGACAAATTGTATGTGCCTGTGGAACAGATTGATCAAGTGCAAAAATACGTGGGTAGCGAAGAGAAAATTCCCAAAGTCTACAGCTTGGGTGGCAGTGAATGGAGTAAAGTCAAAAGCAAAGTCCGTACTGCTGTAGTAGATATTGCACAAGATTTAATCAAGCTTTATGCAAAACGTCAAGAAGCTAGAGGTTATGCTTTTCATGAAGATACTCCTTTTCAACGTGAGTTTGAAGCGATGTTCCCATATGAAGAAACTCCCGACCAACTTCGTTCCATTGTTGAAATCAAAAAAGATATGGAGCGTTCTCAACCGATGGACCGCCTTTTATGTGGTGATGTAGGGTATGGTAAAACGGAAGTTGCAGTCCGTGCGGCATTTAAAGCTATTATGGATGGAAAGCAAGTGGCTGTGCTAGTGCCTACTACTATTTTGGCACAACAACACTATGAGACTTTCCGCGAACGATTCGCGGATTTCCCAATCGAAGTACATGTGCTCAATCGTTTTCGGAGTCGGAAAGAACAAAAAGGGACGATAGAAGGTTTAAAGGCTGGATCGGTCGATATCGTAATAGGAACTCACCGTGTTTTATCAAAAGACCTTGGTTTTCGTGATTTGGGTCTATTGATCATCGATGAAGAACAGCGTTTTGGTGTGAAACACAAAGAAAGAATCAAAGAGTTAAAAACAAATATAGATGTATTGACGTTGACGGCTACCCCTATTCCTCGTACCCTGCATATGGCAATGATGGGTGTGCGAGATTTGTCTGTCATCGAAACGCCTCCAGAAAATAGATTCCCTGTTCAGACGTATGTGATTGAGTATTCAGCAGCTTTGGTTCGTGAGGCGATTGAGCGTGAGTTGTCGCGTGGTGGGCAGGTATACTTTTTGTATAACCAAGTGAACAATATCGATCGGATGGCTGACCAGATTCGGATGCTTGTGCCTGAAGCTCGAATCGCAGTGGCTCATGGTCAAATGGTAGATACAGAGCTGGAGAGAGTGATGCTGGATTTTCTCGATGGGGAGTATGATGTCTTAGTTAGTACCACGATTATTGAAACTGGGGTTGACATACCCAACGTAAATACGTTGATTATATATAATGCAGACAAAATGGGCCTTTCTCAGTTGTATCAATTAAGAGGTAGAGTAGGGAGATCAAATCGGATCGCATATTCTTATTTTACGTATCAACGGGATAAGGTGTTATCTGAAACAGCAGAGAAGCGACTTCAAGCGATCAAAGAATTTACAGAACTCGGTTCTGGATTTAAGATTGCGATGCGTGACTTATCTATTCGCGGAGCTGGTAATTTGCTTGGAGCAGAACAGCATGGTCATATTGCGACAGTTGGATTTGAGATGTACAGCCAAATGTTAAAAGACGCAGTAGTAGAGTTGCAGCAGGGCGTAAACGAAACTCCTGAAGTAACAGAACCGCAATTAGAATTAAATGTGGATGCTTATTTGCCCAGCGAATATATAACAGATGAAAAACAGAAAATCGAGCTTTATAAAAAAATCCGCAGTCTACAGACATTGGAACAAGTATCGGATCTGGAAGAGGAAATGGAAGATCGATTTGGGGATTTACCTGATCCTGTCCAAAATTTAATTCGAGTGGCAAAACTGCGTGCGTATGCCATGAAGTATGGAATTGAAACGATGGTAGAAAAAGGTTCAGAGATACATGTCACTCTTCGTACAGAGGAAAACGTTAGGATAGATGGGCAAAAACTATTTAAATTAGCTCATCAATTCCCGGGGAGAATACGACTTGTCTCTGGGAAACATATTGGTATGATTTTTAAGAAGACAGGACTAACTCCTAAGGCGATACTAGAGATGATGGATGCATTCTTTAAACAATATGAGCAAGTAAGAAAAGTACAAGGAGTGGTTCAAAGTGCAACGATCGACTAAATGGATAGCAGGTATTGTGGCAGTAATACTAGTAGTAGGTAGTGTCATTGCCACTACTACCGCATTTTGGGGAAGCAAGAAAACGGATAACCCATCCACCCAAAATCCTACACAAAATAATTTCAAGCCATTAGACACTTCAAGTCAAAAAATAGCTGGTGAATACAAAGGCGGAAAAGTGACCGAAGGAGAGGTAAATGCCTATATCAATATTAACTCTTTCTTTGACCCTCAACTAGCAGCTATTTTTGGCTCAACAGATGCTGCTGCAATAGCACAACAGAAGCAAGCACGTCAAGAATTTGCTAAGGTTTATCTCACGAAAAAGTACATAGCGAGTTTGCAAAAAGTAACACCAGCAGAACAAAAAACAATCGACAAACAGGCAAAAGAACTGCAACAACAAGTTATTCAATTTTCCCAAATGATGAACCCAAATGCCAAAATCAAGACGTTTCAAGAGGCGATAACCGGGAAAGGGTTTACGCAGAGTCAGTTGATTAAGGTGGCAGAACAAGATTCCAAAGTCGATATGTATCTTGGAAAACAGATCGAAAACAAAACATATGAACGAGTGAAACTACGTCATATTCTTGTTTCCTTTACACAGCCTGGTGCACAAGTGCAACAAGGCCAACCCAATCGTACAGAAGCTCAAGCAAAAACCCGTGCAGATGAAGTCAAAAAGAAATTGGATGCTGGTGGAGACTTTACCAAGCTTGCGAAAGAATATTCAGATGACCCAGGTTCAAAGGACAAAGGCGGCCTTTATGATTCTGATGTGAGTGGGTTTGTTCCTGAATTTGCAAATGCAGCAAAAACACTGCCTATTGGTAAAATCAGCGATCCAATCAAAACAGAGTATGGTTTCCATGTGATGAAAGTTGAAGAAAGAACACAAGCGAAAGTAAAAGATGCTCCAAAGGATCAACTCGAGCAAATTCAGGGCGTCAAAAAACAAGAAGTATTTACCGAGATTCAGAAAAAAATAGGGGTTAAGCTATTTTTTTAGAGGGGACAACCCCTCTTTTTTTTGTCTATCTCCAAATCAAATTAATTTATTCCCCGCATAAGATGTTACCAGTAGATTCATACTATGGCTTATAAGACCAAAAAGAACCAAGGAATATAGAACGGAGGCAATCATGACAATGAAAGCAACTGGCATCGTCCGTCGTATCGATGACCTTGGACGTGTAGTTATTCCAAAGGAGATTCGTCGGACACTTCGCATTCGTGAAGGAGACCCATTAGAAATTTTCGTAGATAGAGATGGGGAAGTTATTTTAAAGAAATACTCTCCTATTGGCGAACTAAGCGATTTTGCCCAAGAATATGCAGAAGCCCTATATGAAAATATTCAACATGCGGTTATAGTATGTGATCGCGACAGTATCATTGCAGTAGCTGGAGGATCGAAGAAAGAGTATTTGGAGAAGCCAATCAGCTCGATGATCGAATCATCAATGGAATCTCGTCGTCCTCAACATGAGTACAATGGTGGAGTTACTGAGATTATTAAAGGCAGCCCTGAAGAATATGCTTCTTATATTATTGTGCCAATCAATGCTGGTGGGGATCCTATTGGAGCAGTAGTAATCATATCGAAAAAAGACGGTAATAAAATGAGTGAGTTGGAAAGCAAATTGGCAAGTACAGCCGCTACGTTTCTTGGGAAGCAGATGGAGAACTAAAACAGGTATAAGAGGGTTAATAAGACCTACATATCTGATTTTGTCCTTATTTCTTTGATATTGATCGATAGATAGTTGCTGGTCTTTCTTTATAACCATAAACAAAAGCGGTGATGCTCATTTTTGAGGTATCACCGCTTTTTATTTTTTGCCGAATTTATGCTACTTTTGCATATTATTTGATAGTTTATATCACTAAATATAAACTAGGAATAGTACAGACCTTTCAAATACCCTAGGGGAATTGCATGCGTAAGCTTGTTGAGACCATCGGCATTCAGATTCGAGTGATGGTGGCCAAGAAGAAGTGGTGGGTTGATCCGATGGAAACTCTGAATATGGAAGGATTCCGCGATCAGCTCTTTAACCGGGTTGCTGTTTTTCTTTCTGATAAGGCTAAGGAGTTGAATTCGGTAGGTCCCAAGATTTTTCCTGTCTGGGACGGCTATCGTCAGGATTTCGGACTGATCTATGCGAAGACAGGCTCTGTAGATGGAGAGTCTGCTCACAACTGGTACGGGCTTGATGACTTTGAGCTTGGCTGGTTCCTCACTCCTGAAGGGGAGCTGAATGTGTATGTGCGTCGTGGGAAAGACACTGTAGAGAAGTATACGTATAGGAGCAGGTAGTTCCCATAGCGCCCTTGTGCTGACCAAAAGATCAACAGGTCAGTACAAGGGCCATGTCTTTTACGTTTCAAATGTGGGTTTTTAAAATAATAGACTTTCATTTAAGCTGGCTTTCTATACATGCGATGAAACTCAATATAAGGCGTTTTAGTAGAGAAGTAATATTTCTGCAAGCAGGAGAGATTGAATTTTGTTATATTAAAATGGTTGTTTGGATGAAAATGTGTGTGAAGATAGTGGGTGTTTGTTATGGAGAAAATACAACGCTCTTTTCTAACTGGTGCATTAATTTTGAGTGCTGCTACCATGATCTGCCGATTTTTGGGGGCGGTTTATCGTATCCCTTATCAAAATATTACTGGTAACGAGGGAATGTTTGTTTATAGTCAAGTCTATCCCTTATATAGTGTCCTGCTCCTGTTGGCAACAGCAGGTTTCCCATTGGCTATATCAAAATTAATTTCGGAGCGGGTAGCTAGCGAGGACTGGGCCTCCGCAAAGCAGATTTATCATGTCTCCATGACTGTGTTATTTGTGATGGGGAGTATAGGTTTTCTTATTTTATATTTTGGGGCACCATACATTGCTACTTGGATGGGTAGCAAAGAGCTTTTAACACTTCCGATTCAGGCTGTTTCGTTTGCTTTACTTCTTATTCCATTTACCGCGACATTGCGAGGAGTATACCAAGGCCAACAAGAGATGATGCCATCGGCTGTATCACAAGTATCGGAACAATTGGTTCGGGTTGTTACGATACTCGTTTGTGCATGGTATGCGATGAGTACGGGACTAGGTGTAGTGTATGCGGGTACTGGGGCAGTTTTTGGGGCTACGACAGGGGCATGCATTGCCGTGTTGGTTTTGTTTTTGTATCGAAGGAGAAGTAGTGGGTTTAAAAATATGGTTATGACAGCTTCGAGTTATCCTTTACGGCATTGGGATGTTCTAAAAGCGCTTTTTGCGATCTCGATACCTATCTGTATCAATTCACTGTTGTATCCATTGTTTGGCTTAGTGGATTCCTTCACCATATCCAACTTTTTAGTAGATGAGAATTGGAGTATTGCGGCATCCATTAATGAAAAGGGTATTTATGATCGTGGCGGTCCTCTGCTACAGTTTGCTGCTTTTTTTGCTACAGGTATTGCTCTGTCCATTGTTCCAGCTATGACAACAGCGAAACAGCAAGGAAAAGAGAAGGATGTCTTTCAACGAGCGAATGTAGCTATTCGTCTAACGTGGATGTTGGGTCTGCCTTCTTCCATTGGATTAGCAGTGATCGCAATGCCAACCAATGTCATGTTGTTCAAAGATGCGGCTGGTTCAGATACACTGACGATTTTAGCATTTTCTACGATTTTCGTTACATTAGTAGTAACGTCAGCAGGTATCTTACAAGGACTGGGTCGTGTGATGCTTCCGGCCATCACCATTGGAGTAGCAGTTTTATTCAAATGGGTGTTCAATTACTTTTTTATTCCGTTCTGGGATATAAGAGGGGCGGCCGTTGCTACAGTACTTGCTTATGCATTGGGTGCGATCATCAATTTATTCGTTCTAAAAAGATCTGTCTCATCCATCGATATACCATGGAAAAAACTATTTTTGTCCAATATTCTGCTTGCTGGTGCAGCCATGATTGTAAAACTTTTGTTAATGGAATGGACCTCAGGGTGGGAGAGTGAGCGGATTGCTATGACCGTTACAAGTCTTGGTTCTGTAATAGTGGGTATCATGATTTATATTTGGGCGGTTCTTCGTTTTCGATTGATTGAGGATGAGGAGCTGAATTTGGTTCCGAAGTTGCAAAAATGGTTAGGAAAGAAAAGAAAATAGTAGATGAATGAAATGATTCCTATGATTTTGACATATAAATTTCAAAAAGGTATCCTATTTATATAGGGTATTTTTTTGTTAACAACAAAACGATAGATGACTGTTCTCACTGGTTTCATATGGTTAGCTCCCGAAGCTCGCTGTATGAAGCCAGTGAGGACGGTCTGGGTAAATCTGAATTTGGTTGAGACGTTTCATCCGACTCCCAAATATACCTAGGATGCTTTCCGCCCGCTGGCGCAGGAGTGGAAGTTCATGTCAAGAAAGTCGAAGAAAAACAAGAACGAGGAGCAGCTTCAGAAAGTAGAGCTGAAACAAAAGCGATTAGACCTCAAAAAATCAAAGCAGACCATGCATTTTGATCTGGAGGCAAACAATCGCAATAAAGCAGCTGAGAAGCGAGCAGTGGCGAAGGAACTCCGCGAGTCAGAGGATCAGCAAATCAAGCGATCTGCTGACATGCGTGAGGAAATCAATACTTGGCTCAAATACCTCGCCCTTGTGACCACTGGTGGATTAAGTGCAATCAAATTGAGTATGGTGACGCCTCTTGTTGCCAATATCATGTTGAGTGTGCTTCTTCTCTTCTGGTCCGGTACAGCGGGAGCTCTAATCACACGTGTTGTGAAGAAGAGCAGAAAGGATCTGAAAGGCAAGCAGTAAACCCCTATCAAGTTTTGTTGTTGAAAATAGACAGATGGTGGAAACCGTCTGTCTAGCTGCTATTATAAATTTACTTAATATTCAGATATATATTTAGATACCTGCCCAATTTTTTACAGGCAAGCAGTAATACCCCTATCACATTTTTACCTGTTGTAAAAAATAGACAGATGTCTTTGGGCAGGTGTAATTATTATAATCTTTTTCATTCCATGAATCAATTTGATAGTACATATATATACAAAAGAATAAGGATGATGATGGATGTCCCACTGATAAATAAAGTTAGTGCAAATCGGTAGTTTTGATTATTTCTTTGTCTTTCTCTGAATGTTTGGTATAGCGTACCGCTGAAAAAACCTGCAATTACAAGTAACATGAGAGTTATAAAATCTATTTTATACATATTTCCCCCATAAATAATTAGTATATCTCGCTAAATCCTCCTGTTGTTATGAACCATAAAAAGATGATAAGAAGTGCAGTTGTGATAAGAAGCATCATTAGAGCAAAACCGTATGGTTCATTTGCTTTCCAGCGTTTTCGAAAAGCCTGAACCGAAATTCGGTAAAAAATCAAAATCCCTGCAAAGAGTAACACCGATGCAATAAAATTAATATCCAACATCGTTCCTCCTGAGTAGCTAAGGAGCAAATTTTACTATTTAATTCAGTTATTACCCTCATTTTATTAAAGACAATTCAAATATTACAAACGTGACTTAACATATATATAAAGTTTAGCACAATTACTTTTGATTTTTAAAAGAGAGACAGGTCTATACAAATTATCTTTTCTAAATTTCATGTTTCATTTACTCTGCAAAAGATGTAATAAGTGAATAGAAGAGAGAGTGTTTTACACTGTTGATTTTAGATTATGCGTCACTTTCTTATCATTCATGATACTATATTTATTAAGTATCTGGTGCAAAATGAGAGGAAGGTAGCAGTGAATCCAAAGATTACAGTTGTTGGTTTGGGTTATGGGAATGAAGATAGTTTGTCTATCGGTACGTGGAAAATTTTGCAATCAGGTGATCCTATTCTTTTGCGTACCGAAGATCATCCTATTTCCCCTTGGTTGGGAAAACAAGGCATTGAATTTTCTACTTTTGATCACATATATGAAAGACATGATAAATTTGATTCCGTTTATCGCCAGATAGCTGATGAGCTCCTTCAGTTATCGGAGGAACACAATCACATTATATATGCCGTTCCTGGTCATCCAATGGTTGCTGAGCGTACCGTTCAACTTCTGTTGCAAGAAGGGCCAGCCGCTTCTGTGAAAATTGATATACAGGGTGGAGGAAGTTTCCTTGATATTGCATTTGCAAGACTTGGGATTGATCCAGTTGAAGGATTTCAATTATTAGATGGGACAGACTTAACGGAAGGTTATGTTCTTGTTCCGAATCAACATATCTTAATAGGACAAGTATATAGTTCATTAGTTGCCTCTGATGTGAAGTTGACATTGATGCAAGTATATCCTGATGATTATGAGGTTGTCCTTGCGGATGCGCTCGGTGTAACAGGCAAGGAAAAGATTATTCGTGTGCCGTTGTATGAATTAGATCGTCAAAATTGTTTTACGAATCTTACAAGCGTGTATGTACCGCCTGCAAGAGAAGAGAGCGTTTTTTATAAACAGTTTTCTTTTTTGGTCCAGATCATGAAAAAGCTCCGAGGTCCAGAAGGCTGTCCTTGGGATCGAGAACAGACTCATGAATCACTACGCCCCTATTTGATAGAAGAAGCTTATGAATTTATTGATGCCATCAACCAAGAAGATGATCAAGCGATGTTAGAAGAGCTGGGCGATGTTTTGTTACAAGTGATTTTTCATGCTGTTGTTGCGGAGGAACGATATGGTTTTGAAATTGGTGATGTGATTCAGACATTGAATGAAAAGTTAATCCGCAGACATCCACATGTATTTGGAACCGTTGATGCCAATACATCAGAGGAAGTCATTCAGACTTGGGATGCAGTAAAGCAAGAAGAAGGAAAAAATACAAAAGATTCTATCCTAGATAATATCCCAAAATCATTTCCTGCGATCCTTATCGCATATGAACAGCAAAAAAAAGCAGCAAAAGTTGGTTTTGATTGGGACAGTGTGGATGGGGTTTTAGATAAAATGAAGGAAGAGTTAACAGAATTAGCGGAAGCCTCCACTCCTACAGAAAGAGAAAAGGAATTGGGAGATGTACTGTTCACTGTTATCAATATAGCTCGTTTTTATAAGATTGATCCGGAATTAGCTCTATATCAAACTACTCGTAAATTTGATCAACGTTTTCGACATGTTGAAAAAAGAGCGAAAGAATCAGGACAGCCCATGGGGAATTATACATTGGAGCAGTTAGAGATTTGGTGGCAGGAAGCAAAACAAAAGGAAAGAGATGAGAACAATGAGATTGGATAAATTTTTAAAAGTATCACGAATGATCAAGCGGCGTACCTTGGCTAAAGAAGTGTGCGATGGGGGCCGGGTCAAGATCAATGAAAAAGTCGCAAAGGCAAGTTCTGAAGTGAAAGCAGGAGACATACTCGCTATTCGTTTTGGACAGAAAATAGTCACAGCAAAGATCGAAAGAATAGCAGATAATGTATCCAAAGATATGGCTGATACCTTATTTACCATCGTAAAAGAAGAACCTGTTACCTAATTTTCGTTCTAATCTTGAGGTTGTCCCCATAAGTTATACCAAAGCATTATTGGGAAGGGGATATTAGCATGTTACAAGATGCCAATAGTCATCACGAGTTAATTATGACCAACCGCAATGAACTAGAGATAAGCGGAGTGACAGGAATAGAGAGTTTCGATAGTGAGGAATTTTTATTAGCTACCGAATATGGCTATGTTGGTATTCGAGGTCAAGAACTTCATTTGAAAAATTTAGACCTAGAACAAGGAATTATTTCGATACGTGGTCAATTTTTAGATATTAGTTACTTGGATGTCAATCATCCGAGATCAGATAAAAGCAAAAGCGTACTAGGGCGGATCTTCAGGTGACCCTTGCTACACAATGGGTGACTTTGTCGTTGATGTTTGCTTCGGGCGCATTGTTGGGAGTGTTCCTTGATCTTTATCGTATCTTGACTCGTAGGTTTACTCTACGAGGCTGGCCTATTTCTTTGATTGATCTGCTTTTTTGGGTGTCGTCTGCTTGTTTTGTATTTGCTGTACTTTTATGGAGCAATTGGGGCGAGATGCGATTTTATATTATGATAGCTATTATTTCGGGGATTTTATTTTATCTACGTCTTCTTACTAAACCGGTAACTTTGATTTTGACCAAATTGTTGAGATTCGTAGAATGGCTGATCAACTTCCTCATTCGTACGATTCTTGTATTGATTTATCATCCGATTGTGTGGGTGGTACTGCTCTTTTGGAGGATTTTTCGATGGATCGTTCTTTTTATTTGGAAAATAATAACAAAACCGTTATTATGGATACTAAGTCCTTTGATTACCTTTTGCCGACCATACACCACTAAACTCAAGACTTGGTGGGCTAGCCGAAAGAAGGGAAATGATGAACCTGAATAACAATGTACTCCGGTTTCGTTCACCCGAGCCGACAAGTACAGAACCAAAGATGATACCAAAATCATTACCACCAAAATTACATCCTAAAGTAAAGCGACGACGCATTGCTTGGCTTGTGTTGATGGTATTGTTTTTTTGCTGGTGTGTTACACAACTGGTAATGCAGGAGATCAAAATCTCCAAAAAAGAAGAACTTTTACATACACGTCAGCAAGAATTGGCAACTTCAGAAGCAGCCACTAGGAAATTGACCAAAGATGTAAAGAAATTTCAAGACAAAGATTATTTGATGGAACAAGCCCATAAACATGGGTATGGCAAGCCAGGTGAAAAGAATATGAAAGTAGATAATGAATAAGGAAGTCTGGATGTGCGTTCTCGCACATCTTTTTATCATTTTACGAACAAGGAACATCATGATTTATCCATCAGGAAAGAAAAAGAAGGCACAGAAAAATTTGTTCTTGACTTTTGTTGGCGGAATAGACTACAATAAAGTCTGTTCGCTGATGCCGCGGGGTGGAGCAGTCCGGTAGCTCGTTGGGCTCATAACCCAAAGGTCGTAGGTTCAAATCCTGCCCCCGCAACCATATTAACACAGGGTGGAGCAGCTGGTAGCTCGTTGGGCTCATAACCCAAAGGTCGTAGGTTCGAATCCTACCCCTGTAACCAAATTTTTATATGTTTGGCGGCGTAGCTCAGCTGGCTAGAGCGTACGGTTCATACCCGTGAGGTCGGGGGTTCGAGCCCCTCCGCCGCTACCAAAAAGAGAGGAGAAGGCGGAATCACAACCTTGGCACAAGGTTGCGCATTACGCCTTCTCTTCTTGTATGGAAGAGTGGGAAATATCTGGTGAATGTGGTAATCAAAAAGGTAAAGTTTACTACTATTAATAAAACCTATACCGAAAAAGTCCGTGATTGGCGCGGCCGGTCCTGCTTTTCCACTCAATATGCCAATCCTGATGGCAAACGGATTTTTCACACTTATTACTTTGTGAAAAAAGGATATACCATTTCAAAGGTTTTTCATAAAAATGGCGAGTTTATGTATTACTACTGTGATGTAATGGAAATGAAAGAGATTGCACCGATGCGATATGTTATGGTCGACCTCTTACTAGATCTGATCATATACCCGGATGGCCGGTATCACTTGATTGATGTAGATGAGTTTGCAGACTCCATTGATAAAGGTCATCTGCGTAAGCGACAACAGGTACATGCTCTTCGGACATTGGATACCATGTTACAGTTGCAAACAAAACGTAGATTGATTCCTCGATTTGTCCAGGATGCTGAAATGGTTCCCATCGTTCCAAACCCAATCGCGAGAAAGTAATATTTCGACATGAAAAAAGCTGCTTTTGAGAAGTTTTGTCAGACAAACCACCCACATTTGGCATATCGACATGATAAGACGAAATAAGAGACGGAGTTTTCCTGTTTTTAGGGAGTCCCGTTTCTTTTTTTATTTCATGAAGCTTCTATTTATCTGATGTATACCCATTGTCGGAAACTTTTTTTTGAATTCCAGCCTTTTTGACAAACATTTTTAAAATCGCCACCTATAATGGAGAGCACAAATATGCAAACGGGGGTAGATTATGTCATTTATAAAAAATATTCTTTATCGTCCATCTTTTTTGAATAAAGGTTTGGTAAAACGGTTTTCTCACCGATTGACGAGAATGTGGAATTTTCCAGTTTTAGCAATGGGGTTTTTACTAGGAAGAGCGACGATATTAGAATCCGTTTCCCCCTTTGCATTAGCCTATCTAGCAGTGCTTTTCCATCTTGGTAGGCGAGAATGGCCACTAGTGATGTTTTCCCTTCTACTTGGAGCATCTACCCTTGGGCCAATGGCAACAGTGAAGATGACTGGTTTTTTTATGGTGTTGTTCATCGTTCACAAGTTATTCCAATGGGTTGGACGCGGAAGTTTGTCATCGACCCCGTTTGTCGTACTAATCAGCAGCACCGCGGGCCACCTAATCGAATTGAGCTGGCACTCGTACACGAATTACCCTTATTTGCTTGCAGCTGTAGATGTATTACTCAGTTTTATTCTCACCTTTATCTTCGTACAATCTTTACCGCTTTTTACAGTGAAAAAGAATCGACTTGGTTTAAAGCATGAAGAAATGGTTTGTCTCGTTATTTTAATGGGCTCAGTGTTGACTGGAATGGTTGGATGGTACATTGGTGATTTATCCGTTGTCCACATTGCTTCTCGTTATATGATTTTGGTGTTAGCTTTGATTGGAGGTGGAATGTTAGGAGCTTCAATGGGAGTAGTCACGGGACTCATATTAAATTTATCAGACATTCGGGCAATCATCGAAATATCATTGTTATCTTTTTCAGGATTGTTAGCGGGATTGTTTCAAGAAGGACGAAGAATTGGAGTAGCTGTTGGTTTTTTACTGGGTTCTACTATTTTGTCATTGTACCAGGCGAATAATGGTAACTTTTGGTTATCGTTAGAAGAAAGCCTGATTGCAATTTTTATCTTTTTCCTTACAAAAGAATCTGTATTTCTCACATTATCGCGATTGGTTCCAGGAACTTTTGAAAATCAAATGGCACACCAAGAATATATACGGCGATTGCGAGATGCCACAGCAGGTAAAGTAGAGCGTTTTACAGAGTTATTTTATGAACTAGCTGGTAGTTTTCGAGAAGACGTTTCGAAGAAACGTCAAGATGATGAAGAGCAAGTAAATCAATTTATCGGTAATATCATGGGTGAAGCTTGTATGGGATGCCGAAGATTTACCGATTGTTGGGAAAGAAAAGTGGTTAAAACGTATCAAGGAATGACCAATTTGCTTACTTTAGTAGAAGCTCACGGAGAAGGGCCTATACCTGTTCCCTCCTTTTGGACGGAGCATTGTATTAGACCAGATAAAGTATTGGAGTCAAGTCAAGCCCAGTACGCTTATCATCATGAACGTGTCTATTGGAAAGAGAAAATAGACGAATCCAAAAAAGTCGTTTCAGATCAACTTAGCGGTATGGCAGAAGTAATGGAGAAGTTGACTAGAGAGATTCGGCATGAAGCCCAAGTTTTAACGGTACAAGAAGATCAAATTCATGCTGCATTGGAAACATTAGGAATAATGATACAACGGGTAGATGTTTTAAACCTTGCAGAAGGAAAAGTAGAGATAGAAGTGGTTATGCCACATATAGATGCTTTAGACGAATGTAAAAAACTAATCGCTCCATTGTTAACAGAGATTATTGGGGAACCGATAAATGTGCATCGTAAAATGGTACAAGATGGTGTCTCCGGCGCGATTATCACACTTGGGTCTGCTCAAAAATTTGAATTAAAAACAGGTTCTGCTGTTGCAGCGAAAGGTGGAGCGGTTGTCTCAGGAGATAGTTTTTGCTCCCTGCATTTGGGTACAGGAAGAGCTGCTATAGCCATTAGTGATGGCATGGGGAATGGGCAACGTGCCCAAGAGGAATCAAGTGCTGCTTTGAAGTTGCTGCGACGATTGTTACAAGCAGGTATGCATGAAGAAAGAGCAGTGGATTCGGTCAACTCGATATTATCTTTAAGGACAATGGATGAAATGTTTGCAACGATTGATCTTACTATGATCGATTTGAATTCTGGAAAAGGCAGATTTATGAAAATCGGGTCAACACCTGGATTTATCAAACGCGGTAAAAAAATTATCAAACTTGCAGCTTCCAGTCCACCAATTGGAATTCTAAAAGAAATTGATATAAAACCGATTGAAATGCAGTTAGAGCCGGGGGATATTTTGATCATGATGAGTGATGGTGTTTATGATGCTTCTCGACATGCGATGAATAAAGAGGCATTTATGAATCGTATTATACATGAAATAGACACCAAAGACCCCCAAGATTTCGCAGATTGCTTGTTGGGGAACGTCATACAACAGCATCATGGAGCGGTACACGATGATATGACTGTAGTTGTATCCAAAATAGAGAGATATGCACCTGAATGGTCATCCATTCGCATTTCAGGGATAAGAAGAGTAGATCGAACGGCAATAGTGAGTAGTTGAGCAAGCCACTTGGTTGGATTCTTTTCTTCAAATTGATAAAATGAAAGTAACAATTCCAATCCCGGTTAGCGCCGGGATTTCTTAATATGGGGTGGCAAGTTGTTTTTAGCAAAATTAGAGACGCATATTCGTGCAAATAAACTTTTTAGAAACAACGAACGGCTTCTTGTAGGGGTTTCAGGCGGATGTGATTCGATTGCTTTATTAGATGCTCTGTATCACTTGACTATGCAGTTTGGTTGGCAGGTTTATGTTGTTCACGTCAATCATCACTTGCGGGGAGAAGAGAGTGATGCAGATGCTCGTTTTGTAGCTGATTTTTGTCAGGAAAGGAATATTTCTTACCAGCACAAGCATGTGGATGTAAAAGCCAAATTAAAAAAAGAAGGTGGAAACAAGCAATCTATTGCTCGGGAACTGAGGTATCAAGCTTTTCAAGATGCTGCTCAATCATGGGGTATCAAAAAAATTGTTTTAGCACACCATGCTGATGATCAAGTAGAAACCATACTCATGCGTATCATACGTGGTACTGGTCCCACAGGGTTAGCGGGTATTCCTGTTATACGAAAATGGGGTGACTTAGAGATCGTACGCCCGCTATTGTACTTTTATCGAAAAGAATTAGCCGAATACCTGAATGAGAACAACATCAATTATCGGGAAGACTCGAGTAATCAGTCAACAGAATATACAAGAAATCGACTACGGTTGGAATTAATTCCCGAATTGATCCAATATAATCCTCAAATCAAACAATCTATTTTACAGCTGGGCAGCATGATGGCTGATGAAGAGGCTGTTTGGGAGAAATGGACGAATGAAGCATTAGGTACTTGTTTGAAAAAAATAAATGAAAAAGAGTACCAAATTTCACTTCCAAGCTTTCTTTCTTATCCTGTTGCTTTACAAAGGAGAATGGTTAAACTAATATTAAATTGTCTAACTGATGAAAATCTACTTTATCAATCGATTGAACAGGTGTTACAATTAGGGGTACACCCATCTCCTTCGGTATGGATTTTCCTTCCCGGTGGAATAAAAGGAGTAAGATCATATGAAGTACTCCGTTTGACCAAAGATTACATAAATAAAGGGGAAGAGAAGTGGTCTTATCCTTTTTCTGTCCCGAGTAAAATGTACATACCACAAGGTGCAATTGAATCCATTATCTCTAGCGCATCTACTCCTTATCGTATACGTGAATCTCATCACAATGCGATATTTGATGCCGATGAATTGAACTTAGCTCAATTAGTTGTACGCAATCGTCGCCCAGGAGACAAGATTCAGCCTTTCGGTTTCTCAGGTCATAAGCGAGTAAAATCACTGTTGATGGAACACAAAATCCCTCAAGTTAATCGGGGAAACCAACCTATTGTCGTTTCAGATCAAGAGATTATTTGGATACCTGGTATTCGCCGATCTGCCGTTGCGCCTGTAACCTCATCAACTACCAAATTTCTAATCTTAGATTGGACTCCTGATAAAGCAAGTTCATTAAGTTAGTTTTTATGGTAGAAAAAGTTATACATATTTGGAAACAAAAGGAACAGTCTTACGTGCTGTTTGGAGGGAAAATTACTTTGCATCAAGATGTGAAAGAGATTTTAGTTTCAACAGACCAAATCCGAAACAAAATTATCGCCTTGGGCAAGCAAATTACAAATGATTACCAAGGAAAAGACCTGCTATGTGTGTGCATATTAAAGGGAGCGGCTCCTTTTATGGCGGATTTAATCCGTGAAATTGAATTGCCTATGGAAATTGATTTCATGGCGTGTTCTAGTTATGGTGCATCCACTGAATCGTCTGGACAAGTGAGAATTTTAAAGGATTTGGACTCGTCTGTTCAAAATCGTGATATTTTGCTTGTGGAAGATATCATTGATACGGGACTTACATTGAGTTATTTGGTTGATTTGTTTAAGGGGCGGGAAGCACGTTCTGTTAAGACCGTAACTTTACTCGACAAACCTTCCAGACGGCAAGCTAACTTGGTTCCTGATTATTTTGGTTTTCAAGTCCCGGATAAGTTCGTAATCGGTTTTGGGCTTGATTATGATGAGAAGTATAGGAATTTGCCTTACATAGGAGTTTTGAAAGAAGAAGTCTACAGTACAAAAAACACCTAAAATTGGTTGAAAATTAGAAGGAGTGTAGTCGGCTATTTTTACATGTGCTAGAATGAACAAGTGCTCTTTAAAGAAGAACACAATTTTTTCATATAAATGGACTGATATAGACCTGAGAGGGGGCCAAGGATGAAAAACTACTTCCTCAGAAATGGATTATTGTATGTTACCCTCATCCTTGTTATTGTAGGTGTATTTAATCTCGTAGCTAACACAAGTTCTGCTACGAAACAGCTAACATACAGTGAATACCATAATCTGTTGACAACCAACCAGATTGACAGTGTAACGATTCAACCAGAAGGTGATACATACCACATCACTGGTAAGTATAAAAAAAATAAATCAAAATCGTTTGTAACCCAAGGCCCATTAGGTTATGGTTCTACGGTCACTCAAGATTTGCAGAAATACAAAGTGAAATTTACGGTTGAGAAAACCAAAAGTGATTCCATTTGGATCTCTATCTTTACATCCATTATCCCGATCGTTGGTGTGATCATTCTATTCCTTTTCCTTATGAATCAGGCACAAGGCGGTGGAAGCCGTGTGATGAATTTTGGGAAAAGTAAAGCGCGATTATACAACGAAGAGAAAAAACGCGTTACCTTTGACGATGTAGCAGGTGCGGATGAAGAAAAGACCGAACTGATCGAGATTGTTGATTTCTTAAAAGATAACAGGCGATTTGCACAGATGGGAGCTCGTATCCCTAAAGGTGTCTTGCTTGTTGGACCTCCAGGAACAGGTAAAACGTTGCTTGCTAGAGCGGTTGCTGGGGAAGCAAAAGTTCCATTTTTCTCGATAAGTGGTTCCGATTTTGTGGAGATGTTTGTTGGGGTTGGAGCTTCTCGTGTTCGTGATTTGTTTGAACAAGCAAAGAAAAATGCTCCTTGTATTATTTTCATCGATGAGATCGATGCTGTAGGTCGTCAACGTGGTGCGGGTCTTGGTGGCGGTCACGATGAACGTGAACAAACCTTGAACCAACTTCTTGTTGAGATGGATGGATTTGACGCGAATGCGGGTATTATCATCATGGCTGCAACCAACAGACCTGATATTTTAGATCCTGCCTTGCTCCGCCCCGGTCGTTTTGACCGTCAAATCTTAGTGAGTCGTCCCGATGTTCGTGGAAGAGAAGAAATTTTAAAAGTTCATGCACGAAACAAACCAATAGATCCAAGTGTGAAGCTTTCTGTAGTAGCACAGCGTACAACTGGTTTTTCTGGTGCAGACCTTGAAAACTTGCTGAATGAGGCAGCACTACTCGCAGCACGGGAAAACAAGCGAAAGATCACCATGCTAGAGATTGACGAAGCAGTAGATCGTGTTATTGCTGGTCCTCAGAAGAAGAGTCGAGTAGTAAGTGCAAAAGAACGACGCATTGTCGCTTTCCATGAAGCTGGTCACGTCATTGTCGGTTATTATGTAAAAAATGCAGATACCGTCCATAAAGTAACCATTGTTCCTCGTGGTCAGGCTGGTGGATATGCAATGATGCTTCCGAAAGAAGATCGATACATCGCAACCAAAGGAGAACTTCTCGATCGTGTTACTGGACTACTAGGTGGTCGCGTAGCAGAAGAAGTAGTCTTTGGTGAAGTGAGTACAGGAGCAAGTAACGACTTCGAACGGGCCACAGGTATCGTTCGCTCCATGATTACCGAATATGGTATGAGTGAGAAATTTGCGACCATGCAATTCGGGAAAACACAAGGCCAAGTATTTCTAGGCCGGGACTTAGGTCATGAGCAAAACTACTCGGATCAAATCGCTTATGAAATCGATACAGAAATGCAAGAAATGATCCGCAGTTGCTATGACCAAGCAAAACAAATGTTGACCGAACGTCGCGACCAGTTAAACTTACTTGCTGAAACTCTTCTGACTCGTGAAACTTTGGATGAAGAACAGATCAAACAACTTTTGGAAACTGGCAAGATTGATGATTCCGTTGTTGTGACGATCCAAGGTAAAGAAGATGAAGTGGTAAAAGAGGAACCAAAAGTAGAGGAAATCAATCCTCCTAATACAAACATAGAAGAACCGAATGTAGATCAATCGAACTTAGATAAATCAAACGAGGAAGAACCACCTAAAAAAGATCTTTAATGATAAAAACCTGGTACTTGGACTCGATGGGAGAAAGGAACCAAAAAGCTAGAGATACTCACTTTCTCTAACTTTATTCCCTTTCTCTCGTCAAAGAACAAGTACAGGTTTTTTTTGTAGATAAGAATGCTTTTTATAGACACAACATGGTAGCCTGGTTTATTGGCGTGAAAGGATGTAATAAGTACAATGTTACTTGTGATGGATGTGGGAAATACCAATATCGTTTTTGGTATTTATGAAAAAGATACACTTGTACACCATTGGAGAATGCAAACGGATAGAAATGCTACAGAAGATGAATATGCCATGACATTCAAACAATTACTTTCCCATGTGGATTTAAAATTTCATCAGATAGATGGTGCTATTCTCTCTTCTGTTGTTCCTCCTATTACCTATGTATTAAGGAAGTTATGTGAGAAATATTTGCTGATTGATCCACTGGTATTGGGGCCTGGTGTCAAAACAGGGTTGCATATTCAAACAGATGATCCAAGAGAAGTTGGTGCTGATCGAATTGCCAACGCAGTAGCTGCTGTAGAGTTGTATGGAGCTCCAGCGATCATTGTTGATTTTGGAACTGCAACTACCTTTTGCTATGTAGATGAACAGGCTAGGTACTTTGGAGGAGCAATCGCGCCTGGCGTCCAAATATCTGCTGAAGCTTTGTACCAACGAGCAGCGAAGCTGACCCGAGTAGAGATTGTCCAACCAACAGAGGTGATTGGAAGAAACACGGTTCACAGTGTTCAGTCAGGTATTTACTATGGATATGTAGGATTGGTTGATGGAATTGTGAATCGGATGAAAGCCCAATACCCTGTGAAACCAACAGTTATCGCAACTGGAGGATTAGCAAGTTTAATTTGTCACAGCGCAGAAACGATTGATAAAATAGACCCTCTTCTCACACTAGAGGGATTAAAGCTAATTTACAAACGAAATTAGGAGGATTCTTCAGATGGATTACACGATAAGAGCCATTTCAGCCGATGGCTATGTTCGAGGGTTTGCGGCTTTGACAACAGATCTCGTCCAAGAATTACAAAGACGGCATTTTACCTTTCCCGTAGCAAGTGCAGCTCTAGGGAGAACTGCAACGATGGCTTCTTTGCTTAGTTTAACGATAAAAGATAAAAAAGAGCGTATCACCATCCAAATAAAAGGAGATGGACCGCTCGGAAAGATCGTAGCTGAAGCAGATGGTGATAGTGTTATTCGTGGGTATGTAGATAATCCAGATGTGTTGTTGCCGCTCAATGACAAGGGAAAACTCGATGTAGCCAGAGCAGTGGGACAAGGTTCTCTTTATATAACCAGAGACTTAGGATTGGGTACCCCTTATCAAGGAGCATCTCCAATTGTCTCGGGGGAGTTAGCAGAAGACTTTACTTACTATTATTCTTCATCTGAGCAAACCCCTACTTCTGTTGGGCTGGGTGTATTGGTAAATCGAGACAAAATTATTGTCTCTGGGGGATATATGGTCCAGCTTTTACCGAATGCTCCTGATGAAGTGATTGATGTTTTAGAGGAAAGAATCAGCAAAATAACCTCCATAACAGATTTGCTTGCTAAAGGGATTACACCTGAACAACTTTTGCAACAAATCATGGGAGAAGATGCACGCTTTCTAGACAAAAAAGATACTCGTTTTGGTTGCACCTGCTCAAGAGAAAAAGTAAAAACGATGCTGATTAGTTTAGGAAAGAAAGAGCTGAATGCCATTGTAAAAGAAGATGGTCAGGCTGAAATCGTGTGTCATTATTGCAATGAGAAATATCAGTATAATAAAGAAGAGCTGGAAGAGATCATAAGTTCCTTGTAGATAAGAAAGTATTAGGTGCAAAGCGAGCCCTATCTGAGGTACATAAGTGCAATTAGGCCTCTGTCTGCGCCTTGAAAGGCTAGCCAACCGGCAAGTTTTCTTTCGATTGACAAATTATTCATGTAGTTGTTAAGATAATCTCATATATTCCTGTTTTATTAATCGGAATTAGGGGGATTAAAATGAGAGTTGCGAACAACATCCTTGAATTAATCGGACAGACACCTTTGGTGAAGTTAAATCATATTGTTGGCAAAGCAGATGCTGATGTTTATTTAAAATTAGAGTTTTTTAACCCTGGTGGTAGTGTCAAAGATAGAATTGCTTTGAGTATGATTGAAGGTGCAGAAGAACGTGGTGAACTAAAACCAGGAGATACGATTATTGAACCAACAAGTGGAAACACAGGTATTGGGTTGGCAATGGTAGCTGCAGCAAAAGGTTATCGTGCTATTTTGGTTATGCCTGAAACAATGAGCATGGAGCGTCGAAATTTATTGCGTGCATATGGTGCAGAACTTGTACTAACTCCAGGTGCCGAGGGGATGAAAGGTGCAATCGCCAAAGCCGAAGAACTAAAAAAAGAGCATCCTGCGTATTTCATGCCGCAGCAATTTCAAAATACAGACAATGTAAAAATTCACCGTGAGACAACTGCTAAAGAACTTGCCAGCCAAGTGGATGGGAAAATAGATGCATTCATTTCAGGTATAGGAACTGGCGGTACCATTACAGGTGTTGGAGAAATATTAAAAGAATCATTCCCTGATCTGCATGTGGTTGCAGTCGAACCAACTGATTCTCCTGTACTATCAGGTGGAAAACCCGGTCCTCACAAAATCCAAGGGATTGGTGCAGGTTTTGTACCTTCTATTCTTAATACCGAAATATATGATGAAATTATCAAAGTAGAAAACGAAGATGCATTTACATGGGCACGTAAGTTAGCTAGAGAAGAAGGGATACTAGTCGGTATTTCTTCAGGAGCAGCAGTGTTAGCAGCCCTTAAGGTAGCACGTCGACTTGGCGCTGGTAAAAAGGTAGTTGTAGTGATACCAAGTAATGGAGAACGTTACTTGACCACACCTTTGTATCAGTTCGAAGAAAACAAATAGATGAAAAATTATAGATTGCGAGTGAGAAAACCCACGGTTTAAATCGTGGGATGAAAGCAAGCGTTGGACGAGAAAGGGTTCAGCCCTCTCACAAGTCCAACACTTTTTTCAGAAAATATATTTACAAACATACATTCTGATGATAAACTACCATCAATTACATTTCTTGGATAGTTTGAAATGCGAAAACCAAGCAGTAGGACTATTCTGTTGTAATGAACCGTGGGGCTCACGGGGTTAGCTTGGTAATGAAGTAGTCATGAGACTACCGTCCCAAGAATCCTACGGCTTTAGCCGTATGGAGTGTCAAAACTTTCTATTGACGAGAGGTAGATTTCTCATATAGTTAGGATACGAAGGCGGTCGACTTCGACCCCTCAAACTCTTAGGAGCAGTGATGTTATTCCAACCCTAGCTCGACTTCGCAGTACTGCGAAAGTCGAGCCCTAACTTCGCGACTTCTAGCGCAATGCCTTGCCGGCGGCAAGTAGTCCGGCGATGATCGAAGGAGTTCGGATGTGGGTTCGTGCGCCCTGAAGAGATCTACCCCCCAGCAGGGGGCGCTAAAAACAATGTACTTATCCATAAACGACAAAAATTCTTAGGAGAACCTAAGTTTTTTTGTCGTTTTCTGATGAAAGTGATTGTCTCATCCCACTTGAGGATCGTTTTTTCTTTGGATTTTGCTCGTTGTATGTTAAAATGGAGCATTATGGCGTAATTAGCAGAGAGAGCTTAGAGGAGTGGAGTAGAGATGATTGTAATGATTGATAACTATGATTCTTTTACGTACAATCTGGTGCAGTATTTTGGAGAATTAGGGGAAGATCTACGTGTTATTCGTAACGATGAAATGACCATAGAAGAGATTCGTAATTTATCCCCTAAAATGATCGTCATTTCCCCAGGACCAGGTACACCAGATGATGCAGGGATAACGCTCCGTGTAATTGAAAAATTGGCAGGAGACATTCCTATTTTTGGCGTTTGTTTGGGGCACCAATCTATCGGTCAAGCGTTTGGTGGTAAAATTATACGTGCTTCACAGTTAATGCATGGAAAAACATCCGATATCCATCATGATGGCAAAGGGATATTCCAAAATCTGCCCACACCATTTACTGCCACTCGATATCACTCATTAATCATAGATCCAGCATCCATACCCGAAACACTGGAGATAAGTGCACAAACCGAATCAGGAGAGATTATGGCAGTGCGTCACCGTTTCTTACCTATTGAAGGTGTTCAGTTTCACCCAGAATCCCTTTTGAGTCAATATGGTAAACAAATTTTGACTAACTTTATTCGAACGTATGCATCTTAGGAGGTATTTTGTTGCTAGTAGCTGGTCCATACTCCCTGCCTTTGGGAAAGCGCACCCTAGTCATGGGGATATTAAATGTCACACCAGATTCGTTTTCCGATGGTGGGAAATTTAATTCCTTAGACCGGGCATTGAGGCATGCCGAAAAATTGAAAGCAGATGGTGCAGATATCCTCGATATAGGAGGAGAATCTACAAGACCCGGTGCGGATGATGTCTCTACAGAAGAAGAGTTGGAGAGAGTGATCCCAATCATCGAGCAAATATCAAAGAGAATTGACCTTCCTTTGTCTATTGATACTTACAAAGCAAAGGTAGCCAAGGAATCGATTCAAGCAGGGGCGCATATCATCAACGATGTTTGGGGAGCAAAAAGAGATGATGATATGCCTAATGTAATGGGAGAGTTACAAGTTCCAGTAATTTTGATGCATAATCGAATGCCTTCTCCTTATCAACATCTCATAAAAGATGTCTTGCAAGATTTACAAATATCCATTGATCTTGTAAAACGCGCTGGTGTAACGAAGGACAAAATTATTCTCGATCCTGGTATCGGATTTGCTAAGAATGTAGAAGAAAACATTCAAGTTATGCAACATTTGAATCGAATTGTGAACCTTGGTTACCCTGTATTGCTAGCTACTTCACGCAAATCTTTTATTGGTCATACCTTGGATTTGCCACCAGAGGAAAGAGTGGAGGGAACCTTGGCCACTGTAGGTTGGGGTATAAATCAAGGCTGTCATATCGTGCGTGTTCATGATGTTAGGCAGACGGTTCGTTTTTGTAAGATGATGGACGTTTTAAAAGGAGCCGTAAGGGAAAATGGATAAAATTATTCTCAAGCAAATGAGCTTCTACGGATATCATGGTGCTTTCCCTGAGGAAAACAAACTTGGTCAACGCTTTCTAGTGGACTTGGAGCTTCGTTTGGATTTACAAGCAGCAGGAACAACAGACCAATTGAACAACTCCATTGATTATGGGGACGTTTTTCAAGTAGTACAACAAATGGTAGAACACCAACGATTTCGTTTGATAGAAGCTTTAGCAGAAAATATAGCAGATGAACTTCTTACCAAGTTTCCAGTGCCAGAAGTTTTGGTAAGAGTGACCAAGCCTGATCCACCTATCCCTGGTCATTATGAATCTGTTGGAGTAGAGTTGGTTCGCTCTAGATGAGTAAGCGAATTATTGCCTATCTGGGACTTGGAGCAAATTTAGGCGATCCTTTGAGTCAATTGCAACAGGCATTGGCACTTTTACATCATTCACAGGGGATATCAGTTAGACAAATATCTTCCTTGTATGAAACATCACCTGTTGGCTATGTGGACCAACCTAATTTCTTTAACTTAGTAGCAGAAATAGACACTGTCTTACCACCTTCGCAATTGCTATGTGCAACACAAAGGGTAGAGCAATGTTTGCATCGTGTGAGGAAAGAGCGTTTTGGACCTCGAACCATGGATGTTGATATTTTGTTGTATGATCAACGTATCGTTGAAATGCCTGAGTTAACGATTCCGCATCCAAGGCTGTTGGAACGTGCTTTTGCATTGATCCCGTTATATGAATTAGCTGGAGAAATGACGATTCCATCTGGTCAAAAGATAAAAGAAGCAATCGATGCATTACCCCAAGATCAATGGATAAAAAAACAGCCATTTTCTTGGTAGATAAGTTACCTGTTTATAAGGAAGCGGATTTTTATTTTTTAAAGAGGGAGGGAAGGACATGTTAAAAATCGGTTCGATTACGATGAAAAATAAGGTTGTACTAGCTCCAATGGCAGGGGTTTGTAATCCGGCCTTTCGCTTGATTGCGAAAGAATTTGGAACAGGCCTTGTTTGTGCGGAGATGGTGAGTGACAAAGCTATTTTGCACGGGAATAAAAGAACCAGAGAGATGTTGTTTGTTGATGAACGGGAGAAACCACTTAGTTTACAAATCGTTGGTGGTGATCGAGAAACATTGGTAGAAGCAGCCAAAGTAGTAGATCAAGAAACCAACGCAGATATCATTGATATTAATATGGGTTGTCCAGTACCTAAAGTCGTTAAATGTGATGCTGGAGCAAGATGGTTATTAGACCCTAGTAAGATTTATGAGATGGTCTCTGCTGTTGTGGAAGCTGTTGATAAACCAGTGACAGTGAAAATGCGTATTGGTTGGGACGATGAACATATCTTTGCGGTGGAGAATGCGCGAGCAGTCGAACGTGCAGGTGGATCTGCTGTTTCGGTTCATGGACGCACAAGAGTCCAGATGTACAAAGGAAAAGCCGATTGGGAAATGATTCGTCAAGTGAAAGAGGCAGTGAAAATTCCTGTAATCGGAAATGGAGATGTATTTACACCCGAAGATGCGAAGGCCATGCTCCATAAAACAGGTTGTGATGGAGTAATGATAGGACGAGCTGCTTTAGGTAACCCTTGGATGTTGTATCGCACTATACACTATTTGCAAAATGGTATTCTAAAACCAGAGCCAAATGCAAAAGAAAAGATGGAAATTGCGATCCTTCATATGGACAGGTTGATCGCCCTTCGTGGCGAAGAGGTTGCTGTCCGGGAAATGAGAAAACATGCTGCTTGGTATTTGAAAGGATTACATGATAGTGCAAAATTGAAAGATATCATTAATAGAGCGACTACACGTGATGAAATGGCTGGTTACTTGTTAACATTTGCACAAGAAGTTGAGGAAACCGTCGCATAAGGAACGGATCAAGGAGTGAGGAAGTTCATGATAGATCAAGCAGAACAAAGTGAACAAATGCAGGTTAGAAGAGAAAAAGTAGATGTATTAAAAGAAAAAGGCGTAGATCCATTTGGCAAAAAGTATGTCCGCACACATGTGAGCAAAGATTTAGAAGCGCATTATGATGGATTGACGAAAGAAGAATTAGCAGAAAAAGAAATAAATGTTTCGATTGCTGGTCGTGTGATGACCAAGCGTGTACAAGGGAAAGCATCTTTTGCTCACATCCAAGATACGAGTGGTCAAATTCAAATTTATGTACGTTTGGATCAAGTGGGGGAAGAACAGTACGATGTATTTTCTCAAAGCGATATGGGGGATTATTTAGGGATATCTGGGATCGTTTTTAAGACCAATCGTGGCGAATTAAGTGTTCGTGCGAAAGAATTAACTTTCTTGTCCAAAGCACTGCGCCCTCTCCCTGAAAAATATCATGGACTAAAAGATGTAGAGCAACGTTATCGCAAACGTTATTTGGATTTGATTATGAACCCTGAAGTAAAACAAACGTTTATTACAAGAAGCCAAGTACTCACTACCATGCGGCGTCATTTGACAGATTTGGGATATTTGGAAGTAGAAACCCCTACTCTGCATGTACTTGCAGGTGGAGCATCAGCTCGTCCATTTGTGACACATCATAATGCTTTGGACATGCCTTTGTATATGCGTGTGGCATTGGAACTTCATTTGAAACGTTTGATGATTGGCGGCGTAGAAAAAGTATTTGAAATCGGTAGATGCTATCGAAATGAAGGGATTTCTACACGTCACAATCCAGAATTCACCATGTTGGAACTGTATGAAGCATATGCAGATTTCGAAGATATCATGAACTTGACAGAAAACTTAATCGCTTATATCACCAAACAAGTACGTGGGACTTCGCTTATCACTTACCAAGGTCAAGAAATAGATCTTTCTCCTGGTTGGGCTCGTCGTTCGATGACGGATTTGATCAAAGAACATGTCGGCATTGACTTTACTGAGCAAATCTCTGATGAACAAGCTCATCAATTGGCTCGCGAACATGGAGTAGAAGTAACTCCAAATATGACATTTGGTCATATTGTCAATGAGTTTTTTGAACAAAAGATAGAGCACCTTCTCATACAACCTACTTTTGTTTATGGACATCCTGTTGCAATTTCTCCCCTTGCAAAACAAAATGCGGAAGATGATCGTTTTACAGATCGCTTTGAATTGTTTATTTATGGAAGGGAACACGCAAATGCCTTTACCGAATTGAATGATCCAATTGAACAACGGATTCGTTTTGAGGCTCAGATGGCAGAAAAAGCAGCAGGTAATGATGAAGCTCAACCTTTAGATGAAGATTTCTTGGAAGCAATGGAACATGGCATGCCTCCAGCAGGTGGACTCGGTATCGGTATTGACCGTCTTGTTATGCTATTAACAGATAGTCCATCCATTCGGGATGTTCTTCTCTTTCCTCATATGCGTGAACAACAATAGGAATAATAGCTTCTATCTGGGCAAAGGTAGAGGCTTTTTCCTATAGTCCCTTTAAAACTTATCTGATTTTTTGTATACTTATTTAGGATACAAATCTTAAAGTGCCAGTAAGGAGGTTAAGGTTTTACTTTTTAAAACTACATCATTTGAAAATAACTGAAATTATATACACATATTGCCAATAGAATAACAGATTAGTGCTAGTATCTTAAGTAGCTGATATAATAAAAAATAGTTTCTAGATTAGAGTATAAAGTATAACAGTATGTTTGCATCACAGGCACAAGTCTCGCTTTGCCCGGCTTGTCTAAAAAGAGTAAAGATACTATAATGTCCCTGTATCCATGGATCGGATAATGAGATAAATATGGATAATTTGGGAGAGTAATATGAATCTAAGTGAGGAAATACTCTATCTAATTCTGTTTTTGCTCACTTTTTATGCTAGCTTTACAGATTGGAAATATCGTCTAATCTATGATCGTGTTATTCTAATAGGACTTGTATCTGCTATCATATGTCGATCCCTTGATTTAACCGTATCATGGTGGGACTACATTGGTACAGGTCTTGTTACACTAATTGTTTTGTCTACTGTTGCAGTAGCAACAGGGGGTAGAGCGATTGGCGGCGGTGATATTAAAATACTCTCCATGCTAGGATTTTCCCTAGGTATCTTACCATTTCTCACACTATTTCTCGTCTCACATCTATCAGCTATATTTTTTCTATTGATATGGAAGGTATTTCATAGTAAAAAAGTGAATAAAGATACTACCTTACCTTTTGCTCCTTTCATCTTGTTGGGACTGATCGTGACCAAAATTGTGGTTTCAATAGGGCTAGTATCATCGCAAATGTAAACTCATGAATAGGGAGGAACATCTATGGGTCCCAAAAAAGAGAGCCAGAGATTCTTCAGTAAAGCTCCTCAGCTTCCGCAAAAGAGCCAACAAGCGTCTCGGATGAGTTTTTTATCCAGAGATCGTTCTGCTGCAACTTCTAAGGAAGTGTCGAAGGAGGTAAAATCACCCGATCGTCAACAACAACAGGTACTCTCTTTTTTGTCTGGTCTACAATCTAATTTCACATCACTTGTTCGATTAGTTGAGAAACGGTTGAGCTATGACAAAACTAAAGAAGTAGCATTTGAACGCTTGTATCAAGAAATGGATGATCTGAAACAAGATCAAGAACTCGCTCACTTGCGTCCACTATACATTGATTTAATTTTATTTCATGATCGTATGGAAAGCATTTACAAAGATGCGATAGATTCTGGGGTACTCTCTCCTGAGCTAGCAGATTTGCTGAAGTCGCTTAATGGTGAACTGATGGAAATACTATACCGTCGTGGAGTAGAGCCAATCATCCTCACATCGTATACCTTCGATCCAAAGTATCAAGAAGTAGTGAAGATAGAACCTACCTTTCATCCAAGTGAAGACAATCAAATCGTTGACATCGTTCGTAATGGTTTCAAGTACAAAGATGTTATTTTACGACCAACCAAAGTTGTTATTAAGAAATATCAACCAAAATAAAGCCGTTGCTCTCTATCGTTTATGGAGAATAAGAGGTAATGAGGGAGTAAGTCATACAAAAGGGAAATTGTGCTCTTAGGAATAAAAGTTATGATTTTATAGGATATTGGCATACAACATACCTATAAACGAAGAACCCTCTCACCTCTTTGTTTTTTTCTCTCAATAGATGGGCAACCATCTTTTCATTTTCTTCTGAAAAAACTAGCGAGCTTGGCGTTCATCTGACATTATGCGGTAAGAAGGAGTGAAAAAAGATGGCGCGAGTAGTAGGAATCGATTTAGGTACAACATACTCTGCGATCTCAATCGTTAACCAATATGGAAAACCAGAAGTATTAACAAACCGTGAGGGAGAAAGAATTACACCTTCCGTCGTTTTATTCGATGGAGATGACCCAATCGTAGGAAGCATTGCAAAGCGTTCAGCTGTTGCAAATCCATTCAATGTTATCCAATTTGTGAAAAGACAAATCGGAGACAAAGGTTGGAAATTTCGTACCGAAAATGCGGAAGTATACACCCCAGAGGAAATATCCGCAATGATTTTGCGTCGACTTAAAGAAGATGCAGAGACATTATTAGGTGAAAAAATTGAAGATGCTGTAGTTACTGTTCCTGCATATTTTGATGATGCACAACGAAAAGCAACACAAGATGCTGGACGTATCGCTNGTATTAATGTTTTACGTATTATCAATGAACCAACAGCAGCAGCTCTTGCTTATGGATTAAATAAGATGGATGAAACACAAACCATCTTAGTATACGATCTTGGTGGAGGTACATTCGACGTTACAATCATGCACCTAAGCCCAGATGGATTGAAAGTACTAGCTACTGGTGGGGCAAAGAGCCTAGGTGGTTTTGATTGGGATAATGCAGTGATGGAATATCTGAATGATCAATTCGTTAAAGCTGGCGGAGTAGATCTATTAGAAGATCCTATGCTGGAACAGGATCTCCGTGATAAAGCAGAAATTGCTAAGAAAACGCTATCTTCTAGAGAACGCACGAATGTGTTCCTTTCTGCTAATGGAGTGAACGTTACCATCCCACTCACTCGTCAAAACTTTGAAGAGGTAACCCATCATTTACTAAAACAGACCCAAAAAATTATGGAATTTGTGTTAGAAGATGCCGGTTTAGGTTGGAAGGACATCAATCGTGTACTTCTAGTAGGTGGATCTACTCGAATGCGCGCTGTTCCAGAATTGATGGAGCGCGTGACAGGTTTGAAACCTTCTCTTGATGTCAATCCAGATGAAGTCGTTGCCCAAGGTGCTGCGATTCAAGGATTGATTTTATTGATGAAAGAAGGCCGACAAGACCTTGTCGATAATCATGCCTTCCCAATGGTAGAAGTACAAGATGTCAATTCACATAGTATGGGTGTAGTAGCGTTGGATGAAAGCGGGCATGAAGTGAACTCCATTGTTCTAAAGAAAGATACTGCAATCCCAACCAGAGTAAGCAATCACTATACCACAACAGTGGACCAACAAACCCAACTACATATTCAGGTAACGGAAGGTGAAGATGTTGATCTGGACTATGTGAAAATAGTCGGAGAAGGTATGATTGATCTTCCTGAATATCCAAAAGGTGCTCCCATTGAAGTGATATTTGAATATGATAGTGATGGAATCATCCATATCTCTGTCATTGATTCTACTGCTGGTACGTTACTAGGCGAGCTAGATATTGAGCGTACTTCAAACTTGACAGAAGATGAAGTTCTAGAAAAACAAAAGCGTGTTGCCAAACTAGCAATAAGCTAATCACGAATAAAAAGGAATATCCACCATGGAGAACTACTATCGTTTTTTAGGGCTCTCCCCAAATGCATCTTCGGAAGAGATTGAAAAACTCATCCATTATCAAACCAGATTGTGGAGTGCTCGAACCAATGCTCCTCACATAAATCGTCGTCAAGAGGCAGAGCAGATGCTTAGCAAATTGGAGATGATGGGGGCAACATTACTTGATAAAGAGCAAAGAAGATTGTATGATGAACAGCTCCAAAATCATCCAACAAGCTGGCCGGAGGAAAAAATAAACGAAGCACTTTCGGAAGGTTTTCGATTATTAAACGAAGGTCAACCAGAAGATGCTCTGTTTATTGCTATTAAGATGACAGAGCATATACTAGATAGAGCCGAAGCTTGGGCACTACTTGGACAAGCTAGATTTGCTGTAGGCGAAAACCAAGAAGCTATTATTTCTATGTCCAAAGCTTGTGAACTTTCCCCCAGCGATGCTGAATATGCTTTTCTATTGGGTCAGATGTATCAATCTTGCAATCGTTTATCACGAGCAGAAGAAGCATTTGAACATGCCATATCACTAGAATCTTCTGAGACGAAGTATCAGTACCAATTAGGTTCACTTTATATTCAGCATGGAAATTTTAAACATGGCCTTCAATTGCTTGAAAAAAGTGTAGAACAAGATCCTAAAAATGATACATACAAAGAAGAATTAGTACGTGCATACTTAGATATTGCATTTAGCACTTGGAAAGAAATTGGAGAAGATCATGCTACGTTAGAACCAGGACAATACCCGACTTCACAAGCAGATGTTACAATGGCTTATATTTATGTAAAGCGAGCATCACGAGTTGGACTTAAAAACAAAGAATGGCTACACAAAATTAAACAAGCACGTGCAATTATACGCAAGCGTGAAGGCAGACAGTTTACTGGAAGTTGGCTCTTCGCACTTGTAAGTACAGCTGAACTGATTTTGATTCAGCAATATAATCCTAGTATGATAAATGTATCTTTGATTGGCCTTTTACCGCTCTTATACATTTTTGCTACTTTTACACCCCGTTATCGTGTCTATCAATGGGCTGTTATGGGTAAAAGTACACGAACAGATGCTGGTTATGTGCTAGAGGTTATTCGTTCTAAACTGAAGATTTTTGGCACCCTTATCATTTCGTTGTTTGCAATCTTGCCTTTTATTTACATGGTAAATCCGGTTTATTTTGTTACTGATAATGAAATATTCCGAAATGTAAACTTCTATTTCTACTTGGTAAACTATGTATTACCAGTTGTATTGATTATAAATCTGTATCGAAATTATGTTCGTAAACCTATTTGAGCTAGAGGGGAAACCTCTAGCTCCTTTCACATTCTAAAGCCGATTAGACATATATGGAGGAATGCAAACGATGGCACGTGGATTTACAGATGACGAAAAGGAAGTAATAAAAACCGCACTTTTAGTAGAAGGAAAAAAATTGTTTGGTAATTTTGGTGCATTAAACTGTGGAAAGTTTCCATTCTCACGTTATTCGTTGATTGGGATGAATTCAAGGCGCTACCAATCTTAATAATCGGTATGTAGGAGGAAAATAGGATGATCAACTATATCTCGCCGACTCCTGTGGCATCAGCACAGGGTTGTTTATCTGATTTGTACAAACAGATAAAGCGAGACTTTGGACTTGTCGGAGAAGTTTTTCATCGTTTTGATGCATGGAGACCCGTGACTTCAGTCATAGGAGGAAAGACGCTTTTGCCTTTTGGCAAACACACACTCTCTACACTTTTTCAACTCCTTTACATTGCTATCGAACAAATATTCTGTTATATTGTTTTTGTTGAAAGGGGTGAAACTTATGACTACCATTACTGCCAAAATTCAAATCTATGTTCCACAAGAAAAGGTGGAAAGCCTCTTGGTAACCACTCGCTCTTATCGGAAAGCATGTAACTTTGTATCCCGAAAAATTTTTGAAACAAAAATGCTAAAACAAAGACCGATACATGACTTGTACTATCATGAGTTACGTTCTGCTTTTGGTTTGAAATCTCAAATGGCACAATCCGTAATCAAAACCGTTATTGCTCGGTATAAGTCTGCCAAATCAAATGGTCACGATTGGTCCCTCATTAGATTCCAGAATCCAGAATACGACCTCGTGTGGAACCGAGATTACTCTCTCGTTCAAGACACTTTTTCGGTCAACACAATAGATGGCCGTATCAAGTGTTCATATGAAACGAAAGGAACGGAACATTTTTTTGTGGATAATTGGAAATTTGGAACCGCAAAGGTAGTGTTTCAACACAAAAAATGGTTTTTGCACATTCCGATGACCAAAGCATTTTCGGAATTACAGGATGAGGATGTATCTCAGGTGGTAGGTATTGATTTAGGATTGAACTTCTTGGCTACTACTTACGATAGCCAAGGAAAAACGTTATTTTACAACGGAAAATCGTTCAAACACAAACGTGCGAAATACAAAGCATTGCGCAAACAGCTTCAACAGAAACAAACGGCATCTGCTCGTCGTAGACTCCAGTCGATTGGTTCACGAGAAAACCGTTGGATGATGGATATCAACCATCGCATTACGAAGGCACTCGTGAACCAATATGGCGACCATACGCTCTTTGTTTTAGAAGATTTGCAAGGAGTTCGTCATGCTACGGAAAAAGTGAAAGTTTGTAATCGCTATGTTTCGGTATCGTGGGCATTCTACCAATTTCGACGAATGCTAGAATACAAAGCACGAATGAATAGACAGAAAGTAATGGTGGTTAATCCCAAATACACTTCCCAAACGTGCCCGAATTGTGGGCATGTAGAGAAATCCAATCGCGATAAGAAAAAGCACCTCTTTTGTTGTAAGAATTGTCACTACAGGTCGAATGACGACCGTATTGGTGCTATGAATCTTCAACGTCTTGGAATAGAGTACATCGTTGAAGTTACGACAGGAGCATAGCTCTTGTGGTAGGGGCGAAGTCAACCGTCCCATGATGTAACATCACGCTAAGGTAGGAGTTCGCAAGAACGTTAGTACTACTGGAGAGTTACAAGCCTAAAAGCCCTTGTGGGTGGCAAGCTCGCGACTTTAGTCGTGAGTTGTTGACATTCATTCTCTAACTCCCTCGTTATTATACGGGATGTGGGCTTCTTTTCGTGAAACAGAAATAGTTGGATCTATATCGAGATCGATCAAAGAGGCTGAGCAGTGGTGAAAGCATATGTACACAGATGGGATGGGAAAAGTCCAGGTATCGGTCGTGGTTGGGTAGAGGAAGCAACGCAATCGCTTACTGGAGTGGATAAAACAGTAAGTAAAGTTGGATTGCTGGCAGCTATTGCACCATATCAAGTAGATGAGGAACTCATTCGTGAGTTCAAATCTTATTACGATAAAGATGCTTGCTTGTTAAATATCGTATCTTGGGCTAGTTTCACGGCTTCTCGCAGGATAGGTTCTTGGTTAAGCTATAGGTAGGTATATCAAAATAGCATCCATTAACGTTGAATGCTATTTTGATCAATGTAATGCATACATGGATAGAAAAGGGTCTGATTTTGCCCCTTTGTTTCCTTAGTTAAAAATAAGATATCACTCTATCTTTCTAGTGTGTTATGATCTGCCGCTTTTTCTCTATTTGAAAGTTATGATATGCACACCCTCGAGTACTGTCGAAACAATACTCGAGGTGCCATCTTGGGTAGATGACCAAAGTGGAAGAGACTACTTCAGCCAGTTTACAGCCATCAGCTGCTTACCGACGAAGGTCAGACGAAGGAATCGCCGAAACTGTTTGTTGAACAAGATGACATGGCTCACACCTCCGCCAGTTTGGATCACCGCTTTGTAAGCAGTACCCCTGTGGATTCGCTTCAGGATGATCAGCTTTCCGAAGAAGATCAACTCCCATGTCTGCACGACGGAAAATGTGACGGTGTAGAGCTGTTTGCGGTTAGGATGGGAGTAGTCATCCTCCTGATGCTTGTACTCAAGGCGACTGACTCCATCGGGGAGTGTGTAGTAGTGTCCCCTTTGGAATGCTTGATCGAAGTCGGATTCCCCCTCCTCTTCGTTGAACAAATGTTCACAGTGATTCCTCATCCGTTTAACCTTCCACTCGATTTAGGTTGATTCACTTTAGTATAATCTTTGATTATATCAAATCCAAGACTCCTGAATGGATTAGGTATTCCTGAAGTCATGGTACAAAAAAGGAGCGGATCATTCCGCTCCTTTCTCTATATAGGAAACCAGTATTTTCGATCCCCCGAATTCCAGTGTGATGGAAAAGGGGATGTCATCTTTGCAGATGGGTTGATCGGAGCAGTTACCATGTTTCTTTGATGGTCAGAAGTCCATCTTCGAACCATACGTGTAGGAACTGGTGCTCTTGTTCGTTCGTCAGGATGAGGTACGCATTTCCCATCTGGACACCGATCTGTGCAGAAGAGGCATGACCAGCATACGTCCTTTTCCAGAGAAATGTTTTCCCGAAGAATGTCCACTTCCAGACCTGAAGAAAGGAATACTTCACAGAGTAGAGGTTATTGTCAACCTGCTCTGCATAATCGATCCAACTGACTCCATCGAGGAGCCAGAGTCGAGTTGTTCGAAGTACGACCTCTCCAGTTGGCAGAGAGTCTTCTTGCACCCTGCTTTCGCAAAGAGCCATTTGTTCCAGCCTTCCACTCCATGAGTTGGTACTATTTCTATTATAGGGAAATCAGTAGTCGTGTGACAATAATCGGATAGCTAACTATTTTCACCAATTTATGACAATGAAAGTAGTCGACCGACCATTCCAAAGAATGATCGGTCTTTGTACTACCTAGAGGTAGTTGTTTGCGAGATGATCAAGCAATCTGCTGGATTGAAAAATCATCTGCTGTGGTGACCTGAGGTCGTACTTTCGTATCAATAAGGGTGTCTGCTCCTCGCCTCAGTTTTACTTGTTTTGTAACAATCACAATCCCTGTGATGTTACCCTCCTTCTTGTGAAAAGAGAATGTGTTTCCTGCCCCGCCAGTGAATCGAAAACCCGTCGGAAGAGTGATCCTCCAAGTTTTATAAACGAGCTCGGTTCCCTCCTCACTGAGTAGGAATCTCTGATAGATGTGCTGGAACTCTTGGTTTTCTTTTTCACGAAGTCTCTTCCATTAGAGGTGCCATGGTATCCCAATTGTTTTTTTAGGGATACATGCTAATTAAAATAATAAAAAAATTGTTTGTAAATGTATAGACATGAAATCCTGATTATTCCTAATTTTACTTGATCTTAATATTTCAAATTGATAGTATAAAGTGTAGGATTTTTACAAATTTATACACAATAGGATAGGTGTTTGCAGTGCAAAGTGCCAAAAGGCGAGCTATTTTGTTTGGTTTACTCTCCCTCATATTCGCATCGATAGCAGGAGTTTTATTTTTAAATAAAACCGAGGAAGTAGATAAAAAATTAGGTGAAAAAACCACTATCTATGTAGCCATTAAAAATATAAATCCACGGGAAACTTTATCTCCCGATTTTTTCACTGCACAAGAAATTCCTACTCAATATGTTCCTCCTACAGCGCTGCAAAGTTTAAAAGGAATTGAAAAATTTGTAGCTGTTGTCCCGCTTGTAAAAGGAGATATGTTAACGACTCATTTTCTGCGTAAATCAAAAGAGCTGACATCTGGCAGTAATCGTCTCGTCTTTTTGGGCCGAAGTGAAAATGTGATCTATGACCAAGAAGTTGATCGGTTTGATCATGTAGATATTATTGTCAACAGAAAAGAAAATAACGGGGAACCAAAAACGTATTTACTTCTGAAAGATGTCCCTGTTATCGTTGCTGCTCGAGACAAACAGAAAATCTTCCAAGGTGCAGGCATCGAATTACCATTGGAAGCAGCCATTCAATTAATTCATGAGCAAACAGTTGCTCAGTCCATACGTATTTTAAAAGCTCCTCAGACTGAGACAAAGGAGAAGCAAAATTGAAAGTTTTGATCATCAGCCAGAAGGAAGAGCAAGCGTCTCACATCAAAGAGAGAATCGCAAACTTGCCAATAACACCCATTATTTTGGAATACGAAGAAGTAAAAAAGGAAATCTCTCGTCTTTATCCGCAGATTATCTTGCTTTGTGAACCAAAAGATGAGAACTATCTCTCTCTTTTACCTTACCTTCAGAAGGAACTACCTTTGGGTAAAGTTATCTATTTAATGGAAAAACGAGACCCAGTAAAATCGCGTGATGCTCATCGTGCTGGTGTACTGGATGTATTATTTCTCCCAGAAGAGTTGGAAGTGTTACCCGAAATACTCGAAAGAGCAATGGAAAGTGTCCGATCAGGAGAGAGTAGCGAACGGGTAGGAAAAAGAGGGCAGATTATTTCGATTTATAGTGGCAAAGGAGGAAGCGGAAAAAGTTTGCTTTCTGCTGTTCTTGGACAGACTTTATCTTTGGAGTGGTCTCAAAAAGTGTTACTTATTGATCTTAACTTGCAATATGGTGGTGTGGAAACCTATTTGCAGATGGAGACAGGGAGAAATCTCTCCGATCTAACTCCCGTACTGGAAGAACTAAATGATGTCCATATTCGAAATGTTACAACTGTTGAGCCATACTCTCATTTGGAAGTAATCACAAGTCCTACAAATATGGAGCAAGTGAATCAAATAACGGAGTATCATGTAGAGCGGATTTTACGTTCTGCACGGCTTTCTTACGATATGGTGATTGTGGATCTACCTTCCCATCTCAATTTGTTGTCTTACACTGCACTAGAAGAAGCAGATCAAATCCTATATCTACTAGAGCCAGAGATTTCTTCTCTGCAAATCTTGGGGAAAGTACTGCAACAGTTTCAGGCTGTAAAAATTGACCCTGCTGACCGTTTTTCACTCGTTTTGAATCCCGTATCCACTTTTCAAGATTTTCGAAGAACAGAAGTGAAAGAATATTTTTCTTTCCCCATTTGTGCAGAGTTGCGAGAGGATCGCAAAGGTATTCAATATCTTATCAACCGTGGAAAAATGATCCGTACAACCAAAAGGGATCGTAATATCCCCTTATATGCTCGAGATGTACAAAAACTAGCGTTGAGCCTGATCAAGCAGACACAAGGAGGCGACAAATAGTGTTTGTTTCCTCAGCATATACAAGTATGCCTTCCCAAGGTGTTGTCCCTCGAAAACAGCTAGATGAAAATCGATTGGATCATTTTGCGAAAATCCTAAAAGATCAGATCGTAAAGGAGTTTAATGCTCAAGAACTCACTCAGCTTCCGTATGCGGAAGTACGCGATCGTTTTGCCTCTTATGTAACTCAGTACCTGACAAAACAACAATTGGTATTGTCTGAGCAGATGAAAGAAGCTTTTATTACGAAAATCATCCATGAGTCAGTGGGATATGGTCCACTAGAAACATTACTGAAAGACGATTCTATTACCGAGATTATTGTCAATGGTACAGAGCCGATTTATTATGAAAAAAATGGGGTGTTGCACCGCTCTACTCTCACTTTTCGCAATGCAGAGGCTTTGATGCATGTGATTGACCGAATTGTTGCGCCTCTGGGTAGGAGGATTGATTTGCATTCTCCTATGGTAGACGCACGACTCCCAGATGGAAGTCGTGTGAATGCAGTTATCCCTCCTATCAGTTTGCATGGTCCTTTATTATCCATTCGTAAGTTTCGCAAAGAACCAATCACGATCTCGGAACTAGTAGAACGTAATGCAATGATAAAACCAATGGCAGATTTATTGACGGGACTTGTACAAGCCAAATGCAATGTGCTCATATCAGGTGGTACAGGAAGCGGAAAGACAACGCTATTGAATGCACTGGCTTGCCATATACCAGAACAAGAGCGTTTGATAACGATTGAAGATATGGCTGAGATGCGGATCACTCATCCCCATGTAGTCTCGATGGAAGCACGTCCACCAAACTTAGAGGGCAAAGGGGAAATAACGATTCGACATCTTGTACGCAATGCACTCCGGATGCGGCCAGATCGAATCATCGTCGGAGAGGTTCGTGGCTCTGAGGCCTTTGATATGTTGCAAGCGATGAACACAGGTCATGAAGGTTCGTTAACTACTGTTCACTCCAATTCGCCAACAGATGCTATCCATCGTTTGGAGGGAATGGTGATGATGTCAGGGCTTGATTTTAAAATGGATTTGATTCGTCAATACATCCGAAGCTCGATTGATATTATCGTTCAGTTAACTCGCTTGCCAGATGGTCAAAGAAAAGTTATTGCAATCTCAGAGATGATGGAAAAAAACGCTGAAATCAGCGATATTTACCGATTTGTACAGTCAGGTATTTCCTCAGATGGCAAAGTGGAAGGGTATTTTACACCAACGGGTTATAAACCACGGGCATTAGAACGATTAAAAGCTTATGGTGTATCGATTCCATCTTTGCATCTAGAACCTACAACAAGGGAGAGGAGTACATGATAGGACTGCTGGTAGCGGTTGCAGTTTTTAGTTTTTGCCTGATGATTTATGCCTTTATTCAAGCTTATTCGGATAATAAACAGAAAAAAGGACAGATGGTAAGTAAATTATTGAGTCAAAGGACGTATCTTTCTTGGTCAGATACACTAGTCAAGCGTTTGGAGCAGACCGAGTGGGCAATTGGACTTTCTCCTAAACTGACACGTTCTTCTATTTCGATCAGTGCAGTGGAATACATGCTTTTTTTGGTAGTAATAGGTATTCTTCTTCAGTTGATCCTCACTCTTTTGCTTGGACTACCATGGTGGCTTGTTTTGACAATCGTCTCGACACTTATTCCATTTGGATCAAACCAATATTTACGATTTCGTCAACGTGCTTATGTACGTCGACTGGAATTACAACTTCCGGAGATGTGCCGGTTACTCAGTAGTGCTATCTCAGCAGGATTGTCTGTATCTCAAGCACTGTTGCTTATTGTCCAAGAGATGGAAGAACCATTGAGCCAAGAACTCGCACCCATTTGTCGTGATATTCAACTTGGTGCTTCGTTGGAACAAGTACTGACGGATTGGTCATCCAGGCTTCCTAGTCAAGATTTCCATCTGTTTATTCATTCTATTTTGATCCAGAAAGAAGCAGGTGGGGATTTAGGCAAAGTAATGGCAGATATGAGCACCACCCTTGAGGAAAGAAAAGTAATCCAAAAATCGATCGATGCAGTGATTTCGCAATCACGGTCGACTGCTTATTTACTACCAGTACTGTCAGTTGGTTTTGTGCTTATGTTTCATCGCTTATTCGGTGGAATAGGGCTTTTGTTTCAATCTTGGATAGGTATTGTTATCATCATCCTATTTCTTGTCCTCCAAGTAATTGGATTTTTATTAGTAAAACGAATTTCTGCCATTAAAGTTTAATTCCAGTTGAGTAAATTTACTAACATTTTGTTCCAAATCCGCTCGATACCCTTTTCTTCCGCGTCTGTTGTAAAAAACACAAAGGACGCTACAGACAAGTGTATCTTCGCTGGGATATTTGTATCTATTTTTGCTCAAGTAGAGGTTTAAAAAATGGGCTGAGGTGAGGATGAGGAGCACGTGATATTTTTTCTTACCGTAGTTAGCTGGATTTGTTTGGTTTTAGCTGTGTTGTCTTTTTATCGGATGAGAGTCCAGCAAGATAATATCCATCGCACAGCTCGTAAGTATATGCAAGTAGAAGAAAACAAAAGAGATAAATATACATCTTGGCAAACCAAGATAGAAAAATGGGTCTGGGATTTGGCACCAGTGGGTCTTAGGATTCAATTTCTAGGAGACCCAGCTTATTTGGAACAATTGCTCATTCGAGCTGGTCGCGAACAGCGTTGGCAAGTAGAACAAATTCATGGAGCAAAAATGGTGGGGCTGCTTTGTGGTATTGTTGCCAGTTTCTTTTATTTATTACTAGGCTTACCTCTCGCTTTTCTTCTTGTTCCAGGTCTACTCATTGGTGGATTTCTCTCCCCGATCCTCTATCTAAAGACAGAGGGGAAAAAACGACAAGAAAACATGCGATTAGCCCTGCCAGATTTCCTAGATATGATGAGTGTTACGTTGAGGGCTGGTATGAGTTTTGATATCGCTTTGGGGTACTACACCAAAGTAACCAAAAGCCCCCTGTCAGAAGAATTTTCTCGCTTTTTACAAGAGCTTCACTTTGGCATAGAACGAGAGACTGCATATCGAGCGATGCAAAGAAGAGTTACTGTCCGTGAGTTACATGCATTGATCCAAACATTAGTCCAAGTACATCGCTTAGGAGCACCTGTGGCGCAAGTATTCGCTGATCAAGCCAAGCAAATGCGAGGACTCCGCACAGAGAAAGCAAAAGAAGCTGCTGGAAAAGCGGCTCCACGTATTTCTTTGATCAGTGGTCTAGTCATTGCACCATCTATTTTTATATTTGTACTTGGAATGATTATGTTAAAAAGCTTCTTTAGTCCTGATAGCCCATTACACATGTTTTTTAGTAAATAAAAAGCGTTTATGAATTAGTAAAACTTCGCTTTTAAAAAATAGGAGGAATTTACAATGAAAATGGTTAACAAATTATGGAATGCGTTTACTTCAGTTCTCACCAATCGCAAAGGTTCTCCAACGGTTGAATACGTTATTCTCATCGGTGTTGGTGCCGCTGTTGCAGGATTACTCGCTGTCGCTTTAAGCGGTGATAATAATAAAGATATCGTCACGACGATTGCAGATAAAATAAAAGAAATCATCGACACATCTACCACCCCTACAGGGGGAGAAACTCCTAAAACTCCAGGAAACATATTAAACAACTAGGGAGATAGCGATGAAAGGCATAGCATGGATATGCCTTTTCCTCTATAGTTTCTTTTTCTTCTCACCAATATTAGGGGTCTTTGCCTACGAACTGCCTTATCAACTGCCACAATATAAGCCATATGCCCCTAATATCAAACCATATATACCAAAAGGGGTAGAGTTGGAGGAGAAGAAGGAGAAACCAGAGGAAAAGAAAGAAGATGGTTTCTTAGAATATGTCTCTTGGGGTAATTTTGGAATCGTAACGCAAACTCTTTGGAATTTAGTCGGAGATGTCATGCCTAATGCATATGCAAAAAAATATGCAGAGAAAAACAAATTGCTAAAAGTTTTTAAAACAAATGGAAAAGGAGATTTACGAATAGGAGGAAGGAAACAAATCCCATATTGGTTGACACAATATAAGTGGTTAGAAAAAGGCAGTTATACAGTGGGTAAATGGAATTATGGAAAGTGGATGTATGGTGTATTAGAAGGCTGGCATTTGAAATTGAAGAGTATTGCCTTTGCCGATTTATCCTATGGAAAACGATACACGCAGGAGGAATTTAACAAAACCCAGTACGCAAAAAACCAAAAAGCGTTTTATTCAGGGATGCCTATCAACGAAGTAGGACAGCAAGCAATCCAGCAAGGCAAAAGTGCTTTTCAAGAGGCGATTTTAGTAACTAAAGAGTCTGTAAAAAAAGTTTCATGGTGGAAGCTCACTGGAAAAGTAGGACTAGGTTTTAGTGCTCTTATCACTAGCTTTGATTATTATATGGATGGAAGTAAAGAAAAATGTGAAAATGGTTCGAAAGACTACGGATGTTTTGGTACCACAGAGTACTTCGCAGCATTGCCTATAGACTTTGGCATTGGTGCAACTGTGGCAGTTATAAGTGCTCCTGTTGGAATATTTGCTACAGCTGTTTTATCTACCTTAGCAGGTGCAACATTTGCTGCTGTCATGGGTATCGCAATCACTATAGGTTTTGCTTTTGGACTTGGTTTATTAGTTGAAAATGTTCCGATATTAAAAAATGCAAAAGACTATGTTCATGGTAAGTTGACTTCGTTAATAAAAGAGGGAACAAAGAAAACAACATCTATATTTAAAAAGTTCTCTAGTTGGTTAACAAAAAAAATATTCTAAAAAGGGGAAATATCTGTGGTTTGGGTTCCATTGACAAGACTAAATTACGTTTTGTATATGCTATTTTTGTTTATTTTCCCTCTCATGACAGGCTTAGTTGCTGCATTTATACATTCGTGGTCTGATTTTTGGTGGAATGTAACTGTGAAGCTATTTTTTCTATGGATCAGTTGGATTTTGGTTTGTGGATTGCTCGGTTGGCAAAATAATAGGTTAGCTAGACTTTTACCTCTAATCATTATGTTAAATATTGGTTCATTATTAGCGCTTGTTCCATTATGGAGAGTGGCAAATGAATCTACCAATTTGGGATATATTCTAGTATTTTCCCATCTAATGATTACTATTTTTGCTTACATCTACAGTAAAGAATGGAGTTTAAAGAAGTTTTCTGCATTAGGAAATTTAGGGCGTGTGTTATTTGGGATTGTGATTGTTTGTCCTATAATTTGGATAGTATATCTTTTTTCATTAGACTATTTTCGTATAGCAATGGTTCAATCATTTATTTTTGCTCTCTGTTTTTATTTTTTAAACTTACCTTTTGTTTCGCTTTCCATTCGTTTTCGTGATCCAGATTGGAATCCAAACGAAAAGGTACGTTTTTAGTGGCACATATGGGTTGGAACAAATTATCGAGAGGTAGTTATATAGCTTGGTCACTACCAATTTTTATTTTACCTTTCTTTGCAGGACTTGGGGCAGCTGTCGTAGAACCTTGGTCAGATTTTTGGTGGGGATTTACAGTAGATTTTTTTTATGTTTGGTGTGGTTGGGTATTTTTATGTGCCATTTTCGGATGGCACAATAATCGCTTTTTAAGATTGTTTCCTTACATGGTTATGATGAACATTACTGTTTTGTTATCCTTTGTTCCCATGTGGAGAATAACAAATGAGTCTATGGTATTGGGTGTTTTTCTTCTTTTCTCCCATTTGTATTTAACACTCTTTGTTTACATTTATAGTAAAGAGATTTCTTCAAAACAATATAGAAAACGCGGAGTTAAAATCGGGTTACTTGTTTCGATTCTATTACCGATTTGTTGGATGATAATTGTGATTCAACAAGATCTATTTACCGTTAGAATAATAAAAGTTTATGGAGCAGCTATATGTTTTTATTTCTTAAACATCCCATTTGTTTCAGCCTCTATCCGTTTTCGAGAGCCAGATTGGGAGCCGCCAAAACAAAATTCAAAGAGTTTATAAAAAATGAATTCCCGTAGTAAGGAGCATCGACAATTAAATCTAGTGAATGGATACCGCCTGCACGTGGCGGATTTATTTTTGCTGGTCTGATATTAGGGATATTCCCACTATCTATAGGGTATTTTACAGCATTGTTTCCCATATGGTCCCGTTTTTGGTGGGATGTAACGTTACGTGTGTACTATGGATTTGCTATTGTTTATGCTGTTTTGGGAATTGTAGGCCTTCAAAAGATGCGATTTTTTGCTTTGATTCCGACTATTTTGCTGTCAAATACAACGCTATTCTTATGCTTGGTTGGATTGTGGAGACTGTCTTATGAGAATGGGATGTTTGCTCATTTATTGCTTTTTTCCCACCTTCTTAATGTAGTTTTTTCGTATATCTACAGCAAGGAATGTTTGACAAGAAATTTCAAAAAAGTCAGTGATATCGGTCGGACGATAATGAAAATCGTTTTGTTTCTCCCACTCACGTGGCTTTATTATTTCTATGAATATTTCTTTTTCGAGATGTATTTTTTCGCAGTTTGTTTCTACTATCTCAATTTGGGAGCAGTAGCAATGAGTATCCGTTTTCGTGAACCAGAATGGATGTCTCCAAAGAAAAAGGAACAGAAAACTTTTAAGAATGGATGATGGATGAGGAGTTTTCGTATGAAGAAGCAAGGGATTATATGGTTTGTTTTATTGATGCAAGCAGTGCTCTTCTTTTGTCCTATTTTGACCGTGTTTGCTTACGAACTACCCTATCAACAACCGCAATATAAACCTTATGATCCAAAGATTAAGCCATATATACCAAAAGGGGTAGAATTAGAGGAGAAGAAAGAGAAGGAAAAGAAGCCATCGGAAAAGCAATCAGAAGGGTTCGATGTTATTAGTTGGGGTAATGGGGGCATTTATACGCAAGTACTTTGGAATGTTTTTGGCGATGTCATTCCTGCGATTATGGGGAGAAATTATGTGCACAATAATCGTCTCCTCAAAGTGATTAAAGCCAATAATAGAGGAGATGTAAGAATCGTTGGCACAAAACAACCTCCCTATTGGACAACGCGTTGGAAATGGTTAGTAAGCGGAGATCATACCATAGGCAAATTTGATTTAGGCAAATGGTATTACAACAAAGTTTTATTGGGTTTCCACAATAGACTAACCAGCTATGGTTTTCTTGATTTGGTTCGTGGCAAGCGTTATACACAAGAAGAGTTTAATAAATCTGCTTACAACCAAGTTAGCGCGAAATTTAGTCGGCAGATGGGATTACGAGAATTATTAAAAAGTACGTATATTGAAGGTTCAAACACATTTAAAGAATCATTCTTGATATTTAGTTCGCAAACCAGACAAGTAGCATGGTGGAAGTTTACAGGTAGTGTAGGACTGGGTTTCAGTGCTTTTGTTACAACCATGGATTACACAGTTGGGAGTAATAAGGATGAAACGATTATAAGTTCCAAATATTTAGCAGCTTTGCCTGTAGACTTTGCCGTTGGGGCCCTTGTCGGTATAAGTAGTTCAATCTTAACTGCGGCCGCTGCCTCTCTTGGTGCTTTTATTTTAGGTATATCTATTCCAGCGATTGCTTTCATAATAACAACATTAGTAGTTGGTTTCTTTATGGGGTTGTATGTAGGAAATAATAAAGCTGCAAAAGCGGTTGTTGATAAAGTACATGATCATTTAACTTGGGTAGTAAGTAGATCGTTTCGCATTATGACCTACCCAAATAGGATAATAGCAAATGGTACCCATAAGTTATTAGGGAATTTGCAAAAGGCAGTTAAAAAGTTTTTCAAATGATTAGGAGGTAGATTGTTATTTTTAATCAATGGAATCTTATGACAAGACCTGCCTATATAGTAGCTATGCTATTTTCTATTGTTATTCCATTTGGTATAGGTTATTTAGCAGCTATGATAAACCCATGGTCTGCTATTTGGTGGGATATAACAAAAAAGTTGCTTTATATTTGGGTTGGTTGGGTTTTAATTTCTGCAATATTTGGTTGGCACAATAGACGATTTCCACGAATTTTTTCGTTTATCTTAATGCTGAATATTACCTTTGCTCTATGCCTTGTTATTGTATGGAGGGTTACAGGTGAGTTAAAGACAATGGGGTGGATTTTGCTGGCTTCCCATTTGATAAATACCAGTTTTGGATATGTATACAGCAAAACGCTGATTAAAAAATCTTTCTCTTCCTTAACTCTCATCGGTAAAGCTTGGTTGGCACTTACAGCATCCTGTCCTTTCATATGGATCTTATATCTCGTTTTTTTTCCTATTCCCAACTATACCTATGATATGAGTAACATTGTCGGTTCTTTTGGGATGAGTATATGTTTTTTTCTTCTTAATCCCTATCTTGTATCTACATCCATTAAATTTAGAGAGCCGGAGTGGGAGCCAAAACAAAATTCAAAGAGTTTATAAAAAGATAAATTTCTCAACAGAAGGAGAATCAACAATATAATTTGGTGAATGGGTACCGCTTGCATGTGGCCGAACCATAATGAAAATCGTTCTGTTTCTCCCGCTCACGTGGATTTATTATTTCTATGAATATTTCTTTTTCGAGATGTATATTTTTGCAGTTTGTTTTACTATCTAAATTTAGATGCAGTAGCAATGAGTATTCGTTTTCACGAACCAGAATGGATGTCTCCAAAGGAAAAGGAACAGGAACAGGAACAGGAAACTTTTAGGGATGGATGAGTGTTTGTTATGTTTTGGAAGACGATGTCGAAAGTTGAATATATTATTCAATCACTGATAATAGCCATTCTCCCTTTTTTTTCGGGGTTATTTGTAGCTGTTAGCCCAGTATGGTCCGATCTTTGGTGGAAAGTCGATCTATTTATCATCACTATTTGGTTTTTATGGGCTATTATCGCAGCTCTTTTAGGTTTGCAAAACAGCCGGATGGCAAGAGTTTTACCTCTAAATATTTTACTCAATGTTACCTTTCTGCTACTTATGATAGCTTTGTGGAGAATTTCAGAAGAATCTACTTCTTTAGGAGTATTATTACTCATATCTCATTTGATTGCTACCATATTTAGTTTTGTGTTTAGTAAAGAAATAATCTCACGAAATTTTAGTGATGTGAGTCGATTAAATAGAATAGGCAAGTATATGATTTTACTTTTGCCCATAGCGTGGATATTAACTATTTTTATGCAAGACATATTTGTCGCCAAATCGGTTCGGGCAATGGGTGCTTCTATTGTAGGTTATTACCTCAACTTTTATTTGATGGCAACATCAATTCAGTATCGTGACCCGAATTGGAAACCTAAGAAAAAAGTTAGTTTATAAGAGTATGGATGTGATAAGCAAATGATTTGGTGGAAGGCTACAAAAGTCACGGGGTTTGGTTTTTTGGTGCAACTTGTTTTAGGATTTTTTTATGGTGTTTTCATTAGCGTGATAGGTATTCAGATGGATTTGTTTGCGGAGTATGCGATCCTATTTGTATCTTATGTGCTTGCTGGTTTTTTTGCGGCAAGACGGAGTGAAAATCCATATACGACTGCTTGTTTAGCGGGGTTTCTCCTAGCAACTTGTAATTTACTTGTTACGAAGTACCTTTTTGGCATGGTTTTCTATCCAACGGTTATTCCGATTGGGTTAGTATTCACAAATGGAGTCGCATGTTTAGGGGCTTTTTTTTATCGTTTATGGGCTAAATATGATCGTGATGAATCCTTATTAGAAGGGAGGGAGCATCGTGAATACTTGGAAGGATAGCATCCATTTCATTGGACAGCATGCCGCCTTGATCAGTGTGATGTGTCTGCTGTTTGTATTGCCAATACAACTGGTCTATTGGCTCGGAAGTTCCATGTTTCCGCTGTTTTTTGATCTTCGTATCGCTACGGTACACACTTGGCTGCTTTTCCTTGTGTGTTTTGTTTTGTCACAAATCCCTTTTATTTTAATCGTACAGCAAATAGAAGAGTCAGGAGAAGTCTCTATTATACGTTTTTTACGGACAATAGTAGATTATTTTTGGTCCATAGGTCTTCGATTTTCTCTTTTTTTTCTGTTGATCTATCCAGGTTTGCATCTGTTTATTATTCCAGGAGCATTGTTATTTGTTGTGATGCTATTTCTTCCACAAGCTTTATATTTGGAGCCGAAAAATTGGAAAGTGGGGATAAGGACAGCATGGGATCTTGGCTTTCATTATTTAGGGAAAAATATCATGCTGTTTGTTAGTGCATTGAGTGTATTAAAACTGTTTCAGGATGGCTCTACTTATGTACTTAGTCTTTATGCAGGAGGACATCCACTCGCTATGCTTGTCCCTCCTCTACTAGGTACACTGGTTTTTCCACTGTACACCATCTACGTTACTTTTCTTTACTTGGATGGGAAGGAAGAAATACGTATAAGCAGAACGAAGTTGGAGGATAAAGAGAGTAATGCGTACGTTATACGCTGACTCATGGATAATAACTGAGTCTTGATCAAAAGAATATGTTATTCTTATCGATGAGGAATATGATCTTGTACACAAAATCATAGAGAACATCTGGTAGAATTTTAGCATTTATGGCACAAAGACCATGCAAAATGAGTACCAGGAAACAGGGAGTTAAAAAGCATGAACCAAGTTCGCATTTTGCAAGCAGTAGGGATTACGATTGCTTGCTTATTATTGGGTAGTGTTGTAACAGGTTTTATTATGGGGGCTCAAGGAGTATCCCCGCTTCAGCTTACAAATGAGCAGATTATCAAATACTTTTTGCCTATTCAAGTTATCGCTCAGTTTGTGCTGGGTTTTTGGTTAGGACGAAAAGTTGGTGGACGCTGGTTTTATCTTTTTTCGCATGTTTATTTTTCCAATATCGTGCTGTATTTGTTTCTCATTGTATTTGGCTTTTTATCTGGAACAAATGCTTTTTGGTTTGCTGCCTTTACACCATTTGTGGCTTTGGTGCTTTGTGTACCTTCCTATCCACTTGCACTTCTGGTACGCCGAAAATGAAGTTATTACACATACTACAAGCAAAAAGAGGAAGTGTAACCATGATGAGTGTGGGAATGCTTCCCGTTTTTTTGCTATTGGCCGGAACGATTGTCTTATTGTCGATATTTTGGACTTCGTATACTCGTCTGATTACAGCAGCTGATGCGGGCGCAATGGTAGCAACACAATATATGAAAAACAAAGAAATTCCTTTGGAGGTCGAGAATGTTCTGTTATCGACCAATTTCTCCCCTGTTCCGCAAGATTCAACCGAACAAAATCTAGCCAAGCAAGTTCAGCGAATCGTAATGCAAAATGGCGGGGATGCTCATGGAGAGATCATTTGTAGGAAAGGTAAGATTTCTGTAATTGCCAGTAGAAAAGTGTTACATCGTTGGACCATTCATGCCAAAGGTTATGGGCCTGAGCAAACAATTGCTTGTAATTGGCGGAAGATTCTGTACTAGGAGGTATAGGTGTGCGCAGAATATTTAGTTGGAGTCAAAAACATCGGAGAGGTTCTCCCACGATTGAATTTATTCTTTTGGTGCCATGTTTTATTCTATGTTTGTTACTCTTATGGCAACTGGTCATCTTGGGATTAGCGATGATGCAAACGCAAGCAGTAGTTAGAGATGTCGCCAGAGTAATGGCATATACAAATGATGAAGAAAAAGCCAAAGAGCAGGCAAAGTTATCTTTCCCTCCCACAAGTAGTTATCAGATGGCTGATTTATCAGTGGAAAAAAAGAATGGCGAGGCTTTGGTACAAATAAAAACGGAGGTGAAACTTGTTCTTTTGCAAACACCCTATCGATTTCATTTTAAAGAACAGGCTACAACTCCGTTACTAGATGATAGGCAACAAAACAAATCCAATGTTTTAAGTGATATGCCTATCATGGAATCCATAACAGAGTAAGGATCGCGTATCAATCACAGACACTGTTTTGTGGTTCTTCCCTATAAATTATAGTATTATTTTCCTATGAAATGATTCCATTGTGATTACCGGTATCAAGGAGAGTATATCAAGTGAAATTAAATCAGATACGTATTCTACAGGCTAGTGGAATCGGCGCAGTTATTATGTTTGCTCTTTCCTATATTTTCGATCTATTCTTTTCTCTGTTTCAAGTGCAGATGGAGCCAAATACAGCAATCATTGTATTGACCTTACCTCCAGTTATTATTGGACAAATTGTTATCGGGTATTGGATAGGAAAGCATGTTGATAAACAGCTTTTCTTGCACGTATTTCTAGCAAATACACTTATTGTAATCATGAATTATTTATATACGTATTTTGCATATGGCATGCTTCTAAAAAGTCCTGGTTCTAGTTTGGTTGTTACCGTTATTCTCACTTGGCCTACTGCGATATGGGTTAGTAAAAGACGTTTAAAAAGAGGATGGAGATAATGAGTGTCCATCTGGCTAGATTGAAAGAGTTGATTCCTCCCCCAAGTAAGCGAAAGCAGTTTGATTGGGCTACGGCTGAAAAGAAGTTAGGAGTAACGTTACCATCTGACTATAAGCAAACAGTAGAAATATATAGTGGAGGCCAGTTTGAGGATTATCTCTATTTATTAGAACCGGACAATGAATACTATGACTTAGTAGAGTTGCATGAAGAGCGAGTAGAAGCGTATGAATCATTATGGGAATGGGAGAGAAAACCTGTCGAGTTAGAAGAATTGGGAAGTAGAATTATTCCGTGGGCAACAACGGATAGTGGGGAGTACCTTTTTTGGTTGGTTCGATCTGGATGGGAACATGATTCTGATCGATGGACGGTTCTGATTAATGAAGCCCGCGGTGATCGCTGGGAACATTTCCACATGGGATCACTTGCATTTTTTGTTCAAGCTCTAGAAAGAAAAGTGAGCTCGGACATTTTGTGGTCTAGATTTCCTTTGCGGAACCATACCTTTCAACAGTTTATTCATCCTTGAAAAAGGAGAAGGCCATAAGATGGTATGCAAATGGCCTTCGTTTTGTCAGGTTATTGGGGATGAATATCACGACTTGCTTCTTGTTTTCCTTTGTCTATATTGAGTTTCCATAACAATGCTATTCCAATGAGAAAGAAAATTGCCAGAGAGAGAATGCCGAAGCGGCTGGAACCAGTCAGTTGTCCAGCTAATCCAAAAACAAAGGGTCCAAAAATAGCGGAAAATTTACCAGATAATCCATAGAATCCAAAGAACTCAGCGTTTCTGCCGGCAGGAACTAGTTGACTATAGATGGATCTGGATAATGCTTGGCTGCCACCTTGGACGATTCCAACAAGTATAGCAAGTGCATAAAAATGAAAAGAAGTAGTCATCCAATATCCCAGCAGCACAATGAATAAATAAATAATGATCGTGATAATCAAAGTTCTTTTGCTTCCAAACCACCCAGCAAACTTACCAAACAATAGCGTAAAAGGAAGACCAACAAATTGCGTGATCAGTAAAGCAAGAATTAAGTCACTTGTCTCAATACCGATTTCTCTTCCATAAATCGTAGCCATTTTGATGATGGTATTGATTCCGTCATTAAAAAACCAAAAAGCGATGAGGAAGCGCAGTAATTCCGGATACTTTGGCAGTTGTTTAATTGTTTGGACTACTTGGCGGATACTACTTTTACTCAACTTCAACAAACTCTCATTTGTTTTTTTGGGTGTTTCTTTTACATGACGAAACAAAGGGATAGAAAATAGAAACCACCAAACTCCTACAGAAGCGAATGAAATTTGAGTTGCCAAAACAGTAGTTAATCCAAACCAAGCTGGCTGTTGGATCAACACCAATTGAAGTGCCAGTATGACACCGCCGCCAATATAGCCAAAAGCATAGCCGCGACTGGAAACCATATCTCGATCTTTTTCATCTGCAATCTCTGGGAGAAAAGCATCATAAAAGATATTGCTAGAGGCAAATGCAAGCGTTCCAACAATCACAAGTGCGACAGCCCACATCCATTCTCCTTCTCCAATGGTGGCCATCAATAACGAAGAGGCAATGCCTACATAGGTGAAAAAACGTAGAAATTGCTTTTTTTTACCAGCTTTATCTGCGATAGAGCCAAGGATAGGGGAGAGGATGACGAGCAAGACCAAGGAAATGGATTCTGTGTATCCCCAGTAAGCAGTAGCAGTATTTTTGGACAATGATTTTGCCGCTACATCAGAAAAAAAGATGGGCATAACAGCAGCGATCATTGTCGTTGCAAATGCAGAGTTTGCCCAGTCATACCATATCCAAGCACGAACCGATTTTTTGTCCACGATATTCCTCCTTCATCGATTTTTATAGAGGTTAGGAGTTCTCATCAAAACATAGAAATAAGATTTTTTTGATGCCAATTTTAGTAAAAGGATTACTTTTTACTATTATATGAATTTTTTGGCGGAATAAGATATAGTGGATGAAGGAAATTATTCGTTATACATAAAATGAACTGGTGTGATAGAAGAAATATGTTAGGAATACCAATTCACCAACCTAAAATGGACTTGTGTCCTATCCCCTTTTGTTGAGATAGTTCGCCAGATTATAACCAAAATGCCATTCATCGTTTGAGTTACTCATGTTACAATAGGGGATATGAAAATGTACGTTTGATAGAGTGAGGAGAGGCTATGGAGATAAAACAACAAGGAGAGCGAATTAAACGCAGTTACCAAGTGATTAGTGTATTCCCTTTTGTTGATGGAGTTTTATACTATGCTACTTTTGACTCGTTTGATCCTGAGGAAACACCGACACGTTTTATCCATGCGATTCAATTGCAACCTGTACCTGATGAAGATACCATTGCCAAACTGCCATTGCGGAACGAGAATATTTTTGTACCATTGCAAGAGGTATTTGTGGAAGATGGTATCTTGTATCAAGTATTTGAGAAGATGGAAGGAAATCTACTGGGGATTTATCTCTACCAAAATGCACCACTTGCATTGGGGGAAATAGCTGAGATTACTCAAACCATTTCTAATCATCTAATGGAATGTGAATCACAAGGTGAATTTGCTCTCATCGACCCACAAAATATGGTGATAGAAGAAGGAAAGATTCGGTTTTTATACGGGGGACCAATATCCGTTTTTCCAACAGAGAATGCTAATGCATACAGTGAAGCAGAACTAGCTCAACAATTAGCCGAATTATTGTTTGTTATGTTAACTGGTCAGAACATCGATGAACATAAAAATAAATTGCGACCACTCCGTTCTTTACGTGATGATACACCAGTCGAATTAGAATCTTGGATCATGAAAAGTGTTTCACCCGATCCTGCTATGCGACCTCCTTTACATGAGCTGTGGAAATGGGCGCATTCATTTGGCAGTAAAAAGCCTAAAGGTATCGAGCTCGTTTCAGATAACGAAAAGAAGTCTGGAAAATCCTTTGTAGAGAAGCTATTACCTTCCAAAAAGTCAGTACTGGATTCCTTTGGAGTAAAAGACGTTAAAAATGCTCAAGGGAAAGTAGAGGAAAAGAAAGAGAAGAAGAAGTTACCTGCTTGGGTTACTTGGGTAGCATTAGGACTACTTGCACTTATTTTCTTGGCTCAATTATTAGCGAAACCTGGTCCAGATACTGCTTCTCTGATCGATGCTAAAATCATTCAACAAGTAGAACAAGATGAACAGAAAGCTGTCGGTCTCTATAACCAATCCGTAAAAGCATATGAAAAAGAGGATAGGAATAAGGCGATGATTTTCGCAAAACAAGCCTTAGCATTTGATCCAGAGACCAAGCAGTATTACGTTCACCTTGCCAATCTCTATGGACTTCAAAAGGATTACACATCAGGTTTGACCGTCATGAATGCAGCAACTGTTTATTTTACAGATGATGCAAAACTATTTGATCAACTAGCTGTTTTTCATTACTATGTTCGAGATTACCAGAAATCAAAAGAAGCTATTGATACAGCAGTAAAGCTGAATAACAATTTGGCGAGTGTTCATTATCATCGCGGTAAAATTTACAATGTCCTAAAGGATAGTAATACAGCGGTTGCTAGTATGAAAAATGCAGTTTTGAAAGATCCGAAAAAAGCATTGTACTTCCATGATTTTGCCCTAATCCAATTACAAGCTAAAAATGTGCAGGCTGCTGTTGAAAATGAAAAAAAAGCAGTTCAATTAGATGCCAAAAATGTCGATTATCGTATCACGCTTGGACTTTTGTATTTGAAACAACAAGACGAACTACGTCTCAATCAAAGTTTACGGCTTGAGGAAAAAAGAAAACAAATAAAAGAAATGCTCGATTCAGCTTGGGTACAATTTACAGAAGTACACAAAATAGATGATAAAAATGCAGAAGCTTACTACTACAAAGCACGAGCCTACTATATATTCAGAAACTATGACTCTGCCATTAAATCTTCCATAAAAGCGGTTAGGCGTGATCCTAACAATGCGTTGTATTCTTATCAATTAGGGGTTTGTTACATGGCTGTAAATAATAAAGCTGCAGCAGTGGCTGCTTTCCAACAGGCAACCAAGCTCGAATCTAGTAGTCGTCTCTACCAAAACGCGCTATCAAAAGCTCAGGCAATGAAGTAGTTTGCCAGAAAGGAGTAACGTGCGTGTGAAGCTATTCCAATTAACTCTTTGTTCTCTGTTTCTTATTGCTATTCCGATAGCGGTAATCCATGCAGATACAAAAGTAGTAACTCCTTTTCTGGAATTGGAACCTGATTTCATTCAGATTTCACCGATGCCTGCTAAAGTTGGGCCAGGCGGAGAAGGAGATATCAAAGTCAACTTTACCAACTCCTAAAAAGGTGGATCACTGATGCGACATGTAACTTCTAGTAGTCAATTTACAAAAGAACATCTCAAAGATTTATTCGCTTTAGCCACGGAACTCAAACAGAATCCGAGTCGCTACGGTCAGTCCCTTTCTGGTAAAGTAGTAGCTACCTTATTTTATGAACCGAGTACTCGTACTCGGCTTTCTTTTGAGTCCGCTATCCAGCGACTAGGTGCGAGTTTGATCAGTACGGAAAATGCAAAAGAAGTCTCATCTGCGGTGAAAGGCGAGAGCCTTTCGGATACGATACGAATTGTGGAGGGATATGCAGAAGCAATCGTCATGCGACATCATGAAAACGATGCTGCATATGAGGCTAGTAAAATCGCTGCCGTACCGATTATCAATGCGGGTGGGGGTTCAGGAGAGCATCCTACCCAGTCTTTATTGGATTGCTTTACGATCTACGAGCAACGTTTTTCGTTAGACAAACTATCCATTGCTGTGATTGGTGATTTGCGATATGGTCGAACGGTTCATTCTTTGGTGAAAATGTTATCTCTTTTTGATGATTTGACTGTTTACGGGGTAAGCTTACCGGGATTGGAACTCAGTGAAGAGTATATCCATTACATCGAAGAACATGGGGGAAGGTTCATTTCCTGTCGTTCCTTGCAAGGAGTACCAAGTGATGTAGATGTACTGTATCAAACAAGGACACAGCGAGAGAGAATGTCTGTTGCAGAAGGGGAAGTACAAGAGATCATCATTGATCAGCATGTGTTGGATCGTTTTGAAAAGCATACCATTGTTCTCCATCCCTTGCCTCGTAACCAAGAAATCGCCCCAGAAGTAGATCATGACCCGCGAGCGTTGTATTTTGAACAAGCAAAGAATGGAATGTGGGTACGTATGGCATTGCTTTATATGTTATTGAAAGAAAACCACTAACGATTGTTGGTGGTTTTTTTATAGAATGCAGCGTGCCCGCCACCTTGTCACGGATAAGGTGGCGGGCACATGCATCTCCTCTAGAACGGGGAAATCCCCGGCTTATATGCCGGCTTCGTTTCGATCATCTTCAGCTGATCGATCTCCTTCTGTACCGTTGCAGCATCCTTCTTCATGCGGTTGGGCTCTTCCATCCTGTCGGACTTCATTCGCTCCCCGCACTTCTCGAGTTCAGCATGAAGCTGCTGCATGAACGAGTGTGCTTCGGGATACATGTCGAACGGGAAGTAGAGTTCGAAGAACTTCGCGCTGTTCAAGCTGCGGAGCCGGTGCTTCTTGTTGAGGTGACGGTGGTACCTCAGCACCTGATTCTCGAGCTAGTGGAACTTCCGGCGGAGATCTCGGGTCTGGACTCCAGCTCGCTTCAACGCACGAAGCTGCCGAGCAGTGTTGCAGTGCCAGTGGTTGAGATCAGGGCAGTCAGCGAGATCCATCTTTTCCTCCGTAGAGAGACGCGGTTGCTTGTTCACATTATAGCACTTACCCCTGCTCGAATCATCTAGGATTCGAGCAGGGGTATCCTAATTTGGAAGTGCTTGGAGTATTTGCCTTGCCTGTACGTAGATGGTATGTTGCTTGACGAGGTTTTCGGCAAGCCGGCTGAGTTGTACGACGGTAAGTCTGTTGGGCTCTATGTCTGTATCTTTTATGAACAGTGGATCTTTGATAGCAGACAGTGCCTCTTCTATTTGTTGCGTAGCACTGTCTGCCTTTTCTTGGAGGTGGAGCAGAGAGGAGGTGGCATTTTTCACTACTTCCTCATCTAGCTGCTTACACCTCTGAAGATAGTAATCCAGTTTCTTGAGCCCATCTGGGACTGCAAAGAAGAGTGTGAGATGGAGATCGAGCAGTGTTTCGGAGATGATTGCTGGATCATACTCGCTGACCATATTCCCTCCAAATTAGTTGCTTACTTGTATTTAGTCTAACATAGCCTCTATTTCACCACTAGGGTTTGCTCGGTGTGATCATGTACCTTCCCTTTTTCCACATGCATTTTGATTCGATAGGTACCAGGTGTTTGAAAATGATAGGCACTATAGTATTCACCAGGTTTGGTCTCAGCTACATCGGTAAAGTCATGTTTGTTCGTTCCTTCTTTCCAAATTTCATACTGAACATTGGCTTCGGTGAAAGGTTTGTTGTTTTGTGCGATATGACCAAATATCTTCGTATCCTGTCCGCTCTTTGCTGTTTCAGGTAGTTGAATATGCAGCATTAATTTATTTGCACCTGCATGGTGATCATGCTGATCGCTTGGTGTTTCCCCGATAATAAAAGTTTTCGAGATCATTTGATGGACTTGTGGAGTAGTGGCATGGATGATGACGTTATACGTTCCTGAAATTGGAAACGTATTGGTAATCGAATATTTTCCATTTCCCACTCGCTTTGTTTTCAACATGGCATGATCCTTGGCGTCTTTATGCCAGACCTCGAACTCTACCCTGGCATCATTAACAGGTTTGTTGTTGCCTGTTACATTGGCGTTTAGCGTGACAGGTTGATTTGGGGTTGGTTTAGACGGGTTTACTTCAAAGTTGAGGGAGATGGATGTGGGGGCATTGGGGGTTGTTGGTGTTGTAGGTTGTGAGGTACATCCGCTTATGAGGAGCAAAACTAACGCGAGCAACCATCCTATTTTTTTCACAATAAGAACTCCTTTGATTCTTTTTGATTTCTTTCGTATGAATATAGTATTTCCAATTGCTATGACAAATTGGAAAAAAAACCATCACTTTCGATTGTAAAAAAAATAAGGAATAAAAACTATCCCTCTTAAGTGCTATTTTGTATATGAAATTTACAAGAATCCTTGCTCAAAGGCGTAGCGTGTCAATTGCACACGGTTGTTGAGGTGTAGTTTTTGCATGATGTTTTTTAAATGATTTTTTACGGTGTGTTCCGAGATCACTAACTCCTTTGCTATCTCTTTATTGCTTAAACCTTGGGCAACGCGAGTTAATATTTCTTGTTCTCTAGGAGTGAGAATGGTATCTTCCGTTGATTTTGTATTGGAAAACTCAGCCAATATCCGGTTAGCTATTGCCTGAGGCATGGGTGCAGAATCTGTAGCAAGGGAATGCAAATAAGATAGCCAAATGGAAGGATTCAAGTTTTTCATCAAGTATCCTTGAGCCCCATTTTTGATCGCTTCGAACAGATTGGTGACATCATCGGAGACAGTAACCATTACGATTTTGACATAGGGAAATTTTTCTTTTACGAGGCGTGTAGCTTCCAATCCATTCATGACAGGCATATTAATGTCCATCAAGATCATATCTGGCATGAGCTGTTCTGTTAGAGGCAGTATTTCATCTCCGCGTTTTGCTTCTCCAACGATCGTAAAACGATCATCTTCGGCTAAGATCATACGCATCGCTTTTCGCGCGTGTTCATGGTCATCTCCTATCAGTATCCGGAAACTCATATTCATTTACTCCTTTGTTATTTGCACTTTTGTTTTCTTATTTTCACGGGAAATAGAAAATTGAGCATGGCATTCTATTGCGCGTTCTTCCATCATACGTAATCCAAAAGAATTTGCAGAATGTAATTTATCCTTTTCCAGTCCTATCCCATTATCTTCTATCATTAAATACCAACTCGATGGTGTGGAACGAAGTCCAAAGTTAACGGAAGTAGCATATGCGTGTTTATGTATATTCGTCAATGCTTCATTGGAACATGCGGTAATTTCCCATACCTCTTTTTGAGTAAAATGATTGTCTTGGAAATCGGCAATATAGTTGATGGATATCCCCGTATCCAATTGAAATTGTTTGATAAGTGCTTGGAGCTGCTCGGTCAATGTAAGCTGGTTTTCTGTTTTTAAAGTGAAAATAGATCTTCTGACATATTCCTGAATGTGGTGGAGGCTTTGCTGTAGGTCTCTCCACTGCTCGTGTGGTGCAATAGATTTTAGTTTTTCTACTTGTACGGAAGAAAGAAACAAAGTCTGGGCGATGCCGTCATGCAGTTCTCTAGCGATTCGCTCCCTTTCTGCCATTACTTGTTTGATTTCTCGTTCTTTTTTTAGTTGTTGGGATAAATGATCGTATGCTTGGAAGAGAGGATTTAGCAAAGTGATTGTGACCAAAAAAACTATGACAGGAGAGAGCCAGTTTCCAAGCTCCATCGAAACATGGGGTAGTAGTATGGTGTGACGTAGGTATTCCCAGATGCCAATTGTTAAAGTTGGTATCGTAAGGATCAGCCATTTGATCTGTTTACTAGACATTAGTTTTCACCGCTTCTTGTTTGAAGGATTTCCTCCTCATGATAGCGGATATTTTTCTGTATATCTATAGAAAGAAAGTCGACGGCCGGGTATCTAGTCACAGATACCCGGCCGGTGCACGTCAGAACTTTGGTTCAAGGTACTGCCGTGCTGTATGCGCATTTTCCATTGCGGCGATGATCCTGCCGAGGTCAACCGCATCGAAAGAGAGCTTCTCGGCTCCACTTCTTGCTACTGTGAGGTCGTTTTCGACTTTCCGCCTTCCGCGTTTGAGAGTCTTGAGCGTTTGTTCTAGAGAGGAGATCTCATCTTCTTCCTTCTTCAACCGTGTGGTTGTGGTAGTCAAAAGAAACCTCAGTTCCCGAACCGCTTCCTCGATGTGGTTCATGAAGGGAACCTTGCTAGCTAGTAGCAGTTCAAATACGAGGTTTGTGGGTCCCTTATGAGGCAAGCGAAAATCTCTGCGCTTCAATTCGAGGATAGGTTCTAGAATGGAGGTGTTTTCTTTTTGGAAGTCGTAGTCCATCTTGGAGTCTTTCTGCTAGCTTGACCTTACATAAATTATACTCAAAATTTCCATGTATGTAATAGAAAAAAGTATCAGGATGAAACTGTTTGATTCATGAATAAAAATATATAGAAAAAGGGTAATTGTATGAAGGGAGGAGGACTTACTATGTATGATGTTTTATATCCAAGCTATTGGGTTTTAACTGAACGATTATTTATGGCTGCACTAATGGGTGGATTGATTGGATGGGAAAGAGAATTAAACCATTCTCCCGCAGGATTTCGAACACATATATTGGTTTCCGTTGGATCGGCATTGATAATGCTCATTTCCATTTATGGTTTCTCGGATTTTGCTCATTTGAAAAATTTTGTCCTTGATCCTTCTCGGATTAGTGCACAAGTAGTCAGCGGGATCGGCTTTCTTGGTGCAGGGACCATTTTACGCCAAGGGGTGACGGTGAGTGGCTTAACGACAGCAGCATCATTATGGGTAGTTGCAGCAGTAGGTCTCTCCGCAGGAGCAGGATATTATTTTCCAGCCGTTATTACTACTTTAATCGTATTTATTGGACTCATTATTCGTCGTTGGTTGGATCGGATGTTTTGGAATAAGAAAACAAGAGCAGTGCTCGAGGTATGGGCAGATAATGATGAATCCAGATTGAGCGAGATGGTAAGCATCATTGGAAGAAACAAAAGTATTTCGATCAAAAAATTGCGGATCGAAGAAGATCGAGAGGATATGTCCAAAATCACGTTCATCATCAAAATAAAAGGAACGAGTTTGGAGGCCCAGTTGTTAGAGGAGTTACAGCATTTAGAAGGTATTCATCGCGTTGAGCAAGTGTATTGATTGTTAAATGGCTGATATGGCTTCTGTTTGGGTTTGAATGTGAGACATTATTTTTTATTGCGGGTAAATTTCGAATAATGTAAGATAAATGTAAGAACCGACCGTGTGCATGAGATGCACCGAACCCGAGGAGTTACGAATGTTCGACCTGACTTCCCTGATCATGATGCGTGACGCTGTCGCCGCCGTCGAGAAGAACGCCACGGAGGTCCGAAGGGCCTTCGATGTACTCATCGCCTCCCTTCCGGAGCTCGAGGAGTCGATGCACCTGCTGAATGCGGTGCCGATCATGTCCGCCGACGAGGACGAGCCGAAGATCGAGGACAAGCCGAGGCCCACTCCGGCGTGCATGGCCAAGGAGGAGACGCTCCACGTGGCGCGGCGTTCGGACTCGGACCTCAAGGGCCCCGATCTGAAGGTGCTCGCGACGGAACTCGAGAATCGCAAGGAGGAGCGTGAGGACGGCTACAAGCCGGCCGCGAAGGACACCAAGCTGGAGTCCGATGAGGGGCCGCAGCTGTCCGAATCGACGATCCCCCCTGCCGTCCAGAAGCGACTCGAGGACGCCAAGACCCGAGCCAAGGCTGGGTGTGGTGGCCCGCTCACCCCTGAGCGCCTGCGTGAGCTGAAGGACAAGCTCAGGGACTCGATCATCAGCGGAGATGTCGTCGAGTTCTCGAAGGAGGAGAACGACGACATCGATCAGCTCCATATCCTTCGGATCATGAGGAAGATCATGCTGGAGGAGGAGCTCACGGATGTTGACCAGCAGGTCGTTCGGCTCAACTCGTACCTGAAGGGACTGCGGAAGAAGAGTCAGGTGAAGCCGGCTCCCTCTTCCGTACCCAGCAAGGTCGTCCCGTCCGACAAGCTCGACCAGTGGTACACACTCTTCCAGGCCGGCAACCCGCTCCACAAGACGCAGCTGAGGAAGTTGCGAGACGCGGGGTACAACCTCGATGTGCGACACGCGAGTAAGTGATTCTCGCTGCATCATCACACGCGGTCACCCCTTCCGGCATTAGCCGGAGGGGGTGGGGCACAGTTTGCTATCAGCACTCTTGTTGCCCCCGTGCAAATAATGATGAAATTTATTATAGATAATGGATAAAAAGAAGTTAGTCCTCTTGGGCTATCTTTTTTTGTATATTTGACAGACTGATGACCAAAAATAAGAAAAAGCATTGCCATTTTGGATCATTGGTGTATAATAAAAACAGAAGGTCAAAGTTAGTCAAAGTCAGCAAGGGGGTGTCCGGTGTGGGAAATATTTCGGACATCATCGAAAAATATCTACAACAGATGTTAGCAGCAAGTGACAACGGGATGGTAGAGATCAAACGAAGTGAATTGGCGGAAGAATTTCAATGTGTCCCTTCCCAAATCAACTATGTGATTAGTACTAGGTTTACCGTTGAAAAAGGGTACTTAGTGGAAAGCAAAAGAGGTGGAGGCGGATTTATTCGCATACGTCGGGTAAGGCTTCATTCCCAAAGAGAGTACTTTGCTGATCTCTTGCTTCATATCGGAGATACGATTCCTCAAATTACGGCTGAACATGTCATTAGTCGTTTAGTTGGGGATCAATTATTAACCGAACGAGAAGCAATGTTGATTACAGGTATTGTTTCAAGGGAAACCCTTCAACTACCGATTCCTCTTCGTGATGAGCTCCGAGCCCGTATGTTACGATCGATGGTCTCCATTCTGTTTGGAAGGTTAGGAGGGTGATGAGCTTGCTTTGTCCTGAGTGTGGAAAACGTCCAGCAACACTTCATTATACGAAAATCGTAAATGGAGAAAAGACCGAAGCTCACTTGTGTGAGGTTTGCGCACAGGAAAAAGGCGAGTATATGCCTGGTTTTGATAATGGCTTCTCGTTTCATAACCTGTTATCTGGATTACTAAACTTTGATATGGTTTCAAGTGAATCCCCTAATATTGCACAACAAAAGACTATGCCACGATGTGCAACATGTGGGCTGACGTATAATCAATTTAGTAAAATTGGTCGATTTGGCTGTAGCGATTGTTTTGAGACATTTCGCGATCGTTTGGACCCGCTTCTTCGCCGTATTCATGGTTCTACCGCACATCAAGGGAAGATACCAGAACGGACGAAAGGCGAGTTGAAAATAAGGCGAGACCTAGAAAAACTTCGCGAACAGCTCGCTCGATCTGTTGAGTCAGAGGAATTTGAAGAAGCAGCACAACTCCGCGATCAGATTCGTTCCTTACAGGAACAACTATCGGAGTAAGGAGGCGGAAAAAAATTGTCCTTGAATCATTTTCTAGAAAATGCAATGAGTGAATGGATGCGGGTAAAAGGCGCCGATTCCGATGTGATTTTTTCCAGTAGGGTTCGGATTGCACGTAATTTGGCTCATATCCCATTTCCGATGCTCAGTACCGCCTCCCAGTCAGAAGAAGTGATTCACCTGATTGAAGAAGCTCTTACAAAAGATGATATTCCAGAGATTTTAGAGAATGCAGAACTTATTCAAATGGCGGATTTGACCGATCTCCAAAAAAGAGTATTGGTAGAAAAACATTTGATCAGTCCTCATCTAGCAGAAGAATCGACATCTGGTGCGGTTCTCTTTAGCCAAGATGAGTCTGTGAGTATCATGGTAAATGAAGAAGATCATATACGTATACAATGCTTATTTCCAGGTTTTCAATTAGAAAAAGCGTGGAAATTAGCATCTCAAATAGATGACTGGTTAGAAAAGCATGTGAGCTTTGCGTTTGATGAACAATGTGGTTACTTGACGAGTTGTCCAACAAATGTTGGTACTGGTATTCGAGCTTCTGTGATGATTCATCTTCCAGCACTTGCTCTTACACAGCAGTTGAATCGTTTCATACCTGCGATTACCCAGGTAGGTTTAGCTGTGAGAGGGATTTATGGGGAAGGAAGCGAAGCGCTAGGGAATCTATATCAAGTATCCAATCAGGTGACTCTTGGTCAATCTGAAGAGGAAATCATCAATAAACTACAGGGTGTCGTTCGTCAAATGATTGATCATGAAAAACAGGCACGTGAAAGACTGCTAGGTATGTCACCCATTCAGTTGGAAGATAGAGTGACGCGTTCATTTGGTATTCTTGCTCATGCCCGTATCATTGATTCCAAAGAAGCGATGAAACGTTTGTCTGATGTCCGTTTAGGTATTGATTTGGATTTATTGACAGGAGTTCCATCTTCGGTGATGAATGAGTTAATGGTATTGATTCAACCAGGATTTCTGCAACAGTATGCTGGGGAAAAATTAGGCGCAGAAGAGCGGGATATTCGCAGAGCTGAGCTGATTCGTGAACGACTTGGAATGGAAAGAGATTGACAGATAAAAGAAGAGGTGAAGCGATATGATGTTTGGAAGGTTTACAGAACGGGCGCAAAAAGTACTCTCTTTGGCACAAGAGGAAGCAGTTCGTTTAGGACACACCAATATTGGTACCGAACATATTCTTTTAGGATTGATCCGTGAAGGGGACGGAATTGCAGCCAAGGCACTAGTTGCTTTAGGGCTTGGTATGGAAAAAATCCAAAAAGAAGTCGAAACGTTAATCGGACGTGGAAGTGGTCAACCTACTAGTATCGCCTATACACCAAGGGCCAAAAAGGTAATTGAGTTGTCCATGGACGAAGCTCGTAAGCTTGGTCATACTTACGTTGGTACCGAACATATTCTTCTGGGCTTGATTCGTGAGGGCGAAGGAGTAGCAGCACGTGTATTAAATAACCTTGGAGTTAGTCTGAATAAAGCACGTGGTCAAGTTCTTCAATTACTCGGAAGTACGGAGTCCGTCTCTTCTCATCAAGGGGGAACACAAATGAGTGCCAACACACCTACGTTAGATAGCTTGGCTCGTGATTTGACCCAATCGGCGAGGGAAAGCAACCTAGACCCAGTTATCGGTAGAAGCAAAGAGATTGAGCGTGTGATTCAAGTATTATCTCGTCGTACCAAAAATAATCCTGTACTTATTGGGGAACCAGGTGTAGGAAAAACAGCAGTAGCAGAAGGCTTGGCACAACGAATTGTCGAAGGCGATATTCCAGAAACCCTTCGCGGTAAACGAGTGATGACGCTGGATATGGGTACGGTTGTAGCAGGTACGAAATATCGTGGAGAATTTGAAGATCGCTTGAAAAAGATCATGGATGAGATTCGCCAAGCAGGTAACATCATTCTCTTTATTGATGAATTGCATACCTTGATCGGAGCAGGTGGTGCAGAAGGTGCGATTGATGCCTCCAATATTTTAAAACCTGCACTTGCACGTGGGGAGCTTCAATGCGTAGGTGCCACAACACTGGATGAGTATCGCAAATATATTGAAAAAGATGCAGCATTAGAACGACGCTTCCAACCTATTACTGTAGATGAACCTTCAAAAGAAGAAGCTATTCTCATCTTACAAGGACTTCGTGATCGGTATGAAGCACACCACCGAGTAAAAATAACAGATGAAGCGATTGAACAAGCTGTTAAACTTTCCGATCGTTACATTACGGATCGTTATCTACCAGATAAAGCGATTGATTTGATTGATGAAGCAGCATCCAAAGTAAGACTTTCTTCTTATACCGTTCCACCAGAATTAAAAGAATTAGAGCAACGAATGGAAGAAGTGAAGAAAGAAAAAGATGCTGCTGTTCAAAGTCAAGAGTTTGAAAAAGCTGCTTCTCTACGCGATAAAGAGCAAAAATTACGAGAGGAATTGGAAACTACTCGTAACCGTTGGAGACAAGATCAAGGAAAAACAGATTCTGCTGTCACTTCAGAAGATGTAGCAGATGTAGTAGCTAGCTGGACAGGAATTCCTGTAGTGAAGCTAGCGGAAGAAGAAACAGAACGTTTGCTAAAAATGGAAGATATCTTGCATAACAGAGTAATCGGACAAGAAGAAGCAGTAGTTTCTGTTGCCCGTGCTATCCGTCGTGCTCGAGCAGGTCTGAAAGATCCCAAACGTCCTATTGGTTCCTTTATTTTCTTAGGTCCTACTGGCGTTGGTAAAACAGAACTGGCAAGAGCATTAGCAGAATCCATGTTTGGTGATGAAGATGCAATGATCCGAATCGATATGTCTGAGTATATGGAGAAACATTCTACTAGCCGTCTTGTTGGTTCCCCTCCAGGATATGTTGGATATGATGAAGGTGGTCAGTTAACGGAAAAAGTTCGTCGCAAACCATATTCTGTTGTACTCTTTGATGAAATTGAAAAAGCGCACCCAGAAGTATTTAACGTGCTACTTCAAGTGTTGGAAGATGGTCGCCTCACAGATAGTAAGGGACGAACTGTTGATTTTCGTAATACCATCATCATTATGACCTCGAATGTGGGTGCATCTACCATCGGGAAAAATACGAAACTTGGATTTACCGTTGGAGATAACAGCAAAGATGAATACGAGCGCATGAAACAAAATGTGATGGAAGAACTGAAGAAGAGCTTCCGTCCAGAATTTTTGAACCGTATTGATGATGTGATCGTGTTCCATTCTTTAAAAGAAGAACATCTCAGAGAAATCGTTACTCTCATGTCTGAAGAATTAAAAAAACGTTTGGCTGATCAGGATATTCATGTTGAAATGACACCTGAAGCAACCAAACATTTAGCCAAAGAAGGATTTGATCCTGCATACGGTGCTCGTCCATTGCGTCGTGCTATTCAAAAACATGTAGAAGATCGGCTTTCTGAGGAATTACTCAAAGGTAATATTGTCCGAGGGGATAAAGTATCCATCGATTTAAAAGATGGAAAATTAGTAGTAGAAAAAGCAAATGTCAGTACAACATAAAGATGGAAAATAATCTCCTTTGGTTGCACGAAGAATAAATAAATTTACTATCATTAGAAAAAAGCGGCATTTATGCCGCTTTTTTGCTTTCATTTAATAGGGAAATGCTGAAAAATCGATGTAAATATGATAGATTAAGTAAGGGAATCATATTTTTAATAATGATAGTATTTTTATTATAAATATAGCTCGGCAAATTTAGAGTCATATTTTACTGGGTCAAATTCTAACAATTCATATGTAGCAAGATCAAGGGTGTGGAATGGGTCTTTTGAGATGATGGTTTCTACTTCTTTTCGATCAGAGGTAGCAAATACAATTATCCCCCCAGATTTATCTGTTTTTCGTCCAGAAACAATCAGCTTACCTGTTGCATATAAAGTGTCCAAATACTCTCGATGATCTTTCACATGGCGCTCAATCACATCAATAGGTCTTTGATAGTGTAAATGTGCAATAAACACATTTTATCCCCCCTTTTGTAACTATCTATAGTTTATCCTACTCCTAGTGATTTGCCAAAAGCATCATGTCTTTGGTTTCATTTGTTATAATGTTTAACAAAAGATGGGATAAGGATGAATGAAAATTGGCAAAAAACAAGAGTGTATTTGTATGTGGCGAGTGTGGATATGAGTTGCCCAAATGGATGGGACGTTGCCCAGGTTGTGGAGTATGGAACAGTCTTGTTGAGGAAAAGGTGATAACAGGGGGAAATAAACAAGCAAGTTCCCGTTCATCGAAAAAAACAAGAGAAAAGGCTACTCCTATAACCAAAGTAGAGAAGCTGGAAACTCCAAGATACGATACTCGAATGAAAGAATTAAATCGAGTTTTAGGAGGCGGTTTGGTTCCAGGTTCTATGGTATTAGTAGGTGGCGACCCAGGTATTGGTAAATCCACCCTTTTGTTGCAATCGACACATCTTTTAGCAGCGGGTGGAATGCAAGTTTTATATGTATCTGGGGAAGAATCTATGGAGCAGATTAGACTTCGAGCAGAACGTTTAGAAGCTCTATCTGATCAGCTGTTGGTTGCAGCGGAAACGGATTTACTTGCTATTGAAGAACTAGTAGAGGAGACTTCGCCACAACTAGTTGTTATTGATTCGATACAAACAATGTTTCATCCTGAAATTACGTCTGCTCCAGGGAGTGTTTCCCAAGTAAGAGAGTGTACGAGCCAGTTGATGCGCTTAGCCAAAGAAAAAAGAGTGACAATCATTATTGTTGGCCATGTCACAAAATCTGGTGCACTTGCGGGTCCAAGAATGCTGGAACATATGGTAGATTCTGTTCTCTATTTTGAAGGAGAAAGACACCATACATACCGTGTACTTCGAGCGGTGAAAAATCGTTTTGGTTCCACAAATGAAATTGGTGTATTTGAGATGAAAGAATTAGGACTAGTGGAAGTCGGAAATCCATCCGAGTTATTTTTATCAGGGCGTCCAGTTGGAGTTTCTGGGACAGCTGTTGCAGCTAGTATTGAAGGTACAAGACCAGTTTTAGTGGAGTTACAAGCACTAGTTACGCCTACAAGTAACGCGATTCCAAAACGAATGGCAACCGGTGTCGATCATCATCGTGTTAGTATGATGTTGGCTGTTTTGGAAAAAAGACTAGGTTTCTCTCTCCATCAACAAGATGTCTTTCTAAATGTTGTAGGAGGAGTAAAATTGGATGAACCAGCTATTGACCTAGCTATTGCCCTAAGTCTCGCTTCTAGTTTTCGTGATCGTCCAATAGGGGTAGACTATTTATTTATAGGTGAGATCGGTTTGACAGGAGAAGTTCGAGGTGTTAGTCGAATCGAACAGCGGGTGGCAGAGGCCCATCAGATGGGATTTTCTAATGTCATTATTCCAGAAAAAAATATGCGAGGATGGAACCCGCCAGAAGGAATTGAACGAATCGGAGTCAAAACATTGAAAGAAGCATTGGAAGTCGCATTGGGAGGGTAAATAAGTTGCGAGAGGAAAAAATAGGACATATTGATGATATGCTGTCGTTAATAGCACCAGGAACTGCTTTTCGAGAAGGCTTGGATAATATTTTAGGAGCTAAAACTGGTGCTCTCATTGTAATGGGTTATGATAGTGCAGTTGCAGATATAGTAGATGGTGGTTTTCATATCGATTGTCCGTTCTCATCTTCATTTCTTTATGAACTAGCAAAGATGGATGGTGCGATCATTTTATCCAATGATGGTAAACGTATTTTGTATGCAAATGCGCAACTTGTTCCTAGTGCTACACTCCCCTCCACAGAAACTGGAATTCGTCATCGCACAGCTCAGAGAACAGCTAGACAAACAGGTAAACTAGTTGTATCGATATCTCAACGTCGGAATACGATTACCCTCTATCGAGGTACTGTTCGATACTCCCTTAAAGATATTCGTGTCATTCTAACGAAAGCCAATCAAGCTGTTCAAACGCTAGAAAAATATAAATCAGTTCTGGATCAAGCTACAACGAACCTCAGTGCTTTGGAATTTGAAGAGTTGGTGACGCTTGATGAAGTAACGAACGTTTTGCAACGAATGGAAATGGTTTTGCGTGTAAAACGTGAGATTGATAGTTATATACATGAATTAGGAATTGAAGGTCGCCTTATTCGAATGCAATTAGATGAGTTGATGGGTAATATGGAGCAAGAGGCGCATTTATTAGTAAAAGATTATGCTATTGATAGGCAGCAGTACCAACCGCAGAATGTTTTTGCTGCGCTCAAACAATTATCTGCTGACGAACTATTGGATCATCAAGTTGTAGCCAAACTGATTGGATATGCAGGACCTCTCAATTTACAAGAAGAACCTGTATCAGCAAAAGGATACCGGATATTAGGGAAAATCCCTCGAATTCCTAGCACGGTTATTCAGAAATTAGTGGAGCGATTTGAGGTGTTGCCGCAAATGATGTTAGCAACGATGGAAGAATTGGATGAAGTAGAGGGAATTGGTGCAGTTCGAGCAAGAGCTGTTCAAGATGGGTTGAAACGAATTCGTAGTCAAGTATTTATTGATCGGCATCTTTAGAATTATGTCATAAAGGAATGTTTATATTTAAAATAGAATATTTTGGTGAATGCCTATTTTACTTGTGGTAGAATGACTTTATGAATGGGATTTGGACAAAAACATTTTTTGTCCTACCTGCTTTACTATTCACCATAATTATTTGTTGTTGCCATGGAACATCACTCAGGCAAAGTACTAAAGAATGGATCCAGATAAGAGGTTATCCCATATTCATAGGATGATGGGTTTTCTCTAATTTTCTGTACGACAGATGCTTTTTTCGGATGTCCTTTCTGTTTTAGAAAAGATGTTCAAGATTAGATCAGATACCAAAGTAGCGTTGTTAAGCAATATGATACATTCCGACCAGTACCTCTGATTAACTCGGTATTTGATCGCTAGGAGGTTCGTTATGTTTGCAAGAGTTTTACCTAACTTATTTACAGTGGGGAATTTATTTCTAGGTGTCATGGCTATTCTTTTAGCAATAAACAACCACTGGGAGTATGCTGCCATTACCGTTATTATTGGAATGCTACTCGATGGTTTGGACGGTAAAGTTGCACGTATGTTAAACACACAGAGTGAATTTGGTAAAGAACTGGACTCATTATCTGATGTTATAACTTTTGGTGTTGCCCCAGCAATTATTATGTATGTTTCTGTTTTGAAAAGCTTTGGAGCTGAAGGTTGGTTTATTACCGCTATCTTTCCTATCTGCGGTGCTTTAAGACTTGCTCGCTTCAATGTCCAAAGTGGTCCTAAAGGATACTTTGTTGGTCTGCCAATAACAGCAGCAGGTGGTATACTTGCTACAATGGCTTTGTATGACAAGTATATTGACAATCATTACATCATGGCTATTGGAATGATTTTTTTATCTTTCTTAATGGTTAGTCAAGTCAAGTATCCTGCTTTTAAGAAAATGAAAACCCCCAAAGCTTTCTTGTGGATTTCCGCTGTATTCGTAGTAGCAATTGCGATTTCTGCAATTTTTTATCCTGCTGAGTTGCCGAAGGTGATTTTTGTACCTTTAGCATTATATGCTCTATATGGTTTGAAAAAATCAATCCGTAGAAAACGCGCCAACAAGAATGAAGAGCCAGTAGAAGATTAAAACAACCCTCTTAAAAAGGGTTGTTTTTTTTTGTTATTTATATATAAAGAGAGATTACTTTGTCTAAAAATCGATAAATTACAAACAAAACTTGTGTCACATTCGTTAAAAAACAGAATCTCCATAATATCTCCAAGTTTATTTGCTAGAATAAAGTAAGTTTCCATCAGATTTCTCTTATTTTCACAAGTGAAGGGCTTTGAATTTTTCCCGTTGAATGATTATAGAGGCTCGGAATAAACAGTATTACAAATTATCGGATAGGAAAGGATGGAATTAGGGGGAATTTATTTAGGGAAACAAAACAATTATGATCCAATTCAGTGACTTTATTGAAAAAGTGTCAAATGTTCCTTTTCTTTGTAAAAAAAATACTCAAAAAGCGTTGACGCATCTCTATTAGTGTGCTAATATGTTCTGTTTGTTTCGTATTGACATCAATGCCGCTTTGTGATATCTTGGAAATAGACATTGTCTTTGGAGGTGGCCCAATTGTTCAACATAGGTGACAAGGTGGTTTACCCAATGCATGGAGCCGGCGTTATTGAGTCAATCGAAGAGAGAGAAATTTTGGGTGAACGGCAACAATATTATATTATGCGCATGCCAATTGGGGACATGAAAGTAATGGTCCCGCTTAAGAATGTAGATACAATTGGTCTGCGAGAAGTGATTGATGATAATACGGTTGAGCTTGTTCTGCAACGAATGAGACAGTTTGAAGATGATGATACAACAAACTGGAACAGAAGATTTCGAGCAAATTTAGATAAAATGAAAACGGGAGATATCTACGATGTAGCTGAAGTCGTCCGCTCTCTCATGCGTAGAGATGGCGAAAAAGGCTTATCTACTGGTGAGCGAAAGATGCTGGACAATGCAAAGCAAATTCTGATCAGTGAGTTTGTTTTGGCTCGTGATTTAGAAGAAGAACAGGCATTTCAGCTCATAGATGGATTAATAACCAACGAAGAGCAATAAAGAAGTATAAGAAACCCCCTTTTAGGCTGGGATGATGCTGTTTTACATGCAGTAGATAAGAGACATCATATACATTTTTATCTGTTCGGGAAAATAAATTTTTCTGGATTCGATTATTCTGACTATGATTTGTTTATAATTACTAATATCAGGTATGCGTAAAAGTAACGTTGTAGCCTGAAAAAGGCTTATACGCTAGAGGTGTTGTGGATACGCCTATACGAATAAGGATAGTCTAACTGTCAAACTTCGTAGATGAAGCACACGATTTTAGTCGTGAGTAGTTCACAATGTTAACAACTAGAGTTGATAAGAGAGGGGGTGAAGCCCCATGATGAAACGTTTCGTGCAACTCGCCTTCGCACTTGCTGGAGCATCTGCTGGATATTATGTAGGACCAAAGTTGTTCGGGGTGCTTCTCAGGTCTCCTCTTAATTTTGGTGAAGTTCCTGCACCACATTGGATTGGAGCTATTCTTGGGGCAATCATTCTGTTTGTGGCAGCCATGTGGTTGGCTGACCCTATTGTATCTTGGATAAAATGGTCTGAGGAAAGATTGGTGAAAATACCTGCGGCAGATGGACTTTTTGGCGCGCTTGGCCTCATCTTTGGACTCATAATTGCGTTTTTAATTCAGCAGCCATTGTCTCAGTTGCCTAATATTCCTGGTGTTTCACGTATCTTGCCTTTTGTATTATCTGGGTTCCTCGGCTATATCGGTTTTCGAGTCGGATATAAAAAACGCGATGAATTGATTACGGTTTTCACTTTAGGAAGACAATCAAGAGAAAAGGCTAGACAAAAGGAAAAGCAAGCATCTGCAATTCAAGAACATAAAATTTTGGATACAAGTGTAATTATTGACGGTAGAATAGCAGATATTTGCCGTACTGGTTTCTTGGAAGGTACACTAGTTATCCCTGGGTTTGTTCTAGAAGAATTGCAACATATTGCTGATTCATCTGATTTATTGAAACGAAATCGTGGCCGGCGTGGTTTGGATATCTTGAATAAGATTCAAAAAGAACTGGATGTAAAAGTGATGATTTACGAAGGTGATTTTGAAGATATCCAAGAAGTAGATAGCAAATTAGTGAAGTTGGCTAAGGTGCTCTCAGGTAAAGTGGTTACCAATGACTTTAATCTCAATAAGGTTTGTGAACTGCAAGGTGTAAAAGTACTTAATATTAACGATTTAGCAAATGCAGTAAAACCTGTTGTTTTACCAGGTGAAGAGATCCATGTGCAAGTGATCAAAGATGGAAAAGAACATGGTCAAGGGGTAGCATATTTAGACGATGGTACCATGATCGTGATCGAAGGTGGACGAGAGTTTATTGGCGATGAGATTGATGTACTTGTCACCAGTGTACTTCAAACATCTGCTGGTCGAATGATATTTGCTAAACCAAAATTGTTAGAACGTGCTCTATAGCCCAGTTTACATACTGGGCTTGTTTTATGTTTGTGGTAAATGTGGTATTCTCAGCTCATCAACATAAAAGGAGTATCCTATAGTGGAAATAGGTGTAGTGATTCCAGCAGCGGGAGTTGGAAAGCGAATGAACAGCATTACTCCCAAGCAATTTTTAGAGTTGTTTGGAAAGCCGATCTTGATACATACATTGGAAGTTTTTGACGAACATCCCTTCATTACAGAAATCAATGTGGTTACCAACCAAGAAAATGTGAAACAGGTAGAAAAGCTGATCAGAAAATATAACTTAAAAAAAGTGAAGCAGGTTGTAAGGGGCGGTAAAGAACGGCAAGACAGTGTTTATGCTGGAGTAGTGGCTACACAAACGGAATGGGTGATGGTGCATGATGCTGTTCGTGCTTTTGTTACGGCTGCTGAGATCTCCGCACTTATTCGAGCAGTAAACGATCAACAGCTAGCAGCTACGCTTGCTGTTCCTATAAAAGATACAATTAAAAGAGTTAACCATGCTAAAATTGTAGTAGAGACACTGGAGCGAGAACAATTGTGGAGTATACAGACGCCGCAATTGTTCCATCGGAAAATATTATTGGATGCACATCAATATGCAGAAGAACAAAATTTAGTTGGAACAGATGATGCTATGTTGGTGGAAAACCTAAGTATTCCTGTGAAAGTCGTAGAAGGGGCGTATACCAACCTTAAAATAACGACCCCAGAAGATATTTTATTAGGAGAAACCATTTTGGCAAAACGAATGAAAGGTAGCGAACAAACAACATGATTCGATTTGGACAAGGATTCGATGTACATCAACTTGGAGGGGATGGACCTTTGCTCATCGGCGGAGTATCTATTCCTTATGAAAAAGGGTTGATAGGTCACTCTGATGCTGATGTTCTATTGCACACCATAACAGATGCGATATTAGGTGCACTGGCTCTTGGAGATATAGGCAAACATTTCCCGGATACGGATATGGCTTACAAAGGGGCAGATAGTAGTCTCTTACTCCATGATATATGGCAGATAGTAAAAGAAAAGGGCTATAGGCTAAATAATTTGGATGCGACGATTATTGCCCAAAAACCAAAAATGGCTCCCTATATCCCACAAATGGTAGAAAGAATTGCCGAATTGTTAGAAGCAGATCTAGATCAAGTGAATGTTAAAGCTACTACTACAGAACAGCTTGGTTTTACGGGAAGAAAAGAAGGAATTGCTTCCATGGCTGTTGTAGCTTTAGCGAAGAAATAAGTATAAAATCAAATGCTAACTGCATAGAATTAATTAATCTTCTGTGAGCTTACAAGGGGTAGTTATCTTTCATGGCAAAATCTTGACAAACATAATCTGCTCCAACAGAATAGAGTATGAAGAAAAACGATGATTAGGAGAAGTACAGTAACTCGACATTTTAGAAAGAAGCTGGTTGATGAAAAGCTTTATGTCGTCTACTGGAAATGCCCCTATGAGTGATCATTTGAACCGAAAAGTAGGATGATCCGGTAAACTGCCGTTATCAGTCTAAGTGGGACTAATTAATTCCAAGCAGAGTGGGACCGCGGATTTTTCCGTCTCTGTAGCTTTTGCTACGGAGACGGTTATTTTTTTAGAAGGGACTGGTTATTTTGTCGATTCTCAGTAGTTGGAGAAATTGTAAACGAAATATCCAAGCAGATATTCAAGCAGTATTTGACCGAGATCCGGCCGCTAGGACAACCATAGAAATTATCCTTACTTATTCCGGNATTCATGCACTATGGTCTCATCGTATCGCCCATTTTCTCTATCGTCATAAAGCATTTTTGTTAGCAAGGATTATCTCGCAAGTAAGTCGTTTCTTTACAGGGATCGAGATACATCCTGGTGCTTCTATCGGTAAAGGGGTTTTCATTGATCATGGAATGGGTGTTGTTGTTGGTGAAACATGTGAGATTGGGGATTATGTAACGATTTTCCAAGGAGTGACATTAGGTGGAACAGGGAAAGAAAAAGGAAAGAGGCACCCTACCCTAGAGGATCATGTGATGGTGTCATCTGGAGCTAAAATACTTGGTTCTATTCGAGTTGGTCGCTGTGCCAAAATAGGTGCAGGATCAGTTGTCCTTCGAGATGTTCCAGCTAATTCGACTGTAGTGGGAGTACCAGGGCGAGTTGTTGTCCAAGATGGTATTAGGGTCCAAGCAGATATGGATCATGTTAATATTCCTGATCCAGTTGCAGAAATGTTTCGTTCTATTCAAGATGAAATAGCAATACTTAAAAAAGAAGTAGATTGGTTAAAGAGACACACAGGGGGAAAATCACCAGATGACAGTCAAAGTTTACAACACATTGAGTAAAGAAAAAGAAATGTTTCAAACAGAGGATCAAGCCGTTTCTATGTATGTATGCGGTCCTACTGTTTATAACTATATTCATATTGGAAACGCACGTGTTTTTGTATTTTTTGATGTGGTGAGACGCTATCTTGCACATCTTGGTTATAAAGTGACCTATGTACAAAACTTTACAGATGTGGACGATAAACTGATCAAAGCATCCATAGAAACTGGAAAAAGTGTGGCTGATATTGCTGAGCAATATACAGAAGCCTATTTTGAAGATATGGATGCACTTGGTGTTCATCGGGCGGATGTTCATCCAAAAGCAACCGAGCATATCGGACAAATGATCGATGCCATACAAACCCTGATAGAAAAAGGGAAAGCATATGAAGTGAATGGAGACGTATATTTTCGCACACTTCGCCAAGATGGATATGGAAAATTATCGCATCAATCATTGGAAGATCTTCAATCCGGTGCTCGTGTGGAAGTGAATGAAATAAAAGAACACCCTTTTGATTTTGCATTGTGGAAACATGCCAAAGAGGGTGAAATCAGTTGGGAAACCCCTTGGGGCGCAGGTCGTCCTGGTTGGCATATTGAATGCTCTGTAATGGCGAAAGAATACTTAGGAGAAACATTAGACATTCATGCAGGGGGGATTGATCTGTGCTTTCCTCACCATGAAAATGAAATTGCTCAAAGTGAGGCATTAAACGAAAAAGAATTTGTCCGTTACTGGTTGCATAATGGATTTATCAACATGGAAAACGAGAAAATGTCAAAATCACTTGGGAATGTAATGCGTGTTTATGATATGCGCAAAATGTATTCTCCAAAAGCGATTCGATATTTCCTTCTTTCCGCGCATTATCGCAATCCGATTAATTTCACTTCAGAAGTGATGAAACAGGCAGAACAAAGCGCGGAGCGATTACAAACTGCTGTAAATAATCTTCGTCATCGATTACAAACCTCCTTATCTGGAGTGATTCCTACTAACTTAACGGAACAGCTGGAAAAACTTTCAACCCAATTTGCAAAAGAAATGAACGATGACTTTAATGCAGCAAATGGAATAACGGTCTTATTTGATGCTGTTCGAGTTGCGAATGAATGGTTAGCTGAGTCAGTGCTAAGTAAAGAATCCATTGAATCATTATTAAATTGGTTCCAGATATATGGCGAAAATGTACTTGGTTTAGTGGATACTCATTTTGAGGAAGTATTAGAAAATGACATCGAAAACTTGATCGAAGAGCGACAAGCCGCACGTAAGGCGAGAAATTTTGATCGTGCAGATGAAATTCGAAATCAGTTGCTTCTTGCAGGTATTGTGTTAGAAGATACCCCTCAAGGTGTTAGGTGGAAGAAAAAATGATGGAACAAAATCTATTAGGTACATTGGGAGCTCTCATGCGTAAGCCAGATGAGCTTCCTCCTCTTACTCTCGCTTATATAGGAGATGCTGTACAAGAATTATATGTACGGCACCATTTGATAGCATCCGGTGAAGTAAAACCACAAAAGCTACAACAAGTTGCGGTTCGATATGTATCTGCTGCCGCTCAAGCCCATGCCATTCAAACGATTATGGACCAGCTAAAGGAAGAGGAAATAGCGGTCTACAAGCGAGGTCGTAATGCGAAGACGACAAGCGTTTCCAGAAGGGTAAATGTAAGTCAATATCGTCAAGGCACAGGTTTAGAAACTCTCCTTGGATATTTGTATCTAATGGGACAAGCAGACAGGCTGCAAGAAATTATGAAGATGCTAATCGAACTTGGACCATTAGAAAAGGAGATGAAGAAATAGTGGCAGATTGGATATTTGGAAAACATGCTGTTTTGGAAGCTATGTCAGCGGGTAGAGATATGGAGAAGGTATGGTTTGCAGAAGGTTTAAAGAAAAAAAGTGTCGAGGATCTGGTTCTTCAGTTAGAGGAGCAAAAGATACCTTATCATTGGGTGCCTCGTACAAAACTAGATCAAGTAGCAGAAAATCAGAGGCATCAAGGAATAGCAGCCCAAGTAAGTAGTTATCAATATGCCTCAGTAGAAGAAATTTTAGCCAACGCCTCAGATAAAGGAGAACAGCCTTTTCTGTTACTGTTAGATGGTATTGTAGATCCTCATAATCTGGGTACTGTATTGCGTACAGCAGATGCGACAGGAGTTCATGGTGTCATCATTCCTAAACGACGTGCAGTCGGATTAACAGCAACAGTAGCAAAAACTTCTGCTGGGGCAATTGAATATGTTCCCGTAGCAAAAGTGACCAATGTAAACCGAACAGCAGAATATTTAAAAGAACAAGGTATTTGGTTAGTTGGAACTGCTGGAGAAGCCAAACAATCCTATGAAACTGCGGATTATGATATGCCAATCGCTCTCGTCATCGGCAATGAAGGCCAAGGTATTAGCCAACAGTTGAAGAAAAAATGTGATTTTCTGGTTCATCTGCCGATGAAAGGGAAAATTTCTTCGCTAAATGCTTCTGTTGCCACAGGAGTTTTGTTGTATCAAGTACTGCAAAGTCGAAAGACAAAAGGTACTTAGGATGGAGGAATGGCTGGTAGTCGATGGATATAACATCATTCGTGCGAATCCAAATTATAGCGAGAATTTTGAATTGGCACGAGACGAATTGATACATGACCTAATGGAGTATCAGGCTTTCTCAGGGATGAAAACATTTGTTGTTTTTGACGCTTATCGCATAAAAGGGCTACGAAATAAAGATCCAGAAAAGCGAATAAAGGTCGTTTTTACGGATAAAGAAGAAACAGCAGATGCTTGGATAGAGCACTTTGTTCGTAAATACAAAGATGAAAAACGTCATATCTATGTTGCTACATCAGATTTTCTGGAGCAACGTATGATATTTGGACAAGGTGCTTATCGTATATCAGCGAGAGAATTTATCGAAAGGCTTTCTAAATCTAAGGAAATTATTACAAAACAACTCAAATATAAACATACTTCAAAAACGGCAAAAAACCCTCTCTGGGAAAGTATTCCTGAAACCCTTCGCCAAAAATTGGAGAATTTGCGAAGAAAAAAATAGATCAAAAATTGACGTTTTTGTTTCAATTCAATATAATAAGAACTGCCATTTTGAAATGCGACTTGGTCAGGGGGAAATATTTTGAGCATTGACCTACTATCTAGCAGTCCTAAGGATTTGGATAGGAGAGTCCTTTACCATCAGTTGGGCGATGAGGAACTAGTTAGAGATATACGTGTAGGAGACCAGGAAGCTCTAGAGTATCTCATTCATAAGTACAAAAACTTCGTTAGAGCAAAAGCCCGGTCGTACTTTTTAATTGGTGCGGACCACGAGGATATTGTGCAAGAGGGCATGATTGGCCTATACAAAGCCATTCGCGACTTTCGAGGGGACAAGTTAGCTTCTTTTAAAGCGTTTGCAGAATTATGTATTACAAGACAAATCATTACCGCTATCAAAACGGCAACAAGACAAAAACATATACCGCTTAATTCTTATGTATCACTGGACAAGCCAAGTCACGACGACTCCGATCGGACGCTTTATGATACTTTAACAGGTGGGCGTACCAATCCAGAGGAAATATATATAAATCGAGAAGAGCATAGCGACATCGAAGATAAGATTTCCCAGATTTTAAGTGATTTAGAGCGTAGAGTGCTTATGCTATACTTAGATGGTCGATCCTATCAAGAAATCGCTGTCGATTTGAATCGACATGTAAAGTCGATCGATAATGCTTTGCAACGGGTCAAGCGTAAGCTAGAGAAGTATTTGGATATTGAAGAGATTTCACTCTGATGGATTGATTCCGTCATTCTACACATTCGACAAAAACGGACAAAATCCTTTTCGACAGATAAGAAACTTATGTTATCTTATTTGATATTTTATACCTCACTTTAAAATGGCAAAGCACATGCCATATTTTCTTTATCTTAATAAAAAAATTACTTAAACAGTTAAATTTGGAGCGGAGACGAGAGTGAGATGCTATGTCTCCTTATTTTTTTAAAAATAAGGAAATGTATATCTGCATTGTTAGACTTACATGTATTTGACCTGAGAACGCTATTATGTTAACCTAATTTGGGTATTTTCTATCGATATCACTGATTTAAATACTATATAAAGGAGGTGCCATAATGCGAGTTAATGTTACACTTGCATGTACAGATTGCCGCGAACGCAATTATGCGCTAACCAAAAACAAACGGAAACATCCTGATCGGATGGAGCTCCGCAAGTATTGCCCCCGTTGCAACTCACATACGCTACATCGGGAAACGAAGTAAATTGGGGTGGGAAGATAGATGGCTGTACTCACAAATATTGGACGCGGAATTAAGAGAAGCGTAAGTGGAACAACTGGCTTCTTTCGGTCTAGTTACCAAGAGTTTAAAAAAGTAAAATGGCCTACTCGCAAGGAAATGGTCAAATATACGACTGTTGTGATTGCCGCTGTTGTAATCCTAACCATCTTTTTCTTCCTTGTAGATATGGGAATCGCACAGTTGATTCAATTGGTTACAAAGTAGTAAGATGGACGCCATAAGGGGGGACAGGGGTTTTTTTCCCTAAAAGTATGGAAAAGAATTGGTATGTGGTTCACACATATTCCGGCTACGAAAACAAAGTAAAAACCAACTTGGAGAAACGACTAGACTCCATGGGAATGCAAGACAAAATCTTCCGTGTCATGGTGCCAATGGAGGAAGAGATTGAGCACAAAGATGGCAAGAAGAAAACTGTCATGCGAAAGGTTTTCCCAGGTTATGTACTTGTGGAAATGGTAATGACAGATGACTCGTGGTATGTTGTTCGTAATACTCCAGGTGTAACAGGTTTTGTCGGTTCAGCTGGTGCGGGCTCCAAGCCAACTCCTCTCTTGCCTGATGAAGTCCAAACGATTCTAAAGCAAATGGGAGTCGAAGAAGTTCGAACTGTCGTCGATTTTGCTATAGGCGAAAGTGTGAAAGTAATCGAAGGATTATTTGAAAACTTCGTTGGTCAAATCGAAGATGTTGATAGCAATCGAGGGAAGCTCAAAGTTTTGGTCGACATGTTTGGGAGAGATACACCCGTAGAACTCGACTTCGGACAAGTGGAAAAACTTTAGCATCCAAAAAAACTTTCCTTTTTGCTTGGAATATGTTATTTTAGTAGATGTTTGCCTGATCGGTTTGTTGTTACCGTGGGAGGGTGAAACCCGCGACCCTACTATCCCATTTTATATGGGTGGGGCTACCACATTTGAAGGAGGTAAGAAGCATGGCCAAAAAAGTGATTAAAGTGGTCAAGCTACAAATCCCAGCTGGTAAAGCGAATCCAGCACCACCTGTTGGACCTGCTCTAGGTCAAGCTGGTGTGAACATCATGGGTTTTTGTAAAGAGTTTAACGCACGTACTTCAGAACAGGCTGGTTTGATCATTCCTGTAGTGATCACCGTTTTTGAAGATCGTTCATTTACTTTTGTGACCAAAACTCCTCCAGCTGCCGTTCTTTTGAAAAAAGCAGCAGGAATTGATTCTGGTTCTGGCGAGCCAAACACCAAAAAAGTGGCGACACTTTCACGTGATAAAGTTCGTGAGATAGCAGAAACAAAAATGCCTGATCTAAATGCAGCTGATGTAGAAGCAGCAATGCGTATGGTTGAAGGTACTGCACGTAGCATGGGTATTGTTATTAAAGACTAATGATCCAAGCCGCGAATCATTAGTCTGGTGGGAGGATTTTCCGCTATCACCACATAGGGAGGTAATTGAAGTGGCAAAACACGGTAAAAAGTATCAAGAAGCGATTCAAAAAGTGGATCGTGAAAAAGTTTACGAACCAGTAGAAGCTTTGGAACTGGTTAAGTCTATCTCTACTGCTAAATTTGATGAAACAGTAGAAGCTGCATTCCGTCTTGGGATCGATACCAAAAAAGCGGATCAGCAAGTAAGAGGGGCAGTGGTTTTACCTCACGGAACAGGAAAAACCAAACGCGTACTTGTTTTTGCTAAAGGCGAAAAAGCAAAAGAAGCAGAAGCTGCTGGAGCTGACTTTGTTGGAGATGAAGAGCTTGTTGCGAAAGTTCAACAAGGTTGGTTAGATTTCGATGTAGTAGTAGCTACTCCTGATATGATGGGGCAAGTTGGTCGTCTAGGACGAATCCTTGGACCAAAAGGCCTTATGCCAAACCCAAAAACAGGTACAGTTACGTTTGAAGTAGAAAAAGCAGTGAATGAAATTAAAGCTGGTAAGATTGAATATCGTGCGGATAAAGCAGGAAATATTCATGCAGCAATCGGTAAAGTGTCTTTCTCTATCGAACAACTTTCCGAAAACTTGCAAGCATTGTCTGATGCGCTTACCAAAGCAAAACCAGCTGCTGCAAAAGGAACCTACATGAAAAATGTCAGTGTTTCTTCCACCATGGGACCTGGTGTGCAAGTAAGTTCCGCTACTTTAAGCGCTCGTTAATCAATAACTGTTCTTAATTTAAATAAGAAGATGTTCTCATCTTTCTTACCGTAGACAGTAGGTGCACATGTTGCTTAATTTCCTACCGAGGTGAAAGCCACTGGCCTTCGTCCGTCTACGAAGGCTTTTTCTTTTGGTTTTCACCCGTCTGCGAGTTTTTACTCCACCCAAGGAGGTGTCTTGAATGTCCAAAGTACTAGAAAAAAAGCAACAAGTGGTAGCAGATGTAAAAGAAAAATTGACTGCTAGTGTAAGTACAGTAGTAACTGATTATCGTGGTCTTTCTGTTGCTGAGGTAACAGAACTACGAAAACAACTACGTGAAGCTGGTGTAGAATATCGAGTATTGAAAAATACTTTGGTACGCCGTGCTACTGGTGAAATTGGTCTTAGTGATATGGATCAATTCCTTACCGGACCTACAGCTATCGCTTTTAGTAAAGACGATGTGGTTGCTCCAGCAAAAGTTCTTCATAACTTTGCAAAAGAGCATAAAAACCTTGAAATCAAAGGGGCTATCGTTGAAGGTGCAATAGTAGGACCTGAAAAAGTGGAAGAGATCGCATCTCTACCTTCACGTGAAGGTCTGCTATCTATGTTGCTTTCCGTACTACAAGCTCCAGTTCGCAACTTCGCTTATTCCGTAAAAGCAGTTGCAGAGCAAAAAGAACAAACCGAAACTGCTTCCGCAGAGTAGGAATTCAAAAGCTAGACTTATTTTTCTAGCGAAATAGTTGTAACTTGAAATAATTAAAATTTAATCATAAACCTTTTGGGAGGTTCTACTATGTCTAACGAACAAATCTTAGAAGCGGTAAAAAATATGACCGTTCTAGAATTAAACGAATTGGTAAAAGCAATTGAAGAAGAATTTGGAGTAACCGCTGCAGCACCTGTTGTACAAGGTGGCGGAGCAGGAGCTGGAGAAGCAGCTGCTGAGAAAACTGAATTCGACGTAATCCTTACAAGTGCTGGTTCTTCCAAAGTTGGAGTTATCAAAGCAGTACGTGGTATCACTGGTCTTGGCTTGAAAGAAGCAAAAGCTCTTGTAGATGGTGCTCCATCCCCAGTTAAAGAGGGCGTATCCAAAGAAGACGCTGACAAAATCAAAGAAGAACTCGAAGCTGCTGGTGCTAGCGTAGAAGTGAAGTAATCGAATGGACTCGCCTGATACTGGCGAGTCTGTTTTCCTATTAGGGGGTCAAAGGTGTCTAATCATTACTATTCGTCGAAACCGGAATCTAAACACGAGAATCGAATGATTAAAGCAGAATTATGTGGAAGTGAACTGGCTTTTCGATCAGATGCTGGTGTTTTTTCTAAAAAAGGAGTCGATTTTGGAAGTAGGCTTTTAATCGAATCTGTTGTACTACGTGGTGATGAATATATCTTGGATCTAGGCTGTGGTTATGGTCCTGTTGGTATTGCTCTTGCTAAAGCAAATCCAAAACTCAAAGTACAGATGGTGGATATAAATGAACGGGCTACAACATTAGCAAGAGAAAATGCGAGATTAAATCATGTCACGAGTCAAATAGAAGTAAAGATCAGCGATGGCTTTGAACAATTACAAAATCAAAAATTTGATGCGATTCTATGTAATCCTCCAATTCGAGTAGGAAAGGCGTTTATCTTTGAATTATTTGCAAAGGCTCGGAATCATTTATCAGCAGATGGATCATTGTGGATAGTGATCCGAAAACAGCAAGGTGCAGCATCAGCAAAAGAAGAGTTAAGCCGATTATTTGGTACGGTTGAACTGGTTACTCAAAAAAAAGGTTATTGCATATTTCTTGGTAGGTAAGAAATTATTAATTTCTACCTTATCTGAGGTGCATAAGTGCAACTAAACCTCTGTCTACGCCTGATGGCTTGCCAATCTCCAAGTTTTCTTTACAAAAAACAATTGACACGTATAGAGGCTTGTGCTAGTGTTATAACTTGCAGAAATCCTTTTAAAACGTTAAACAGTTTTGTGTTGGTTTATTTTTCCTTTTTTATGGTTATGATAGGTTAATAGGTTTTCTTTTAAGGTATCATCCGAGGTAATTTTTTTACCCATTTTCTTTTGGTTCTCTTGGATAGGGTATGAGGGGGGAGCTCATTTTGCTAGGTAAACTTGTCCAGTACGGTCGACGTAACCGTAGAAGTTACGCTCGAATTAATGAAATACTAGATTTGCCGAATCTGATAGAAATTCAACAACAATCATATGAGTGGTTTCTAGAGGAAGGCTTGCGTGAGATGTTTCAGGATATTTCTCCGATTGAGGATTTTACGGGGAATTTAGTACTTGAATTCATCGATTACAAATTAGGCGAACCAAAATATAACTTGGAGGAATCAAAAGACCACCAAGTTACTTATGCTGCTCCACTGCGTGTAAAAGTGCGTCTAATCAACAAAGAGACAGGCGAAGTAAAAGAACAAGAAGTATTTATGGGTGACTTTCCTTTGATGACGGAAACAGGCACCTTTATTTACAATGGGGCGGAACGTGTTATTGTTAGTCAGCTTGTACGTTCTCCTAGTGTGTATTATAGCACGAAATTAGACAAGAATGGTAAACCAACATATACTGCCACAGTAATTCCAAATCGTGGCGCATGGCTAGAGCTTGAAACGGATGCAAAGGATATTATTTATGTTCGGATTGACCGTACCAGAAAGATTCCTGTCACGGTTCTTTTGCGCGCCCTAGGATATAGTTCGGATGCAGAAATCATTGATCTTCTGGGTGAAGATGAATATATTCGCAATTCATTGGATAAAGACAATACAGGAAACACCGAAAAGGCACTCATCGAAATCTACGAGCGCTTACGTCCAGGTGAACCACCAACAGCTGAAAATGCTCGCGATCTACTATACTCAAGATTTTTTGACCCAAAGCGCTATGATCTTGCGAATGTAGGTCGTTACAAGATGAATAAAAAGCTACATATCAAAAACCGACTTTTGAATCAAAAACTTGCGGAGCATATTGTAGACAGCGAGACGGGTGAAGTATTAGCAGAAGCTGGACAAGTGTTAGAACGTCGTCTATTGGATAAAGTTATCCCTTATTTAATCGGCGAAGCACCGTACGGTCTGCAAGAATATACAGTTCGCGGCGGAGTACAGATGGAACCAAAAGCGACGGAAGGTTTGGTTCGCCTACAATCTGTAAACATTCACTCTGCTAAAAATGATGACCAAATTATCAAAGTTATTTCGAATGCAGAAGTAGACCAAGAAATCAAGCATATTACACCAGCAGATATCATTGCTTCTATCAACTATTTCATTAATTTATTGCATGGTGTTGGTCTGACAGATGATATCGATCACCTTGGTAATCGTCGCCTTCGTTCAGTAGGAGAGCTTTTGCAAAACCAATTCCGTATTGGTTTATCTCGTATGGAACGAGTAGTAAAAGAGAGAATGTCTATTCAAGATGCAAACGCAATTACACCACAGGCACTGATCAATATTAGACCTGTTATTGCATCTATTAAAGAGTTTTTTGGTAGCAGTCAGCTATCCCAATTTATGGACCAAACCAATCCATTGGCTGAATTGACTCATAAACGTAGATTGTCAGCTCTAGGGCCTGGCGGATTGACTCGGGAACGTGCAGGGATGGAAGTGCGTGACGTTCACCACTCTCACTATGGAAGAATGTGTCCAATTGAAACGCCAGAGGGACCTAATATTGGTCTGATCAACTCTCTATCTTCTTATGCACGAATTAATAACTTTGGTTTTATTGAGACACCTTATCGCCGGGTTGACCCAGAAACAGGTCGGGTGACGGCTCAGATTGATTACCTAACAGCTGATGAAGAAGATAACTATTACGTAGCACAGGCAAATGCACAGATTGATGAAGAAGGAAACTTCCTGCAAGATTCCGTTACGGTTCGTTATCGAGATGAAACAATTGCTGTTCCAAAAGATCGAGTGGATTATATGGATGTTTCTCCTAAGCAGGTTGTATCTGTAGCGACTGCATGTATTCCGTTTTTAGAGAACGATGACTCCAACCGTGCTCTGATGGGATCAAACATGCAACGTCAGGCTGTTCCACTCTTAAAACCTGAGTCTCCATTTATTGGAACGGGTATGGAATACAAATCTGCTCGGGACTCTGGTGTTATGGTTCTGGCTCGTCGTGCTGGTATAGTAGAACGAGTAACAGCAGATGAGATTTTAGTTCGCCATGAAGCAGAAGTCGAGGGTCGTACTGTCAAAGGTGACCTTGATCGCTATCGTTTGAGTAAGTTCATTCGCTCCAACCAAGGTACCTCTGTGAACCAACGTCCAGTTGTGAAAGCAGGAGACCGTGTTGAGGTTGGGGATACCTTAGCAGACGGTCCGTCTACCGAACAAGGCGAAATGGCATTAGGACGTAATGTGGTTGTTGCCTTTATGACTTGGGAAGGGTACAACTACGAGGATGCTATTCTACTAAGTGAAAAACTAGTGAAAGAGGATGTTTATACCTCTATTCATATCGAAAAACATGAGTCAGAAGCAAGAGATACCAAATTAGGACCAGAAGAAATCACCAGAGATATTCCTAACGTTGGGGAAGAAGCTTTGAAAAACTTGGACGAGCGCGGAATTATTCGTGTAGGTGCAGAGATCAAAGCTGGGGATATCCTTGTAGGAAAAGTTACTCCAAAAGGAGTGACAGAACTCACAGCAGAAGAAAGACTTCTTCATGCGATCTTTGGAGAAAAAGCTCGTGAAGTAAGAGATACTTCCTTGCGAGTTCCCCACGGTCAAGATGGCATCGTGGTGGACGTAAAAGTATTTACCAGAGAAAATGGCGATGAACTACCACCTGGTGTAAATCAACTTGTTCGAGTATACATCGCTCAGAAAAGAAAGATTTCCGAAGGTGACAAAATGGCTGGTCGACATGGTAACAAAGGGGTTATCGCCCGGATCATGCCAGAAGAAGATATGCCATTTTTACCAGATGGTACACCAGTTGAAGTTGTCTTGAATCCACTAGGGGTTCCATCACGGATGAATATTGGACAGGTTTTAGAAGTTCACCTTGGTATGGCAGCCAAAACATTAGGTTTGCATATTGCAACTCCAGTATTTGATGGCGCCACGGAGAATGACGTATTTGAGACTTTGATCGAAGCTGGTTTAGAACCAGATGGTAAATTTGTTTTACATGATGGCCGGACAGGCGAACCAATGGAAAATCGTGTAACCGTTGGTGTGATGTATATGATTAAATTGGCTCACATGGTTGACGACAAAATCCATGCCCGTTCAACTGGGCCATACTCCCTTGTTACGCAACAACCTCTTGGTGGTAAAGCGCAGTTTGGTGGACAGCGTTTTGGAGAGATGGAGGTATGGGCACTCGAAGCGTATGGAGCTGCATATACATTGCAAGAAATATTGACAGTGAAGTCGGATGATGTGGTAGGTCGTGTCAAAACTTATGAATCGATCGTCAAAGGTGAAAATGTACCAGAACCGGGTGTTCCAGAGTCATTCAAAGTATTGATTAAGGAGCTTCAGAGTCTCGGGATGGATGTTAAAATTTTGGCCGAAAACGAAGAAGAGATTGAAATGCGTGAGTTAGATGATGAAGATGAGCCATCTAATGATCGACTTGGTTTTGAACTGGATGAGCAGGAAAATCGCTCTACCATGGAATCCTAAGGGAGGAATGGCCCGATGCTCGATGTTAACAACTTCGAATATATGAAAATAGGTTTAGCCTCTCCCGAAAAGATCCGGTCTTGGTCTCGCGGGGAGGTCAAAAAACCAGAAACAATTAACTACAGAACATTAAAACCAGAAAAAGAAGGGTTGTTCTGTGAAAAGATTTTTGGCCCACAAAAAGATTGGGAGTGTCACTGCGGTAAATACAAACGTGTCCGTTACAAGGGCGTTGTTTGTGATCGATGTGGTGTAGAAGTTACTCGTGCAAAAGTACGTCGTGAGCGTATGGGGCATATCGAGCTAGCTGCTCCTGTTTCACATATTTGGTACTTTAAAGGTATTCCAAGCCGCATGGGATTGGTCTTGGATATGTCTCCACGGTCTTTAGAGGAAGTCATTTACTTTGCGTCTTATGTTGTAGTAGACGCAGGTGCTACTCCTCTGGAAAAGAAACAACTCTTATCCGAAAAAGAGTTTCGTAGTTACCGTGAGAAGTATGGTAATGGTTTTGTAGCGATGATGGGAGCAGAAGCAATCAAACGCCTTCTTGCTTCTATCAATCTAGATAAAGAAGTAGACCAATTAAAAGAAGAATTAGTCACAGCACAAGGACAGCGTCGGAATCGTGCAGTCAAACGTCTGGAAGTATTGGAAGCTTTTCGTTCTTCAGGAAACAGTCCTGATTGGATGATCATGGATGTACTCCCTGTTATACCACCTGAAATTCGCCCTATGGTTCAATTAGATGGTGGACGTTTCGCTACTTCTGATTTGAATGATTTGTATCGCCGTGTAATCAACCGTAACAACCGTCTCAAACGATTATTGGACCTCGGTGCTCCAGATATTATCGTGCAAAACGAAAAACGTATGTTACAAGAGGCTGTAGATGCGTTGATCGACAATGGACGTCGTGGACGCCCTGTTACAGGCCCTGGAAACAGACCACTAAAATCTCTTTCTCATATGCTCAAAGGGAAACAAGGACGTTTCCGTCAAAACCTTTTGGGTAAACGTGTTGACTACTCTGGACGTTCCGTTATCGTCGTAGGACCTAACCTAAAAATGTATCAATGCGGTTTACCGAAAGAGATGGCTTTGGAACTATTTAAGCCTTTTGTGATGAAAGAGCTAGTAGCAAAAGGTTTAGCACATAACATCAAGAGTGCGAAACGCAAAGTAGAACGTATTCATCCAGAAGTTTGGGATGTCTTGGAAGAAGTTATTAAAGAACATCCTGTGTTACTGAACCGTGCACCTACACTTCACCGCCTTGGTATTCAGGCGTTTGAACCAATTTTGGTGGAAGGTAGGGCGATTCGTCTACACCCACTAGTTTGTACAGCTTACAATGCTGATTTTGATGGTGACCAAATGGCTGTTCACGTACCGTTGTCAGCGGAAGCACAAGCAGAAGCGCGTCTACTTATGTTAGCTGCACAAAACATCTTGAACCCAAAAGATGGAAAACCAGTTGTTACTCCTTCTCAAGACATGGTACTAGGTTGTTACTATCTAACCATTCAAAAGACAGGAGAAAAAGGCGAAGGCAGTGTTTTCTATTCGATAGCAGAAGCGATTAGTGCTTATCATCATGGTTATGTTTCCTTGCACACTCGCATTGCAATACCAGTGAAATCATTACAGAAAACCACTTTTACTGAGGCACAACAATCTTCATTACTTGTTACAACGCCAGGTAAATTGATCTTTAATGAGATTCTTCCAGAGAATTTCCCATATATCAATGAGCCAGGGAAGAAAAACTTTACCGCTACACCTGAGAAATATTTCATCTATGAAAAAGGTGTGAATATTCCTGAGTTTATCCAAACTTTGGAGGAACCTGGAGCACTGACCAAGAAAGATCTAGGTGCTATTATTGCAGAGTGTTTCCGTCGTTTTGGCACGATGATGACTTCTGTTATCTTGGACCGCGTGAAGGCGCTTGGATATTCATACTCCACCAAAGCTGGTATCACCATGTCTGTATCAGACGTTATGGTTCCAGAAGCGAAGAAAGATATCTTGGCAGAAGCAGAAGAACAAGTTAAAACTGTCGTTAAGCAATATCGTCGTGGTTTGATCACCGATGATGAGCGATATGAGCGTGTTATTTCCATCTGGAGTAAAACGAAAGATCGCATTACGGAAGTATTGATGGGCAACATGGGTAGATACAACCCAATCTATATGATGGCATTTTCCGGTGCTCGTGGTAACGTCTCTCAGATCACTCAGCTTGCTGGTATGCGGGGTCTGATGGCCAACCCAGCTGGTAAAATTATTGAGCAGCCTATTCGTACTAACTTCCGTGAAGGTCTGACAGTATTGGAATACTTTATTTCCACCCACGGTGCACGGAAAGGTTTGGCGGATACCGCACTACGTACCGCTGACTCAGGTTACTTGACCAGACGTTTGGTTGACGTTGCCCAAGATGTTATCGTTCGGGATGAAGACTGTGGGACGGATAAAGGGTTACTTGTCAAACGTATCCATGATGGTAACGAAATTATCGAAGATTTGTATGATAGGATAGTAGGGCGTGTTAGTTACCAAACTGTTCGTCATCCACAGACAGATCATATCATCATTAGTCCTAACGAATTAATTGATGAAGAAATAGCTACCGAAATAATGGAAGCAGGAATTGAAACAGTTGTTATTCGTTCCGTTCTATCTTGCCGTACCAAACATGGTGTATGTAAAAAATGCTATGGTCGTAACTTAGCACTTGGAACACCTGTAGAGATCGGAGAAGCAGTAGGTATTATTGCGGCTCAATCAATTGGAGAACCTGGAACCCAGTTGACCATGCGTACCTTCCACACTGGAGGGGTAGCAGGAGACGATATCACCCAAGGTTTGCCCCGTATTCAGGAGCTATTTGAAGCGCGTAATCCGAAAGGTCAGGCTATCGTTGCAGAGATCGACGGGAAAGTCATTGAAATTCGAGAAGTAAAAGATCGTCGTGAAGTCGAAATTGAAGGCGAAGTTGAGAGCAAGACGCACACGATTCCTTATGGTTCTCGATTAAAAGTGATCGAAGGAGACGAAGTTTCTTCTGGGGATGTTCTGACTGAGGGATCCATTGATCCAAAAGAACTACTGCGAATCAAAGGTGTCCAAGGTGTACAGGCATACATCCTGCAAGAAGTACAAAAAGTATACCGCCTACAAGGGGTAGAAATTAATGATAAACACGTCGAAGTTATGATTCGACAAATGATGAGAAAAGTTCGTATCACAGATGCTGGTACTACGGATCTCCTACCTGGTTCTGTTACAGATATTCATGACTATGAATCCTCTAACAGAAAGACATTACTAGCTGGTGGAGAACCTGCTGTAGCAAGACCAGTGTTATTGGGTATCACCAAAGCATCATTGGAGACAGAGTCATTCCTATCTGCTGCTTCTTTCCAAGAGACTACCCGTGTTCTTACGGATGCAGCAATTAAAGGGAAGGTAGATAAGCTTCTCGGATTGAAAGAGAATGTTATCATCGGAAAATTGGTACCTGCGGGTACTGGTATGACTCGCTATCGCACACTGGATGTTCAATTAGCTAATGAAGTAGCTGAGACGGTTGATGAAAAAGAAACAGTTTTAATTGACTAATTATTAGTGAACAGAGGTTCGTTATGAACCTCTGTTCTTTTTTATGAATTGGTTCAACAATAGAAGAGTATTTGTATGTAAAGCAATGCAGATAGTCTTACTTGTCTTAACTTTTCTTTCGTATTACGATGGAGCTGTTGATTTTCTTATATATAAAAAGAAAACTTTATTTCGAGTCATTAAATTCCTTCTATAATTTTCAATTCAACTCCTTGCTTTACAAATAAATTAGGGAAAGAGGTGTAAAGTGGTAGATGAGGATTAAAATACTTTTAGCAGATGACAATGCATTTATTAGGGAAGGTATGAAAATTATATTAACTACCTATGACGAGTTTGATATCTTAGGCATGGTTAAAGATGGGCAAGAGGCATTTGAATATTGTAAAAACCATGATGTTGATATAGCATTGTTAGATGTTCGAATGCCAAATATGAATGGTGTGGAAGCAACGAAATTAATTGCCGCACACACCACAACAAAACCGTTAATTTTGACAACTTTTGATGATGATGAGTATATTTTAGAGGCTATCAAAAATGGGGCTAAAGGATACTTGCTGAAAAATACTGATCCTGAGCATATTCGTGATGCTATCAGAAGTGTCTACAATGGTCATAGCATTATACAAGATGTGATATTAGAAAAAATAAAGAGCAATTTAACTGTAACAAATGAAGAAGTAACGAAGATCGATACAAGCTCTTTTACCCAAAGGGAACTTAGTATTCTAGCACTCATTTCAAAAGGATACTCCAATAAAGAAATTTCCAAACAAATATTTATCTCAGAAGGTACGATTGCGAATAATGTCTCTTCTATTTTGGGGAAAACAGGGCTAGAACATAGAACACAGCTCGCCATTTATTATTTGACAGGTAAAGTAAGTAAATGAGGAACATTATCGAATCTAGAATTATTCTCAATAAGCTTCTATTACTTGGGTACATTGCCTTTAGCGAAATTGGTTCCAAATCAGTCCAGACATCAGTAATCGTACTCTTGTTACTTTTATATTTTTCGATAAATATGACAATTCCCATCACCAAATGGGAATTAGGTAAAAAATCTTTGGTGATCCTATCCATGGTTTTCATTGGTGTTTGTTTTGTTTTTGTTGACAGTTTTTTCATCATTCTTTTACCCATCAACTTATATGAATATATTGTATATTATATCCGTAAAAAGTGGATTGTTTTGGCGTTGACACTCCTACCGGTGTTATTTGTAACAGAAAGTGATCGGTTAATCTATGTATTGGTGAGTGTGTTTAGTTTTTTGGTGTTTGTTATGGAAATACAGGCGATGCAGAGATTAGAAAATTATGAAGTGCAAAATGACCGAATGAGAATAAAAATACAGAAACTGCAAAAACAGTTACATGATAATGATGAATATATCAAGCAATCAAAGTACACTTTTCAATTGGAAGAAAGAAACCGCCTCTCACAAGATATCCATGATAAGATTGGGCACTCCATGACGAGTGCTTTAATTCAAATGGAAGCAGCAAAGAGTTTATTGGTTAAAGATCGTGAAAAATCAAATGAACTATTACAAAATGCAATTAACATTTCAAAGGATGGCATTGAAAAAATCAGAGTCACACTAAAAGATATCAAACCAGCAACACAACAAATGGGAATACAACGTATTCGATTATTTTTAGATGATTTTACTGCGAAGCAGGGTCTTCAAACTTCTCTTCTCCATAAAGGGGATGTTGAAATGATTTCACCACTTCAATGGAAAGTAATCTATGAAAATATTAGAGAGAGCCTAACCAATACAATGAAATACGCGAACGCTTCTGTAGTTTCGATAGAGATTCATGTATTGAATCGGATGTTGAAAGTGGAAGTGAAAGATAATGGTACTGGTTCAAGCAATATGAAGAAAGGAATAGGAATTTCGGGAATGGAAGAGCGAATCGCCTCGATCAATGGCACGATTATTGTGGATGGTTCGAATGGATTTTCTGTAACGATGTTATTTCCCTTACCATAAGTGCGAAATCTCATGGTAGAAAAATGATAATTCTCATGTATATAGAATGAACTACAGCACTGTTTGTAGTTCATTCTATTTTTTATAATGAAGGCAAGAAATGAAGAGGTGATCGTATGAAAGTCTTAGAAATGAAGGGATTAACGAAAAAATTTGGTGATTTTATTGCAGTCGATAATGTCACACTAACTGTTGCAGAAGGGGAAATTTTTGGGTTTCTTGGTCCTAATGGCGCAGGGAAAAGTACATCCATCCATATGATTTCAGGTTTGTTACGCAGTACTTTTGGACAAATCAACATACTTGGGAAAGACATCGTCAAACATCGTAAATTTGCCAAGATGAATATTGGGATTGTCCCACAAGATTTGGCCATCTACGAAGATTTAACTGTATATGAAAATGTGAAATTTTTTGCCGGTCTATACGGATTGCGTGGCAGTAGATTGAAAGAGCAAGTTGCTGAAGCATTAGAATTTGTAGGTTTAAGCGATAAGCATAATAGTTACCCAATAAATTTTTCAGGTGGAATGAAGAGACGGTTGAATATAGCATGTGCGATTGCACATCGACCAAAGTTACTCATCATGGATGAACCTACCGTAGGAATTGATCCACAAACTAGAAATTACATTCTCGATTCCATTAAAAAGCTGAATAAAATGGGAAGCACGATCATTTATACTAGTCACTACATGGAGGAAGTAGAAGAGATTTGTACGCGAATTGCAATTGTAGATCATGGAAAAGTTATTGTGGAGGGAACAAAAGAACAGTTGCAGGCAGTTGTTACGGATAAAAAAGATATTTGGATCGAAGTGAAATCGAATAAAAATATCAGAGCACAAGAGATTGAAAAAATCAAAGGAGTAGAATCGATACAAATCGATGAGAGAGTGATTAAGATTCATTCTGATATGGATATCAACAATCTTAATCAAATCATCCAATACTTTTTGAGTAATGAAATCGAAATTCGTTCGGTTGAAGAGAAATCATCTAATTTAGAGAATGTATTCTTAACCCTTACAGGAAGAAATTTACGCGATTGATGTCGTTTTCGATTATACAAAGGAGGTTTATCTATTGAATATAGTAAGTATTGCTATAAAAGAAATGAAAACGAGCTTTCGCAATCCAACTACCTTATTCTTTGCATTGGGTTTACCTGTGATATTAATCTTAGCATTGGGTACGATATTCCTAGATTCGTTTAAAAGTACAATTACTATTGGAGACATGAAAGTATTATATATGGAACAGCCGAACACTCCATTTAGCAAAGAATTTCAAATGTTTATGAATGAAGCAAGTAACTCTAAGGTGTTTTTTGAAAAAGCAGAAAATCCAGAGGACAGTAAAAAAAAGGTAGAACAAAATAGTTATGATGGGTATGTGGAACTGAATAAACATGGGATTTACTTTTATCAAAACGATAACAAGACGATAGGGGGAAATGTGATCCAAGGTATGTTGAACACTTTTGTTGATCAGTCCAATCTGGCTAATTCAGCAAAGGTCGATCAACTGGTGCTGATGACAATGGACATGAAAGATGACTATATAAAAGAGACAACAATCTATTCAAACAAACAACCAAGAGCGATTGATTACTTTAGTGTAAGTATGACCACAATGATGATTCTCTTCGGAACTGCAAATGCTATCCATTTGATCAGTGAAGAAAGAAAAAGAAATACAGCAGATAGGTTGATTGTTGCACCAATCACCAAATTAGAAATTTTTCTAGGTAAGATCTTTGGAAGTGTATTCATTAACACATTTTATTTCCTAGTTGTTATCGTAATCAGTAAATATATATTCAATGCAAACTGGGGAGCAAATCTGGGTGTAGTGATTTTCGTGCTCATAACAGAAGTATTTTTAGCGACTAGCCTGGGGGTCATTATTGGTTCCATCACAAAATCAGCCAAAGTTGCCAATTCGGTTATTCAAGTAGTCGCAATAGTTACCACTATTTTTAGCGGAACTTTTTACAAAATGGAAGATATAAGTGGAGTATTTTATTTGAATCCATTGAACTGGGTCAATGAAGCAATCCTAGACCTCATCTATGCCAATGATTTTTCAACTGCTACTCTTGCCATTGTACTCAATATTGTTGTATCCCTACTATTTCTTTTGGTTACCATTACTTTGCTACACAGACGGGAGGGACTGTAATTGAAAGATATCATTTGGCTAGTCAAACATAATTTTCAAGTTATCTTTCGTAATAGAAAAAGCATAATTATCTATTTAGGTATGCCGATATTGGGATTACTCTTATCGCTTGTTATACATCAAAACAATGAGCAACCTACCTTAAACATCGGAATTGTCAATCAAGATCAAAACCGAATGACCACAGATACAATAAAGATGCTTCAAAGCTTTAAAAATGCAAAGGTAAGTCATATTAAGTCAGAGGAGACTAGCAAAAAATTAGATGATGGGGAATTAGATAGTGTTATCACCTTTCAGAAAGGTTTTTCGCAAAGTGTACAAGCTGGGGACCCGATGTATATCGAAATTACCTCTGTAAAGGGGACGGAAGTCACAAGCTTAGTAACGTCCTATCTATATCAATATATTAATAACATAGCAAGAATCAGTGTTTTGTCTAAAGGAGATCAAGCAACTTTTGAAAAATTGTATACTGATTATCATCAATCTACTCTCAAACTTAACGTTCACTCAATTGAAGACACTTCGAAAATAAACAGTCTTACTTATCAAATCATGGGAAAACTTATCATCATTATGCTTTTTACAGCAGCTAGTTTATCAGGGATTATTCTTATAGAAAAAGAAAATAGAACGTACTTCCGATTATTAACAACATCAATCAATGCAACAAAATATGTTATATCGAATGTTATCGTGAATGTAGCCATAATGACTTTACAAATACTCCTTGTTATTGTTGTAATAAAAGCATTTGCTATTGCTCCTGATTTCCCTGTATGGCAAATGGCAATTACTCTTGTTCTTTTCTCTTTCGTATCTGTTGGATTTTCTTTAGTCACAGTGGCTTTAGCTAATGGGTCAGCTAATTACAGAGCCATGCTCACTTTCTTTATTGTACCAACTTGTTTAATAGCTGGATGTTTTATGCCGCTGAGTTCCATGCCTGATATCATGATAAAGATAGCAAACTTTCTTCCCCAACGATGGGTATTAGATACGTTGACCCAGCTACAATCAGATCATACCTTTGGGAGTATATATTTGAACATTATGGTATTACTAGCTTTCGCTCTAGCCTTCTCTTTGATAGCTATTTACAAATTTAGTAAAAATAATGTGGTGAAAAAGTTTATCTAAGAGTGATTCATCTCAAGAAAATTCCCTGTACTTTTTAATTCGAGGGAGTTTTTTTAGTAGCTTGTGATAAAAATGATATACTATTGGAGACGATGGAAAATTTTAGTATTAAATATTCTATTGAGCAAAGAGGCATGTGAAAAATTAAACTACTTTTTTAATGAATATAAAAAAGATGTATGTTTATATGGATGCATATAAGTATTGACTTTTTCGTTTCATGGTGGTAAGATTTCTCCTGTGCTTGTATGAGTATCACTTTGGAGGGCTGTCCTTATGTCTTATGAAAAAGTGAAACAAGCTAAGCAACTCATTATTGGAGTAAAGCAAACGAGAAAAGCGATTGAACGACAGATGGTTTCCTTTGTCGCATTGGCAAAAGATGCTGATCTCATTCTGACTCATCCCATCCAGACACTCTGTGAGCAAAAGGATGTAGCTTACTCCTATGTGTCTTCTATGAAGGATCTAGGGAAAGCTAGTGGGATTCAAGTAGGGACAGCTGCTGTAGCCATATTGAAAGATTAGGTGCTGACTTTTAGGAATGGTATCGTGTAGACGTCGACTATATGCGATATAGGTTTCTAATGGTTACTCTATTTTTTTCGCAAATTACGATCCACCTGGATCTGTTGTTTTAAATAGAAATAAATCCGAGGAGGTGGAAAGAATGCCAACAATCAATCAGTTAGTACGCAAAGGGCGTAAAAACAAGATCGTGAAGTCCAAATCTCCTGCATTGCAAGTGAACTTTAACAGTTTCCGCAAGGAGAGCACTCCACAAAGTTCACCTCAAAAACGTGGGGTTTGTACTCGTGTAGGAACCATGACACCTAAAAAACCTAACTCCGCATTGCGTAAATATGCGCGTGTTCGTTTGAGCAATGGTATTGAGGTGACTGCTTATATTCCTGGTATTGGTCACAACTTACAAGAGCACTCCGTTGTACTCGTTCGCGGTGGTCGTGTAAAAGACTTACCTGGTGTACGTTACCATATCGTTCGTGGTGCGCTTGATACAGCAGGTGTACAAAACCGTGGACAAGGTCGTTCCAAATACGGAACAAAACGTGCGAAGAAAAAATAATGTTTTAAAATACACATCCATAGAGAAAAGGAGGGGAATCCAATGCCACGTAAAGGTCCTGTAGAACGTCGTGATGCATTACCAGATCCAATTTACAACAGCAAACTCGTTACCCGTCTAATCAATCGTCTTATGTACGATGGAGAAAAGGGGAAGGCACAGCGTATCTTGTATGATGCGTTTGAGTTGATCAAAGATCGTTCTGGAAATGACCCAATGGAAGTTTTCGAACAAGCTTTGAAAAACGTAATGCCTGTCTTGGAAGTAAAAGCACGTCGAGTTGGTGGTGCGAACTACCAAGTACCGATTGAAGTAAAGCCTGAGCGTCGTACAAGCCTAGGTCTTCGTTGGTTAGTATCTTATGCTCGTCTTCGTAATGAAAAGAGCATGCAAGAACGTCTTGCTAACGAGATCTTGGACGCTGCTAATAATGGTGGTTCAGCTGTGAAGAAGAAAGAAGACGTACACCGGATGGCAGAAGCAAACCGTGCGTTTGCTCACTATCGCTGGTAATTTACGTTCCAAGCTAACTACTTGGACACATCAACTACTTAGGTTATATGAAGGGAGAAGTTTTTCATGGCACGTGAATTCTCCTTGAAAAATACACGAAATATCGGCATCATGGCTCACATCGATGCGGGTAAAACAACGACAACCGAGCGTGTTTTGTTTTATACTGGTCGTGTTCATAAAATTGGTGAGGTGCACGAAGGTGCAGCTACCATGGACTGGATGAAACAAGAACAAGAACGTGGGATTACGATTACTTCCGCTGCGACAACTGCACAGTGGAAAGGTCATCGTATCAACATAATCGACACTCCGGGGCACGTTGATTTTACCGTAGAGGTAGAGCGTTCCCTTCGTGTATTAGATGGAGCAGTTGGGGTTTTTGACGCAAAAGGCGGAGTAGAACCTCAATCAGAAACGGTTTGGCGTCAGGCGGATCGCTATAATGTACCGCGGATCGCATATATCAATAAAATGGACATCATTGGTGCAGACTTCCTTGGTTCCGTTGAACAAATGAAGGATCGTCTTGCAGCAAACGCTGTACCAATCCAACTTCCGATTGGTTCGGAAGACACATTCTTGGGTATGATCGATTTGATCAACATGAAAGCCATCATTTATACCGATGATCTAGGTGCTACTTCGGAAGCTAGAGAAATTCCAGAAGAGTACAAAGAACAAGCAGAAGAGTACCGTTCCAACTTACTCGATGCGGTTGCTGAGTTAGATGATGACTTGATGGAGAAATACCTAGAAGGTGAAGAATTAACCATAGATGAGATTAATGCAGCGCTTCGCAAAGGTACTTGTGAAGTGAAAATTACTCCTGTTCTATGTGGTTCTTCCTACAAAAACAAAGGGGTACAACCTTTACTTGATGCAGTAGTAGCTTACCTACCATCTCCACTCGATGTTCCAGCTATCCAAGGGGAGCTTCCTGATGGTACAGAGGCAGTACGTCATTCCAGTGACGAAGAGCCTTTCTCTGCTCTTGCATTCAAAATTGCTACAGACCCATTTGTTGGTAAATTAACCTTCTTCCGTGTTTACTCTGGTTCTCTAGACTCTGGTTCCTATGTTCAAAACACAACCAAAGGAAAACGGGAACGTGTTGGACGTATCTTACAGATGCATGCTAACACCCGTGAAGAAATCGGAACTGTATATGCAGGAGATATTGCTGCAGCAGTTGGGCTAAAGGTTACTACTACTGGCGATACACTCTCTGACGAAAAGAATGAGATCATTCTTGAATCCATGACTTTCCCAGAACCAGTTATTGAAGTTGCTATCGAACCAAAAACGAAAGCAGACCAAGATAAAATGGGTGTGGCTCTTGCAAAACTAGCTGAAGAAGATCCTACTTTCCGCACACACACAGATGAAGATACAGGCCAAACAATTATCGCTGGTATGGGTGAACTTCACCTAGAGATCATTGTAGACCGTCTGAAGGAAGAGTTCCGTGTGGAAGCTAACGTGGGTGCACCACAAGTAGCATTTAAAGAAACCTTCCGTTCAGCTGCTAAAGTCGAAGGTAAGTTTATTCGTCAGTCTGGTGGTAAAGGACAATTCGGTCACGTTTGGATCGAATACGAGCCGCTACCAGAAGGTTCTGGTTTTGAATTCGTAAACAAAATCGTCGGTGGGGTTGTTCCAAAAGAATACATCCCAGCTGTACAAAAAGGTATCGAAGAATCTATGCTTAATGGTGTTCTCGCAGGTTTCCAATTGGTAGACGTGCGTGCTACTATTGTAGATGGTTCTTACCATGATGTTGACTCCTCTGAGATGGCATTTAAGATTGCTGGTTCCTTGTCTTTGAAAGCTGCAAAAAGCAAGTGTAACCCCGTAATTCTTGAGCCAATCATGAGAGTGGAAGTAACTGTACCTGAAGAATACATGGGTGATGTGATGGGTGATGCTAGCTCCCGTCGTGGCCGTGTAGAGGGTATGGAAGCTCGTAGTGGTGGACAAGTTGTTCGTGCAATGGTTCCACTTGCTGAAATGTTTGGGTATGCAACTAACCTACGTTCTCGTACCCAAGGTCGCGGAGTATTCTCCATGCAATTCGACCACTTTGCAGAAGTACCAAAAAGTGTAGCAGAAGAAATTATTAAAAAAGCTACTACTGTCTAAAGTGATAGATAAGAAAGGATACATTCCTTCTTATCTACATAGAAGAAGATCTTTAAATCTAAGTTACTTTTAAAAGAATCTAGTAGAACTGGTCTCTATTAGTTTCCTATATAAGTTTTAAAATAAAAATTTACTCTTCTTACTTTGAAGGAGGATTCCTAAAATGGCAAAAGCCAAGTTTGAACGTACAAAACCACACGTTAACGTTGGTACAATCGGTCACGTTGACCATGGTAAAACAACTCTTACCGCTGCAATCACAACTGTTCTTGCACAAAAAGGTGGAGCTACTGCCTTTGCTTACGACCAAATTGACAAAGCACCTGAAGAAAAAGAGCGTGGTATCACCATCTCTACTGCACACGTAGAGTATGAAACAGACAACCGTCACTATGCACACGTTGACTGCCCAGGTCACGCTGACTATGTAAAAAACATGATCACTGGTGCTGCACAAATGGACGGAGCTATCTTGGTAGTATCCGCTGCTGACGGTCCAATGCCACAAACTCGTGAACACATCTTGCTTTCTCGCCAAGTAGGTGTATCTCATATCGTTGTGTTCTTGAACAAAGTAGACATGGTTGACGATGAAGAGCTTCTTGAATTGGTAGAAATGGAAGTTCGTGAACTTCTTGACGAATACGAATTCCCTGGCGATGACATCCCAGTAATCGCTGGTTCTGCTCTAAAAGCTCTTGAAAACCCAGCTGATGGAGAATGGGCAGATAAAATTCATGAATTGATGGCTGCTGTTGATTCTTATGTTCCAGAACCAGTTCGTGACACTGACAAACCTTTCTTGATGCCAGTTGAGGATGTATTCACCATCACTGGTCGTGGTACTGTTGCTACCGGTCGTGTAGAAAGCGGTGCTGTAAAAGTTGGGGAAGAAATTGAAATTATCGGTATTACTGATACTCGTAAAACCGTTGTAACTGGTGTAGAAATGTTCCGTCGTCTTCTTGACTCCGCTCAAGCTGGTGACAACATTGGTGCTCTACTTCGTGGGGTAGAACGTAAAGATATCCAACGTGGTCAAGTACTTGCTAAACCAGGTAGTGTGAAACCACACACCAAATTCAAAGCTCAAGTTTATGTTTTATCTAAAGAAGAAGGTGGACGTCATACTCCATTCTTCTCCAGCTACCGTCCTCAGTTCTACTTCCGTACAACGGACGTAACTGGTGTTATCCAACTTCCAGAAGGTGTCGAAATGTGTATGCCTGGAGATAACATTGAGATGGAAGTTGAATTGATCGCACCTATCGCGATTGAAGACGGAACTCGTTTCACCATCCGTGAAGGTGGACGTACCGTTGGTGCTGGTGCAGTTACCGTAATCGAAAAATAGATTTTATGGCAAAAGCTGTTCTCCTATTAGGGTGGGAGAACAGCTTTTTTGTTGTGAAAAAATGGATGATATTTTCTTATAAAAGTTAGTAATGAATAATTTATATAATTTTATTTGTCTTTGAATTACAAGTATTGCATTCTGAATTATTAATGTGTAGTATAAATTGACCAAATAAAATGGGGGTGCATTCGTGCTAAGAAAAATAGCTGCCATGTCTGTCCTTGCATTGTTATTCACACTCTTTACGTATCAAACTTCATTTGCTGCTACGGATTTAAGTAGTTATTACAACTATAAAAATCCATATACGACCAATGTTTATGGAACAACGACAAAGTGTTCAGCAGATGATCGAATTGTTTATTCCGCTCCAGTGAAAAATTCGAGCGGTAAAGTTTATGGAACAGTCTATTTGCATTATAGCAACAACTGTCATGCTGCTTGGGGAAAAGTAGTTCTTGTCAATCCAGCACCTTATAACACATATGCTTTAGCGTCCTTAACTCGCTATAAATATGGCAAGTTGAGTTATTCAACATCTTGTGATTACAGTGATGGTGGAAATGGCGTAGTTGATAAAGGACAAACATCTTGCTATACAGGTATGCTGTTTGATCAGTCAACTTTTGGATATGTATCAGAAGCAGATGCACATGTATATGGTAGTAATTTAGGTGGAAGTATTGCATATGGTAAAACTGCTAGGTATTAAAAAAGAAGTATACCATTTATATTAAGGAAAGCGTATTTTCACTCAGGCCGCCAATTGGCGGTTATTTTATTTTCCCAAGAATATAATCAAACACACAATAGAGAGTGAAATTTTTGGAATCATGGATAGGAATCTGTTTCCTATTGTTGAGTTTAATCAAGTATTCCTAAATCCCAACTTTATTCTTTCTCAGCACAAAAAAAGAGGCATCATTGTATACCTCTTAGTATTCATATATGGTTAATCTTTTACAATCTGTACATAGCAAGGTTGCTCATCTGAAGGATATAGTTTGAAATCGGATCTAACACAGTGCACATAAAGACGACCTGTTGTAACTTTAAATACATTTTCGTCATGTTCTTCAAAAACTCCACCATGATCAAGGATAGCATAAAGAGCTGGTGTTTCTTGATCTTTATATGTGATAACACATTCATTTAACCTTTTTTCCGCTGGCATAGGAGCTCCTTTGTGATACTTTATTTTGCTAAAGTTAGAATATACTTTCTTCACATTTTCGTCAAACAAATCAGATATTAAGGAAGAGGAAGTATTCTGAGCTATTTCTAGGATTTAGAAGTTTTATGGAAATAACAACAACATGTACGTTATAGTTATGCAGGAGGTTAGAAAATGCTGTTATTTTCTAGAATGGATATATAAGTTGGTTTTCGGTCTGTGATTATTTAGAGAGTAGGGGAGTAGCATGAACAATCGTTTCTATGTAGGTCTAGTCATCTCTATATTTAATCTTGTTTTTTACGCAGCTGCATTAGACTTGCTTTTTCAATCAGGTATTTATTCGATGTTATTTGATTTAGATCTTGTTAAGAAATTGGGCAGCACAAGCACCATTGTAGGCGTAGGTTGTTTAATCATTGCTATTATAGTGGAAGTGATCGGATTTAAAGTGATCAGGAGAGGAACGGTGTTAACAGACCAAAATAATAGTACTAGAAAATAATCACCTTCTATCTATTTTTGCTTTTTCTTGTCCGTACAACAGGTACTAGAAGGTTGCTTTCGAACTCATTTTATAAACTTAATAATTTGTTCGTCTTTTTGTAACAAATCAATTCGATTTAACCGTGTTGCTAGTCCTTTGTTTGTATACAATGCATGTAGTTGTTTATAACAGGCACGATACGATTGGCTATTGGGCTAAAGGTGCCACCTTCTTCTTTTGCAATGAGATGGTGTATGGTAAATAAAAATATTGTTTCCACCACATCATTCACATTGTTTTAACTCCATTATCTTCCCCTATTCATACAAGATGTTTATTTATTAGTTATTGTGACAGTGGTTTAGTGTATCTAGTATCTATCTAGTAGATTTTATCCAATAGTAGGCAAACCTATTTTTTCTCTTGCATCCTATTTCCTTTTTCTATATAATAGCCAATGTTGCACTGTGAACAGCGATGATGCGAAAGGTTGCCGACACACCCGGCCCCTTTGCCATGGTCGGGCGGAAAATTTTCGCGGAGAAGTTCATTTATTAAAATGAGCGAAGGAGGGTTAAGAATGGCAAAACAAAAGATTCGCATTCGACTGAAGGCGTATGACCACCGTGTTTTGGATCAATCGGCAGTGAAGATTGTCGACACTGCAAAACGTACGGGAGCTAGTGTATCGGGACCGATTCCACTACCTACGGAAAAAGCAGTTTACACCATTTTGCGGGCGGTTCATAAATATAAAGATTCACGCGAGCAGTTTGAGATGCGCACGCATAAGCGTTTGATTGATATTGTGAATCCTACTCAACAAACTGTTGATGCGCTAATGAGACTCGACCTGCCATCCGGCGTCGACATTGAAATCAAACTATAATTGAACCATTTCAAAATGGCAGGAGGTGTATCAAGTGAAAGGAATTCTAGGGAAAAAAGTTGGGATGACCCAATTGTTTCGTGAAGATGGTACAGCTGTAACAGTTACTGTTGTAGAAGCTGGCCCATGTGTTGTTCTTCAAAAGAAAGATGAAACGACTGACGGATACGAAGCGATCCAACTAGGGTTTAAAGAAAAGAAGGAACATCGTTCCAATAAACCAGAGCTTGGACATGCGAAAAAAGCAAATGCGAAAGCACAGAGCTTTATCAAAGAAATCCGCGGTATGAATCCAGAAGAATACGAATTAGGTAGTGTGGTCAAAGCTGACCTCTTTAACGAGGGAGAGCTTGTTGACGTAACAGGTACCTCAAAAGGTAAAGGTTTTGCAGGTGCGATTAAACGTCACAACCAAAGTCGTGGACCAATGAGTCACGGTTCTCACTATCATCGTGGACCTGGTTCCATGGGTGCTATTGCTCCAAACCGTGTTTTCAAAGGACAAACCTTGCCAGGTCGTATGGGTGGAGAGCGTATTACTACGCAAAACCTACAAGTTGTTCGTGTAGATTCTGAAAAGAATTTGCTTCTTATTCAAGGGAATGTACCTGGACCTCGGAACAGCTACTTAGTAATTCGTTCCGCAGCGAAAGGCGTTTAATTATTAGTAGAGAAAGGAGGACAAATCATGCCAAAGTTAACAGTTGTTGATGTAACGGGTTCCCAAGTTGGCGAATTGGAATTGGCTGACGCAGTATTTGGGATTACCCCTAACAAAGCTGTTCTTCATGATGCAGTAGTGATGCAACAAGCATCTTTACGTAGCGGAACCCACGATGTAAAAAATCGTTCCGAAGTGCGCGGTGGTGGTAAGAAACCATGGAAGCAAAAAGGAACAGGACGTGCTCGTGCTGGTAGCACCCGTTCCCCAATTTGGGTTGGTGGTGGTACCGTATTTGGTCCTACACCACGTAGCTATGCTTACAAGTTGCCTAAAAAAGTTCGCCGTCTTGCAATCAAATCTGCGCTTTCTACCAAAGTAGTAGATAACGAAGTTGTTGTTTTGGATGCATTGAACCTTTCTGCTCCAAAAACAAAAGAGATGGTACAAGTATTGAAAAACTTGGGAGCTGAAAAGAAAGCACTTGTTGTGACCAATGGATTGGAAGAACAAGCTGTACGTGCTGCTCGTAATATCCCAGGTGTGAAATTGATTGCTGCTGAAGGAGTAAACGTACTTGATGTGCTAGCGCATGACAAGTTGATTATTACTCGCGATGCAGTAAGTCGTGTAGAGGAGGTGTTTGGCCAGTGAAGGACCCACGTGACATTATCCGTCGTCCCATCGTAACAGAAGCATCTACAGCTTTGATGGAAGAAGGAAAATACGTATTTGAAGTAGATATTCGTGCGAATAAATATCAAATTCGTCAAGCTCTTGAAACTATCTTCGGTGTGAAAGTGGATCGTGTAAACACAATGCGTGTACCAGGTAAAATCAAGCGCCAAGGTCGTTATTCCGGTCGGACACCAGAACGGAAAAAAGCTATTGTTACGCTGAAAGAAGACAGCAAGCAAATCGAAATCTTCGAGAACTAACATTTTTAGTAGAAAAGGAGGGAAATAGCAAATGGGTATTAAAAAGTATAAACCAACTACACCTTCACGACGTCATATGACTGGTTCTACTTTTGAAGAGATTACTACATCTACTCCAGAGAAATCTCTTACTACTTCTTTAGTAAGAAAAGCTGGTCGTAATAACCAAGGTCGTCTTACCATGCGTCATCAAGGTGGCGGTCACAAACGTAAATACCGTATCATCGACTTCAAACGTAACAAAGACGGTGTTCCAGGAAAAGTAGCTACGATCGAGTACGATCCAAACCGTTCTGCTAACATTGCACTTATTCATTATGCTGATGGTGAAAAACGCTATGTATTGGCGCCTAAAGGTCTAAAAGTTGGTATGCAAATCATGTCAGGACCTGAATCTGATATCAAAGTGGGTAATGCATTACCACTCCGCAATATCCCAGTTGGTACTGAAATTCATAATATCGAGTTAAAACCAGGTCGTGGCGGTCAGTTGGTACGTGCAGCTGGTACATCTGCTCAGTTATTGGGTAAAGGTGCTCACAAAGGCGAAGAAGGAAAATACGTTATCATTCGTCTAGCTTCTGGTGAAACTCGTATGATCCTTGCAGATTGCCGTGCTACCATCGGTCAAGTTGGTAACCTTGATCATGAATTGATCACAGTGGGTAAAGCGGGCCGCAGTCGTTGGAAAGGTATCCGTCCAACCGTTCGGGGTTCTGTTATGAATCCTAATGATCACCCACACGGTGGTGGGGAAGGTCGCGCTCCTATTGGACGTAAGTCTCCTGTTACTCCTTGGGGTAAACCAACTCTTGGCTACAAAACACGTAAGAAAAATAAGGCTTCGGATAAATTTATTGTTCGTCGTCGTAAGAAATAATAACCTCTTCCTATCCCGCGGAAGCGATCTTTCGTGGGAGCGTATGTTGGATGATTATGGTATGAGAGGAGGCGTATCGCATGGGTCGTAGCCTGAAAAAAGGGCCTTTTGCAGATGCTCATCTACTAAAAAAAGTAGAGGTTTTGAACGAGAAAAACGAAAAGAAGATCGTGAAAACATGGTCTCGTCGTTCTACCATCTTCCCTGATTTTGTCGGTCACACTTTTGCAGTTCATGATGGACGCAAACACGTGCCAGTCTATGTTAGCGAAGATATGGTTGGTCATAAACTCGGTGAATTTGTTCCTACCCGTACGTATAAAGGACATGCTGGGGACGATAAAAAAACTCGCAAGCGCTAATCATTCTTTTTGAAAGAAAGGAGGGTAAACATGAACGTCGTACGCCAACGCAAGATTAGAAAGCTGATCAAAGCACATGACATCGCAAGCGTTGCAGAGTTGACCGAACATCTACAAGATGCAGGTGTAAAATCAACAGAAGAAGCAGTAGCAAAAGATGTTGAAGAATTAGGATTGATCATCGCTTCTACAAAAGGTGGTACAACCAAATTCGTTTTCCCACCATTTGCAGTAGCTAAAAATATAAGAATTGCACCTCGTAAAGTTCGATTGGTTATGGACCTGATTCGTGGAAAATCCATCGACGAAGCAGCAGCAATTCTTAAATTCACCCCACGTGCTGCATCTCCAGTAATTGAGAAAGTACTCAGTTCTGCTGTAGCAAATGCAGAGCATAACTTCAGTCTAAATCAAGGTAACTTGGTTGTGAAAGAAGCATATGTGGATGAGGGTCCAACGCTTAAACGTTTTATTCCTCGTGCACAGGGACGTGCCAGTCGTATCAACAAGCGGACCAGTCACATTACAGTGGTTGTATCCGAAAAATAATCTTTCAATAAGGAGGGAAGAACTTTGGGTCAAAAAGTTAACCCAGTAGGACTAAGAGTCGGTATTATTCGTGACTGGGAATCCAAATGGTACGGTGGTAAAGATTACGCTACACTACTTCACGAAGATATTCGTGTTCGCGATCATATCAAAAAACAACTGAAGGACTCTTCAGTCTCCAAAGTAGAGATCGAGCGTGCAGCAAATCGCCTGAACGTTTCCATCTATACAGCGAAGCCTGGTATGGTTATTGGAAAAGGCGGAACCGAAGTAGAAAAACTTCGTAACCAACTTACCAAAATGACTGGTAAAAAAGTTCACATCAACATTAACGAAATCAAAAACCCTGAGTTGGATGCTCATCTTGTAGCTGAAAACATTGCAAGTCAATTAGAGCGTCGCGTATCTTTCCGTCGTGCTATGAAACAAGCAATCGGACGTACTCTGCGTTCTGGAGCTAAAGGGGTTCGCACACTTGTAAGTGGTCGTCTTGGTGGTGCTGATATCGCTCGTAGTGAGGGATATAGCGAAGGTACCGTTCCACTTCATACTTTGCGTGCTGATATCGATTATGGTTTTGCAGAAGCACATACCACCTATGGTCGTATCGGAGTAAAAGTATGGATTTATCGTGGTGAAGTACTGCCCACTAAAGGCAAAAAAGGAGCAGTAGAAGGAGGCGAGTAACGCATGCTAATGCCCAAAAAGGTGAAGTTTCGTCGTCCTCACCGTGGCAAAATGCGCGGGAAGGCAAAAGGCGGAACGGAAGTAGCTTTTGGCGAATATGGCTTAAAAGCACTGGAACCATCTTGGATAACTAACCGTCAAATTGAAGCAGCGCGTATTGCGATGACTCGTTATATCAAACGTGGTGGGAAAGTATGGATTAAAATTTTCCCAGACAAACCAGTTACTCAAAAACCTCTTGAGGTGCGGATGGGTAGCGGTAAAGGTTCCCCTGAAAAATGGGTAGCTGTTGTAAAACCAGGTAAAATCATGTTTGAATTAGCGGGAGTACCAGAGGAAGTAGCACGTGAAGCAATGCGTCTAGCAGCTCACAAACTTCCAATTAAAACGAAATTTGTTAAACGTGAAGAAGTAGGTGGTAACGAATGAAAGCAGCAGAGCTAATCGAGTTGACCACCACTGAAATCGAACAAAGACTGACGCAGTGCAAAGAAGAATTGTTTAACCTTCGTTTTCAATCTGCAACAGGGCAATTGGAAAATCCTAATCGTTTAGGACAAGTCCGCAAGGACATTGCTCGTTGCAAAACTGTCCTTCGCCAGCGTGAACTGGATAGCGAAAGGAGGAATCAGGGTTGAGCGAACAACGTACAACACGTCGGAAAGTGCGTGTCGGTAAAGTGGTCAGCGACAAAATGGATAAAACAATTGTAGTTACAGTAGAAACTTACAAAAAGGATCGACTGTACGGCAAACGTGTAAAACATACCAAAAAGTTTAAAGCCCATGATGAAAACAACCAAGCAAAAACAGGTGACATCGTCAAAATCATGGAGACTCGCCCATTGTCAAAAGATAAGAATTGGCGTCTCGTAGAGATCGTAGAAGAGGCTGTCATCATCTAGGGAGTTCTCTTAAGGAAGGAGGAAAGACCGATGATTCAACAACAGTCACGTCTTCGAGTTGCAGATAACTCCGGTGCAAAAGAAATCATGTGCATTCGTGTGTTAGGTGGGTCGATGAAGTCTACTGCTAGTATCGGTGATATCATCGTTGCTTCGGTGAAACAAGCTACACCCGGAGGCGTTGTTAAGAAAGGCGATGTAGTTAGATGTGTAGTAGTTCGTACTACTCGCGCTAGCCGTCGTCCTGATGGCTCCTATATCCGTTTCGATGAAAATGCAGCAGTCGTGATTAAGGATGACAAAAGCCCACGTGGTACTCGTATCTTTGGACCGGTTGCCCGTGAGTTGCGCGATCGCGACTTTATGAAGATTATCTCCTTGGCACCAGAAGTGCTCTAAGGACAGATCGTGAGAGATAAGGAGGTGCGCATGAGTGAAAAGCGAAAAACGCCCCAATAAACTTCACATCAAAACTGGTGATACGGTTATCGTGATGCGTGGGAAAGAAGCTCCATACTTCCAAGATGGCAAAAAGGTGTACACGAAAGGTCGTGTCATCAAAATGCTTCCAAAAGAAGGAAGAGCACTTGTTGAGGGAGTCAACATGGTGAAAAAACACTCCCGACCAACACAAACAAATCCGCAAGGTGGAATTGTCGAGAAAGAAGCGCCAATCGAAGTATCCAACTTGATGATTGAAGATCCAAAAACAAAACAACCAACCCGTATTGGCTATAAGTTTATCGATGGTAAAAACGGTGAACAGAAAAAAGTACGGTTTGCGAAAAAGTCAGGCGAAATCCTGGATAAATAGTATTAAGGAAGGGAGGTACATTCCTTGACTGCTCGGTTAAAAGAAACATACACAAATGAAATTATTTCTTCTTTGATGAATAAGTTCGAGTACAAGTCAGTCATGCAAGTCCCAAAGGTGGAAAAAATCGTCATCAACATGGGTGTTGGTGAAGCTGTACAAAACTCCAAAGTATTGGACAATGCAGTGGAAGATTTGACTTCTATCTCTGGACAAAAACCAGTTATTACTCGTGCGAAAAAATCAATCGCTGGATTTAAACTTCGTGAAGGCATGCCAATCGGTGTGAAGGTAACCTTGCGTGGTGCGCGTATGTACGATTTCTTAGAAAAATTGATCAACATCTCGCTACCTCGTGTTCGTGACTTCCGTGGTATTTCCCCTAAATCTTTTGATGGACGTGGAAACTATACACTTGGAGTGAAAGAACAACTCATCTTCCCTGAGATCTCATATGACAAGATTGATAAAGTACGAGGTATGGACGTAGTTATTGTAACTACAGCTAATACCGACGAAGAAGCATTTGCATTACTATCCGAAATGGGGATGCCATTTCGTAAATAAAGAGGCAAAGGAGGGAATCCGTTGGCCAGAAAATCGATGATCGTCAAATCACAGCGCAAACCGAAATTCGAGGTGCAAGGATATACTCGTTGCGAACGCTGTGGACGACCTCACTCTGTATTACGCAAATTTCGACTATGTCGTATCTGTTTCCGTGAATTGGCCTACAAAGGGCAGATTCCCGGCGTAAAAAAAGCAAGCTGGTAATGCTGCTGAAAGGAGGGCTCACACATGGTGATGACAGATCCCATTGCGGATATGCTGACTAGAATTCGTAACGCAAACATGGTTCGCCATGAGAGTGTTGAACTACCTGCCTCTCGTGTGAAACGCGAGATTGCAGAAATTCTAAAACAAGAAGGATTTATTCGCGATGCTGAATACATCGAGGATAGCAAACAAGGTATCCTTCGCATTTTCTTGAAGTACGGTCAAAACAACGAAAAGGTAATCACTGGTTTGAAAAGAATCAGTAAACCTGGACTTCGTGTATATGCCAAATCTACTGAAGTACCTCGTGTACTACGTGGACTTGGAATTGCGATTCTATCAACCAATAAAGGAATCGTAACGGATAAAGAAGCACGTCAACAACGCGTTGGTGGAGAAGTGCTAGCATACATCTGGTAATGATGGAGGTGAACCAAACATGTCTCGTATCGGGAAAAAACCGATTACTGTTCCTGCTGGTGTTGAGATAAACTTGGAAGGCAGTCAGTTGACAGTAAAAGGACCCAAAGGTACTTTGACTCGCAATCTGCACGCAGATATGAAGATCAATATCTCTGAGAATGAGTTGTTGGTTGAGCGTCCTAGCGATCATCGTACCCACCGGGCACTGCACGGTACAACTCGTAGCATCATCTCCAACATGGTGGAAGGTGTTTCTACTGGTTTTGCTAAAACCCTTGACCTAGTTGGTGTTGGGTACCGTGCATCCAAAAAAGGAACCAATGTAGTGCTGAACGTTGGATATTCTCACCCAGTTGAGATTACACCAGCAGAAGGTATCGAACTAGATGTTCCTACTCAAACTCAAGTGATCGTTAAAGGGATCGACAAAGAAAAAGTCGGTGCTATGGCAGCTAATATTCGTTCCGTTCGTGAACCTGAGCCATATAAAGGTAAAGGTATTAAATACTCTACAGAGCGAATTCGTCGTAAAGAAGGTAAAACTGGTAAGTAGAATTTTTAATTTAGAAGGGAGTGAACCAGACCGTGATTCAAAAAGCAGATCGCAATGCAAAGCGGAAAAAGCGTCACCTTCGGGTTCGGAAAAAACTTTTTGGCACGGCTCTTCGTCCTCGCCTCAATGTATTCCGTTCATCCAAGAACATCTATGCACAACTTATTGATGATGAAGCAGGCGTAACCCTTGTTTCCGCTTCTACGATGGATAAAGAGTACCAAGGCGCAGGTGGTGGAACCGTTGATGCAGCTAAAAGTATCGGCGAGTTGGTTGCCAAACGTGCTGTCGAAAAAGGATACAACAAAGTTGTCTTTGATCGTGGAGGATACCTCTATCATGGTCGTGTAAAAGCCTTAGCGGATGGGGCAAGGGAAGGAGGTCTTGACTTCTAATGAAACAGAACAAAGGAAACAAAAGAGATAGAGAACAGTCCGAGTTTACAGAAAAACTGGTTAACATCAACCGTGTTGCAAAAGTTGTAAAAGGTGGACGTCGTTTTAGTTTCAGTGCACTTGTAGTAGTTGGTGATGGGAAAGGCCGCGTTGGTGCTGGTATCGGTAAAGCGGCAGAAGTACCAGAAGCAATTAAAAAAGGCGTAGAAGCAGCGAAGAAAAACCTTATTACTGTTCCGCTAACTAGAAATACGATTCCTCATGAAATCGTAGGTCGTTTTGGAGCAGGTAAAGTTCTTTTGAAGCCAGCTAGCCAAGGTACTGGTGTTATCGCTGGTGGTCCTGTACGTGATGTACTAACTGTTGCTGGTGTTGGTGATATCTTGACTAAGTCAACTGGTTCAAACAACCCAATCAACATGGTACGTGCAACGCTCGCTGGTCTGTCTAGTCTTAAACAAGCGGAGCAAGTAGCAAAACTACGCGGCAAAACCGTTGAAGAGCTACTCGGATAAGGAGGGATAACCGTGGCAAACAAATTAGCGATTACCCTCAGACGGAGTATGATTGGGCAGTCGGAACGTGTTCGGGTAACCCTTCGTACATTAGGCCTTACCAAACGTGAACAAACTGTGGTCAAGCCTGATGATGCTTCGATTCGAGGTATGGTAAATCAAGTTGTTCATCTTGTAGATGTAAAAGAAGTGACTGAATAATTGCTTTGACTTAATACAAGAGGAGGTGCAAAGCATGAAATTAAACGAGCTAAAACCAGCACCTGGCTCTCGCAAAGAGTCAAGACGTGTAGGTCGTGGAACTGGTTCCGGTTCTGGTAAAACCTCTGGTCGTGGACACAAAGGTCAAAACGCTCGCTCTGGTGGTGGTGTTCGACCAGGTTTTGAAGGTGGTCAAAACCCTATCTACCGTCGTTTGCCAAAGCGTGGATTTACCAGCCCAAATCGCAAAGAATATGCGATTGTCAATCTAGACACGTTGAGCCGTTTTGCTGAGGGGACAGAAGTTACTCCTGAGCTATTGGTGGAGCAAGGTATCGTGAAGGATTTGAAGTCCGGACTTAAGATTCTTGGAAACGGCGAGCTAAACGTAAAGATTTCTGTTAAAGCTCATAAGTTTTCAGAAACTGCAGCTGAGAAAATCAGAGCCGCTGGCGGAGCAACGGAGGTAATCTAACATGTTTGCGACCCTTGGTAACATTTTTAAGGTAGAAGACCTCCGCCGTCGAATATTTTTTACTCTTATCATGTTAGTAGTATTTCGAGTAGGTAGTTTTATCCCTGTTCCAAACACAAACCCTGCTGTATTACAGCAACTTGCTGATAAAAGTCAAGGAGTATTCGGCCTGATCAATGCTTTTTCTGGTGGAGCCTTCAGTAATTTCTCTATCTTTGCGATGGGGATTATGCCTTATATTACTGCTTCGATCATTGTTCAACTACTCACGATGGATGTAATTCCTGCATTTGCTCGTTGGGCAAAAGAAGGGGAGACAGGTAGACGTAAAATTACACAAGCGACACGTTATTTTACGATCACTTTGGCTTTGATCCAATCGATTACTTTGTCCTTAGGATTTGATCGTTTGTTAGGAAATGGATTTATACAGAACCCTAACTTTTGGACTTACGCACTTATCTCTCTAACATTAACAGCGGGTACAGCTTTCTTGATGTGGGTAGGGGAGCAAATCACAGAAAAAGGGATTGGGAACGGTATCTCTATTCTTATTTTTGCTGGTATTGCTGCTAGCATCCCTACTCATATCAGTCAGATATACAGTAGCTTGTTTACCAAGAATGCACCGATTGCCATTGGTGTATTAAAAACTGTCGGATTACTTATTGTGGTTGTGCTAGTCATTGTGGCTGTTATTTACATCCAACAAGGTGTACGTAAAATCCCAGTCCAATATACCAAGCGTGTGGTAGGACGTAAGATGTATGGGGGGCAATCGACTCACTTGCCTTTTAAAATCAATGCGGCAGGTGTTATCCCAGTAATCTTTGCATTATCACTTTTGCTTTTCCCACCAACTATCGCAAGTTTTTGGGCAGGAAATGCAGTAGCAGATTGGATTCGGGTGAACTTTGACTATACACAAGCTCCACTAGGTATGATTCTTTATGTGCTTCTAATTGTTGGATTTACGTATTTCTATACTTTTGTACAGATCAATCCAATGCAATTATCGGATCAGATGAAGAAAAATGGTGGTTTTGTTCCTGGTATTCGTCCTGGTAAAGCGACAGAATCTTATCTCACAAAAGTATTAAATCGCCTTACGCTTCCAGGGGCATTTTTCCTTGCAGCAGTTGCCATTCTTCCAGTCTTTATCATTTCTCTGTCAGGTCTTCCACAATCTGTGCAGATCGGTGGTACTTCCTTGTTGATCGTAGTTGGGGTAGCACTAGAAGTAATGAAGACGATCGAGAGCCAACTAATCAAGCGCCACTACAAAGGATTCATGAATAGCTAAGACAAAGAAACTGACATACACGAAAGACCTATTTGGGTCAAACTTGATACGTGTGGCCGTCCTTCCGGAGGGATGAGATGTGAATATCATACTGATGGGATTACCTGGTGCAGGAAAAGGAACACAAGCAGCGATCATTGTTGAGAAACTGCATATTCCTCATATTTCCACTGGGGACATGTTTCGTGCCGCTGTAAAAGAAGAGACACCTCTTGGAATAGAAGCTAAATCTTACATGGATCAAGGGGCTCTGGTCCCTGACCGTGTGACGATTGGTATTGTCCGAGATCGGTTAGGCAAAGATGATTGTGAAAGTGGTTTTCTACTAGATGGATTTCCACGTACTGTTCCACAGGCCGAAGCTTTAGATGATTTGCTTCGAGATATCGGGAAAGAAATTGACCATGTCATTTACATCGAAGTACCTCAGAATGAATTGCTAAGCCGATTGACAGGTCGTAGAATTTGTCGAGAGTGTGGAACAACCTTCCACCTTCAGTTTGCTCCACCTAAACAAGAGGGAGTATGTGACCGCTGTGGTGGTTCTCTTTACCAGCGAGAAGATGATCAAGAAGAGACCGTTGCAAAGCGGTTGAAAATTAATCAAGAACAGACAGAGCATTTGATTCGTTACTACACAGCAAATGAAAAGCTTGTGCGAGTGGATGGAGAAAAACCGATAGAACAAGTAACAGAAGCTATCTTGTCTAACATTCGGAGTACGTCTAATGATTACAATTAAATCAGAGAATGAAATCGCAAAAATGCGTCAAGCAGGTAGGTTAGTCGCTTTAACGCATCGTGAATTGAAAAAATATATTCATCCAGGAATTACGACTTTGGAACTAGACCAGCATGCAGAGAAGTTTATTCGTAGTTTTGGAGCAACACCTTCTTTCAAGGGGTATAACGGCTTCTCTGGAAGTGTATGCACTTCCGTTAACGAAGAACTTGTGCATGGGATTCCAGGGCCTCGTAAACTCCGAGATGGAGACATTATTTCAATTGATATTGGTGTTTATTATGAAGGGTTTCATGGCGATTCTGCTTGGACATATCCAGTTGGTACCATTTCACCTGAGGCTGCCCGTCTTCTAGCAGTGACAGAAGCCTCTTTAATCGAAGGTCTGAAAGTACTGAAGGCAGGTATACGTCTTGGAGATATGGGAAGTCGCATTCAAGCAATTGCAGAAGATGCAGGCTTTTCTATCGTTCAAGAGTATGCAGGACATGGAATTGGAAGAGAGTTGCACGAACAACCTACTATTCCAAACTATGGCATTGCTGGACGTGGACAAAGAATAAAAAGTGGAATGACGCTGGCGATTGAACCAATGGTAAATATGGGATCTCGATTCGTTCATACATTAGATGACGGATGGACAGTAGTAACCGATGACGGTTCTTGGTGCGCCCATTTCGAGCATACTACCCTGATCACAGATCAAGGCTATGAGATTCTAACCCTAGCAGAAGGTGACTTCGAATGAAGGCCTTAAAAGAGGCAGCAAGTCGAATTCATTTAGGGCAGATAATAATGGTCTTATCTGGACGGGAAGCAGGAAAAAATGCTGTTGTCGTTCGTTTGGATGATTCTTATGTCTGGCTCGCAAATGGCAAAGATAGAAAGTTTGGGAAGCCAAAACGTAAGAATAGACGTCATATACAACCTACCAAATTTATTTGCGAAGATGTTTGCGAAGCGATACAATCCAGTGGAACTGTAGATGATGCAAAATTGGTGTTTGCCCTAAATCAGTACAAAAAGCTGAATTTGAAGGGGGGGAAATCTGTTACAGAGCATAGAAAAAACACCTAACGAGATTGAGGTGGAAATGGCTGAGCTTGACTAAGATCCATGATTAGGTTAACTTAGTTGTGATCTGTAAGTCATTTGAAAGCTAGTGACTTATTCATATGAGGCGATGAAGCGAAAGCTCAGCTATTTACTATGTTTTTGGTGGCAGAGTAACTTATTGGCCAAAGAAGATGTGATTGAGGTTGAGGGTATTGTAAAAGAACCCCTACCTAACGCCATGTTTAAAGTGGAGTTAGAGAACGGTCATGAAGTTCTCGCTCATGTATCTGGTAAGATTCGCATGCACTTCATTCGGATATTGCCAGGAGACAAAGTGACAGTTCAACTTTCTCCATACGACTTATCCCGTGGGCGTATTACCTATCGGTATAAATAGTCTAAAGGTTAGAGTGGAGATTAGAAGTTACAGCAAAACAGAAACTTCTATTTGTCCCTCTAAAATAGGAGGTTTGGAGAAGTGAAGGTTCGACCATCCGTAAAACCCATTTGCGAGAAATGCAAAGTCATCAAACGCAATGGAAAAGTAATGGTGATTTGTGAAAATCCAAGGCACAAACAAAAGCAAGGTTAGGAGGTGTAGAGATAGATGGCACGTATAGCAAGTATTGACTTACCTCGTGAAAAACGGGTAGAGATCGCTCTCACCTACATCTACGGTATCGGACGCCCAAAAGCGAATGAAATCTTGGCTGCAACTGGAATCAATCCAGATACTCGTGTACGTGATCTTACAGAAGAAGAAGTTTCCAAACTACGTACTTACATCGATAAAGGTGTAGTAGTAGAAGGTGACCTTCGTCGTGAGATTGCTCTTAACATCAAACGTTTGATGGAGATCGCATCCTACCGTGGTATTCGTCATAGAAGAGGTTTACCTGTTCGTGGTCAAAGTTCGAAGACCAATGCTCGTACACGTAAAGGTCCACGTCGTACTGTAGCGAACAAGAAGAAATAATAAGTAAGGAGGGATACAAGTGGTAAAACGTAAAACATCCAACCAACGCGTGAAACGTCGTGTGAAAAAACACGTTGAATCTGGCGTGGTACACATCCGCTCCACTTTTAACAACACGATCATCACTATCGCTGATCCACGTGGTAATTCTATCGCTTGGGCTAGTGCTGGTACGATGGGCTTTAAAGGTAGTCGTAAAAGCACTCCTTTTGCTGCTCAAATGGCTGCGGAACAAGCTGCTAAAACAGCAATGGAAAGCGGTATGAAAAGTGTTGAAGTAATGGTAAAAGGTCCAGGAGCTGGACGTGAAGCAGCGATTCGATCACTACAAGCTGCGGGATTAGAAGTGAACTTGATTAAAGACGTAACTCCAATCCCACACAATGGTTGTCGCCCACCAAAGCGTCGTCGTGTATAGTGAGTCGTGACTGTTGGTTTATTTTACCGGTAGTTTGTGTATAATGGATGGGACATGAGTCGTCATCATCTCTATACTTTTAAAAATACCGAATAATGCCCGGAACGCGACGTTCTGAAGGAGGGGCCGTATGATAGAAATTGAAAAACCTAGGATCGAAGCGGCAAAAATGAGCGACGATCATCGATACGGAAGATTCGTGGTGGAACCCCTAGAACGTGGATACGGAACAACATTGGGTAATTCGCTGCGCCGTATCTTGCTCTCCTCTTTACCCGGCGCTGCTGTCACATCTGTGCAAATCGATGGGGTTTTGCACGAGTTTTCCACTATTGCGGGTGTGGTAGAGGATACAACTGAGATTATCTTAAATCTAAAAAAGCTATCTCTGAAGATTCATTCCGATGAGGAAAAAGTATTAGAAATTGATATTGAGGGCGGTTCTGGGGGAAGAGCTGTTCTTGCTGGAGATATCCGAGCGGATAGCGATGTTGAGATTTTGAATCCAAATCTTCATATTGCAACGCTTGCAGGGGGCTCCCATTTACATATTCGCATGACAGCGAATCGTGGACGTGGTTATGTACCTGCTGAGCGAAACAAGTCTGAGGACTTGCCAATTGGTGTTATTCCTATCGATTCTATTTATACACCGATCGACAGAGTTAACTTTCAAGTTGAAAATACGCGTGTTGGACAAGTTACCAACTATGACAAACTAACTTTGGAAGTTTGGTCTGATGGTAGTTTGCACCCAGACGAAGCAGTTAGCTTAGGGGCTAAAATCTTAAATGAACATCTTATGCTTTTTGTTGGTTTGACTGAAGAAGCACAAGGTGCGGAGATTATGGTTGAAAAAGAAGAGGATAAGAAAGAAAAAGTAATGGAAATGACCATCGAAGAACTTGATCTATCTGTCCGTTCTTATAACTGCTTGAAACGTGCTGGTATCAACACCGTACAAGAGCTAACACAAAAGTCTGAAGAAGATATGATGAAAGTACGTAACTTAGGACGTAAATCCCTAGAAGAAGTGCAAGAAAAACTAGTGGAACTCGGACTTGGATTACGTGAAGAAGATTAATCCTAAGTAGCGGGGGAGGGAAATAATCATGGCATACTCCAAGTTAGGACGTAACAGCAGTGCGAGAAAAGCACTTCTTCGTGACCTTGTGACTGACTTGATCCTAAACGAGAGAATCGAGACAACCGAAGCAAAAGCTAAGGAACTCCGTTCGATTGCTGACAAGTTGATCACACTTGGAAAACGCGGCGATCTCCACGCTCGTCGTCAAGCATCTGAGTTTGTTCGTACCAATCGTTCCTATACAGAGAACGAAGGGGAAGAAACTACTCATCACAAAAACATTGATGCAGTTAAAAAGTTGTTTGAAGATATCGCACCACGTTACCAAGAGCGCAATGGTGGATACACTCGTATTTTAAAACTAGGACCACGTCGTGGCGACGGTGCTCCAATGGTTTTCATTGAACTTGTAAAGTAATAGAATTTTTAAAGGGGAGGGCAGGATCGGACCGGTCCACCCTTTTTTATTTCAATAAAAACAGTTTCTTTATCTTATGTAGGAATGTAGCTGTATTTAGAACGCTTGCCAATCGGCAAGTTTTCTTATATAAATAGTGTGAATAGAGATCTTATTTACGAATGAAACAGAGTCTCTATCTGTCTAAAAGGAAAGAACAAGCCACATCAGTAAGTTTCACTTGGGAGTATTTGTATGGGAACAGATATCACTTTACAAAACGTATGGTTTCACTACTATCCAAACACTCAGGCTAAAGAGAATTGGGCCGTTAAGGATGTCAGTCTTACCTTTTCACAGGGTGAGTATATCAGTATTATTGGCTCCAATGGTTCTGGTAAATCGTCTTTAGCGTGCCTTTTAAATGGGCTATTTATCCCCTCAGAGGGTAAACTTTTTATCAATGGCACGGCAATCGACAGTGATCAAGATCGCTGGGAAATGAAACGTCGAGTAGGGATGATTTTCCAAAATCCAGATAATCAGATTGTTGCGCCTTCTGTACTTGATGATATCGCTTTTGGTATGGAAAACTTAGGTGTAACGAGAGAAGACATGCAAATTCGTATTCAGCAAGTTCTTCAGCAAGTTGGGCTGACAGGTTTTGAAAAAAAAGAACCTCATCATTTATCAGGTGGTCAAAAGCAAAGATTGGCAATTGCAGGTATACTAGCCATGCAGCCGGATGTAATCTTATTTGATGAATCTACATCGATGCTAGATCCCGATGGTCGTAATTCCATTTTACAGTTGATGAGTGAGCTGCATGATGTTGGTATTACGGTTATACATATTACACATCAGGCATCAGAAGCATTTCGTGCCGATCGCATTATTGTACTCCATCAAGGAAGCGTGATGCTTGATCTCCCAAAGAAATCACTTTATGCAAATGCTGCACAACTTGATCAATGGGGTTTGGATGTACCTCTAAGCATACAACTTCATCAAGCATTGCGGAAAAAAGGCTGGCAGGTATCCGATAAAGTAGAGAGTGAAGAACAATTGGTGAGTGAATTATGGACATTGATGTAAAAGAACTTTCGTATGTATACCAAAAAGGAACTCCCTTTGAAGAGCAAGCCTTAAGTAATGTTTCTCTTGCTATTCCACATGGGAAAATACAAGCGATCGTTGGAAAGACAGGTTCGGGGAAATCAACACTTATCGGTCTTCTATCGGGTTTATTGCGGCCCTCTTCTGGAAGTATCACGATAGGTGATTATCATGTAACATCCAAAACAAAGAAAATCCCCTTCCGGTCTAAGGTAGGGGTTGTTTTTCAATATCCAGAACAACAACTATTTGCTGAGACGGTATTTAAAGATATTGCTTACGGGCCTAGTAATCAAGGAGTTTCTTTGAAAGGGATAGAAGATCGTGTGCAGCAGGCAATAAAGATGGTGGGGCTTGATGAAACACTGCTTTCAAAATCTCCTTTTGGTTTAAGTGGTGGACAGATGAGGAGAGTGGCTCTCGCTGGTGTACTAGCGATGGAACCCTCTATTCTGATCCTAGACGAACCAACAGCAGGGCTTGATCGAGCAGGAAGTGAACAATTGCTCTCATTGATCCAGTCTTTGCATGAAAAAAATCAAGTAACCATTATTTTAGTTACCCATCAGATGGATGAAGTAGCACGACTAGCAGATCAAGTATTGGTAATGGATAAGGGAGAATCTGCGTTTTATGGAACACCAATCGAGCTTTTTTCGGACAAAGAGAGGTTAAGAGAATTTGGTTTGGAGCTTCCAACAATAACAAAATTAATCAATCACCTTAATCATCGGATTAATTCTCCTATTCCAACTTCTATATTTGAATTGGATCAACTTGTTGCATACCTAGAGAAAAGGCGAAAGGAGACTGAAAATGAGTAGGATTGTAATCGGACAGTTTATGCCGGGTAATTCGATCCTCCATCGGTTTGATCCTCGGGCAAAACTCCTATTTGTATTTCTGTTCTTCTTTCTCATCTTTTTCGTAAATAATATATCTACCTATCTTGTAATCTATCTTTTTGTTTTCTTCTGTATTGGACTATCACAAATACGAATTCGTCTTTTTCTTGGGTCTATTAAGCCGGTCTTGTTTATTATTATATTTACCTCTATTTTGCATTTGGTCATGACCAAAGGAGGAACTATTCTTTTAACTACCCCATTTTTTACGGTATATGAAGAAGGAGTTCGACAAGCAGCTTTTATTTCTTCTCGTTTTCTTATACTAGTAGTCATGGCGTCCTTGTTAACTTTTACAACGTCTTCCCTTGATCTCACGGATGCGCTGGAACAACTCATGGGGCCACTTCGCAAAATTCGTGTACCTGTCCACGAACTGGCTCTGATGATGTCGATTGCCCTTCGCTTTATTCCTACTTTGTGGGAAGAAACCGAAAAAATCAAAAATGCTCAGTTAGCACGAGGAGCAAATCTGGAGAGTGGCAATATATTTAAACGATTAACAGCCTATATTCCTATTTTTATTCCATTGTTTCTTTCTTCTTTTCGTAGAGCGGAGGAGTTAGCAATGGCGATGGAAGCACGGGCTTACCGGGGCGGTATTGGTCGAACCAAATTTCGTCTGTTAGAGTATAAAAGAAAAGATTACATGTTGATAGTGATCTTTCTTCTTTTAGTAATTGGTATAGGATGGCTTCGTTCATGAGGAAAATTAAATTGATTATCGCTTATGATGGCACGGATTTCTCCGGTTTTCAGCGACAACCGGGACGTCGCACGATACAAGGGGTAATGGAAGAGACACTCAGTAGAATATTAGGCGAAGAGATTATTATTGAGGGATCAGGTCGAACCGATGCAGGTGTACATGCTTTGGGGCAAGTATGCCACTTTGTCACGACAAAGCCAGTTCCAGCAGGGCGATTTCCCTATATACTCCGTCATACTCTTCCTCCTGATCTTATTGTGGCAGACAGTGAAGAAGTAGGTGCCGATTTTCATGCTAGAAAAAGTGCTCATTGGAAAACTTATCGTTATCAAGTAGAAACTGGGGCAGTACCAAGACTTCACATGCGGCGATTTGCTTATCATTATCCTGCGCCAAACATCAACCTGAGTGCAATGAAGCAAGCTGCTGCACATTTGATAGGTAAGCATGATTTCACCTCTTTTTGCTCTGCTAAGACAGAGATAGAGGATAAAGTACGGACCATTTATGATGTGACTGTATGGGAAGAAGAGGCTTTCCGTTATGTCGAAGTAACCGGAAGTGGATTTCTTTATAATATGGTACGGATCATCGTAGGTACATTACACGATGTGGGTAAAGACAAGCTCAAAGCAAAGGATATTCCCCAAATAATAGCAGCATGTGATCGCCAAGCAGCTGGGTCGACCTTTCCTCCGGAAGGTTTACACCTTGTGAAAGTTGGATACAAGCAAAGAAATAAAAGTCTTCTTTGAGGAAGGCTTTTTTGTTTTTAAAAGCTATTTATAAAGAGTGTGTCTCCTTGGCAAATCGAAAATTACTAGTAAAAAATGATAAAGACTTTTTATTATTCAGTTTATAATTTATACTTGAAATAGTAATCGTTCCCTACCCTTCCTAGAAGGGAGAGAGGAGAAGTATCATGGACAGGAAGACTCGCGTTCTGAAGGTTCTGACCGAACGTCTGGAGGCGATCTCTCAGGAATCGCCCACCAACTCCCTGATGTATATTAAAATTTCATATAAATAGAGGAGATAGCTCTTTACTTATTGTAGAAGGGCTATTCTTTTTCCAAAGTTAATTTCTTTCGATCAAACATAGATAATTTCATATGTATTGTTAGATAGTTATCTGGAAGAATGACTATCATGCGTGAAACTCGACTCCTCAGGCGGCCGTTGTTAACAATGGCATGTGATCTACCATAAAAAGAGGTTTAATCTAAGTAAATGGTTCTATCATAATTAGAGTAGAAAGATATTTATAATTATAATGTTTTCGATATTAACACTATTAAATCCTTAATAGATCTGATAGATTAGTAGTTGTCTCATCCCTGTGTTTGCTGGAGGTAAGCAAAAAATATGTACACTCTGAATGATAAATTCGGCTGTTTTGAGGGTAAAAGATTGATCTTGTTCGATTTGGATGGACCAATCGCAATGCAGCCTAAGGGTCATAAGTCTGCTAGGTTGGATGAAGATGAGAGATACGTTCAACTACTAGGCGACTACCCGCTCACTCATCCTCATGAACTATTGGTGAAACTTGTCAAAGAGGAAAATCCTGTATTGCAGGATGTAGAGAGGCTTGTTACAAGCAAAGAACGATTGTCTGCCGAGTCCGCAATCCTGACACCGTTGGCCAAAGAGTTTGTAGAAACACTTGAACAGCTACACTTTGGGTTGGCTGTTACCAGCAACGGGAGTATCGAAGCGGTAGACAGGTTTCTAGAGAAAAACAGCGTGACGTCTTTTGGGGAGCATGTCTATACACGTACTTCAGATCGGATCTTGCTCAAGCCAGATCCGGATTGTATCCAAAGAGCAATTGCAAACACGGGAATTGCTGCATCTGACAGCCTGATGATTGGTGATTCATGGTCAGATGTAGTTGCAGCGAAGTCTGCAGGAGTTGCTTTTCTCGGGTTTGCTTGGACAGAAGAGAAGAAACAAGAGTTGCTTGAAGCTGGAGCACAATTGCTCGTGAGTTCATGGGAAGAGCTACTTCGTCAGCGATAAGGGAAACAGGCACTGCTTTGAAACCGGTAAGGATTTAAAAGCAGTGCCTGCTTATATTTAATAAAATTGTACAGGGATACTGGATTGTCCAGTATCCCTGTTTTGTCTTCTCAGGTAAAGACTTAGGAGTTGATCATCTGAAGCGCCTTATCCAGCAGCTCCTGATCCCCATCGTTAAGAGGGCGACTATCTACCCGCCATTGGATCAAGTGAGGTGCCAAACCCTTAGGACCTTTCCTATAAGCATTAAGGGTGCTTGCAGCGTCTCGTAGAGGGGTTGAACCTTGTACAAGAAGCATTGCAATCTCACTATATTCGATCGTTTGACTCATGTTCTATCTTTCTGTGTTGGGTGATAGGATAGCATCTATATTGTAAGACATTTAGGTTTGGAAAGTGTTATGAGCAGTGTAAGGTAGCGTAAAGGTTTTGTTAATTGTGAAGGACACCAAGTTTCTGGTGTCCTTTTTCTTGTCAATCACAAATACTTTTGTCATCGATTTCTATCTGGGATTGTATCTCCATAGTGTGATGATTAGAATAAACTTCTCTTACTTTGCTTATATCCCTGTTGTTTACACACCATACCTTATGATAAAAGCTAAATTGGTGTTGGGTTGTGGGGATAGTGTTTTTCTTAATGATCCGATTACTGGGCAGGGCAGCAACCTAGTTTCGTATGGTGCAGAACAATTAGCTGAAACGATATTAGAAAGCAAACATTTAGCTTGGAATCTTAATATTGGGGAGTCTTATTGAAGTCGAGTAAAACAAAGTGTAGAGGCAGTAACGAAATGGACAAATGCGATGACTCTTCCAATGCCAGAACATGTTATGCAATTCATGTTTGCATGTGCACAGGATCAAGCAAAAGCTAACGAATTTGCTAAATGGTTTGATGATCCAACCATAGCACATGATATCTATTTCCCTCCTAAACCATAAAGAATGATATAAAATAGTAAGTTAGTATTATGATGGCTTTTATTTTTTTGCAAGATTACTTGTTCTCTAATCGGCAGGATTATTAACATTTTTTTGATTAATCGGCGAAAAACCAAATAGATGTTGATCTGTTTGGTTTACATTATACGCCTCTATGCGAGCTCATTATTTTTTCAGTCCGGTTTCTTATCTACGTAGATAAGAAACCGGACTGTCCGGAACCGTGGACTGATCAACCGGACTTCGCTGGTCAGATCGAAGTGGAGATCCACGCAATGTAGGCCACAAGAGTCAGGAAGGCGATGATGCTCCATTCCATCCACCCAGAGGCTTCCCACCAGAACTTCAGATCCTTGTGGAAGTCCCATCGAATCTCCATCAACCACAGAGGGAGGAGAATGCAGGGAATCACAAGGGCAAGTGTACTGAAGCCGAAGAACAGAATGAGAGACCAGAACAGAGTGGTCAATACGAATACGAGTGCCCACCTGTAAATAAGGTTCTGGTGCAGAGACAGGACAAACTTCGACAGGGCGGTCGGGATCATGTTCCACTCCATAGAGTTTGGTTCGGACAATTAATACTTATAGTATAATGGAGTATCCATTTTTGTAAACTTTATATCATCACCTGAGCAAGTAGGAGAAATTTCGTTCTCATCACTCCATATCTTTTCCATACTTTTGGTACTAGTTCTCTGCAATGCAAGTTAAATTTTACCTCACATGAATGAAAGGCTGGTTCATTTTTTATCTAATATGTAAAATATCTGATGGACTAGAGCAGCAACCCTGTTAAAGAGGGGATGGAAAATGAGCATGACAACTATTTTTATTACTGGTATCCTTATCTTAGTCTTTATTTATGCGATTATTATCGCAGTCGTTCTCATTTACGCGAAATCTTCAGGGAAAGATCCAAAACCAACCATTACTACTTTGATTGTAGTATTGGTGATATTTTTGCTCGTTCTCGTTTACATATATAGCGATTATATGAATACGAACTAGAACGTAAAATAATTTTCTTTGTTATATCAAAAATTAGTATCTTTGGCTATTCCATTGACATTAGACCCTTTATTGAGGTATGATCGTATTTGGTATTTTCCGCTTGCCCCGTGGAAAATCATGTTCGGCAAAAATCGATTGTCCGATAGATACTACCTTTCTACCCTTTGCTTCGGGGAGTAGAAAACACAACAAACCTTACTTAAGGAGTGAATCAAATGCGCACCACCTATATGGCTAAGCCACAAGACGTGGATCAAAAGTGGTATGTGGTAGACGCAGCAGGTAAGACTCTTGGTCGCCTAGCTACCGAAGTAGCTACCTTGCTTCGTGGAAAACACAAACCAACCTACACCCCTCATATTGACACTGGTGATTTCGTTATCGTTATCAATTCTTCTCAAATTACCCTAACAGGTAAAAAATTAGAGCAGAAAAAATACTACCGTCACTCTGGATTCCCAGGTGGATTGAAATCCATCTCAGCTGGAGACCTTCGTGCAACTCGCCCAGAACGCATGATAGAGGCAGCTGTAAAAGGCATGCTTCCTAAAGGACCACTTGGTCGTAGCCAGTTGAAAAAATTAAAAGTATACGCAGGTGCTGAACATCCTCATCAGGCTCAACAGCCAGTTGAATATCAGCTTCGCGGTTAATAGGAGGACACTTACGTGGCACAAGTACAATATCGCGGTACCGGACGCCGTAAAGAATCCGTAGCACGTGTACGTTTGGTAGCTGGTGATGGTCGTATCGTCATCAACAAACGTAATATCGATGATTTCTTTAATCTTGAAACACTAAAAGCAATCGTTCGTCAACCATTAGTACTAACAGATACCGTTAACCAGTATGACGTATTGGTTACTGTTGAGGGCGGTGGATACACTGGACAAGCTGGAGCAATCCGTCATGGTATCTCCCGTGCGCTTCTAGAAGTAGACGCTGAACTTCGTCCAGCTTTGAAAAAAGCAGGTTTCCTAACCCGTGACCCACGAATGAAAGAACGTAAAAAATACGGCTTGAAAGCTGCTCGTCGTGCACCTCAGTTTTCCAAGCGTTAAATATCAACACTTCAAGGGCTCTCAACTATTTTGGTTGGGGGTTCTTTTTTGTGCAAATAGGGGACTTGATCGTCACTCAGAATTTAAAAAATTCTTTCCGTACGGAAAATAATGTAATATGGTATAGATATTACTTCGTTCGGAGTAAAGGAAAAAGAAGGTGACCTATGGGTAAATTCTATGCTGTGAAAAAAGGAAGAGAAATTGGTGTATTCCATACTTGGGAAGAATGTAAGCGACAAGTAACTGGATTTCCGAGTGCTTCATACAAATCATTTGCTAGTTATGAAGAAGCTGAATTATTTGCCTTTGGCGAGGGGAATAAAGAAGATATACCATTAGATTTTAAAGCTGAAATAACGGCTTATATAGATGGTAGTTACAATGATAAGCAAAAATATTATAGCTTCGCGAGTATCATTTTTGATGGAAATAAAAAATTAACGTTTGCAGCAGCAGAGAACAACATAGAAATTTTGGATCAAAGGAACGTGGCAGGTGAAATCAAGGCTGCTATTCAAGTAATAGAGTATGCTTTGAGTCAAAATGCCAAATCCATCGAGATATTTTATGACTATGCTGGTATCGAAAAATGGGCTACGAATGAATGGAAAGCTAAAAACACCTTCACGCAAAATTATGTAAAATTTATCCAACGAGTAAGTCCGCAAATCAAGATAGTATTTTCAAAAGTTAAGTCGCATTCGGGCAACAAATATAATGATGAAGTGGATCTACTTGCTAAGGAAGTATTACAAAACCCAAGTAAAAAAATAGAAGGTTTTTATGATTTAAAGACAGAAGATAATAGTACTTAGAAAAAAAGTTATTATTTAAATAGAGTTGGTTTTGTCAAAGTCTTATGCCAGCCCTCTTATTTTAAATTAAATATAATCCACTTTCCTTTAGGGAAAGTGGATTATTTATTTGGTTACTTAGTATGAGTAATCACCTTATTCGGTCACATCTGGGTCCATAATAGACGTAAAAAATACGGCTTTATTCAAACTAATTCTGTTAATCAGTATGAAATGAGTATTATTTAAATGAAATCAAAGAAAATGGACTTTGTATGGTGACATTCGTTAAAACGTCTAGTTCTTGAACCCGCTTATTACAGTAAGAAGAATTTTCTTTTAAAAACGTATCGATATAAGCAGGATGGCACATCACTTCTAATGTTCCCTTATCTTCTGCCTTTTGATGAAGATCAGTGAAAAACTCCGTAGCTACATTTTCTCCATAGAAACCATCTAGAAATACATCGGATAATAAAGGAATATCCTCTACTTTCTCCCTAAACGCATTTCTGACAGGTAAGTTATACTTTTGTGCCAACTCCCTTACTACTGGTGTGAGATATGGCCATGCATGGATATGATGATGGCTGTCCATATGAGCAGGTGAAATCCCAAAAGAAAGGAACTTTTGAATTTGATTATCCCACTCTCTCCTTACATCTTCTAATATCACACCTGAGTTATTAGCGTAATTTTTATCCACCTTAAAGAAACCATGTTCATCAACAAGTGAGGGGACATTTTGATTTACTGGTTTTCCAAAAGTAAGAACAAGGTGTATTCCTACTCGAAGCTGAGGATATTGCTTCGCTAACTCTACCGCATGTTCTGTTCCTGGTGTATGAACCATCATGGTTGTCGAATTCACAATACCAAAACGGTGAGCATCAATGATTCCGTGGTTAACCCCTCTGGAAAAGCCAAAATCGTCAGCATTAACAATTAGTGGAATCACAGTATACGCTCCTCTCCAATTTTAAATCCATTTAGATGCAAAATGTAGGTTAGTAATTACGTTCAATAACAAAATTTGCACGATCCCCGCGAAAAACGGCTTTCGAATATTCTATTGGAGTTTCATCTTCTAAATAAGCATAGGATTCCATTGAGAAACAAGGTGTATTTACAGGAATACTCAGTTTATCTGCAATTTCATCATCTGCTAAAAATAATTCTAGTTGTTCCACCGTTTTTTTTATTTTAAGACCGAATTGTGCCTCCAATAACTGGTACAGCGATTTTTGGCATTCCTCTTTATTTAAACCTGGGGTTTTATACCAAGGTAAATAAGCAATTTCATATTGAAGTGGCTCTTCATCCGCATAACGGATTCTTTCCAGTTTATTGATTGGATCGCCTTCCTTTAGCTGAAATTGGTCTGCTTGAAACTCATCAGCAGGAACCACTTGAAGACTTAAAACTTTAATCAAAGGCTTTTTCCCTTGGGACATCAATTGCTCTGAGAATTTTACCTCTGTCATGGATAAAGTTTGTTTTACTTTACTATCGGAGACAAATGTTCCCCTCCCTTGCTCGCGGTAAATGTAACCTTCCATGCTTAACTGTTGTAGAGCTGTCCGAATAGTTGTCCGGCTAACCCCGAATTTTTTGCAGAATTCAGCCTCTGTAGGCAACAATGTGTTTGGTTTAAACTTTTTTTCCTTTATTAGTCGTAGGATTTCTTCTTTGACTTTTGTGTGTAAAGATTTTCCTTCATTTTCAAGTTCCATAAAATTTCCCTTCTTCTGTGCTTGTTTGTCTTTATATAGTATTGGATTTGCTATTTCCATATATAAAGGTAAATACGGATTTTATTTTTCATGGACGATAATATTTGTTAATTATAATAACAAATAAATTATTTGTAGGGAATATCAAATATTTGTTATTACAATTCGGTATAGACAATGATTATTTGTTATGATAAATTTCTAGTTAATTAAGGAATACAACTTATAGGGATGAAGGAGGATATTATGAGTTTAAAAGTCGTAGTTATAGGTGGTGGTTCTAGCTATACACCGGAGATTATTGAAGGATTTATTCATAGATACGAATCATTCCCCATTACGGAACTAACACTTGTAGACATAGAAAAGGGATTAGAAAAGTTAGAAATTGTCGGAGCATTGGCAACCCGTATGATTAGGAAATCAGGCTATCCAATTAAATTATCGTGGACACTTAATCGAAAAGAAGCACTTCAAAATGCAGATTTTGTTACCACTCAAATTCGTGTCGGTGGATTAGATGCTAGAGCAAAGGACGAAAGAATTCCATTAACCCATGGAGTAATTGGCCAGGAAACAAATGGACCAGGGGGCATTTTTAAAGCCTTTCGTACCATTCCTGTTTTAATGGATATTTGCCGGGATATTCATGAAGTCTGCCCTAACGCTTGGATGATTAATTTTACAAATCCAGCGGGCATAGTGACGGAAGCTTTATTGAAATACAGTCCGCATAAAAAAGTGATTGGGGTTTGTAACATCCCAATTAACATGAAAAACAGCGTTGCTGAAATGGTGAATTGCGAAGCAAAGGATGTAGAAATTGAGTTTATCGGGATGAATCATTTTGTATTTGGGCGAAAAGTTTTAATTAAAGGAATAGATCAAACAGAAGAAGTGATGGATAAGCTCATCCATAAAGAGATTGATTATTCACCTGCTAATATTGTTTCGCTTGGATGGTCGAAAGAATTTATTCAATCCTTAAAGCTTTTGCCAAATCCATATCATCAATATTATTTTCAAATAGAAGATGTTTTGGAAAAAGATTTGAAAGCGTTTGCAGAAAATGGGACAAGAGCAGAAATAGTAAAAGAGGTTGAAAAGGAGCTTTTCATTAAATATCAGGATAAAGAACTGCAAGAAAAGCCAAAAGAGCTAGAAAAAAGAGGCGGAGCATATTACAGTGATGCAGCATGCAGTCTCATGGATAGCATTTATAACAATACAGGTGATGTTCAAACCGTTAATATTTTCAATCAGGGAGCTACTACAGGTCTGCCTAATGATTCGGTTATTGAAGTAAATGCACTTATTACAAAGGATGGACCTAAACCGATCACAGTTGGGGAATTACCTTTATCTGTTAGAGGCATTATTCAACAAATGAAAGCTTTTGAGCAGCTTGTCATCGAAGCAGCTATTTCTGGAGAGTACTTAAAAGCTTATCAAGCAATGATAATGAATCCGCTTGTACCAAGTGAAAAGAAAGCCAAAATTCTCTTGGATGAACTTTTAGAAGCACATAAAGATTACTTACCACAATTCTCGATAAAATAAGGAGGTTTTTTGATGAGTAAAGTAATGCAGGTAATGGAAGAAAAATTCATGCCGATTGCTGGCCGCATTGGTTCTCAGCGGCATTTAGTAGCGATTCGCGATGGGTTTATTATGATCATGCCCCTTATTATTGTTGGTTCTTTAGCAGTCTTAATTAATAACTTTCCTTCAGAGGCTTTTCAGAATTTCATGATCGGATTATTTGGAGAGCAGTGGAAGTCAGTAGGGGGGAATATTTGGAATGGCTCCTTTGCCATTTTAGGTTTGCTAGTAGCAGCATCGATAAGTTATAAACTTGCCAGTTCTTATGAAGTGGACGGATTGTCTGCAGCTTTGATTTCCGTGGCTTCCCTTATTATTCTAACTCCTGTTACGAAGGACTGGGGCATTTCATATGAATGGACTGGAGCACAAGGCCTGTTTGTTGCCGTTATTATGGCTCTTGTTGTAACAGAATTATTCCGGGTTTTGATTAAATCGAAATTAACCATAAATATGCCCGAAGGCGTACCTGAAGGTGTTGTAAAATCGTTTAAAGCATTATTACCAGCAATGATCATTTTAATACTAGTAGGATTGTTGCAAGCATTGCTTACGGTTTTGGGAAATACAAGCTTACACCAGATTGTCTTTGAAAGTATTCAAAAGCCATTGCAGTCGCTATCCAACTCATTGCCAACAGCTATTATTATTGCTTTCCTAAACCATTTGCTTTGGTTCTTCGGATTGCATGGTACAAACATTATAGAACCCTTTATGGAATCAATGTATTTGCCTTTGATTGAGAAGAATCAGAGCTTGTTTGCTGCTGGTACGAGTGCTTTTGATGTACCTTATATTGTCACCAAACCTTTCTTTGATTCTTATGTATACATTGGTGGATCGGGAGCAACGCTATCTCTTATTCTTGCAATCTTTATTGTTGTTAAGTCAGCGCATTATCGTTCCATTGCAAAACTTTCCTCACCTGCGGGATTATTCAATATAAACGAACCTGTTTTATTCGGGTTACCGATCGTATTAAACCCAGTAATGTTCATACCGTTTATTCTCGTTCCAATCGTCTTAACGATTACTTCTTATTTTGCGATTAGCTTAGGATTTGTACCGAAAACGGTAGCTATGATACCTTGGTCCACTCCGCCGTTTATTAGTGGATATTTAGTATCAGGAGGATCATGGTTGGGAGTTGTTCTTCAAATCATTAACTTTACCATTGCAACATTGATATATCTTCCATTCATCAAAGCGGCGGACTTCGTGCAAATGAAAAACCTAAATAAGGTTGGATAGGAGAAATACAATATGGATTCAGCAATACCAAGTTTAGAAGAGATTTCTTTCCAAATTATTCTTCACGCGGGAAATGCTCGGTCTTCTTCTATGGAAGCGATTCATCTGGCCAAGGAAGGCAAGTTTGAAGAAGCTGCTGCAAAAATAGCAGAAGCGGAAAAGGAATTTTTGGAAGCTCATCATTCCCAGACCAAGTTACTGCAAAAAGAAGCAAGCGGTCAAGGACAATCTCCTACTGTACTTCTTATTCATTCCCAAGACCATTTAATGACTGCTATGACAGTTAAAGAAATGGCGCAGGAGTTCATTGAACTTTATGAAAGAATAAAACAATAGGAGGAATGATTCGTGAAAATTATATTAGTGTGCTCAGCCGGAATGTCTACAAGTATGTTAGTCCAAAAGATGAGGAAGGCTGCTGAAAGCAAAGGTGTAGCTGCAACGATTGATGCAACATCAGAAGCAGATTTAGGAAATCATCTAGATAGTACAAATGTTATCCTAATCGGCCCCCAAGTTCGTTATCTTGCTTCAAAAATTAAAACGAAGGCAGAACCACATGGTATCCAAGTAGATATTATCAATCCGATGTATTATGGAACAATGAATGGAGAAAAGGTACTAGAGCAAGCACAAGGTTTATTAGAAGGTTAAAGGAAACTGTATCAAAATGCTTGAAAGCTGTGTGGTGTACCTCTGATTTCAAACGTGAATTTGGTTAAGCAAAAACCTCTAGCTCTTATGGATTAGAGGTTTTTGTATATTTCAGATGCTATTTGTAAGCATTATCATGGAATAAATAAGACTGTATTATTACCGCTTCATAAGAAATAACCCTTTTTTGAGGGTTATACTTTCTGTACCATATATCTCAAAATCCAAGCAGCAATAACCTTTAAATTTGGTTTCTCCACTACCACATGTACCGTAAAATCTTCTGCTTTTTTTTGGTCAACTTTTAAATCATATCCATTTATGTGTAAAAACTGGTGTAAACAGGCAAAAGCTGTCCTTTTATTTGCACTGTGCAAAGCATAGTTCTGTGCTAGGCTTTCAAACATCGCTGCGCCCTTCATTTCCAGATTGGGGTAGGCATCTTCTCCTCTAATTGATTGCCTAGGCCTCATGATAGCACTATCCAACATTTTTTCATCTTTTATCCCGATCATTTCGTTTGGAGAATATCGCTTGATGATCACGTCATTTAAAAAGATCGCTTGTGTAGGAGTGATAAATCTCGTCATTTGTTAATCCCGTTTCCCTTACCTTTTTACTAAATTACGAAGCGTATCATCATAGTTATCGAAGAGCTTTTTCATGCCCTCTAAAAATTCTTGATCAATATCTTCAAAGCCTTCTATATTTACAGCAGGTCTTTTTTTGAAGGATACTTTCCCTTCTTCCAGATAAAAAATAACTTCATCTCCTTGTTTCACATGCAGATGTTTCAATATTTCTGCTGGTAGGGTAACACCAAGACTATTGCCAATCTTTGTTACTTTTCTTTCCACTTCTTTCACCGCCATTCTATCTTATTTTTCCTACTAGTGTATGCTCGCGATTTTATAACACATTCAATAAGCAGGATAAATGCATGTATAAACCCAAAAGTCTTAATAAATGGTTAATTATTCCTTTTTCGACAAAATGTATACAATTCGTTAACAAAAAATCTCAGTATATAGATGTTTTTGAATACAATTGTAGTGTAATCTATAGTTTAGCAGTAAAATGATGTTATCAGGAGGTGTCGCAATGTATAAGCTAATGATTCTATTTAAGCAGCCAGAGAACGAAGAAGAATTTGAGCAATTTTATTATGAAGATTTTATTCCGCTTACTGTAAATGTAGATGGTTTAGAAAGATTAGAGCTTACCAAAATGAAAACTCCCCTTGGTATAACGACTGATAAATTATCCCCTATTGATCTACAAATCGAAATGTATTTTCAGACCAAAAAAGCTTTTTTGTTTTTCTTGAACGAGAGCCAAATTGGTCAGGAATTCCAAGAAGTCCTTTCCTCATACAGTGAACCCATCTATACATTTGCTTGGGGACAAACAGAAGTAATCAGTAAGTCAGAAATTGTTGCACGCTATAATAATCACGTAATTCACTCGTTTTCTTCCTAATCGTTAGCAAAGGATGGATTATCGTTATGAAAATTCAAGCTCTCTTTATACCTGCTGACAAAGAATCATTTCAAAACAGAGTTCGTGAAGAGCTCCTCCCTCTTTTATACCAAATGCCATACATAGATAAAATTGAACTGACCCCTTTTTCGGATACTCCAGATGAGTTGCAAGAACAATTTATAGACAAACCTATCTATTACCAGATCGCGCTTTATTTGAAAGAAGAAGACATCTTAAAAACATTTAGTACGGAAGCTGGGAAGGAAATTTCTTCTTATCTCAGATCATTGGGAGCCCAAGTGATCACCAGTATAGGTGATAATCGAGTTTTTTATCGCTGGGATCTAGAACAATTAAAAATATAGTTTTTTGGTAGATCAGAACAAATAAAGTCTATCTTATCTGCAAAGCGAGACTAGGAGCACAGCGACATAGCGAGACTTGTGCCCTAATCTGAGGTGCAAAGCGAGACTAGGAGCACAGCGACATAGCGAGACTTGTGCCCTAATCTGAGGTGCAAAGCGAGACTAGGAGCATAGCGACGAAGCGAGACTTGTGCCCTAATCTGAGGTCCATAAGTGCGAAGAAACCTCTAGTTATGTCTTTAATAGCTTGTCCATTGGCAAGTTTTCTTTATGATTTTTGCCCTTTTTATACTTACTACATTGGGAAAACATCTCTTCGTTGGTGAAGAGGTGTTTTTTGTGTGCAAAATGACTCTTGATTGGACAAGAAGAGGAGCATACAATGTAGAAAAAGAGGGAGGAGATATGCTTGGATAGAGCGAAACTGAGTGCCAATAATCAAATCATTGTACCAGAAGCAATCCGAGATAAACTTCGACTCGCCCCGGGAGACATACTTGACTTTCTAGAAAATGAACAAGGAGAGATCATCCTAAAGAAGGTCAATCGAATGGAAGCTCTATTTTCTGTTTTGGATGAGATAAATACGGAAGCCGAAAAATCAGGGATTACAGAGGACGTCTTGCTAGAAGAATGGCGTAAAGTGAGAAAGGAACAACGCCATGGAGGCGAATAAAAAACTTCGTGTCTATGTCGACACCAATATTTTTATTTCTTTGCTGGCATTTAAGAGTCAAAGAATGCGTTATTTCCTTGAAGTAGTGCAGAACCATCATACCCTGTTACTCTCCACTGCTGTTCTAGAGGAGATCGATGAAGTGTTGTCTAGACGTTTTCCAAAAGCGATTCCATTGGTTAGCAAAATGCTTCGTTATCTTGAATATGAACTAATCCCCACTCCAACACCTTCTGAACCTGCCTATCACGAAGTGGTGAAAGAACTACCCTATATCAAAGATCCGGACGATGTCATCATTTTTGTAGGTGCATGGCTTGGCAAATCCGATATCATTGTTTCCCATGATAAAAAACATTTTCATACGAAAGAAGTAAAAGAAGTTTTTACAGTCATGACCGCAAACGATTTTTTATTAAAATATGATTCCCGTTCTTAACAAATGGATATGTAATTCGTATCAAAGAAGAATGGATTTCCCATCCTGTACTTATAGGGGACATAAGTAGATGTTCTTCTGATACCCTTTTCTGTTATAATTAACGAAATAATCAGATATTCCATCATGCGAAATACAAGGATGATACGACCTAAGAAAAAACGCTCATTTCCCATGGAGCGTTTTTTTATTTTATCGTACTAAAATAAAAAGGAAAAGTGTAAAAGCAGGTGATGAATGGTCTGATTCAATCCATCCCATAACCACTTAATACTTAAATATGAAGTATCTAATTTATCTTATTTATGTCTTTTACTTTCTAAAATGGACACAAAAGGAAAAATGGATACTTCGATATAAGGTATAATGAATGAGAAAACTCAACTTCGTATTGGGGGTTTTATTGTGCAAAGAATCACAAAAATAGTAATTGCCGCTACTCTGATGGTGGGTGCAGCAATTACAAACCTGTCCACTCCGACTTATGCGTCATTAGATTCCAAGAATGTACAAGCACAACAAGATCATAGACGTATCATCGAAAAAACAGAGCAGCTTGCAAGACAAGGGAAGACTATCAATAGCGAAAATTTCGCGGTAGGCTCCAAAGGGGAAGATATACAGAATAAATGGGGAAAGCCTGATAGTAATAACTCAAGTGAAGAGGCCTATACCTATAGCAAACGAAACATCGAATTTTTCTTATCCAAAGGTATTGTCACTCACATTGTTTCCTATGATACAAACTATAAAAATATTACCTATAATGAAGTGATAAAAACGTTGGGTGAACCTGCCAAAGAAACTAGGGGAGAGGACGGAGTCTATGCCACATATGAATGTGGGAAAAAATTGCTCATGTTCTCATTCTACTACGATAAAAGTGGAAAGAATCCTGATACGATCAAACAAATTGTTGTTTTGGATCAGTACAAAAATCTGCAAGAAGAAAAGCAGTATCATAATACCATACTGGAGTTATTTGATTTGCAATGATTTTCTTTCCTTTTGCGTGAAAATTCGATAGCATAATGAGAAAAGGAGAGAGGCTGTGTGAATATTGGTTTTGCTCTCATTCCAAATCCGCTCTTTTTGGAGCAAGTAATAGAAGTTCAGTCAAAAATTAAGCAAAAATATAGTCTAGAACCCAGCTTTTCGATGGAAACCAATCTACCGCATGTGACGATTCTCCAAGGGAATTTTCAGGAAGAGTTAGACTATGAAAAAGCAGCTCAAATATTGTCGCAACAAATAGAAGATATAGATATATCGCTTACTTTTACCGATTTCATCCATAAAGGATTGGGATGGTTTTTTCTGTTGTGTCAGAAAGAGCCTTGGTTACTATCTCTTCATCAAACGGCATGCACTTTGTTAATAGATGATATGGTTGTTACAGAGGAAACCAAACAAGCAGATGATCTCATGTATCTGTCTCCACTTGAAAAATACAATCACCTGACATACAGCTATCGATATATGGGTGAGGCATACTTGCCACATATAACACTGGGAAGATATATAACAAAAAGTCATACAGAAATACTTCTTGATATTCAAGAAATATGGCAGAAGTATTCTATTTCCCCTTTGCAATCGATGGATCGTCTAACCGTGTATAAGATGGGTGTAAATGGTGCTCATGCGAAAACTTTATGGGAAACAAAGCTTCCACACGGTGGAAAATAGAGAAACCTCCTTTCATCCTAGTGATGGGGAGGTTTAATTCATGATATATGTTTCAAAAAGGGAACGTAGAGTGAGAAAAGACCAATTTATTCATGTTACTCGTTTTTGTTTGCTAATATTGTTTTATAAAGCTGTACTTTCCCATCTAACATCTGAATATATGACATCAATTGATTTACTTGGGATTGAACGTTTTCCTTTTGCTTTTGCAATAAGTCTATCCGATTCTCTATTGTATGATCCCCTTGTACAAGGAGATTTACAAACTTCTTTATGTCTATTACAGGCATACCTGTTTCTTTGAGGCAACGTATAAATTGGAGAACCTCCAAGTCTGTTTTCTCATAGATTCGAATCCCACTGTTATTACGTTTAACAGAAGGCATAATACCTTCCTTTTCATAGTAACGTAACGTATGGATGGATAATCCAGTAGTCTCGGCAATCTCTCCAATTGTATATCCCATGACTTCATAACTCCTGTCTTGTTGGTCTGATAATCAATTCATTTACTGCTACTTCTTCTGGTTGAGACAGAGCATAAAGTATTCCATTTGCTATTGCGTTAGGAGATAGCGCTATATCCATATTATCATCTATTTCTTTCTTGATCGATTCTGTTGAAATAGTATTGGTTAATTCCGTCTTCACACCTCCAGGGCATATGATGGTAGTACGAATGTTATTTTTCGCCTCTTCTTGTCTGAGTGCCTCTGTGATCGCTCTTACTGCAAACTTTGTCCCAGAATAAACTGCCCATGTCTTATTGACAATATGGCCTGTAACAGAGGAAACATTTATAATATGCCCTTTTTTCTGTTGTCGCATATGGGGAAGTACTGCATCAATTCCATATAGAACTCCTTTCATATTTACATCTATCATTTGATCCCACTCAGAGACTTTTCTTTCATGTAAATATGACAGTGGCATGATTCCTGCGTTATTAATCAAAACATCTATGTGACCAAATTTATTAATTGTATATAGGATTAAATCTTCTACTTCGTTTTGAGATGAAACATTGGTAACTTTGTATTCTACTACTCCCCCTTCTTGTTGTAATTCTCTTTGAAGAGAACGCAATCTTTCTTCTCTTCTAGCTGCCAGAACCATTTTTGCACCATTTTGAGACAAAAGTCTAGCAGTAGCCTCACCAATGCCACTAGAAGCACCTGTTAAAATAACTACTTTATTTTCTACATGTAACATATCTGCACCTCTTTTCTGTGATGTATTTTAGTGTAGTACCTTGAGTTAACTCTAGATCAAGCATTTTTTTATTTAAAATTGTCATATCCGATAATGCATATAAGTAGATAGGAAAACGAACTCCCTACACCCAAATGCTCAAAAAATAAACCAGCTTTGAAAGATAAGCTGGTTTTCTAAATGTAATTATATGTAATTTTTCCTTTGATAGTGTTAAGGAAGATGTCACAGGGGAAATCATGTATTTTTTCGGGTACCCCAAAATCTAAGAGTGCTATTCCCTGTTCTCATATGCTTGTTCAATCGCCTTTGTATAGCGTTGAGCTAAGGATTTGCCATAGGCATACATAACTACATAATAGACAGGTGTAAAGAGAGGAGCTAGGAGGTTTTTTGTCTCCATGCTAATCTCTGTTTTAATGTGAGTCCCTTGTTTTGTTGATTCTAATCGATCAATAGCATTTATGATCCAACCGCCTTGTGGGAAACGAACATGAGTATACCGAGGGGGTTGTACTTCTACAATATCCACTGTTATATTTCTATTACGAGTATATAGTGTATAAGAGGAACCGGATTTTATTTCTTTTAAAGAGAGGGAAGTAAGATCGGGAATAACTTGTTTCATGATTTCTTCGTTTGTCATTTTATCATATACAAATTCGATGGGTGCTTTTATCTCGTAGGTGGACTTTATTAGCAAAAAAAATTCCTCCTCAAAATCAATCCAATGTAGTTGTTATATATGATAATAACATTTTATTTCGTAGTGTTTTCATTAGCTGTAGTCTTCTATGAGTACAAATTTATCCCCTTTGATTTGAAAGACAGACTTTCCTTGAAGTTGCAGTTTTTCTCCAGCATTTAGCCCAATAGGTAGATAGACTGCTAAAATTGCTTCATAATCAATCTCGATTTCTACTCTATCCTCTATGAAATTAAAATGTTTGATGGTTTGACAACGCTCAGAAAAGATGTTCTTTGATTCCTCTGCCAACTGACGAAAATCCTCTTTGCCTTTTGTTTCTACTTCCACTTCTCCATTTGAAATATTTCGAAACTCCACATCGTGATGCAATAGGGCTACCATACCATCGATATCAAAAGCATTGTAAGCGTCCACATATTGTTGTACGAGGTTTCTTTCTTTGCTGTTGTCCATGAACATTCTCCCATCATAAATAGGTATACATGATTGATAAACAAGTATGCATACGAGCACTACTTGTTATCAGAATAGGAATTTATCCTACTATAATTGAAATGAAATATTTAGTCAATTCGGTTTTTTTTAGTTATGAATTAAAAAGAATTATAATTCATCTGGTGGGCCTGGAAGATTCATTTTTTACCTCCTGTCTTCACTGTATATATGATGATATTCATCTAATAGATTTAAGGTGTCTAGCCTTTATCATCATCAATTAATCTTCTGGAGGTATAATAAAGTTCATACTGATTAACTCCTTTCTCCATGAAGATATATTTGGTAGTGTTGATCTAATAAATGATAGTATTTTTTTTGATCAAATTGACGATAACATCCTGCAACTTTTATTAGTAAGCGTTTAATATGGCGGAATTTTTCTTGTTTTTGATAGATATCTAATGATTCTTCATAAACAGCTCTTGCTTTTTCTATTTTTTCGTGTTGAATATAGTAGTCTCCTAAATATTCTAGTGAGTGTGCTAATCTAAGTTGATTAGAGCTTTTTCTGGATGTACGAACAGCTAATGAAAACATGTTCAATGCTTTCTGTGGATGGTTTGTCTTTTGATATAGCTTTCCCATTTCAGTATAAGTTTCAATAATGAGAAATTTATCTTGTATCTTATCAATCATATTGACAGCAGAATGAAAACAAGTTTCTGCGTTTTGCAAATGCCCCTGCTGATTGTAGCAATTACCTAAGGCTATCCATAGATAACTGGCATGAGAATATCTACGATTTATTCTAGCCATTGTAAGACCTTCTGTGGCTAACTTTATTGCTTCCTCAAACCTATGCAATTTTGTTAAGATTTTTGTTTTCATTTCATACATGTTAAGAATAACTTCTCTACTGGTAATGTTGTCCCGCATTGCCCATAAATCCTCTAGCTCTAACAATGCTTCTTCGTTGCGATTGAGGCATTCCAAATAAAGCACTTTACTGATAGATAAAAAGGGATAAATATGCTCCCTGTCGCCATCTTGATAAAATTTAGCTAATCCTTTATCTGTATACATTAGAGACTTTTCCATTTCATCTTCGTAGAAGCAAATTCTACCTAAAGCATGATAACTTGCAGCAATGAAGTTATATTTTCGAAGTTCAGGATCATCATTTTCAACTACTTGTAAATAAATAACCTTTGCTTTCTCCGCTTTTCCCTTCCTTTCCCAATATCTCCCCTTCAAATACAGTGCCCAAACCCGATGATATTCCGTTTCTGGATGAATTTTTCGAAGCTCGTCCCATGCTTCATCAGGGGAGACCATATTCAGATGATTTTCGATGGACAAAAGTTTTAGGGATAGATCAACTGGATCTTCTCCCTCCTCTATTGCTTGGTATTTTTGTATTTCCACTCCTAGCTGCTCACTTAAAAAGACAACTTTTTCTCTACTGACAGACACACTGCCTCGCTCGATTCTGCTGATGGTACCTGTGGATAGAAATCCTTCTAATGCAAGATCTTCTTGGCGATAGCCCTTTTTCTTTCTCGCTTCTCGTAACTCCGTTGCTAGTTCCGTTGAAACATAGAGATGAGCTTTCATTTCATCACCTCAAAAAAATTTTTCATACAGTTTGTGTTGCAAACAGGTGATTTCAATGAAACGTATGCTGTTTACAAAGAAGTTTCATTGAAATTTGGTCTTTATCCCCGAATTTTAACGAAATTCATAGGGAGTTATTGATTATCCAAATTAATTTCATTATTGGTAAAATTTATTATACTATGCGATGATGTGTTTGCAAATATTTTGTTTTTTTAGGAGGTCATTCTATTGATTCAATTGCAAGTCACAGGGCAAACAGCAGAAGTGCAAGCGTTTGTTCAGTATCTTGGGGAACAGCCCTATTTTGAGGTCGTAGAGCAAGAAGAAGAGAAGGGATATGAGTATTTTTCCCTGCGTTGTGAGGTGACAACAAATCTACTAAAACCATCATTGCGTACGTTACACAAAGTACACTTAGTAACACCAGATCGGAAAAATGTGGTCATCGAGCTACTAGATGCCAAGGTGCAGAAGGTAGGGAGCAGTGTAACGATCACTGGCCGAAATTATGATATATTCTCTTGAGATAGAATATTATTCAAATTATAATAGTTTTGTCATCATGGCTGATGTTTCATCCTACTTCGAGAAAGAGACAAATGAGAAAGCTGATCAAGAGGTTCAAGGATGGCAAGAAGGTCAAGCAGATTGCCGAACAGTATGGTGCCATCTATAAGGAAATGACAGAAGAACTCTGTCGTCAGCAGAGAAGGATCAACGGGCTTGCGGATGATGAACTCAAGCAGGCGCAAAAAGCCATGATGGAAACTAGCTCCCACTACTATGCCGTGCTCCAAGCGATTACTCGATCTGTCCCAGAGGGCCAGATTCAGCGCTTCTGGAAGCTTGCATAGAAAAAACCCCCTCTACTTGAAAAAGTAGGGGGAGGGCGCACAATAAAAGTGTGATAATTGGGAAAATAGGATTGAAATCAAGTCTTTGCTAGTTTTTGAAAGCGAGCAACTACGCATGCCTGTTGTAAAACTCGTAGCTGTACCAACTCCTGATGAAATATCCGATCTTCAAAAGGAGTACAGGAGAATCTTTCGTCGCTACCAAGAAGTTTGTGGACGAAGTACTCGTTTGAATTTGGCCATTCAACATCAGACGGGACTACAAAAGAAGCTGCTCGAGGCGCAGATGGATGGCCTGCAAACAGGGGAGTTTTCCGAAGCCGAACAAGCTTATGAAGCCTTTGTGGAGAAAGTATGGGACTTTCCACCTGAAATACAAACTGTCATCTATGGTTGGAAGGAAGAGTAGCCAGCCATCACACCCCTCTACGGCTATAGGTAGAGGGGTGTTGTTGTTATAAAAGAAGTATATTTCCCCTTGCCTCTTGTCGACAATGGAAGTAACAAGAGACAAGGAGCCGTTACATGGGGAGACTTATTCCGTTTGAAACATTACGAGCAGCGTATGAAGAAGGACTACGTGATCGGGCACTCAACTACTTTCCATGGGATGAGATGGATGAGATTAAAAAGAAACAAGTCTTTCCGCTCGTTCGTTATTGGTCACGTGTGAAACAAAATATCGTGTTAGAAGCTGTTTATCGGTTGGTATACGACGCCTATGTATGGGGAATGCGATCTGCAAAAGCAGCGCGTGCTATTCGTATGCACCAAAGTTCAGATGATCCTTGGGAACGCATCTATTCCAAAAATTTCACGGAAGATGGATATGATTTAGTCAAATCGTGTTTAGCCCAGTTTGCAGTGGAACATTGGTTAGATGAACGATCACTGACAGAGATTTATCTTTTAGGAGAAGGACTTGTCATCCATTGGTTTTGTCAAGGTGTAGAAATGGAGTGCAGGCGATGTCAAAAGAGATGATCATAGATAGGTGATATGCCTGTCTTTGCATGCATACACATTAGGAATAATAGTGAGAATCTGGGCGGTGAGGGTTATGTGGGATAAACTTCATGAATCGATGCGAGAGCAAAAATTTTTGTGGTTAGCGATATCGTTCCTCTTTGGATTTTTGACTATACCTATGTGGTTTCACTTAGATATGCAGCAGTCTTGGAATACATGGACGATGCCTCTGGCAAGTAAAGTAATTGTGATCGATGCTGGTCACGGAGGAATCGATGGCGGGGCAGTTAGCCGTGATGGCTTGGCAGAGAAAGAGATCACGTTAAAAGTAGCTGCTTATTTGCGTGATTTTTTACAACAGAGTGGGGCGTATGTCGTATTGACACGTGAGTCAGATATGGATTTAGCTGGCCCGGGTAATGGGAAGAGCAGATGGAAAGCAAGAGATCTTACCCAGCGTTTGAAGCTGGTCACCGATGAGAATGCAGATCTTTTTGTTAGTATTCATGGAAATGCATTTCCAGGCAAATCTCGTGGAGCACAAACATTTTACAATCCAACGCGAGAAGCCAATAAAAAATTAGCCACATATATCCAAACGGAAATGGTTCATAATCTCGAAAATACCAATCGTGTGGCAAAGGCAAAAAACGATGTATATCTTTTGAAATATTCTCCAGTTCCTACGGCTTTAGTGGAAGTAGGATTTTTGAGCAATCCAGTAGAGGCACAGTTATTGCGGGATGAAAAATACCAGCGAAAAATTGCTGCTTCTATCTACTATGGCATTTTAGCCTATCACTCCGATTTGACCTCTCCCAACCCTTAAGGAAGGGAATTCTTGGGACTGTAGTCAAACGACTACTTCATTACCAAGCTAACCCCGTGAGCCCCACGGTTTACCAGAGTTTTTGTTGCTACAATAAAGACGAGACTTACTGCTTGGTTTTCGCATTTCAGTCTAGCTTTTTAGGTACGTATAGCATTTTACATGCAAGACGATTAGCTTGCACAACCCTATATACTATCCATTTTTCAAAGAGCAACGAATAGCATTCTAAACACAGAATGTATGTTTGTAAAGGTGTTTTCTGAAAAAATAAATTTATTATGGGGTGATTTCCTTTCTAGAGAATGTTTTCATCTCCCGTAACTGATACTAGGGGTTTTTTCGCTAGCAATGTTATAATGAAAAACGATTAATATATACATCCCATAAACCAATTGGGTGGAGTTAAACGAGGTGTCCACTTCCATGATAACGGCGGAGCAGGTGTTAGAGGCATTACGAGAGGTAAAAGATCCAGAAATAGATCGAAGCCTCGTTGAATTAAATATGATTCGCAATATCCAGATCGATGGAACTACGGTTTCCCTTGATGTGATCCTTACCATACAAGGATGTCCCTTAAAGGTGAAAATTGGGGAAGATGTGGAAGATGCGATCAAGGAACTTGGGGCAGAAAAAGTCCATGTTACTTTTGGATCGATGACAGATGAAGAGCGCAGTGCCCTATCACAAAAGCTGCGTAATCCGCAGCAGCAAACCGGTACTTCTGGCTTGCTATCTACGGATTCCAAAACCAAGTTTATTGCGGTTGCTAGTGGCAAAGGCGGTGTTGGAAAGTCTACGGTGACGGTCAATCTTGCGGTTTCTTTGGCTAGGCTTGGAAAAAAAGTAGGGATCATCGACGCAGATATTTATGGGTTTAGTGTTCCTGATATGATGGGGATTGAACAAAGACCTGTTGTGATCGATGAAACCATCTTACCAGTAGAACGTTTTGGGGTAAAAGTCATGTCAATGGGTTTCTTTGTTGATGACAATGCACCTGTTGTGTGGCGCGGTCCGATTCTCGGTAAAATGCTGCGTAACTTTTTTCATGAAGTCCACTGGGGTGAACTCGACTATTTGTTGCTAGATTTGCCACCAGGTACTGGCGACGTTGCATTAGATGTACACCAAATCATCCCACAGAGCAAAGAAATCATCGTGACAACGCCTCATGCTACAGCAGCATTTGTTGCTGCTCGCGCCGGTGCGATGGCATTACATACCACCAAACACGAGCTTTTGGGTGTAGTAGAAAATATGTCCTGGTATGAGACACGTGACGGAGAGCATGATTATGTATTCGGGCGTGGAGGAGGAGAAAAGTTAGCAGAAGAGTTAAAAGTAGATTTGTTAGCACAGATTCCACTTCGGGCTCCTGATGCAGGGGACCCAAATGATCCACATTTCTCGCCATCCATTTATGATGCTAAGCACCCTATTGGGCAGTTATATGACCAATTAGCGGAAAATGTAATTTCAAAAGAATAAAAACGAGCCGAGTTTTCTCGGCTTGTTTTTTTATCGAGAGGGAGCAAAGGCACTTTCGCTTGAATTCTCTCCTTCGCCTTCTCCACTGCCTTCTTCTTGATTACCGCCTTCTTTACCGCCTTCTTTTTTCTTCTCTCCGTCCTTTTGCTGTTCTTTGGAGAGTTTCATTAATTTTTCTTTAATTGTCGGGATTTGCAGCGATTCGGCGATTACTTTCATCACTTCTTTGCGGTATTCACTGCTTTTCGTTAACTGTAGCAGTTGTTTTTCAAATTCTGGATCTTTCAAAATATCCATCATCGATTTCTGGTACTCTGGATCTTTCATCAATGCTTTCATCAGTGCTTGCTGTGATTTTTCTGTCGCTTTGGAAAAACTCTCCGCCACCTCTGGCTTAGCCATCATCTCTTCTAATTTCTTTTCCATTTTTGGATCAGCAAAAGCTTTTTGCATCATCTCTTGTATTTTCTTGTCGTCCATCAGCATTTGTTGTTTTACTTCTGGAGTGCTAAGTACATCTTGAAACACTTTTTCTCCTTCTTTGGAATGGAGAATGTCGAGCATCATTTGTTTCATTTGAGGATATTCGATTTGTTGCTGAGATTGCTGTGATTTCATTTGACCGCAGGCTGTAAGTCCAAAGACCAACAACAAGAGCCAAGTCATATATTTTCGATACATCCTAATTCCTCCGACAACACTGTTTACTGCTTAATATGAGATGAAAAAGCAGGTATTATGCGAAGAAAGCAGTATTTCCAATTGTTTCTTTTTGGGAATAAAAAAGGCCAAAGCCGATGGATAAGCTTTGGTCTTTGATCTATGGGTCACTCATTATATGCTCGGGGCGGCGGGGACAGGGATGAAGCATCCTGTCTCCGCCACCAGTGGAATCTACTGGGTGCGGCTGTTTGCGCCGACCGGGATGATGGTTGTGTGTGTCACCTTCTGGATGTCAGTGGGCGTCACCTCGGGCTTGGATCGGCTGAACCAGGGGCTGCCCTGTTCGTCCTGCGCCGAGCTGAAGGTTCGATCTCCGTAGGGATTGCTGCCGTTCACGAAGCCACTCTGATGAGCCGAACGCTGGGCGGGGTCACCGCCGTTGGCGAAGGGCTGGTACGGAGCCGCGTGAGCCGGACGCCCAGTGGGGTCACCACCGTTGGCGAAGGGCTGGTGCGGAGCCGCGAGAGCCGGACGCTGGGCGGGGTCACCACCGTTGGCGAAAGGCTGGTACGGAGCCG